>NZ_JBLXAT010000066.1:0-5293 GCF_048265805.1 Shewanella sp. | reverse complement strand
TGCTAAGAACAAAGAGCTATTCTTGATTGATGGCGCA
The DNA here is from genome assembly GCF_048265805.1 of Shewanella sp. GTDB lineage: Bacteria > Pseudomonadota > Gammaproteobacteria > Enterobacterales > Shewanellaceae > Shewanella. Next base: position 5,256 of record NZ_JBLXAT010000066.1, on the reverse strand, counting down.
ACGCATATTCAGACGTACTGGAAGCCTGAATATGTCAGTCAAATCATGGATAAACTCTTACTGTTTTATCATGAAAATCTGCTATAAATTATTGAGTTAAAGCAGCGTATATCTTCTTATATCTAACTTAAGACAAGTTATTTGGGCTCCGTGGAAAGATAGGTCTGAGTCCAAATAACAGGGTACACGCACGACTTTATGAGCACACGTGGAAAGTCAGAAATACCGATCACTCCGCGAGATGTCCAAAAGAATTGGATCGGATCAGTTTCGCCGGTTCTAATATCTTCGGTATAGGCGAAACTCAGGAACTGTTTGATTTTTATGCTAAGCATAAGATCACTGCAGACATTTACCTCATCAAAGCTGATGGGGTAAATGAAGTGTTTGAGCGTTCAGCAAAAGACGATGTTAAATCTCGCTTTGTGGTCGATATGAAAACCCAGCGCTAAGTGTTTGAACCTAAACTTGAGTTAAACACAACGTGCATTGACGTTACGTGTTATCACTGCACTGTTATTTTCCCCCCGCGCAGCTCAATATTGGGCCAGATGTAGTGACAGCCCAGAAATTGATGTTGGTAAACCTCTTCTATGAAATTACTTGAACTTAATGCAAGCCCGAAAGCGGCGAAGACGAGTGCGATGTTTATCAGCATCCTTGGTGCTTTGATGGCGTTTACTTCGTTATCAACCGATATCTATTTGCCTGCCATGCCGCAAATGGCTAAAGATCTACAAGGCGATGCTGAGTTGACCATTACTGGCTTTCTTATCGGCTTTGCTATCGCTCAACTTATTTGGGGACCTATCAGCGACAGGTTTGGCCGTAAACCACCGCTATTTATTGGTCTGGTGTTGTATGCCATTGGTTCTGCTGGCTGTGCTTTATCCACAGAGATCCACCAGATAGTGTTATGGCGTGTCTTTCAAGCGGTTGGTGCGTGCGTAGGTCCTATGTTGGCACGGGCGATGATCCGCGATCTGTTCTCCCATGTTGAGGCGGCGCATAAACTTTCGACCTTGACCATTATTATGGCGATTGCACCCATAATCGGACCATTATTTGGCGGGCAGATCATCAGGTTTTGCAGTTGGCATAGTATTTTCTGGTTATTAAGTATTGTTGGGTTGCTAATGCTGTTCGCCATCTACTTAATTCCAGAAACACTGCCATCGGATAGACGTAGCTCAGCATCACTAGTGCGCGCAATGAAAAATTATGGCTGGTTGCTTAAGCAACGCAGTTTTGTCACCAACGCGTTGTGTGTGTGCTTTTTTTATATTGCAGCCTATGCCTTTATTACGGGGTCCCCCTTTGTTTACATTGATTATTTCGGCGTAGATCCACAGCACTATGGGTGGCTGTTCGCCGTCAATATTGTTGGTGTTATGTTGTTGAGTTTTGTTAACCGTCGTCTGGTGCATAAATTTGCCTTAAAAAGCCTGCTTGCTGGTGCGACAGTGATTGCGGCACTGGCAGCTATCGTTCTGATGCTGTTAGTGGCGTTGTCGTTGGCTAATATGTGGCTGGTAGTGGTGTGTATATTTGTGTTCTTCTCAATGAACGGCATTATCGCCGCCTGTGCGACTGCAGCTGCATTAGCGAAAATGTCGCATATTGCGGGCTCAGCATCGGCATTGATCGGTGCTATGCAGTACGGCAGTGGAATTGTGTCGTCACTATTATTAGCGCTGTTTTTAGATGGCACACCGTGGACAATGAGTTGGATCATCGCGCTATTCACGGTGCTGAGTATGTTGATGGCCAGTGCCGCACCTGCAGTTGATGCGGCAGAATAGGGCGTTATCCTCGATAGCGCAAAGCTTCGACGACGATGGAGAAGGCGGTTGAATGATTACGACGGTTTGGATAGTAGAGCGAGTAGCCCTCAAAGGCCGGACTCCAATCTTCCAACACACGTTCGAGTTGACCATTCGCTAAGGCATCAGCCGCCATATCTTCGGGAATGTAACATAAGCCAAAGCCCTCAATCGCAGCCTGCAAAATATGCACACTGTCGTTAAATGCAAGTTGCCCCGAGGTGCGTACGACTTGTTCCTGACCTTCTTTCTCAAATTCCCACGCATAAAAGCCACCATAGGTAGGCAAGCGCATGTTGATACAGTTATGTTGCTTAAGTTCTTGTGGCTCTGTTGGCTTCCCGTATTTGGCAAAATATTCAGGGCTAGCGACTGCTGCAAGCCTCATGGGAGGGGATATCGTTACACCAATCATATCTTTAGGGAGGGATTCTCCGAGACGTACGCCAATGTCAAAACGGTCTGCAACGATATCGGTAAAACGGTTATCCGCTGAGATCTCGATCTGTAAATCAGGATATTGATGCAAAATTTTACTGATTTTAGGCCAAATAAGATAAGTCACTGAATGCTTTGAGCAACTGATACGCACTGTGCCCATGGGGTTGCCACGCAGGTCGCCCAGAGACGTCAATGCAGCTTCAATTTCTTCAAAGCGGGGCGCTAGGGTGGCCAACAGTTTTTCGCCCGCCTCAGTTGGCGAAACACTGCGGGTACTGCGAGCCAGTAAACGGATTTCTAATCGCTCTTCCAAACCACGCAGTGCATGGCTTAAAGCAGATTGTGATACCCCAAGCTGTGAAGCTGCTTTAGTAAAGCTTCCCTCGCGTGCCACTACCATAAAAGCGACCAAGTCATTTAAATTTTCTCTTAGCATCTGGTATCTCGCTGCTGCATGTCGTTATCGCTTTATACTCTAGTATGAATCAATTTTACTCACAAACAGTTTGTATCTATGAATTAAACTCATAGGTTTGTGCAGCTTTTGCCCACTAATGCCGCGTTTATTTGGTTGATAAAATCAGGAAATCCTTTTGCTGGCTGAGTTAAGTAGCTGTAACCAAATATCGGAGCAACTTATGGAATATATACCACTCAACAACGGCATCAGAAGCTTAAAGCCAGATCTTAGAGATTGAAGCACTCATAATCGTTCTGTTGCGCAAATTGTACTGCGTTGGTTGGTACAACGCCGAGTGGTGGTTATTCCTACAACTGTTACCGCTAGCCGTATGCAGGCAATTGCCAAGTTTGATACTGAACAGAGTTGCTTCTCTGAGCATCGTGATACCACGATGGTGAAGTGGTTCGCAGATCTGCATTACGACGTGTAACGCTGAAAGATGAAAAGTGACACACATTAAGGAGTAAACAATGCAAACACGTTCATTAGGAGCCGCAGGGCTTGAAGTCTCCGCCATTGGTTTAGGCTGTATGGGATTAAGTTTTGCTTATGGTCCCTCAACCGAAAAATCACAAGCCATTGAATTGTTACGGAGTGCTTATGAGCAAGGCGTAACCTTTTTTGATACTGCCGAATGTTATGGCCCATTTACTAATGAAAGCTTGCTTGGTGAAGCGCTAAAGCCGATGCGACAGCAATTGGTTATTGCCACCAAGTTTGGCTTTGTCGAAGGGGTTCCTGCAAAAGGGTTAGACAGTCGGCCGGAGACCATTCGCCGAGTGGTAGATGAATCACTCGAGCGGTTGCAAACTGACTATATCGATCTGCTGTATCAACATCGCGTTGACCCCAACGTGCCTATGGCGGACGTTGCTGGTTGCGTAAAAGACCTTATCGCAGAAGGCAAAGTACGAGCCTTTGGCCTATCTGAAGCTGGGGTTGCGGCTATCAAACAAGCTCATGAAGTACAGCCTGTTACCGCATTGCAAAGTGAATATTCGCTGTGGTGGCGGGAGCCAGAACAAGAAATTCTGCCAACACTGGAGCAGTTAGGCATAGGTTTTGTGCCATTTAGCCCCTTAGGGAAAGGATTTTTAACTGGTGCGATTACTGCTGATACTCAATTTGGTGCGCAAGATTTTCGGGGCAGCATTCCACGTTTTCAAGCTGACGCTATCCGCGCTAACCAAGTATTGGTTGAACTTATTAGCGATATCGCCAGCGGTAAAAATGCCACTAACGCGCAAATAGCGTTGGCGTGGGTGTTAGCACAAAAATCATGGATGGTACCTATTCCAGGGACTACTAAGCTTAGTCGTCTACAAGAAAACATTGCCGCCGCCAATATTGACTTGAGCACTGACGAATTGCGTCAGATCTCCAATCAATTAGCGCAGTTAGAGATTGTGGGACACCGCTATAACGAGGCGACACAGAAGATGGTTAATCGCTAATGATCTAACACATCTGCTCAGTTAAGCGGATGAAATACGCGCTTGGCTGAGCAGTTCTAACACCTTCACAACAGTACTTATGATTTTAATTCATAGCCTTATTCTGAGTTGGTTGCTAATTAAGTTCTCACTTAATTGTTAACTTGCAACATTGTCGTAAATTTTTGGGAGCCATCATGCAGTCATTGGTGCGTATTGCCCTGAGCAGACCCTACACCTTTATTGTGCTCGCATTGCTCATTTTAATTCTGGGGCCATTGGCCTTTGTCAGAACACCTACCGATATCTTCCCTGAAGTGGATATTCCGATTATTGCGGTAGCGTGGCAGTACAAAGGTTTGCCGCCAGATGAAATGGCCGGACGGATCAACACTCCATTCGAACGGGCGCTCACCTCTACGGTGAATAACATCGAACATATTGAAGCCAACTCCTATACCGAGTTTGGCATTGTCAAAATCTTCTTTCATCCCACAGTGGATATCAATATGGCAAACGCGCAGGTGACTGCAGTAGCACAAACCATGTTGCGGCAAATGCCATCGGGCACACAGCCACCTTTGATTGTTAACTACAGTGCAGCCACAGTGCCAGTGTTGCAGTTAGCGCTCTCCGGCAAAGGCTTGACCGAACAGCAATTGGCCGACTTAGGCATGAATCAACTGCGGACACAATTGGTTACGGTACCAGGCTCGGTTATCCCCTGGCCGTATGGCGGTAAATCACGGCAGATCACCATTGATTTAGATCCAGAAGCACTGCGAGCTCGAGGCTTAACTGGCCAAGACGTGGCTAATGCGCTCGCTAACCAAAACTTGGTGATCCCCGCCGGTACGCAAAAAATCGGTGATAAGGAATACACCATTCGCCTCAATAACTCACCGCGTTCGCTTGAAGATATTGGCGAATTTCCAGTTACTGCGGTGAACGGTGCAATGGTTTACATACGCGATGTAGCTAGCGTGCGCGATGGTAGCGCCGTACAGACCAACATCGTGCATGTAGATGGTGGCCGCTCGGTGCTGATGAATATTTTTAAAGGGGGTAAAACTTCAACTCTGGACGTGATTGACGG
>NZ_JBLXAT010000065.1:0-5789 GCF_048265805.1 Shewanella sp. | reverse complement strand
GAGAAATTGATGCAATAACACCTTCTGAGTTTACGATTACCACTGAATTAAATGAATTTGTTTGATATTTTAATCTATCAACTTCATTCCTAAGGGTACTCTGGTCATGAAATTTAGTACTTAATATTTTGGCGCTATATCTAAGCTGTGACATGGATGAGCCAATAAATGCATTGGTCATTTCAGCCATCTTCTCGGCATAAACTCGATTTGACTCCATCGTGTTATCAATAATCAATGCTCTTTGAGTATGATAAATAGAATAGAAAGCGCTCGCCAAACTAACTATGACACTAAAAAAACATATTAGAAGTATTAGTTTTCTTAAGTTAATTTTTTTATACATTTATAAAAACCAGTTAGTCCCGAATTCAACCTTTCGAAGTTATACCATATAGGACCTCTTGGCAAACATTGGAGGTGATTTCCACTGTGTTTACCTATGTTTGAAGCATCATCACTTTCCGAGCGTTCTACTAAGAAACCCCCATTCCAAATGACGTCGACTCACCTTGAATGGACGCAAACTCATCTAAACCACCGAGATTCAAATATGCTCGTATTGAGAGTCCCTAGACAGTAGGTTCCTCAAGGCAAGCCAAAGCGTCTCGGATTCAAAGACGTACTTTCTATAAAGCTAATGATGCCGATGTTGAGTTGAAGCCTAATTAGAAGCGTTTTTTGTGGCGCTGGACTCAAAATCAAGAAGTGTTGTCAAGACAAGACAACTGGTCGTCTTAAACATAATGAGTTTATTGGGATAGGTCTAATGCGCAACTAAGTGTTCCGATCATATTAGGAAAATCAATCCAAAATTAACATCCTCAGAGCAAGCTGAGCATTTGTACTAACAAGCTTTGGGGCAGAACCGAGTTAGGGCAACCTGTCACATCGCAGAAGCTAAACGGGCAGGTCGCATTCAGACTAATCTGCTTTTTACATGCCGTCAGTGATTGGCAATCCAACGTTCAACACTGCCTGCATCCCCATCTTTAGTCCAGCAATGAGGGGCAGAGTCATTCAGGTCGATGCGTGGCTTGAGTTCAGGGAAGAATTCAACCACAGTCTGAATCATCACATTGGTTGTCAGTGTTCCGACTTCTTCCATATGATCTAAAGGTGCTTCGAATATAAAGGCGTCATGCATAGCCAGTATCAGCTTAGCACCATAGGGTTTGTAAAGTTGGTAGAGTCGATTTCCGGCTGCTTTGAACAGTGCCGCCGCTGTTCCCTGCACAGGCATATTCACCATCCAGTTTGTCTCGTGGCGGCTTAGTGCACCGCTATTAGAACGGTGGCGATGTAATCCGGTACTGGTGCTCACATAACCCCGATATGCTGCTTGTTGTGGCGCGGTTTCCATCATGTGTTTCAGGGTAGGAAACATCGCTAGGAACCGATTCATCAACTGTTTGGCTTCGAGTTCTGATATCTCAAGACGGCTACCCAGTCCGAAGGGGGATAGGCCGTACAGAATACCGAGTACACATGTTTTCATGATATCCCGCTTGTCTTTGTGCTTATGCTTGAAAGTGTCGGAATCGCATTGCCGATCTTCTTCATCTAGGTCGTTGGCATAGAACTCCTGAGCCATGACTGTGTAGATATCCCCCGCGTTGAACTTAGCAATCAGGTTCTTATCGTTGTAGACCGCAGCAGTAATGGCGACTTCAATCTGGGAATAGTCCGCTTCACCGATGCCATTTCCTTTCTTCGGGATGATGAGTGGACGCATTGCGCCAGGTAGTCCGAGCAGGTTCGGGCTGGCACAAGATTGTCTCCCGGTTACGACTTCCAGCTGTTTGTGCTCAGGGTGCACGCGATTATCGGAACCGATAATAGTAGGCCGAAGCAGTATATCTCTCTCAATGGCTTGAACCTTGCTAAATTCAGCCAGTAGGCCGATAGCAGGGTGGATATGGGCCAGATCTTTCAATAGTTGCAACTTGAAGCTGTACTTGCCGCCCTTGTTAAAATGAGTGAGTAAGTTGAGTTGACGGAAAAACGTTTCTTTTTGTTGGTGACTATTGGGATTGTCTAACCCCATTTGTGCCAGCTGATTTCTGAGCGCTTCCAGCTTAGGCGTACTGGCATTGAGCACAGCGTTGCATTTTTCCCGATCAACACTCACCCCATGCCACTCCATGGCTGCATTGGTGATGGTCCAGGGCATCTCCACCGTGATAAGGTGGTGGTAACTTCCCTGGAGGGTCAACTGCTGCATCTGAGACAGGTAAAGCTTTGCTGCAACAATAGCGTCTTCAGCTGCATAGTGGATCTGCTCGCGGGTAAATTCTCCACTGTCATAGTCAATAAAGGAGTGCTGCAAGTCTGATTTCACCAAATTGAATCGGTGGTGAATATCATAGCGGCTCGCCACGGTATTTAGTGCATAACGGATCCGATTGTTTTCAGCGTGCTCTGCTCTGGCGCAAATCTCTGCGTTCTCTGAATCAAATACCTGATCATTGTCAAACACATGCAGGCCCAGATATCGTGCTCTCTCGGCGATACAGGTGTCCCAGATAGTGCGAGGCTCAGTCAGACCCAATTGCCAGAGACAATGTAACTCGGCTTTGGCATGGTGGGCGATATAGGTCGTGGGCAGGTCAAGCAATGGCTGAAGAAGTTTCGGTTCTTTGAATTTAGTTAAATCAATAACATAATTGTGAAGATGCAACTGATTGTCTGTGTTGGTCATCAAGGTAACAGCCATCAATAGGGGTAGAATACTTCGGATATCCTGTTTTTGCTTGTTACCTCGAAGGGGGATTGCGGGGCGGCTGAACTTAAACTCAAAGTCTAGTGACGCGCCGGTCAATGGCAGCTGATGAGCTAGATGTATCAGATCTTCCAAGTCTTTTGGGGTTTCAATGTACGTCACCGCCGCGGAATCCATTGGCGGCAGCATTGGCAGTATAATAGCGCTTTTCTTTGGCTCGAATTCGGCTTCGTTAAATCGTTTTGCTAGTGCGGGCAATAAATTCATAATCAATATTCTCTCTTGGAAACGTAGGGCCGCCGGGTGGCCAGCAACCCTATAAAACAGTTTTATTTAGGCCTCTTGGCCACCCCAGTAGCGACGGACAGTGCGAACACCCATACTTAACTGCTCGGCTATTTGTTTTTGTGTCAGGCCTTGCTGCTTGAGTCGCTGTATTTCTTGCTTTTTGGCATCCGTTGCTCGAGTGCGCTGATTGGTAATGCAGAAATAAGCACGGGCTTCAGCGAGGTTGTTAAACTCTGCATCATATGGATAGCTAGGGTGCGGGTTATTCTGAAAAGTAATAACCTCGCATGGCGTTGTAAAAGGGCGCACCCGACCCACAGCTTGGATCACGGTACCCATTTCCAGTGTCTGTAACATCGGATCGGCTAATTGAGCTACATCTGTGTAGCGGTACTTGTTGTCAGCGATACGGGCGTGACGGCGGCGAGGATTTGGTGTGACTTTTATGTCGATATCCAACTGCTCGTCACTGGCGCGCATGTCTTGCAATGTATTGCCTAGGATCTTCGGTGTAACGTAGTAACTGTTCAGACAATATACGCAGTCGAATTTTTCGAACTGATTAATGCCAATGACCCCATAATGGATAACTGGCACACGAGTGACAGTGTCACTATGGGCATATTCTTCACCATCAACGAAATGAACATCAACTATCTCACGTGCTGCCAGCATGTCATTCAGCTTGTCGATGCAAAATTGCTTGTGATTCTTCTTTGAGACCAGGAGCACTTTCTTGCCATCACTTATGCGCTTGATTAGTAGCTCAAGAAAGAAATCCAGGATCTGTGCTGAGTTCTTCAGAAAGTTACTTGCAGTGCCCAAAGATGATGCGATATTCAGCCAAACGGTACCTTCACCTTTAAAAGTGGTGTCTTGGTAGAAGTTGTGAAAGTCCAGACCCAGCTTGTGCTTCAACAGGGCTTCATGCGTGGTACCGCTATACAGCAGAACATCGCAATCGGTTGCCAGCGGTGTTGCGGAGAATCGTATATCGCCAAATTCGGTCTTCTCCCGTGAGTCAGGCGGTGATTTCATCAATGCCTGAAGGTCAAAATGAATATTGCGATACTCTTCCGGCCAGTGGCGCTCTCCGATGGTAACCAGCTCTCTAATCTCTGCCGGAAATATAGGAGGCATTGACCAAACACCTGGCTCTCTCAGGTCATCGGTTGAGGCATCCAGTAGGGTTTGCAGAGTGAGTACACAAGCCTCTTTACGCTTCTGCGGTAGGTTTGACTCACATAGGCAGAAAATCAGGTTCGCGATTTCTTCCTGTGTGATGAGTCGACTGTAGGGCGTTAGCGATACGGTAGCTTCATCGAAGATAACCAGTACCTTCTCTGCGTTGCATTTAGCTTTCATGCGCGCAATGAAGTTCAGATCGTTTGCCAGGTGTGCTTGAGTTGCGAATAGCACTTGCGTGCCTTTTAGGGCATCACCATACTGATTGACCCAGTAGCATTTTTCTTGATTCGGGCAAAGGGCACAAATCGTACGTTTTCCAAGGATAGAGAGACCGCGTTTTTCATAGTCAGCCCAGTCGGCATTGCGCTGTTTACCGCATAACTCTTTGTCACGTGGACGAAGGTTAGTTACTTGGATGTTTTTAGGTGGGTGCTGGATATATTGGCGCTCATCAATGATGGCGCGAGTGGGGGCTAGTACGATAATTAGATCGTACTCTTCCGTTTCTATGCCTTTTGCTATCACGTCGTCCATGTTCGTGGATTTACCTACACCTACTGCCCAGTTAACCAGCAGGTGAGGATATTCCCGGAGAAGTGACAGCACATAGAGACCATTGTTAGTCTGTCTGTAACCAGCGAGCGCCAAAGCGCCGCTGATTGGATTCAGATTGGACCGCATCTTAAGCTGCCTTGTAGCCACGACACTCAAGCATTACTTTGATGCTTGGGATCGCTGCCAATTCTTGATTGGAGCACTTTTCGTACACGTCACTTAGCTTAATCTGACCGGTTGAGTATGCAGTGTTAAACGCTTCGATCTTTTCTTTGCCTAGATCTATGTTTTGAGGTACTGGCTTCAAATCAATAGTGTACTTATTGCGCTGACGACTCATCAGTAACATCATTGGATCTGGAGCGTCGAAGATCGGTAGGATTTGAGGTAAGGCGGCACCAGGATTGCTAGCATCAGTGATCGCTAAGACTTCAACCTGCTGTGAGCCAAAGTTAAACACTTGTAGCAGTAAGCGGCTGTATGCTTTGTTATCTGCATGGCATAGAGCACAGTCGTCACCGTTACATTGGACGTAGCCTTTTTTCTCAACAGTGTCCATCCAGTGGATTTTAACATCCTCATGCTCTGGACTAAATAACATTAAAGGAATTGCGCTTTCACCAACTTTAGCCAGTCCCAGCGTTGATTGGTTTGAGCTTGTTGTATTTGCCGCTACGCGGTTTTTCAGCGCTTGTATCTTTGCCTGCATGTCAGTCGAGGCATTATCAGAAGACAGTGCAGTAGAAACAGCGGTAGAGGCGGTTGTTAGTTGAGTGGTCGTGGTCATTTCGTATCCTTTGTACATCAAATTGTTAGACGTCGTGACCGTGATTGCGGTCACGACTAGAATTTACGTTTAATCGCGGAGCAAAGACATAAATGCATGTCTCAGCCATTCCCACTGAGTGGGTACGGCTTTTATTTCAGTAGGGTACTTTGTTCTTGGTGATATTGCTGACTATGGTCGAGGTCATCGTAGCCGCTGGCCACCATGACCTGGACCATTGTCAGCAATATCACCAAGAACAAAGTAACC
>NZ_JBLXAT010000064.1:0-6109 GCF_048265805.1 Shewanella sp. | reverse complement strand
TGTTTGGTTAATATTATTAGCATCTTGTTGTTGATGTCTTATCTAAAACACATACAGCACAAGTTGTTGTTAAATTTAATAGTGATGTTTACTTTAAATAACGGCATGAGGCTATCTATGAACCAACTAGTAGGAGTAGGTAGAAATGAATGTACGATCTAGAAAAAATAAGAACCTAAAAATGACAACCAAAAGTACTTTTTTAGGTAGGCCGATTCAAACAACACATGGCCCTCTGTGTATTGATTATTTAGAGAAAATACACGATACCATTGAACGGGCACTGGATGATTATCCACGCCTTATGGCTTTACGTGTGGATCTAAAATTCCCCCAAATGCGAGAGCGAGAAGATTTGGGTTATTTAATGACGGACTTTATTCGTTCATTACAGTCGCAGATCGATCATTCCGGTCGAAAAAAGAAAAGAGAAGGGGGGAGAGTGCATCCTTGTAGGGTGCGAAGTATTTGGGTGAAAGAGCGCTCAACATCGATCAATGACCATTACCACCTAGTTCTGCTTTTTAATAAGGACAGATTCAACTGGTTGGGAAAGACTCTATCCCATCCAGAGAATTTAGGCGGATTTATCGTCGAGGCTTGGGCTAGAGTCGTTGGTGTTGATTATGACGAGGCTAACGGACTGGTGTATTTCTCTAAGGACAAGAGGAAAGATAGCGTAGTGATCCATCGTTTAGATCGTCATTCGGCGAACTTTGACGATGCATTTGATGACCTGTTCAAGCATGTTAGTTATTTGGCAAAAGAAGATACCAAACACTTTGGTAACCGTAAGCGAAATTTTGGTTACTCGCTACGGTAACTAGTTCTATCAAATATTCCAGTTCAAATATTCAGTACCTTCTTTTTTTACCTCAGGTTCTTATCTGTTGAAGAGGAGCAATAACGTGACTCATTAAGTTAAGAAGGTACATGCTATGACTCAATCACATTACACGCTTTATATTGGTGTTTCGGTCAATAAAGATAAAACTCAAGGAGCAGTCGGAGTGGCTATTTACGATGAGGAACATCAATTAGCTGATAGTTTCGCTGTGCTGGTGGATCGTAACATTGATAGTACGGAGCTAGAGCTTACTGCTATCGTCGAGTGTTTACGTTACGCATTTAATGACGATGTCATTTACAGCACTAGCGACTTCTGTGTGCGTGGCTATAACGAATGGCTAGATGATTGGAAGAAAAGAGGGTGGCGTAAATCAGATAAGAAGCCAGTGGCCTACCGTCAGCTTTGGCAGTTGGTGGACGAAGAGCGTAGCGAAAAGTTCGTTGATGTGCGCAAACAGCGTTCGTCTCCAGAATTAGATTTAGCCTATAGATTGGCAAAAGAGGAACTAGAAGAAGAAGCTCGTTAACTTTAAAAATTGAAGAGATAGGCCAACCAGCCTTATCGGTGAGCCTATCTCTCGATGGTGTTACTTTTTGTAGTTCACTTCCAGTTTGTCGGCCAAGGGATACTTGGCAATTTCATAATCAGGGTTCAAGGTTGCCAATTTGTGTGCAGCGATTGAGGCGGCTGAAGCCAGTCCAAAAATGGCCGCAGGACCTGATGCTAATGCGGCTACCATAGTCGCGGAGCGCCCAGCGGTATACACACGACATTTCAGTCCCTGACGTTCTATAAGATCTTCAATTTTCTTCACGGTTTGAGAGAAGTTTTTCACGTTGGTGAGTGTGAATGATTCTCGACGAGAGATGTGCTCTTTCAGAGCGGCTTCGTCAAGGTGGTGTAATACATTGCCTTTACTCATAATTTGTCCTTAGCGCTCTCGTCTGAAAGCATGATAGTGGGTTGACGTTAGAATACGAACGAGTGAGACATAGGCTGTCTCACTGAAATTGGTTGTTGCGCTTTTGTGAACTAGCTCAGATTTTAGAGTGCAGAGCCGATTTATCATGGCTAAATTAGCAGGGATAAGAGTGGTTTTTTTGTAAATGGGCTTTTGGTTAAGTTGTTGTTATTTAATGATTTTGTTGTGCCCGAAGAACGACCTAAGCGCTTTGTTTGAATAAGGGGGATTGGTTCCCCCATCTGTTGACTGTATTCGATTTACTCTCTGTGCTCGGGGCTAAAGGTGGCGAAGTTTTGGGCATCTTTACCTTGGGTTTCGAGCTGTGCTTTAAGCCAGTTAAATACTTCCAGAGTGCCAACCGGACCATCTGTATGGATACGGTCATCGGGGTCAAACGCGGTTTCTATCAATGTCACGCCTGCCAATCTTTGTTTGGCTGTTTCACGCAATTTTTCCAAATCTCGTGGGCGCACCATATCGACCTTGTTTAGACAAACGACAATCGGTTTGTCCAAACGGGTAAGCTTATTTAAGATTTGTACATCAATATCAGAAACGCCTCTGGCAAGGTCTATGATCATGACAAAGATATCGACGTTGTGCAGATGTTCGTGAGTCAGGCTGTTGACCGACGGGTTAATATCATTAAAACCCGGAAAGTTGATTAAGTTAATTGCGTAATCTTCATCGAGTGGATAGAGCTCAGCTTCACTCGTTGCCCCTGCAATCGGGTCGACATTTTGTGTATCTAACCCAAACACGGCATTAAAGAAAGCATCTTTCCCTACCGAACCATCACCGACTACGCCAATATTAATTCTGTTCAGGACAAGTTGTCTTAACGCGGCGATGTGAACAACAGCAGGAATCGTTTTGCGGTAAGCGGGACCTGCGAGAGCCGTAGCAGCCCAGAGCCCACTAGCCGTCCATCCCACAGGACCTAAGAATGACGACACGGCTCTGGCTATGATTGGGCTTGCAGCAAAAGGAAGTCCTTTACCAATAATGGCCTTGCTAATCCAATGTGCGACGATGATGGAATATTTATAGACGGCAAATCCCCCGTATTTTTTTAAAAGCAGTTGAATGAGTAGTATGCTGGATGCACCAACAGGGATTTCTTGATAGTCGATACCTAGGCTGCGAAAGAGTGCATCCCTTTCACTTTGACTCATCTGCTCATAAGCATCGACAAACAGTTTTTCAATGATCCGCTTTTCGAGCTCTTCCGTGGAGTATTGTTCGTAGTTTGCGCCTTGAATGAGATCTACGGCTCCAGAAACAAAAGCGCCTGTGTTGGAAGTGATGCCCCCTATGGCATCGACAATAGAGTCGGCGGATTGACTGATAAACGATGAGTAATTAGGCGTGGCTTCTGCTTTGACTTTTTTAGCCACATCTATCACCACTTCTCGATAAGTGGCGACGTCGGTGTCCGTGTCTTTTCCTAGGGCTTCTTTGAGCTTGTGCTTTGCCATTCTTGTCGTGGTGGCAAGGGTGTTGCTGCCCGCTTTACGTAGGTGCCAAGCAATACGCTGAGCATCTTGCCGTAAGGTATCGGGTTTAAACTGACATTCGCTCTCGCTGAGTTTGAGGTATTCCAGAATAGGAAGCACTTCTTCAGGATTGTAAGCCAGAGCGCGTTGGAGTACATCGACTTCACTGAGGGATTGCGGCATAGGGAGGCTCCGTGGTATTGGCTATCGTGTGAGCCACCAGCATACGGATGAGCGAGACATATCGTGTCTTGCTTGTTAGCGGAGGTGAATGTCGAGTAGGAGTTGTGAAAACAGTCACAAAAAAAGGTGGGAGATGTCCCACCTTGGTCGTTGGCAAGTGGTGACTAATTACCAACTAAGTTTAAGCAGCTAGTCATGTCCATGCGAGTAAGCCTCGTTTTATCCAAACCACACGACACGGTATAGGTGCCATTCGCGGCGGTGTTGGTTATTATCCATAGCCCAGTCGAGCGATGCTCGGTGTAAATCATGCTGCCATCGTTGAGATAATCCCAAGCTGAGCGTATCCAACTGAGCGCGCCATATCCTTCCGTTAAATCAATCTCTGGACTAATAGTGCTGACGCCATCAAAGGCGGTAGGCGCATCAATCAGTTGATTGGTCAGGGCGTAGTTCAAACCGTCGACATTGGCATTATCTCCTGACTCAAAATCAAACTGAGCGTAGGTAATGTAACGGCCGTATTGGTCTTTTGTCATGGCGGTGAGCGGTGTGCCTGAACGATTGGCATCGATATCGAGCGCTTCACATTCTGCCGCATCATTGACGCCACCTTGCGCGTTTATCGCAAATTCATAATAGACGTCACCGACTGTATTGCCTTTTTGATTGGCTCGCAGTTGCTTGGTGCAGTGATAAGCCGAACTTGGGTAACTGTTCGAAGTATATTCATCCATCACCACAAATGTCTCGCTGTCATTGTATTGACCAAGTGTGGTGTTGGTTTTTAGGTAATGAGTCATGGTGACAATGGTGTCTAAATCATTGCTGACCTGATACACGGTTTCCTGTGCGTACTCAGGGTGACCGACATACTCTTTTCGATACCAAGTATCCGCCACACTGATGTCGTTTGAGGCAGGATTACCTAGCCAATACTCCACATACGCAACATGAGCATCGGGGTAAAGGGCTTCAAAGACGCGCGTTTCTTCATACGCTTTGGCCAGACCTATGGTGAGCGACTGAGCCAATTGATGTTGAGCGGTATTGCCTTGCTTAATGAAGTCTCCATATAAGTCACTGACGGCAATGTTATAGCGGTTTGCTAAACGATACTCTTGCTCGGCAACGCGCTGTTTGATTTTTCCTTGCAAGGATGAATTGGCGGCCAGTGTTTGGCAGCCGTCCGCACCAAGTTCACTCAGCTCAGTTTTAATCGCATTCCAAATCACGGTGGTGAATGGCGTCGTGTTCAAAATGTCATTGCTGTAGTTTGATGAAAACTTCGGTGGAAAGGTGAGTCGGTAGGCTTCACTGACCACACCATAGTCGGAATCGTAAGCGCCGACAGGCACATCAATGATAACCGGCGCGTAATCGGCGCAAACACCGTCTACGCCTGAAAATTCAAACTGACCATTTTGGTCGGTCAGTGCCGAAGGTTCGTTGTCGTCTAATTGACCATTAAGATTGTAGTCGACAAAAGCGGTGGCCCCTTCGACATAGCCGTCAATAGCCACACCCGTGAGGTCCGCTTGACTGCCTGATGTGCTATTGCTGTCGCTACTGCCGCCTCCGCATGCGGTTAAGCTGGCAGTGACCAATGCTAGTAGCACCGTATTCAATTTGAATGATTGCATAATGGTGTCCTTGAATGATGAAAAATAGGAGTAACTCAGCGAACTTATCGCTGAGTGGGAATAACCGTATCGGAGAGTGAGAAGTCACTCGGGTACTCAAAAGTGAAGGTGGATATGTCCGCCTGAATAATGTCGGAGAAGGCGAGCACGTCACGCTCGTGTTTGTGTTCGTACACAAGGTAGAGCATGCCTTTTTCCCAAATCAGGCCGAGTGGGGTGAGGTAGTCAGTATGGGTGTCATCAATGAGTGTTAAGCGAACCTGACGCTTAGCATTAATGGCTTGGCTGAGCCGCTCGAACACATCAAAGTCGTAGTCGTCTTGCTTGGGTAGCGCGAGACGCACCTCAATTTTGGCTGGCTCCATCACATCGTCAATTTGCAGTGGCATAAAAGTTTCGTGAATGCCTTGCTCAAAGTGAACCGGCAGCAGACCTTTCACCGATGAAAAGCACAGCCCGAGCAGCATGGTTTCCCATGAAGGAGACGAGACTTTGTTGTGGTATTTACGCTTGTAGGTGTAACTGTTACGCCCACGTTCAAACCGTTCGACTTGGAAATAGTCGGGGTAGTACATGATGACGTTGAGGTAGCGCTGAATGGTGCGCTTAGTGCGATTGACGCCCAGCTCGGCTAAGCGAACTCGCAGCTCTTCAGCCGAAATTTCTCGCAATCGCGGAATGTGTGAATAGATTTCAAAGATGAGCTTAAAATGCTCATCGGTTGTGAGTGTGTAGTCTGAGGGTTGCATGCCATCACCAACTTTCGTCTACCCAGCCACACGCACTGAGCGCAGTGCTTCAGTGAATGTCACGGATAGGGGTTAAACGAAGACTGGTGGCCACACAGTCTTAACGGGTCCTTATTGCAATGAGGCTAGGGTATGGATGAGCGAGACATATTCTGTCTCGCTCGGTGGAGAGGTTGCATATCTGTGATTGAGTTGGCATTTTGCGACGTATTACAGCATTGCTT
>NZ_JBLXAT010000063.1:0-6116 GCF_048265805.1 Shewanella sp. | reverse complement strand
GCTATGCTGAACAGCCGAGCCCGGATGGGCTCGCCCAGGCCTTTATTATTGGCGAAGCGTTTATCGGCAATGATTCCTGCTGCCTGATTTTGGGCGACAACATTTTTTATGGTCAGAATTTCTCTCAAAAACTCAAAGCAGCCACCGAGCAGGAGCAGGGTGCGACCGTTTTTGGTTACCATGTCTCCGACCCCGAGCGTTTCGGTGTGGTTGAGTTTGACGCTCAGCAAAGGGCGATTTCGATTGAGGAAAAGCCTCCACACCCTAAGTCAAACTATGCCGTAACCGGATTATACTTCTACGACAACCGCGTAGTGGAGATTGCCAAATCTATCCAGCCCTCGCACCGTGGCGAGCTTGAAATTACCGACGTCAACCGCGCCTACCTTGAAGAGCAAAGCCTGAGTGTCGAGATGTTGGGGCGTGGCTTTGCCTGGCTGGATACCGGCACCCACGATTCGCTGATGGAAGCTGGCCACTTTGTACACACGATTGAGCAACGACAGGGGCTGAAAATCGCGTGTCTCGAAGAAATCGCCTACCACAATGGTTGGTTAACTACCGATCAAATTCACGAGGCCGCCGCCCGTCTAAAAAAATCCGGCTACGGCGAATATCTTACAAAACTCTTACGAGAAGAATCATGAAACTGATTCCCACTGCCATTCCCGATGTGATCATCCTACAGCCGCAGATGTTTGAAGACGAGCGGGGCTGGTTTATGGAAAGCTATAACCAACATAACTTTCACAGCGGTTTAGAGCAGCTAGGGATGCCAAGACCCCGTCCTTTTGTTCAGGATAACCATTCTTGTTCCAGAAAGGGAGTGTTGCGTGGCCTGCACTACCAATTGCCACCCCATGCCCAAGGTAAATTGGTGCGCGTGGCCCAAGGCGCAGTATTTGATGTGGCTGTCGATATTCGCCCGAATTCTCCTACCTTTGGCCAGTGGGTAAGTGCCGAATTGAGTGACAGCAACCATCAGATGCTGTGGATACCCGAAGGTTTTGCTCACGGTTTTGTTGCCTTGGAAAATAATACTCATTTGCTTTACAAAACTACTGACTTTTATGCCAAAGGTTGCGAAGCGGCAATTCGATGGGATGATCCAAAGCTGGGGATAGAGTGGCCGAAAACAATTCAGCTTGTAATGAATCAGAAAGATAGAGAAGCACCGTTACTTTAAAAAAGTGCCTATGGCAGAGAATTTTGTTATTTAGAGTAAAATAAATTTTTTAGCGATAGTCAGGGATACACACGTCTTCCGAGGATGACATCTTGAACATTTCAACGCATAAGGTTCTGGGAGATCATCGTGGCCAGTTAATCGCGATAGAATCGGCCAGTTCAATTCCATTTAATATAAAAAGAATTTTTTATATTTTTGGTACGCAACCTGGTATACCGAGAGGTAACCATGCGCACTATAAAACCAAACAATATTTAATCGCCGTTAGTGGTTTCTGCAAGGTTACGTTTGATGATGGTCAGGGGCAGATTACTTATGACTTGGATGAACCTAGTAAAGGATTACTGCAAGAGGCAATGATTTGGGGGACTATGCACGACTTCAGCCCCGATTGTGTGTTGCTCGTGCTGGCCAGTGAGCATTACGACGAAAATGATTATATCCGGGATTATGATCACTTCCTCAGGCAGGTGAGCCAATGAGCTTTATACATCCGACGTCTGATGTCGCAAACTGCCAGATCGGAGAGGGAACCAGGGTTTGGCAATTCGTCGTTATTCTTGAAGGGGCGAGTATTGGTAGCGACTGCAACATCTGCGCACAGACACTGATTGAAGCCAATGTGGTCATTGGAAACAACGTAACTGTCAAATCGGGAGTACAGTTATGGGATGGCTCTCGTATCGAAAGCGATGTATTTATTGGCCCGAACGTGACCTTCACAAATGACCCTTATCCGCGCTCTAAGGCTTATCCGGATCAATTTTCAGGTATTACCGTAAAAAGGGGGGCTAGTATTGGAGCGAATGCAACCATACTGCCGGGAATTTGTATCGGTGAACAGGCGATGGTTGGCGCGGGCGCTGTGGTAACCAAAGACGTTCCCCCGCGTGCGCTGGTTATCGGCAACCCGGCCCGAATTATCAGGTATATTGAAGAATGATTCCTTTTCTAAATCTCAAGTCGATCAACAACCAATATCGTCAAGAGCTGTTGGAAGCCGCTAATAGAGTCATTGACTCAGGATGGTACATTCAAGGATCAGAGCTGAACGCGTTCGACGAAGAATTTGCCAGCTACTGTGGTACAGAACACTGTATAGGGGTCGCTAACGGCCTGGACGCGCTTACGCTTACCCTGCGAGCCTGGAAAGAACTCGGAAAGCTCAAAGAAGGTGACGAAGTTATCGTGCCGGCAAATACCTACATTGCCAGCATTCTCGCCATAACTGAAAATCGCCTGAAGCCAATACTGGTCGAACCAGATGAGAAAAGTTACAACTTATGCCCGATTAAAACACCCGCCGCGATCACTGATAAAACCCGCGCAATCGTTGCCGTACACCTCTATGGGCAGCTAACGCCCATGCCAGCGATCATGGCACTGGCCAAAGCACACAACCTGCTGGTGCTGGAAGACTCAGCACAGGCACACGGGGCCGAAATCAGCGGTAAAAAGGCCGGTAACTGGGGCGATGCCTCCGGCTTCAGCTTCTACCCTGGTAAAAACCTCGGCGCACTGGGCGATGCCGGAGCGGTTACCACCAACGACGACGAATTGGCGCACACCATCCGCGCCCTGGGTAACTATGGTAGCCATAAAAAATACGAAAATCGCTATCAAGGTGTGAACAGCCGTCTCGATGAAATACAGGCGGCCTTTTTGCGCGTGAAACTGAAGCATCTGGATGCCGACACCTCACGGCGGCAACACATTGCGCTGGCCTATAGCGCAGGCATAAAACACCCTGCGCTAGGCCAACCGATTGGCCGTGAATCCACCTTGAGTAGCTTGCACAGCCACGCGTTCCACCTCTACGTAGTCCGCACGCCTCAGCGCGAAGCCTTGCAGCAGCATTTGCAAGAGGCAGGTATTCAGACCCTGATCCACTACCCGATACCCCCGCATCAGCAACAGGCTTATAGACAGTGGAATCGGCAGCATTACCCGTTAACCGAGGCAATTCATAAGGAAGTGCTCAGCCTGCCAATCAGCCCGGTGATGAATGATGAGCAGGTAGAGGCGGTCATAAAGGCGTGCAATGCGTTCAAGGCAAATTAACGCATGACGTTGATCAAGACCAGTTTACTGAACGGCATCGCCGTAATTATAAAAATGCTTACGCTGCTGGGCCTTAACAAAATATTGGCAATCTACGTTGGTCCATCGGGTTACGCAGCATTGGGACAGTTCCAGAATGCCGTGCAGATGATTACCGCATTTGCCAGCGGCGCCATTAATACCGGCGTGACCAAATACACAGCGGAGTATTACGACGACGAAGCCCGGCAACACACCGTCTGGCGTACGGCAGGCACAATTGCCCTTACTGGTTCAGTGCTTACCGCTTTGTTAGTTATCGTATTTAACCGCCCGTTGGCCGGCTGGTTTTTAAAAGATGAAACCTTGGGTAGTGTCTTCATCTGGTTTGCCGCCACGTTGGTACTGTTTGTATTCAACACCTTGCTCTTGGCCATCCTGAACGGCAAAAAAGAGATTCAGCGCTATGTCATTGCCAATATTGCCGGCAGCTTATTCGCACTGACAGTAACTGGTGTTATGGCAGTCCAGCTGGGTTTATACGGTGCTCTGGTGGCGCTGGCGATATACCAATCGCTGACGTTTTTTGTGACCTTGTCACTCACATATAAAGCCTCTTGGTTCAAATTGCGCTACCTAGCTGGCGGCATTGACAAATTGGCCGCTAAAAACCTGGCTGCTTATGCAGCGATGGCACTCACCAGCGCGGCTTGTGTGCCGCTCAGCCATATACTGATCCGTAACCACTTGGGCGAAACGCTCGGCTGGGAAGCCGCCGGCTACTGGGAAGCCATGTGGCGGTTAAGCGCCGCATATTTGATGCTGGTAACAACAACACTGAGTGTATACTATCTGCCCAAATTATCGGAACTGAAAGACCCAGGCGACATAAAACGTGAAATCATCCAGGGTTATAAAATCATCTTGCCAGTGGCGGCTACATGTGGCGTGACAATTTACTTACTCCGAAGTTTTATTATTCGTCTCTTGTTTAGCGATGAGTTTTCACCGATGGAACCGCTTTTTGCTTGGCAGCTGACTGGAGATACCTTAAAGATAGGTAGTTGGATTTTGGCTTACCTTATGCTTGGTAAGGCGATGGTGAAGTTATTTATTGCATCAGAAATTATATCTGCCGGAATTTTTTTTGGTTTGACCATTATCTTTACTGATCGCATTGGTTTAGAAGGTGTTGCTGTGGCGCATACAGTTAATTATCTGATTTATTGGATAGTGATGGCGATTTTTATTGGGAAATCGCTGCGTGTGCAGACATATGAGGAGCCCAGATGACGTGAGAAAGTACACTATTAGAGCGCCTTCGACGTGTGTTTACGCGGTTCACTAATCAGCAGTGGTGTGGCGCTGAAGCGAGCTTTTGTTATAAATGAGTATATGATTTAATTTTATAATATATTGTATGGATGGATGATTTATTGATGAAAATAATAATTCCCGTGTTGGGCTTCGGTAAATCGGGTGGGTACCGAGTCTTGTCCAACCTTTCAAATTATCTTATAAAGAATGGGTGCAGTGTAACGTTTGTCGCTCCTGAATATAGTCCCGAGCCCTACTATCCAACCAGTGCAAGAGTTATTTCAGTCGCGTCGCGTTTTGAAAATATAAAGATTCTTAGAGTTGTTTTTGCAGCCTTATCCATATTTTCTCAAATCCTAAAATTTGATGAAGGTTGCGTTATTGCTAATCACAACTTGACTTCCTTTATTGTTGTTGTTCTCCCAAGACGTTTCCGTAAATATTACTACGTCCAGGCATATGAGGTTAATTTGGTGTCTGGATTGTTTTCCAAATTTCTCGCATATTTATCCTATTTTCTTCCTTTAAGAAAAATAGTGAATTCGGAGAAAATTTTACCTGAAAGAGTGAAAAATATAGTTGGATGTGTTCCAGCAGGAATTGATTTTAATGTTTTTTATGAAAGTAGCGAAGTATTTAGTAAGTCGAAGACGATTAGAATTGGATGTATTGGTCGTAAAGAGCGATATAAGGGTACGTTTGAAATAATAGAAGCTTTTTCAGAAATAGCTAAGAAATATGACGCAATATTACAAGTTGCAATTTATCTTCCAAAGTGTGATTTTAATGCTAACGACAAAATAGTGTATCGACCGATAACTAATGACACAGAACTATCTGACTTCTACAAAAGTAATGACATAATAGTTGCGACTGGTTTGATTGAGTATGGCGCCTTTCATTACCCTTGTGCGGAGGGAATGGCTGTAGGGCGATTGGTTATCTCAAATTATTCACCTTTGACTGATAGACTGGATGCCGTCAACCCGCAACTTAGATTAGAAAGAGTAAACAAAAAAAGCATTGTTGAAGCTTTGGATTTCGCAATCAATATGAACTCATCGAAACAATTAGAAGAAATAGCTATAAATAATAGTATTATCAGGCAATATTCATGGAATTGTGTAGGGTTGCAGTTCTTGGATATTATTTCAGAATCATGATGTTGAAAATATCCAGTTTAATTTTATAAACTTTGGTGGCTTAATTTGTCGAATCCGGGTTCAATTCTTTTTGGTAAAAAAACGATTTCTTTTAAAAGGTTATTGTCAGGTACTGGTTGTTTTTTGTTTGTTGTTTTTTTGTCATATTTAACTGCGTTTCGTGTGTTTGGGATCGATAGAGACTATCTTCAGTACAGGGCGTTTTTTGAATCGCTTTCTGCCGAATATGACGGACGTTTTGAGGTAGGATTTGTTGCACTAACATTGTTAGTAAAAGAAATGGGTTTTTCTTTTTGGGCCCTGTTATTCTCTTCCGCGCTTATTTCTTTAACTGCTAAATTGTATCTCATTACCCGGCTTTCAAATAGCACGTTTTGGTTTTTTGTTTATCTTCTGAGTTTATATCC
>NZ_JBLXAT010000062.1:0-6166 GCF_048265805.1 Shewanella sp. | reverse complement strand
TAGGTGAGGGATTATCCCTAGGAGTAAGTGTGGAACAGTGGTTCGCTTTAAGCTCCGCGCAGCGGCTTAGTTCAACATTTTATTCGTGCACATGCGCGTTTACCTCGTTAGACCAGTGAAAACGCGCACAGTTAACTATCTGTATGCAAAGAACTTATCAGCATTCTGTTAAATATACCATCTGGGAAAACGCGCATGCGCGTTTTCCCAAACCTATTATCTCAAATCGAAAATACATAACTTTTTGATAAACATGAATAATCTGAATTTGTTCATGTATAAACGCGCAAGAATTTTTTCACTATTTCCCTTGATATCCGTGAATTTCAAATAATACTGTATAAGTATACAGTATTTTAGGGTAAGGAGTTATCATGAGTCTAAACAGCCCATTTCTGAAAGGTCTTCAGGAAAAAATCCGTATGCGTGGTTACAGCATTAGAACAGAGAAAACCTACCTATATTGGATTAAGGCATTCATTAACTCTTACTGTTCGCGTGCTCCGCAAGGTGAATACTTTCTGTATGTTCGCCACGACTGTTGCAATCGCAGCTTGCATGGGCGCAACGCGCTATTTACAACGGCCTTCTTTACAGCGCATCTCTTCCAAAAACAGTGAAAATGCTTGTGAGCGGTGATGGCGGCTTGGGTAATATAGGTAAAACCCGGGGAAGGGGGCGCACCATTCTTCCAGCACGCGTACTAGGCGGCCATCGTCTAGTTCCGCTTGCACGGTTTCTTCCATGGTGTAAAACAACCCCATGCCATCAACGGCGGCCTTGATGCCAGCGCTGGAGGTATTGAGGATTAAGCTGTTGTTAGGGCGAATGCTGATCTTCTCGCCGTCGCGTTCAAATTCCCACGGCAACATGCCGCCGACAGTGGGCAAACGCCAGTTAATACAGCGGTGCTGCATCAGATCTTTAGGGTGTAGTGGAATGCCATTCTCGGCAAAATATTTGGGAGAACCCGTGACGGCGATGCGCAGCTCAGGGCTAATCGGCATGGCAATCATATCTTTGGCGAGCATTTCGCCCAGCCGTACGCCGGCATCGTAACGTTCACCAACGATATCCACTAAACGGTTGTCGGCGTTAAGCTCTAATGTCACATCGGGATATTTTTCAATAAAGCGCTTCACGCCCGGCCACATCACATGTTCGATAGCAAATTCAGGCGTGGTAATGCGGATCAGCCCGCGCGGGCAATCACGCAGTTCGTTGATGTCCTGTAGCTCTTGGGTCACGTCTTCAAACAGCGGCGCTAATTTAACAAACAAGCGTTCTCCCGCGTGCGTGGTGGCAACGCTGCGGGTAGTGCGCGACAGCAACCTAATCCCCATGCGTTGCTCAAGATTGCGTACCGTTTGGCTGAGCGCAGATTGTGATACGTTCAGCTTGGCGGCGGCTTTGGTAAAGCTGCCTTCCTGCGCTACGCATACAAATGCGTACAGATCGTTGAAGTTTTCTTGGCTCATGATTAATTAGCAGTGCTTATAGGTTCAAGAAGATTATTCTATCTAATCAAAGAATCAGAAATGAGTAAACTATCTCCATCGATTAATCTCCCTTGCGTTGTTCGATTAACGCAATACAGCAACAGAGCAAATGATGCGAAATATTTTGATTCTTGGTGCGGCTGGTCAGATTGCCCAACAGGCGATTCACCTATTTCTTGAGGAGTTAGGTGTGCGGCTGACGTTGGTATTGCGTAATGCCCAGCGTTTGCATCATTTTGCCAATAACCCACGGATTCGTTTGGTTGAAGCGGATGTGCGCGACCACGAGGTGTTGCAGCAGTTGGTGAGTCAACATGAGGTGGTTTATGCCAATCTCTCGGGGGATATGGCGAGCCATGCGCGTAATCTGGTGGCGGCGATGACAGCCAACCAGTTGCAGCGACTCATCTTTGTTTCATCCATGGGCGTGCATGACGAAGTGCCGGATGAACATTTTGGTACTGTTTTGCAGCCCTATCGTGATGCCACGCAGATCATCGAAGACTCCGAGCTGGATTACACCATTATTCGGCCTGCATGGCTCAATAACCGCGATGAGATCCGTTACGGCATCACGCAAAAAGGCGAGTTGTTTGTCCACCCTGATGCCACCGTGTCGTGTAAGAGCGTTGCAGATGTGATTGTCAGAGCCGCGCTAAACCATAGCCATATTCGCCAAAGTCTCGGCGTGCATCAGCGCTAGCGACCAAATCTAACCCTCAGTTAATTAACGATTAATATCACTGCTGTCGCACGACAGCAGCGGGAACTTTTTGTCTTCATTGCAGGAGAACTTCACAGATGAACGCGACAACTTTTGTCAAACGCCATCGATTTTTATCCGCTGCCACCGCCGCGTTACTCGGTTATGGCGTGGTGGCCAGCTTGCCACTGAAAAGTGAACAAGCGATGGCCGAACCACAAACGGCCGTTGCGGCCGTGCCTGTCACTGCGGTGCAGGTGCATCAGCAACAATTTATGCCATGGCATGAATACTCGGGCAGCGTGGAAGCGATTGACCAAGTCAACGTGCGCGCGCGAGTGGCGGGCATGCTGCAACGTGTGCATTTTGAAGAGGGCGCTTATGTTGAAAAAGGCCAACTACTGCTGACTATCGACCCTGCGCCGTACGCTGCTGAGGTACAAAAGGCGGAAGCGAATGTTGCCGCCGCCGCGGCGCAGAGCGCGCAAGCACATTTGGAAGCTCAACGCGCAAAACGGTTGTGGGAGAAGCGACTGATTGCCGAAAACGATATGGAGCAACTGCAAAACAGTGCCGATGCTGCCAAAGCTTCACTGCAAGCAGCCAAAGCGGATCTCGCCTTGGCGCGGTTGAATCTGTCCTACACCCAAGTGATGGCGCCCGTTGCAGGCCGTATTGGCAAATTGGCGTTTACGCAAGGCAACCTGATTGCCGCCGGTAATAGCGCTGAGCCGATCACCAGCATCGTGTCGATGTCGCCCATTTACGTCAACTTTGATGTGGAAAGTGCAATCGCTACTCACGTGTTAGCGCAACTCGGTAACGGCCGCGAGCAGTTAGCACATCTTGACCAAGTGCCTGTAAAAGCACAAAGCAACGGCGGCGCGATAACTGAGCAGGGCACGTTGAAGCTGGTCAACAACACGGTGGACGCTGGTAGCGGCACACTCAATATGCGCGCAGTGTTTGATAACCGCGACGGTCAACTGCTACCGGGGCAATTTGTGCGCGTCAGTTTGGGGCAAGCGCAACCCAGCCAAGGGGTGTTGCTGACTGAAAGTGCCATCAGCACTGACCAAGATAAGAAGTTTGTTTGGGTGGTTAATCCGCAAAACCAAGTGGAATATCGCCCTGTCACTTTAGGTAGCATAGTGGCGGGCAAGCGCGTTATCAACGCGGGCTTGAATGATGGTGACCGCGTAATTGTGAGCGGTCTACAGCGGGTGCGTCCGGGCAGCAGCGTCAGTGTGACCATTGCCGATGACAAGGTTACCGCCATGGCAAATAAGGGCGCGTAATTCATGAATATCTCTCGCTTTTTTATCGACCGCCCAATTTTTGCTGGGGTGCTGTCGGTACTGATTTTTCTCGCAGGGGTGGTGTCACTCCCGCTGTTGCCGATCTCTGAATATCCCGAAGTCGTGCCCCCAACGGTGGTGGTGAAAGCCAGCTATCCCGGCGCTAACCCTGAGGTCATTGCGGAGACTGTTGCTGCTCCGCTGGAGGAGCAGATCAACGGCGTTGAAGGCATGTTGTACATGAACAGCCAAGCCACCACCGATGGTGCGATGACGCTGAATGTGATTTTTGCTTTGGGCACTGACCCAGACAAAGCACAGCAATTGGTCCAAAACCGCGTGGCGCAAGCCGAAGCACGTTTGCCAGAGCAAGTGCAACGTTTAGGGGTTTCAACCACTAAAGCATCGCCAGATTTGACTATGGTGGTGCACCTGCAATCACCGAATGAACGCTACGGCATGGATTACCTGCGTAACTATGCGCTGTTGCACCTGCGCGACAATCTAGCGCGCATTAAAGGCGTTGGCGATGTGGCGATTTTTGGTGGCGGCGAGTACGCCATGCGCGTATGGCTCGACCCAGACAAGTTAGCGCAGCAACATATCTCTGCCAGTGATGTGGTGGCGGCGATTAATGCGCAGAACATTCAAGCCGCAGCGGGTACTGTTGGTGCCAGCCCAAGCTTGCAAGGTGTGCAGTTGCAGTTGTCGGTCAATGCCAAAGGGCGTTTGTCTACGCCGGAAGAGTTTGGCGACATCATAGTGCAGACCTCCAGCTCGGGTGCGGTGACACGCTTAAAAGACTTGGCGCGTATTGAAATGGGCGCAGCGGATTACTCATTACGTTCATTACTGAACAACAAACCGGCAGTGGGCATTGGTATTCGCCAAGCGCCGGGCTCCAATGCATTGGAGATCTCTGAGCAAGTGCGGGCAATAATGGCACAAGCCGAGCAGCAGATGCCGGAAGGCGTCGGTTATCGCATCGCTTATGACCCGACCCAATTTGTGCGGGCGTCGATCGAGTCAGTGATCCACACCCTGCTGGAAGCGATTCTGCTGGTGGTGTTAGTGGTGGTGCTGTTCCTACAAACATGGCGAGCGTCGATTATCCCGCTGCTGGCGGTGCCGATCTCGATTGTGGGCACCTTTGCCGTGCTGAATTTGATGGGCTTATCTATCAACGCCCTGAGTTTATTCGGTTTAGTGCTCGCCATCGGTATTGTGGTGGACGATGCTATTGTGGTGGTGGAAAACGTCGAGCGTAATATTGAAGCGGGCTTATCTGCGCGTGAAGCCACCTATAAGGCGATGCGTGAAGTGTCTGGCCCGATTATCGCCATTGCGTTGGTGCTGGTGGCGGTGTTTGTGCCGTTGGCCTTCTTCAGTGGCTTGACCGGACAGTTCTATCGCCAGTTTGCGGTGACGATTGCCATTTCCACGGTGATCTCGGCGTTTAACTCGTTGACCTTATCGCCCGCGTTATCCGCCATTTTATTGCGTGGCCGCGATGCGCCTAAAGATGGGTTAACCCGTCTGATGGATAAGTTGTTTGGCCGCTTCTTCAACCTGTTCAACCGTGTGTTCCATCGCGGTAGCGAGCGCTATCAAGGTGGCGTAAACTGTGTGCTGTCCCACAAAGGGCTGATGTTAGTGCTGTTTGTAGGCTTAGGGGCGGTTACCGGCGGTTTGTTGAAAAGTGTGCCAACGGGCTACGTGCCAGCGCAGGACAAGCAATATCTGGTGGGCTTTGCCCAACTGCCAGATGGTGCGACGTTAGACCGTACCGAAGAGGTGATTCGCCGTATGGGCGAGTTGGCGGCGAAAAACCCCAATGTGCAGGACTCGTTGGCGTTCCCTGGTTTGTCGATCAGTGGTTTCACCAATAGCCCTAACTCCGGCATTATTTTTGTGGTGTTAAAACCGTTTGATGAGCGCCAACGTGCCGATCAATCGGGGGCCGCCGTCGCGGCACAGTTAAACCAAGCGTTTGGTGGTATTCAGGAGGCGTTTATCGCCATGTTCCCACCACCACCAGTGCAAGGTTTAGGTACGACGGGCGGCTTTAAATTGCAGTTGGAAGATCGCGCATCGCTCGGCTTTGATGCCATGGATAAAGTGGTCAATGACTTTATTGCTAAAGCGGCACAAGCGCCAGAGCTACAGGGCGTATACAGCAACTGGAAGCTCAACGTACCGCAGCTGTTTGCTGATGTGAACCGTACCAAAGCGCAGCAGTTAGGCGTGCCGTTGCCGGATATTTTTGACACCTTGTCGATCTATCTTGGCTCAGTATACGTCAACGATTTCAACGCCTTTGGCCGCACTTATACGGTGCGGGTGCAAGCCGATGCGCAGTATCGTGCTCACCCTGAAGATATTGGCAAACTGAAAGTACGTTCGATCAACGGCGATATGGTGCCGTTGGCGTCGGTGATGAAGGTCGATTATAGCTATGGCCCCGAACGGGTGATGCGCTACAACGGCTTTTTAACGGCAGATATTAACGGCACGCCAGCGCCGGGCTACTCCTCGGGGCAAGCCCAAGCGGCGATTGAACGTGTAGCGGCAGAAACGCTGCCGCCGGGGATGGAGTTTGAGTGGACGGAATTGACCTATCAGCAGATTTTGGCGGGTAACTCGGCAGTATGGCTGTTCCCGTTGAC
>NZ_JBLXAT010000061.1:0-6617 GCF_048265805.1 Shewanella sp. | reverse complement strand
TGCAATTTGATGTTCAACGAGCTGCTCCCTGAGTTGGTCAATAAAGTGTTCTAACCATCGGCATGATTTAAGCAGACGATGGCTACGGTTGTCTAACCAATCATCAGGGACCCAACAATTAGATGCACAAGGCGTTGCTTTTGAAAGCGGCGACAGCCGCGCTCCTTGGAGTTCTGACAATAACTGTACGCAAGGCTCTCGTGCCTGCTTCGATCGTCCAAATACGCATGAGACTAGAGGCGTTAGCGACAAAGGCAAAAATATTGGCCAACGGCTTTATACAGGAAAAGAGCTATCTCAGCCTTTAGACAAACCGATAGAGCGGCTTACCAGTAAAGCCAGTGGTCACAGTCACCGAAAAGGCCTAGCCAGCTTCTCCATAGGAAAGCCTGAGTTAAGGAGCAGAGGATAAATAATGCACTCCCCGACCCTATTTATGCTCATGGCCAGCTATGGTGGCCCAACGATCAAGCTCGACAGTATCAGCGAAACCTATTTCGGTATGGCCCCCAAAACCGCCCAGGCTAAGGCTACTGCTGGGCTATTGCCAATACCGGCATTCCGCGCATCGCAGAAGAGCCCTTACCAGGTTCATCTAGCAGATCTGGCTCATTACATTGACAGTAAACGGGATGAGGCATCATACCGAGTCGAACAACTGTCAGTGAAACCAAGGAGATAAGGTCATCTACCACAGCAAGGCAGCAGTAGATGAATAACTGCTTTATAAGCCATAGCCTGTTGCAGTAACGCTCCGTTAGGGTAAGGTTCCATCAACTAATACGTGACGCAAGGACGCATCATGACACGCCCCTACAAAGCCCTGGTTATACCTTCACGCCCGGAGAACCCGACTCCGCTCGAACTGGCTATTTATCAGTTCGAAAAGAGGTGTGCTGAATATCACTCCCGAGAAAGGGCGATGAAGGTTGCCAAGCTCTCTGAGGCTGAGCAGACACGCTTTACCGAGAACCAGAGTAGGGAATGGAATCATCTTCAGAACTTAAAAGCAGCCATTGTTGCCCAGGATCTCATTGATCCGGCCCAGCAACCGCTGCTTGATTATCGCCAATCCGTCAAAGAAAAAACCATTACGGAACGTCTTCAAGAACCCCACCATCCTCCAAAAATATTGGCAAGGAATCTTGCTGCTGATGGCGAACTCCAGCCAAGCCCCCGATATGCCCCCCATCACATCATTATGGGGAAAGGCAGGCACAGAAAAGCCCTTATGTCGGCAGCTAGACTAAACCTTCACCTACATGGCGTAGGGATTAATGACTCGCTGAATGGCGTTTGGCTGGTACATAACAGAAAAGAAGCAGAGCTTTGGAAAACAGACGAGTCAACGCCTGAGAAACCTAAACATTGGGCAACCCCCGATGCCCCTGCTCATCTGCCTATTCACACCTTCAACTACGAGACTTGGATCTATAGCCAGTTTGGGCCACGCGGCATACCCAAAGATTCATTTTTCAGATCATTGAACACAGTTAAAGTGCAGCTTAAAACAGGGACATATCCCAAGCTCATTGAGGAACGTCCAGATAAAGACTGGAACGGTAAAGCATGATTTATAAATTGATGGAACAGCCTCATCAGTACAAAAGCCTTGATCTCGACATGCTGACCTTGTTTGAGAAGGTTGGAAGTGAAGAGCTAGGGCTAAAAATTTTTCAGCAAGCAGATACCAATTTGTCCTTGGCTAAAGACTGGGTGGCCTTTGACTGTGATTACTTCGAAGAGCCGGACGCCGATGATTTACAGGCACCTGACGTATTCTTGTGGCTGGAAAGTTACCTAGTCCTGACCGAGACCGCACAGCGTACTTTGGCTTCCTATTTAGAAGGGTTTGGCGAATTCCTCCCCATCAGCGTCTCAGGGGAACCCCACTATCTATTCAACTGCATGACGTTAGGTAAAGAGGACGAATCTGCTACCGAGTACAAACTGGATGGTGGACTGCCGACAGGGATCACCAAACTGGCCTTTTTGCCGGACGATGTGGAGAACAAAACTCTGTTCAAATCGCAGATCAGCTTCTGTAGCAGCTTGTTCGGTAACACTCGCTTCAAGCAGCTTTGTGACGAAAACAGGCTAAATGGATTGAGGTTCGAAGAGGATTTAGCAGCAATTTTTTAGTTGTTTTCAGATGTTTCTAATCGACAACTGCGACAACATCTCACTGCCAAGCAGAACCAGAACAGTACACCTGTCCCCATAGAAATCAGCACTTTGGGGATCCATAAGTATCCCACAAAACACACATCTCAATATAAAACAGCACTTTAACTAAAAGTATCCCCCATCCAGCATCGGCGCCACGGAGAATAGCCGGGACCGCTCAAGGCTTGGAAAAGCTTGTTCTTGCTGGGTTTCGCCTTGTTTTTCAGTGATCTGTTCTCTAGCCATTCTTAACCGTTTTCAAGCAATTTTTGGGTATGGACTGCCCCATATCTGCCCCCTAAGATATGGGGCAGGTACTAAGGAGGTGTCATGGCAGGCTTCACTATCGAAAAGCGCAAAAACAGCAAGGGCGAGTTCCGTTACCGCTGCACTGTCAGGGCCCACCAAGGTAGCCAAGTAGTGTACCGCGAATCCCGCACCTTTGGCAGGAAGAGCGATGCGCAAGCCTGGGGCATCCAAATGCAGGCCAGCATCGAACGAGACGGTATTCCGGGCCAAAGCATGGCCATACCTTCTATTGGCGAGCTCATCGCTAAGTACCTGAGCAGCCCTACCCTGATGGCGAGGACCGGTAGGACTAAGGAATACGTATTAAAGCTGCTGATGGACTGCGATATTGGCCGCATCCAAGCAGACAAGTTGGTGGAGTCTGATCTTGTTCGTCATTGCGAAGACAGGGTGGCTGCCGGAGCATCTCCTCAAACTGTTGCGCATGACGTCAGCTATTTAAGCTCTGTCATGGCCGCTGCTTGGCCCCACTTCAAAATTGACGTCTCCAACCAGGTTGTTAAGCAGGCACAAAACCACCTGCGCTATGCCGGGCTTATCGGTAAATCGGAGCGCCGCACCCGTCGTCCAGTAGGCGACGAACTAGCACGTTTAGAAGAAGCGCTTGCAGAGCGCGAAGGTAAGCGTCAATCCAAGATCCCTTTTCGCGACATCCTCCAGTTCTCTATCTTGAGCTGTATGCGTATTGGCGAGGTATGCAGCATTCGTTGGGAGGATGTTAGCGAGCAAAGCAAATCCGTACTGGTGCGCGACCGCAAAGATCCCCGTAAGAAACAAGGCAATCACATGCAGGTGCCACTGCTCGGCGATGCCTGGACCATACTGCAACACCAACCCCGGACCGATGAACGGGTCTTCCCCTTCGAGTCCAGAAGCGTTACCGCAGGGTTCCAACGGGTACGTAATAAGCTGGGCATTCAAGACCTGCGCTACCATGACCTACGCAGAGAAGGTGCGAGTAGGCTTTTCGAGGCAGGGTTTTCACTGGATGAAGTGGCTCAAGTGACCGGGCACAGAGACCTTAATATACTGTGGCAGATCTATACCCAGTTGTATCCGAGTCGAGTGCATCAGAGATTAGATGAGCTAAATTCATTAAAATCAGTAACTTGAAGTAGTCAATACAGACTGGTTATGTAACTATCTGTTGATACCATATAGTAAGTGATCTAGTATCAAGACTAACTCTATCTAGGTATTCATTATGTCAAAGTTGCTTGCTTTCTTTGGGTTAGCTCCCAATGATGAACAAAAAGAAGTTCTAAAGCACCTTCGGAAGAAGGAAGCAGCCTCGATGCGTGTAGTGGGCAGGGGCACACTTACCATGAATGCCGAAGATGCTCGCTCTACTGAAAAATCCAAAGCATTTATAGATAAGATAGACCGCTTGGTAGGATAAGTAATCAAATAAATGTTTTTGCTACTTGTCCTACCTATATTAGTTTCTGGTTACATCATATTCACTAAGAGCCCCTATCATTTTTATCGGCTGCATCGCTATGATGGGCAACTCCTTTATCTTGAAAGTGCAAAGCTAGGTTTATGTTGTACTATTTGGAGTGTATTTATCACACTCCCGATAAATAATTACATGCCAGCGACGATTACATTTCTAGATAAGGAATTTAATATTGACCTCGTTAGTTTATTAGAAGGTATGCTTTCATCAACAAAGGCTTTATCGAGGGAAGAACAAAGAGAGCTTGCTTGGATACTAATAATATCATTAAACTCACTGTTTATTGCTAGGTTGTATGTCTTTTTACAAAAGACACGCTTACATATAATTTCCGCCGACATTCCAGAATATATTTCCAGGAAATGGAATTTAATTAAAATATTTTTTAAAACTAAAAATGATGGAGAAGCTCCATCTACAACTGATGACTCTTCACTTTCTCTCGAGGAAAACTCACCCCTTTCTCTTGGAGAAAGAATGAGAATAATATTGATGTCATCAATATTAACTGATAGCCCAATTGATGATTTATTCTTCAAGTCATATTTGATTGATGGCTATTATATTATGCTCACAATGGAAGATCGCAAGGTCTATATTGGACGAGTAATTAGCCTCGGCGAACCTAATGAATCAGAAGGGATGGACCAAGAGATAACAATTACACCATATGCAAGTGGGTTTAGAGATAAAGATAACTTAGGGATAACTTTAACTACAAAATACATGGAAGTATCTACCGACTTAGCAATAACATTGCGCCAGGACAAAATATTGTCAGCAACTCATTTCTCTGACAAAGTCTACGAAGAGTTCCAAGACAGAAAAAACAAAGCAGGTATAATTATAAAATAAACACCCCCTACCCTAAAATTACAAGGATCGTTAGGCGCCTCACACACCAATGTTTTTCATGAGCATTAGCCAACGTTTAACTAATTCATAGTAATACTACATCACTTCCAAAAATCTTCAGTTAATGGAGGGATTTTTAAATCATAGCTAGAAATCACTTCGTTAGCATTTTCAAGTAGAATATCTTTCACCTTCTGTATATATGAAGGAAACTCAACATAAAATAAAAACAAACCTTTTTTATACTCAAGTAAAGTCTCAGGTCTTGAAACTCCCATAACCTCTAACTTTTCATCTTCAGTAAGATGCACTAATTTTTCTAATATGTAACCACGGGCAGCCTTTCTAGCAAGCTTGACGATACCTTTTATATCTTCTTTAAACTCCTCAAACTCATATTTGTATCTATCAATAAATTGACTACAAGAATCAACACTATCTAAAGCCTCCGGCGGAATGTCCATCCTTAACCCTCGCGCTATACTTTTTGCAAAAAACAGTTGCCGCTCTGTAGGAGGGGTCATTGATGAGGGAATAGATTTTCTCAATATCTCACCGAATCGTTCCTCCGTCATCTTGTTAATGGCAGAGGGTTCAAAGTCGCATTCAAATGTCTCAACCATATAGGCAGGAATGTCAAATGGAATTTTAATTCCTTCAATGTCAAGGTGACACTGAAGCTCTCTTCGAGGTAAAAAGTCTTTAAGCAAGCTAGACATCTCACCAGAAATGTCATGTAACGAATTCTGAGACTTCCTTAATTTATCAATATACTCCTCATGAATAGCGAAAGAGAAAGTGCGACTACCAATAACAACATTTGCTTTTCCCGACTTGGTTTCGTACATATAAATCCTTAGTGAATAAATTTTGAGATAATACCACTTCTTAACTTGATATTATCTCGAAAAAATTAACAAATAATAGACTCAAGAAAGAATAACAACAACGCGTGTCCGTTTTATCGGGTGAACATCAATACGTGTTCTTACTTTTCTCCTATTAAGCCAACTCTAAATAACAGTTCCTAACTGTGAGCCTCTTTATGCAGTTACGGTCCCCAAAAAATGGGCTTCGTGGGTCAGTCAGGGTGATCTACTATTCGGCACGGCTATTTAGTACCCATACTATTGTCAAATAACCCATAAAATCCCCTCACCAATAGTCATCTAAAAGCAACCCAAAGAGCCCTTTTCAGTTATTGCTCAGCACCATCCCAGCGCCACACCATCGAAAACCCACCAAAAAGCGACTTTTCGATGGCCTTGACGAGCTTAGATGATTGATTAATATATAGATTGTCAACGGTAGCTGGCCTAAAACAGCATTTCTCAACAACAAGGCTCTTGCCTTCACTTCGTAACCCTCAGGGGGGATGTCCCCCAGGGGCACTCCTCCGTCAAAACATGACCTTCCCGGAGGAAAATCTGATGTTCATCATCATTGTGCTTGCAGCATTCTGCTGCTGCCTGTGCTTGTGCGCTGCCCAAGCCACCAGGCTAATGTTCCGCGACACAGCTGAATGCCTTGTCACGGCCCTGGCGCTCGATACTGAGCAGCCAAACACACGAGGGCCTCCCTCACCTGCCAAACGAGTGCCGAACCTTTCGGTGACTCGGTGCCCTCTCCCGTCTCTGTCGCCAACGGCGAAAACAGAGACGGGGGTATAGCCCCCGACGGAAGCCTTGTGCCTCAACGGCTCAAGGCTTTCGCCCCGCGCACGAATGTGCGCGAACAATACCGCCTTCGGCGGTTGGCGCGCTTCGCGCTTCCTTTCCAGAGAATGACACGACAGTACCAGCCGGATCTGCTGGCAGTTTGTTCCGTC
>NZ_JBLXAT010000060.1:0-6646 GCF_048265805.1 Shewanella sp. | reverse complement strand
AGCGGCGGTAGTTCTAGCTGAGCAGCTCTTAAAAAATGGCTATGCACTGGCGGATTTATGAGGGGATCCTTCAGTACTACACCTTGTTTAAAGTCACGCTAGAAGATGGCAGCTACGAGAAGTACTTCCTCAATGACGAGAAGCTCGATTCACTCCGTACAGACATCGATGGTAATGTCCGAGTTGGGGTTAAAATTGAAAAGCTCAAAAGTAGCAATCAACACCAAAAAACTATCTGGTACAGAGAATCACTCAATGAGCCAATGAAAAAGATCCACAGCCGGATCCTTGGTGAAGATGAAACCTTCGACATTGTTGCTCTAAGCGATGACAACGTTCATGCCTACGTCATCAGTGACAGGGAAAATGCACGCCAAGCACTATGGTCGTATAACATCAAAACTAATGAGTTTGAAAAGGTGTTATTCAGTCATCCTAAATACGATGTTGCCGGTGTGATTCACAATAATGAAGGCAAGGTTGTTGGGATTTATTATTACGATGATTACCAACACCAGTACTTTTTTAACCAACAGCAGGACTCTCTTACAGCCGTAGCACAAAAGTTAATGCCACATGCGCAGTTATATATTGTGAGTAGCTCTCGCGACCAAAAACGTTTTTTATTCAGTGCGCAAACCGCAGAACAAGTGCCAGTTTATTATTTTGTAGATCTACGTAATCAAAAGGCAGGCGCTTGGGTTGCCAGCTATCCATACTTAGTAAAAACTAAGCTATCTGAGCCACAAAAGTTTGAATTCAAAGCCAGTGATGGCATGCAACTTAATGGCTACCTCACCATGCCCCATGGAGCACAAAAACCACCGTTGATTGTATTTCCTCATGGTGGTCCTACTTCTCGCGACACCAAATACTACAACCCATTCGTGCAATACTTTGCAGCCAAAGGCTATGCTGTGATGCAAGTGAACTTTCGAGGTTCAGAAGGTTTTGGCAACCGCTATGAAACTTCGGGCTATTTTGAATGGGGCAAGAGAATGCAACGTGACGTTGATGATGCCACTGACTTTGTAAAAGCTAATTATCCAATTTCTAAGGATAAATCATGTTTGGTCGGTGCAAGTTATGGCGGTTATGTGGCACTAACCGAAGCATTTCAGCATCCCAATAAATTTAACTGTTATATCAGTATTGCCGGCATTGCTGATTTAAAAGCGCTGGTTGAACATGAACGCCGTGATGATTATTTCATCAAGAACATCGTCCAGAATGAAGATTCTAACACTATCGATAAATTGACTGAGGTGTCTGCAGCCTATCATATTGAGCGAATCAAAAAGCCAATTTTGTTGATTCATGGCACGAAAGATACTCAAGTCGATCGTCGTCAATCCAGTGATTTTTATAGCAAAGCTAAAAATAAGATCGATATTAAATATGTCGAGATTAAAAATATGACCCATCATCTCGATGATGCTGAAGGCCGAATGGAAACTTTCAAGTCAATAGACGAGTTTTTAGACAAATATCTACAACCATAAAAGCCTGACATCAGTCAGGCTTTTATGGTTAGCTTTGTCCCGTCCTGAAAATTGTCAACGTATCTTAGGACGGGATATGCGAAACAACTTAGTTCGCTTTACGACGGCACCACCCTAACAGTCCGAGCGAAAGTAAAGGCGTCCACGCCAAGCTACCGCCAGATACCACCACGTCTTCACCGTAATTATCGTTATCGCGGTCATAGCTCTGTAACGGCAAAGCATACAAGCTGTTGGTGTTATCACTGCTAATAGTGGCCACCACGTCGTCATAACCGTATTCGTACAAATCAATTAATACGTCGTAGTAATCGGTGGGGAACCCCGTATCGAGCGAAGTCACCACTTCATAGCTGTCGTAGGCACTTTCTCCCTGCAGATAAAACACATTGGTTGTGTGCAAATGGCGCCAATCGCCGCCATTACGGCTGGTATAAATGACGGCATACACCGGAATTTGCTCACCTGCTGTGGCTCCATAAACGTCAGCGTCAATATTGAGGGAAAATGAGTGATAAAAACCATCATAGTTGAAGTCATCCAACAGATAGGTTTGCACATCATAAAAGCGAAA
The DNA here is from genome assembly GCF_048265805.1 of Shewanella sp. Classification (GTDB taxonomy): domain Bacteria; phylum Pseudomonadota; class Gammaproteobacteria; order Enterobacterales; family Shewanellaceae; genus Shewanella. Next base: position 4,570 of record NZ_JBLXAT010000060.1, on the reverse strand, counting down.
CTCGTGATAATAGCTGTGGCTAGTGACACTGGATATTTTCAATGGTACCCCAACCTTAGTTTTGCTGGCAGGTTTAGCACTGATCTGCTGTTGCATCTCTTGGCGAGTAACACTAGGTAAACTCGCAGCAACGGATTGCGCTAACTGCTCACGTTGCTGCAGCCTCATCTCCTCCACTGGCTGTGAATGGTTGACGCCATACTCAATGGTCTTCACCGCTGAAGCCGCCGCGTTAGCGGTAAAAGTTAAGCCCAGCACCAGCCATGCAAGATAGTAAGACGTTTTCATAGCATTTCCCTCTATTAGTGTTATGGCGCCATTTAACCTTGTAGCAAATGAATGCAACATGAACGAAAATGTTCAGCCAGTGTTCATCTGCGACTTTGATAATCAGCGCTAACACTTTGCCGCATGAGTGTTTTGATCCAGCCAGCGAATCTTTTACACTAATCTCTTAAATCTTTGATGAGCTTGAGTTATGGCACAGCGTTACAGTAAATCTCGTTATCGTTTGTTTAGTATGCTGATATTGCTCGCCTTCAGCGTGTCGCCATGCGCGCCCGTGCTGGCGAAAAATCATCACGGCGATAAAGAGCATCAAACACAATTACGTGTGCGTAGCAGCAACGAAGCAGCACAAATCGCCCAACGCCAGTTTGGTGGAAAAGTGCTAAAAGTGCAGAAAAGAAATAACGGCTATGTGGTTAAGCTCATCAGCGAAGATGGCCGAATCATGTACGTCAATATTAACGCCGTGACTGGGGCAATCGAATAAGAGGTACTGAGTATGCGGATCTTGTTGATTGAAGATGACCTGCAACTGCAACACAACCTCAAGTTACATCTTGAAGAAGCCAGCTATAGCGTAGATACCGCAGCAGATGGCGAGGATGGACTATTTTTAGGGCAAGAATACCCATACGACGCCGCCATCATCGATATCGGCTTGCCTAAACTGACGGGTATTCAAGTGATTGAGTCCCTACGCACCCAGCAGATAGATTTCCCCATTTTGATCCTTACCGCCCGTGACAGTTGGCAAAACAAAGTCGAAGGACTAGACGCTGGCGCCGATGACTATCTCACCAAGCCATTTCATCCGATGGAGTTAGTCGCGCGGATGAAGGCATTGATCCGCCGTGCTGCCGGTAAAGCCAGCCCGATCACCAGCAACGGGCCACTCGCCATTAATACCAGCGCCGCTGAAGTCCGTCTCAATGACAAAACAGTTAACTTAAGTGCCTCTGAGTATCGACTGTTGGAATATCTGTTTTTACATATGGGGGAAGTGCAGTCTAAAAGTGTGTTAATTGAACACCTGTATGACCAAGACTTTGATTTAGACTCCAATGTTATTGAGGTATTTGTGCGACGCTTGCGTAAGAAGTTAGATCCAGACAACCAACTCAATCTTATCGAAACGCTTAGGGGACAGGGTTACCGTATGAATGCCTTGCCTTCGAGTTAACCACATGGCTAAGCCAATCACTAGCCTCTGGTCTCTCAAAAGCCGTATCATCGCGAGTACCTTGCTGGTTAATTTAGTGTTAGTGCCCTTGATTGGTTTCGCTTTGTCTGATGCCTTTCGCATGGAGATGACCAACGCCGAACAAAGTGAAATGAGTGCGGCGATGTACGGCATTTTGGCGTTATCGGAGCAAGAGGATGGTGAACTGGAACTGCCCGCCACGCTGCAAGACAAACAGTTTAATATCGATCAGTCCGGCGTGTATGCGCTCGTCACCGCCCCTGACGGCGACATTCTGTGGCAATCAGGCTCTTTGCTCAGCCTCTCAGCCCCGACACAACTGCCTTTTCCGCCCTTAGGTCAAAGCCAATTTGGTGAGATTGAGTTTAATCAGCAAGCTCATTTCATCTTTAGTTTTAGCGCCAGGTTTGCCGCCACCAGTGCAGAGCAAGCACCGCTCACCTTTGCGGTACATATCATTAAAACCGAACAGATACTGGCGGCTACGCAGGCGCAATTCAGTCAAACCATCTGGCGCTGGTTACTGGCGTTAATACTGGTGTTATTGCTGTTCCAAGCGGGATGGCTGTGGTGGACCATTCGACCACTGGCACGATTTAAACAAGAGCTGAGCGCCGTGGAGCAAGGACAGCAGCAACATATTAGTAGCCATTATCCTACCGAGTTGGCACAGGTGGCTGAACAACTCAATCTATTAATTAGCAATGAGCAACGCCAACGGCAACGTTATCGCAATGCGCTATCAGATTTGGCACATTCGCTAAAAACCCCGTTAGCGGTGCTATCGAGCATTAAGGCATTGCCAGCCGAAGCCCATGAGCCCATCCAAACCATTAATGACAGTATCAGCCATCAGTTGAAACGGGCGCAATCCTCCGGCAATCTCGCGTGGCATCGCGGCATCAGCGTAGCCCCGATTGCTGAACAGCTGGGGCGAACCTTGCCCAAGATCTATCGCGATAAATCACTACAACTGCAGCTATCAGTGGCTGATAACGCGCTGTTCTTTGGGGAAGAAGGAGATCTGACCGAACTGCTAGGCAATCTTCTCGACAACGCCTGTAAAGCCGCGCAACAACAGGTTGCACTCACCGTGTTGCAGCAAGCGCAAGAACTGCAAATCATTGTCGAAGATGATGGGCCCGGCATTGCAGAACATCTACAGCAGCAGATCTTCCAGCGTGGCGTGCGCGCCGATACCTATGATAAGGGTCACGGTGTCGGGCTGGCTATCGTCAAAGATCTACTCGAAAGTTACCAAGGCCACTGGCAAATCACTCGCTCTGAACAACTAGGTGGTGCTAAATTTAGTGTGCACTTACCAAGGGGCTGCTAATTATCGATGTTTTTTACCGCTAGCACTGTGGGATTTAGACACGCTGGTGACGGCGAGACTCGTTATTTTTCATCAACAGCTCCAAGAGAGTTGAATGTTTTTTCAGCTTTCAGCTTATGTTCATCTTGCGTTATATAAGCTCGTCGGTGAACTGATAATTGTGCACACTTTGTGTGCCCTCATGCGAAGGCGGAGGCAACTATGAACACCGTACTCAACGACCAACGCGGCCACTATTTGGCGCAGCTAGTATTGCTAATCGCCTTGATGTTTAGCGTTAGCAGCATTAGCTATGCCGCAGATACCAATGACACCGACTACAGCGATGCCGAAGTCGCGCAGTTGATGTCCCCTATTGCACTCTATCCCGACTCATTGTTATCCCATGTGTTGATTGCCGCCAGCTATCCGCTGGAAGTGGTGCAAGCACAACGCTGGCGCGCCAAACATGACGATTGGGACAATGACAAACTGAATGAAGAAGGCGCTAAACAGGGATGGGATCCAAGTGTGGTTGCACTACTCGCCTTTCCCGATGTGCTGGATAAAATGAGCCAAGATTTGGACTGGACCGCCAAAGTGGGCGAAGCCTTCGTTGCCGATGAAGGCCAAGTCATGGATAGCATTCAGCAACTACGCCAAGCGGCCTACAAGGCTGGCAACCTGACAGATGCGCAAAACATCAAAGTCGAAAGCAACAACGAACGCATTGTGATTGTGCCGAGTAATCCGACTGTCGTTTACGTGCCCTACTATGACACACGTTATGTCTACGGTGACTGGTACTGGGGCGCTTATCCGCCGGTTTACTGGCGTCCATTCCCCGGCTATATCGCCGCAACACACAGTCCGTTTTACTGGCGTCACAGCGGTGTATCCATTTCGTTTAACTTCTTCTTTGGCCACATGTTTTGGCATGACCGTACCGTGTGGGTAGACTACCGTCACCGCTACACCCGTTATGTGCCTGTGCGCCGTAGTCATTCTTACGAAGGCCAACGTTGGCATCATCGCCCCGAACACCGCCGAGGCATCCATTATCGCTCGAATGTGCTGAATAAACGCTATGAGCCTAAGTTACATCGCCCGCCACAACGCGACTATCGCCATGTGAATGACGCGATAAAAACTCATCATCTGCGTGATACTCGCCATATTGAAGGGCAACGTCATGATCCAGCACGGGCAAAGTCAGTCGAGTTTAATCGGGCACGTGACCAACGTCAGACGCAGCACACGATTCACAGTACCGACCGTGATCGTGCGACAGATAGACCTGCGCGGCAGTTTAATTCTCAAAAAGGTGTCAGCACCCATGACAACACTCGCCGCATCACCACTGAGCGGCCGCAAAATAGAGTAACACCAGCAACGTCGCCACAGCGGATGCAACGTGAGCACACAACACAACCCGCTCAACAGCCACAACGTGTGCAGCCTGAGCGTAGAGCGCCACAACAGGCACAACGCCATATGGAAAGCCGCAGTACCTCGGCTCCCCATCGTGGCAATAGCCAAGTAAGACGGCACGAAAACTAATTTGATGCCCATAAAAAAATCAGCAAATAATTTGCTGATTTTTCTGTTCTATTATTAGGGATTCTTTATCTTTAGTGTTTAATTTTTGTTCAAATTAAACGGCATTATGAACGAGGCGAGATCTGCGATGCTTAGTCAACTAAGCAAGCTGAGCGCAACAAAGTTCAGAGTGCGTTTAAATGAACCCTTCGGGCAGCGACAGCGCG
>NZ_JBLXAT010000059.1:0-6720 GCF_048265805.1 Shewanella sp. | reverse complement strand
GGTGGCAAGGTGGTGTCTGCCCAATCCAACTATCTGTTGGAGGGCAAGCCGGTGGCAGTGGTGGGGGACATGGTGACGTGCCCCAAGGATGGTCACAGCACCTGCAGCATCATCGAGGGGCATCCCACCATCAGCTTGAATGGCAAGCCGGTAGCGTTCCACGGCTGCCATACGGCATGTGGTGCGACGTTGATCTCGGCGGCGAATGGTACCCATGGACTAGGTTGATAAACTGTTCGCATTACCCAAAAACCCTCATGGCTACTCCATGAGGGTTTTTTGATATTTATAGCTCCATACCGATTATGAACTACCTACTAATATCATTGGCCCAGCATCAAGATAAGTGATAAAGAGCTACAAAAGGTATTGGAGAACTGATTATGAATAAAGCCCAGAGAAAGATACTCGAAGCGGTCGGAGTTTTAAGCAATAATCGACTTGATTGTTCATCGTTTTCCAAAAAACATATATTGGATGTAGAGAAAAAATTCGATGAAGTAAAAAAACCAGGGTTTGTGTGTGCTAAGCGAGATGACTGTCTAATATTAGCAGAATCTTGGTTCCGAGAAAGAGGCTTGTATTTGTCATGGGGGAGTATTGGCAGTATATTTCTTGTTTCTATCTGCATTTTTTTGCTGCTATGATTTTTATAAAAGAAGGTGTTCTGAATATTCCAGCAACATTAGCTGCACTAGCTGCGTTAGGCATGGGGTGGGTGAGTGCCTATCCTCTTTTTTTTGCTGCCAAAAGTGAACTTAAGTTCCAAGGGTTACAATATACCGTCTTTAACGCTAACTCTAAAAATATTCATTTTGTCAGCGAGGTCGATTTTCAATCCAAAACCTGTCGCTGGGATGAGTGCACATTCTGTCTCGCCTATTCTGCGGGCAGTGTAGATGGTTATTATTACGAGCTTAAGGGCTACTTGTTCAAGGAAGATGGTAGCACCAAAGACAGCTTTTCGTTTGATGATTATCATTATATGATCTCGAATAATGATAATACTCGCCAAATGATGATCAAGGATCTTTCCGCCAGGTTCGAATATGTACGCCGTTTTATGCAAGAGGGTCCTGATTCTGTAGAGGCTGTTACAGAGACATTGGATTTGAAGCCAAGCCTCTCCGAGGCGGCCCACCGATTTCAGCCTAGGTCCGAAGCCTCTGAAGGTAAGAAGTTCCATGTGATCTATTCAATAGTACGCACAGTGTTTCTGATTCCCTTTAGCGTACAAGTCGTGGGCCACTACTTTTTCTGTCGCTATTGTCGCCTACCAGAGTGGCCGCAAAGTGTGATTGACGAGTGTGGTAAAGATATTTTCCCAAAGCGGTAATATCTATCATTTAACTCACATTGGCCGCAGGCTCTGTGAGTAATGCCTAGAAAATTTAGGTGTTATCCTTAAATCTATGAAAGAGAATGTATAGATGTAGATGTGCCACACCTCTAAATAATTTTATGAAGCATTGGAAATTGCCCTTTGAATATTGAAAAATATCTTCGTGTAACAGGATTAACCAAAACAGGAAATTATCCTGATATCATTATTCCTGCTAAAAAGGAGGAATGTATCAGCATATCCCCACAAACAATATTTTATATAAATGATGATTATATTCTTCTAGGGGACGCAGGGTTTCGGGAGAGAGGTATGCTACTTGGTCTAAGCATTCTCTTGATGCCAGTAGTAATTGCGATGTGCTCTTTTTTTGGGTATTATATGTTTTCGGTAAAAGCGTATATTGCTTTTGCTTTTGTTGTGTTATTTATTTTGTTTTTGTCACACCCTTATATATTGGGGGCATGGATTGAGATAACACGAGTTCCTGTGTCTCCGGTAGTCTTCAATCGCAGAACTGGTAAAGTATATTTTTTCAGCGATAAAGATCATCAGCCCAAACAAAGGCCTTGGACAGATTGTTTGTATGCTGTTGCTTATAAGGGGAGGTCTATTACGGCCTGCCAATATGAGTTGCGTGGTTTTTTAATGGACGGACATCGTGTCGAGGATAGTTTTTCCTTTGGTGATACTGTTCTTGAAATGAAAGAAGCCCCCAAGAATGAGGTTTTTTACCTTTTCTATTATATACAAGCATTCATGGAGTATGATAATGAGTTTGAACAACCGCCTAAACTCATGTCTTGGCGTCCATCGTTAGCTGAATCCGCAAGACACACGATACCCAGGCTCATCACAGACAACTCAGCTATAAATTTTCTTTCTACTGTCTTCTATCGCACCATGTGTGTCTTTTTCTCATGGCAAATACTCGGACATTATTTCATCTGTCGATATGGAAAGGTTCCACAATGGTCACAGGAGATTATCGATGAGTGCGGTGAAGATATAGTTTTGAAGTAACTATATATCTTCTGAATGCAATCACGGAATACAACACACTTTTCAGACTAGATGGAGAAATTATCAATGTTCAGTTCCGGCGACGGTGTTATCGTGCTCGGTGATAGCACGACACATGGTGGCAAGGTGGTGTCTGCCCAATCCAACTATCTGTTGGAGGGCAAGCCGGTGGGAGTGGTGGGGGACATGGTGACGTGCCCCAAGGATGGCCACAGCACCTGCAGCATTATCGAGGGCCATCCCACCATCAACTTGAATGGGAAGCCGGTAGCGTTTCATGGCTGCCATACGGCATGCGGGGCGGCGTTGATCTCTGCGGCGAGTGGCAAGCACGGCCTGGGATAAGTGCGTGAGCTAATCCACGTGGTATCTGTGTTTGATGATCCCGTAGCCTTGGCTGCGGGATTTTTCGTTTTGGCTTTGTGTGCCTTTCTGCTCTCTACCCATCCGTCGTAGAGATCTGCCTGAGGAGACTCTCATGGTTACCAGGCCGGACCCCATTTCGGTATAAGGGCTACATGTCGTGCCGGTGCCGCTGTCTCTCGATCATCATGATGGTCCGATAGAAGCCACCGCCTATGGGTAATTGCACCGTCTTTGGTATACCAGCGTTCCGAACGAGCGGAGATGGCGGCGAAGAGAATACTCAGGCTGGCATTAGAAATGATGCAGCTTCTCGCGGTCCTGAATGCGGCGACGGGCAGGCTGGTGCATACATAGAAGTCAAGTGTATCGTCGTCTGAAGATCAAATTTACTTGGGACTTCAAGCCGATACGGCACTCGTTAAGAAAGATTAGGTTGGTTCGCTCAGCATGATAGTCTTATTTGGTTATAGATATACATCTAAATGTATGCTCTCTCATGGCTCCTGTTTCTAATTTATCATTTGGGGCTATAAAGCTTGCATCTGGTAAAGAGCTCCTACGATTAAAAGTGAATTTAGCTGTAGTGCCTTCACCTAATCCTCCTCCTCTTTCAACTTTTTTACTGCCACTATCTGGGCCTTGAGGGTTGAGTTGAGGAGATGTGTTGTAATAATTTTCACTATACCAATCATTAGTCCATTCAAAGCCATTAAGCCCCATTTGATAAATGCCTATGGGGTTTGATGGTTTAGACTTTATTATGCTAGGAGACGTCAGTGAGTTAGATTTAGTGCTTCTTCTAATTTCCTCGCGTGTAGGAATGTTTTTTCCTCTTTCATAAGTTCCATCATCTGTCCCAAAAATATAAAGTTGCCCTCTTGAGCGCGCAGCAAACTCCCATTGCGCTTCAGTAGGTAATTTATAGGTGCTGTCAGTATTGGCAGAAAGCCAAGAGCAATAGTCATTGGCTTGGTACCACGTGACTCCCGCTGGGACATTGGGAGCTCTATATTTTTTCTCAATGCCACTGTTGTTTATAGGTTTTTTTCCGGTGGCTAACGTATAGGTATCAAAATCATCATAAGATACTTGAGTAGCAGAAATAGAATAACTATCAAGAGTCACTGTATGTAATGGCTTGTTGTCTTTGTCTACGGAATAAGGCAAACCATTAGTCCCTTCGTCAATAGGACCAAAATCGCCCATTTGGAAGGTGCCACCTTTGACAAAAATCATATTGTCTTCAGTTTTTTTGATAAGAGCCGCGATTTTTTCCTGATCGGAGATAGTAAGTTTCTGACTGTTGGAGTCAGATTCTTTACACCCTGGGAATATTAAAAGAAATATTACTGAAATAACAATGGAAGAAGAAATGCTCACTTTACCTACTCAGCCGGTTGCGGTATTATAACACATTATCATTTTTCTGTTTATAAGTAAATGTGGAGCTGTAAATTGTAGCTATATTGGATAGCATATACATCGTTGACATCAGTATCTCAGATCTTTGAGAAATAAGAATTCGATCGCAATTTAGTTGTGCAACGGCGTATCTGTTCGGTTAGCTATTGCTCTCTGTATATGCCGTCATAGCTAAATCAGTACGCTTAGTCTATTTCATCACTTACGACGCAACGAAAAGAAAACTCCGTGTGAAGAAATTTGTCGCCTATTTTAGGAGGGGCATGATAACGTTCTCCCGTCAATGTACCTCCCCAGCCTTGGCCATTCGATATGCCTCTTACTACTTTTTCATCACCCTCGTCTGGGCCTCTTGGATTCTTTTGAATGGTGCTATCATAATAATCTTCCTGATACCAATCTAGTACCCATTCATAACCATTGTCTCCCATTTGGTACAACCCTAGAGGGTTAGGTGGGTACATATCAACAGGATAGGGTGCAAGACCACTCGAATCGCCAGCCTCAGTTGCGCCTCTTACTTCTTCATTTGTAGGGATGCTCTTACCTTTTTCTAAAGTGCCTGTACTAGTACCATAAGGGATAAATTGTCCACCGGATCGTGCTGCATACTCCCACTGTGCTTCTGTTGGTAATGTAAAGGGTAATGAAGTTTTCTCAGCTAGCCAACCGCAATAATTTTTGGCTTGTTGCCAATCTACACCAGCAGGCACATTATCCTGACGGAATCGCATTTCATATTTGTTAGAGTTATTGATCTTCTCTTTCCCTGTAGCCTGTGTATAAATATCGTATTCTGAATATGTCACTTTAGTGGGTGACATGTAGAAGGTATCTAGTGTGACTTGGTGTAACGGCTTATTATCCTGTTCTGCGCTATAAGGTAATCCTTTGTTGCGACCTTTCAGATTGGGGTCTATGGGGCCGAAATCTCCCATCTGGAAGCTACCCCCTTCAACGCGAACGAGAGCATCTTTTGTCCGTTGAATCAATGTATCGACATCTTTCTGATTGCTTACATCAGCATTAACATTATTGCAAGCGCTAACACCTATGGCAGAGAGTGTCGTCAGAACAACTATATATTTCATGAATGTCCCTATAAAACTGTCGCATCAGTATTCTGCGGCTGGCCGCTTGGCGATGCAGCTTCGTTACAAATATGTCTTCAAAACAACCCTGAGTTTGACACACACAGTATCATCTTGGGTAATCCCACCATCAGCTTGAATGGCAAGCCGGTAGCGTTTCACGGCTGCCATACGGCATGTGGGGCGGCGCTGATTTCTGCCGCGAGTGGCAAGCACGGCTTGGGGTGAGGGCGTGAGCTTGCCCATGTGGTATCCGTATTCGATGATCCCGTAGCCTTGGCTGCGGGATTTTTCGTTCTGGATCTGCATAAGTGCCGCGGTCTCATGTTTCAGGCGGCGCATTGCTGTGGCGGGGGCTGCATTCACGTTCAAGGTTTCATTGAAAGTCTTTCTCTGCGCCGCGGGTTTTTCAGCCAGGCAGCGAAAGATAGTGTCAGTCACTTCCCGAGACAGACCTGCTGCCACGTGACGCAGCGGGTCTTGCCGTTGGGCCGATGACAACCATTGACTATAAGGGGCATCTCCATGCTCACCTTGATCGTGAAATTTGACGTCAAGCCCGAACAACTCGATACCTTCAAGCAGGCCTTGGCTGACAACAAGCTGGGCTCAGCGGATGAACCGGGGATGCTGGAAATGCGTTTCTTCGCGGCCAAGGATTCTCCCACCACCATTTTCGCCTACGAGCGCTGGGCAAGCCCCGAAGCGCATCAGGCACATGTGAACCAGCCCTACGCGCAAGCCCTGCTGAAACTGGCTGACACGGCGTTGGCATCGCCATTCGAGGTGATGCCCTTGAACGATACTGACCCGGCGCCATTGCATAATGCGAACCCCAGGCACGTGCAGCCGGAAGATGAGGTATTCAGTATCTTCTTTATCTTCAAGATCAAGGAAGAATATCGCGCTCGATTGCTGCAGCAATTCACCACGCATGTGGCGAAGACGCGCAGTGAGGAGCCGGGCAATCTCGTGTTTGATCTGTATACCATCGACGGGCAGGACGACACGCTGGTGATATACGAGCATTGGCGCACGGAGTCAGACCTGTGGGACATTCACTTCCAGCAGCCCTATGCCATCGAGACAGGCAAGCTGTTGGAGCAGGCCATGGTTGGTGATATGCAGCAGTACCTGAACATCGTCAGCGAGTTCTGAGCTGACTGGCAGGACATACTCTCTCTACACCTCCATCTTGAGGACAAGGCGCAGCCACCTCGGGCTGCGCCTTGTCTATTTCAGTGGTTTCCAGTCGACATGAGCGTCAGCGTGCCATCCAGCCGCCATCGACCGTCAGGACGGTGCCATGCACATAGTCCGAGGCGGATGATGCGAGGAACACTACCGGGCCCTTGAAGTCGTCTGGTGATCCCCAGCGCCCGGCGGGGATGCGCGCGAGGATGTCGCGGGAGCGCTGTGCATCCTGTCGCAGGGCTTCGGTATTGTCGGTGGCGATATAGCCCGGTGCGATGGTGT
>NZ_JBLXAT010000058.1:0-7227 GCF_048265805.1 Shewanella sp. | reverse complement strand
TCACTGGCTTTGGCATCTTCGCGATACGCATCCAAATCACTTTGCAACTGGGCATGGGCAGCCAGCTTTCGCCGTTGGAACTGCAAGTGTTCCCAGTCCCGGTCCAGCGCCTGCTTCTGTAATGCGGCCTCTTTACTGCCGGCCTTGGCTTGCGCCAATAGGGCACGTTTATAGTGATGCGTTGCCGCTTCTTGTTCAAAGCGGTGGATCACCAGCTCCAACGCAGTCGGATCGCTCGGCCTTACCAGATGGGGAAGAGGGGAAACATAGAGATAGCGCTCGTCCATAGCTTCGGTTCCTTGAAGATATTCATCCATGACCTTCGTATTTTGTCGCACATTACTGCGTACAACAAACAACCAATGCTAATAAAGTAAACCGGCGTTGTTTCCCAAATCCACTGCACCAATCCGCGTACTGTTATCCGATCCCCGACATATCGAAGGGGGGCAAACCCATGGGCAAGGCCAAGCACGTTATCAGCAACTGGGCTGAGTACAAGCGTTGCTGGGCTTTTGGATGGATAAGGTGGCCATCGCCAATGGGTATTGCCCCCAGCACCACGGCAAGCGAGACCGGGGCTTATGACAGCAAAGCCTGCCACCGACTCCTGCAAAAGAAAGGCGCTAATGCAACCATCCCGCCACGCAAAACGACGCCGTGGAGGCACTGAAAGCCGGGCAACTGGCCGAGTGGAAAAGGGATAGCGGTTGTCACCAACGGTCAAAAGCGGAAACGGCGATGTCGCTATACAAGCAACTCATCAGCGCGAGGCTCAGCCTTCGCAGTTATAGCGGCCAGTTTGCCGAAGCCCTGGCTGGGCAAAATGCTGACCTTAGGCATGCCCGAACGCCTGCTGGCAAGCTAAGGGTAGCAAGCCCTTTAGGGGACTACGTTTGCTTGTCAGATTTAGGAAACAACGCCGCGACAAGGTGTAGAGCACGGGGCCAGCACTTCGTCGCAATGGGGCACCGGCAACACTGGCTTACCTGGTGGGAAGGTTTCGCACAATGGCGGATTCAATCGTAGGAAGAGTGACCGAAAAATTAACAAACAAGAAAGAGGCCGTTATTTCAGATGGGGGGTATCTAATCCTTGCATCTCCCTAGAAAGCATCTTCCGTAGCGAATGTCTTTTGCTAATTTCCTAACCCAGAACTTCGAACTCGACCAGCACCTGCAAACAAAAAATAACTTAAAAAACAAATAGATAAAAACAAAAACTCACCAAGCATACTCTATCGCAAACTAACAGGATGTAGATTTACAGCACAAATTTAGTGTGCTATACGTTGTCCTGCTAAGTGCTAAGTTTGCTTGAAAAACTTAGCACTTTTTATATAATTCCCGCGCATTTTTGGTGGGTGGAACTAACACATTGGTGGGGAGCTAAGGATGACGCCTAAAGTGAAGGTGTTTTTGAACGAGACTGCTCAGTTTGAGAAGTTGTCTCATGATTCCGCGTCATTCGGGTCATCATCTTCATCTAAAATCCTTTCCTTTGATGATGCCAAGAAGCAGAAACGCCAAGATGAAGCGAAGCGCAGAGTACGCGCGGCCGCAAAAAACTTAGGTTGGTGATTTAGTAATCCATCTTATAATCTGATAGTCATAATCTCTGGTTAAGGACTATCAGATGTCTGCTCTACCCTCCGAAGCTAAAGTCATACCAACTAACCACTCTCCATCAAATGACCCTCAAGGCCAAGATATTCAACTACCAATTGAGGCGATACAACAACGTCGCTCTCAAGAACTTGTAATTGGCCTATGCGGTGCAGTTGGTTCTGGGGTAGAAAGCCTTAGAACTACCCTCGAAAACCAACTTAGGCAGCACAGCTACCACGTTGAACATATCAAGCTTAGTGAGTTGATCTCTACCCTTTCTAATTGTCATGACGAAGTTGCTCAACTTCGAGGCTATGTTCGGTACACTCGTCTACAAGATTTGGGTGATGCTCTACGTAAAAAATATAAAAATAGCATCGTTGCAGAACTTGCCATAAGACAAATCGCTATACTAAGAAATGAAAAATTTGGGAATGGGAAGGCAGATGCCGCAGTAAGGAATACTAAAAAAGCAGCTTACATAGTTGATCAGTTTAAGAACCCTGACGAAATAAAACTCTTCCAAGAAGAGTATATAGAAACAATTTTTACTTACTCGGCCTACTAAGAACTGAGACTGAGAGAAGAGATAACTTAAAACGTGAGCCGATGAGTGAAGAGCTTGCAAACAAGCTAATCTCTCGCGATAGAAAAAGCGAACATCATCATGAGCAGCACGTAGAAAAGTGCCTTCATCGAGCAGATTACTTTATAAGAAATGTCGATGTAACAGAGAAAATAAATGCCTCTGTGGAACGATTTATTAAGTTAGTTCATGGGACGAATAGAATAACTCCAACCAACGATGAAATTGGATTATATAGCGCGCAATCTGCAGCATTGCAATCAGCTTGCCTTTCAAGGCAAGTTGGGGCATCTATTATGGACGACGATGGCAACATATTATCGACAGGATGTAACGATGTCCCTAAGAGTGGTGGGGGATTGTATAATGCCGAGTCAAATAAAGATCTGCGCTGCTACAATATGGGTGGCGGTCAATGCTACAACGATCTCCATAAAAGCCATTTAGAGCTTGAATTTGAGAACATCCTGGCTGAATTCAAGATAGAAAATAGGGCTGAGATTGCAAAGCGATTGCTGGAAGAATCAAAAGCAAAATCAATAATAGAGTACTCAAGAGCGATACATGCAGAGATGGCGGCTATTATGGCTATGGCTAGGAGCTCGACAAATAGCACCATTAGTAAAACTCTTTATTGTACAACATACCCTTGCCACAACTGTGCTCGACACATAGTCGCCTCTGGAATAAAAAGAGTTGTTTACATTGAACCTTATGAAAAAAGTCTTGCTTTAGATCTTCACAGTGATTCCATCTGCCATCCGGAGAGTGGAAATTCAGAAGGTAAAGTTCTATTTGAAAACTTTGAAGGTGTATCACCAAAAAGGTATACAAAATTCTTTGGGTTCCATTCACCAAGGAAAGATGGCAAAGGAAAAGCGATATTTACATCCATCGTTGATTCTTATCACGTCGACACTCAATATCTTGATGGATATGTCGATTATGAATTAAAAGTAGTTGGCACTGTTGAAGATAAAGTTCCAGAATTACGTGATTAAATTATAATTCAACTAAATATAAAGTGATCAAGCGCTTACACCGTGATCACTTTATATCTTGTTTTTTCTAAATACAGTTGGCTACGTTTAATCTTAATTTTAATGACTTATTATTCCCTAGACCCTTTCACTTCTGTATAAGAAATCCTGAAGGTTTAATTAAAAATTTAATCAAAAAATACTCTCGCCATGCTTAATATTCGATCACCGGACCTTTATAAATATAGAGAAGGTCCGGTTCTGGAGGACGGGTGTAGAATGAAAATAAAGTGTCATCATTTCAGCAGACCTAACTCATTGATCTGAATATGTTGGTCACCATGACTGTTTGAATAAAGTTTCACCATAACTGTGGATAACAATCCAGGCCTCTTGTATGCAGTGAAAATAAAGTTTCACCATTGCTGCTGTGATACGGGTTTGAGTGCCGTTCACTCCTGATGTCGAACCGACATCCAAGAGAAAAAGTTTCACATAACCAGAGTGGACCATCAGAAGTGGAAGATATGGGACGAGACTGAAGTGCCATCGCTCCATCAGAACGACACTACTTAGATGACTATTTTCTATGAGGTACTACATGGGGGTATGTTGTGACTATCCCTAACGACAATAGGCTTCCACTGTAGTGGCCAACAATTTCCAGATAGTAAATTAAGTTGCGCCACGGCTTTAGCCTGAGGAACTCCGTCATTATGTTGATGTGGCCGTTGCCAGTTGTAGTAACCCATCAGATAGATGGCTGATGTCTCGGCTGGTGTGGGCCAGGCTCACCTTGCCAATAGTCGGTACCCACTCAGATTTTAGGCTGCGAAACAACCTTTCCATCGGCGCATTATCCCAGCAGTTGCCCCGCCGGCTCATGCTCTGGCTCATCCGGTAACGCCATAGCCGTTGCCGAAACAGTCGGCTGGCGTATTGGCTGATGGGATCAGCCCTGGTCTAGCACCAGACTAGCTGGCTTCCAGCTTGAACTCGGGGGTAAAAGTACGTCATTGCCGTTCCATCAAACGCCTCATCTAAGGTGGTGACTCTACCACCTAAATCGGTGTCCAATTTTTAGTAGACCACTACGTTGGTTCCACCTAAAAGACTCGTGTCACCAATCCATCTCCCTGTGCTTTCCATCGCTTTCACCACTTCCAGAAGCGCGCTTGCGAACTTTACCCTCGAGCTTTGCTAATTGGATGGGGGATGCTGTTGTGGGTGGTATGAAACTGGATATGGCTTCTATCATGCCAAGGGCTTTGAGGTAGCAGATTAAGGCCTCCATAGTGCCCTCCCCCTTCTCGACTTGGCCGATGAGGTAGGGACTGAGTCCGCTTACCTCCGCGACATACTTTTGCCCCCAGTTTTTATTGAGCCGGGCGCGCTTGAGGCGACTACCCAACTCATGCTGGATTACTGGAACTGAGGTGGTGTTCGTGATTTCCATTCAATACCTAAAATTTTCATTTTAACGGCGATGATTAGAGTTAAGACCAAAAATATTAGCACTTATCTAGTGCCTCAGATGAATTCATAACACCCAAAATCTTAGAGGTACTGTGCAACAACCATAACCTAAATAGCCTCAATGTGAGGGTAAACATGAGCGTAGTTGTAGGCCATACCGAGGATTCAGTTTTTTCCGGTACCCCAGAGGAGGTGCAAGAGAGCTTTGGGGATTTACATGCTGAGTGTGTGCTAGTGATGACGTTTGATCGCCTGATTCCACAAGTACTTCAGGCGTTTACTGAAAACATGATCTATTTGGCTAGCCCGTGTGCAGCGTAATGCAGGAGCGTCAATATGGGGTGATACTTGAGCGGCTAGTCGAAGTGTTGGCTTCCCAGTTTCCTGCAGCTCCTAGGCTGCTTAAGAAAGCTGCCGTGCTCGGGCGGGCGAGAGAGGTCAGGCGGTGTAGGAGAGCGGTGACAGGTTAACCCAATGCAGATTTTCGAAATCGTGGATTTTGGTGCCTGCGCCGCCGGCACCCAGCTAAACAAATGGAATAAAGTGATTGAGGCTACCAAGAATGAAGTGATGGAGATCATCAGCCTAAAAAACGTCATTCTGTGAAGCCAAAAAATGTTCCGGTAGCACCTTAGAGCCATTATAGGCTGGCGCAAAAAGTGCCGGCCGGGGCCGCTCTGAAGTCGCCCCTTCATTCTGGAATAGGCTTGGTTCGTGTTAGTCGTTTACCCAGCCTAGCCTACGTCATCAATAAGGACATTGTATGGGCGGGTTGCAGATATCATCACCTTAAACGACCAAATGACTGCTGTTTTATCTAGATGCTTTTAGTCCATTTGTGAACTATTTTATGGCACTTGATTTCATTCAAGGCACAGTTTTGTTTAGTCATCTACTTGGCTTCCTTGAACTAAAATGAGTGACTTATGGTGAGCTATGAAGCAGTCCAGTGCACTTGAGCGCCTGCTGCGATTTGATCGCGAATTGAAATACGTTTACAGCCTTTCTGACTTAGCAGCGCTGTTTGATGAGTCAGGCAACACACTGCAAAGCACGCTGAAAAGGCTGGTCAGAGCCCGCATTCTTTCCCGCGCAGCCAACGGCGTCTTTGTGTTTATGCACTCCCAGCATTTGGGGAGTTACACCATTGAGCGCATTGCAGCTGTATTGCGGCGCTGTGACTACTGTTATGTCAGCCTGGAATCCGCTTTGTCAGAGTATGGTGTGATCTCCCAAATTCCTCTCGACCGGATCACTATCATGACCACCGGGGTGCCGGGAGAGTTCGACACGCCATTCGGTGTTATTGAATTCACACATACCGCCCGCGATGTTGCGACTGTGCTGGATTCCACCGTAGACGTTGGCCGGCCACTGCCAATGGCGACGAAGTTAGCGGCCGTGCGCGACTTGAAACGCGTAGGGCGCAACACTCATTTGATCAGTGAAACTGAACTAACCGATATAGATTGAGTTCATTGTATTGCAGACTAAATAACTGCTCCTAGTTGTAAGCGATCCTATGTTGCCACAGTCCGGGAAAGCAGGGCTTCATGGATTGCCCAAGGTGATCTACTACTCAGCACAGCTATCAAGCCGCCTAGATGCATGGTGGACTTCACTCGCTTTAACGGACTTGGGTGTTGTTTCCCAAATCCACTGAACCATTACGCTTGGCTGTGATCTGATCCCCGACATATCGAAGGGGAGTAACCCATGGGAAAGGCCCACCCAATCAGCAACTGGGCAACGTACAACCGCGGGTTAATCAATCGAGGCTTGCTGGGATTTTGGATGGATAAGACCGCCATCACCAACTGGTATTGCCTATAGCATCACAGTACCACAGCAAGCGGGGCAGGAGTCTTGAGTACAGCGACACCGCTATCGAAACCGCCTTGATGCCCAAAGCGCTATTCAAACTGCCCTTGCGGGCCCTGGAAGGCTTTATCAATTCCTTGTTTCAGTTGATGAAAATTCCACTGACCTCGCCCAGTTACAGTTGTATCAGTAAGCGCGCCAAGACAGTCGGCATCCAGTACCGCCTACCCCGCAAGGGGCTGTAGCCCACTTGGTTATCGATGCTACCTGCCTAAAGTCTTTGGCGAAGGCGAATGAAAGCAGCGTAAGTACGGCCAGAAACAGCACCGGGTGTGACGTAAGCTGCACTTAGCGGTGGACTGAAGCCATTGCTGCCGAAGTGGGCCTGGAAAACGTCGGGGACAGCGAGACTTTGCCCTACCTGCTCAACCCGCTGCACCGCCGTATCGAGCAGGTCAGCGCCGACTGGGTTTACGACAGCAAGGCCTGCCTGCCACCGACTCCTGCAAAAGAAGGGCGCTAAGGCAACCATACCTCTGCGCAAAACGGCGGGGTTCTGGGAGGAAGGGCATCCACGAAACGACGCTGTCCCGGCACTGAAAGCCGGGCAACTAGCCGAGTGGAAAAGGGAAAGCGGTTATCACCAACGGTCAAAAGCGGAAACGGCGATGTCCCGTTACAAGCAACTTATCAGCACGAAGCTCAGCCTTCGCAGTTACAACGGCCAGGTTGCCGAAGCCCTGGCTGGAGCTTGGTG
>NZ_JBLXAT010000057.1:0-8122 GCF_048265805.1 Shewanella sp. | reverse complement strand
TAGTTGCTTAAAACAATCATTTAAATAAAGGTCATCCATTTCAATCATAAACATGATTTTATTCAATGCTGTACTAATATCATCACTGAAGTTTATATATACATCATCATAGTTAGATATATGGCTTCTAGAGTATGAATAACTTTCCGTGGAAAAACTTCTATTTAATCGATTTCTTTCAGTGCCAATATAAATAACTAACAAGCACAAAATAATTTCAGCCTGAAGTTTTAATTTATATCTTTCATACTTCTTACGACTACTGATTGTATAAGCATCTTCATTAAAATATTTAGATATATGTTCGATATAATTATCAATGGTATAATAGGCTTTTTTAAAGATAATAGACCTTGCTATTTGAGAAGCATCGACTCCGTATTTATCTTTATTAATACTTTCAACGAACAAACATTTAAGCATTGGGTCTGAATCATAGTGAATAGTACCTAAAGCGACCTCCATTTGCATAAAGTGCTTTTGCTCAGCGAAGTCAATATTTGAAAATCGTAATCCTTCAAGATGTTTTAATATCCTCAAATTTCTAAGAGGGAAGCTATTACTATTAAAGTCTAAAATACTGGATACAACTTCAAAACCAGACAATAACTGAGTTTTTCCTAGTGCATCTTGTTCAGCCCAAATCATTTCAACAGGCAACCCTAAAATCAAAGACTCAACTATGTGCGATCTTTTAACCAAACTTAAATTGGGTAAAGAGCCAAACGCTGGATTAGGATCTAAACGACCGATATCGACCATATGGATCAAATAGTCTACAGATTCCAAGCGTGTTTCTTGTTGTATACGAGAAGAACTATATCCCATCTTAAGACTCTATTTGTTTTGTTGAAGGCAATTTATGAGCACCAAACGAAATAACATACAGGTAGTATACTATACTTAGTTCCCTGATTGATGCAGTAAAAACGTTCTCTAGTGTACCAAATTGTATGTAGAAACGCGGGCCGGTGCACCATCACCGGCCCGTGTGCTTTCTAACTACTTGCTTCGGCCAAACGGCCAGCGCCTCATTCTGTCGATTTGTTCGATCGACCTCGTCATATCCTTGTAAGCGCGACCGGCCAACCTGTTTTGGAATACCTCCATTTTATCGGCAATGTCTTTCATCTTCGCGCCGTGTCCGGTGCTGTGCAGCCACTGCCCAAAAAAATAGAGGGCCAGCATCACAATGAACATCACTGCGAAGAAAGCAAATATCTCCGCAAGGTTTTGAGGTGGAAAGCTAAACTCCATAATGAGTAATCCTTATCTAGTTAGGTCATGCGACCTTTTTTAACAAAACTGGCAACCTCTTCGTTGCGCTCCTGCTGGCGTTTCTGGGCATAGGACACATAGTCCTCAACGTCGAAGGTGTGCTTTTCCGGGTCGCGCTCTTGCCATTCTGCGTGTGCTTTGCGGGCCTCTTCCTGGTCCTCACTGGATAATCCATCAAAGCCGTCGGTTTGATTCATCCAACCAGTGCCGCCACCGCCTAAGCTATCATTGTCAAATGCAGGTGAAGCGTCGTCAGTCGCCCTCCTGGTCATCACTATCCCCGTCATCTTTCGTACTGTTTCTGATCGAGCTGGCTAAACGGCCTCCAGCAGTGCCGCTGATTCTATCCCCGGCCATATCACCCATTCCCTTCATCAAATTCGCACCGGTATCCGCAGCAATACGCCCCGCTTTTACAGCGCTGCCTTTAAAACCGCCAGAGGATTCGCCACCGCTAGAAGATTGACCGGAAGCTTGAGAGAAGGAGCCAGCCTCATCAGAATCGCCACTGCCACTAAATGCACCGCCCAGGCTCGACATAACGTCAGTATTATTCGCTACGTTCTCACCCGCTTTTGCAAATGCAGCCTGAATAGCAGACGCACCGCCGGCGGTAGCCATTGCGGCACCGGCAGCCATACCACCAGTGGCAACAGCCGCTCCGGCCATCGCACCGGCACTGATGCTGCCAGCACCTGCCGCCGCGCCGCCTCCAGGAACCAGGCTAGCGACCACATTGGGAACCGAGTGAATGAGCATCACGAGAACCAGTGAAACGACAAAGATCACCAACAATTCACGCATGGGAGCATCATTGGATAGATCGGCATAGAAACCATCCATGATCGACATGGCAATGCCAATAAGCAACGTCATTGTCATCAACTTCAAAGCAACGCCTAATACGCTTTTGAAGTAGTTGATTGCTATATCCGAAGTCCAACGCGAACCACCAAACCCCAGCACGAAAACACCGGCATAGACTAATATCCAAGCCGCCACCAAGGCCAACAACACATTGGCCGCCACTACCGCCATACACGCCAAAATTGCCAACGTGATTAAGAAGATAGACAAGTTATCTATCGGACTGGTGATGCTGTATGACTTACCAGCTTTCACAATAATGTCGAACGCAATACTAATAGGCTCTGACGGGGTTAGGTCTCTCGAAAGGCCACCGGCTTGAGCACCGATCATTCTCAACGAGTCGATGATTGACGTCGCAAAGTCTGGGCCGTTTCTGAGCAACCAGAGAAAAAAACCAAACGTCAGGATGAAGCGCACGAACTCGGCAAAAAACTCCCTTATATCCGCTTGTTTAAGGATTAAGGTCCCACCAGTCCAAACAAGGGATATAGTGCCCAGCGTCCAGAATAGCCAGGCGGCATAGTTTGTAATTACCGTGCCCCAAGTAGCACTGGCCGTCATGAAACGCACGGCCACTTCATCCAAGACACCATTAGGCTCAATGGCCGCTGACGCAGTTTGCGAAGTCAGTAAAACTGTCAGGAGCATCACAAGTCGAATGAATATCTTGCTCATGATTAGAACCCCTTGTTCTTAGAGCGATCAGTGGGCTCACTCATATCCCAAAGACAGTTCCCTTCTTCCCTCTGCTCTTTCGTCAGGTTTGGGTTGTCACAGTCGATCGTTGCAGGCTTGGGCCCGTCATCTTCACCGCATCCCACCAGAACGAAAGAGGCCAACGCACTAACGATAAAAACTCGTGTGATATTCTTCATAATTAAAATCCCCTGTTTTCTGAACGGTCGGTTGGCTCGCCCATATCAAACAACCTTTCACGGGACGCTTGATATTGTGCTTCGCGGTCGGCATCCGCCTGCATCCGAGTACCAACAGCATTCTGCTGAGCAATCAGCAAGCTACGGATTTGCAAGAGTTGGTTAGCCTGGTTGCTAGCAAGCTGATTAGCGTAACCAATCGCAGCCAGTTGGCCGTCCGCACTCTGAGCACCAGATTGCAGGCGATTGAGCTGGCGGGCATCGGCTTCCAGGTTATCTTGCTGCTGCTCCAGACTCTTAAACAGTGCGTCGTTGGCCTTCTTCTGCGATTCGGACGCCAAGCGTCGGTTCTCGGTCATTACGGCTCGTTCGGCATCGCTGCATCCCACCGACGAGAAACAAGGCGAACTGCGGTAATAAGCCACGTCCTGAAATTTTCCTAGGTACGCATCGAGGCTACCGATCTGGTTTTGATAATAGGCGAGAGTGTTGGTCGCCTGGTTCAAATCGTTGATGGTGCGCTGTGCCTGATCCCAAATATAAGAAGCTGGGGCCATCGAGTTTTGCAGCATATTTTCGTACTGCTGCAACTGGGTTTGATACTGCTGAATTTGTTTAGCAGTCTGTGTAACAGCTTCCATTGCCGACATGATGTTCTGAACTAGATTCGTACCATCAGCAACCGGAATCCCCGCATATACAGGATTAGAAAGGTTTAACGCCAAGGAGATGGCAAGCACGGGAATTTTAGCCGCTAAAATTTTTCGTTTTAGCATGGTTAATTACTCTTAGTTGTTATGACTAAAAGTTGCATTCACCAACCTGTAGAAACTTGATCTCTACTCCTGCCGTTACCAGCGGTGAATGTGGGCCTGTACAGAGCTAGCTCGCCACTTACTATCTCGGCGCCCGACCAGCGCGACACCGTTAAACGCGCGGTCAAATAGGGTTAAACATCGGTGTCATTACCAACCGAAGCGGTTAGGGCTTCCGTCGATTCCTTTGCCATCACATCAACGTGATCGGCTCTTATGTTGTCGTTTCGCTTTTTTAGCTGCCTGCTCAGCTTGCAGATTGGCTTTACGCTGCTCTAATGCTGGCATGACCACCGCTGTTTCAGTTACAGGGGCTGACTGAATAGCTAAAACCTCTAACTGAGATAGATTCTGCAACTGGCCACGGCGTGAAGGTGGCACTTTGCCAATCGGTAACACGCCAGGCTTATCAGACCGCTTGGCCATGTTATTCTGGGCCATTAATGCCTGACGACGGCGTTCTAGTCCTTGATCGGCAAATTTGATAGACAGATTGCCATCTACCGCCGCCTTGATTACTCGCGCCTTGAACTCAGGCGAACCATTCACGGTAATACGATTACCGTAACGCTCCATTGCTACCTTTAGCGCAGCTAAGACACTGGTTTGGTTGGAAGCCGTCGACACTTGTAGACGCTCACCATCATCACGCACGGCGCTGTTACCTGCTCGATAAATAATGGTGCCTTTTTTCGTAATCGTATCGACCATTGCTTTGGGCTCGGCCTGAACTGCATCCCCGTTTAGTGTGTTGCCTTTAAGCTTTTGTGCAGCCTCTCGGCTACGTAGCGCTTTGAGGGCTTCGCTATCTCCCTGCAATGCCTGGCTCTTTAACCAATCCGCCCAGGCTTGGCGTTTATTGCTTTGATATATCGTTTGCCGTTGCTCTTGGTAACGCTTGTGAATGCGCTCAAGATCGCTTTTCAATGCATTGCTGGCCTGTTTGTACAAAAGCTTCTTAGTAAGCTTATTGCTACCGGTTAACTTAATCGCTGCGCGACGGCCACGCCCTTTCCTCTTGGCGTTATCAACCTGTCGATCTTTATCACGACGAGCCTGTTCAAGGGCTTGCGTTTTACTCTCTGCGGCATGTTTCTGCTCTGCTTGATAACGGGCATATAGCTCGGTGGTATTCACCTTCAAGCGAACAGGTCGATGTGTATATTGGCGGCTCGGCTTAACAGAATCCGATGCAGTCGTTTCAAAGGGACCAAGGCGCGCTTCGAGTTTGGGTTTAGAAAACTCACGTCCCAAGGTGCTCGCTTTGATGATCGCTTCACCATCGGCAACGATCACTAGACCATTTCCTCTGGTTCTTAACTGCAAACCATTGTCCTGCATGACCTGGTGCAACGCCTGCCAGCTATTAGCTGATTTAATCTCGTCCATGCATTCGCGCTTCACCCAACCCACTAAGCTTTCAATACCCGAATGCCGCTCCATATCCATCGCACGTGATTCGGCCCCGCGCTTGCGCGGTATATGATTATCCGGCTGCAAACCAAAATCCTGCTCGATGGCCTCGCACATTTCCGCTAGTTTCTTATGCGGGTAGTACGGCTCATGGATTGTGTTGCGCGTGGGATGGATTTTATTGATCGCGATATGGATATGTTGGTTGTCCGTATCGTTGTGTACAGCACTGACACGCTGATGTTCTCCATAACCCAAGCCTTGGCAAATGCGCTCTTCTATCGCGGCCAAGGTATTTGCTTCTAACTGTTCGCCACTTGGGAAGCTCACGATCAGATGATAGGTTTTATCACTCTTCGCTCGGGTGTTCGCGAATTGAGTTGCTAACACTTCGCTGATCGCATCGCGCACGGTTTTCGCTTCACAGTTATTTAAACGAACGTTACCAAGTCGATGCTCTTTGCTCTGGTGATCGGTGATGTAATTCACCAAGCCCGCAAAGTCAGATTTCCCCTGAGAACGCATCGGTACATGCTTGACTATCATTGATCGGCCCTCGGCCGAAGAATGGATTCCATAAGCGAGCTCATTTGATCTTGCGTCGCTTCAATACGATTAAGCACCGCTAAGATTGTATTGACTCCCACATTCGCTACCTTGGCATCATTACTAAGCCATAACTTAAGCAAACCACCCAAACGCCCTAAGTCACCATTCACTCTTACCAGTTCGCGTACCTGTTCTACATCGGTAATACCTTGAATGCGATAACCTTGGCCGACTTCACGCAGATAAGTAGAAGTACTAAGACCTGCTTGCACAGACAGCGACTCGATCAACTCACGCTCCTCTGGCAGACAGTAAACCTTAATCGGTGGGCTATTCTTTCGAGTGATCTTGTTCGTGCTGTTCCCCATGCTTTGCCTCCTCTCTCTGGCCCCGCAGGGCAGGATTAACGTTGAGCTCCGAAGGTGCGAATAAGTCCAAAGTGAAGAGGCTTCGCCATGCTTGCATGGTGTGCCTACTTCACACATCCTGCCCGCATTTCAACTTTGGTTTTATCACGGAAAGTTATGCATGCCCGTGTGCATTTCTCTGCATTTAACTGTTTATTCCTGTGTAAACTATGTTTACTCAATAAGTCCGACACTTATAGCGGTATGACAGCGCACTTATAGCGACTGAATAGCGCTAAATTAGCGGTCTTACAGCGATTTATGTGTGTTGGCTTTACTCAATATCACGACACCGAAAAACACAGCTTTCCTAACACTTTCCGCTCTAGGCTAAGTTCAGAGCGTTCGTATTTTACCGCCCCTCAAGTGTCAATAAATGTTTAAAAATCAAGCTAGCAAAAATAAAAATTACTTTATTTTCATATATTTAAAATACAATTATTTTCCAAAAATTGATTTCATTGACAGTTTTAAGCAACTTATTTTTATCAACGTTATCCACAATATCTGTTTACTTAACTACAGGTTAATTTTTTATATAGGTAAAACTACAGGAAAGTACTATAGGAGGACCTACAACCATTTGTTATTAAATAACTTTTTAGCATTTCCCGGGACAGAACATGCGCACTCCGGGACAAAACATGCGTAAGCCGGGACAGAACATGCGCAAAATACCCCCTTTAAAGCGGGACAGAACATGCGTGGATAACTTTCTAAATACCCAGGCTTAATAACATCAAGAATGGTGCGTACATACTGTTTCATGCCGCTCACTCTATCTCTTTGTCCGTCGAGGTACTTGTGGAGCACTTGGTTTCAAAAGCAATCCTTTTTCGGTTGAAGTAGCATCTAGCTCTGGCCATGCATATTGAACCTTTTTAAGCCCATCGAGAAACCGTTTTCTGAAATCTCGATGCCCCTGAGCAGTATTAGGATAATTGGCACCTATTTGGTCCATTAGCCCTTCCCAGGGAATGACTGTTGAACGTTTTAAATAGCTGACTCGATATGTTGCCCAGCAATATATATCGAGAGCCATAGGAGAGCGCTTAATCAACCGCAAAACCCTCATATCTAGAGGAACTGGTTTATCTGTTATTAGTTGAAAAAACTTTGGCGACAGATCTACCCAAGAGCCCCATAATGAATTTTGATCTGGATGCTTTGTGCTCCACCATATATGTGAAACATCCGCTACTCTGGCACCAATCTCATCCTCAGAAATATATTCATCATCTTCATTATGTTCCGTAAACATAACGCTAATGGTGGTTTTAAAAAGTTTGCTCATCTGCTCACGCAAACGAGGAATAGAACCATCTTTCCCCCCAGTTCCCGATAACCCTAGTTCGGCCATAAAGCTTCTCTGAGAATTCCCTAATTCAAGCCTACGCGCCTCTGTCTCATCGATATAACCTTTATCCAATCTGGACTTGTTTCTCACTGCTTGAGTGGTCATCCAAACCAGAAGCAAACGTGCATAGCAACCGTAAGGCAAACCTACCGATGAGGGGGCCATCATGTGCATTGTGAAATTACCATTCTTGCGACTCCACTCATTCGATTGGGGTTTGCTATGCGGTATGGTTGCTTGAATCAAAAGCCGGGCGATAAAACCGAGTTCATTAGCCTCCTGAGCACTGCACTCCTGGATTGCTATGATGTTGTCGATATATTTCGTTCTTAGCTCTAACTTCCCGCTGGCACCCGAGGCATTTTTTTGCCAAGTGGTTCCCCTAGCCTGAACATCCGTTACATCTTTAAGCGTCATGTGGACTCAGACTTACCAAATAAAACCGGGTCTTGCGGCTTTTAACGCAGATCTGCGCTTTTCTTCTATCCAGTTCTCCACTTCCGCCAGGTCCCAAGCAACACTTCGGCTGGTCAGAACAATACGACGAGGAAACTCACC
>NZ_JBLXAT010000056.1:0-8884 GCF_048265805.1 Shewanella sp. | reverse complement strand
GGCCTTGGTGATGGCGGTGAGCAAAATGCGCCGCTCGGCCGAGCCGTTATCGGCGGTTTGCTGTTTGCTACCGTCGCTACCTTGTTTTTTGTCCCTGTACTTTTCAGTATTTTTCATCGTCAACGCGAGCAGCGCGTCGAACCGACTTTAGTGAAGGAAGAATCCCATGTCTAATCCAACAACTGTGCATTCCCGCCGTTTGCGCAATATCGGCGTGGTTATCACTGCGGTCGCAGCCTCCATCGCCGTCAGCGGTTTGTATATCCGCTCGCTGGAAAGCGAAACCTTAAATAACTGGACGGCCGAACAGGCCATTCCTACCGTGGCGGTGATTACGCCGTCTTCGGCGAGCAACGCGGACAGCTTGCAACTGCCAGGGCGAATGGAAGCGTTCCGCGAAGCACCCATTTACGCGCGCATCGATGGCTATTTAAAAAACTGGCAGTTTGATATCGGCAGCAAAATTCACGCTGGCGACAAACTAGCGGTGATTGATACGCCAGATATTGACCAACAACTGTTGCAAGCAAAGGCGCAATTACGCCAAAGTGAGGCTAATTGTGATCAAGCCAAAGCGACCGCTGACCGTTGGTTGAGCCTAGTGAAAAGTCGCGCAGTGTCAGAGCAGGAAACTGAAGAAAACGTCAGCGCCTATCACGCGCGGGAAGCGGAAGTAAAAGCGGCCAAAGCCAACCTGCAATATCTTGAGGTACAAAAAGCTTACGCTGATATCGCTGCACCATTTGATGGCGTTATTACTGCCCGCAATACCGACATAGGTGATCTGATTTCTGCAGGCAGTAACGGTGGTAGTGCGTTGTTTGAGGTGGCGGACACTAGTAAAATCCGAGTGTATATCCGCGTACCGCAAACCTATGTGCCACAGATTGATCTTGGCACAGACGCCACTATTCATGTCCCCGAAACACCGAACAAAGCTTATCACGCCGAGGTGGTTGCCAACGCCCGCTCTGTAGATCAACAAAGCGGCACCACGCTAATGCAATTGATGGTGGATAACCTTGATGGTGGTTTGATGCCTGGCGCTTACGCCAGTGTTGAATTACATCTTAAGCCACGTGCGGATGTTCTCACCATACCTGCCAGTGCTTTGATGTTTAACAGCAAAGGCTTAACCGTCGCGACGGTGACTGCTAACAACTCAGTGGTGATAAAACCGGTCACCATAGCGCGCGATCTGGGGCGTAATATCGAAATTGAGAGTGGTTTGTTGTCAACAGATAAAGTGATTGCCAATCCACCTGATGGAATTGCACAAAATGACAAGGTGAACCTGATTAGAAAAAGTTAATACTATCAATATCATGCTGTATATATTGAAAAGATATTTGAATCGATAACACTTCGGTTATTCACTGTTTTTTTACCCACATATTTGTCCCTGAAGTGGACGATTGAGTAAAAGTAACACATTAGTATCCCAGAAATGAGTTGAGTTTGTGATTTTGAGGCTGCGTGTGTTTGCCAAATCAAATAAACGATTAGGTTTGGTTTGGCGAAAATCTTTTGGTTCATGGTCCTCCTCAGCATGGAGAGGAGCGGCCACGCTTGAATTATAAAATGCCAAAGGTTGGGCATTATTTACACACGCACAAATGAACTATTCAATACTCGGACGGGACAGGGATACGATGTGATTCCGATGGTGTGATGACCCATGTAGAACGTGCAATTAGTATACTGGGCACTTTTTTACTGCAAATATTTGAGCCAGTTTTCCCCGGCAAAGCCGGAGGTGATCTTATTTTTTGATGGAATTACTTATGTCAGAGTTAAATAGCATTATAAGCAGCGCAATTTCACGTCGTGTTGCGATTGCGGGGGCGACAGGGCTGGTCGGTCACTATCTCTTACAAGGGCTTTTAGCTGACGAAACAGTCAGTGAGGTTCATGCTCTATGCCGACGAGAGCTTACGGTTAAACATCCGAAACTGGTTGTGCATCTAGTTGATTTTAGCAATTTGCCAATCATACCATCCGTTGATGAGCTCTATTTATCCATTGGGACTACTATCAAACAGGCGGGCAGTCAGTCGGCATTTCGGAAAATCGATTTAGAGGCAAATCTTGCTGTTGCGAAAATGGCATTATCGGTAGGTACTAACCGAATTGGACTGGTGAGTGCTGCCGGAGCCAGCAGTCGTTCCAATGTGTTTTATAACAAAATAAAAGGTGAACTAGAGGAAGCCCTGACCGCACAGGCTCCTGAATCATTATTAATTGTCCGACCATCACTTTTACTGGGTGATAGAACAGCCCTTGGGCAA
The DNA here is from genome assembly GCF_048265805.1 of Shewanella sp. Lineage (GTDB taxonomy): Bacteria > Pseudomonadota > Gammaproteobacteria > Enterobacterales > Shewanellaceae > Shewanella. The sequence goes on along the minus strand of NZ_JBLXAT010000056.1, from coordinate 6,596 downwards.
AAACAGCGTCCCGCTGAAAAGTTCGCAATGAACGTATTCAAACTGTTCGGTTCCATCATGCCTCAGAGCTGGCGGCCAGTTACGGCATTGCAGGTTGCGAAAGTACTATTGGCAAAACTACCATCCAATCAAGGGAAAACTGTTCTTTCATCGACTGAAATTCAAACTATTGGTATTTAATTTCAGGTAGAACCACATGCAACTCATCCCGAAGATCATCTGTTTTTCGCGTGCTTAAATATCGGGTATCGCTATCGTGGTATATCACTAACTGATTGAATCACCAAAAAATCCAGAGTGAGCGGGTAATGACCAGCATTTATGCTGAGAGTCAGTTACATAACACTCAATCGTATTGGTACCATCTTTTTTACGAAGGAAGTTTTGATATGAAGAGATTGATTACTCGTTTGGCATTAGGTTCGCTGTGCACTGCGTCTTCAGCATTTGCTCCTGCTATTGCTTCAACAGAGGATAATACTCAAACAATCACTCGTGCGGAACAGCATCAGTACAATAATGCACCAGCGAGTAATTTTTCTGGGCAGGCGCAATTTGCCCGATTTCCCGTTCTTCCTTCATCAGGAAATGTTGCACCAGCAGTCGTTTCGTTTGAAGCCAATACAATAACCAAATGGCATATTCATCCGCACGGTCAGTATCTGATTGTCACAGAGGGCGAAGGACGTACGCAAGAATGGGGAAAGCCAATTCAGGTTATTCATAAAGGTGATATCGTCTGGTGTCCGCCGGGTGTAAAACACTGGCATGGGGCGAGTGAATCGAGTGCTATGACGCATATCGCGATCAGTCCGATTTCAAATGACGGAAAAGCGGTGACGTGGCTGGAAAAAGTAGAACTTCCAGCAGCGTCCACTTCGAAACCCAAGCCGCCAGGTAAACTGGATCCGGTTATTTTGACAGATGAACAACTGAGTTTAATTCCCATTGCAGCATTTACTGCAACCGGGCAACTGGAAAAACTCAAGCCAGCGTTAGTTAATGGGTTAGAGCAAGGACTAACCGTCAATCAGATTAAAGAAGTATTCGCTCATCAGTACGCTTATGTCGGCTTCCCCCGAGCTCTAAACGGCATGCTAACTCTGAGATCGTTACTGGAAGAGCGCACCGCGAACGGCATTCACGACAATATGGGTGTGTTACCCAACGACTTACCAAAGAGTACAGATTATTACCAACGTGGTAATCAGACGTTGGCTTACCTCAATCAGGTGCCTGTGGAACAGGTCTCTGGCCCACTGTTTAATAATTTTTCGCCTACGGTCGATCACGCATTAAAAGCGCATCTGTTTGGCTATTTGTTTAGCCGGGACAACTTGCCCCATCTTTATCGTGAACTTGTGGTCGTGAGCTCGTTATCTGCCCTTGGTGATGTCAATGCACAGCTCCGTTCACATTTGAGAATTGCAACGACTTTAGGAGTTGATGCGACACAAATGGACAGAGTATTTTCTCAATTTGAGCAGGCTATGGGCAGTGATTTAACCACTAACGCTAAAAGCGTCTTACTGCAATTACAGTGATCTGCAACCATTCCAGATGAAGTTGAAATATCAACTTCATCTGCGACACAACGCTACATCGTTATTGAACATTATTCATAAATTAGGAATCCCTATGACTTCAGTCGGCAGTGACGTTTGATGCAGATTTTGGTGGAACATGCGGTAGCATCGGTGTTGCGTGCCTCCCCCCTAAACGCGGCGTTAGTCCATAGAAATTTTTATCCGAAATTCACCTGACACAGCCGATGTACTAACTTGCTTTTGTCCAAAAGTGAGCTAGGGAAGAAGTGGCAGTCGTGTGGAGTTTTTGGTAGCCCACATCAATATGTCAGTGGGCTACTGGTGGATTATTTGATTGGCACGACCTGATTTCTTTTCAGCCTAGAAAGCTCCTCCCGAAGCTCTGCGTTTTCATGCTCCAACTCATCCACACGAGTTAACGCCTGAACCAGCTTATCATTCAAGTGATGCTGCGCAACCGCAAATAAGGCTCTAACTTCTCTCGCTCCGTCTCATACTTATCCTTGATACGCTTTTGCTCTTTGAGCTTAGTGCGCACGGTCTGGATCTCTGGCCGGATTATTTCAACGTTGCCTGCCGCGATTTCAGCTTTCGTCTGTTTAACCTTATCAACAAACTCGGGGTATAGTAACTCAGTTTACTGCTTGTCTGTGACCTAAAAGAATTGTTCTGTTTTCCGATATAACGCTTAAAGTGGGATTTTTTCTAGCCCGATTTTACGTTTTAGCTTCAGACCAAAAATTGAGATTAAACTGGGCATCATCGCTGAGTTCAATACGATGCCAATATTGTGGTGGACTAATGGCGAAGCTTCCTGCCGGGATCACCCGTTTAATTTCAGCCTCTTTGGCATGTTCGTCAGCAAAGCCATAGTAAGTGACCACACCGGCCATGACACAAAGCTGTCCAAAAACCCCTGCCGTAGTATTGTGATGACTTAGCAGTGCTTGGGGCACATTGTCTTTGGTAAAAAATGGGGTTGAGCGTTGAATAGTCCAATCTTTCGGTATACTAAGCTGATTCATCATATGGTCCTCATTTACCAGTAATTTTCAAAACTATAATGCCCGGGTGCACGCCTTAAATGTTTATTTAACCCACGTTCATTTAACGCGACACCAGTGTCTTTCACCATGGAAGGGTTACCACATAGGTAGACAAAACTGCTATCAGGATCGAGGGAGAGAGAAGCTGCCTGCTCCAACGCACCATTGCGGAGCAATTGCGGGATCCTGCCTGATAGTGCACCGCTGACGATTTCTCGAGAGACAATTTTCACTAAGGTTAATCGACGGTGATGCGCCTGCAATTGCGCTATTTGGCTGGCATACACCAGATCTCCCTCGGTGCGAACGGCATGCACTAACACAATTTTCTCAAAAGGTAGCGAGGGAGATTTGAGCATGGAAATATAAGGGCCGATGCCCGTACCACTCGCCATTAACCATAGTTCTTTGGCATAGCTTGGCACCTCTGCCAAGGTCATAAATCCACTGGACTGTTTGCCCACTCCAACAGCATCCCCTCGCTGCAATAGCTGCAATTTGGCGGAGAGCTGCCCATTGGGAGCGGCTACGATCAAGAACTCTAACTCTCCTGTTTGTGCATACTCTTGCGGCGAATTTACGATGGAATATGCGCGACGGATCCAATCACCTTGCTCATTTTGCAATGCGAGCTTAGTAAACTGTCCTGCAACGAACGGTGCAACGTCAGCCTGAACAACAATGGAGAATTGCTGGGCGGTCCAATCGATACGCCGTACGACTTTACCCAGTGCTAAAGCTTGTGGAATCATGCTGCCTCCGAACATTTGTCTCTGTCGATTATGCCACGCTCCCAAATGGCGCTTTAGCTAACTTTAGCAAATGACAATACATAGTGGTCAGGGCAACCGCTCACATCTAAATCGATGACACGAAATCCCGCTTGCTCAACTTCTGCGACCACCATTTGTGGTGAGACTTGGGCTTGCTCACCTTTGAAGTCAACAAAAACGATGTGTGCATTAGGCGACACTTGTGCATGCAGATTGTTTAAGAACTGCGTGCGCTCTCGAATAAAGCGATAGGTGTTGGCGACAAAAACCAAGTCAACGCCATTAGGCAAACAGGGATCGGTCTTAGTGGATTGGCTGATGTCGATATTGCTGTGTGACGATTGCTGAAAGCGGCGCTGCATATAACTTACCATATTGGGCTCGCAGTCAATGGCATATACCTTTTGCGCTTGGTCGGCAAAAATGTTGGAAAAATATCCAGTGCCAGCACCAATGTCAGCGACGGTCATATCATCGCGAATAGCCAGCCGCTCCAAAATGTAGGATGTTCGTTGCCATTCCTCTCTATTTTCGGCATCAAAAATTAACGTTAGCTTTTCAGGTTCTGCAAAACTCATTGCACTCTTATCCTTCTAAATTGAGACATACTGCCCATCAGTTGATGCAGTGATAGATGGCGTTAGTGACCCTGCCACTTACTGCTGTTGCGATGGCTACGCGGCATCGGGTAGCCACGGTTTATCGGCCTGACAATTTGTTATTGCATTGGACATGCCAATATTCAATATATTGATTTATATTGATTTATATTGATTTATATTGATTTATATTGATTTATATTGATTTATATTGATTTATTTTTTAATAAGTAGCAAAAAGATGTCGATATGACATTGTTTTAAATTGTCATATTGACAGCTATACTGTCAATATGACAACCAGTGGAGCTTTAAATGGCAGAACGCTTACCTCAATGGCTGAGTATCACCAAAGATTTGAACTCAGGATTGAGCCGTGATAATCGATTTGATCGACTGCTAGCGACCATTCGACAAGTGGTTAACTGTGATGCCTCGGCCTTGTTGTTACTGCAAGGGCAGCAATTTACGCCACTGGCCATCAATGGCTTGGCAGAGGAAGTGCTCGGCCGCCGCTTTGAAATTGACGCGCACCCACGGTTGCAAGCAATTGCTCGTGCCGGAGATATCGTCCGTTTTCCCGCAGACAGTGACTTAGCGGATCCCTATGACGGGCTGATCCCCAACCACGGTCAACAGCTGCATGTGCATTCCTGTATTGGCTTACCGCTACTAATTGATGACCAATTGATTGGGGCGATCACTATTGATGCTTTTGCACCAGATCAGTTTGATAACATCCCTAATGATGAACTGCGCTTTATAAGTGCGTTGGCGGCCAGTGGCTTGCACACGGCATTACTGCTCGACAAGTTGGAACAACAGACAGAGCGCGAGCCGCTGACCGTGCGCCATAGCATGAAACACGAGATGATTGGTAAATCTGCGGCAATGCAGTCATTACAAGCGCAAATTGATGCCGTAGCGAGTACAGATCTTACCGTGCTTATCATGGGGGAAACTGGAGTCGGCAAAGAGTTGGTCGCTAGTGCGATTCATCACCGCTCCAAGCGTGTCGATAAGGCGTTGGTGTATCTTAATTGTGCGGCACTCCCCGAGTCGGTTGCTGAGAGTGAACTCTTTGGTCATGTCAAAGGCGCTTTTACGGGGGCGATAAGTCATCGAAAAGGGAAATTTGAACAAGCCAACAATGGCACTTTATTTCTCGATGAGGTGGGTGAGCTTTCACTCGCATTACAAGCGAAATTACTGCGTGCACTGCAGTATGGCGATATTCAGCGAGTCGGGGATGACCGCACGATATTAGTGAACACGCGCATTGTAGCGGCAACCAATAGAAACATGCAAGCGGAGGTAATGGCGGGGCGATTTAGGGCCGATCTCTATCATAGATTGAGTGTTTTTCCGGTGTTTGTGCCTCCATTACGCGATAGAAATAATGATGTGGTGCTGCTGGCCGGTTTTTTTGCAGAGCGGATTCGACAAAAGCTCAATATCAAAAGTATTCGGTTTGAGCGGCAAACCATCGACAACCTCAAACATTACCCTTGGCCTGGTAATGTGCGTGAACTAGAGCATGTCATCAGCCGTGCGGCGGTATTAGCCAATGCGTCCAGCGCCGACGTTAATATTCTTCTTACGCCACACCATCTATCGCTATCTGGCATTGATAACAGCCATGCCCCCACCGTGAACGCGCCGCAACAGTTAGCGCCTGATCATGCGGGGTTGCCGTGGTCATCTACGGAAGAGTGCAACTTAAAACAAGCCACGGCCTCATTTCAAAAACAGCTGATTTTACAATGCTATGAAGATAACCAGCATAATTGGGCTGCTACTGCCCGTGCGCTCGGTATGGATACAGGGAATCTGCATCGATTAGCCAAGCGGCTCGCCATAAAATAGCATGGCTAAGCTTTATGGGCGTTACGCTCTCCACGTCGGAAAAGACGTTACTTAAGCCCCAGTCTTTGCGCCAATTTATGCAGATTACTGGCATCAACCTTAAGTAATCTGGCGGCGTTGGCCCAATTGTATTGGGTCTCTATGAGTGTGTGCTGCAGTAATTGCCGTTGGAAATCATTGACCTGTTGCTTGAGTGACCCCTCCCTATGACTTGGGACCGCGACAGCAGCAGGCACCAACGACGTTTGATGCGCAACCGTATGGCGTAGTTCTTGATCGAGATGGCATGGTTCAATGGTGACGATCTCCTTTTTATCAGCACCTTGGCTAACAGTACGTAATGCCGCGCGACTAATAACATGTTCCAACTCTCGTACATTACCAGGCCAGCGATATTGCAATAGTAGCTGCTCGGTTGTTGGCGCAAGGATTAAACTGCGAAAACTGAAACGGCTGCGATTACACTCTACAAAATAGCCCGCCAATAACAGAATGTCGTCACCCCGCTCACGCAGTGGTGGAATGACCACGGGGTATACGGTTAAGCGATGATAAAGATCTGCTCGAAAGTCGCCACACTTTACCATCTCCACAAGATTTCGGTTTGTTGCTGCAATAATGCGGACATTAACCTTGATTTGCTTATCAGCCCCTAGACGTTGGATCTCACCATTTTGCAGCGTACGTAGTACTGAGGAATCCCCTGATGATTTAGATAAAAATCATCAAATTAAGGTAGATGCGCATCTTGTCATGTGATCAAAT
>NZ_JBLXAT010000055.1:0-9054 GCF_048265805.1 Shewanella sp. | reverse complement strand
CATTTGATCACATGACAAGATGCGCATCTACCTTAATTTGATGATTTTTATCTAAATCATCAGGGGATTCCTCAGCGTTGAGCAGGTGTTGAGCCATTTTATTCCATTGGAATATGACCAGTTAGTGCCTGTCATGCCGGGCGTTAACGTCATGCTGCATGATGCGGGGCATATTTTGGGCTCCGCGTTAGTCGAGCTGTTTTTGGATGATGGCGAGCAGCAGCGAAAAGTGGTATTCAGCGGTGACCTCGGCCGCGCGGGAATGCCGATTTTGCGCGATCCGACCATGATTGCAACCGCCGATTTGGTATTGATGGAAAGCACCTATGGTGAGCGCCTGCACCGCAGTTGGGAAGATACGCTGACAGAGCTGAAAACCATTTTTTCTGAGACGATTCAATCCAGCCGCGGCAATATTTTGATCCCCGCGTTTTCGGTGGGGCGCGCACAAGAGTTGCTGTATCTATTTCATCTTTATGCCAAAGAGTGGCAGCTGGCGGACTGGACTATCGTGTTGGATAGCCCGATGGCGATTGAGGCTACCCGCATTTATGTGCACCACTATCCGTTGATGGATGAGGACTTTCAGCGGTTAACTCAACTGCATCCTGGCGAGCACCCGCTGTTATCGCATGCGCGTTTTATTCGCGACACCGCCGAATCGATCAGCCTTAATGACATCGACCATGGGCTGATCATTATTGCGGGCAGTGGCATGTGCAACGGTGGCCGTATTCGTTGTCACTTGCAGCATAATCTGGCACGGCCAAATTCCGACGTGATTATCTGCGGTTTTCAAGCGTTAGGCACACCGGGTCGGTTGCTGGTGGATGGGGCGGAGGAGCTGACGATTGCGGGGCAAAGCGTTCCGGTGCGGGCGCGCATTCACACCGTGGGCGGTTTATCGGCGCATGCGGATCAAGCTGAGTTACTGCGTTGGTACCAATATTTTGAGGGCGCGCCACCGCTGGTATTGGTGCATGGTGAACCAGCGGCACAGCAAGTGCTCCTTGCTAAATTGGCTGCGCAATCACCTGAGACTCATGCGGTCATTGCCACTCATGCCGACACACTTGATTTAGCGGGATTACCCAATTTGCACTGGTGCTGAGTTAAAACATCGCCATTTGACCGAAAAATGCAGGCGTAGCGCTGTTTTCAGCTTGGTTTTTGGGTGACTATTTGGCAAAATATTGGCCAGTCTGTGTACTGCCTTGTCGCTCCATCTCAAGCGCCTTCAGTATGCTGTTGTCTTCTCGGAGTTTCCCTTGAATAGTCATCCTGCCCGTATCGGGTTGTTATTTATTGCTGCCGCGGTGTTTTTCTGGGGCATTATGCCCGTTGCATTGAAATTGACGGTGGGCTTTGTCGATGCCGTTAATCTGACATGGTTTCGTTTTGGGGTGGCGGGGTTGATATTGTTAGTGTTTCAAACGCTCGCAGGCGGATTGGCGCAGTTTAAACAAGTAACAAAGAAGCAGTGGTGTTGGTTGGCGTTGGCCGGCATTATGCTGTTAGCCAACTATTTGAGCTACATGGTGGCGCTGCGTTATATGGCACCCGGCCCCGCACAATTGAGTTTTCAAACCTCTGGCGTGTTCTTAGCGCTTGGCGGTTTTTTGGTGTTTGGTGAGCGGTTGAGCCGATTCCAAATTGGCTGCTTTATGGCGCTGGCGCTCGGCATGATGATGTTTTTCAATCCCTATTTGCGTTTTGACGTGGCAGCCGATGGTGGTGATGTATTGATTGGTGTGCTACTGATCCAACTGTCGGTAATCTGCTGGTGCGTTAGTGTGTTGGTGCAACGTCAGTTAGCGGGCGTGTTGTCTCCTACTAATATTTTATTAGTGATCTATCTGCTAGGTGCGTTGGTGTTACTGCCAACGTGTGACTTTAGTGTCTGGCAGCCACTGGATACTGAAGCGTGGAGTATTGTGATTGCCAGTGCGGTAGCGACACTCTTGGCCTATGCGTGTTTTGCTCAAGGTATGAAAGCACTGCCTGCTGGCCAAGTGGGTGCCATGCTGGCGTTAACACCGATCATCAGCTTTGTGTGTACCGATGTGCTGGTGCATGTAGGCTTTTGGCGCGATATTCTGCAAGTTGCCGAGCTCAATCTACTGTCTAAGTTGGGGATCGGTGTGATTGTGTTGGCGGTGATGAGTGTGCAGCTCAAACCAAAAAATCACTAAAATCTAAGCAAGCTACTAGTTAATTTTGCTGCATTAATTCTTTTTTGTAGCGAGTCTTGCTGCATATTTGCCTCTGCAATAAGTTGCGACAGTTTATCCTGTCGCAGCTATTCCAAATTGTTAACTATTCGTTGTAATCTGGCTCTTCGCTGTGCAGCAATCGCCATTGCGATGGCGTGCTTGGTATAACTATAAAAAATAAACAGAGGTTGGAATGGAAGCTGAAGTTGGACTTTTACAACGCGTAGTTGACTTCGTACATGTAATTAATGATGTGGTGTGGGGCGTTCCCATGCTGGTGATGATCCTCGGCACGGGCTTGTTTCTTTCTATTGGGCTAAAGCTGATGCCCGTGCTGAAATTGGGCACCGGATTTAAGTTGCTGTGGTCCGGGCGTGCGCCTGACGAAGATCAACAGGAGCAAGGGCAAATCAGCCCGTTCAATGCGCTAATGACTTCCCTCTCTGCCACTATCGGTACCGGTAATATTGCAGGGGTGGCCACGGCCATTGCGATGGGCGGCCCTGGGGCATTGTTTTGGATGTGGTGTACTGCCTTGGTGGGCATGGCAACCAAATACTCTGAAGCTGTGTTAGCGGTGAAATTTCGTGAAGAGGATGCCAACGGCCATCACGTGGGCGGCCCGATGTATTACATCAAAAATGGGCTCGGTAAAAATTGGACTTGGCTGGGTGTGCTGTTTGCGCTGTTTGGCGCCTTCGCTGGATTTGGTATTGGTAATACAGTGCAAGCTAACTCGGTGGCCGACGCGTTATCGGCTAACTTTGGTGTAGCGCCGTGGATCACCGGTGTGGTAATGATGCTGCTGGTTGGCGCAGTGTTGATGGGCGGTATTCACCGTATTGCAGATGTGGCAGGTAAGTTAGTGCCGTTGATGACGGTGTTTTATATCGTCAGTGGCTTAGCTGTATTAATTGTATATGCCGCCGATCTGCCAGCAGCGATTATGTTGATTATTGAGAGCGCCTTTACGCCGGTTGCGGCTCAAGGCGGCTTTGCTGGTGCAGCGGTTTGGGCCGCGGTGAACTACGGTGTGGCCCGTGGGGTATTTTCTAACGAAGCGGGTTTAGGTAGTGCGCCTATTGCACACGCTGCGGCGCAAACCAACAGCCCAGTGACTCAAGGCTTAGTGGCCATGTTGGGTACTTTTATCGATACCCTGATTGTGTGCTCTATCACCGGTTTAGCCATTGTGGTGACTGGCTCTTGGAGCTCAGGTGAAAACGGTGCGCCGTTGACTTCGATGGCCTTTGGACATGCGTTGCCGATCGGTAACTATGTGGTGGCTATCGCGTTAGCCATTTTCGCGTTTACGACGATTCTAGGCTGGAGTTTTTACAGTGAAAAATGTGTCCAGTTTCTGTTCGGTGTGAAGGCGATTATGCCGTTTCGGTTAATCTTCACTATCGTCGTGCCAGTGGGAGCGTTGGCTAAGTTAGATTTCATTTGGCTATTGGCGGATACCTTAAATGCCATGATGGCCTTGCCAAACTTAGTGGCACTGCTGCTGTTAAGCCCAGTGGTGTTTAAGCTCACCCGTAGTTATTTTGAGAGGCAACGCGCTAAGCCATAGTATTGGCTTTAGTATAAAAAAAGAGCAGCCCAATGGCTGCTCTTTTGCTATCTATCGGCGCTTAATAAGAGGCGCTCAAAGTAACGCCTGAGTAGCTGCTGTAACCTCGTAACATGATGTAGAAGGTGCCAGAAGCTGGACGGCGGAAAGTACAGGTTTCGTTGTTACCACTGCGGTATGGGCGACAATCGTAATCGGTAGTTGAAGGTTGGCCGCCAAACTTCACATACAGATCCATGTCACCTGAGCCACCAGAGGTAGCGATAGTGACGCGATTGGTACCCGCTGGTACATCGAAGGTCCAGAATTGTTGTGAGCTAGCACCGCCACTGATACCTGTGACAGGTACACCATTTTCCAACTCTGCATCACCTGCTGGTGGCTCTGGATCGGTGCCACCACAGCTGGCGTTGACATCTACCCCGGTAAAGGCTGCTTCAACATCAGCTACGCTGTATTCCAGATCGTCAGCCGCTTGAGCAACGCCGCACGCAGCATTGTCAAAGTCTGAGTTGGCATTCCAGTACAGTTGGTTAGCTTTAACAAACACTTCAAAGGCTTTTTGGGTGTCCCAGCCACTGGTGGTCGCCAGTAAGTAGAACGCACGGTTAAATACGCCTGAGCTGTAGTGCACGTCTAAGCCATTGTAGTAGTCGTCGGCGCTATCAATCGACATGCCATCACGGCTAGGCAGGTCCATGTAACGCAAGGCGCCAGTACCTTTAAAGATTTCAGCACCCACCATCCAATCGTTCTCGCCTTTCATGTAGTATTCCGCCGCTTCACCCGCCATATCGGAAAAAGCTTCGTTGATACCACCACTTTGGCCACTGTATGTCAGACCGGAGTTTTGCTCAGTAAAACCGTGTGACACTTCATGAGCGGACACGTCTAAGCTCACCAAAGGATAGAAGGTTGAACCACCATCACCAAAGGTCATGCCAGTACCATCCCAGAAGGCGTTCTCATAGCTGTTGCCGTAGTGGACGCGCATCTGCAACTTGAAGGTTAATGGCGAGGTCTGAAACCAATCGGAGTACATGTCAAAAATCACCCCACCGAAATAGTGGGCGTCATTTTCGGCTGAGTAAGCACCGTTAACTAAGTTTTCAGGGCTGTTTGGACAAGTAAACGACACTACGTTACCGCCATTGGTACGATTGTTCATATCAATGGTTTGTACGTTATCAGTGTCCATGGTACAGCTGTCGCTCACCACTAAATCACCGTAGTCAGTCCCATAGTAGTACTCACCAGTTTTGTAGTTACCGCCTGGGCCGGTGGCTAGCTGGCTGTGAGTTAACTGCTCCCAGCTGGCTAAGGTAGCGCCAGATTTAGCATCGATCACTACAAACGGACGGCTAGGTTCCGGTGCGCTGGTAAACAGGTCGACTAAATAAGCGAGATGGGCTTGGCCAGATGCTGGATCTTGCCAAATGTATAGCTTGGCGCTGCTGCGCTCAGCATCTTTCAGCTTGCTGGCGATCAGTGCTTTTTTAATTGCTGCTGTTTCACTGAGTGTTGGGGTGACATCAGCTAAGTCATCTTCGATCCCTTGAAGATAGCTACCAGACATCTGGCTATAAACCCCCATGGCACTGACATCTGCCGCAACTGACACGCCATAAACTTCAACATCACGATAATACTGGTGTAAGCGGGTTTTTAGTTTTTTACCTACCTGAACCTGTTTGCCTTTAAAACTGTGTTGATTGCTCACACCTAATGTCGCCGCCGGTGTTGCTGATGGCGCTAAGCTTCGTGCTTGTGGACTGTTGGGGGTGAGATGAACCAAATCTGCGGCAAAGGTTACCGGGGTAAAAGCAGCGGCAGCGAACATTGCCGCGGTTAGCGTATGTATTCTCATTGTTGATTTCCTATCCTTTCTAAGCACTGTTACCTCATGTAACAGCTCCTTATTGATAGATAAATAAGCACAAATTTTCAACACATTTATTTATATTTAAACTGTTTTTTAACAAATGTGTTTGATTAATCAATATAAATTGGTCAGTAATTTTATGCTGTTATTTATAAGCTATTAATTTACTGCTTTATTCTGGTGCGATTGCGTAGTGTTGGCGCATTTTTAAAAAATGCTCCATTGTTATCTATTTGTAATTCATTCACTTTTCTGTTGGTACTAAAGCTGCATGTTTTTTCACTAGAGAATATTTGTTTCAGGGAGTGAGCTAATGGCCAGTATGAGCTATCTCAGCGTCATTGAGCGCTATCATGAATATGAGCAGTTAGTGCATGAATTGTTAGAGTCAATCCTTACTGGCATGGCAGATAATGAGCTGTTCGCCGATACTGGTAAGGCGATTAAAATTTTCAGCGAAGTGGCCTCCCGCTATCCCTTTGTCGAGTTAATGTATTTACTGGATGATAATGGACGGCAAGTTAGCCCTAATTTAGCGCTGATAAACCAGCAGGTTAAATTGCTTAGTGTGGGTGAAAGCCCTGACCGTAGTCAGCGCCCCTATTATCTCAATGTACGTGATAAAACTGGAGTACAGATCACGCGTCCCTACCTATCAAACGCCTCAGGTCATCTGTGTTTATCTGCTTCCATTGCGCAACGGTTAGCGGATGGAAAACGTGGCTATGTCGTGGTAGATATTAATCTTACTTGTCTGATTGAATTTATGATGGGTGATAGCGCACGTCGGCGAGTGATCCCGCTATTTAAAGCGGTGTACGCTATCTTGGTAACGGGCTTATTTATTGTGGTCGCTATTTTGATTGGCATCGCCGCCCACGATATCTGGTTGTTATTCACTGGCGGTATCAGTTCGGCGCATGATTCACTTAAGCCGTTCGGTACCATCATCTTTATTACTTTGGCGCTGGCGATTTTCGATCTGGGAAAAACGATATTGGAGGAGGAGATTTTGATGCATAAAGATATCTTTCGCCATAGTTCCACGCGCCGTACGATTACCCGTTTTGTCTCCACTATTTTGATTGCGATTTCGATTGAAGCACTACTGACGATGTTCAAATCGTCATTGGGCAAGTTTGAATATATTCAGGGTGCGATCTTTATGATGTTAGCGGTAGTGGGCTTGCTGATCGGCTTAGGGGTGTATGTCTATTTAGGGGCCAAAGCAGAAGCGCTATTGACCCGCAATAGTGTGCGACAGCGTAAGGGCTAGAAGGTTTCGTCTTCGTCTAAGTCGAGTGCGCGGCGCAGTTGTAAGCGCTCTAAGCAATCCTCTAAACGACGGCGAACTTCTCGGCGATGCTGCAACGCTTGGGCTGCTCTGATATTCCTCGGTGCCGTCATGGCTTCAATTTCACTATCATTAGGCAAAACTTCATAGATATGGGCCATATTCACTCCTGAGCGAGGTCAAACTCACAACGTTGAGCCACAAAACACGGCTATTACGGCAGTAACAAATTAGGTTGCTTAAATGAAGTTGCTCTCCGGCAGTTATCTCTTTCCTTGGCTGCTAATTTAGTAATTACTTACGAGAAAGAATGCGATCAAAAACGCATTTTTTATACAAAATTTTGTCGGTTTTTAAGCTTGTGGAAAATGCCTCATAACTTGCAAATTTTCAGCAACCTACCACACTTAACATTCATATTAAGACCCTGCAGGAAAGAATAAATGCCGTCAGTGCTGCACAGGGAGCCAGTGAGCAATAACGACGCGATGTCGTCTTTCAAACTTCCATCCTCAGTGTGGATGCTGATGATGTTTGCGACCTTGTTTACGGTCATTGGTGGATACATTGCTAACTACTATGTCCATGTACGCGGCATGGAGCGCTTTCAGTTTCAATCCGTGTTACTACGCGATGAAATCGCTGACCGTATGCGCACTTATGAGCAAGTTCTGCGTGGCGGCATTGGGTTATTTATGTCATCGCAGTCGGTATCTCGCCAAGAGTGGCATGACTACATCGCCAATGCCCGCTTACAGGAGTACTACCCTGGCATGCAGGGCATGGGCTATAGCGTTATTCTCAAACCCGAGCAGCTCGCGGCACATGAAGCCGAAGTACAAGCCGAGGGCTTCGCTGATTATAAAGTCCACCCCACAACACCAAGAGATAGCTATCAAGCCATCTTGTACATTGAGCCGTTTGATTGGCGTAACCAGCGTTCGTTTGGTTATGACATGTCTTCTGAGCCTGTGCGCCGTGCCGCCATTGATAGGGCTATCGCTACTCGCGCTGCCGCGGTATCGGGCAAAATCACCTTAGTGCAAGAGGTCGCCCGTGACGTGCAGTCGGGCTTTTTAATGTGCATGCCGCTCTTTGTGCAGGATGCGCAAGGAAATGCCACCGATGAGCCGCGTGGCATAGTGTACGCCGCTTTTCGCATGAATAACCTGATGGAAGGTATTCTGGGCGATAAGTTTTCTCAGTTACATATCAAGGTGTATGACGGTGCGCAAATTCGCCCCAGCAGTTTGATGTATCAAAACAATGCTAGCCGCAGTAATCCGCGTTATTCCTCCGTACTACCTGTAACGGTTGGTGGTCATATCTGGTCGTTATCGCTTAGCAGTAACGCCAACTTTTCTAGTGATGCCGAAGCTATGCAGCATAAGTTGCTGTTGGTGTTTGGTGGCCTATTCTTAGGGTTGCTGTTTTATTTTCTTTATCAGAATGCCAAAGGGCGGTTTCGTGAGGCCAGCTTTAGTCAGCAGATGTTGGCCAACGAAGAGCGTTTTCGCTTAGTGATTGAAGCTTCGCCATCGGCGTTGGTGATGGTTGATCGTCAAGGCGTGATGAATTTAGTTAATGCTCACGCCGAGAAGCTATTTAAGTATTCTCGCGATGAGCTGCTCGGCCAGAAAGTCTCAATGCTATTACCAATGGAGGCAAGACAGCGCCATGGCGAGCATATGGCGGGTTATATGCGTCGGCCTGATGCGAAGAACATGTCGCAGCGTACCGACTTACAGGGATTATGCAGTGATGGCAGCTTAGTGGATGTCGAGGTGGGGCTGACACCAATTATTTTTAGCGATGGTCAGGCGATACTCGCCACCATTAATGATGTCTCTGAGCGCAAGCAGATTGAGAAGGAGCGTGAACGTTATACCGCTGAACTTGAACGCATTAACCGTGAGTTAGATAGTTTTGCGTATATCGCCTCGCACGATTTGAAATCACCGCTGCGCGGCATTGAGCAATTGGCCGATTGGTTGAACGAGGATTTAGGCGATCATCCTAGAGTGTGTTGATCTTTGTTGATTTATTAGTCGCAATACATCGGTAGCCACATCATTACACACGCCAGAGTAAC
>NZ_JBLXAT010000054.1:0-9330 GCF_048265805.1 Shewanella sp. | reverse complement strand
TAAAGATTTTTGGCGAAACCATTATACCTTGATGCTATGCCGTTCATTTCTTACACAAAGATCAACACTGCCTAGTGTCAGTAGGTCAAACCAAGCTATTATCGCTAACATCGGCAAGCTGTACAGCCAGACATAAAGTAGCGTTCCATCCAATCGGCAGCTGTGCATGTGACAATGAAAGTTGAGTAACTCCTGTGCCGACATGAACTCCGGCAATAGGATTTTGGCAGCACTGATACCAATATGCTGTTTGGTATGGTGGTGCAATACTGGTTGTTGCTTAAACAACACTTGTCCTGACGTCGGCGCGAGTAGCCCTGCTGCTAATAAGAGAAAGGTGGTTTTGCCACTGCCGTTGGCGCCAGTCAGTTGGATGCGAGGCGCGCTAAGCTCAATATCCAGCGCTGAGAATAGTTGATGGTTAGCAAAACTATGACTGACATTGGTGAAGGTCAACAATGACTAACATCCTGTAATTATTGTCTATATTAAGTGGCTATCCTGCCACAGCGGATGATACATCTGCAATTAAGCGCAAGTTCAGCGTAATTAATCTCCATGGTGGTGCCACCATATAGCAGCGGCACCACCATCTTGTCAGGCAAACAAGGTGTCTTCCAGAGACCGACCATTGAGCAATAAGCGATAGCGCCAGCCATGTTGCTGGCACAGTTGCAGCAGTGCGATATCTAGCGCGTTGGCTGTTGCTTGATACTCGATCACAAAGGTGTGCAGGCTGGCCACATTGACGTGTAACACATCTGGTAGCTGCTGCAGCACTGGTAGCACCGCTTGATCATCGACCGCGTGCAGTTGCAACGTGAAGTATTGCGTATCTGTCGTCGCGGACAAGGATACCTGTTGTTTTAACTGCCCGCGCTCTAAGAACACCACTTGATCACAGAGTCGCTCTAGTTCATCGAGGTTATGTGAACTCACCAAAAAGGTAGTGCGCTCGGCGAGTTTGCTAATGAGATCACGGATCAGCCGAGCGTTGGCTGGGTCAATGCCCGCCGTTGGTTCATCGAGCAGAATTAATTCCGGTTCGCCAATCAATGCTTGGGCAATGGCCACCCGTTTACTCATGCCATGGCTTAATGTGCTGGGCTTTTGCTTCAGGGAG
This sequence comes from Shewanella sp., assembly GCF_048265805.1. GTDB lineage: Bacteria > Pseudomonadota > Gammaproteobacteria > Enterobacterales > Shewanellaceae > Shewanella. The sequence continues at coordinate 8,207 of NZ_JBLXAT010000054.1, read as the reverse complement.
TCGGCCAGATCGACTAACGTCAACACTCGTAACGCTTCTTGCTTAGCGGCCTTGGCCGACATACCTCGGAGTTGGGCAAACAGCACCAATTGTTGTTCGAGGGTAAAGTCAGGATCGAGCTTGGCATCTTGTGGTAGCGCACCAATTTTACTGCGCAGTTGTGGATGTCCTGGTGGCAGGCCAAACACTTCGATACTGCCCGCACTCGGGTGGATATAGCCGAGTAACAAGCTAAATAGTGTGGTTTTGCCTGCGCCATTTGGGCCAACTAAGGCAATTGGCTGACCTGCGGTTAAATCAAGGTTGATATTATCCAGCGCTAAGTGGCTACCATAGTGGCGGCTCAGCTGGTGGCATTTAATTAGGCTCATACGTCGCTCCGTCTAAAGGCATAAAATCCAATGGCCAAGAATGCCACGGTCTGTATTAGCGCGACTTTAAGGTAAATGGGGGCTTGGGTGGGCATTACGCCCATGAGCCGTTCGGTTTCAGTGCCGGGCATCACGTATTCAAGGTATGCCAAAGGTGCGAAAGTGGCGTCAGCTAACCATACCAGCAACGACAACCCTGTAAAAAATAGTACCGAGTAAATCACGGCTTGTTTGCTGCTGCTGGCAATTACCGATAGCAACGACATTAACGCTACGTACGGCAGTAACATTAGCAAAATCACGAGCCATACTTGTAGCCCGCAAATCAAGGCCGGCATTGCGAGGTGAATATCGCGTACCATCGCCATCACTATAGTGACTATGCTCGTCGCACCAGTCAGCAAGGCCATCACGGCCATCGCCCCCAAGAAACGTCCGAAAAATAAAGCGATACGGCTGGCGTGTAAGCTAAGAAAACGGAAGGTGCCACGTTGAATATCATCAGCAAATTGGCCTGCACCGAGCAAAATGGCAAACATAGGTTGCAGCCCCAGTGCGAATACCCAATACATCGCAAATTCTTCCACTGGCCAATTAAACAAGTTGCTTACGGCACCTGCTCCTAACATTTGCATGACGACATCTTTGGCTTCGGGGTGCAACATAAGACCCACTGCATCACGTACCAAAAACAGCAGAATGAGCAGCCACAACATCACATAAGCAGCTAAGGTCACAATCCCTTTGGTTTGGCTTAGCAGGCGGCGCACTTCGGTGGTAGCGATCAAACTAATCTGTTTGACCGTTGAACTATGTAACTCCACGGTTTGGTTCATTGGCATCCTTGTTAACTATTGGCCGTTAGCGGTTGAGTAGGGCGGTTAATTGTTGCTGCAGCTCTGCAACTTGGTGTTCAAGTGCTTCCACTCGCAGCGCTAAAACGCTGGTTGGCGCTGGCGCTCTTGACTCGAAAGGCTCCTGACTAATGCTAGCCGTTTCAACGTCGGTAAAAGTATGGGCAAAGCGTTGCTCACGTTTACCGGGCTCTTTAGCCAGTTGTACTAACCAGCCATTATCCAGCATCTTGCTCAACGTTTGCTCGACTTGACTGATGTCGCCAAATTCAAACAAACGTTGGCAGCGAGTGCGTAACTCGCCTGCCGTTTGGGGGCCACGCAACAGCATGACACACACAATAGCACGCTCAGCGGCGCTGAACTGCAAATCTGAAAACTCGGTATTACAGAAACGATGCTGGTATTTGCTAACGCGGCTCCCAAAACCGCTGACCTCTATAATGAGTCGTTGCTGTTGCAATAACTGTAATGTCTCTAGCACTGTGGCTTCACTCAACTCCATCACAGGGTCACGGCTGGTTTTTTGGTTACATGCCAAGGTCAACGCGTTGAGCGATAACGGGTACTGTTCAGGGGTAGTGGTTTCCTTTTCTAGCAAACAACCTATGACTCGAGCTTCATTTACAGTGAGCTTCATTCGCACTCCTTGAATGTTGTTAGTGTTATTTTGTTGCGTGCAATCCATCGGCGCTGATGGTGATTTCCCCCGCTTTGTACAAACCGCCAATCGCCTTTTTGAAGGCTTTCTTACTCATACCTAACTCGGCATAAATGACTTCTGGAGCGGTTTTATCGCTAAACGGTAAAAAGCCTTGAGCTTGTTTCAGACGTTTTAGGATCTGTTGTGATTGTTTATCTAACTCTTGCTTGCCGCCTTGTTGTAGCGTGATATCAAGCTTACCGTCAGCGCGCACTTGTTTAATAAACGCTTTAACGGTTTGGCCGTAACGTAGATTACGGAACACATCGCTGTTATGAATGACGCCCCAATGCTGTTGATTAACAATCACTTTGTAACCTAAGTCTGACTTACCGGCGATGATAACTTCAACTTGTTCGCCATTGCGGTAGTGAGCAGGTGTCTTGTCGATGAATTTATCGATCTTCGCCGATGCCACAATTCGTTCATCAGCACGGTTAACGTGCACATAGACGAGATAACTGCGGCCTTCTTCTGCTTTCTGGCGTTGTTCAGCAAAAGGTAATAGCAGGTCTTTATCTAACCCCCAATCAAGGAATGCCCCATAAGCTCCTGTGGCAATCGTCTGGAGATAAGCAAACTGACCGACTTCGGCCAACGGTTTGCGGGTGGTGGCAATCGGCGTGTCTTCCGAGTCTAGATAGATGAATACTTCAACTTCATCGCCAATTTCACATTGATCAGGCACATACTTACGTGGCAGCAAAACTTGACCGAATGCATCAGCATTAAGATAGACGCCAAATTCCACCTGTTTAACAACAGGGAGGCGGCAGGTTTTTCCGAGTTCGACCATGGGGTTCTCATCAAAGAAAGTCATTTGCGGCGATTATAACGTAATGTGGCGTGCAGCGGTGCTGAGATTTCGACTGTTCAGTGCATAAGTTTATTTCGTTAAAAAGGTGAATGCTTATTCAGAGTTCTTTGATTAACGCGATGAATTTATGTAGTATTTTTGGATGATAAATCGCACGTTGCCGTGCAGCGTTCCTATGTGCTGCAAAAAGCCTTGCCCACAGCAAGATTCATGCTTGCTTTCTTGGCCTTGGCAAGGTTTAATTGCGCGGTTTTAGGGTGGTTAGGTTGCTCGCCTAACTCTTGGGTTATTAGGTTTTATGGTTTATGAGTCATTAACCGTATTCGTGTGGTTACAATCGTACGGGGTTAAGAGGGTCTTTAGCTAATGCACAACCATTTATTTGCTGCACTTTACCGAAAAGTGCCAGAAAACCTGGTAGCTATCGGCGGTCATTACGATGACACTAGCTTGAAGCACCTCATTCTTATCCGCATTAATTCTGGCCGCGAAGAGGCCAACAATACCCACTGAACTGTCGCTGGCGCGGCACACTTTACCCGGTCTTTCATTGAGAAAGTCACTGGGGGTTAATCGTTTTCTTTTTATCCGGTTTCGGACGAGTTAAATGCAAGACAAAGTGATCTATTACGAAACGCTCCATCAAGGCTATGGCCAATATTTTGAAGTTGAAAAGGTGCTGTTTGAACAGCGGACCGAACAGTGGCATTTGAGCATATTTGAGACCCATAGCCTCGGCCGAGTAATGGCGCTAAATGGTGCCATTCAAACCACCGAACGTGATGAGTTTATCTACCATGAGATGCTCACGCATGTGCCGTTGTTGGCACATGGTCAGGCGAAAAAAGTGTTGATTATTGGTGGTGGCGATGGTGGCATCTTGCGGGAAGTCACCAAACACCGTGAGATAACCTCAATCACGATGGTGGAAATCGACGCTTCAGTGGTGGAGATGTGTAAAACCTATTTCCCCAATCATTCGGCGGGCGCGTTTGAAGACCCACGTTTGACGTTGACGATCCAAGATGGACTTGAATTTGTCCGTCAGTGTAATGAACAGTTTGATGTGATCATCTCAGATTGCACCGACCCGGTCGGCCCAGGCGAAGTGCTGTTTAGCTCTGAGTTTTATCAAAACTGCCAGCGATTATTAACACCCAATGGCATTTTTGTAGCGCAAAACGGCGTGCCGTTTTTACAGTCAGATGAGATTAGCAACACCGTACGACGGATGCATTCTTATGTGGCCGATTGCACTTTTTATATGACCGCAGTGCCCACGTACATTGGCGGGAATATGGCGTTTGTGTGGGCGACAGATAACCTTGAGGCCAAATCTGTTAGCCTAGATGAATTGCAACTTAGATTTACACGGGCAGGGCTGGCGACCCGTTTCTATACGCCAGCTTTACATCAGGCAAGTTTTGCTTTGCCTGCTTACATTCAACAAGCGGTAGCGTCTGCGCTGACAGTTACCGAATAACCACTATCACAGGCTGAAAATAATGAGTGATTGGTCAATTGATGATGCCCGTAACGGATACAACGTTGCGTACTGGAGTCAGGGATTTTACGGCGTAAACGACGGTGGCGAGGTGACGGTTTCTCCCGATCCATCTAACCCTAACAGCCGAATAAGCCTCAACGAATTAGCGAAAGATATGGTCAAGGCTGGTGTGAGTATGCCGGTGTTGGTGCGTTTTCCGCAAATTCTGTGTCAGCGAGTTGATAATCTGTGCCAAGCGTTTAACCAAGCCATTGAACGTTATGAATATGGTGCTGATTATCTATTGGTTTACCCCATTAAAGTTAATCAACAACAAGCTGTAGTGGAAGAGATTCTGGCGAGCCAGAAAAGCAAAGTCGTACCACAGCTTGGCCTAGAGGCTGGTAGTAAACCTGAGTTAATGGCCGTATTGGCTATGGCGCAAAAGGCCAGCTCAGTCATCGTCTGTAACGGCTACAAAGACAAAGAATACATCCGTCTGGCATTGATCGGCGAAAAGTTAGGCCACAAGGTCTACATCGTGCTGGAAAAAATGTCCGAGCTGAAAATCGTATTGCGCGAAGCGGCTGAACTGGGCGTTACACCACGCTTAGGTTTGCGTGCTCGTTTGGCGTTCCAAGGCAAAGGTAAATGGCAAGCGAGTGGCGGCGAAAAATCTAAATTTGGTTTGTCTGCCGCGCAAGTTCTGAAAGTGATTGAAGAGCTGAAAGACAACAATATGCTCGAATCACTGCAATTGCTGCACTTCCACTTAGGTTCGCAAATTGCCAACATTCGCGATATCCGTCATGGAGTAGGTGAGGCTGCACGTTTCTATTGTGAGCTGCGTAAGCTCGGTGCCAAAATCGATTGTTTCGACGTCGGTGGTGGCTTGGCCGTCGATTACGACGGCACGCGTAGCCAAAGCAACAACTCAATGAACTACGGTCTGACCGAGTACGCTAACAACATTGTTAGCACTTTGGCTGATGTGTGTGCCGAGTACGAGCAACCTGTGCCGCGTTTGATCTCTGAATCTGGCCGTTACCTGACGGCACACCACGCGGTGTTGATTGCTGACGTGATTGGTACTGAAGCTTATGCGCCAGAGCTGATCACAGCGCCGGAAGAGCAAGCGCCACAACTGTTGCATAACATGTGGCAGTCATGGACCGATATCAGTGAACGTGGCGATAGCCGCGCCTTGATTGAAATTTTCCACGATACCCAATCAGACTTAGCAGAAGCTCACTCGCTGTTCGCTTTGGGACAACTGACACTGGAAGAACGTGCTTGGGCAGAACAGACCAACTTGCGAGTGTGTCATGAGTTGCAAGGCCGGATGAGCGCGAAGAACCGCTACCATCGTCCAATTATTGATGAGCTGAACGAAAAACTGGCAGATAAGTTCTTTGTTAACTTCTCACTGTTTCAGTCTCTGCCTGATGCTTGGGGTATCGACCAAGTGTTCCCAGTGCTACCTTTGAGTGGTCTGGACAAAGCCCCAGAGCGCCGCGCAGTGATGTTGGATATTACCTGTGATTCTGACGGTACCATTGATCAGTATGTCGATGGTCAAGGTATTGAAACGACCTTACCAGTACCCGCATGGAACAGCGAAAGTCCTTATCTACTCGGCTTCTTTTTGGTGGGGGCATACCAAGAGATCTTGGGCGACTTGCATAACCTGTTTGGCGATACTAACTCTGCGGTTGTTCGCGTCGATGAAAACGGTCTACCAAGTATTGAAACTGTGCTGGCGGGCGATACCGTAGCTGACGTATTGCGCTATGTTAACTTGGATGCAGTGTCGTTCATGCGCACCTACGAAGAACTGGTCAATACCCATATTGAGGAAGATGAACGCGCCGCGATTTTGGAAGAGCTGCACCTAGGTATCAAAGGTTATACCTACTTAGAAGACTTTTCTTAACAGGGTAATTGTTGAATAAAAGGGGCTGCTTAGGCAGCCCCATCAGGTATGAAAGATGTTTTTTGAAGGTTCAGAGAAAAAAATAGAACTCATAGTGACACCAGAAACGCCATCACTGCGCTCGTTGGGACGACCTTTTTGGGAAACCATGGTAGGTAAAGCACATGCGGAGATTTTATCCAGTGTGAGCAATGAGCACTGCGACGCTTATTTGTTGAGTGAGTCGAGTTTATTTGTGTGGGACAACCATTTTTTGATGTTGACCTGCGGCACGACAACCTTAGTGCATGCCGCAACACATTTTATTGATACCTTAGGTTCCGATGCGGTAGCGTTTTTAAGCTATCAACGTAAAAACGAGTATTTGGCACATCTGCAAACCTCTTCGTTTGAAGACGATCTTAAGCGACTGCGACAAAAAATCAGTGGTCATGCCTACCGTATCGGCCATCTGGATTCGCACCACCATTACATCTTTTATACCGATAAGCCTTATCAAGCGGAACCCAATGATATTACCAATGAGCTGTTGATGTACCACATCAGCGGTGACACGGCTGATTATTTGCGTTCTACTGGGCAACAGATTGAACAGATCCGTCAGCGTCTGCAATTTAGCAGTTTGTTGGGGGATTTTGCCATTGACGATTTTCTGTTTGAACCCTTTGGTTATTCGGTTAACGGCATCCGTGGCAAAGAGTATTTCACTATCCATGTGACGCCGCAGGAGGATAGCTCCTACGTAAGTTTTGAAACCAATCTAGCACTGACTGGCAACCACAGCGAACTGTTTGCCGCGGTGTTACACGCGTTGCAACCGGGCAGTTGGGATATCATCGGTTTCAACTCGCCCGCGAATACACTGGGTTTCCCCGCCCATCACCGTCTAGGCCAGAGTAGTATGACCTTGGAACAAGGGTATGAGCTGAGTTTTAGCCACTATCAACGCTGTGAGCATGAGTATTTGTGGCCTACACGCCTATAATTGACACCATTCTGGTTCGGAGAATTACAGCATGTCTGACTTAAGCGACATTCGGCGTGAATACACCCAAGGCGGGTTACGCCGTGGCGATCTACCTAGCGGACCGTTTAGTTTGTTTGAAAAATGGATGCAGCAGGCATGTGATGCGCAATTAGTTGATCCCACCGCCATGGTAGTGGCCACGGTAGATAGTCAACAGCGACCATTTCAGCGCATCGTGTTGCTTAAGCGATTTGATGAACACGGTTTTGTATTTTTTACTAACCTTGGCAGTCGCAAAGCGCAGCAGATTGAGCACAACAGTGCTGTCAGTTTACTGTTCCCTTGGCATCCATTAGAGCGACAGGTGGTGGTCTCTGGTCATGCGCATAAACTCTCTTCCGCTGAGGTGCTGAAGTACTTTCTTACCCGCCCTAAAGATAGCCAGATTGCAGCGTGGGTTTCACAGCAGTCGAGCAAAATTTCTGCCCGCCAAGTGCTTGAATCTAAATTCCTCGAGATGAAAAACAAATTTGCTCAGGGCGATGTACCCGTGCCGTCATTTTGGGGCGGTTTCCGCGTGGTGCCAGACAGTATCGAATTTTGGCAGGGCGGTGAAAAACGTCTACATGACCGTTTTCTTTATAGCCGCGATGGCGAGCAGGGTTGGAACATTGACCGTTTAGCGCCTTAGCGGTCAAATCAAGTTGCAAGCCTCGACGGGCTGAACTAGGTTTAAATCATGAATTCATGGCCTTATTATCGGCTCGTCAAAGCAGAGGCTTGCTATGCAATACCCGTGGCTGTTATCTGTTGCGCTGCTGCTTATCAGTTTGCCCTCATGGGCTAACTGGCAATTCGTTCCTGAACACTCAGCCGTTTATGCGGTGTCCACAAAATCACTGGATATTGCAGAGGTGCATCAATTCGCTATTGCCCATGCTAAGTTGACACCGCAAGGCAAGTTTTCAATGGCGATAGCGTTGGCGTCGGTGATGTCGGGTGCTGAGGAATCCCCTGATGATTTAGATAAAAATCATCAAATTAAGGTAGATGCGCATCTTGTCATGTGATCAAAT
>NZ_JBLXAT010000053.1:0-10769 GCF_048265805.1 Shewanella sp. | reverse complement strand
ACCTTCCTTGCCAACCAACGAAATGTGGCTATCAACACTCAAAAAATTGCACTTAACGCGTTAGCCTATTTGTATCAAAAGCATTTGCACCACGAGCTTGGGGATTTGGGTTTTTGCTATGCCACTAAACAAAGACATTTACCGACAGTGTTATCCCCATCAGAAATCTCACTAATACCAAGTAACTATTCATCGTGAAACAAGGCTAAACATGGGGCAACCGAAACCGAATAGAAATACATTTCGGGCATTACTGCTGCACGAGACTATTGTTATAGTAGTTTTCTATAAGTGCAGCGCTCGTCTCTCTTGTTTCAGCAGGCATTTATGAGAGATTCGACAACGTAGAAAAGCTTTTGGGTGAATTGCCACCTGTTAAGTAATCACTTTGAACCATTACTATAATTATGGTCAATCATACCGTGTGAGAGTTAGCCCAGAGTCACACGACTAACTCGTTTTGGGGCTGAACTGAGTAGGCCAACATATCAGTGCCGCCTTTCGACGTTTCAGCTCAATGTGTCACATAACTAGCGCACAACCTTTTTTGCTGTTTGCTAGCGCGTTAAAGCTCACGATAACTATTGGGGGTTTTAGTACAACGCAAAAAAAGCCCCGTGGGGAACGGGGCAAACATTGGCTTAACTACTGGGGGTGTTAAGTTTTACAACTTATATTCCTACGCGTGCTGTGCTTGAAGCTGCGGCGCTTTAATGATTAACGAAATCAACAGCGACAGCGCTAGCAGGCCAAAAATCAGATAAAACGTGGCAGCAAATCCACCAAACGCGGTGGCGACTAATGATCCGAGTAAACTGCCAATACCGAAGCCGAGATAAATCACCCCATAATTTTTAGCCATGTTGTTCAGGCCGAAGAAATCGCTGACTAAAGAGGGATACACGGTGATGGTGCCGCCAAAGCTAAAAGCGATACAGGCGACGGCAACATAGAAGTTATTCATATTCATTGGCATAAACAGCAGTACGGCAATCCCCAGCAAACTGGCTAGTAACGCAATGGAGACCACGCGGATACGCGCCATTTTGTCGGATAACACGCCGAGCACTAAGCGACCACTCAGGTTAGCCATCGCAATCACCGCTACCGCATTCGCCGCAATTGTTAGTGATAAATCGGCATATTGCTGACCAATATCTTTCGCTACACCAATCACATACAAACCGCTCATACATACAGTAAGGAAGATAACCGCCAGCAACCAAAACTGGGGTTTTCTCATTGCTTCTGCGGTAGTGAAATCTTGGCGGTTGTTAGTCTGCGCGACGTTACTCTGCTGTGCTGGTGCGTCTTGCATTAATAAACCACCAATCACCACCATCACCGCCGCTAACGCGCCCCACACCACAAAAGTATGATTCAGCCCGCTATTTTCAAGCAGCGACATATTAATGTATTTAAAACCTAAGCTACCCAAGCCATAAGCGCCGATGGCTAACGCAGAGATAGTGCCTTTGCGTTCTGGGAACCAACGCACACAGTTACTCATCGTCATCAGGTAACCGGTACCATCTGCCGCGCCAAGTAAAAAGCCCGCGCAGATATACAGCATGGTGATGTTGCTGGCGTAGGATGTCAGCAACAGTGCCAACCCCATCATGATACCTGCGGCCATCGCCACCCGCCGTACGCCGAAACGTTCTTGTAAACGGCCAGACACTGAAGATGCCAGCGCCAGCGATAAACTTAAAATACCAAAAGAGAACGCCACGTTATCCACGGGAATATTCAGTTTATCCGCCAGCCCCGCATTAAACAGGCTCCAGGTATAAACTGACCCCAACGCAAACTGGGCGATGATAGTGCCGATTAATGTGAGGATACGAGTACGTTGAACTGAAGACACACTGCCTGTGTCACTCGCGTAGTTTTCCAGAGAGATTGTGTTATTTACACTCATGATTGACACCCCTCAACAACATTTAAACTGGTTGGTTTCTGTGTTCACAAGGTCAATAAACGCCGATTTAGTTTGTCATACAATAGTCAGCACTAAACATAAAATGAGCTGCAACCGTGACGGAATGAAATGCAATATGGCGGTATAAAATGCAGCGCCGAATTTGATGCAAAAATAATTTGAGAAGCAGATCACATCGCCATTTCAGCGTGTTTAGTCGTTCATTATGAGGCCAGCCAACCCATCCAAATTGGACATAAACTGTCATTTTCATTTCACTTGAGTTAAAGTGCGGCGCAGATGTTACGGAAGGGACACCAATGAAAAGTTATCTGATGTTTGCAGCGGTGCTGCTCTGTCTTACGTTCACCCATGCGGGTTACGCCAGTAGCGATGACAGCGACCCCGAACTCAAACAAGCGGTAAAGCAGATTGATAAAAACTTAGCTAAATGGGAGCTCGTAGAAGCACAACATCTGTTAGATGAGATGCTACCGCGCTACCCTGACTCCGCAGAACTCGCGCTAGTGCACGGTAAATTCCTATACGTCAATGAACCTCGACAGTTTGCCAAAGCCATTGCTGAATTTGACCGTGCAGAGCAGCTGGGGCTGAGAGATCCAGAGTTATACTTTTACCGCGCGTCAGCTAAATCGCAACCCACGGAATCCTATTTAAAGAAACAGCACCCAGATTATGCTGGTGCATTGGATGACTTTCACCAAGCCCAGCAACGGCATAGCAAGCGCGATCTTCGTTTCAATATCGTTGACGTACTATATGAAGACGGCAAATATCAGCAAGCATTAGCGGCTGTCGACAATTTGATCTATGACTCCCCCCGTAACATGCTTATCTACGATTTCTATATAACGCGCGGCAATATCCAAGCACAGCTTGGTCAACATGACGAGGCGCTGCAAAGCTACAGAGTGGCAGAGAAGCAATACCATTACTTAGACAAACTGCATCTATTTAAGGCGGTAAGTTTACTGGCGTTAGACAGAACCGAAGATGCGCTCACTGCGGTTAATGAAGGCTTGAGTAAACCCAAAGGCCACAACAAACGGCAGCTGTATTATGTCCGAGGCATGATTCACTACCAACGCCACGAGTTTGCAGAAGCGTTTACCGATTTCAGTGATAGCTGGAAATACGCCCAACAATGGGCACTGCCATTGCTGGGCTGTTACAACAGTATTATGCAGACTGACTTGAACATTACCCCCGACCGTTTTTTGGATTTGGCACTTAAGTTAGACCCCAACGTTGTGCTCCACTTCAACCAGCAAGATCTGCTTAAGCTGTAACACGAAAAACATAGGGTTTAAAAAACAGGGATATATAACGCTCAACAGGAGATGAGTAGTGGAAGCTAAAGAGTTACTTTTGACGTTTATCGAAGATGAAGACAAAGCGTTAATTAAAAACAGACAAGGAAAGTTCTATCCAGCCCAGCATGACGATATTAAAAAACATGCTAAACGGCTTTTTAAGTTACTCGATGAACATCAAAGCCAGCGCTTTTGTTATCACTATTTGCGGCTAGGGCATTTCATCAGTGTGGACACTGGCGCGCAACTCGATATCGTCAAAGCCGCCTATCTCGCCACCTACGAATGGAAGACGCAAGGGTTTGATAAACCGTCCTACGATGTGTTTATCGCCATCATGCTCTTTGGCTTTAGTGACGCTAAAAACATTGAAAATGGCCAAGCAACAGATGTGGCGGCTTATAACAGATATCTCGGCGTCGCAAACCAAATAAACCGCTATTCAAGTCTATCTAGCATGATCAAAAAGATTGATCGTTTTGCCCCCTATGCCGATGATGAAACCGCCACGCGGATTCTGCAAAGCCTGAGAGCGGTTAATTATCTGCACCACGACGTTAACCCGCGCTACGTGCAGTACTACGATGAGAATTACCTCAGTTTTTGGGGAATGATCATTATTCTGCTGCTTAACTCCTCCACGCGGCAGCAAGTCGTCGCTGATCTGGCATCACTTCCCTGTGATTTTCCAAAACGCGTTGAACATCTAGCTAACTTCGACGAGTTTCATAAAGCGGTGAATACGTTTCTAGGGGCTGTTGCACTTTAGCGTTTAATTTTTGCTCAAATTAAACGCGCTATGAGCAAGGCGCAGCCAGTGACGCTTATTCAACTAAGCACCGTTTATCCGCCTGTGACCAATGCCACAGGCGGATATGCCATTAGCTCCATTTAATTGGCACGCGCGGCATTACCATCAGCAGCACCTTTTGTTGTAACCTCGACCGCCCCATCAGGGGCTTTATCGAAGGTGACAGGCACTGGCGCTTCCACATACAACGAACGGGTGGGATAAGCGAACACTATGTCATGCTCGGCAAACTGACGGATAAGCGCTAAGTTGATGCTTTGTTGAGTATCCATATAAACGTTGTAATCCGCTGATTGCACGTAATACACCACCTCAAAGTCCAACGATGAATCACCAAATTTAAAGAAGTGGGCGCGATCAAAGGTAGTTGATTCTAGCCCTTCGATGATCTCACGCACCATAGTAGGAATGCTTTCTAACTGATCGGCAGTGGTTTGATACAGCACACCAAAGCCAAACACCACCCGCCGCTGCTGCATCCGTTTATAGTTACGTACGCGCGACGCTAACAAGTCGCTGTTGGAGAACACAATCTGCTCCCCACCTAAGCTACTAATGCGCGTGGTTTTAAGGCCAATGTTGGCCACTACCCCCATAAAGTCGCCCACCACAATAAAGTCACCAATCTCAAACGGCTTATCAATGATGATCGACAGGCTAGCAAACAAGTCGCCCAAAATATTTTGAATCGCTAACGCCACAGCGATACCGCCGACCCCTAAACCAGCCACCAAGGCAGTCACATCAATGCCGATATTATCCAAGGCAAGCAACAGCACTATCGCCCAAATCACCAAACGACTGAGAAACGACACCGCCGCTAAACTGGTGGCAGCCGCGGCATTAGTCGCCAGCGCATGTTGGCGCGAGTGCTGGATAAAGGTGGCAGCGGCGGCGGAGAGCCAGATCCCTACCTGAATAAAAAACGCGATGGTAGCCAGCACATTGAGGCTTTTTGATAGCGTGGCAGGCAACGTTAACCAACTCGACGCAAACAATAGCCATGGGAAGAACAACAAAAAGATATAAGTTTTGTCTAGCGCGGCGGAGACAGCATCCACAAAAGTCAACTTTACTCGTTTAGATAAGGCAGATAATCGATTGATTAACAACCACTTGCTCAACATAGTTAGCGCGAGCGTTAGCAACAATATGCCGGTGGCTAAACACCATTCGGCTAATGAATTTCCCAATAAGGGAAAGCCCAACTGCTCGGTAATCTGCGCCATTGATAGGTTACTTACCATCACGTCGACATCCTCTTCGCTAGCAAATTGTGCTAATCATGTTGGCACAAAAACAGCCACTGACGCAAAAAAGCGCTCAAATTAGCAACATATCGGTTAACGGCCTACAGCAGCTCCCGCTCAGCTAATTATCACACAATTGTAAATAATAATGATTTTCAGTTGTATGAGTAGCAAAATACCGCCTCTTTATTAGACATGAATTTTTGCTAATACTTGGGGAGTTACACCACTATGCGCCGTTTCTATCTTACGCCGTTAGCCGCGATTTGCGGCATCACGTTAAGCCATTTAGGTTACGCTGCGGAAGCACCACCAGCGGAGCAATCTATCGAACGCATCAACGTTATCGGCACCAACCCACATCGTTACCAAACCTCTAGCGGCAACAGTTTGTTTGGCCAAGAACTTGAATATCTAGAGATGCCACGGGTCATCGACGTACTGCCAGAACAACTGCTGTTAGACCAAAAAGTCACTGAACTCGAAGATGCGTTACGTAACGTACCGGGTGTCAGTCTGTCTGACGGTTTTGGTGGCAGCAACAATGATTATCTGATCCGCGGTTTTCGCCGCAACACCATCTACCGCGATGGCTTACGCATCGCCTCTAACTTTCGCGTCAACACCAGCAACCTAGAAAGCATTCGCGTCATCAAAGGCCCCGCCTCCATCACCTATGGCCAAGTAGAGCCCGGTGGTTTAGTAGATGTTATTACCAAAAAACCGCTGGATGAACGCCGTTTATATAGTGAAGTGCGCGCTGGCTCTTGGGATAACTACATGTTCCAAGGCGACTTATCGACCCCCATTGGCGACAAGGCGGCCGTGCGCGCCAACGTCTCCTTGCAAGACTCAGGTTACTTCCGCGACAACTTTGATATTAAGCGCAATGTTATCGCGCTAACAGGCCGCTACGATCTATCCAGTAGCACCCGCCTGACGGCCTCTTATGAGTATCGCGATGAGTTTCGCTCGTTTGATCGTGGCACCATGACAGTTGCAACGGCAAATGGCCGCGAAATTGTCAACCGTTTAATGGATATTCCGCGCTCACGCCGCTTTGGTGATGATTCTGAAGAGATAGATACTCGCTTTGAATTTAGCTCTGTCGGACTCAACCACCTATTTGCTAACGGCTGGCAATTGGACATTCGCGCTGCATGGGAGAACACTTACTCCAATGATCTACAATCGCGCCCAGCCGCCGAATTGATTACCGACGCCAGCGCTCCGATTGTTGATGGTTTTATCACCTCCCCTGATTTTAACAACCACGTTAAACCGTATTACGAAGATGGCGATCGCATCTTTTTAGCACGTCGCACCGATGGTAACCGAGAATATCAGCGTCATGCCGACTATCAGCAACTACGTCTCACGGGCGACTGGCAACTAGCGGGCATGACCCATCGCTTAGCCTTTGGTGCCGACAGAAACAATTACCACGATGCTCGCTATTTTATTGCAACGCCTATCACCATGGGTACACCAGCCACAGGAGCGCTGTTTGATATCGCCAATCCGGTGTATGGCATGTTACCGACAGAGCTGCCAACCGAGGGGGCGGAACGTATCCATGCGGCAACCGAAGATTACGGTTTCTTCGCCAATGATTATCTGCAACTGACCGAACAACTCAGCGTACTGTTTGGCGGCCGATGGGACTTTTCCGATGTAGACGGTGATGGCCCAGCAGATACAGTGAATGAGTTTTCTCCACAAGTGGCACTTAACTATCGTCTGCTGGATAACCTGTCAGCCTTTGTTAGCTACTCTGAAGCGTTCGCCCCCAACACAACCTTTAAGTTAGAAGCCAATGGCCAAAGCTCAGAAACAGAGCTATTCCCGCCAGAAAACTCCAAACAGTATGAAGTGGGCGCTAAAGGACAGTTTTTCGAAGGTAAACTCAACAGCAGCTTGGCGGTGTACAAGATTGAGAAAGACAACGTGCTCACCCAAGTAGATAACGAATTTCAGCTGGTTAAAGGCCAACAATCACAAGGGGTTGAACTCAATATTAACGGCCAACCTTTACCCGGCTGGACCGTTATGGCGGGATACGCCTACACAGATGCCGAAATCAGCACCGGCAATAACGCAGGTAATCGCCCACGCAACGTGGCGGAGCATACTGCCAGCTTGTGGACTAGCTACGAGTTTCATCAAGGCGCATGGCAAGGCGTTGGTGCTGGTGTTGGAGCATTTTACATGGGCGACCGTTTTGGCGATGACAACAACAGTTGGCGTTTAGGTAGTTACACTACGGTTGATCTGTCGTTATGGTACACCCTGCCTGTTGCTTATGACGGCAATATTCGCCTGCAACTCTCCGCCAAGAACCTGTTTGATGAAGAGTACTACAGCGCCAGTGGCGGCGATCTGCGCGTCAGCGTAGGTTCACCCCGCAGCATGTTTGCCTCTGTTTCAGCGACATTCTAAGGAGTCGCTATGCAGTGGCCAACGAAAAAACACTGGCTCGCATGGCATACCTTTATTGGGGTGCTCTCCGGCATGATGTTATTCATCATCTGCTGGAGTGGCACCTTTGCCACGGTATCTCATGAGCTAGATTGGCTAACCAATCCCGCGTGGCGCAGCGACGCAGACCAAGTGACCCACCAGCAGTTGGTGGACGCCTATCAACAGGTGCAAACCGCCATGCCGGAGGTGGAAATTTTGCACTTGGAAACCGCCACAACAGCAGGCTACGCCATCAGCGTAATGGTCAAACCGCCAAAGGCCGCGCCTGCATATGTACTGGTCGATCCGCAAACAATGCAGATCAACGGCACTTACTCGGCACTGACTATCGCCCGCTTTTTCCGCGACTTTCACATGGTAATGTTCAACCCGTTAGGGATTGGTAAATACCTCGTGTGCGTGTTTGCGCTGCTGCTGTTAACCTCCATCATCACCGGTTTAGTGTTTTATAAACGCTGGTGGCAAAAATTTTGGACCTTGCCCTCAGGCAATAGTGCGCGAGCTCGCTGGAGTAGTTGGCACCGCTGGTTAGGTTTGTGGTCGCTCTGGTTTAGTGTATTGATTGCTGTAACGGGTTGTTGGTACCTGTACGAACAAACACGGTTCAGTATGTTCGACGGGCTGTTTTCCTATACCGACAGCGTTCGTGGTGCAGAGCGGCCATTACCAACACTCACACGAGTAAAGACGACGATTACCGCAGAGCAACTCGCACAAGCCATCAACATCACTGAGCAGGCGATACCCGAGCTAACCATTCACCAAATCAGCTTACATCGCGCAGGTTATCTGTTTATTGCGGGACAAACATCGGCCTTGCTAGCACGCCATCGCGCTAACAAGGTGTATATCGACCCAAGTACCATGCAACTGAGCTACCGCCAAACGGCGGATGAGTTAAGCCCTTATTGGCGTTGGTCGAATATGGCTGACCCGCTGCACTTTGGTGATTTTGGCGGGCTGTACAGCAAGTTGATTTGGGTGGTGTTCGGCCTGAGCTTGAGTGTGATGGCGTTTAGTGGCACCTGGATGTATGTCAATCGGCTCGCTGCTAAATCAACGCCAAGCAGCAGCACCAGTTTACGCTTAGCCATCTATTTGAGCTGGTTGTGCCTGTTGGCTGCTTTAGTGATTGCCGTTATGCATATCGCCGCGCTTGGCACCCATGCCGATGGCTGGCAGTGGCCGCCTATTGCATTCGGCTCGGCGCTATTTTTATTAGTGTGGAGTGGCATCACGTTGGTCGGCTGTTTTTGGGGCGGGTATCGATTAATTCAGCGGGTTAACAGTGACTTCAGTTTGAGTTAATCACTCCCTGAGATACTCCGTCTCGGTTAGTTACCAGCCTCTGTTTATTTTATTATTTTTCACAGTCGCTTCATTTGAGCCTGCTTGCAGGCTCTTTTTTTTGCGCCAGCTATGCTTAATTGCGTTATCTCAAGCAGAAAATACTGATGGAAAATCTCGCGACCCTGTCGCCCGAGATACTACTGATAATAATGATTAGAACCACAGCTCAAGTTCATAAGGGCCACCGAAGCATATCAATCAAGAAACCTGTTTTACACGCTTTTTGGTTTTCTAGCGTCCACGACGTTATATTCAAAAACTCTCAGGGCGATGACTGTGTTACCCCTGTGCTACTGTCACATTACAGCGCTAATAATCTGCCCACTTGGCCGTCAATCCCCTCCTCCACATTATTTGAATGACCTATTCAGAGGGTTATACTCACAGCAAGAAAACAACTAGGTGAATAAATCAGCATTAAATCGGTTGGAAATTTGCGACCAGATACCAGCAATTTAGCTTAAAAAATCAGTTACTATTAAGCCGCCATCAACTGTAAATCAGACCAAGGTGCTACTATATGCAATGGAATGTTCCCCTAAGCAAAACGTGCATTATTTTATTATTGCTGCCGCAACTCATGGCTTGTGCAGCCAAGGTGCAAAAAGAGCAACAAGCCATACTTGATAGCGCGGTATCCCAATGTGACTTTGCGACAGCGGTGGCTACTCCTCAGCCAACCGAAAGTGGCTTTCAGGTCATGATAAATAACCTATCCCCAGCCTGTGACAGTTTTACGCAGGGTAAGAGTTACTATGCCATCGTGCCAATCAAACCAGATTCTGCTATCCGCATAAATAGTGAAGTGTACGGCCCAGATTTATACTTCAAACCCATCATCCGCTTTTACGATGCGCACTTTAACGCAGGGGAAAAACTCATCCCCCAATTGCAACCTAATGGCAAAAACTATTTCTGGCAGGAGCGTGCGATACAAAGCATTGTCATGGTTCCCGCAGATACCGCTTATCTGTTGATCTATACCAGCCCAACCTTTCAGCAAACGTGGGACACCTTTGTCTCGTTTCCTGGCCATTGGGACTCGGTAAAACAAGGTGATCACTATGTACAACGCTGGACAGCGGAGCAAAAAAGTACATTTAATCGCGCTTATACTGGCATGCTAACCATTAATTATGTCGATAAGAGCCAGTAGGCGTCACCGCAATCTATAAAAAGCGTTTTGGCGCACTACTGATACAGCTCACTGCTGTATTGCTTGCCACGGCACCATCTACCGCCTTGACGGCTTTTAAATTCGCACATTGCCGCCCAACTGCCACAAGCGCGAGCATATTGTTTGCTGAACTCGGTGGCACTGTGCATCCATGCATCGGTCGCAATGCCTAATGAGAGTAGTAGCTTGGGTGCTGATGCCGCGATTGCTCCGTGCTTATCTGGCCGAATGGCACGCCCCGTCCAGTCAATTAATTCAAGGTAGTCAGCAAAGTGGAAAGGAATACCGTTTTGCGTGTCTGCATGGGTTGCACCATCAAAAGCTAACAGTGGTTTTAATGCGGTAGTGGCGTTTTGTTGTTTATTTTTTTGCGATGGAGCGGAGATTTCATCTGGCGCTACGGGTTGATTTTGCAGCTCTTTCAAGCGTGCTTGTATGGAGGTGA
>NZ_JBLXAT010000052.1:0-11791 GCF_048265805.1 Shewanella sp. | reverse complement strand
AGCGGCGGTAGTTCTAGCTGAGCAGCTCTTAAAAAATGGCTATGCACTGGCGGATTTATGAGGGGATCCTTCAGGACATAGTCTTTATAAGTCGAGTGATAACCATATGAAATGCTATACCCGCCTTGTGTTACTGAAAGTAACTTACCGACACTGTTTTTACCAAATGAAGTGACAATTGTTCCACTGGATGAAGGGATATCAATTTGATACACATACCCATCCGCAGCACTACCGTAACCGGCATAATAGTTAGTTGTGCTTCCTCCTCTCCCATTTGTGACTTTTGTTTTATTGTTGCTTAGGTATTCATACGTGCTGCTTGATACTGGAGAGGCTAGTCTTGCTGGTCGTCCAATTGCATCGTATTCACGCGAAACACCGAGAGTTTCGGCACTGTATGAGGACATGATAGATTCAAACAACAGATTATTATCACTATCAAACGCTCTATTCTTATATCTAGTAATATTCAGGGTGGTATCTTGATAGGATGTCAAATAGCTGCGATTAAACCCATCCAACATGTCTTCTTGTTTGTAATTACCTTGAGTTTTAGTAACACTATTCGTTCCATACGTATAACTGATATCATCACCAATAGGTAAATTAATAAATGTTACTCGGTTGTTTGAGTCATAAGTATAACCAAAACTATCACCATTTTGATTGGTAAAACTGGAAACATTACCAAAGTAATCTACGATGGCATTCATAGAGCCAATCGGATAGGTAATGGATCTTGGGACACCTCTATAGTAATTTCCGTATGTTGTAGTGTAACCTCTGGCATCTTTAACCGACGTCAATAGTGCACCAGCATAACCATAGATTGTATTGACGCCATTTTTCGTTTCACTTATTACTTGGCCATTAGTATTATGAGTTCTCGTTATCGAAAAATCCGTGCCAATTGTTTCATTCGCCAATACATCCAACAACCACTTTGAACTGTTGCTATAGTAACTGACGCTCTTGACTCTACTGCCAACGTTTCCCGTTTCAGTTATGGTTTTCGGTGAGCCATACGTTGTAAAATTGCTATATTGTGTAGTATACGAATCAGTCCCACCTAATCTATTTTCACTATATACAGACTTGGTTTTTAGTGTTTGATAGGTATTTCCTTCTAATAAATAAGTCAACCCGTCTAACGCACCGCCTATAACACCGCCTTTAGCCCAAGTATTTTCTGTCTTAACTACTAATCCACTGTTAAATACTTCTTCACTTAAAATTAGCCCTTCCTGCCAACCGAAACGTCTTGAAAATGTGGTTTTGGTGGTTATACCTTCGGGGTTGGTGATTTCAATATATTTGCTGTCAGATACGTTTGAACCAACCCTTCCACCGCTATTTTCTGAATAGGTGTATGCCCAAGTCATTGAGGGAAGGCTTGGGCCAGATATGGATTTTCCAACAAGAGACATATAGTTGGTATCTACATCTACCAAGTACCGTCCTGTTGGTACAAATGTTGTTTTTGGTACGTTAGAACGACCATGCAGAGTTTCTTTAACAGTAAAGGTGCCAACTGTACCGTTGGGATGCCGTATTGTTCCACTGCCAGTGTCTATTACTTGGTCATACTTTGATGGAGTAAGTTCTGTCTTTAGATCGGTAAGAGAGAATTCCCAATACCGCAAGTCTGGCAAAGTGACTTTACTTAAAGTTCTGTTAGTGTAGGTGTATAACCAGCTTCGGCCATTTGAAGTTATTTTTGAGATCAGGCCATCAGTATTATAGGTAAAGCTGATGCTTGCTCCATTTACTTCATTACTTTGGATCTTAGTTAGCTTTGCATTACTATATATATAAGATATTGAATTACCTTGTATATCTTCTTCCTTGGTTAGGAGTAAAGCCACCCTTGAACGTCCCCTAGGATTAGTAGTACTGATGCCCTGATATAAGGGATCATTCCGTGAGTAAGCTATCTGACCAAAAGTATATTTCGTACCATTGGGGGCTTGGGCACTATAAATGCCATTGGCGCAACTAATCGCCCAATTTTCGTTATTCAAAAAGTGTGTGTTGGCTGGCAGAGAATAAGTAACTTTTTTTGCATACAACTGTGAGGATGTAGGTACGCCTGCCAGCAATGGACCATTGTCACTATCTTGGGGATCACTACCTGGTCTCAACGTTTTTGTGGCAAGCCATCCATGCGTATTTGTGCAGTAATCAACTCCATTATGGATATTGGCTGGAATTGGGCCATAGAGTCTTGGCAAATCTAACGTCCAGTCACCAAAGACTCGATATGAGAAACTTGAGTCGCCTCCTATAATTCGTCTGACCTTGAGCTTTAAAGCACTATTGGTCGGAATAATTAAGTCGGTTTGACCAAAACTAACTTTGCCTGTGTAAGCATCATGTTGCTCGCCTAGTAAATCATGTGAAAGCACCCCGTAGTTATCGGCCGAAACACTATAGCGCTCTTCTGATGTAAAGGCGTCCTCAGTTGTTTCTTCCCCCGGTGTTTTAGCTCCGAAACTAGGTGCAGACAAAGCAGCCAGAAGTATTATCTTAAAGGCTTGTTGGATGCAGTTAACCGCAACATTAGACCTTCCTATAAAATCCAAATTCATTGAACATCCCTGTTTGTTTTAAAAATTGTAAAAATAATGTGTTATTTATCTCTATTTGTAACATTATTTAATGAGCTAGTGCAATCGCTTCCATCAAAGTAAAATAACAAACATTTTTTATCGGAAATAGTGGTGAGGCCTGAACGGACATCAACCACTGTTGACCGCATTATGAATCTTCACCGATCTGATCAACGACCAAGTGACACTATATAAGCAAAGAGTAGTAGTAAAATTAATAAGCAAAGAATTGAAGTAAAATTTCGACATAGATAACTATGATCGTGACTCAAGCATTTTGCATTTTAATATGTATTAACAATTATAAATTACGTCGCTACGCGTACTTACCCGTAAATGAAAATGAATCATATCTTTATACTCCAGATGCGCTGCTTTGCCGTGCAATACAACTCATCTGGAGCCTAGCTAATCTTGGCGATTACATCATTAAATGATTTTGGCGAGGTCTGCCTGAATCCCATCACTCAAAAAATCCGCGGTACGCCGGGCTGACGGTCACTGGCGGCGTCGTTGTTAGCAATGAGTTCCATTAACCGTTTAAATTGATCGGCGCGTGGGTCTTGCTGGATCTCTAATACGTTAATTGCTTGCACAAAACTGAGTAGGATTTGTTTAGAGACCGTCGACTCAGTTGTTAACTGCTCAGACTTCTCCGCTAAGGCCGCATACAGCGCATCAAAGGCGGCGCTGACAAACATTTGCCGCGCCAACCACGGGCCAATAGCGGCATCTACTTGCGCTTTCAAGGCTAAGTCATAGTGGTTTGGCTGTGATGGCGTGGCAAAGTCTGTCATGGGATTACCTTAGTTGTTGGTCAAGCTGCTGAGCACTGCGGCTCTAGGGATATCTTGCCAGCTCATGAGCTCTTGCTCCAATGCTGGGCCATGTTGTTGCAACCAGGCACTCATGTCATCACCGACATTTTGGCCGTAAATGCGGTGTGATACTACGATGGCGGTACCTATATCACCGTCAAGGCGGATACGTGCCATGGCCATTTCTAAAAAGGCTTCCGTTCCTAGCACTGCAACGACTAAGTATTCGGCTGGACTGGTTTCTGTGCGTGGCACTGACGCGGTGTTGATCAACATGCCGTTTTCTTGGTAGTGCTGCAAAATGTTGTTGGCAACAACGGCTAAGGTTTCGCCATCGGTCACTTGTGGCAGCACATTGATGGTGATCATGTCTTGCCATTGCTCTAAATCGGGTTGGTTAACGGGCGTGAACTCATATTGTCCATTTTCCTCCCAACGAAATTGATAGTCAGTGTTGTTGAAGTGAAGGTCGGTCGATGTCGTCTGTTGGTTGTCTTGAATAGACATAATCTTCCTTTTCAGTTGTTGAGTGTTGTGTTGCGTTTGGTCATTTTCACCTTGATTGAGCCAATCTTCTGCGGTGTTACTGGGTTGTGCCATCGGTGCCATCAGCCCCAACAGCAAGGCAAATATGGGTAATTGTCGCATTGAGTCAGTCCGTTATATCGCATGTTGCTATCCGTATTCTCTGTTTAAACGTCACTATTTAGGTGCGGGGGAGGCGATAAACGAGACAATCTTGCTTTGAAAGTGATAGATCTTTGGAAAATCGACCATAGAGTGGGGTAATTCACCCACTTGAGTTTTGCTGGCATCCACGCCTTCGAGGTTGATAAAGGTGCTGATGCCGTTGACGGTAACTTGCTCACCATTGGATAACAGTAGCAGTGTCGGGGCAAAGCCCATGCGGATTTCTTGTGCCCAACCGCATTCATGCCGTACTGCTTTAGGCAGTGCATAGGGGCTGGGGCTAATTGAGGCGATTGCCGATGCGAGACGGTACTCACGGTAGTCTTCTACCGGCGCATCGCGCTGAATGACTACTTCGGCAAAGGGGTAAACCGTGCCATCGTGGGTGGTGACTTGGCAAGGGATCGCGTGCGATTGGCGCCGATCTAACTTGTCGCAGTCTTCTATTTCTGCCAGCAATTGGTACTGCTCCGGCGTCAGTGTTAGCGCTTGGTCGTGCCACGCACTCACTAGCGGCAGTTTGTCGGCCGAGATATGGGCTAACATGCGCTGTTTGCTATCAAGATACCAGCGCTCATCACAGTGTTGGCAGCAATAGATATCGCCTGCTTTTAATGCCCGTTCGTGGTGTAAATTTGCCAGCATGATGCCGTATTCACTGTCTTTGGCTTGCTCGTGCATGTGCCGCCAGTTAACAGTGAGTAGCTTGCCAGCATGGCAAACTGGGCAGGGGGAATTAACTGATAACGTCTTCATAAAAATCTAAAACTTCCTTGTATCTATAAGAGCGCTGTCTATGCTTGACGCTCATGTACTAAAATCGGTTTTATCGCACTTAATTGCAGCAGTTGCTCGGCACAATAACTGGCTTGCAAGCGTTGTTCAACCCGTGTGCCATGTAGATATTTGGCTAATGTGAGCAACCCTAGCGCATGTGCCCGCTGAGCCAGCTCGGCTTGCGGCATCTGCGGAGATTGCGCCAATTCATCCACGGTCTTTAATAGCAGTTGCTGCACTTGGCTGCGCTGCGGCGCCGTTAACGTCGGCGGTTTCTTGGCATATTTTGCAAACCAGCGCGAGACAAAGTGGCTCGCTTTGGCACTGGGTACCTGGTCAAAATAGAGGTTGAACCATTGCTCCAGTTTTACCGCTATCGGACGCAGATACCAGTGGCTGCTGTCACGCTCAATTTTCGCGACTATCAGTTGCGGTAACTGTTGTTCCAGTATTGCCATATTGGCGATGGCTTTCTCATTGAGCGTTGACCATGGCAGGCTAAAGCATAGGGCGTTGTCGTGCACATCGCGATAGCTGAGCTGCATCACTTGCGCCGCTTCATCAAACTGCTGCTGGTGGAATTTTTTCGGTGCAAAACAGAGGTAATCAGCCTGCCAGTTAATGGCGTCAATATCGTTCACCGCATCTGGGGTGAGTGGTCGCTTACTCGCGGTTAGATAGGTGGCTTGTAACTGCCGTAATCGCTGCCAGCCATTGAGTTCTGCATGGAAAATATTATAGCTATGGCCTAACCAATCATTACCCGATGGCGCGCCTTCTAACAGCTGGCTACTGTGCCACACGCCGCGATAGTTGAGCCGCTGTTTTAAGCTGGCACGACTCTCTGCTAAGGTCACAAAACGGCCTTGCTCATCTTGCAGCACAATTGTGAGGCCATGGGCGCCGCCCGTGTGTTGCCAAGGATAGCCGCCAAGGCATAGCAGTTGCTGTGGTGGGGTGACGACTTCGGCGACATTGTCGGCCATATCTTCTTGCTGCAACATCGCCAGCAGTTGCCCCATCTGCTGCACCACTTCGCGGTTATCGCGAATATGCTCACCGCTAATATAATGGGCTAAACTGCCGCACAAACGTTTTAACGGTCCGACGGCAAAACCTGCTTTCTCCATCGGTATTTGCAGTAACTCAATCTCAAGCAGCGATTCTTGGCGTAACTGTGCCAACGGCACTTGCGCCAAGCTGAGCAGTTGGTTGAGACACTGCTGCTTGAGCTCTGTCCGTGATTGCTGCAGTAAATCTTGTTGGCGTTGCTGCTCTTGCTGCAACCATTCTGGCCATTCAAAGGCGTGTGCTTGCTGTTGCAGCCACAAATACACCGCCAGTAGCGCATATTTTTGGTTGTCGGCGTTACAGATAATGTCGCTCAGTTGGCTGACTTGGCTAAAGTGAATCGCTTGTTCCTCGATAACAACCTGCACCTGGGCGCCTTTATCGGTGATTTCCGCTTGCCAGCGCTGTTGGCTTTGGCGGTAGAACTGTCGTACTTTGACCTTTCCTGCGTTGCTCAGCAGTGCGGGCATATCGACATGAATGCCTGCCGTGGTGCTGTTATCCGCTGCAACTGCTGTTTGCTGCCAAGCATACAGGGTGGCGGCAATAATGTGTTTGCACACACCACTGGCGGCACAGTTACAACGGCTCAGGCTGGGATTGACCAGATCGAGCGTACCGTGCTGCTGTTCAAACTCAAATTGAACGGGGGCCGCGCCACTGAGTTCGGGCGTTGATTTTTGTAACGCTTTTTCGGCGCGACGCACTAAACCATCACTGGCGAGAGTGGCAAAAATGCTGCTATCCATGCGTGGGTATCCTGTCACACATTACTTCTGTAATCCCATGGTTTGCGCCAACCAGTTGGCAAAATGATCGGGGGTTAGCGAGGCGATCTGCATGTTTAAACTGTTGAGCTGCGCCGTGGCGTTACTGTCGTAAAACGGCACTGACTCGCTGCTGAGTGCGGTCATACCTAGCATTTTGACGCCGCTATCTATCAGCTGTTTGGCCTGTTGGTACATAGCGCGTTCTGGCCCGCCTTCGGCAAAGTCCGATACGGTGGCAATTACGGTGCGCGCTGGGGTTTCAACTAACTGCTGGCAGTATTGCCAGGCTTTGGCAATCAAGGTGCCGCCGCCCAGTTGGGTGGCTAATAACACTTCGACTGGATCGTCTGCTTGCTCGGAGAGATCGACCACTTGTGTGTCAAACACCACCAGCGACAGCTTGACGGTTGGTAAGCGTTTGAGAATGCCAGCTATCGCCGCTGAATAGATCATCGATGCCGACATGGAGCCTGACTGATCGATACATAAAATCACGTGCCAAGGCAGTTGTGGCTGCTGCCGTGAGTGAAAATAGATCCGCTCAAACCGCACCCGTTCGCCATCAAAGTGTTTGAGATTTTTACGGATGCTGGTGTGCCAGTCTAAGTTCGCCAGCCGTTTTTGCGGGCTGTGGGCTTGACGATTAAGGCGGCCACTGAGTTTGTTATTAAACCTTGGCTGTAGCTGTTTAAACAGTTCCGCAACCACTTTGCTAATGATTTCGCGTACCTGCTGTTGCAACTTAGGGTTGGTGTGCGCATTGATGCTCATCAACTGCTTGAGCAGCCCCATAGAAGGCGAAATATTGGCGAGCACCTTAGGTTCTTGTAGCAATTCTCTGACGTTAAAGCGCTCTAGCGCTTGGTGCTGCAAGGTGTCGTTCACGCTTTTGGGAAATAACTTTTCGGCACTGTCGAGCCACTCAATAATTGGCAACTCGCTGGCACCTAAACCACCGGACAGATGAAAGCCGCGTTGTTCCAGCCCCAGTTGGAACAGGCCATTGAGCACCTTATCTTGCTGTTGCTGCGGCGGGGTGAGCTGGTTATCTAACGCTTCGGCGTAGCGGCCGAGCACCAAGCGCCAACGCTGTTTTAGTGAGTAATCCATGCGCTCAATCCTCGTTGTGTCAGCGTTTGTTGCAGTTGCTGCTCTAATGCCATGCCTTGTTGCACGTCTTGTTCGCTCAGGCCTTGTGTGAGCCAGTCCAACGCTTGTTGCCATTGGTTTAACTCGCCAAGCGTGTGGCTGATGCCATCAATCTGCCGTGCGTCCATGGCACAAAACAGCTCGCGCAGCTTGGGCAGTTGTTCGACAAATTGGTGATCATCTAACGTGTTTAGACTGTGATTGAGCACTGGCAGTAAGCCGTCAGCACGGTTCAGCCAATGTGGCACCACAGTGATCAATGCCTGCAAAATAGCAAAGTGATCGCCGCTGTATTGTTGCAGTTCGGCTAACAATGGCGCAGGGGGATCGTTATCTAGATCGAGCGCCAGCGCTTTGAGGGCAAACCAAAAGCTAGGTTTATGCTGGTTGTGGCCAATCAACCACTGTAAGCGCTCGCGCCACGGCTGTTGCAATGACTGCTCTTGCTGGCGGGCGATGGCTTGTAGTGACAATAGCAGTTGCAGAGCTTCGGCATCGTCTAGCTGGTTGAGAGCAGGTAGATGGAAACTTAATTGCCGCCACAGCGGGGCTAATAAATCATTCAGTGTGTTGCTGGTAAATAGTGGGTGTTTACTCAAGCTAAACAGTTTAATAAAACAGGCGGTGAGTGCTTGAATGTCACTGCAATCATCAATGTATTGCTGGAGCTGCGTGTTATCCACCACATGCGGGCAGCCCAGTTGTAATGACAACACTAACTTGTCAAATAGCTGCGGCAGTGTGTCAGCGGGTAAGTTGGCCAAGTGTTGTTTGACGATGTCATCTAACGTGGCACCTTGGCGGCTCAGTTCAATCAGTGCAACTTCCACTGCGGGCGTCCATTGGTACTGCCAGCTCTCATGCTTACCGGCAGTATGGATACTATAAAACGCGCCGAGGCCGCGCTCATAACTGGCAAAACCGAGATTGAGCACCAACAGTTGGCTCAGTAGCTGACGCCGCTGCCGTTGCGAATCGGTCATTTCATACAGCGCAAAATGGCTGCGGCTTGGTGCGCCTATGGTTAATTTTGCCTGTTTGCAGCGTTGCATTACCTCTTCAACTAGCGGCAGTTGGCGGCTATCAGCGGGCAACTCTCCAAGGTCGTTACCGCGTAGTTGTTGCTGCCATGGCTGATAATCACTGGCGCTGCTTTGCTGTTTGAGCAAACAACTACCTAGCGAGTCGAACAAGTCAAAACAGCTAGCACGCTGTACGCCGCGCAGTTGGCATAATTGGTTGAGATGCTCAAAAGTGTTTTGCTTTTCAATAAAGCTCAGCTTTGGGAGCTGGTTGAGCAGGTACAGCGTCCAGTCATCGGCGTTTGCACCGTGTTGTTCAAACAGCCAACGACAAAACGCTGGGTAGGGCATACCGGCATCGTAACCACGGTGGGCATCGAGCAGTTCATCGGTGTAGCGGATCAAGTAGCTGTCATCGGCGGCATCGATGATGGCGGCGGTTTCATCGGCATAGCTAAATAGCGCACTGGTATGAAACCCTCCAGTAAGCACGGCAATCCGCTGATGCTGTTGTTGCGCAGCGCGAATGCAGGCGCGCATCTGCTGCTCGCGCGCGACATCGCCCAGTTGCGCGAGCGTGTCATCATCGTAATACAATCGGCTGGCGGCGCAGAATAGCAGCACCTGTCGAAAGAAGTCTGTGGCCGAGGCAAACGTCTGTTGTTCAAACAGCCGCAGCCATAATTCATCGCGATCTCGACAACCTAAGCTTTGTTGCAATTGACGACTGTACTCGGAACTTAAAATACGCGCATCACTCCAGCGGCTTTGCGGCTGTTCATCATCTTGGGTATGACAGTCGAGGTCGATAAACTGCACGGGCAGTTGCTGTTCGCCCGCCCAGCGCAACGCTTGCCATTCTGGGCTGTTTACCGCTAGCGGAAAGTAGCTACTGTTTTGGTAGATGGCAATGGGCGGCACCACGTTGGCACGCTGGAGTTGGGGCAGATGCTGCGCAAAATTACGCGGCCCTTCAATGAGCACGATATCGGGCTGAAACTCGGCTAAGCGTGTCAGTGCATGGGCGGCACAGGCGGGGCTGTGGTGGCGTACTGGCAACCAGCAGATATCTGAGTAGTCATACTGCTGGCTAATATCAGCTAGGCGCTGCTGAAAGGCATGACTGCTGCTGATTACTTCATCCACAACGCTTTACCCGCATTGAAAAACGCGCGCCACTCTTTGCGTTCACGTACCACGGCATCAAGGTAATGCGCCAGCTTCTTCACGTCGTCGGCTTTGTCTTTAATCAGCGTGCCATGCATCTGCTGTACTAACTGTTCGGCACTCATCGGTTGCTGCCAGTAAAGACTGTGCAGGGCGCAGGAGTGCACGATATTAACCGCTTCGGCAGTAGACAGTGTGGCATCCAGCGCTTGAGCGCCGAGGTTATGGCGCAGATCGTGGAACACTTGCACCAGCAGTTGCACCAGATCTTCATCCAGTTGTGGTTGCTCTGGTGCGTTGCTAAAGCGCGCTTTTACTTGGCTGAGGATCAATTCGCGTTCAAGTGCGACATCATTCAGCACCGGCACAGTTTCAAAGTTAAAGCGGCGTTTGAGGGCGCTGGACATCTCGTTAACACCGCGGTCGAGTAAGTTGGCGGTGGCGATGATGTTAAAGCCAGGTTTGGCTTGAATGGCAATGCCCAGTTCTGGAATCGTCAGCGTTTTCTCCGACATCAGCGAGATCAATACGTCTTGGATCTCTTGCGGGCAGCGAGTGATCTCTTCAATACGGACGAGCTTGCCTTGCTCCATTGCTTGATAGACAGGGCTTTGCAGCAAGGCTTCAAGGCTCGGGCCATTGGCCAATAGCATAGCGAAGTTCCAGCTGTATTTGATCTGCTCTTCGGTGGTGCCTGCGGTGCCTTGGATTAGCAACTCGCTGGTGCCACTGATCGCGGCGGCTAGCAGCTCTGACAGCATGGATTTGGCGGTGCCCGGCTCGCCGACCATCATCAGACCGTTGTTGCCCATAATGCTGACAATAGCGCGTTCAACCAGCGCATCGTCGCCGTAGTATTTGCGTTTAATGTCCAGCTTAACATCACCGCAGATAAAGCGTTTTACTGCGGCGGCCGAAAGCTGCCAGCCTGCCGGACGAGGGCCGCTATCTGCCTCGGCCAATTGGGTTAATTCCGTTTGATACGCCTGCTCGGCGCGGGCGCGCATAATGGTGTCACTCATTAGGTACTTCCTTAGTTATCACCTAATTGGTTCACCAAAGCGTAGCCGCTACGCTTTGGCGTTATCTATTTTCTATTACCAAGGTAACTTACTTTCCCACTCGGGGTCGGCGTGGCATTTCTTGGCAACGTCTTCATAGTCCAATGCGATGGCGTTGAGCAGGTTGGCGGGCACTTGAGCAAGTGTTAGCTCCTGATAACGGTTCCAGCCGCGGGCTTTGGGGTTGAGCTGGCACACTTTAATGCCATAGATGGCCGCGGTGACATTCTCTTCTGGCACACAGTTGCCGCTGAAACCAAATTCCACTCGCAGCCCCAAGTTATCAAACTGCTTGAAGTAGTGGTCAAAGAAACCGGCATCTTCAGCTTGGCTTTGCTTATAGCCTTTTTTAGTGAGCAAACCACGCAAGGTGTACGCATCGGTGAGTAAGCCCCGATGGTGTGCTAGTTCAATCTGCTCGGCTGTGGGCGTAACCGTAATCTGTTTAAGCTGCTCAAACAGCGGTTTAACTTTGTAGTCTTTCAAGTGCGCTTGCCATGCTTTGGCGGTGGCACTGTCTAACTGATTACCACTGACGAGGCGGATGCTGGCGCTCGCGGGCAGTGCCAGTTCTTCATCGTCGAGATCAATCAGCGCGCCATCTTCTGTTGGTCGAAAGCTGTGCCAGCCATCGGCCAGTTCAACTTGCCACAG
>NZ_JBLXAT010000051.1:0-13158 GCF_048265805.1 Shewanella sp. | reverse complement strand
ATGTCGGATCTGATGCCGTGGAATGTTGATATCAGCAGCATTGAGTAAAGCTGTACGGGTTTATTGAGCGCTTACGTTTCTTTTGGGATTAAAAGAGATCTCATACCCACGGAATTTTTTAAAGTTTTTGATTTTTGCCTTCAAAATATGCGTCATTACTGTGCTCGCCTAATGATGGAAATTATGAACAAAAATATTGTATAGACTTCATAGTGATAGAAATGCAGTTGCAATCACGAGTTACAACGTTGATAGGAACAACGATGGGTCAACAGGTAAGAAATCCTTACCTGTTGCTAACACGTTTTGGGACACTAGCGTGTTACTCATACCCATCAGCACACTCATGGGACAGAAGCGTGTTAGTACGTGGAATGTAACAGGTAAACTTCGGATAGAAATTTCTATGGCATAACGCCGTGGTAAAGCCAAATTGAGCGAAGCTTAATTTTTCCCGCGCAGAACCGGAGTGAGCTAGTACATATTAAACGCAATTTTTAGTTACCCCTTCATTAAAATCGATTAGCTTATTGGAGACAGAAGGATACTTGGCCCCGAACTTGGCACATATTCTATGTACAAGGATTTTCTACCAACAATAACTGCTAGCAACGGACGTTTATCCCTTCGCTTCACAGCCAACTGATACCATTCTGCTCTATCGATACTCGATGGAGATGGATTATCCTCTGGATGAGTGTGCCACTCCCCCAGATATCGAATAGTACCTTTACTTGTTGTCCATCTGTTGATGGCGATAGTTTCATGCCCAACTGGCATTCTCTCGAATAAACAGCGAAATCTCTTATCATACTCGGTAGGAACTGTAGCTTGATCAACAAGCATGTGCGGGCCATGAACCGAGCCCAATAAAATCCCACCGGCTTCATTGTCATTATCCTGAAACTGAATATGCTGGCTAAAAGTCTCTATAGCCGCATCAGAAAAATGCAATAATGTCCTTCTATCGATAGTGCCCCAAGAATTCATTAATGGCATAGAGGGCATTCTGGATCTTTCAGTGGATCGCAATCGGGCATAAATAGCTGCTGCTTAACATCGAGTAGCCTAGTACGTAAGGCCGGAGAATAAATTCCATTTATCCAATCAAGTATGAGCTCGGTGCCTAAACTAGCTGCTTGCACTGAGACTGAAGCGGGAAATGGGACATACAAGCCCTCACACCCATGTCCAGCTAAGATCACTGGAAGAGGATCATAGGTAGAACGGAGGTCCCCATTCCTATTGCTATGCCAAAGACATCTGAAACACGCACCCGACGGATTATTTCGAAGAAGAGCCCTTACAGCCGTACCAGGTCCCTCAATCCAAACAGAAACCATTGGCGTCGGTAACGGATAGTGTTCACTGAGCCAATGCCCAAGCGGCTCCTCTCCTGTTGCATCGATTAGCAAATCTACTTTACCAAGCTGGGCATTTCTTACATCTACAGGTAGAGCTCGAATTTCAATATCAGGCGCTAAACGCTTAAGTTCTCTCGACATTGCTTTAGCTTTATTCGATAGTAGATCGGGAAAACCTAAGCGATGACGTCCAATATTTTGTGGTAAAAGATAATCAAAATCGACGAGAGTAATTTTCCCTCCACGAGTACCAGCTCCAGCCTTCACTAGCATTTCCGCCAGATATCCCCCTATCGTTCCGCAACCTATGATTGCTAAGTTCTTGCCTGCAAGTGTTTTTGATTTAGGTATATTGCGCTGTGCAATATACCTATCATCGATTCTCACCACTGATAAGGGGATAACCTGCAATCCTAAACTCTGATCCTTACCGCTGGAAAGTCTCTCTCGCTTACCAGACGAACGATCATACAGCACGCCAAAACCATAGGTCAGCAATGGCGATTCAATTATGATTAAAACTCCATTTGCGTTTCTCTTTTCACCTTCCTTGAGCCGCTGATGAATCTTACGTCTACATCTAGGGTCTAGGTTGCTTTGCCATTCCAAAATGTCTCCAACAGTTTTTGGAGGCCATTGTCCTATCAACGGACGAGGTTGAGCGCTAGTCTTAACACGATAAGTTAATACTGTCTGTTCAGTGATAACATAACTAAGAGAATTTAATTTCTTACTTGTCCTAGCTTCATCGTCAGTAATGAACCATAGGGAATTCCCATTTGCTTGCGCGACGATACAGCTTTGACGACCAAGATTTTCACCTTGCATATCAGCAAAACAATACAACCCATGCCAATATGCAAAAAATTCTTCTACGAGATCTTCAATCAAATCACCATTAATGATCTGCCCAAGGACTACAGCAGCTCGTTGCAAACAAGCTAGAGATTGACCGATAGGATCATATATATCTAATACCACAGAGCCCTTTGCTAGATAGCAAAGACTACCATCGGCACCTATATGAGGAATCGTTGGAGGCAATCCACGAGGAATCTGTAAAAGTCTTATCCTAGGCAAGTCAAAAAATGTAGGGTCAAGTTGGATTTCAGCTTCGTAACCCTTATCGACTTCAGGTGGAGTTAAGATTCCCTGTAGCCTAAACCAGCCATCTTGACTCTGACCTATAAAATTGAACCCCTGAAGCACAAAGGCGTCAATAACATCGGTGACTGGTATATTATGGCTCATCCGGCTTTGGTCCTACCTACAAGCTCGCTGGGGCCTGCATTTGCAGGAGTAGCAGCAATAGTTGCAGCTACAGAGACCACAATGACTCTCGTTGGCTCATTAGGAAAGCGAGAGCCAAATTCTCTTTGCATCCAACTGCAAGCCTGCGCTGGACTGCTAGCTTCAATTGCTGCACGGAGTACTTTCTCAAAGCTTTCTAATGCCTTTGCAGCTTCTTCTACACCATTCTCGCCAAGTCGTTCAGTTAACGATTCAGATTGTTCAACGGGATTATTTACTCCAGCCCGTAATCTAGATGGTAGGAGAGCGACTACGTCTAAAAGAGCGAGGTCATCACGTCCTGAACGTTTATCGAAAAGTGGTGCAGCAGCCGCCATCAACAAAATGGAGCTGGGGCCGCCACTTGACCATCGCCAATCACGGTAAGCCTTTAAATAACGAATGACACGGCGGAATTGCTCCCCCTTGGCTGCTACCTCACCAAGAAACCAATCCTTAACAGGTCTCGGATCCGATGCCATCCAATCACATTCACGATGAGCTAAAAGAACTTTATTAGCAGGCAGAGCAGTCCAAGCATCTTTCTCTGCTCTATTAAGAGCCTCCATCAATGAATCATACCCGTAACTTTCCATAGAAGCCTTTGTTAATGAAGCGAATTCTTCATCAGGGATAGCATACAAAGGAATATCAATGTGGGCGTAGGATGATATGACGATTCGAACACAGGTTGATTTTTCAGTAACAAGCTTCCAGCCTTTCTCTTTTACCAAAGGAAGTAAAGCTTCCTCCGCTGCGGCAAAAAATACATTTGCTGCAACACTTGGGCGTTTGGTCTGAGAAACGAAACTTAATGGTAAATAACAACCATCATCAATATCAGCTTGTTGCGGATGTTTAGCTGGGGCATTTAAAGTCTTATAGGCCCACGACCCTTGAGTGAAAAAGCGAGGTTGTTGGACATCGCCATCGTATCCATTGGTCATTAAGACATTGGGGATACCATCACGCAGACAATTCCTAACGTCTAATCGAGCACTAGCAATCCATTCACGTTGTTCAGGGGAAAGCTCTAGTTCCTGAAGCATGCAAACTTCATCTTCGACATTCGTAAAAAACAGCGGACTTAAGTTTAACATACAGCCTCCGAATCGTTTTTGTTAGAGCCGTGATAAAACGTAGGCGCTACGGCCGTATGCACCCTAAATGGTTGAAATTTGGGGTTTCCAAGTGCTCGTTGCGCAGCATGAACACCGCGGTCTTTGAGCGTATTTGTAGCTCCAGTAGAAACACGATCTAGGGCTTTGACATCTTTGCTTTGATCGGGGGTCGCTTGGTCATCAATCTGAAAATAATCATCCCCCAACGATTGCTTTAACATGTAGTCCACTGACGATTCTTGAGCTGAAATCACAAGGTCAAAAAGCCCCCCGCGCCACATACCAAAACCACGATCTAAGCTTGCTCCTCCACGAACAGTCGCACCGATGGTCATCGTTCCGATCGCTAAAACTCGAATTAAAGCATCTTGATTAGGAGCTAGGAATGTCTTTACTTCGTGTAACCCGAATAAGCCCGGGGCGTTGCCAACGAGTCCACCATCAGCAAAAACACCTCGTTCATTGCGAGTCAAAGGAAAGTAAACCGGAGCAGCAGAAGTGGCCAAAGCAACATCCACAATTTTCATCCGATGATCTAATTCAAACGATGGATGATGAGGGGTCTTGAAAAACTGACCTCGTCCTGTTGAATAGTTCACAGCAGGAACTAGCACCCTATGCTTTAACTCTCCAATAGTGGTTTCATTAAATCGTTCAGCGAGTATTTCTCTAAGACCATTAGAGTTGTGCTTAGCAATCATCCAAAAACCAAGAAGTTGTCGCATTAAACTACGAGAACCAAAAATTCTGTGTCCTTGGTCTTCAAATAGAGCTTTAAGTTCGATAGCAGGAATTTCTGCCGCCAAGCCTAAGGCCAGCATTCCTCCTGCCGACGTTCCACAGATTAGATCAAAGTGCTGTGCTATTGGTGACCCAAGCGCAGTCTCAAGTTCTGAAAGAACTGTCGCTGTGTAGAGGCCACGATAGCCACCACCTGATAATGCAAGAACATGGTAGGTAGGAATACCATTCATAGACTATTACCCCTTTGGAGGAAAAGGAGCGTGCGCACAAGGACCAACTCCTTGATAAATACCACCATCTCGGCCTGTAGATTGCTCAGGTTTGATGCTTTTCCCCATTTTAAATCTCCATTTTGGTATGTTTAGGTATCTCAAGAAGTTCATCATGAATACTTAATTGGTGGTATCAAAAACACACTTCAATAAGTAAACGCGATTAGTTTTCACTGCGACAAAAGCTTCCTAACGTAAAATTTCTCAAGGCTGTCGTTAGTTTGCTTCAGTAGCAATTAACGCGCCTATGGCACAATATATAGTGTTTTCTTGTTTTTAAAAATCAATATAATGTGGTTTATGGGGATTTGCAAGAGGCATAAAAGCGCATATCTTGTGGATATCTCAAGCGTTTACGGCCTAAATAATGAGCAACCCCGTTCAATACGCGGGATTGCGGTGAGTGGTCTAAATTTACGCGGTTAAATAAAAAGATTTTAATCGCCAAAATTTACAGCAGATGTAACCAGAACGTATACATATGTACTACTGTATTTAGCACGATAGAGATTATATAAAACAGCAGTCCGGTTGCCCCAACAGCATTCACCGGAAAGTTTTTCTACGAACTATCGATCATATTTGGCACAGTTGCCGCCACCGCTCTCGACGAACATTGTAGTGGTCAAGTAAATCTGTCGACATCAAAATACGGCAGCAACACACCACCTGTTCGTTAGCAATGAGTAGTTTTTGAGAAATTGGTTATACTTAGCCGTTAGATAAGGATGTTTATCACGAGCAAACTCTACTGGACGGAGTTTGCTCGTTCAAGAATCATGAAAGCGAAGGATGGCTTATGCTCAACAGACCGTTGTACGAACTACTCCCCTATGGCTATATGGCCCTCGGTGGTATCAGCTTTATGATGTTAGAGCCTGATTACGCCCTGCTCTCAAGTATTGTGTTGTTTATTCTTGGCGCGAGGATCTATGCACTACGTTCGCAAAATCGCCGCACCGACCCCGCTAAACGTCGAAAATCGGGCAACATGCCCAAGGCGATGTATGACCTGATGCCGTTTTTATACGTGTTATCCGCGCTAGCAATTTTCAAATACTTGCCCGAGAAAATGTTTCCGTTGCTTGCCATCTGTCTACTGACATATGGATTTTATGTGATGTTTAGACGCTCTATGTACCGCCGTCATCGTATACCGGTTTCAACGTCGATGTTTTGATGACAGCGGCGAACGTTCGCCGCTCAATTCTAATGAGTAGTAGGTCACTGCGTAACGCGAAAATTCGGCTTATTTGCCGTGCCAGCATCTACCAGCAAACTATTTCTTACTCACGCCACCTTGAGTAAGGGTGAGTGGGTTTAATAACTCTTCTAATTCACTTCGGCTCAGTTCTGTTTCTTCCTCGGCGACATCGATAATCGCGCGCCCCTCTTTATAGGCTTTTTTCGCAATATCTGCCGCCTTCAAATAACCAATGACGGGATTGAGCGCAGTAATCAGGATTGGATTTTTAGCCAGCGCGCTGTCGATATGCGCTTGCTGAACCGTGAATGGTGCAATGGCGTTATCAGCCAATGCTGTGCACGAGTTGGCGAGCAGATGAAGTGATTCCAGTAAGTTGTGGGCGATGACCGGCAACATCACATTAAGCTGAAAGTTGCCAGACTGACCCGCCACGGTAATGGTGGTGTCGTTACCGATCACCTGCGCAGCGGCCATCGCTACCGCTTCGGGTATCACCGGGTTCACTTTGCCAGGCATGATAGATGAGCCAGGTTGTAATGCGGTGAGTGATATTTCCGCTAAACCTGCTAACGGGCCAGAGTTCATCCAGCGCAAATCGTTACTGATTTTCATCAATGCTACTGCCAGTGTTTTAAGTTGGCCTGATAGCGACACAACGGCGTCTTGGCTGCTGAGGTTAAAGTAAAAATTATCACTTGGTACAAAGGCTTTGCCAGTCAGTTGGCTCAAGTGTTGGCAAAAAATTGCGTTAAATTGGGCAGGCGCATTAATGCCCGTACCGACCGCCGTTCCACCTTGAGCCAACGCTTTAACTGTGTCTAATGTCGCTGATATTGCTCGCGTAGCATGCTGTATTTGCGCCTGCCAGCCACTCAATTCCTGCGCAAAAGTGATGGGCATGGCGTCCATCAAATGCGTTCTGCCGGTTTTGACTATTCCTTGAAGTTGCGCCTGCTTTTTCTCGAGCGTTTCGCTCAAGTGAGTTAACGCGGGAAATAGCTGGTTTTCGCTTACCATGACCGCGCTGACGTGAATCGCGGTGGGGATCACATCGTTACTGCTCTGAGCCATATTAACGTGATCATTAGGACTAACTTGTTGCTGCAAGTGTTGGCTGGCTAATGTAGCTAACACTTCATTGGCGTTCATGTTGGTACTGGTGCCGGAGCCCGTCTGAAATACGTCAATGGGAAACTGTGCTAAATGCTGACCATCGATAATCGTTTGCGCCGCATGCATGATGGCATCTGCAATGTTGCTATCTAGATTACCAAACTGAGCATTGGTTTGTGCCGCCGCGTGTTTGATGTATGCCAGCGCAATGATCAGATCATGTGGCATCTTATGCGAACTGATGCGGAAATTATTGATAGCTCGTTGGGTTTGCGCTTGATACAGCGCCTCGGCGGGGACTTGTACTTCTCCCATACTATCTTTCTCAACGCGATATGTTGGTGCCATAACCGCTCCTTAGATTCATCAGCAAATGCCCACAGTATAGGATCTGAGTTGTGAGTGCATTTAGCCCATCGGTTAACACCGACTTGTTAGCATGCCAACTCCATGACAAAAGTGCGGTAGCCTGATGTGGTTTAAGTCGCATGTAAGGCGTCATCTCACCTATGAAAGCAGTGCTAAGCACAGCTAACCTGCCCGCTTACAGCGGTGCACGCGTTGAGTTCTAACCGTTTAGCGGCTGGCTTTGATTTGCTGCCAGCGGCAACATTGCGCCATGGCTTGGCGTGAAATGTTGAATTGTGTCATCAACTTATCAACTAAGCGTTGCTGCTCAGCCATCGGCAAATTCGCATTGGTGGCAGAGATAAAGTAAGTGGTATTCGGCTTATCAAAACTCATATTTTTCACTCGAATATTGGCAAACGTTAACTCACCAGACGCTAACTCTGCTGCGCTAATTCGATATTGACGGCGTTCGTAACCATCTTTCATGGCGGGATAAAACTCTTCTAATGCTGCGCGTGAGCCGATGTTGGGGTGATTAGCAATCTGCGTGGCAATCTCTTCATCGGTATATTTAGTGGCAACTGTGACGGTGACGCCGGAGGCATCTGCTTTGTGGCCGGAGTTAGCGGTATCGGAGAAGGTGATGTTGCTTTGTGCAAACGCGATGGTATCGCTCGGCATTCTTAGCATGATGCGATAACCATATTTGTCTTCATGCGCCAGAAAGTCCCCGGCCGGGTTTTCATCTTTAACCACTTTAGCCGCCACTTTGGCCAGCCCCAATCCCATCGCAAAATGATTGGGTGACAGCGTTGCTACAACTGGCTCGGTAGCGTTGGTCAACACCCAAACATCACCGATTTGCTCTGTCAGCTCGGCAACGCGAAGGTTGAGTGTCCGTCGGTCCTCGGAGCGCTGGCGGATAAGCTGCTGCTCATTGCGCTCCTTCTCCATCATCAGGTCTCTGACCGTAGCCATGTCTTGCTGGTATTGCCGTTGTCGGTAATCCCTAATCATGCGAGGCGCAAAATAGCCAACGATCAGCACGATGATCAGCATGCTCATATGCAGGGTTTGACGCTGCTGCTTTCTCTTGTACGCCTGTGCCATCAATGCAGCAGGAATCGCATGAAATTCCACACTTTTTATTGTGTCTGCGGGCGGCCTAGCAAAACGCCCAGGCGCGGCAAATGGCACAAAATAGACCGTGCCGTCATGTAGCGTGATAGTGGCATAGCTCGGGGTTGCGGTGTAAATGGGCCAAGCTTGGTCGGCAGCGACAATTTCCCAGTCGGGAAAGCGGCGCGCGGTGTACAAGATACTGCCTTTAGGCATTAACGGCTTGAGTGCCTGAGCTACAATATCGTCCATCATGTTTTAGCATTTTCCCTAACCTACCCTTGGAGTTCGATGCGCATTACAGCAGGTTTAGGGCGAGATGAAAACCTTGAAGCGGCTCGTGCTCAACACAGAAACGGTATGTTGATAAAACCGCTGTTGAATTTGATATAAGCGGCTCAGTGAGTTACTCCCTGTTCCACAGCAATAATTACCCAAGCCAATATGGCAACGGCCTTTTGCATATAACCATATTTCCGCTCACTACTGCAGTATCTAGACGAACACGCTGGCGCCACAAAACATCACGTTAACCGCGGTGTAGCCTTTGTTTGATGTGGATTGAGGCTGTAACAAGACGCTAACCAAAACACTGCGGAATTTTGTGGTATATCACACTCTAGTGATAGGATGTTTTTTTAATCAATGAGTTATAAATGAGCTGACCGTGATGCTTTAACTTCAAATCGGTGCTGCGGCACTGTCAATAAGATAAGGATTTCTCACCATGACGCAATCGAACGCCCCCAAAACTGAGCCACAACCCAGCGATATTCGTCCACCGCTGGAACGCTCGTTCAGCCGCTACGTAAAACAGCCTTTTAATGAATTTGTCGCTAATCAAACAACAGGTGCAATTATCTTACTTGCGTCGACCTTTGTTGCCCTGTGGCTGGCTAATTCAGACTATGCATCGGTTTACCGTCAATTGGAAAAAGTCACCTTCGGCCTATTTGTCGATGATTTTCGTTTGGAAATGGATCTGCACGATTGGGTTAACGATGGTTTGATGGTGCTGTTTTTCTTTACTCTTGGGCTCGAAGTCAAGCGGGAGTTTATCGCCGGAGAACTCAGCTCCATTAAGAACTCGGCGGCGGTGATTTTGGCGGCTATCGGAGGCATGGTGTCACCGGCGCTGATCTACTATGCGATAAATTTTGGTGGTGATGGTAGCACTGGCTGGGGCGTGCCAATGGCGACCGATACCGCGTTTGCGCTTGGGGCTATGGCGTTACTTGGCAGTAAGGTCAATCCGAGTCTAAAAGTGTTCTTGGTGGCATTGGCGATTGTTGATGACATTGGAGCAGTGTTGGTCATTGCGCTGTTTTATACCGACCAAATCGACTGGAATGCGCTGTCTATTGCCGCAGGCTTTTTTGCTGGACTGCTAGCGTTAAATCGCCTAGGCATCCGCGGGCCATTTTGGTACGTCGTGCTAGCGCTTGGGCTCTGGTATTACATTTTGCAATCAGGCGTACACGCGACTATTGCAGGCGTGCTGGCTGCACTGGCGATTCCAGCGAGACCAAAAGTTCATCCTAGTCACTTGGCGCACTCAATGAAGTCCAAAGCGGCAGCTATCTACCAACATCTTAGTGATCCACAACAATCTTCCGAGCAACAGCCTAAAGAGGTGCTCAGTGATGAACAGAAAGACTTGGCGCTAGAAGAGATTCAGCGGCAAGCGCAATTAACCCGAACGCCGCTGCGGATCTGGGAGAATATGTTGAATACGCCTGTGAGCTTATTGATTGTGCCTATCTTCGCGTTTCTAAATGCCGGAACAGAGATTACCCCGCAAGCATTGGATGACATGCTGCATGCACCCATCGCATGGGGCATTGTGTTTGGTTTGTTAGTAGGTAAGCCGATTGGTATTTTTAGCTTAACCTGGTTGTCAGTCAAAACAGGCATGGGTGAAATTAACAGTTCACTGAATTTTAAAGAGATATTTGGTTTGTCACTGCTGGCTGGCATGGGGTTCACGATGTCGATGTTTATCGCTTTGTTGAGTTTTGATGGTAGCCAACAACAACTACTCGATGCCAAGTTAGGCATCATGGGCGCGACGTTAATTGCCGGAGTTCTTGGTTACTTGTGGCTGCGCTTCGTCACGCCATACCGTGGTGAGTCGGCGTAAGTAGCCCCCTGAGCTAGCCGTGTTGAATGTTGCGGAATGCAGTATTGCGCGACGGCTAGCCTTATAACTGTTCGCAATGATGATGTGATTAGCACTTGGCGTTGCCGATAGGATTTGCTTGTTCTCCTATCGGCAACTGTTGAGGCGTTAAAACTTATAACGTAGTGTCAGCGTGGCATTTCTTGGCTCGGCGTATGCGAGCTGGGTATAAAAGCCAATCTGGCTGTAATAAGTTTTATCAAACAGGTTATCAATATTTAGCTGGGCAGATAATTGCGGTGTGATGTCATAGCGCGCCATCAGGTTAACCAGCGCATAGGCGCCCTGTCCTACTCGTTCGCTATTGCCCGTTGCTCCGTTAGTCACATCGGTATAGCTTTTGCCTTCCCAATTCACCCCGCCGCCAACACTGAGCTGTTGCCAGTTATAAACGGTAAACAAGCGGAATAATTTACTCGGAAAACGCGTATTCACCGTATTAGATTCACCGTCGCTATTATCTTCGGTTGCATCAAATTGGGTGTAGTTGGCGCTAATTTTCCAGTTATCGGTGATGTCACCGACGACTTCAACTTCAAAGCCTTCACTGGTGACACCCTCAGCGGCACGGTAAGCCACCAGTTGGTCTTCTGTCGGTGTGAAATCGTTATCTTCTACCGCGAAATTTTCCTGCTCGGTACGGAACAATGTCACTGTAAGATGCAATGCATCATCCAAGAACTGGCTTTTCATGCCAGCTTCGTAGTTGATGCCAGTGAGCGGGTCGAGAAAGTTACCCTCGGCGTCTTTGGCGTCTTGCGGCTGAAAAATCTCGGTGTAGCTGGCGTACAGGGTGAAGTTTTCTGAAAGGTCATACAACGCGCCAGCGTAAGGCACAACAACACCATCATTGCCGAAAGTGGCATCGTTGAGTAGATCTTTACGTTCCCAATCAGCCACGCGTGCGCCAACAATCACTTTAAAATCATCAGTTAGCGATAAGCGAGTAGCGCCATAGAAACCGGTTTGTTTAGTTGTCATCCGCTGCATTGGTGCCCGCGCGGACCATTCAGGTTGTTGGATGTTGCCATCCCATTCAAAGAAGTTGCCTACCGCTGGGCGGCTTAATGGACTGTAGGTGAAGTAATCAAAGTCCTGCTCACTATGACTGGCTCCGAGCACGAGTTCATGCTGACGACCAAACAAGGCGTATTTGCCAGTCAGGCGCACGCCAAAATCATCCTGAACGCGCTCATTATCGTAACGGGCGGGACTGGTGCCCATCCCTAGTCCAGTTTCCTTATCGGGTAAGCCAGTGAGATAAAGCAATTTCATGTCGGAACTGCTTTCGGTGCGGTTGTAGTTAAAACGTGCCTGCCAATCTTGGTTAAATTGGTGTTCAAGATTGACGAAGTAAGTCTTGTGCTCGGAGGCCCAATAGGTCCATTTAGCGCCAACAGTATCAGAACGCTGCCATTCGGTTCGGCTGCCGTCACTATAAAAAATCGGCAGACCGCCCCACTGTGATGCCGTTGGATCGTTATCTTGATAGCTCGCGCCAAAGCGCAGCAAGGTGTTATCGGTAAGATCCGCATCAACTACGCCGTAGATTACCGATTTTTTGTTGCCCGCATAATCGACATAGGAATCACCATCTTCATACACTGCTACGACACGGCCGCGTACTGAGCCGAATTCATTCAACGCGTTACCGACATCAACTTCGCCACGGTAGGTATCCCAGCGGCTGGCACTGACCGAAGCGTAACCACTTAGCGTTTGGCTATCGGCATGTTTGCGCACGAGG
Source organism: Shewanella sp. (assembly GCF_048265805.1). Classification (GTDB taxonomy): domain Bacteria; phylum Pseudomonadota; class Gammaproteobacteria; order Enterobacterales; family Shewanellaceae; genus Shewanella. The sequence continues at coordinate 651 of NZ_JBLXAT010000051.1, read as the reverse complement.
TTGATTGACGCTGATGGTTGCCCCGCGCCAGTCAACAATCCGGTTGCGCCGCGGACAATTTCCACCCGTTCATACAACGCCGTATCCGTTTGGGTTTCCCCCGCGCTGGAGCCACCGTCCCATTGCACGGGAATGCCATCAATCTGGTAGTTGTCGATGCTAAATCCACGGGAAGAAAACGAGTTTCTTGAGCTGTCGAATGCGCGTGATGATACCCCAGCAGCACTATTAACCACGTCAGTCAGCGAGCCAAGGCCGAGGTCGATAATTTGCTGATCAGTGATAATACTGACCGATTGTGGTGTTTCTTGTAATGTCAGCCCTAGCCCCGTCGCGGTATTCAGCTTGTCGTTAACAATGTACTTACCCTCAACCACCACCACTTCAATATCACGGTTAGTGTTGTTTTGTGGAGTATCGTCAGCCAACGTAGGTAGCGCTGTGGCCGCCAACAATAGGCCAATGGCGGTGCTTAGTGGCTTTTTATAAAACCGCGCTGGCGGCGTTGTTGAGAGTAGAAATTGAAGTTGCATGTCATCATCCTATCGCTTGTTATGTAACAACCCACTGCTAGGGAAGCTGCGATTAAGTGGTCCGCAGCTCCCGATATGACGCCCCAAACCGTCCTTTATCGACGTCCTGTGGCTCAAT
>NZ_JBLXAT010000050.1:0-15751 GCF_048265805.1 Shewanella sp. | reverse complement strand
TTGGTTATTTGAGCCCAGAAAACTTTGAATTAAAAAATAGTGCTTAGCAAAGTGTCCACTATTACTGGATCAGATCACTTTGAGCACAAGGAAAGTGAAGTGACAACGAGAAGTGAATTATTAGGCAAACTCAACACATTATTTGATGCTGACTCTGACGCTCCACCCGTGGTGACTTTAGACGAGTATTTCTCAGAAAATGACGATGAAGAATCTATCGTGCCCAACAACTGGGGATTTGGCAGACCATCTATCAAATTGATCTATAAACACTTTCAAGACATCGCCGCCAGAGCTGATGTACAGGGCGTTTATGTCGGCCTGCATGATGAGTGGCCGGAATCGTTCGATGACGATGAATTATGGCCTGCCGCTGAAAACATTCATATTATTTCCTCCGCCTCATTGTCTGAGGTAGAAACTTGGCTCGAAGCCATGGAGACCGATGGCGTTAGCGCTGGCTGGCCGTATGGCGAGCATAAGTTGTCGCCAAAGCCTCAAGCTGGCTATACGCTTTATACCGTCTTCTGGGACTAACCACTTTCAGCGGATAAAGCGCGCATAAACTCACTGCTAGTTTGGCAGCGTGCACTCACTTATCAGCATCGGTTTTTCGCTAAGCTATACAACGCCCTCAACATTAGCAGCAATGGATAACAGGAATACCAATGGATTTTGCACAACTGCTAGGTAAAAAACTCAAAGATGATCTGCTACTGGAAATATTTGCGCAATACGATATCAACGTAGTGTATGACTTCGATAAAACCCATGAAAACATGGAAGATCACTACTGGGCTGCAGCACCAAAACATGGCTTTCAGTTTCGCTTTAATCAAGCGCAATTATTGGATGTAATATTTCTATATATGGTGCCACGAGAAGGATTTACGCCAATAGATAAAGCCGAAATTGACGTACCAATTTATACGTCATTTACAGAGGCTAAGCAGGCTTTTGAACACAATGGCATCGCCTTTACTCAGTCACCAGTAGAAGATCCAAACAGCACCTGGTTTCAGCGATGGATAAAAGCCAACCACGGAGCATACACTGCGCATTATGAGTTCAAAGACCAGCAATTACGCATGATCACTCTTAGCCTTCCAAATGAGTAACTTATTCATTAATCACATGTTCTAGTTGGAAGTGTTGTTATATTTGCAGATTTTAATGTCATGCTTTTTTGCTGAAAAATGAAAATAACTTGTTTTATTTAAAGGGAATTTTATAAAAATGAGAACGTTGTCTTTCCTATTTGCTAGCCTCATCGTCATCTCAACGGCTTGTGGCGCTGCTGATGACCTACTAGGTTTTGATGCTGATGTCTCCGTTTCTGGCTTTTTCAGTCCAGAAATTAAAAAAATCAGTATATTAAACGTTTATGAAAACTCGTTTGCAGAGAAGGCTGGTTTGAAAAAAGGCGACACAGTCATTGAACTTGATGGCTGCGTGATCCGGCTGTGACGCCAATGTAGCCCAAAATTCATTAGAAAAAACCTCTGGAGATACTCTAGCGTTGTTGGGTCAGCATATGGATGGCAAGCAAGAGTTAATCAGTATTATTTTAGATTAAATCTACTAACCCACTGCGCTGCTTGTACATTCCGAAGCAAGTAAGTGACGCATGATATTTATATCGACCTTAGATTATGAACAAAGAAAATTTACTCAAGGCATTTGATCAAGCCATCATCGACCTTGAAGCCGCTGGCGACATTGTCGTAACGACCACGGTTTATAGCAAGATATCCACGTATTTATACTCAGTTGTGCGGGATGAATTAAGCGATGAATACAAGCAACAATCAACCGCGCTACCGTTGCCAGAACTCCGTATAGAGTCAACGCTCGCTCATTGCATTACTAAGCTCGAAACAATCTTTAACCTCAGCGCAGATGCTGCCAACCAACTGGCTTATCAGTTTTATGCATTGTGCCGTGAATGCCGATCCGAGCTAGAAATCGCTGATTACTTTTCCCATGAAGGTCCGTTTGAAATTGCATTAACGGCGTACTATTGCTGCCGAATGGGTAAAAATCGGTTTGGTAATTCTGATTATCTTGAATGGCGCCAGCCGTTTTATGATGAATTCGAACGCGAGTAAATTCTCGGTGCACTGATAATCTGAACTAGGACGACCTAAACGCTATGGAATTGCGACAACAACTCAATATTCAGCAAATTGCTTTAAATTCTGATGAAGTTTTGCCGAAGTTTGCCTACCGACGAGACTCGCCAGTGTATCCATTGGTGTGTAGCGTCAACCACACAATTTGCTGCCTAAACTCTCAGCATCTACAGCCCATTCCCATTTTTATTGAACGTATAAAGCGGTTTATGGATGAATACCCTAATTTGTCGGGGGCTGAAAATTACTACCCGAGAGTATCAGCATATATCGCTGATGTAGAAAGGTATTTAGTGGAAAATGGCGTATAAGCTTGCACTATCCCGCATTGCCAATCGATTGTGTTTCGCTGCGGTAACACCAGCTTCCTATGAGGATAAATAACATGTTCAAAAGTGCCGTATTGAATGAGATTCTCGCCGCAGAGCTGGGCCATAACAATGAGATAGCCGAGAATACTCAATGGCTGCCGCAATGCGAAAAACTTATCATTTTGGCGTACAAATTCTCGCGCGCATACGATGGTGCCAGCTACCGCGAATTGAACGACAACCATTATTGGTTTGCGGAGTATATCGACGGCAATGAGTGTCTCGCCTGTAAATTTAAAACGCATTCGAAGCCGTAACAGCAGCAAACCGCACTCAGGTCAACGCAGCTATACCAAGGTAACGCCATGCAACAGCCACTCAAACGCAGTCTATCGACTTACTGTGACGTAAATGCCATGGAACTCGTTAATGAAATTCCACGTATCAACCCAGCGGAATTAGCGCTTTTTAAGCAGCAACTTGCCAACGCAATCAACACTGGCAGCATCTCTGTTGCGGAATATGAAACCCTCACGGGTGATGAGTTTGAAAACGAAAGCGAGCTGACCCAATGGCTGATTGAACTGTGGGAAATTTTATTTGGTTGTTGGCGAGGTTAAGTCCGCAGATGTTTGGCTGATTCGTTGCAATCACTGAAAGCCATTTGATGATAGGCCTGCTGTTCCTTCACTAAATGAGTTGGGCACACAGTAGATAGGTGATGAGCCAATCACTACTAAGCTCATGAATATAGCTTTCAACGCCTCTTCAAGCGCAACAACAAGTTGCGCTCCGCCCCCTAAAACCCTCTGCGTTTCCAAAAGTTACCGATCTGCTCTTCCTCATCACGGTAGTGCACTTTAAAACTCTGCTCGGCCACAACTTGGCCACGAATTTCTAAGGTCATACGCCAGCGGCCGACTTTGTTTTCCAGCGGCGCCCAAATGGTGTCGCCGAGAAAAAACTTCCAATCGTTAGACTCAACGTACACTTCACCATCAAACGGCGCCATCACTTCACCGTCAGCGTCGGTAATATCGGGGTGGTAGATGCAGTAACGCATCAGTTGGTTTTTGGCTTTACGAATGCGGGCAACAAAACCAAATTCAATGTCTAACTCGGCAGGAATATGCACGGTTGCTTGTAGAAATTTAGGCAGGTCTTTGCTGTCCTCATCCCATTTGCTAAAGATGCCGGACTGTAATACGGTCACGTCAGGTTTGAGTTTCGACACTGGCGTTTTCTCTCTATTGCTGCGGTTTATGACTGAGGACGATTGCCTCCAATTGCGCCATAAAAAAGGCGGCACAGTGTAGCATGCCGCCCGATAAACTTCAGCCCAGCGCCTACTTCACCGAGAGCAATGCATTGCTGCCACTCAATGAAGCCAAGGCTAGCGCAGCATCAGCGGAAATTGACAACTGGCGGTAGCGGCAGTTTGTTGACCTTGTTGATCAAACTCTTTGCCACACACTTGGTTACCAGCGCGATATAAAATCTGCCAATGCGGTTTACCGTCGGGGTAAAACTGGCTCGAAATGCCCTCTTTTTTCAGCCGACTGAGATCAGGCACTTGCTTGCCATTCACGGTTTTACTTTCTTGCGCTTGCGACACCGTTTCACGGCTGACAATGCCATTACGATAGTCGCGGTCAATCACTTGGTTGCCATTCAGCAACTGGCGGCTTTTATCCAATTTGCCATCACTGCGGACGCAGCTGTATTCCTCTAACCCTGACGAGGTGTAGTGTTCAGTACATTGACTCATGCCATTAGCAAAATAGGTGTAACGCCAGCCAAAACGTGCTCCAGCACGGCATTGTTCGCCATCAGCAGCAGTACAATATTGGGTGATTTCGTCGATGTGTTTATCGTCGGCAAAGTGATATGCCATCCCCGCTTTTTGACCGTGTTGATAATCGGCCACTGTGGCCAAACCATAGGGTGCGCGCGGTTTAAACCAGATCTGTCGCCCGTGCATTTCTACGCCAGTACGACCGTCATTGAGTTGCATATTGTGCAACTCTTTTAACTGGCCGCTGTGTTCATCAAAGGTCAGTTGCAGCCCCACAGGTTCACCATGTTGGTACTGCTCTACCTTGAGCAGACGCTCATCGTCATAGTTAACACTTAAGCCATGTTGCTCACTTACCCAAGTGCCAGTGCCATCTTTAAACGCCCGATAGTGACGTTCACGGTACAACTTGCCATATTTATTAAAGCTCAGTTCGCTGCCGGATAGCTGCCCATGGCTAAAGTGTTTAACCGCTTTGAGATTACCATCTTGACGGTAGTAGCTGGCTTCACCGTCAAGCAAATCATCAACATAATTTTCCCGCTCAAGTACGGTGCCATTATCAGCGGTTAGCAAGCGTTCACCTTGGCGTAAGCCATTTTGGTAGTGCAGTTTTTCCGTGCCATCGCCGAAGCGATTCAGCCATTCGCCCTGCTGTTTACCTTGAACATACTGGCCTTTTTGCTCTAACCGTTTGGGCACTTTGCCGCTGGCGTCTGGCTCAGACGCCGTGATTTGCCAAATTTCATAATTGCCTGCTAACTGGCCTTGTTGGTAGTTAGCCTCGCCGACCGGTTCATCGGTAAAAAAGGAATACAGCAGCCATTTGCCTTGACGTTGACCATGCTGGTACTCGCCTTGCCAGTAGCGATCGTCGGCAAAGCTTTCCGTCCATTGACCAACGCGTTGTCCATGTTGGTAGTCACCGGCCACCTCAATAGCGCCGTGGCGTGGTGATAGTTCCATGTAATGGCCGTGCAGTTTGCCCTGTTGATAATTGGCCTGCAGCACAATCACCATCTGGGTAGGCGAGGACGCCATGTAGCCAAAAACTGCGCCATGGTACTCACCTTGAGCGTTTTGATAGCCCACCTCTGCTAGCTCAAAACTCGCCGTTGATTTTTCGCCCCAATAGGGACGCTCAAAGGTGGCGACTAACTCATAATCACTGTTTACTTGGCTCGCCTCAGCTTGCCCCTTTTGCTGCGGAGCATGAATGGGATAGCGCAGTTGATATCGTGCTGCGAGTGCCACCTTATCAGTGGGTTTATCTTTATCGGTAAAATATTGAATCGCTTTTGGGGCAACGCCGAGGGTGCCGTCTAACAGGGCTTTGATGTTGGCATCGTCCAACTGCGGTTGCTCGTACTGCTGTACATAACTTTGCGGTGGCAGTTGCTGCAGCGCCTTGCGCACGTTAACTACGGTAAAGGCTGATAGTGTGGGAACGAGGCGATCAAGCTGCGTTTGCACTCGCGGCAACGGCATCCAACCCTCCATTTCATTCAAGCCATAGGCACGTAAATGATCGCCGTTGCTGTCATGCAACATAACGATCACTTCGCGCTGCTGATCACCGTCGAGATCTTGATAGAACACTGCCACCACGTCAGTGCCGTTGGCATAGCTGTCGAGTGGTTGGCCTTGCTCGCCGTTGAGGTAAGCCGCTAATTTATCGCTTTGTTGATAGAAGCCCAACTGATTGTTGTGGTCGGGTAATTCGAGGGGGCCGTGGACTAATTCGCCTGCCCAGACTTGACAGGTAACGGCCGAAAAAAACATAAATTTAAACAAAAAATGAGTCGCTTTACTGCTCATGCAATATCATCCTTGTACTCGGGGCAGTTTATCCTTAGTGTTTAATTTTTGTTCAAATTAAACGCATTATGCTCAAGGCGCAGCCAATGACGCTTAGTCAACTAAGCAAACTGGAGACTACAAAGTTCAGGAGGCGTTTAAATGAACCCTTCGGGCAGTGACATGGCGCAATTTATTCAGCGTTAGGTGATATTTGTGGAGAATACGGCACATCACCTGCCTTGACTAAATCACGCTCTGTCTACTGCAAAAACAACCAGCAAAGATAAACAGCCCCTAACAACTCTGCCATTCGCTGGCGAAAAACAGCCAGTACTTTATCAGTTTAGCCTGCAAGGTAATACGGATAATTGTCATAAAATGTCAAAAACAATTTTCCAGCAGGCGTTGTACTTGCGCAAGTTGAGGTGGGTTAATCAAGAACAACTTTTTGATTAACCGTGTGAACTTGTCTTAGGGGTTTGAGTCATAACGCTTAACCAGCGGATGACCGTAATTGTCAGATTTGATGAAGGAATATCAAATGAAGTACCTACCCTTGGCGCTATTCAGCTGCGCCTTACTCAACGCTTGTATGACCAATAGCCCGAGTATTGAGCCCTGCCCACCAGGTGGCTGTACTGACGATAACATCGTATATGAAGGCGGCTATACCCGGCAGTTTCCTGCTCCCGCTAATTGCGATGAAGTGCACGACACGAAAGCAAGAAGCAAATGTAAAAGCCAAGCGGCGATTCTTACCGACGCCATCAAGCAACATCAATCACAGTAATTAACGATTGGGAGCCAGTAAGTGACGCACTGTAGTATGCAACGTTGTTCATTCGCCCTGTTCATGCTAACGATGTTAAGTGCGTGTAGTAGTCAATATACCAATGCACCATGTAGTTCCGGCCCCGCTTGCGCCGCCTTTACTACCGCAGCTGGGGTAATCGATGTCTTAACCGACGACTCGCACTCAAGCAACGCAGAAGGTTGTGCCAAGTTGACCGGCACCAAGCAGCAAGAGTGCATGACGCAGGCCAAAGCGTTGAGTGAGTCGATCGATAATCGCCGTAAACAGCTGTAACGGGTTGGCAGTAACCGCATTTTTAAGGGAACCAAAATGTCTTATCCATTACCATCAGGCGGCCGTCCGCTTAGCAGCAGAATACTGTTATTAGGTCTGGGGCTAACGCTCATTGGCACGCTAAGTGGTTGTGTCCAGAGCCAAGCACAGCCTTGCCACAATGCTGACTGCCTTTATTCAGTGGCAGAATATGCAATAAACAAAGCGGTTGCCGAAGAGGTTTATAGCCCCGAGATCAACAAAGCCATATATGGCCCCAAAGCACCGACAACCGCAGCGCTACCAGATGGCTGTGCCAAACTCAAAAGCACCAAGCAGCAAGACTGCCTGAAACAGGCACAAGCCCTTGCTGATGCGATAAAACAGCGCAAGCAAAATAACGCGGACAACAGCCAATAGAGGCTACATGCTGGGGTCTCTATGTATAGTCGCACAAGTACACCTGAGGATTCGGCCGTAGGGTTGCGCGATATGAAATCGCTGACAGATGCGCCGAACTGATCAACGCCTAAGCCACAGCAGATTGCCAAGCACAGCTAGACGCTATTAATCAACGTCATCCCCACTGATAAGCCGCCGCTAAAATGATAATAGGCCACCTAGGTGACCTATTATTTGCAGCAATGATGCCGCGCAACTACTCATCAATCTTGCAGTTAGCACTCTCAGCCGATGGTTCACCGAGCAGATTCAGCTTTTGACTACAAATCATTTTGCCGTTTTTAAACAGATATTTATAAGTAGGTTTGCCGGTAAAGCGACTGTACTGAATCACCACGCCATCGCGGCGTTGAGAGGCAAAGCCATACACCTGTTTACCCTTAATTGTCGTGGAGTAATTGGCAATGAGCGGTCTCTCTTCCTTCAATGCACCAGATGAGTAATAGCTACGCTTCACGGCACGATCTGCCGCCGTCAGCTCTTGGCTCTCACGTAGTTCACCGCTGGCACTGTAGCATTGAACCCCCTGCTCTTGCCCTTCGACATAGTCGCGCATGCACTTAACGTTGCCATCCTCGTAAAAACTACGACGAATACCGCAGCGGAAATTTCCTGGCGGGTAAGCATAAGGTTTGCCTTGCCATGTTTGCTCAATTTGCTGACACCAAGGTTCGACCTCTTTCAACGCACCTGTGGGGTAAAACTGATAGCTTGCGTCAACATTGCGGCCGTTCCATGAGTGATAAAAATAGGTGAGCACGCCAGCGTCATTTAGGCGACCGCCAATGCCTTCTTGCTCACTGTTAGGATGGTAAAACGATTTTAGCTTGCCGGTTTTTGAGTGGAACTCATAACGCATGCCCCAGCGCTTATCCTGCTTGTAGCCTTGTACATGCTCAAGCTGGCCTTGCTCATCAAAGCTGATGGCAGTGCCCTGTTTCAACGCAACTTGTTTACCATCTTGCTCGGTAATGACATACGGTGTAATCCAGCGTGGCTGACCATTTTCATAAAACGACAGGAAATTACCTTGTTTCAGATTATCACGATAGTGCACCTGCTGCTTAAGGTTGCCGTTAGGGTAAAACTCGCGCCCTAGCCCATTACGTTCACCATTTTCGAACTGATATTCGCTAATGAGTCCCCCCGCTTTATCAAACGTTTGGCTAGCACCATGGCGTTTGCCTTGATGAAAATGCTCTAGCACGTATTGCGCTTGAGCGGGATGCTCAATCCGCCATGTTCCCTCACGTTTGCCATCCACATAGGGCCCTTTGCCATTACGCTCAATCCAGTCACCTTGCTTGACGCCCATGTCATAGCGACCTTTGGCATATAATACCCGCGCTGAATGATCATCTTGGTGATAATCCGGTTGCGTCTCTTCATAGTCACCATTGAGCGTGCCCTGCTCATAGTGAGCAAAGCCGACTTGCTGATCATCAAAGCCGAACTGTAGCCATTTGCCCTGCTTTTTACCTTGTTGGTAATCGCCTTGCCAATAATCGCCCGTTTCATCGAGTTCAGTCCATTGCCCTTGGCGAACACCCGCTACATAACTGCCATGCAGCGCCAATTGCCCACTGCGCTCAAAGAACTGTTGATAATCACCATCAAGTTGATCGTGCTGATAATGGCTGACCTCGGCTAACTCAACCCAGCCATCATGACTTGGGGCATATTGCACCGATTCACCCGCGTACTGACCGAGATCATCGGCCGCCATATAGCCCACAGCACTGACAATAAAGCCGCTGCCATCGTTGTGCATGTTATAGGCGGCGCGGGAATACTCTTGCGTGAGATAAAACGTTTTGCTTTGCCCGGCCACCGTATCGGTAATACTGTCGGGATATTGCACATAGTAGAATTCAGCACTAGCGCGGCCTGTCACTGGCTGACCGTTGGCATCGCGATAGCCTAAAAACTTGCCAGCCTGGGGGTATTCACCGTTCATCAACTGCTCTAACAGTGGGTCGGTGATATTGCTGGTGCTGTAATGTACGAGGAAGTTTTCCAGCGGCCATGCTTGTAACCCTTTACGGGTAGCGGCCACGGTGAACGGTGTGAGTTCAGCGGACAATGTGTCTAACTTCGCTTGTGCTCGCGTTAACGGCCGCCAGTTCATGTCATTGACGCCATAAGCAGTTAGCCGCTGTCCCGCGCTGTTTTTTTGCATCACGATCACTTCGCGCTGCGCATCGCCATCAAGGTCTTGGTAAAAAACCGCGACGATTTCGGTATCTTTGCTAAAGCTATCAAGCGTTTGTTTACCTGTGTATTCGCTCTCCACCAACGCTACTACCGCATCGTCACTTTGCTCAAAACTGAGCGTTTGTGGCTCATCTTCATCAGCGGGGAGATTGAGTGGCCCGTGGATAATTTGGCCAGCGTAAGACATGAACGAACATAGCGATAAGGCAGCGACGACAATAAGCTGTCTCATTTACAGCATCCTTTTTATCAACATGAATTGATGAGCCATTCCATATGCGCTGACTCGGCGTAGAGAGGCCATGTTGCTGACAAATGACCTGCGAATATCAAACTAAAACAATAAATTGCTTGCGGAGTATACACAGTTTGTCAGCACATCGCACACACGGTGGTGACACCAATATCACACTCTGGCTACGGGGTGCGGATGCCAAATAAGCCACCCAAAGCAATTGCCACGAACGTGGGATGGATCGCCGTAAGCACTCAAAAAAGCCTTTAAAATTAGCATGAGTTTAAGTAGTAGTGATTAACCTTGTGACCAGTCAGTTTGAGTTGTTAGCTCCGGGCGGTGATCTCGCCTCCATCCATGCCGCCATTGCTGCGGGCGCCGATGCTATCTATTGCGGTTTAGGCCGATTTAACGCCCGTAATCGCGCCGAAAACCTCACGCTTGGGCAACTCAAAGCGGTACTACCGTTGGCACATCAGCACCAGTGCAAAATCTTTGTCACGCTCAATATTATGCTGTTGGAAAGCGAGCTTAATGCGGTGGTGAAACTGCTCAACCAACTGATGCGGATTGAGATTGATGGGGTGATCATTCAAGACCTCGGCCTCGCCTACTTGCTGAAGCAGTATTATCCGATGCTGGATCTGCACGGTTCTACCCAGCTTAACAGCCATAACTGCGGTCAAATCCAACTGCTGAAACAACTCGGTTGCAGCCGCGTGAATCTGTCACGCGAATTAAGCATTGATGAGATTAAACCGCTGGCACAATTTGGCCTACAGCACGATGTCAAAATGGAAGTGTTCGTGCATGGCTCCTACTGCATTGGCTTTTCTGGCCTGTGTTATATGAGTTCGCTGCGTAATGGCGCTTCGGGCAACCGTGGCCGTTGCAGCCAACCGTGCCGTGATACTTACCAAGCTACCGCCGTTGGCGTAAAACACCCGCTCAATATGAAAGACAACTCGGCTTATTTGGATCTGCCGATACTCGCCGATGCGGGCGTGTATTCACTCAAAGTGGAAGGTCGTATCAAGAAGCCGCACTACGTCTATACCGTGGTGCAACAGTGGCGACAGCAGTTGAATAGTTATGAGCAACGCGGCCAGTTGCTGACTGACACAACCGTGTTGTACAAGGTATTTAACCGCGATTTTTCCGATGGCTACTTGAGCGGCAATATCCATCGCCAGATGTTTATTGATAACCCGCGCAACCACGCCGCCGAGCACTTTGCCAACCTTGCCCAAGTCACCAACGACCGCGATAGGCAACGCATCAAAGTGCAAGTGTACGATGAAAACACCGCGATTATGGGCCAAGTTGATGCGGCCGTTGCTCAGCTGTTAACTGAGCCGGTAGTCGCGCCAACACCACATAAGATTGCCGATGTGCAGCTGTCCAAACTGCGTGACCATGGCAGCCATAACACGGCCACCTTGTCGGTGTTGTTATCCAACCCGGCCGATATTGCGTTGAGTAACGCCGCCGAACTGCCTGAAAACGTGCAATTTTACTGGCTAGTGCCTGCCTCTTTCGCGCGCGATCTCGATGCCACTCTCGCCATATTTGCCCAGCATCCGCAGCTGCTGCCATGGTTTCCGGCAGTGTTAATTGGCGACAACTACCACGCAGCAATCACGCTATTAAACACCGTTAAACCGCGCACCTTGGTGACCAATAACAGTGGCGTGGGTTTTGCGGCGCAGCAGTTAGGGCTGAGCTGGCAAGCGGGCCCGATGATGAACATCAGCAACTCTTATAGCCTCGCCTGTTTGCAACAGGAGTTTGGTGCTAGCGGCGCCTTTATCTCGAACGAGATTGCTGGATTTCAGATGAAGCACATCAAGCGTCCGGCCAACTTTAGCTTGGCCTACATGCTGTTTCAGCCGTGGGCGTTGCTCACCAGCCGCCAATGTTTGTTCCAACAAACGGCGGGCTGTCGCAAGCAGAAAATCACTAAAAGTTGTTTGCCGAAATGCAATAAAAGCACCACGCTCACCAATGAGCACGGCGAATCATACCGCATCCAAAAGCTGGCCGGACAACACAACGCCATTTACGGTAATGAACACTTTATGAATCTGTCATTGGTGCGTGAGCATGCCGACATGTTTAGTGAGCTGTTTATCGACCTGAGCGATATTGATACCGCGACAGCATGCGGCCTGAGCAAGGCCGAGTTGATTAACCAGTTTGCTGCACTATTGGATGACACGCAGCGCGAGCGAGCGCTTGTGTTACTGAACCAGCAGATCACGCCAACCACCGAAGGCCAATACCACGCCGGGCTATAATGCGCGCCCACAATGCCCATGAATCGCTGCCGTTGTCTTATAGAAATGGCAGCTTGCCCCGTTATTGCCGACTTAACGCACAAATAACCGTATTTTTGCAGCAGAATATGTTGCGGTGCACGCAGTTACGGTTAATAGTTTCACTGTTAAAGCAGTGTTGCCGAATGCCAAACACTCAGGAAGCCACAAAAACAAAGCGAGATAGCCATGTACAAAGCTCTTTTACTGGGATTAGCCATTGCCATTGGCTGGCCTGCGGCAGCAGATGATACCGCCACCGAAGCGCAAGCATTAGCGACGTTACAACAAGGATTACAACAAAACATCACTGAGCTGAAAAGCAGTAAAGGCGAGCTAAAAGCCGTGAGTGAGTTTCGTATCAAACAACAAGCGCAAGCATTTCGAAATACCCTCAAGCAAGCACTAGAAGAGGATAATCCCAATGCTGAGGTGTTATTGCCTTACGTGCAAAAACATCAGCAACAACTACAAGCGTTTGTGCAGTACATCAATAACGAAATGGCACGTATTTCGGCGCAACTGGGCAGCGATAATGACGCGCAGTTGATGCTGGCACTCTCGCGTCGCAATCTGGAAAAAACCGATTTCTACCGTAATCAATTAGAGTTGCTTAACTGGGCTGACCGCTTAAATGCCGATACCAGCAGTGAGCGACAAACACTGCAACAACAACTGCAAAATCAAGCTACTCACCTACAGAGTTTGGTGAGCTATAACCAACAGCAGATGTCGGCATTGGTTGAAGACGTTAATGCCGCAGGTAAAGATGCCAGCAGCGAACAACGCGCCCAGCTAGGCGTGCTTAAAGAGCGCCTAAACAACAACAGTACCGCGCTGGGTGCCGATATCACCATGCTTGATAGCTTAGGTGTGGATACTAACGCGCTGAAGCAAAGCTTGTTTGCCGTATCAGGCAACATCACACAAGACGTGTTTAACGTCAGCTTTATTTCACAACTGTTTGGCAATTGGCTGCATATAGCCGAAGCCAGCATTGTGGAAAATGGCCCTAGCCTCGCCGTTAAAGTGTTGGTGTTTTTGATTATTCTGTTCTGCGCCCACCTGCTGGCTAAACTGACCGAACGCTTAGTACGCAAAGCGGTAAGCAATTCAAAACTCAATTTCAGCATGCTGCTGCAAGACTTTTTTAGCGGACTATCAGGCAAAGTGGTGATGACCATCGGCTTGCTGATCGCGCTATCGCAACTTGGCTTTGAGCTTGGCCCTTTGCTGGCAGGCTTTGGTATCGCCGGTGTGATTATCGGCTTCGCCCTGCAAGACACCCTGTCAAACTTTGCCTCCGGCATGATGATTTTGGTCTATCGCCCCTATGATGTGGGGGACTTGATCAATGCCGCTGGCGTGACTGGCCGTGTTAGCCACATGAGCCTAGTGTCGACTACCATTAAGACGCTCGATAACCAACGCTTGATTGTGCCCAATAACAAGATTTGGGGTGACACCATCAACAACATCACCGCCGAACGCCATCGCCGCGTGGATATGACCTTCGGCATCGGCTACAGCGATGACATTGAAAAAGCGGAGAAAGTGCTACAAGAGATCGTCTCGCAACATCCTAAAGTACTGCACGATCCAGAACCTATAGTCAGGCTGCATCTGCTCAACGAGTCATCAGTCGACTTCATTGTACGGCCATGGGTACAACCGGACGATTATTGGATGGTTTATTGGGACATCACCCGCGCCGTGAAAATGCGCTTTGATGCGGAAAACATCACGATTCCGTTCCCACAACGCGATGTGCATTTTTATAAAGAGTAAGCGGCAGCCATGCGGGGGCGAGCGATAGCCACCGCACTCTCGCAGCGTAAATCGAAGGCAGCATTGCCAACAATTAACGCTGCCGCACCCAAAGTGCTGAACTTTACTCCTGAGCCTAGGGTTGCAGAGGTTGCTAACCTTGAACAATTACACGCACTGGGTCGGTTTTTTCAACATGCGAGCGCGTAAATCGGCACGGTAATAGTTGCTCGGTTCTATGCACAAAAGCGGCGGTTTTTACCGTCGCTTTTGTTTGATGTTAGTATGGCCACTTCTCAGCAGCTCTCAAGTTGCGCCCATGTGCTACTTAGCGGCTAACGTGCTAAACCGAGTGAGATAACATGCAGTCCGATCCAAAAAAACTCGTCGAGAAAAATCAGCAACTGATCCATTCCGAAGCCATGAAAGTGGTATCACACACCCAGCGCGAGCAAGGCGAATGGGTGTTGCATTCATTGATAGTGGCAGGCTGTGACGCACCATTTAAATTCAAACGCAAACAGCAATATCAAAACTTAACAGGAGCCAGAGTCAACATGACTTACTACCCAGTAAATGAAGTCGTCGCTGGCCTGAGTTTTGAATATATGAAAGTGGTGCGCATTAAGAAAAGTTAGTGGAGATGTATGTAACATGGTTATTCTGCAGCACTTGAATCCATATTTCTTAGTTGCTATCGGAAATACCTAGCGGTATAGCCGTGACTTTGGCTTCCGCTTTAAAAATCCACAATTAACGCATTTTCCCTATAAATTTCAGCGTGTTAATATCTTTATAGTTTGTGGTTTTTTATAAATATCATGCACTAAAGAGTGCTGATAATTTTATTAGAGCAAAGCTGTTAAACAAGTTACTCTGATAGTGATGGATTACATTAAGGAGATACGACGTTGAAGAGTGAATTGGTCAATATTTGCTATGAAGGTGAAAGTGGAAATTCTGATATCAGAACACTAATTCACAATGGATTACTTCATATTTCTTTAAAGGACATTTTAGTCACTTTAAATAAGGAAAACAGGGAAATAAATGAAAATCACGCCTTAAAATCCATGGCTGGATTAATCAAAAATCAACTAAACGTATTAGATGAAGATGAGTATATATCTGTCCCATCCTCATCTCCAAAGTTTGATGGCGAAACCGAAATTTTTGTCACTCAGCCAGGACTCTATAGAGTCTTGTCTGGTGATAAAAGTATGGCAGGAAAAAGATTCCAAAAATGGCTTTACCATGAAGTAATTCCTTCCATCACAAAACATGGCGTGTACCCACCCCCACCAGAATCTAGAGGCTCGCTTCTCACTCAAATGGCTCAAGTAGTTGCGCAAAATTCTCAAATGATTGCAGATGCTTTAGCAAGACAAGATGAGATTATTCAAGATGTACAAACTATGAAAAGTACTTTAGGAGCTGTTGTTGAAGAAGTTAATTCTTTAAAACCCAAAGAATTAAATGACACCTTTATCGTTACTGTTCGTCAACGTTGCGAAGAATTAGATATGCCGCTTGATGGAAAGCAGGAAGAATTTTTAGTAGCTTGGTGTGACAACCTAAGCCCTGAAGGATCCCCTCATAAATCCGCCAGTGCATAGCCATTTTTTAAGAGCTGCTCAGCTAGAACTACCGCCGC
>NZ_JBLXAT010000049.1:0-17872 GCF_048265805.1 Shewanella sp. | reverse complement strand
AGCGGCGGTAGTTCTAGCTGAGCAGCTCTTAAAAAATGGCTATGCACTGGCGGATTTATGAGGGGATCCTTCAGTGCGAAGTTCCTATTACAGTACTTTGGCAATCGCCGCTGCCAAGTAATCTACGTTCGCTTCAGTAATGCCAGCAATGCTCATGCGGCTAGAATCGACCATGTAGACGCCATGTGCGCTTTTTAGCAATGCCACTTGCTCTGGGGTAATGCCTAAGAAAGAGAACATCCCTTTTTGACGAGCGATAAAGCTAAAATCACGGCTGACGCCTTGCGCTTTAATGCGTTCAACCAACATGGCACGGTTGCCATTAATACGGTCACGCATCACTTTCAACTCTTCATGCCACTGCGTAGTTAACGCCTGAGACGCCAAAATGGTTTCAACCAACGCTGCACCATGTGCAGGCGGCATCGAGTAGTTAGCACGGATCACATGTAACATTACCGACTGTGCGATAGCTGCTGCATTGCTATCTTTAGCCAATACGGCACAAGCGCCGATACGTTCGCGGTATAAACCGAAGTTTTTCGAGCATGAGTCACACAGCAACATGGCATCTACTGCATCAGCCATCTTACGCACACCGTAGGCATCTTGCTCCAAGCCTTCACCAAAACCTTGATATGCCATATCCAGCAGCGGTGTAAAACCGCGGTCTTTGGCGACTGCAACAACTTGGTCCCATTGTGCTGGCGTTAGGTCTTCACCAGTTGGGTTATGGCAGCATGCATGTAGCAACACGACATCGCTTTTACCCAGCGTTTTAAGCTTTGCCAACATGGCATCAAAACGCAGTGCGTTATTTTCAGTGTCATAGTAAGGGTAGCTATCCACCGCCAGTCCAGCGGCCTTGAAAATAGCGATATGGTTTGCCCAAGTTGGGTCACTTACCCATACTGTTGCATCCGCATTGCAACGTTTAATAAAGTCGGCGGCCACACGCAGAGACCCTGTACCCCCTGGGGTAGATACACTGCGAATACGATTACTCAATACTGCACGGTGATCAGCGCCAAAGGCTAATTCGCAAATAAGGCGGTTAAACTCAGGACTACCAGCGGGACTGATATAAACTTTCGTGGTTTCGGTTTCGGTACGAATGCGCTCTGCGGTCTTCACACAAGCAAGAATTGGGATATGCCCATCAGGGTCTTTATAAACGCCTACACCCAAGTCAACTTTATCGGTACGAGGGTCTTCACGAAATTGCGCCATCAGCCCAAGAATAGGATCCGCCGGCATTGGGTTTAATGCATTGAACATCGAGACTTCCAGTTATTGTTATGTGTGACAGAATTGTTAGCATAGCGGTTAAAGCTCGCCCTGTTAATCTGCATTATTTTCAAAGAAAAATTATTACATGTACAGATAAATGGACGTTTTTATTCCCAAATGTACATATCTGTTGACGAATAGTGCTTAATTTTATCATTGCTGTTTTTTTGTGCTGTAATGCTTGGGTATTACAAAAAATGATTGAATTGAGCTGCTATTCAGTTACTTTAACACTACGAAGACGCAATTCGAGTAACCCGCATTATCAATTTTCGGCATTGATATTCAATGCCAATTAGGCGTAGTAGTTAATTCAACATCGACGATGTTTATTCGCATAAACATCCTTAGCACTTAAAAAGAACTAAATTTATGAAGCAGTTACAACTGAACCAAGTCTTTCGTGTCAACGGCGAAGTCAACATTCCCGGCTCCAAAAGTATCTCTAATCGCGCGTTATTATTAGCAGCGTTAGCTAAGGGCACTACTAGGCTAACCAACTTGTTAGATTCCGACGATATCAGCCATATGCTAAATGCGTTATCGCAACTCGGGATCAGCTATCAGCGCGACGTCGAATCCCGAACCTGTAAGGTGGTGGGCAACGCTGGCCCATTTACTAGCCAACAAGCATTAACACTATTTCTTGGCAATGCGGGCACTGCTATGCGACCGCTTTGTGCCGCATTAACGCTAGGGAATGGTGAATTTGAACTCACTGGTGAACCGCGTATGGAAGAGCGTCCGATCAAAGACCTCGTCGATGCGATTGCCCAAATCGGTGCCAAGGTTGAATATCTCAAAAGTGAAGGCTTTCCACCTGTTAAGGTAATTGGCACGGGTCTAAACGGCGGCACCGTTAAAATTTCCGGCGCGTTGTCGAGTCAATTTCTTACCGCTTTGTTGATGGTTGCACCACTGGCCGACGGCGATGTAGAAATTGAAGTTGTCGGTGATTTGGTATCGAAACCCTACATTGATATTACTTTGGCTTTGATGGCGAAATTTGGTGTGTCAGTGACCAACCATCAATATCAGCGTTTTAGCGTACAAGGCCAGCAACAGTACATCGCCCCAGGTGATTTATTGGTGGAAGGTGATGCCTCATCAGCATCTTATTTCTTAGCGGCTGGTGCCATTGCCGGTGGCGAAGTCAAAGTCACAGGCGTGGGCAAGCAAAGCATTCAAGGCGATGTAAAGTTCGCCGATGCACTTGCCGCAATGGGTGCTGATATCGAATGGGGAGATGACTATATTATTGCGCGTGGTAGCAAGCTGCACGGCATTGATATGGACATGAACCACATCCCCGATGCCGCAATGACCATTGCCACCGCGGCACTGTTTGCCGAAGGTGAGACACAACTGACTAACATTTATAACTGGCGTATTAAAGAAACCGATCGCCTAGCAGCGATGGCCATTGAACTGCGCAAAGTAGGCGCAACAGTAGAAGAGGGCGAAGATTTTATTCGCATCACACCGCCTGCAAAGATAAAGCACGCAGCCATTGATACCTATAACGATCACCGTATGGCAATGTGCTTTTCACTGGTAGCCTTTAGCGAAGCCGGGGTCACCATCAACGATCCTGACTGTACGTCTAAAACCTTTCCAGACTATTTTACGCAGTTTCAATTACTCGCTAAGCAATAGTTTTCCCTTCATTAAGTGCCGAAGCCTTCGGCACTTAATCACATGTTTGCTAAAATTCGCCGACGTTAGTAGCGATCTTGATATATAATGTCGACCGCGAAATTCTGGGAGCTGATGTTTCAGCTTGCCGGAAAGACAATTATTTGGAGGAATGTATGTCTGATCGGGCGCCTGTCGTCACCATTGATGGTCCTAGCGGTGCAGGGAAGGGAACGATTAGTCAGCTACTTGCCAGCCACTTAGGTTGGAAGTTTCTGGATAGTGGTGCGATCTACCGAGTACTTGCGCTAGCGGCTCTTCATCACAATGTCGAATTGGACAATGAAGAAGCCATCACCTTATTGGCCTCACATTTAGATGTGCAGTTTCATGCAGCATCCGAAACTGAAACATCAAAAATTATCCTTGAAGGTGAAGACGTTACACAAAGTATTCGCTCTCAGGAGTGCTCAGACGCAGCGTCTCGTGTCGCAGTGTTTCCTCGTGTGCGTGAGGCATTATTACGCCGTCAACGCGCCTTTAGAGTTGAGCCAGGTTTGATAGCCGATGGCCGCGATATGGGCACAATAGTGTTCCCAACCGCGCCAGCAAAATTATTTTTAACCGCTTCTGCTGAAGAGCGCGCCCAGCGCCGCTATAATCAGTTGCGAGACAAGGGCTTTGATGTTAATATCGACACCCTTTTAAGCGAGATTAAAGACCGTGATTTCAGGGACATGAATCGAGCTGTGGCGCCATTAGTGCCAGCAGAAGATGCATTCCTCATTGATACTACGGGCCTCGCCATCGAAGATGTATTCGCGCAAGCGCTTAAATACATCGAAGATAAGCTATCTGCTGCAGGTGTCTAGGGCACGTGCAGTTTTTGGTATTCATCAAAAGGATTTGATGAATTATATACATAACCCCATGTTCAGGACGTAGCATGGCTTTTAAATTAAGTTAATACACATGACTGAATCTTTTGCTGATCTGTTTGAACAATCCCTTCAACAACTGGAATTCCGCCCAGGTTCTATCGTTCGTGGTACTGTTGTTGCCATCGAAAACGGTGTTGTACTGGTTGACGCCGGTCTGAAATCTGAAAGCCCAATCCCAGCTGAGCAATTCAAAAACGCTCAAGGTGAATTGGAAATCGCCGTTGGTGATGAAGTTGACGTAGCGCTGGATAGCGTTGAAGACGGCTTCGGTGAGACTCAACTGTCTCGCGAAAAAGCTAAACGTCACGAAGCTTGGATCGTTCTGGAAAAAGCTTACGAAGATAACGAAACTGTTATCGGCGTTATCAACGGCAAAGTTAAAGGCGGTTTCACTGTTGAGTTGAACGGTATCCGTGCATTCCTTCCTGGTTCTCTGGTGGACGTTCGCCCAGTTCGCGACACTGCTCACCTGGAAAACAAAGAGCTGGAATTCAAGGTTATCAAACTGGATCAGAAACGTAACAACGTAGTGGTTTCTCGCCGCGCTGTTATTGAATCTGAAAGCAGTGCTGAGCGCGATGCTCTGCTGGAAAATCTGCAGGAAGGTCAATCTGTTAAAGGTATCGTTAAGAACCTGACCGACTACGGTGCATTCGTAGATCTGGGCGGTGTTGACGGCCTGCTGCACATCACTGACATGGCATGGAAACGCGTTAAGCATCCATCAGAAATCGTTAACGTTGGTGATGAAATCGAAGTTAAAGTGCTGAAATATGACCGTGAACGTACTCGCGTATCACTGGGTCTGAAACAACTGGGTGAAGACCCATGGTTGGAAATCAGCAAACGTTACCCAGAAAACACGCGTTTGACTGGTCGCGTTACTAACCTGACTGACTACGGTTGCTTCGTTGAAATCGAAGAAGGCGTTGAAGGTCTGGTTCACGTTTCTGAAATGGATTGGACTAACAAGAACATCCACCCATCTAAAGTTGTTAGCTTGGGCGATGAAGTTGAAGTTCTGGTACTGGATATCGACGAAGAACGTCGTCGTATCTCATTGGGTCTGAAACAATGTAAGACTAATCCATGGGAAGATTTCGCAAACCGCTTCGCTAAAGGCGACAAAGTAACTGGTAAGATCAAGTCTATCACTGACTTCGGTATCTTCATCGGTCTGGACGGCGGTATCGACGGTCTGGTTCACCTGTCTGACATTTCTTGGAATGCAGCTGGCGAAGAAGCAGTTGGCGAATACAAAAAAGGTGATGAAATCACTGCCGTTGTATTGTCAGTTGACCCAGAACGTGAGCGTATCAGCTTGGGCGTGAAACAAACTGAAGACGATCCATTCAACGCTTACTTGGCAGACAAGAAGAAAGGTTCTATTGTAACAGGTACTGTTACTGCTGTTGACGCGAAAGGCGTAACTGTAGAACTGGCTGACGCTGTTGAAGGTTACATCCGTGTTGCTGATATCAGCCGTGAACACGTTGAAGATGCATCTGCAGAATTCAACGTTGGTGACGCTGTTGAAGCTAAATTCATGGGCGTAGACCGTAAGAACCGTAACGTTTCTCTGTCTATTCGTGCGAAAGATGAAGCAGAAGAGAAAGAAGTAATGGCTAACCTGAACAAACAGGAAGAAGCTGTTATCGGTAACGCAATGGCTGAAGCGTTCAAAGCGGCTCGTAAATAAGTAGCCTGCCGATTGGGAAGCGCTTAGCGCTTCCCATAAAAGGCTAGTTTTGTTTGGCTTAAATCAAGGGGTGATTAGGATGACAAAATCCGAACTTATCGAAAAGCTTGCTGAGACCCAATCGCTGTTGTCAGCAAAAGATGTTGAAAGTGCCGTAAAAGAGATGTTGGAGCAAATGGCGAAGACATTAGAAATCGGTGATCGTATTGAAATCCGCGGTTTCGGTAGTTTCTCTCTGCATTATCGTGCACCTCGTGTGGGTCGCAATCCTAAAACAGGTACTTCTGTTAAACTGGATGGCAAGTACGTACCACACTTTAAGCCAGGTAAAGAGCTGCGTGAAAGAGTTGATGCCGCAATCGGCTAAATTCTCTTTGTATAAAAAGCCTCCTATAGGGGGCTTTTTTTATGGCCCAAGCGCTTCAACACTGGTAGCAACTGCCAATTTACTGGATAATCAGCTAATTGAATTCAGTTCTGGGAGCATCGAGTGAAGTCTTTTATTGTCACTGTCATTGTCGCTCTGCTGTTTATTGTGGCGCTGATTTTTGGCGCACGTAACGAGCAATTGGTTACCATCAATTACTTCGTTGTACAGGGGGAATATCGGCTACCGTTTGTATTAGCCGTCGTATTTTTTGCGGGGTTTGTGAGTTGCTGGATTGTCGCACTCGCTTACATCTTGCGCTTAAAACTTTCGCTGAAACGTGCACGTCGACGCCTGATGTCGCTCGAGTCAGCTCAACAGGAGTTAAACAGCTAAATGCTAGAGCTGTTTTTTCTGCTGTTGCCCGTTGCAGTGGCCTATGGTTGGTACATGGGGCGCCGCAATCTCAGGCAGAAACAGTCATCGCAGCAAAAACAGCTTAGTCGCGATTATTTCGCCGGGCTGAATTTTTTGTTGTCTGATGAATCAGATAAAGCGGTTGATCTGTTCATTAGTATGCTGGATGTTGACGATGAGACCATTGATACGCATCTCTCGCTTGGTTCGTTATTTCGGAAGCGCGGCGAAGTCGACCGTGCTATTCGCATCCACCAAAATCTCATCGCTCGACCATCGCTGCTTAACGAACAGCGCGATTTGGCGATGATGGAACTCGGTAAAGATTTTCTAGCTGCCGGTTTTTATGATCGCGCAGAAGAGATTTTTCTAAATTTGGTATTGTTGGATGACCATTCTGACGAAGCCGAAGACCAACTCATTTCGATTTACGAGATGACGAAGGACTGGCAAAAAGCCATCGACATCATTCGTAAATTACCGCGTAAACGTCAGCAAACTCTCAAGCCTGTCTTAGCACATTTCTATTGTCAGCTCGCGGATGAGGCTAAAGGTAATGCCCAAAAATTATCGTTGTTGCGACAGGCACTAAAGAACGACTCAAGCTGCGGCAGAGCCATGCTGGCATTGCTCAAATTATATTTGACAGAGCAGCAATATAGTGAAGCGGCTGAAGTGCTTGATCAACTTATCGAACAAGTACCGGAGTTAGCGGTAGATGCGCTCGATGACGCGCAGCAATTGGCGGAAGCGACCAAAGATTTAACCAGTCTAAAAAGACGTTTATCCAAAGCTGTTGATAACGGCGCTGGCGCATCAGTGATTATCGCGTTAGCCAAGCTACTGGTAGATGAAGGTGATATCAAAGCGGCGGAGTCATTGATTTTGGATAATCTCTACCGTCATCCAACAATGCGCGGATTCCAATTCTTGATGAAGATGCAGCTGCAACAAGCTGAACCAGGGCAGGCGAGAGATAGCTTGTCCATGCTTGAGAAACTGGTAGGGCAGCAGATCCGCTCAAGACCGATTTATCGTTGCAGTGAATGTGGTTTCCCATCCCACACGCTGTACTGGCATTGTCCATCTTGTAAAAATTGGGGCAGCATTAAACATATCAAAGGGCTAGATGGTGAATAGCCGTCTAACTTACGGAGTTAATATGACCGAAAAACCTATTGTTGTTGCGCTAGATTTCGACAACAAATTTAAGGCCTTACAGCTAGTTGATAAATTGGATCCAGCGCTTTGCCGCTTAAAAGTCGGCAAAGAGATGTTCACGCTGTTTGGCCCAGAGTTGGTAAAAGAGATCCATAATCGCGGCTTTGATCTGTTTTTGGATCTGAAATTCCATGATATTCCCAACACAGTAGCTAAGGCTGTTGCCGCTGCCGCTGAACTTGGCGTGTGGATGGTGAACGTACATGCAAGCGGTGGTTTAGCCATGATGGAAGCGGCGAAGAAAGCCTTGCTGCCCTATGGCGATAATGCCCCACTATTGATTGCAGTAACCGTACTGACCTCGATGAGCAGTGAAGAGTTGCAACTTTTGGGCATCAATGCCACAGCGCAAGATCATGTATTACGTCTGGCTAAGCTGACACAGCAAGCGGGGTTAGATGGTGTCGTGTGCTCGGCTCAAGAAGCGACTTTGCTAAAATCTACCTTAGGTGAAGATTTTAAGTTGGTGACACCCGGTATCCGTCCTGCTGGCGCAGATGTTGGCGATCAAAAACGTATCATGATGCCAAGCAAAGCGTTGGCCGCAGGCTCAGACTTTTTGGTCATTGGCCGCCCGATCACTCAAGCAGAGGATCCGTTAGCCGCACTTGAGGCTATTCACCAATCTATTTTGAAAGGAGAATAATCATGGCGAACGCATTACAAGAGCAACTGCTTAAAGCGGGTTTGGCTAGCAAACAAAAAGCACGCGATGTTAAAACTCAGAAAAAACGTGATCGCAAAGCCAAGGTGGATGACGGTAGTTCGGCGTTAAAACAGCAAATTGCTGAGCAAAAAGCACAGCAAGCGCAACGAGATAGAAGCTTGAACGAAAAGCGGTTCGCAGAAGCCACTGAAAAGGGCTTAGTACGTTCACTCGTGACTGAAATTCGTAAGCAAGCTATCACATTACCAAAAGACGGCGAGTTGAAGTTTAACTTCACCTTGGATAACAAAATTTACTCGCTGTTTATCGATAACAAGTTACAACAGCAGTTGCTTAATGGCCGCCTAGGCATTGTACGTATTGAAGAAAAAAGCTACGTGGTGCCACATAAACTGGCGGAACGGGTTAATCTACTCGTGCCTGCATGGTGTGGCTATTTGTGGACTGCAACGGAGAGCCAAACAGAAACTGCAGTTGAAGAAGATGACCCATATGCAGATTACGTCATCCCAGACGATTTGATGTGGTAACCGAGCGTTTCATCTGGTTTCGGTACAAATAGCGCAAACAAAAGGCCTCAAACGAGGCCTTTTAGTTTTATGCAAATCAGCAACGTTATTCTTTGTACGCTTTACCATAGAAGCTGCATAGCAATAACTCTTTTAGCTCGCTGATTAATGGATAGCGTGGGTTGGCACCAGTGCATTGATCGTCAAAAGCATCCACGGCTAACTTGTCGACTTTCGCTAGGAAGTCAGCTTCGTTAACGCCAGCTTCTTGAATGGATTTAGGAATGCCTAAGCGGTCTTTGACGTTTTCTAAAGCATCGATCAATAACCCGACTTTTTTCTCGTCACTCACGCTCTTACCTTTAGCCAGCTTCAGGTGGTCAGCGATTTCCGCATAGCGACACAACGCCTTTGGTCGATCATATTGGCTGAACGCCGCTTGTTTAGTCGGAACATCTGTCGCGTTAAACCGCATGACGTTAGTGATCAGCAATGCATTTGCTAAACCGTGTGCAATGTGGAACTCAGCGCCTAGTTTATGTGCCATTGAGTGGCATATCCCCAGAAAAGCATTGGCAAAAGCGATACCCGCAATAGTCGCACCGTTGTGCACTTTTTCACGAGCGATAGGGGCGTCGGCACCCAATTCATAAGCGTCGGGTAAGTATGCAAACAGTAAATCTAATGCTTGTAAGGCTTGGCCGTCACTAAACTCGTTTGCCATTACGCTGACATAGGCTTCCAGTGCGTGAGTAATGGCATCCACACCGCCAAACGCCGTCAGCGATTTAGGCATGTTCATCACCAAGTTTGGATCAACAATTGCCATATTAGGTGTCAGTTCGTAATCCGCAATTGGATACTTAGTGCCGGTCACTTCGTCTGTGACTACCGCAAATGGGGTCACTTCGGAGCCTGTGCCTGATGTGGTCGGCACTGCAACCAGTGTGGCTTTTCGCCCCAATTTAGGGAATTTATAAATGCGTTTACGGATATCCATAAAGCGCATTGCCAAATCTGAAAAGTCGACATCGGGATGTTCATACATCACCCAAATGATTTTAGCTGCATCCATCGGTGAGCCGCCGCCAAGGGCGATCAGCACATCTGGTTGAAAGTTCTCGGCTACGCGAGTACCGGCTTTAACCACGCTTAATGTAGGGTCGGCCTCCACCTCGTAAAACACTTCGGTTTCCAGCCCAAAGCGTTTAAGAATAGCCACGGTTTCATCAACATAGCCGTTATTGAACAAGAACTTATCGGTAACAATTAACGCTCGTTTCTTGTCGGCCAACTCTTCTAGTGCTACTGGTAAACTGCCGCGGCGGAAATAGATTGATGATGGAAGTTTATGCCATAGCATGTTTTCAGCCCTCTTAGCGACAGTCTTTTTGTTGATCAGATGAGAGGGACCAACGTTTTCAGAAATTGAGTTACCGCCCCATGAGCCGCAACCTAATGTTAAAGACGGTGCCAGCTTGAAGTTATAAAGATCACCAATACCGCCTTGGGACGCTGGAGTGTTGATCAATATACGAGCCGTTTTCATTCTGGCACCAAAACTGTGTACGCGATCGCTGTTGCGGTCTTGGTCGGTGTAAAGCCCTGATGTGTGACCAATACCACCGAGTTGTACCAAAGCTTCTGCTTTAGCGACTGCATCTTCAAAGTTGGTTGCGCGGTACATACCGAGCAACGGAGAAAGTTTTTCGTGGGCGAAGGCTTCGTCGTTATCGATGGCAGTCACTTCACCAATCAGTACCTTGGTATATTTGGGGACTTTAATGCCAGCCATCTCCGCGATTTTACTGGCACTTTGGCCAACAATAGCAGCATTGAGGTTGCCGTTCTTTAAGATGACATGACGCACCGCATCGACCTCTTTGCCATCTAGGATGTAGGCGCCGTGACTCGCAAAACGCTCTTTGACTCTGTCATAGATTTCATCTACCACCACCACGGCTTGCTCTGATGCACACACCACACCATAGTCAAAGGTTTTGGACATAAGAATTGAGCTGACCGCGCGTTTAATATCGGCGGTTTCATCAATCACAATCGGCGTATTGCCCGCGCCCACACCAATAGCAGGTTTGCCTGATGAGTAAGCGGCTTTCACCATGCCCGGGCCACCAGTGGCCAAAATAAGATTAATATTGGGGTGTGTCATCAATTGATTGGATAACTCGACGCTGGGTTCATCTATCCAGCCAATAATGTCTTTCGGCGCACCCGCTGCAACGGCAGCATCTAACACCAGTTTTGCTGCAGCAACGGTGGATGCTTTAGCGCGAGGGTGAGGAGAGAACACAATCGCATTACGGGTTTTTAACGCCATCAAGGATTTAAAAATCGCAGTGGATGTTGGGTTGGTGGTCGGAATAATGCCGCAGATGATACCAACCGGCTCAGCAATAGTAATAGTGCCGAAGGTTTCATCTTCCTCAAGGATGTCGCAGGTTTTGGTGTCTTTGTATTTGTTATAGATATACTCAGACGCAAAGTGGTTTTTAATCACTTTATCTTCCACCAAACCCATGCCTGTTTCTGCTGCGGCTTGTTGTGCCAGCGGAATACGCGCATCGGCCGCAGCCAGTGCGGCAGCGCGGAAAATGCGGTCCACCTGCTGTTGACTGTAGCTACTGAACTTAACTTGTGCCGCAGCCACTCGTTCGAGCAAGCTATTCAGCTCTTCAGTATTGGTAACTTTCATAATATCAGTCCTGTAAAAAAATTTAATCAAAGCGACTTCAAGTAGACTTGGTTAACCTTTCTCAGTTGAAATATTTTTACTACGTAAATCGATTGAAAACTGTTATCAACCGCAAGATTTACCTAAAAATGTAATTTAATTACATTTAGCGTTACAAGATGCACTAAAGTAGTGACACATTAAGTGAAAGGCGATGCATAACTTTTTTAGAGGCAAATCGTTAAAAAAACTCATTTTGTGTTGTTGTGAAATCAGAGTAAATTACGCCTCCGAAAAATGTGTATCCCACAATAAGTTACGTAATAATAGGCGAGTAAAAAAAGTGGATTGGATGCTGTATGTGAAGTTCTTTTTTGGGTTAGTTGCCATCATTAACCCCATCGGTCTATTGCCTGTTTTTATCAGTCTGACGAGTCACCAAACGCCTTTAGAGCGCGATCATACGGCGAAAGTCGCCAACTTTTCTGTCGTTATCATATTGCTTTGCACCATGGTAGTCGGTCAGCACATCCTCAATTTGTTCAGTATCTCGCTATCAGCATTTAGAATTGCGGGGGGCACCTTGATTGCCATTATCGCCATGTCGATGCTGCAAGGTAAACTCAGTGAAGTGAAACGCAATAAAGAGGAAGACCGTGAAGCTTCAGCAATGGATTCGGTAGCTGTCGTTCCGTTAGCATTGCCGTTGATGGCCGGGCCTGGTGCAATCAGCTCGGTGATCGTTTTTGCTGCGGAACACGGTGGCTGGCTTAACTTCGTAATGATGTCGCTAATTGTGGTGGTATTCGGTGCACTAAGTTACGGTTTATTTAAGATTGCACCAGCAATCAATAAACTGCTCGGTAAAACCGGCATTAACGTAATTACCCGTTTAATGGGGCTATTGATGCTATCAATTGGGATCGAAGTTGTGGCTGCGGGGATTAAAGGGTTATTCCCTAATTTGTAGCATGTCGGCGACTTGAAATACGCTTGAGTTGAGAACGCCCGATACTATCGGGCGTTCTTATTTGTGTTTGTTATCGGCTACTGGCCGCCGAACTCCATCATATTGATGCTACGGGCACTAAATAGTTGTTGATGTAATCTGGCAGCAAATTCGTCGGTCATTCCGGCAATATAGTCCGCGATAACGCGCGTGCCTTGAGCTTGCTCCTGTGCGATGAGCCAGCGTTGTTTGGTATTATTCGGCAGCAGTCGGCTAGGATCTGACACCAGTGCATCAAACAGCTCCATCACTATCTGTTGTCCCTTATATTCGGCCATCTGCACTTCAGGCTTTTGGATCACGTAACGCAATACAAACTGTTTTAAAATTTCCAGCAGCGCGGCGTAACCAGGCGTCAACTGCGCTCGATATCGTAGTAATGGTTCATCAAACTCCGGCAGGGTAATACATTCTGTGGCGGTCACTAATGCGTTAACTAAGGTACCGATGGCATCTTTGCGTAAATGATGTTTAGCAGAAAATAGCTGTAATTCAATCGCTGGAAGCTGCTCGGTTAGCCAGCTATCGGCAATAGATTGTGCTTGAGGCAATACAAATGCTTGCCAATGCTCACGAGTGATAATCCCCATGACAATCGCATCTTCTAAATCGTGCACGGCATAAGCAATATCATCGGCCAGTTCCATTAAGGTGCAATCAAACGATTTGTGCTGGCTGCGGTGATGTTGTCCGGTTGGCATCAGCGATATGGTGGTAAAGGTGTCGCGGTCAGCGCTACTGAGCGGCGCCAACACCCACTGATAAACATTGTTATCAACATCAAATATGCCTTTAACTGCAGGCCATTGCTGGGGTTTAAGCTGCCGGAAACTTTCGATTTTCGGTGCCGCACAATAATTTTGAAGCGTTGAGGTTAGTACCGGATATTTCATGATGCCAAGCAAGGTACGACGCGTGAGGTTCATACCAAAATGTTCGGTATAGGGTTCAAGCTTGGCGAGGATCCGCAGTGTTTGGCCGTTGCCCTCAAAGCCACCGTGCTCTCGCATCATATAGTTCAACGCAATTTCGCCACCGTGACCAAACGGTGGATGCCCGATATCGTGAGCAAAGCACAGCGCCTCAATTAAACTCATCGAATCAATTAATGGGCGCACATCAGCAAACTCAGCTTGTAACTGTGCCGCTATGCCAGTGCCAATTTGCGCAACTTCTAAAGAATGGGTTAGGCGAGTGCGGTAAAAATCGTTCATTCCCACACCTAGCACCTGTGTCTTAGCTTGCAGACGTCTAAAAGCGGCAGAGTGCATAATACGGGCTCGGTCGCGTTGATATACGGAGCGTAAATCATACCGGCGTTGTGGTTGCGCTGCTTGCTGACGTTGCTGCCATTGCTCCACAGGTGAACTCCTATAACAGTTGGTTTATTTCATCCAAATCTAAGGTAAAGCTAGGAATGAAATGCTTGCGAAAATAGGCCACCGCTGGCAATGGGTTGTCATCTAACATGCTTTCAAGGCGAACCTTAGCTGATTTGAATTCGTTATTTCCGGCATGGATCTCTTCTAAACATTTCAGATAAGCGCAAAGCGTATCGGCAGATTTAACCAAGGCTTTGTATGATGGGTCTGCTGCTTCGCTGAGCAGCAGTGCACGGAACTCGTCTTGAAACTCTTCCGGCAACATACTCAGTAGACGTTGTTCTGCAATCGCTTCAATTTTCTTGTACTCGATTTCAATATCTTTGTTGAAATATTTCACAGGTGTTGGCAAATCGCCGGTTAACACTTCGCTAGCATCATGATAAATAGCCATTGTGGCGGCCTTTTCCGGAATAAATTCGCCATCAAATTTTTTGTTAGAAATAATAGCTAGGATGTGGGCGACGGTGGCAACTTGCAGAGAATGTTCCTGCACATTCTCCTTGCGGATATTGTGCATCAACGGCCAACGTTGGATCAGTTTCATACGTGCGAGGTGGGCAAAAAAGTGACTCATAGCATTCCTATACAGCATGATTAACAACAAGATAGCTTATTCACTTTACGCTAATCGGCTTAAAAATACAGGCGACGGACACAAAAAAGCCGCCAATATTGACGGCGCTAGCATAACCATTAACAGTTATTGATGGTAGTGACTGAGAAAGTCACCAAAGGCGAACAAGGCGCGTTGTAAATCTTCTTTATATGGCAAAAATACAACCCGCATGTGATCCGGTTGCGCCCAGTTAAAGGCAGTACCATGTACCAGCAGGATTTTCTTCTCGCGCAGCAGATCAAGCACTAAGCGTTCGTCATCACGCAAGCTAAAGCGTTTTGCATCGAGCTTAGGAAACGCGTATAGCGCACCTTTCGGTTTTTTCACGCTTACACCAGGAATTTGGTTGAGTAGTTCATACACTGTATCGCGCTGTACTGTGAGTCGTCCTTCCGGCGCAACTAGCTCATTGATACTTTGATAGCCACCAAGTGCGGTTTGAATCGCATGCTGGTTAGGTACGTTGGCACAAAGGCGCATAGATGACAGCATCTCTAAGCCTTCAATGTAGCTCTTGGCCCCTTTAAGATTACCGCTCAGTACCATCCAACCGACGCGGAAACCGGCAGCACGATAAATTTTAGAAAGGCCATTAAAGGTTACCGTGAGAATGTCAGATGACAAACTAGCAGCATGAGTATGTTTCACACCATCGTACAGGATGCGATCGTAGATCTCGTCGGAGAACAGGATCAAATCGTGCTGACGGCAAAGCTCAACGATTTCCAACAATAGTTCACGGCTATAAACCGCACCGGTTGGGTTGTTGGGGTTGATAATGACAATGCCACGGGTGCGCGGGGTGATTTTGCTTTTTATATCGTCTAGATCTGGAAACCAATCGGCTTCTTCATCACAAATATAATGGCGCGCTTTACCACCGGCTAAGTTAACTGCTGCCGTCCACAATGGATAGTCAGGTGAGGGCAGTAACACTTCATCATCAGTATTCAGTAGCCCTTGCATCGACATCATGATCAGCTCAGATACACCGTTACCAATGTAGACATCGTCAATATCAATGCCGCGGATCCCTTCCGCCTGATAGTGTTGCACAATGGCTTTACGGGCCGAGAACAGTCCTTTTGATTCACAATAACCTTGAGAAGATGGCAGGTTCAGGATCACATCACGGACAATTTCTTCGGGCGCTTCAAATCCGAACGGGGCCGGATTACCGATATTGAGCTTGAGGATTCGGTGACCTTCATCTTCTAGGCGGCGGGCTTCCTTATGAACTGGTCCACGAATGTCATAACAAACACTGTCCAGTTTATGGGATTTAATAATGGGCCGCATATTTCCTCGAAGTGGATGGCTTTAGATAGAAGTTGGCCTGCAACAATAGCCAATTTCCTGCTATATAAAAAGCACTTATTAAAAAATTTTCGATTAACCTCAGACGATTAATCTTAGATTTGTATAAATGTGACTTTTTGGTAACACAAAAAACTGTGGTGGGCATAATCGGCGAAATTTTCTACGGATAGCTGCGGTTTTTTGCACGAGTTATGCAATAGCTGTTAACCATTCGACATAAGTGAATGACTATTTGGGTTTAACCAGAATCAGAAGTTTAGATAACATATTGATTTTATAGTTAATATCTCAGTGGTTAGTGTTAAAAAAGCGGCATTCAATTCACAGCATAGATATTTGGTTGACTCAGTGGGAAAAGCGTTTTATTTTCTCGCGGATGTTTTAATAAAAACGTCTAAAACATCAGCAGTGCGCTAATGTGACGGAACAAAATAAAACAGATAGCGGCAGATTCGCAGATGAAGACTGCTACATCATTTATACCTTTACCTTTTAGGTAACTTTGAGGATTTACGTTTATGTCAGAGCCGACTGCGTTAAGTCTTATTCCACCAATCGTCGTATTGGTGTTTGCCGTTTGGTTACGTCGGCCAATTCTGGCGTTAATCATTGGTGCAGTGACAGGGTTGTTGTTACTTGATCCAAGTAGTGTGCTAGATAATTTTGCCACAGCATCGTTAAACGTGATGCAAGATGAAACCATTGGTTGGTTGATTCTGGTGTGTGGCGGTTTTGGCGCTTTAATTGCTCTATTGGTTAGAACCGGCGGCGCATTGGCATTTGGCCGTAATGCGATGCGGTTTGCCAAAGGACCACGTTCATCGCTGTTGATGACCTTTATTTTAGGTATTGTCATTTTTATCGACGACTACCTCAACGCGCTTACCGTGGGGGAAACCATGAAGCGCGTAACTGATCGCTTCAAGATTTCCCGAGAAATGCTGGCGTATATCGTTGATTCTACTGCGGCGCCAGTGTGCGTGATCGTTCCCGTCTCCACTTGGGCTGTGTTTTTTGGTGGCTTGCTAGTTGATAACGGTGTGGCAGCAAAAGGTGAAGGGATCCACGTCTACATTCAGGCGATTCCTTACATGCTGTACGCTTGGTTGGCAGTGATCATGGTGCTACTGGTTGCTTTGAAAGTCGTTCCGGCCATTGGACCGATGAAAAAGGCCGAATTAGCAGCTCAAGCGGGTACGCCTGCGAAAGAGCAGGTTGATTGGGATGATGTGGTCACCTCAGACGAATATGCTGTTAAAGCCATGGAAGAAGAATTTGAGGCTGGCGATAAGCAAGGTCAACTGCATAACTTCTTAGTGCCAATGTTTATGTTGGTTGGGTTTACGGTTTATTTTGATATCGATGTGTGGAAAGGGCTGCTAGCGACGCTGGTGATCACACTGCCTTATTACGGTATTCAACGTTTAATGCCACTGTCAGAGATGATGGATCAGATGATTGACGGCTTTAAGAGCATGTTGCCAGCGATTGGCACCGTTATCGTCGCGTTCGTGTTTAAAGATGTGTGTGACCAATTATTGCTGCCGCAGTATGTGATTGATTCATTGAGCCCATATATGACTGCATCTATGCTGCCTGCTATCGTGTTTGTCGCAATGGCAGTACTAGCGTTTGCCACCGGTTCGAGTTGGGGCATCTTCGCGGTAACCATCCCGATTGTAATGCCATTAGCGCAATCTGTCGGGGCGGATATTCCGCTGGTCATTGGCGCGTTACTGTCCGCGTCGTCATTTGGTAGCCAAGCGTGTTTCTATTCAGACTCTACCGTACTGGCGGCGCAAGGCTCCGGTTGTAATTTAGTGAGTCACGCGGTTACTCAGTTGCCATATGCCTTGATTGCTGCTGCATTGGCATTTGTCGGCTTTATCATGATTGCGTAACCACGCTTTGTAAAAAGCGACCAAAAGCCCCAGCGGGGGCTTTTTTTATCGTTACCGCAAATAAGTTTTTCGCCAGTAAGCCAGTTGCTCATCAACGCTATCAACGGGCACTCGCCATTTAATTTGGCAACATCGAGTAGGGTGAGGCGCTAACGCCTCATCCCTCTCACAGAACCGTACGTACGGGCCTCGTATACGGCTCA
>NZ_JBLXAT010000048.1:0-19569 GCF_048265805.1 Shewanella sp. | reverse complement strand
AGTCACCTCATCACCACCTCTACGACCTTTGCTTTCGCGCTTTGCCGTGTCAGTGGGTGCGCATTATAGGGACATCAGAAAACTGCGCAAGCATAAAATCGCAAATAACTACACAACAGCACAAGATTTAAACGAATCAACATTTTGGATACCAATATCCCACCGCAGCCACACAACCTTGCTACGCCATCACCTCAAATACTACAGCAGCGAAACATCATTATAGTCACTTATCCCTAGATTCGCTGTTAACTTGAGTCGTTTGTGGCTCATCATCTAACTCGGTATCGCCGATTACGTCAGATACCTTCAATTTATCGACGTGTCTAAAGGTCATCACCGGTCCTGAGCAGGCATAGATATAGAATAAGCAACAAAGGATAAGTGCGGGGTCAACCGATACCACCACAAATACCGCGACTACAATCAACATAACGATGAAGTTAACTCGACCGCGCCAGTCAATCTCTTTGAAAGAGGCATAGCGGAAGTTGCTCACCATCAATAAGCCTGTGACGGCAGTGATCAGTGCAAATAACCACGACACATCTTTACCTGCAATTCCATAGTCTTGGCCAACCCAGACACTGCCCGCCACTATCGCGGCAGCCGCTGGACTTGCTAGCCCTTGAAAATAACGTTTGTCGGCAATACCAATCTGAGTGTTAAAGCGAGCAAGACGCAATGCGGCGCCAGCACAATAGATAAAGGCAGCGAGCCAACCTATCTTGCCGATATCATGTAGCCCCCAGTTATAGGCAATCAACGCTGGCGCCATCCCGAACGACACCATGTCGGCCATAGAATCGTATTCAGCACCAAAGGCACTTTGAGTATTGGTTAGGCGAGCCATACGCCCATCAAGGCCATCGAATATCATGGCAACAAAGATGGCAATGGCTGCGGCTTCAAACCGCCCATTCATTGAGGCGATAACCGCGTAGAAACCAGAGAACAGCCCAGCGGTGGTGAGTAGATTAGGTAAAAGGTAGATCCCTTTGCTTTTAACTGTTGGTAAAGAAGAATTTTGCATACACTTATCCATTACATGTTATAACGATGCACTGGTCAAAGATAACACAGTCCATCTTTCGCTGGGCACAATTACGAGACGGAATTGAACATGTTGAAGAACAGCCTGTTGTTACTCATGCTCACAGCAATGTCACTGCCATTGGTTAATGCCGCCACTATATATAAGTGGGTCGACAAAAATGGTGTGACCCATTTTAGCCAAGACCCGCCTCCAACTGAAAATCAGACCACAGAACAATTGGACAGTGCCAAATTAGAACCGCAAAAATTAGGTTCGGTCGCCCCTAGCGTGCCGGAAGCACCGCAGCCAACGGCAGCGAATCCTAGTGTGGAGGACATCAGCGCCCGTAACGCCGAACAAGCCAAGTCCATTTGCGAGCAAGCAAAGTTCCAACTTGATGTGCTCAATACTCATAGGCGCTTACAACGCCAAGATGAAACCACTGGCGAAATCATCGAAATGTCAGAAGAGGAACGCCAGCAACAAATTGCCACTCAACAACAGCGTATCAAACTATTCTGTGGCAAAGCTTAATCGCCTTAAAAGTCAAAAAGGAGCGCCGAGCGCTCCTTTTTTGATTTTAATGACTACTGACGAAAGCTTAGTCCATTATCGTCCACATCAACATGGATAGCTTGCCCAGGTAGCAACTGACCTTGCAGTAATCGTTGCGCTAATGGGTTTTCTACCTCTTGCTGCAATGCACGTTTCAATGGACGCGCCCCATACACTGGATCAAAACCTGCTTTAGCAATATAGGCCAGAGCGGCATCGCTCATCTCCAGTTGATACTCTCTGTCTGCCAAACGTTGGCGCAGGATTTCAATCTGAATAGCGGCGATGTTTTTGATCTGCTCAGCTTCCAGCGGATGGAATACCACGGTTTCATCAATACGGTTCAAGAACTCTGGACGGAAGTGCATCTGCACCACATTCAGCACTTGTTGCTTCATTTCCGCATAAGATGCAGTAGCAAAGTTCTCTTGGATCACATCTGAACCTAAGTTCGACGTCATGATTACCACCGCGTTGCGGAAATCAACCGTACGCCCTTGCCCGTCAGTTAAGCGGCCATCATCCAACACCTGTAATAGAATGTTGAATACGTCTGGGTGCGCTTTTTCCACTTCATCGAGCAAAATCACTGAATATGGACGACGACGCACCGCTTCCGTTAGATAACCGCCCTCTTCATACCCTACATATCCTGGAGGTGCTCCTACCAAGCGGGATACCGAGTGTTTCTCCATAAATTCCGACATGTCGATACGCACCATAGCGCTTTCAGTGTCGAATAGGAACTTCGCCAGCGATTTACACAGTTCGGTTTTACCAACCCCAGTTGGGCCTAAGAATAGGAACGAACCAATTGGACGGTTAGGATCAGCCAACCCAGCACGACTACGACGAATCGCATTCGCTACCGCATCAACGGCTTCATTTTGGCCGATAACACGTTCATGCAGCGCATCTTCCATGTGCAGCAATTTTTCACGTTCACCTTCAAGCATTTTCGATACAGGAATACCGGTTGCTTTGGATAGCACTTCAGCAATCTCTACGTCGGTGACCTTGTTACGCAGTAATTGCATATCCTGCATTTCCGCTTGCGCCGCCAAGTCGAGTTGTTTTTCCAGCTCGGGAATGCGGCCATATTGCAGTTCAGACATCCGCGTGAGATCGCTCGCTCGGCGAGCCACTTCCAAATCCAAGCGGGCCTGTTCAAGTTCCGCTTTAATATGTTGGGTGCCTGCCAAGGCGGCTTTTTCGGTAAACCAAATTTCGTTAAGTTCAGCCGCTTTGCGTTCAACCTCATCTAACTCGGTACGCAGATGATCAAGGCGTTTACGGCTAGCTTCGTCATTTTCTTTAACTAGCGCTTGCTCTTCCAACTTCAGCTGGATAGCACGACGTTCTAGCTTATCCAATGGTTCGGGCTTGGAGTCGATTTGCAAACGGATACTCGATGCCGCTTCATCAATTAAGTCGATGGCCTTATCTGGCAACTTACGATCAGAGATGTAGCGATGCGACATAGTCGCTGCGGCTACAATTGCCGGATCAGTAATCTCAACGTGATGATGTAGCTCATAACGTTCTTTTAAACCACGCAGAATGGCGATGGTGTCTTCCACATTCGGTTCATCCACCAGCACTTTTTGGAAACGACGTTCCAAAGCGGCATCTTTTTCAATGTATTGGCGATATTCATCCAAGGTAGTGGCGCCGACGCAGTGCAACTCACCACGAGCCAATGCAGGTTTGAGCATGTTGCCCGCATCCATTGAGCCTTCTGATTTACCGGCGCCGACCATGGTATGCAGCTCGTCGATAAACAGAATGACTTGGCCTTCTTCTTGCGCCAACTCATTCAGTACCGCTTTTAAACGCTCTTCAAATTCACCACGGTATTTAGCACCAGCAACCAAGGAGCCCATGTCTAACGACAGCACGCGTTTGTTTTTAATGCCTTCTGGTACTTCGCCATTCACTATACGCTGTGCCAGCCCTTCCACAATAGCGGTTTTACCCACGCCGGGCTCACCAATCAACACGGGGTTGTTTTTGCTACGGCGTTGCAGCACTTGAATGGTACGACGGATTTCATCGTCACGGCCAATTACCGGATCAAGCTTGCCTTGCTCCGCCCGTTCAGTCAGATCAATGGTGTACTTTTTCAAGGCTTGGCGCTGATCTTCCGCATTGGGGTCATCCACCTTCTGACCACCACGGATCTGCTCGATGGTTTTTTCCATCAGCTCTTTGGTGGCACCTGCTTGTTTCAAGCATTTAGCTAAAATGTCGCCACCTTCCAACGCAGCCAATACAAAAAGCTCGCTGGAGATAAATTTATCATTACGTTTTTGCGCTAACTTGTCGCACAGGTTCAGCAAGCGGATCAACGCTTGTGACAGCTGTACATCGCCACCGGAGCCATCTACTTGTGGTAGGCGCTCTAGCTCTTGGGTCAGTAGTGAACGCAAGGTACTGACTTGGATCCCTGCTTGCGTGAGCAACGGGTGGATCGAGCCAGAATCTTGGTTTAACAAAGCCATCATCAAATGAACAGGTTCTATGAACTGATGATCGCGTCCTAGCGCCAGTGACTGTGCATCTGAGATAGCAATTTGGAATTTATTGGTCATACGATCGAGTCGCATATACCCTCCTAACAATCTCAAAAGAGAGGAATAACTTGGTTAGCTTAAATGTGGGGATAATCGGCACTAATTCAAGTTAGTTGGCGAAGAATTTTACCGAAAACGCTAACTTGGTCGCGTCAATAAGCCAACCGCGACTCAGTCACGCCAAATGAGTGAGGCCATTCGGCCTGTGGTAGATTCACGACGGTAGGAAAAGTACGCTGTTGCCAACGTAAAAGTGCAATGTTCTAGCGCGTAGATATGTTGCACACCAGCCGCTTGCAATCGCAGCTTAGCTAGAGCAACTAAGTTAGCTAAATATTTCGCGCCGCTAGTTCCCGCCACCGCGACAAAACAGTTTTGCGCCGCAGGCGCGTTGTTGATAAATGCATCGCGCACTTCGGCACCGACTTCAAAGGCGTTAGGCCCTATCGCTGGGCCAAGGTATGCGTATAACTCACTTCCCGCTGTAAATTTAGCAACACCCGCCTCTAACACGCCATGACATAAGCCACGCCAGCCAGCGTGCAGAGCCGCCAGTTGTTTGCCGCTCGCATCACACAACAATACTGGCAGACAATCGGCAGTCATGATAGCTAACACCTGCTTAGCTTGCTGCGTAAAACTGCCATCGGCGTGGCGCCGGGTATCCACATCAACATCAACTACATCAATGCCATGTACCTGCGTTAGCCACTGCGGCTCCGCCGGCAACGCCAATTGTTGTGCCAATAACTGCCGATTTTGCTGCACAGCAAAAGGTGAATCCCCTACGTGGTCGCCTAAATTCAGGCTGTCATAAGGCGCTTTACTGATGCCGCCATGGCGATCAGTAAAGGCGATATTTACCCCTTGAGGAATGCACCAGTCTGCGGGGATCAATACAACATATCCTCTGGGTGCTCTTCGGTGTCTTTGCGCAGCGCTTTAGTCAATTCCACCATGTCAGCTGGAATTGGTGCCGTCCAGCTCATCAATTCGAGATCGATTGGATGCACTAACGCCAAACGCACCGCGTGCAGCGCTTGGCGTTTAAAGCCTTTAAGCACTTCAATAAATTCCGCACTCGCCGCCTTTGGTGGTTTTGGTCGACCACCATACACTGGGTCTCCTACCAGCACATGGCCGATATGCGCCATATGCACACGGATCTGGTGCGTACGACCAGTTTCCAAGCGTAAACGCAGACGCGTATGAGCACGGAATTTTTCAGCCACACGATAATGCGTCACCGATGGACGACCAGCATGATGCACTGCCATCAGCGTACGTTTGGTTGGATGACGACCAATAGGTTCATCTACCGTACCGCCAGCCGTCATGGTGCCCATAACGATGGCTTCGTACTCACGGGTGATATCACGCGCTTGCAGTGCAGCAACGAGATGCGTTTGCGCTTCAACAGTTTTCGCCACCACCATCAAACCGGTAGTGTCTTTGTCGAGACGGTGTACAATCCCCGCGCGCGGCACATGTTCAATATTTGGACAATGGTGCAGCAAGGCGTTCATCAAAGTACCATCATGGTTACCGGCACCGGGGTGCACCACCAAGCCCGCTTGCTTATTGATCACCAAAATATGGTCATCTTCATAAACAATATCGAGGTCGATCGCTTGGGCTTCCGCCACGGTTTCTTCTTCAATCTGCGCATCAATTTCAATGATCTGCGCTTCAAACACCTTTTCTCGCGGACGTGTCACCACCTCGCCGTCGATGCGTACATTGCCCGCTAAAATCCACTCTTTTAAGCGGGTTCGGGAATAATCAGCAAACAATTCTGCAATGGCCTGATCTAATCTCTGGCCAGTTTGGGTTGCTGATATCTCGCTTTTTAGATTAATCTCTTGCGTCATAGGAACCGTCCCCAATTATTGGGGTCATAAAGAATTGTGTTAAATTGGTTAAACACGGAAAAGTGCCATTTTATCGTGAAACGGCAAATTTCTTAACTATAACTTTCAAAAAAGACATCAATAGAAGTATGCATATATTTGTCAAAGGCGCTGCCATCGCCTTTTTTTCATTGGCCATCACAGCCTGTAGCAGTAATCCTGATGACGGCTTTACTGGTAAAGAATCCGCAGACGTCTTATACAGTGATGCGCGTGCTGCTATGGATACCGGAAACTTTTCTAAAGCCGCTAGAACGCTAGAACAACTCGATTCTCGCTTTCCATTTGGTGCTTATAAAGATCAAGTGCAACTGGATCTGATCTACGCATACTACAAACAAAATAGCACTGCCGATGCGTTAGCAAATATCGACAAATTTTTGAAATTGAACCCTACTCACCCAGATATTGACTACGTAATTTACATGCGTGGCTTAGTCAATATGCAGGCTGACAGCTATTTTTTGCATGAGCTATTGAACATCGATCGCACCGACCGCGATCCACAAAACGCACAAGATGCCTTTAAAGACTTCAACCGCCTACTAAAAAGCTATCCGAACAGCAAATATGCGGCGGATGCCAGAATGCGCATGCAGTTTTTGAAAGACCGTTTAGCCAGTTATTCCGTCAGAGTGGCCGAATACTATATCAAGATTGATGCATGGAGTGCCGCTGCGGTACGTGGACAAACCATTGTAGAAACTTTCAGCGACACTCCTTATGTAGAGCGCGCGTTGGAAATCATGGTGCAAGCATATGACGAGCTGGGACAAAACACGCTAAAACAACACGCTTTAGAAGTGATGAAAACCAACTTCCCTAACAACGCATTGGTGGCACAACGCTAAGCGTATTCCAGCCGCAGTTGGTTGATTAAAGCCTCAGTTCGCTGAGGCTTTTTATTTCAGTGAAATAGACGTCTGAAACGGCGATATTTGCCAATAAAGTGAGCAGCTTTTTGGGCGTAAAACTCAGTAAAACCGCCGCTTTAGCCCTTTTCGGGCAAATCTTGTTCAAACTCGCGATGTTTTTAAATATTTCTTAGAAAAGAGTTGACTCAAAACCGCAAAAGCCTTTTAATGCACGCCGTCGCCCGAATAGCTCAGTTGGTAGAGCAGCGGATTGAAAATCCGCGTGTCCCTGGTTCGATTCCGGGTTCGGGCACCACTTTCAATTTGAAGGTGTCGGGAAACCGAAATATAGTTAAGTACAGTGCAGGTGTGGTGGAATTGGTAGACACGCCAGCTTCAGGTGCTGGTGCCCTCACGGGCGTGGAAGTTCAAGTCTTCTCACCTGTACCAACTATATAACGTGTGACCCTAAACTCTATTGTGCAGGTGTGGTGGAATTGGTAGACACGCCAGCTTCAGGTGCTGGTGCCCTTACGGGCGTGGAAGTTCAAGTCTTCTCACCTGTACCAATTCACAGTAGAGTTAGTTTTAAGTTTGCAGTGCAGGTGTGGTGGAATTGGTAGACACGCCAGCTTCAGGTGCTGGTGCCCTTACGGGCGTGGAAGTTCAAGTCTTCTCATCTGTACCAACTTAGAAACCTCGTATTGACGAGGTTTTTTTGTATCTAAAATCCACTAATAGCTTATCTTCAGCGCTCACACCATAACATCACATTTCCAAAACACTGCGCTTAACCAGCACAAGCCCCGCCTATACGAGGCTGCTGATAAATCATGACCAACTAAGTTCTGAACTGACTCACGGACTGATACAAACCGTTAGCCAGATGCCGTACTTGCTCAGACGCTTCCGCGTTATCATTGGCGGCCAGCGCCGAGGCCTCCGCAATATCGCGTATCGCCACCACATTGCGATTGATCTCCGCAGCTACCGTACTTTGCTCTTCAACCGCTGCAGCAATTTGGGTATTCATATCCATGATCTCGGTAATATCGACGGTGATATCCCCCAGTAGACTGCCCGCTTTAGCCGACTGTTCGGCACTCTCAGTGCCTTGATGTTGACTTTGGCGCATGGTCTTTACTATGGTGCCAGTACGGTTTTGTAGCGTTTGAATAATCCCTGCAATCTCTTCGGTAGATTCTTGTGTCCGCATGGCGAGATTACGCACTTCATCAGCCACTACGGCAAAGCCGCGTCCTAAATCCCCAGCCCGTGCTGCTTCAATCGCGGCATTCAGCGCCAGTAGATTGGTTTGCTCGGCAATGCCGCGGATCACCTCTAGCACGCTGCCAATGGTTTGGCTGTCTTGCTCCAATTCGCCCACAATGGTGGCTGAATTATTCAGCTGTGCCGCCAAAGCTTGGATCTGTTCGATACTCTGTTCCACGCCCCGCTGTCCGAGCAGTGCATTTTGATGGCTCAAAGATGCGCGGCTGGCGGCTTGCTCGGTATTACGAGCAATCTCATCCACAGTCGAACCCATTTCTGTAATCGCGGTAGCCACCATGTCTGTTTCTGTCAGTTGCTGCGTCACGCCAGAAGAGGTTTTTTGTGAGTTTTCCGATAGTTGATTACATGCATCTTTGATGGTTTCAACTGAGGTTAAAACCTGCTGGATGAGCTGCTGAAAACTGCTCACCATATTGTTGAAGTGGCGACTGATTTCGCCGAGTTCATCGTTACTGCTTACCTCACATCGCAACGCTAGATTTTTACTATGCTCAATTTGTGCAATGGCACTGGTAATGCTGTTTACTGGGCGCACAATACTGAGAATGGTAATGACTGTGCCCCACAACACCACCACAGTAATTAAGCCAAACAACACCAAACCCCATGTAAACGTGGCTTGCTGTTCATCCGCAATACGCGCTTCGGCTTGCTGCAACAGCTGTTCTGTCGACTGCTCGGTAGACGCGATTACCTGACGTAACACATCCATTTTGCCGGAGGTTTCATCTAACCCGAGTGCCGTTTCCGCCGCCACCAGTTTCAAAAAGGCACTTTTGTATGCCTGAATAAGCTGACTGATCTCAGCGGTGACGGATGCATCCAAATCGCTGTTGTTTAGCTGCGTCATAAACCGGTCAAAGTTACCGTTGAAGGTGTCGACATACTTCGCATCGCGCCGCAGCATAAAGTCTTTCTCATTACGACGCAGTTGCAACATCATCACCAGCAACGCGTCACTACGATGCTGGTCAAGAAGTGTTTCTACTTGGTGCACGGCATCACGCAGCTCACCATAAAGTCCTGTCTTAGGGGTAAGCCCGATTTGCTGCTGCAGCGCTGCCACATCGGTGAACTGGCGATAGTAGCGCTCTAACTCATTCTTCAGCGTATCAGCTTCTGTCGTTGGGAGTTGGTATCGTTGGAACAACGCCACCAACTGCTGCATTAGTGGGGTAATGGACTGGTATACTTCACGATGTTTATCGACATACTGCATGTCGCGTCGAGCAAAGAAATCCTTCTCATTCTTGCGTAACTGCAACACGTGATTATCCACTTGCTGCACCAATGCTGAACTGTGTGATAGTTCTGACTGCACCATGGCGGAATATTCTTTGAGAATAAACATTGCCACTAAC
This sequence comes from Shewanella sp., assembly GCF_048265805.1. GTDB lineage: Bacteria > Pseudomonadota > Gammaproteobacteria > Enterobacterales > Shewanellaceae > Shewanella. Next base: position 9,987 of record NZ_JBLXAT010000048.1, on the reverse strand, counting down.
GCACCAATTGACACCACAGCACTAAAGATCAATTTATGGCGGATTAACATTGCTAATGTCCTAACTTAAAAGAGCAAAACGTCTTACAAAACCATAGTCGAGCTACTGTTCTTTTGCGAATTCAAGCCACTGAATAGGGGAGCTTGATGTTATTCATATGGCAACCGCCAGCATGATGATGAAAAAAATATTGTGCCGTTCCAACCTTTTGCATGACTGTGTGTATCTAATTAGCAATTGTCATTCACCCTCACCTCACAGGGAAGCCAGTGAACTTAACAGCAACGGCCAACACCATTGATGAAGAAGCGCTGTGGATTAGCCAAGCGCGTAACGGAGATACTCAAGCATTTGAATGCTTATACCGCCGCCATCATCAACAGGTATATGCGTTATGTTTACGCCTAGCTGGGCAAGTGCCACTGGCCGAAGAGATGACACAAGATTGCTTTGTCAGAGCTTGGCAAAAGCTGGCGCAATTCCGTGGAGACAGCCAGTTTGCTACGTGGCTGCACAGTTTGTCGGTAAACCAAGCGCTCGCCACGCTGAAAAAGCACCGTAGCTTTTGGGCACGCTTTCTGCCAGAAGCCAGCACCGAGTCTGCGGGTCTCGCAGAGCCATCGACACCACAGCCAGATAGCATGCGATTAGATAAATATGTACTGCGCTTACCAGAGCGCGCACGCGTAGTGTTTGTGTTATTTGCCATTGAAGGATACAGCCACGATGAGATCGCACAACTGATGCAGATCACCAGTGGCACCAGCAAGGCCCAATACCACCGCGCCAAAGCCTTACTGCAGGAGATGTTGTCATGAGTAAGCCTTCATTAGAACAGTTACTAGAGCAAGTGCCCAATGCGATGGCTCCTGAGCGCGATTTATGGCCGCAAATCCAGCAACGGCTGTCGCCGCAGCGCAAAGTTTTACCGTTACGGCAGATGCTAGCGGCCAGTGTGCTTGTGATAGTGGGGGCACTGAGTTACGCATTGTGGCAACCACAGCAAACGCTGAACCCGGAACTGTTAACAATGCTGGCGGAATTACAGCAACAGCATCAACAACAATTGGTGCAACTGGAACAAAAAAGCCAGTGGGCACATTGGCAACCAGCCAGCCTCACCACGCCGATTAATCAAGGGGTAAATGAGTTACAGCAAGCCTCCAACAAGATTTATCAAGCATTGCAGCAAGATCCACAGAACCAACAGTTATGGCAGTTATGGCTTTGGAGCCAGAAACGTCAAATTGAATTACTCACGCAGGGACAGCAACTGCCTGTTACTGCCCATGAATCAACACAAGGAATCCGCATATGAAATGGCAATCTACATTAATCTTTGCCCTTGCTACTAGTGTCAGTACGCTCGCAGTTGCCGCCGATAAGGTAGACAAACAAGCGCCATTAGCCGCCGGTGAAAAAGTCGATCTGCAGGTGCAACGCGGCAACGTCACCATTCAAAGTTGGGACAAAGACGAAGTGTCCATTACCGGCACGTTGGATGAGAAAAGCCAAGGTTTGGTGTTTGAGCAACAAGGCGGCAAATTCGTTATTGAAGACAAACTGCCACGTCAATACTCAGGCAACAATAACGATGGCTCAGCATTAAAGATTATGTTGCCGAAAAAGATCAGCTTAAAACTCAATGGGGTTTCCACTGATTACCAACTGAGTGGCCTGGATGGCAACATTGATGGTAATAACGTTAGCGGTGAATTGAGTCTAAACCAACTCAGTGGCGACATTAGCTTGCGCACAGTTTCAGGCAATATCACTGCTACCGGTCTGAGTGGCAAGCTAGCATTAGAGACCGTATCGGGCGATATCAAAGATCAGCAAAGTAGTGGCACCGCCCGCTACAGCTTGGTCAGTGGTGATTTGAACGCCGACAGCCAAGCAACTGAAGTCTATACCGATATTGTCTCTGGCAAAATACAGCTACAGTTACAACGTGTGGAGCAACTCGAACTCAACGCCGTCAGTGGCGATACCAAAGTAACGCTCGACACTATCACCAAAAAAGCCGAGCTCAATAGTGTCAGTGGCGATATAAAACTTAGCTTTAGCCAACTGCCTGATGCCGAGTTTGACATCAACGGCGGCCCAAGCGGGGAAATTGAGAATAAACTTAGCAGCGATAAACCAGTTAAAGCGAAGTACACCCGCAGCGAAACCTTGTCGTTCCAAACTGGCGCAGCCACCGCTAATATCGCTATCAATACCATTAGCGGTGACATCGAACTCTTAAAGAAATAAGCGAATCACCACTTAACCGACGCTGGCAATCTCGGCGTCGGTTAAATACCGCCACTCACCTTCAGTAAGTTCCGCATCTAACTCAATCGCGCCAATGGCTTCACGGTGCAGACCAATGACTTTATTGCCCAACGCGGCAAACATCCGTTTCACTTGGTGATACTTACCTTCAGTGATGGTCAGTAACACTTCGGTCTCGCTGATACGCTGCAACTGCGCTGGACGCGTCAGTTCACTCTCACCACGCAGCTCCAAACCGTCTTGCAGTTGCTGCTCAGCATCGGCCACCAGCGGCTCGGCTAACCAAACCCGATAACGCTTACCACACTCACGCTTTGGCGAGGTCACTTTATGCGACCATTGCCCGTCATCGGTAATCAGCAGTAACCCAGTAGTGTCAGCATCTAACCGTCCGGCAAAGTGTAAGCGGTCTAACAACGGTTCATCCAATAACGTCAGTACGCTCGGATAGACTTCATCAACATTAGAACACAGTGTATCAACCGGTTTATGCATCATGATGTAGCGCGTACCAATCAAACTCAGTGGTTCGCCTTCTAGGCAGATTGTCATCGTGGGCGATACCTTCATGCTAGCATCCTTCACCACCTCACTCTCTACTGTCACTTCGCCTTGCTTTAATACCCGTTTAGCAAGGGCACGAGTCAAGCCTGTCGACTCGCAGATAAATTTGTCTAGCCTCAATTCCAACTCTCAATCACAGCAGTAAAGGCGCTATTATCCGCTAAAGCAGAGCATGGAACAAACTTGCTTACAACTCGTGACATATTTGCCGATGTTAATGACTTGAGAGCAAACGGTCTGCCACTTAACATGTTCAGTCTGCAATAACGCCACCGTTGGCCATTGCAATCCCGTCAACTAAGCACTTTGCCAGCTAACTTTGCGCAAAGCGAACAAGGACTCAATATGAAAAAGTTACTGATTGGCGGCCTTTGTGCCTCCATGATCGCAGGCCTGAGTGCCTGTAGCGACAAAGCCGAGGTCGCCAGTGCGGCTGCACCAGCTAGCCAAACAACACCCACTGCTACGGCGGTGAAACAAGCACTGAGCTCTGGCATCGACTTTAACAACTTTGATAAAAGCGTGCGTCCACAGGATGACTTTTATAGCTACGTTAACGGTGGTTGGCTGAAAAGTACTGAAATCCCTGCAGACCGTACCTCGGTAGGTGCGTTCTACGATCTGCGTGAAAATGCGAAAAACGATATCAAAGCGATCATCGAAGAAGTGGCAGCCAAGCAAGATCTGCCATCCGGCTCTGACGAGCAAAAAGTGGCTGATCTGTATCGCTCATACATGGATACCGCGACGTTAGACAAACTTGGTATCACTCCACTGGCACCAGCACTGGCAAAAATTGATGCCATCAACAACACCGATGACCTTGTAGCCTACTTTGGTGCTGAACAAGCGGTGGGTGGCGGTACCCCAATTGCCTTCTTCGTCGACATCGACTCAAAAGACTCAACCCGCTACGTTAGCCAGATTTGGCAATATGGTTTGAGCCTGCCTGAGCGCGACTACTACTTCAATGATGCTGAGCGCTTCGTTAACATCCGTACCGCCTTTGTTGAACACATGCGCAAAATGTTCAAACTGGCAGGATGGGAACAACCACGTAAAAGCGCTGAAGCGATCATGCAGCTAGAAACTGCTATTGCTAAAGCGCACTGGGATGTGGTTGCCAGCCGCGACAGCACCAAAACCTACAACAAATATGAAGTCAGCAACTTAAAAGAGTTGGCACCAGAAATTAACTGGAACCTGTATCTGAACGCACTGGGTGCAGGCAAAGCAACTGACATCATCATCAACCAACCTAGCTTTGTGACAGATCTCGGTAAACTGGTGAAAGATACCGACATCGCTACATGGAAAACCTACCTGCGTTGGCACCTACTGACCAACTACGCCAGCGATCTGGGTAGCGCTTTTGAAGACGAAAACTTTGACTTCTTCGCCCGCACCTTGAACGGCCAAGAAGAGCAGCAACCACGTTGGAAGCGTGGCGTGGATAAAGTCAGCGGTCTGCTTGGTGAAATCATCGGTAAAGTGTATGTGAAACGTCACTTCAGCCCTGAAGCTAAGTCACGCATGGAGCAACTGGTAGAAAACCTGCTTCAAGCATACGGCAATAGCGTTGATGGTCTGGACTGGATGACTCCAGCGACCAAAGAAGCAGCAAAAGCTAAACTGGCGAAGTTTAATCCGAAGATCGGTTATCCGAACAAGTGGGAAGACTACAGCAAGCTGACCATTAGTGCCGATGATCTGGTGGGTAACGAAATGCGCGCGGGTATGGTTGAGCATGAAAAATCACTGGCTAAATTAGGCGCACCAATTGACCGTGATGAATGGCACATGACGCCACAAACAGTCAATGCTTACTACAACCCAACCATGAACGAAATCGTCTTCCCAGCCGCAATTCTGCAACCACCATTCTTTAACATGGCGGCAGATGATGCAGTGAACTACGGCGGTATCGGCGCCGTTATCGGCCACGAAATGGGCCACGGCTTTGACGACCAAGGGGCGAAGTACGACGGTGACGGCAATATGCGTGACTGGTGGACGGAGTCTGATCTGAAAGCGTTCCAAGAAAAAACTAAAGCCTTGGTTGCACAGTACAACAACTTCTATGTATTCCCAGATCTGCACGTGAACGGCGAGCTGACCTTAGGTGAAAACATCGGTGACTTGTCAGGTGTGACTATTGCTTACAAAGCTTACAAAATGTCACTGCATGGCAAAGAAGCTCCGGTTATCGATGGTTTGACCGGCGACGAACGCTTCTTCTTAGGCTTCACGCAAATCTGGCGTGCCAAAATTAAAGAGCAAGCAATGCGCAACCGCGTAGCGACAGATCCACATTCACCAGCGCAGTTCCGCGCCATTGGCTCACTGGAAAATATGCCTGAATTCTATCAGACATATGATGTGAAACCGGGCGATGCTATGTATGTTGAACCCGAAAAACGCGTGAAAATCTGGTAATTCTCCGCACGTAAAAAAGGCGCCCTCGCGGCGCCTTTTTCATATCAATAGCAATGTCAGCAAGCTGCAACTAGATCAACACAATCCACGCTAGTAATGACAGTGACATACACACCACAATCATCCCGGCAATTTGGTCACGCGAGAAGTGCCAATCAAATGAGGTATCAGGCGCAAAGAACGAACTTTCGCTCTTGGTTTTCTTTGGTAATAAGCCCTCAAAGATGCTCTCATCCTTCACTGCTTCGCTGGCCAAGTCCATCTTAGCGCTGCTGTCGATACGCTGTTGCCAAAATGATTGACTTGGTTGCTGGTACGCGACGTGTTCACCACGGCAACTATTGTCCCAACATGCGCTGCTAGAAAATGTATTACGTTGCGGCAGAATATCCCCTTGGTTTGACTCATTAACAATGCTGTCTGTCATCCAGTCATCTTGCTGCGACAACATGCGATCGGTCGGCGTAAACATCGAAAGCTGCTGTACCGCATGAGCAACGTAATCAAAGGTCACATTCGCGATGCTTAAACCACGGTGTTCATGAGATCTGAACGGATGAAATTCTGGCAAGTTCAGCTCGGATGACCAACTTGGTGTCAACTTAACTGCGTCAACCTTGGTATCGCCATTGATGGGATGATGAGCTTGCATTGCGGCATCAAGCATACGCCCGTGTTCAGTCTTATCTTGGCTGACTTCCTGTTCGTTACAACCAAACATTAGAGTACCCACCAAAAGCACCGCGACATAACGGAAAACAGTGTACGACATAGCCACCTCTTGTTGCTGTTCTTTTTTGACTGGCTCGCTGCTCAACACGGGGGTTCTGCCGTGGAGCAAGCCAGAAAACTGACGTTAAACATGCATATACAACAATCAGGCCAACTTTTAAAAACAACAAAAATCTAGGGGCTGTTTATCTTTAGTATTTAATTTTTATTCAAATTAAACGCGTTATGAACGAGGCGAGACCTGCGACGCTTAGTCAACTAAGCAAGCTGGGCGCAACAAAGTTCAGGAGGCGTTTAAATGAACCCTTCGGGCAGCGACAGCGCGCAATTTATTCAGCGTTAGGCGCTGTTGGTGGAGAATAACTACACGGCACATCACCTGCCTTGCCTAAATCTGGCAGTATTGCTCCGGTCTAAGCGGCGGCAACGGCAATCTCCCGCCGCTCGAACATACTGTTGCCCTCCGCCAAATCACACTAAAATTCTGTTGAAAAAAGCATCTACAGCGCACAAGCCTTGTGCCTTTAGTTTTAGCCGTTATACTCTCGCTCCTTAACCGCCAATTGAGGCCAAAGCCATGCATGAAGTGATAGAACAGCTGCAAGAGCTGAGCGAAACCGTACCGGTGCCGTTAGAGCTACCGAGTTTTGAGCAGATTGTTGAAGCAGAAGAGCAGATCTTGCTGCCTATCCCCGCAGAAGTGAAAGAGTACTTGCTGTATGCCAGCGACGTCATTGTCGGTTCGATTGAGCCCGTCACTGTGGCCGATCCATACTCGCATACCTATCTGCCAGAGGTGACGGCTTACGCTTGGTCGATTGGTCTGCCACGCCATTTAATGCCTATCTGCCAGCTCGGCGATGATTTTTACTGCGTCAATGAAGAAGGCATCGTCTATTTTTGGCAAGACGGCTTTCTAGATGAAGACAACGCCTTTGAATCGTTCTGGCAGTGGGTCGAAGAAGTCTGGCTTCCAAGTTAATCACATAAGGTAAACACTATGGCGCACTACGCCCTGACACCATTTGAATTTCAATGTCTGCGCTTATCATTGAGCCTAAGCGAAGAGCAAGCCGCCGAATTGCTAAAATGCTCTGTGGCTGAGCTGCAACAATGGGAACTGGGCCAGTTGGCTATTCCTGAACTGGCAGAGAAGAAACTGCTCGAAGTTGATGACATCATCGAGATGCAAGTGCTCAACACTTGTGACTCTATCGAAGCCAAGTTTAAGAAAGAGCCAAAGCGCCGTTTAGCATTTGTGGTGTACCCAACTCAAGCACTCTACACGCAATATAACCCTGAGTTTTTGAGTTCACTGCCGCTGACTGAGCTATACAACACTGCGGCGTGGCGCATTAAGAAAGAATGCAAATTGGTGCTGGAAGTTGACATTGCGTTAGTACCGCTGAATGTTGACTCCTACAAAGCCTTCCGCGAACAAGCTGGCTTAGGTGAAAGCCGCGAAAGCCGTGCCAAATGGGCTGCAAGCCAACTGTAAGTTTTGCCGCGGCGCTTAGGCGCCGCCATTGAATAGAATACCGACATGACCAATAACGACATCCTGCGCCGTCTGCGCTACGCCCTTAATATTCATGACAGCCAAATGATCCGCATGTTTGCTCGTGTGCATCGCGAGATGGAACCGGAGTTATTACTGTCGATCATGAAAAAAGAAGACGAGCAAGACTATCGTCCATGTGACAGCCGCACGTTATGCCAATTTTTAGATGCGCTGATCATTGAAAAACGTGGCCTTAAACCTGGGACCGGGATCCCTCAACCCAGCAATGATCTGAATAACAACCTGATCCTTAAAAAGCTGCGTATCGCGCTGCAACTGAAAGAGGAAGATTTTATTGAGATGTTGACTTTGGCAGGCTTCCGCTTGAGCAAAACTGAACTGTCAGCTTTCTTCCGTAACCCAGAGCAGAAAAACTACCGTTATTGCGGTGATCAAGTGATGCGTAACTTATTAAAAGGTATGTCACTCAAGCTACGCGGAAAATCTTAACCATAGCGTCCAAGCGAGCCAACCTGACAAGTGACTATTATTCACACAAAATAAAGTCACTAAAGTAGTATAAGTGCTACAAGGGTCACATTTCGTGCTACTCTAATGCGTACCAGATCACGAAATCTAACCACTGAAAAATCTAACAAAGGTTCGCTATGGACGACAACAAACGCCCGCTCTATATGCCATTTGCGGGTCCAGCACTTTTAGAAGCACCGTTGATCAACAAAGGCAGCGCCTTTACCGAGGAAGAACGTACCTCGTTTAACCTCGAAGGATTGCTGCCTTACTATATTGAAACCATTGAGGAGCAGGCTTCTAGAGCCTACGACCAATTCCGCAGTTTCAATAATGACCTCGACAAGCATATCTACCTTCGCAATATTCAAGATACCAACGAAACCCTTTTCTACCGCCTAGTGCAAAACAACATTTCTGAGATGATGCCGATCATTTACACGCCAACTGTGGGGCTGGCGTGTGAACGATTCTCGAAAAACTGGCGCCGTAACCGTGGATTGTTTATCTCTTATCCGGCGAAGGAACGTATTGACGATATCCTCAACAACTCGACACGCCATAAAGTAAAAGTGATCGTCATTACCGATGGTGAGCGAATTTTGGGGCTCGGCGACCAAGGTATCGGCGGCATGGGGATACCTATCGGTAAACTGTCGCTGTACACCAGTTGTGGTGGCATCAGCCCAGCTTACACATTGCCAATTACTTTAGACGTGGGCACTGATAACCCGCATCTGCTGGAAGACCCAATGTACATGGGTTGGCGCCATAGCCGCATTGGCGGTGAAGAATACGCTGACTTTGTTGATTCAGTATTGGAAGCTATCCATCGCCGTTGGCCAGATGCCTTAATCCAATTTGAAGACTTTGCTCAGAAAAACGCGATGCCGTTACTGCAACGTTATAAGGACAAATACTGCTGCTTTAACGACGATATTCAAGGCACTGCTGCTGTTACCGTCGGCTCACTGCTGGCCGCCTGTAAAGCCGCGAACACCCAGCTTAGCGAGCAACGCATCGCCTTTCTCGGTGCGGGTAGCGCGGGTTGTGGTATCGCCGAAGCGATTATTGCGCAAATGGTATCTGAAGGCGTTAGTGACGAACAAGCGCGCCAACAAGTGTTCATGGTTGACCGTTGGGGCTTGTTGCAAGACAACATGCCTAACCTGCACAACTTCCAAAGTGTGTTGGCGCAAAAACGCGAACATATCGAACACTGGAGCAATTTCTGCGACAACATCTCGCTGTTAGATGTCGTCAATAACGCCAAACCGACCATTTTGATCGGCGTATCTGGTGCACCTGGACTGTTTACCGAAGAGATCATCAAAGCGATGCATCAACACTGTGAACGCCCAATTGTGTTCCCATTGTCGAACCCAACCAGCCGTGTTGAAGCAACGCCGAAGGATATTCTGTACTGGACCAGCGCTCAAGCATTGGTGGCTACCGGTAGTCCATTTGAACCGGTCACGGTCGATGGACAAACCTACGAGATAGCCCAATGTAACAACAGCTATATCTTCCCAGGTATCGGCTTAGGCGTATTAGCCACGGGGGCAAGTCGCGTGTCGGATGAGATGCTGATGGCGTCTAGCCGTGCCTTGGCAGAATGCTCGCCGCTGGCCCAAAACGGTGAAGGCTCACTGTTGCCACGCTTGGAAGATATCCATGCCGTGAGTAAACACATCGCTTTTGCCGTCGGTAAAGTGGCGATTGAGCAAGGTTATGCCCTGCCAACCACTGATGAACAGCTGCTACAAGCCATTGAAGATAACTTCTGGCGACCAGAGTATCGCCGTTACCGCCGTACGTCGTTCTAACCACGGTGAGTTATCGAAACAACAACGGATGCCAATGGCATCCGTTTCAGATTAATGACAAACCCCGGTTTTTTAGCCGGGGTTTGTTTTATTAGGCTTGTTATGGGAAACGCTCTTCTT
>NZ_JBLXAT010000047.1:0-19620 GCF_048265805.1 Shewanella sp. | reverse complement strand
TGAACCCTGGATGGGCTATAAACCCATGCCGGTTTTCAAGACCGGTGCATTCAACCACTCTGCCACCCCTCCGAACGCGGTGAATAATATCTCTATCGAACCAAGCTTGTAAACCCCTTTTTAAATCTATTGAATCAACTGGTTAAGCCGTGAACATCCCGCTGAATAATTACACCATCCAGCGGCTTTTTCATCGATGTTTGCTTGAGTTACTGCAAAGATCTGAGTAACTTGCTGTATGAAAAGAATTCACACCAACAAGGAATGCACATGCTGTCGGAACAATCTTTTGAGCTGATAGAGCTGGTTGCCAAGCTTGGAAGCTTTACCTCTGCGGCTAACCACTTAAATAAAGTGCCTTCGGCAATCAGTTATGCCGTTAAGCAGATTGAAGAAGAAATTGGTGTAGAGTTGTTTGAACGGCATCATCGCAGCGTCAGCCTAACGGAAGCTGGCGAGCATTTTGTTAGCCACGCTAAAAGCGTTATGGCTTCGATTGTTGAATTGAAACAATCTACGTTAGATATCAACAAAGGCTGGCGCCCTGCTCTAGCCATTGCTATTGATGGTATTGTGCGCGAAGACGGCATTAGTCATCTGATCCGTGCTTTTTATCAACGCTTCACTGATGTTGAGCTAAGGATTTACCGCGAACAAGTTAATGGTTGCTGGCAGGCATTAAGTGAACAACGTTGCCAACTGGCTATTGGCCCCTCGTCAAATATTCCTGTAGGTGGACCATTTGAGTTTCGCAAACTGGCACAGTTGCAATGGAAGTTTGTGGTTGGTGCTAAACACCCTTTAGCTGAAGTCGCACACATTAGCCTTGCTGACTTGGTGGACTATCCGGCGGTATGTGTCAGCGATACCGCGTCCGACTATCCGCGTTATCGTCGCGGTGTGGCCCCAGGACAACGAGCCATGTCGGTACCAGATTGGATCCGCGCAATTAACTGTGTGAAAGATGGCTTGGGCGTTGGCTTGCTACCTGCACATCTTATTGACCCGTTTTTGGCCAACGGCAGCCTAATAGAAAAAACCTGTGAACTGACCCAAGCAGATAGTGAAAGTTTGCTGGTGTGGGATCGCAACGTACAAAATGAGGCAATGACATGGTTAGTTGATTATTTAAGTAGCGATCAGCGGCTAGTCAACAGTTGGTTTTTAGCAAATTAACCTTATATTCATAAAGTCATCGCACACTTAAACGTTAATTCATGGAACGCCGATACAATTCATCGGTCTGAATTAATAACGAATTTTTAATTTCATCGGTAGCATAGGAGATCAACATGAATCAGCATGCAACCTACTCGATTAGCGCTTCTACGGAAGTCGTCAACAAAATGCTGCGCAACACCTACATGTTGCTGGCAATGACACTGGCATTTTCTGCCGTATGTGCGGCGGTTGCCACCGCTATCGGCATTTCACCCATCGCATCGCTGGTACTGTCAATTGGCGGACTCGTATTGCTGTTTGTCACTTTGAAGAAAGCTGACTCCGCTGCGGGTTTGGCATGGATCTTTGCCTTTACCGGTGTCGAAGGTGCGTCGCTAGGTCACTTGCTTAACACCTATTTGGGCATGAACAACGGACCAATGTTAATCATGCAAGCGCTGGGATTAACTGCGGCGATCTTTGTATCGTTATCAGCCTATGCAGTGACCACGAAGAAAGACTTTTCGTTTATGCGTGGGTTCTTAATCGCGGGCTTAGTCGTTGTGATTGTTGCTGCAATCATTAATATCTTCTTAGGTAACTCTGTGGTGTTCATGGCGTTGAATGCCGGTATTGCACTTTTGATGACCGGGTTTATTTTGTTTGATACCAGCCGCATCGTTAACGGTGGTGAAACCAACTACATTCGCGCGACTATCTCGCTGTATTTGGACTTTCTTAACCTGTTTATCGCTATTTTGAATCTGTTGGGTATTAACAACGACGATTAACCTGCTAAATCCCATTATTCTGCGTTAAAATGGCCCTCTTGAATCGAGGGCCATTTTTTTATGCAAACGTTTATTATTTTGGTGAGCAGTACACCGTTAGCCCCCGCTAATGGCCTCAAGGCAATTAAGTTTGCTCACGCTGCCTTATCAAGTGGCCACAAGGTTCACAGTGTGTTTTTCTTGGGGGATGGTGTTTATCACGGCAATGGTCTTACCTTGACCCCATCAGATGAAACCCCACTACTACCAGCATGGCGTCAACTACAGCAAGAATTTAGTATTCCGTTGATTAACTGCGCCACCGCTGCCGCTCGTCGCGGTGTGCTGGCGGCAATTGAGGCGCAGGAGCACGGTTTAACGGCTAACCTTGATGAAGCCTTTACTGCTGGTGGACTCGTTGAGTTAGTTAAAGGCATTAGCCAAAGTGATCGTGTAGTGAGATTTTAATGAAACAGATCGCCGTAATTTTCCGAAGCGCGCCCCATCGTAATGCGCGTGCACGTGAAGGATTAGAGTTTGCCATGTTGGCTGCCAGCCTAGATCAACAGGTCAGTTTAGTTTTTGTCGATGAAGGCATCTTCAATCTACTACCACAGCAAGCGGAGCAGATAGGCAATAAAGATTATCTTGCCACTTTCAAAGCAGTCGATTTCTACGATATTGAACCGGTGATGATACTTGATACCGCGTTAACGAAATTCGGTATCGCCGCCGCGCAATTAAGTTACGCCGCCGATGTGGTTGATCAACTCAGCCTGCAACAGCATCTTCAACAGGTCGATGAGGTACTGGTATTTTGATTCTTCATCAATTTCAGACATCCCTTAATGCCGATAATGCTTATCAAAGTGCCCTGCCTTTGATCGGCACTGACGATAGTGTATTGTTCATGGGCGAAGCGCTGTACGGACTATTACAAACATCATTACCGCGCCCATCAGTACCAACGTATCTATTGGCGGAGGATGTGGCAGCGCTTGGCTTAGCAGCACAGCTAGCCGACTATACTCAGATTGATTACGCGCAGTGGTTACACTTGACGCTAGCACATGACAAGGTTATTTCGTGGTAAACAGTATTGAATTTAATGGGCGTGAAATCGCCATCGATGCACAAGGTTATCTGCTTGATGTGAATGATTGGCAACCTGAGCTGGCACCAATCATTGCCGCAAAGGAAGAGATTGAGTTAACCGATGCCCACTGGGAAGTGGTTAATTTCGTACGTGATTTCTATTTAGAATACAAAACTAGTCCTGCCATTCGAGCTTTAGTTAAAGCGATGGGGCAAAAGCTGGGTGAAGACAAAGGGAATTCAAAATACCTGTATAAGTTATTTCCGGTCGGCCCCGCGAAACAAGCCACCAAAATTGCCGGATTACCCAAACCTGCTAAATGTATTTAGTGTGGTGGACTTGCAGCGTAAAAGTGGTCGCCTAGCTGAATATCGGCGTAAAAAACAACGCTACCTATTGCGATATCGGCTATCACGTTGGTTACTTAGCCTAGCGGCAACACTTACTTTAGCTAGCGCTACTGTTGGTGCTTGGCAATCAAGAAACGCGTCGGTTAACTTCAATGTGAAAACGCACTCTTGGCATCAAACCAATTGGCTTGATTATGTTATCGCGCTGCTGAGCACTGGATTATGTGGTGTGCTGGCGTTGATCGCTGGGCTGTATTTACTTCTGCTGAGCTTATCAGCAACATCTACAGAGCAGTTTTGGCATGGCTATCGCGTCGGCATGAGACAACGACGGCAACTCAAGATTCTCAACAAAAAAGCAAAAGGCAGAGATTGAATCTCTGCCTTTTTCATTGGTTTTAGCCTTAACTTGACTGTATTGACTGGTCATCCATTAGTTAAGGTTTTCTATTACCAGTACTGCGGCTTTCCCTAACGTCGCAAAAATTAATAACAAGAACAATATTGCGACCACTGCGTAGGATAATTTTTTAACGTATCTACGACTGTCATTGTCCATTGACTACTAACCTATTTTTGCAATACCACCCATATATGGACGCAATACTTCTGGCACGGTGATAGAACCATCGGCGTTTTGGTAGTTTTCCAATACGGCCACCAATGTACGGCCGACTGCCAAACCTGAACCATTTAAGGTATGTAGCAAGGTTGGCTTCTTATCAGCAACACCACGATAGCGAGCTTGCATACGACGTGCTTGGAAATCTTTCATGTTTGAACAAGACGAGATCTCACGATAACTGTTTTGCGCTGGCAACCACACTTCCAAGTCATAAGTTTTAGCGGAACCAAAACCCATATCGCCTGTGCACAGGCTCATAACACGATATGGCAAATCGAGTTTTTGCAGCACTTTCTCAGCATGGTTAGTCAGTTGTTCCAATGCATTCATTGAATCTTCCGGTTTCACCAACTGTACTAATTCAACTTTGTCGAATTGGTGTTGACGGATAAGACCACGAGTGTCACGACCGTATGAACCCGCTTCGCTACGGAAACATGCGGTATGTGCAGTCAATTTGATTGGCAACTCAGTTTCATCGATGATCATGTCACGGGCTAAGTTGGTCAACGGCACTTCCGCTGTTGGGATCAAGTGCAAGCTTTGCGCTTCTTCAGTTGCTGGCTTGGTGTGGAACAAGTCTTCTTCAAACTTAGGCAACTGCCCCGTACCTAACAGGCTGTCGTCATTCACCAGCAAAGGTACGTAAGTTTCGGTGTAGCCGTGTTCTGTAGTGTGCAGATCTAACATGAACTGTGCTAGTGCACGGTGCAATTTGGCAATTTGCCCTTGCATAACGACAAAGCGTGAACCAGTCAGTTTAACTGCACTTTTGAAATCTAGACCTTTGACGCCTTCACCTAAGTCAACGTGATCTTTAACTTCAAAATCAAATTCACGAGGAGTGCCCCAGCGGCGTACTTCAACGTTTTCGCTTTCGTCACGACCAACAGGTACTGATTCATCAGGCAAGTTAGGCATGCCCAGCGCAACCGCTTGCACTTCTTCTAACAGTTTGGAGAGTTCAGCTTGCTTAGCTGCCAGCTTTTCGCCCAGATCACCTACCTGTGCCATGATGGGAGCAACATCTTCGCCACGCGATTTCGCTTGGCCAATCGATTTTGAAATCGCATTACGTGAAGCTTGCAGTTCTTCAGTTTCTACCTGAAGCGCCTTACGAGTTTCTTCAAGCTTAGTAAGTTTTGAAACGTCTAGAATAAAACCACGGGTCGCCAAACGCTCAGCCGTCGTCGCCAGTTCATTACGCAGATATTTAGGATCTAACATTTTTTAATCTTTATTCGTTATACGCGTGAAAGAATCAATTGTTGACCAAGATACACCATCAAAAGACAGATAATCAGGTTCAACGCCACATTTAAAAATGCCTTTAGCAACTCACCGCCTTGGATGAGCATTAAGGTCTCATTTGAAAAGGTCGAAAAAGTTGTTAACGCGCCCATAAACCCAACGCCCAACAATGCCTTAACTTCAGGTGAAATATGACTAAGTTGAGATAGCGCGGCAACAATTCCCATCAGAAATGAGCCAAGTACATTAACCGTCAGTGTACCAAAAGGGAAACTACTACCAAATAGCTGGATCATAAATATCGAGATTGAGTAGCGCAAAACTGCACCACCTGCACCACCAAGTGCTACCCAAACCAGATTATTCATAACGTTTCCTTTGACTTGTTTGGTCCATTTGTCGCAACAGCTTTAACTTTTCTTGCATCCGTTTTTCAAACCCGCGGTCGGTCGGATGATAAAACTGACTATCTTTGAGCGTTTCCGGGAAATAATTCTCCCCTGCGGCGTAAGCATTATCTTCGTTATGAGCGTAGCGATAATCCTCGCCCGCTCCGATTGATGCCAGTAATTTGGTCGGTGCATTGCGTAAATGCATCGGCACTGGCTCATTGCCGGTTTGCTGAGCTAATTGACGCGCCGCAGCAAAGGCTTTGTAGACCGCATTGCTTTTTGGCGCGACCGCGAGGTAAACAATTGCTTGAGCGATGGCCCGCTCACCTTCTGCTGGTCCCACTCGATGGAAACAGTCCCAAGCATTAAGTGCCACTGTCATCGCGGTTGGGTCAGCATTACCCACATCTTCCGAGGCGATGGCTAGCAAGCGCCTGGCGACATACAGTGGGTCGCAACCGCCTTCCAACATACGACCATACCAATAAAGTGCGCCATCAGGTGATGAGCCGCGAATCGATTTATGTACGGCGGAGATCAAGTCATAATACTGGTCACCGTTTTTATCAAACCCTGCTAGCTGCTCGCCGGAGACTTGGGTCAGCAGTTCTTTGCTAAACACGCCGCCATCCGGCAACATGTCGGCCATTAACTCCAATAAATTAAGCGCACGTCGAGCATCACCATCCACGGTATCAGCCAACTGCTGTTGCACATCTGCTGGCATCTGTAGTTGACGTTTACCTAGCCCACGCTCAGCATCAGTCAGCGCCTGCTGAACGATGGTACCGATCTCAGCGTCGGACAAACGTTTAATCAGATACACCCGCACGCGACTGAGCAAGGCGTTGTTGATTTCAAACGACGGGTTTTCAGTGGTGGCACCAACGAAAATTACCGTGCCATCTTCAATAAAGGGTAAGAACGCATCTTGCTGGCTTTTGTTGAACCTATGTACCTCATCAACAAACAGCAAGGTACGTTGCCCGCGCGACTGAGCAACGCTTTTGGCGTGTTCAATTGCAGTGCGGATCTCTTTTACACCAGAGCTCACCGCAGAAATCCGCTCAACATGGGCATTCGCGTAATGGGCAATCAGTTCGGCGAGCGTTGTTTTACCGGTGCCAGGAGGGCCCCAGAACATCATCGAATGCGCTTTGCCTACCTGTAGCGCTGAACGTAGCGCCTGCCCTTCACCTAAAATATGCGATTGGCCAACATATTCTTCGATTGTTTGCGGCCGCATTCTCGCCGCTAACGGGCGAAAATCTGGCGCAAAATCAAAACCTAAATTATCCATACTTGCTTGCCGTTATCGACCACGTTGATCGTCAACTGACACACCTTCTGGCACAGTAAAACTAAAAATTGGCGCACTGGCGGCAATCGGTTGTTGCGCGCTCAAAGCAAATTCACTGTGGTTACCTTGATTATCGTTCAACGAAATTTCGGTCAGTTTGTTACCATCAAAACAAACACTCACCCCTTGCACGCCTGCATCGCTGCTTTTCGGATCAATGGTGTAGCAGTTATCTTTGGCTTTGATGTCAAAGTCATTCCACACGGCGGCATCACGGTGAACCAACAAGGTCATTGGAGAGGCGGCAATCGCTTGATCGAGCGGTAGCACGCTGACCTCTTCAGCAAACGGGTTATAAATCCACACGTCTTTACCATCAGCCACAATCAGCGATTCGTCTGGTTGTTGTAGATGCCAATAAAAATGGTTGGGTTGTGCCAACGCCAATAAGCCGCTTCCGGATTGAATCACTTTGTGGTTTACGTCAGTCACGGTCTGCTGAAACTCAGCTTGAAAGCCGGGATTAGCATCTAATTTTTGCTGTAACTGCTCAGCGGGCGTAGCAGCAATGGCCGACGTGGCGCACATACTCAGCGCTACAAACATTAATCGCGTCATGAATACCTCTTTACTTATGACTTTGGTGGCGGCGGAGCGAGCACTTCGCGGTTACCGTTATGGCCTTGAGCACTTACGATGCCCTGCATTTCCATTTGCTCGATAATACGCGCTGCACGGTTGTAGCCAATCTTGAATTTACGCTGCACGCTAGAGATTGAACCACGACGAGTTTCTGTAACGAATGCAACTGCTTCATCGTATAACTCATCGTACTCTTCATCGCCGTTTTCGGCAGCTTCGCCCGGTAACAATACTTGCTCGCCTTCAGATGAACCATTAAGAATTTCATCGAGATACTGCGGTTTACCGCGAGCGTGCCAATCACTCACCACCGCATGTACTTCATCATCGTCGATAAACGCACCGTGCACACGGATAGGAACACTGGTTCCTGGCGGCAGATACAACATATCCCCCATACCCAACAGCGTTTCAGCGCCTTGTTGATCGAGAATGGTTCGAGAGTCAATGCGTGATGACACTTGGAACGCGATACGAGTCGGAATGTTAGCTTTAATCAAACCGGTGATCACATCTACCGATGGGCGCTGTGTGGCGAGAATCAAGTGGATGCCAGCGGCACGCGCTTTCTGTGCAATACGAGCAATCAGCTCTTCCACCTTTTTACCGACAATCATTATCATGTCAGCAAATTCATCGACCACAACGACAATGGACGGCAGTTTTTCTAACGCCGGCGCTTCATCTTCCATGCTCTGGTCTGCACGCCACAATGGGTCTTGAATCACTTCGCCTTCGGCATGAGCTTTATCAATCTTAGCGTTGAAGCCCTTGAGGTTACGCACTCCTAATGCGGACATCAGTTTATATCGGCGCTCCATTTCACCTACACACCAACGCAGTGCGTTAGCGGCTTCTTTCATGTCGGTAACCACTTCACAAAGAAGATGCGGAATGCCTTCGTAGACCGACAGCTCGAGCATTTTCGGGTCGATCATGATAAAGCGCACTTCATCTGGCGATGACTTGTACAGCAAACTGGTAATCATCACGTTTACACCGACAGATTTACCTGAACCTGTGGTACCAGCTACGAGCAAGTGAGGCATTTTCGCTAAATCAACAATGACGGGTTCACCAGCAATGTCCTGCCCTAGCACCATCGTCAGATTCGACTTGTTGGTTTTAAAGGATTCGCAATCAAGCACATCTCGCAGGAATACCGTTTCGCGGAATTTGTTTGGCAACTCTAAGCCAACGTAGGCTTTGCCAGGAATAACTTCGACAACACGCACGCTTTCGGCCAGCAGTGAACGCGCCAAATCTTTTGACAGGTTTGAGATCTTAGACGCTTTAACGCCAGGAGCTAATTCCAGCTCAAAACGCGTAATGACCGGCCCTGGAAAAACCCCGACCACATTTGCGGTAATGTTAAAGTCCGCCAATTTGACTTCAACCAAGCGCGCCACCTGCTGCAGCTCATCTTCAGAAATTGGGTTTTGCTTACGATTGGGTACATTGAGCAAGTCGATACTTGGCAACGGCGTTTCTGGTTTAGGCCGCGCGATTGGCTCTTCACCTGGGATGACAATGATGCCGTTTTCTACTCTCGCCTTTTGCGCATCAAGCTTACGCTGCTTGAAATTGCTGGTTGTACCGGTAGAGCGCGGTGTTTCAAAAGCATCGTCCAATGGCTCAACCACGGCATTTGGCGCAGCATGGTCTTCAGCGTGGTACATGTGAATAACCGGCTCAACGCGAGTACCAGCTGGCACCTCTAAGGTATCAGTATCTTCATCAACGACAGGCTTTTTACGAATAAAGCGCGATAACAGCCCTGTTTTGTGTTCGCCATCGGTGTCACTGTCGTCATCTTCATCTGGTGTTTGTTCGACTGGATCAGCGTGTTTTGATACAGCTTGTGGCTTGTATTCAAGTTCAGCTTCTGCACGGCGTTGCTTAAACTTTTCAACCACGGACAAAAAACCTTGAGTGTCTTTGGTTTCTTTAGCTGACGAGAACGCTTGCGGAATATCGCCCAGCTTCTTTACCGCCCAGAACGTGCCGTAACCAATGGATTCAACCAACGCAATCATGCTAATGCCTGTCATCAGGGTGAAACCAGCACAGACAAAACACAGTAGCAGTAGCGTGGTGCCGAGCTGATTGAAGTACGGCAGCATGGCTTGCCAAATCACATCCCCCGTTACACCACCGGCGGAAAATTCGTAGATATCATTAGCATTCATCGACGCCAGTGCCGCAAGACTGGTCACTAACAACAAAAAGCCAACTATTCTCAGGCCAACAGAGAAATAATCCACCCGAGTTAACTCGTAACTACGACGGAATAGCAGCCAGCCAAGCGCCACTATTACCAACGGAATGCAGTAGGCGGTGTAACCGAGGAAATAGAGCAGCACATCGGCTGTCCATGCACCGACAGCACCTGCGAGGTTTTTAATGTTGCCACTAAATCGTGACTGGCTCCATCCGGGATCGGACGGATTAAAACTGCCAAGTGACAATAGAATGTAAACGGCCGCAACGCCACAGATGATTAAGCCGATTTCCTGCAAACGTTGCAGGCCGGACAAGGTTTTAATGCTTTTTCCCTGAGACAAGCTGGTATCCATCGAAGCAAAAATGAAACTGCAGCTAAGATACCAGAATCTGCCGTAAAGTGCAGTGGTCCTCAGCCATTTGAGAGGATAAGCATAGCTTTATGAAGTTGAAGGGAAATTGAACGATAAGAAAGTTGTCTTTTATCGTAATAAAAGACAACTTGGATAGTGCTTACAATTCAATCGCGATGCGATTGCTTTGTTTTACTTCTTCCATGACCACGTAGGTACGAGTATCAGAGACTGCTGGCAACTTCAGCAGGGTTTCCCCTAGCAGTTTGCGGTAGGCAGACATGTCTTCCACTCGTGTTTTCAACAGGTAATCGAAATCACCTGATACTAAGTGACACTCCTGAATATTATCGAGATATTGAACGGCGCGATTAAACTTATCAAAAACGTCAGGCGTATCGCGGTTAAGGGTGATCTCTACAAAAATCAGTAGTGATGCTCCCAGCAACTGCGGATTTACCTGGGCGTTATATCCCTTGATATATCCTTGCTTTTCTAAGCGTTTAACCCGTTCCAGACAAGGAGTAGGACTTAATCCCACTCTTTTTGAAAGTTCGACGTTCGACATACGACCATCGTTTTGCAGTTCATTAAGGATGTTACGGTCGATTCTATCGAGGTCTTTCATAGTGCTCTTTTTAATTTCGGCCATTTTTTTAACCTTGTTTTATCACTAAAACAATATTTAATTTCGCGTATGTTGGAACTTCAGCAACATTATCTGCTGCGACAATAATATACTAGAAAATCCTGATGCATGACATCAGCAGTTAATTATAACAAATATCTTACTCCCGACAGATGTGTTTTACACTCGAGGCTCTACATATGAAAATTGGTGTACCAAAAGAGATAAAAAACCATGAATACCGCGTAGGTATGGTGCCATCCGCCGTGAAGGAACTTACCCTACAAGGGCATCAGGTTTTCATTGAGCAAAACGCCGGTACAGGCATTGGTTTCAGTGACCAAGCGTATATTGACGCGGGTGCCGAAATCCTTGCGACAGCAGAAGAAATCTTTGCGATTGCAGAGATGATTGTCAAAGTTAAAGAGCCTTTGGCGGTAGAACGCGCCATGCTCAAGCACGATCAGATTTTATTTACTTATCTCCATTTGGCGCCAGATCTGCCTCAAACTGAAGATTTAATAAAAAGTGGCGCAGTTTGTATCGCCTATGAAACCGTTACCGATGACCGTGGCGGTTTACCACTGTTAGCTCCAATGTCAGAAGTTGCTGGCCGCATGTCGATTCAAGCGGGCGCCATGGCGTTGGAAAAATCTCACGGCGGTCGCGGCATGTTGCTTGGCGGAGTTCCCGGTGTAGCACCGGCGAAAGTCGTCATTATTGGTGGCGGCATGGTAGGTACCAATGCAGCGCAAATTGCGCTGGGTATGGGTGCGGACGTCACTGTAGTTGATCGTTCTATCGATGCGTTGCGTCGTTTGAATGCGCAATTTGGTGCAGCGCTTAAAACCGTTTACTCGACCGCGGATGCCATTGAAAAACTGGTGTTGGACGCTGATTTAGTGATCGGTGGTGTACTGATCCCAGGTGCCGCCGCACCAAAACTGGTGACTAAAGAGATGGTAGCTAAGATGAAGCCCGGTAGTGCGATTGTCGACGTGGCAATTGACCAAGGTGGCTGTGTCGAAACATCCAAAGCAACCACACACCAAGACCCAACCTATATTGTTGATGACGTGGTGCACTATTGTGTGGCCAACATGCCGGGCGCTGTGGCTCGTACTTCAACATTTGCGCTCAACAGCGCTACCCTGCCCTACATTCTCAAGCTGGCTAAGCTCGGTTATAAAGAAGCATTGCTGCACGATAGACACCTGCTTAATGGTCTCAATGTGATGCACGGTAAGCTCACTTGTCGTGAAGTTGCCGAAGCACATGGGTTGGAATACACCCCAGCAACCACCATATTGTAATGGCGTGGCAAAGTTCTTGATTAAAAAGGAGTCAATGGCTCCTTTTTTCGATTACAGCAATCATGAATATTCCTTTAAGCTAGCTTTACCACTGCAGCTAAATTACCTAAAATCCCTGCCACTATACCGAACAGACGGAGCTTAAAATGAGCGAATCCAAACACTGTCATCTGCTGATCCTTGGTTCAGGCCCAGCTGGCTACACTGCAGCGGTTTATGCCGCGCGTGCCAACCTGAATCCAGTCATGATCACGGGTATGCAACAAGGCGGACAGTTAACCACGACCACTGAAGTGGAAAACTGGCCTGGCGACGCAGATGATCTGACCGGACCGCTGCTGATGGACCGTATGCAAAAGCATGCGGAAAAATTCAACACCGACATCATTTTCGATCACATCAATAAGGTAGATCTGTCTAAGCGTCCATTCACTTTAGTGGGTGACAACGGCAGCTACACTTGTGATGCGCTGATCGTTACCACAGGAGCATCAGCCAAATATCTCGGTCTGCCTTCTGAAGAATCATTCAAAGGCCGTGGTGTTTCAGCTTGTGCGACCTGTGATGGTTTCTTTTATCGTAACCAAAAAGTGGCGGTTATCGGCGGTGGTAACACTGCGGTAGAAGAAGCATTGTACCTGTCTAACATTGCTGCTGAAGTACACGTAATTCACCGTCGTGACACCTTCCGCTCTGAAAAGATCCTGATTGATCGCATGATGGATAAAGTTGCTAACGGCAATATCGTACTGCATTTAGATAGTACCCTTGATGAAGTGGTTGGCGATGACATGGGCGTTACTGGTGTAAAACTGAAAAGCACCAAAGACGGCAGCGTTAGCGACTTAGACGTAGCAGGCGTATTTGTGGCTATCGGCCACAGCCCGAATACTGGCATCTTCGAAGGTCAATTGGAAATGAACAATGGCTATTTGAAGGTAAACAGCGGCCTGCAAGGCAATGCCACACAAACTAGCGTTGAAGGTGTATTTGCTGCTGGTGACGTAATGGATCAACATTATCGTCAAGCCATTACTTCTGCGGGTACTGGTTGTATGGCGGCACTGGATGCTGAACGTTATCTAGACGCACAAAAATAGCAAATAACTGCTTATTTTTAAAGTAAAAAAGCCAGCAATTAGCGCTGGCTTTTTCTTTGAAAAAACAACAGTTAACCTTTCAGCGCTTGCTTAATTAACGCTTGCGCTTCGTTAAGCAAACTCGCCAAGTGCTGTTCGCTGATAAAACTCTCGGCATAAACTTTATATAACGCCTCGGTGCCTGAAGGACGCGCCGCAAACCAACCATTCGCTGTGTTGACTTTAATGCCGCCGATCGCTGCACCATTGCCTGGCGCATGGGTCAATACACTTTCAATGGCTTCACCTGCCAGCTCACTTGCTCCTAAGGTATCAGCATTAAGATCGCCAAACTTGGCTTTCTGTTTCGGGCTAATTGGGCTGTCTACTCGGCTGTAATAGCTAGTACCATATTCTTTGATCAGTTCTTGATAACGCTCAGCGGGTGTCTTACCGGTAACCGCTAGGATTTCCGCCGCGAGCAGGCCAAGAATGATACCGTCTTTATCGGTACACCAAGTGGTGCCATCAAAGCGTAAAAATGCCGCCCCCGCACTTTCTTCACCACCGAAGGCAAATGAGCCATTGGCGAGCCCATCTACGAACCATTTAAAACCGACTGGCACTTCGCACAGGTTACGTTGATGACCAGCCACAATGCGGTCAATCAATGCACTCGATACCAAGGTTTTACCAATTTTCAGCTCGCTCGACCACTGTGGTCGATGAGTCAACAGGTAATCAATTGCTACCGCCAGATAATGGTTAGGGTTCATCAAGCCATAATGGGGGCAAACAATGCCATGACGGTCGTAATCTGGGTCATTACCGAGACAGACATCAAACTCATCTTGATGTTTCAGTAAGCCAGCCATAGCGTATGGCGAGGAGCAATCCATACGGATTTTGCCGTCTTTGTCGAGCGGCATAAAACCAAAAGTAGGATCCACTTTGTCATTCACTAAGGTGATATTAATGCCGAACTCTTTAGCGATCACATCCCAATAGTAAAT
Organism: Shewanella sp.; assembly: GCF_048265805.1. Lineage (GTDB taxonomy): Bacteria > Pseudomonadota > Gammaproteobacteria > Enterobacterales > Shewanellaceae > Shewanella. Next base: position 5,424 of record NZ_JBLXAT010000047.1, on the reverse strand, counting down.
GCCGGAGCCGCCGAGTGGGTCGACACCAATCTTAATACCGGCTTTAGCAATGGCTTTTACATCAACCACGTTGGCTAGGTCTTTAACGTATGGCGTAATCAAATCACGCTCTTTCACAAGCCCCGCTGTTTTTGCCACGCCGTAGTTCAGTTTTTTGATGCCTTCTAGCCGATTTTTCAAATACTGATTAGCACGGTCTTGAATCCAACTGGTCACTTGCCCTTCGGCTGGACCACCATGTGGAGGATTGTATTTAATGCCACCGTCTTGTGGCGGATTATGCGACGGCGTGATAATCAGGCCATCGGCTAAACCGTCAGTGTCTTTTGCCTTGCCTTTATTGACAGAAACAATCGCGTGAGACACTACAGGTGTGGGCGTAAAACTTTCATCCTGCTGCACTACCACTTTGACATCATTTGCTACCAGTACTTCTAATGCAGAAATATATGCAGCTTGTGATAATGCATGGGTATCCATTCCCAAGAATAGCTCACCGTTAATGCCCGCTTGCTGACGGTAATCTACAGTTGCTTGGGTAATCGCCCAAATGTGGTTTTGGTTGAAGCTACTTAATAATGCAGAGCCTCGATGGCCTGATGTACCAAAACTCACTTGCTCCGCTGCGTTTTCCACATTAGGAACGAGACGATAGTACAAGCTCATTAGTTTTGGGATGCTGATAAGATCTTGCTGTTCGGCAACTTTGCCTGCGCGGTCGTGAATAGCCAAAATGTCCTCTCTTTCCTTGAAATGAAATCAATTAAGCCTATTTCGATAATGCCTGATTCGCCAAAGCAACGGCAACAGATTCGTTGCAACCTAATGCCTGAATGGCTTCGGTCAGAATAGCCTGCTTTTTAGCGGTATTGTTATTGGTGGTTACCCAGTAACCACTGTTACCAATTTCTTTAGGGTTGCTGGACTGGCTGGCTTGCAATAGCTCATCTTTGGAGCGTGCAAAATACAGTCGATCGCGACCTTGTACCTGTAACACCGCCGCAAATTTTTTCGGCGCTTGTTGCTGCAAACTGCTTAATGCATAAAGGAAACGTCCAACGGCGCCTTTCTGCTCTTCCAGTTGCGCTTGGCTAAATTGGAATTCAGTTGCACCGGCTTCTGGTTCGTCAGGTAATGAATTAGGTTGATAATTTGATTCTAAACTTGGTTGGCTTACCGTAACGGTTACAGGCTGACTCTCTTCTGAATCAGTAACAGACAATGCCAGCAAGCGGCGTAGAATATCTGAGGCACTCTCACCAATTTTTTCAGTTTTACTGGCAATGTAACGATAAAGTTCTTCATCTATTTCAATATATTTCATGCTATTCCCTGACATACGAATGCGATAACTTTTCGCAGTAGAAGCGTTTTCTTATTAGTAGAGGCAGTATGCCATAATCCTTTTATAGCGACATGATTTCTCCGTAAAAATTTCGCTGTCTAAGGCGATTGTTGCCACCAACTGAATAAATTTACCGCAATAAAATTAGCCGATTGGCTTGTCTCGTTGCTAACCATGGCCCAAAATAGCCGCCTCCTGCCAAATCGGAATTCATAGTAGTAACGCTGCATGGTAAATTTTGTTGATACAGGCGCGGGCTTTCCCGTAGTGCTAATACATGGCTTGTTTGGTGACTGTGACAATCTCAAAGGCTTAGCTAGAGAGCTCGAAAGCCGCAATCGCACGATTCGCATCGATTGCCCCAACCATGGCCACAGCCCGCAATTAAGTCCAATGACCTATCCCGCTATGGCGGCAGCAATTATGGAAGTGTTGGATTCGCTCGCGATTGATAGCTTCTATGTAGTGGGTCACTCCATGGGTGGCAAAATTGCCATGACCTTGGCACTTAACTATCCTCAGCGAGTAAAAGCCGTGGTAGCAGCTGATATTGCCCCGGTAAGTTATCCGCCACACCATGAGAAAGTTTTTGCTGGGCTTACTTCAATGCCCGCAGATATCAAAGATCGACGCGCGGCCCTCGCCCATCTGTTGTCTTACGATATCGATGAAGCAACAGCCCAATTCCTCTTGAAAAGCTTACGTCGCGGTGATGATGGTTTTGGTTGGAAATTTAACCTCGCCGAGCTAATCAACAGTTATGACTATATTATCGGCTGGTTCAATACTGATGTGAGTGCAGCAAAAGTCTATCAAGGCCCTGTACTGTTGGTGCGTGGCGGCGATTCAAACTACGTCACGGCAGAATACACCGCAGAAGTGATGCGTCAGTTCCCGCAAGTGAGTGCTAAAACCATTCAAGGCACTGGGCATTGGTTGCATGCACAAAAACCAGCAGTGTTTAATCGGATTGTCAGCGAATTTATCGACAACTGTTCAGCAAATGCTTAACAGTGTATGGCTGATGGCGGGAGGCTGTGATATATTCCCGCTTCTTTTACGCAAGGGATTTTGCTTAAGCGCTTGATCCCGTGTGAGTAGCTAGGGGCTGTTAGCCTTTGCTGATGTTTTTTGCAGTTAGCAAGGCGTGATTTTAGGCAACGGCAGAGATGTGTGGAGATATGGCTCTCCGCCACCAATGTCTAACGCCGATCAGATTGCGCTCAGTAACAGCCCAAAGGCTTCGGTAACGCGCAGTTATAATAAGAAACATGGCAAAAGAATCAACTGACAGAACCACGATCGACCTTTTTGCCAATGAAAAGCGACGTGGACGTCCAAGAAGTAATCCACTCTCTCGTGAGCAGCAGTTACGCGTCAACAAACGTAACCAAATAAAACGTGATCGAGAGAAGGGATTAAAACGAATAGAGTTAAAGGTGTCACAAGAATTGTTTGACGCCTTGAATGAGAAAGCGTCCGACAGTAACATCAGTCGCAGTCAGCTAATTGAGATCATTCTTCAGGACACTCTGACTCGGCAGTATTGAGCGATCTCAGACTTTTTGTGTATTTAGATTAACTAAAGGAAAGACAATGGCAACTGTAGGTCTTTTTTTCGGTAGCGACACAGGTAACACTGAAGCTATCGCCCAGATGATCCAGAAAAAACTGGGCGAGAAAATGGTCGCCGTAAAAGATATTGCCAAGAGTACTAAAGAGGATATCGCGTCATACGATTTATTACTCCTCGGCATTCCCACTTGGTACTACGGCGAAGCCCAATGTGATTGGGATGACTTCTTCCCAGAATTGGAAAAGATCGACTTTACCGACAAACTGGTAGCGATTTTCGGTTGTGGTGACCAAGAAGATTACGCAGAGTACTTCTTGGATGCTATGGGTACTATTCGCGATATCGTGGAACCTCGTGGTGCCATCATCATTGGACACTGGCCAACTGAAGGTTACGACTTTGAAGCATCAAAAGCCTTGGTAGATGACAAACATTTTGTCGGCTTAGGCATTGATGAAGACCGTCAACCAGAGCTTACTGAAGAACGCGTTGATGCTTGGGTTAAGCAGATTTATGATGAAATGTGCTTAAGCGAACTGGAAGACTAATTTCCAGTTAATGTAATGATAAAAGGCGGCTCAATGCCGCCTTTTTTGTGGACAGCATGAAAGAGTTAAGTTTATCCCCTACTCCCAGCCAACATTGGGACATCTTCTGCACTGTGGTTGATAACTACGGTGATATTGGTGTCACTTGGCGCTTGGCTAAACAGCTCGCTGATGAATATCAATTAGCAGTTAACCTATGGGTTGACGACTTACGCAGCTTTCAGTTTATTTTGCCAGAATTGGATATCGAGCTGGTTGAACAAACACATCAACGGGTCAACATCATTAAATGGCAACAACCGTTAACGCGCCAATGGCAAGCTGGTGCTGCGCTAATTGAAGCGTTTGCGTGTGAACTGCCAGATGAAATTACCGCAGCAACCGCTTCGGTTTCTCCCTTCCCTCTGTGGATCAACCTCGAATATCTTAGCGCCGAGGTGTGGATTGATGACTGCCATGGCCTAAACTCGCCCGTTAAAAATGGCGTAAAAAAACGTTTCTTCTTTCCCGGATTTTCTGAGAAGTCTGGCGGTCTGCTTTGTGAAGCCGATTTATTTGAACGCCGTGACGCATGGCGAAGGAATAATCAGCGATTTTCACTCTATGAACGCTTAGGTATTGATAGCGTTCAGCCCGAAGATCAAGTGATTAGCCTATTCAGCTACGAGACATCGGCCATTAACGCAATGTGCCAGCAGCTTATCGATGGCGAACGTGTCACTCATCTGTTAGTGCCGCGAGGCCGAGCGCTAACATCGGTAGCCGACGCGTTAGCAACCACCACGGAACAACTCTTTCAACAACGGCACTATTTGCAAGGTAAATTGGCGTTACATGTACTGCCAATGACCAATCAGGAACAGTACGATCAGCTACTATGGTCGTGTGATTTTAACATCGTTCGCGGCGAAGATTCTTTCCTGCGAGCGCAGTGGGCCGGCAAGCCGTTCATATGGCACATTTATCCGCAAGATGAAGATGCACATATTGATAAATTACAAGCATTTATGCAGCGTTATTGCCAACTGCTGCCATTAGACGCCGCAAACACCTGGCAACAGCTAAATTTAGCCTTTAACCAGAACGCCCCATCAGTCTTTAGCGATAACTGGCAATCTCTGCAACATCATGGAGTTACGTTAGCCCAACATGCGGAAATTTGGCCAAAAACTGCAATAAGCTACGCAGATCTCGCTAAGAGGCTAGTGCAAATGGTGAAAAACGGCTAAGATGCTGCGCTGTAGTGAAAAACCGTGAAATATAGGAATCTAGGTAATGAAAACTGCTCAGGAAGTCCGCGCAGGTAACGTAATTATGGTTGACGGTAACCCAATGGTGGTTCTGAAAACCGAATACAACAAATCTGGCCGTAACGCTGCGGTTTGTAAAATGAAACTTAAGAACCTGTTGCTGGGTTCAGGTACTGAAACTGTGTTCAAAGCGGATGACAAATTAGAAGACATCCAATTGGAACGCCTGGAATGTACTTATTCCTACTTTGCCGATCCAATGTATGTGTTCATGGACGCAGAATTTAACCAGTACGATGTTGAAGCAGAAAACATGGGCGATGCTATCAACTATATCGTAGATGGTATGGAAGAAATCTGTCAGGTAACTTTCTACGAAGGTAAAGCAATCTCTGTTGAATTGCCTACTACTATTGTTCGTGAAGTGGGTTACACTGAACCAGCAGCGCGTGGCGACACCACTGGTAAAGTAATGAAACCAGCTAAACTGGTTAACTCAGAACTGACTGTGATGGTTGCTGACTTCGTTAAAGAAGGCGACAAAATCGAAATCGATACCCGTACTGGCGAATTCAAAAAACGCGTGTAATCAGTACCGATATCCATTGAAAAGCCAGCACATTGTGCTGGCTTTTTTGTTTGCCCAGCGAAGCTGGCAAACCCGTCAGGTTGAAAGAAACCTGAATCGCCCCGACTGAGGGGAAG
>NZ_JBLXAT010000046.1:0-20048 GCF_048265805.1 Shewanella sp. | reverse complement strand
CAGCGGCGGTAGTTCTAGCTGAGCAGCTCTTAAAAAATGGCTATGCACTGGCGGATTTATGAGGGGATCCTTCAGTACGTAGTAGTTTTGCTTGTATGGTAAGTGGTAGTTCGCCTATTTCGTCCAAAAACAGAGTACCACCGTCAGCAGCCTCAATACGGCCTGCGCGCTCTGCTGTCGCGCCAGAAAAGGCGCCTTTTACATGACCAAATAATTCACTTTCAACCAGCGTTTCTGGCAATGCGGCACAGTTTACATGGATCATTGGGGACGTATTTCTTAGTGACTTTTGGTGCAGACGCCAAGCAAACAACTCTTTGCCGACTCCCGTCTCGCCACGGAGCAAAACCGGCAGATCTGAAGCCGCTACCGTGTCAATTTCTCGCAGTAAGTCTTGCATGAGCCTATGTTGACCAATTAGCTCCTGAGTCACACTTATACTGGGGCTTTTAAGATGCAATTGCTCATCTCGTCGTCGTAAGCTTGTTACCTCGCGCTCTAGTCGATTAAGCCTTATCACGGTCTCACAGTACCGTGCCAACTGAGGTATTAGCGCGATCTGCTCCGAGCTAAAATGCTGTTTCTCTATCGAGTCTAGCGTTAGTACCCCCCAACATTTGCCATCTGGCCAGAGACTTATTCCCATACAATCATGCACTGGTAGCGGGACATTCTGCTGGGTTTCTAGCAACCCGTCATAAGGATCTGGTAATGGTGAATCTGGCGCAAAATGTACTAACTCACGTGTCGCTAGAATCTTTTCAAGACGAGGATGATGCCTAATCGCAAATCGGCGACCATGGGTGTTGGTCACTAAGCCAACCAGTGCTACAGGTTTTAACATGTCGCCATCAAGCTGTAGTAAACCAACGGCGCTACAGGCAAATAGTTGTTGTATTTGCAGTACAAGATGGCGCAGCCGAAGTTGCGGCGCTTGCTCATGAGTTAGGTCATAACAATCCGGCAGAAACGACATGGTTAATTTTACCCTAATGGTTATTTATACCGTTTATTATAGGGTGATTTCTACCCTGGATAAATAACCATTTATATATATTTCAATAGATTAGTGATTGGCACGTTAGTTGTAATTACTTCATTAAGACAGTGAGCACTCCGTAGGAAAACTGCGATAGCGTTCATACTCTTGCATCACTATATGGAGTAAAAATTCGATGAATGAACAGCAAAAAGCCCTCGTACGCGCCACCATTCCTGTATTACAGCGCAGCGGTGTTGCCTTAGCATCCCATTTTTATCAGCGCATGCTGACATACAATCCAGAACTTAAGCATGTGTTTAACCATGGTCATCAACAAGATGGTCGCCAGCCACAAGCACTAGCAGGTGCCGTATTAGCCTATGCGGAACATATCGATGATCCTACGGTACTGTTACCGGTTGTCGAACGTATTGCCCATAAACATGTCAGCCTCGGGATCCGTGCAGAGCATTACGCAATTGTGGGAAAACATCTGTTGGCCAGCATTCAAGAAGTGCTAGGTGAAGCGGCAACAACAGCGCTAGTTGATGCTTGGGCAGCCGCTTACCATCAACTAGCTCAGTTATTTATTGGTATCGAAAGTGATCTTTATCAACAGCACATAGCTACCGAGGGTGGGTGGACTGGATGGCGGCCATTTCGCATAGTGCGTAAACAAATAGAAAGTGAAGAGATCACCTCTTTCTATCTACGTCCGCTTGATGGCGGTCAACTGCCTACCTATCAACCGGGCCAATACATTAGCCTGCGTGTTTATGTTGAACAGCTAGGTTGTTATCAACCTCGGCAGTACAGTTTGTCTAATGTTGCTACGGGCAGTGAATTTCGTATTTCGGTAAAGCGCGAAATGGCCGGTAATGCAACGCCTGCGGGCGCAGTCTCTAATCTGTTGCACACAGATTATGATGTGAACGATATGCTAGAACTATCGGCACCAACTGGCGATTTTGTCTTGCAGCAAGACTCCCAGCGCCCCGTAGTCCTACTCAGTGGCGGCGTCGGCATTACCCCAATGCTCGCAATTGCACAATCGCTGCTGCAACAAGGCACACGCCCACTGCATTTTGTACATGCCGCTAGAAACCCACAGGTGCACGCTTTTAAAGCGCTCAGTGACGAGTTTGCTGAACAAGGTGCACAGGTACATTATTTTTATGATGAACAAGGAGGGAGTGAACCGCCTCGTACTCGCGCACCTTTTGCGCTGACAGAAGTGTTACCGCCATCAGCAACTGATGCAGAATACTATCTCTGTGGGCCACTAGCATTTATGCAGCACTACATCACTGAGTTACGGGCATATGGCGTACCTGAATCTCAGATATATGCCGAGGTTTTTGGCTCAGGTGGGTTACCAGCTTAATTTTTTAGGGTTAATTCACTAGAGGCTCTCTACTTATGTTTACTTTCTTTGAAAAGACTAGGCAACCAGCAGCATTTGTCCCTACGGATGACACCGACACATTGCAGCAACAACTGACACAGTTGCAACAAGAGAATCAGACGTTACAACAAAAGATTGAAGCTCACGAACAGACTGCACATTATCAGCAGCAGGTCATAGCGCAGTTGTTGCAGTTCGATCAGTCAATGAAGCATCAAGGACAATCGCTATGCCATCTTTCAGAGCAACTTGAGCAACAATCCCAAGACAGCTTGATGGCACAACGTGTCACCGAACAATGCTCGCAAGCCTCGATGGAAAGCTATCAAGCTGTCAAAGCCATTTTCCAACAAGTGGAGAGCATTGCCAGTTCGTTGCAACAACTTAACAATAAAACGGCTGAAATTAGTCAGATGGTATGCCTAATTCAAGAGATTGCGGCACAAACGAATCTGTTATCTCTGAATGCAGCCATTGAGGCCGCAAGAGCGGGAGAGCAAGGACGAGGGTTTGCGGTAGTGGCTGATGAGGTGCGAAAACTGGCAACAAAGTCGGCAACCGCCGCCACCGATATTTCAAGCCGCATCGCAGAGATTAGAGATGACGTGGCACACAATAGTCAAACACTGCAAACAACTGCAACAGCGACGACTGATGTCTCGAACAGCTTACATCAGGCTAATCACATGCTGGAGAATATTACGCAGATGTCCACAGAAGGAGGACAAGTGATGACCCAATTGGCACTTTTGTCATCGTTGGAGCTTGCCAATTTGGAAGAGTTATCACTTAAATTTGCTGTTTATCAAGAAGTGCTTGGTTTGAGTCAAGAAACTAAAATTCCATCAGTATCGGAATGTCGACTGGGTCAATGGCAGCAGTCAGCGTCTAAGGTTTTATCAGCGCACTTTGAAAAAGCTCATGAGCAGGTGCACGTCTCCGCCCAAAATGCGTTGCGTTGTCATCGGTCGCAGGACTATGAGCAAGCGATCAACATGATCAAGCAAATGGAGCAGTCGAATCTGACAGTGATGGAACTGCTTACGGCAGAAGGAATAAGTTTCGCAGGAAACCTATTGTAAGTACATGCGAGGATTTTTACCTGCAAATGATGAATAGCAGTTTAGTAAATAGTCAAATTAAAGTTGTCGAGAAAATAATTCAAACTATATTATAAGTTAGGGGTATTGAAGCGGTTACGTCAATTTATGCTGTCAGCATGTTTTTAATTTGGTAGCTACTATAAAAATGCAAACCCAGAAATTTTAGGGTTTGCATTTTCTATTTACGAAGGGAATAAATATATATTTATACGCGTTAGTTCTGATAACCAACTTGGCTAACTGCAGGCCAATGTTTATCTATTTCCTGCTCAATAAATTTTTGTTTCTCTTTAGTGAGCTGCTCAAGATTAATTCCTATAGCTTTTTGAGCGGCAGTCTTAGTGGAATAATCTGGGTAATTCACTTTAGTGACCTTAAGATTCTCTAATATCTCAGCTAATTTCGTACGAGCCGCTGTCACCTGTTCGTTGGCTTTATCCAGCAAGGCATGTGCTTCTTTGGAATTATGGGCATATAAACCATGTGAAGACATGGCAAAGTCCCAGCGCCATTGAGAATGACGAATATCCATAATGGCAGCGTTCATCATCTCCCAGTTTGCCCCAGCATCCCATGCAGCACCGGCTTCATAGTGAGCTTTGACTAACAACTGCTCAACGGTTCTGGCCTTAGCTGCAATATCAGCTTTGGCATGATCCAAACGGCTAGTAAGCGCCTGCTTACTCTTGTGGCATTTTTGGCAAACATCGTCGTAGTTGTTTAATGCTTGGCTGATCACTTTATGGTTAGTAAAGGTGTTGCCCTCAGCATCGGTACTATTGCCCATATGGCAACTGACACAACTCACACCTAACTTGGCATGGGTGCTACGGCTCCACTGCTCAAACTCAGGGTGACGGGCTTTAACCAAAGGTGTGCGAGAAATCGGGTGGATCCACTCATAGAAACGACGTGTATCGTAGTATTGCTCAATTTTGTCGGCGGTATTACCGAATATCCATGGGATATTCACAATGTTACTGCGTTCAGGGCGGAAATAGTAAGTCACATGGCACTGTCCACACACCTGCGAATCCTGCATCGCTGAGTTTTGCTTGTCAAAAGGCAAGTTGACTTTTTCCATCGCCTTTTGCGCATGAGGTCGGGGTAAAGCTAACTCACTGGAGCCTTTAACGTGACAATCATTACAATAGATCACGTTTTTCATTTCAGTCCCAAGATCAGCGAAGTTCTTAGAGGAGAAATTTTCAACCCCCATCTGATTGATTAAGCGTGGCACATCTGGTGATTTACAGGTCCAACAACTGGCTGATAACCCCTGCTCACCGGCAGGCACGGCTTGGCCTGTACGCAATGTATGACTGACATCAGCCACAGCAAACGCATGGCCTCGAGCACTGTGATATTCCTTAGAATATGCCGCACCAGCCCATAGGATCACCAGTGCTGGATTCTCTTCTAACAGATCTTTGCGTTGCTTGAGTTCAACGGTGGATGCCCAACTTTGATATTGATTGGGAAACTTGGCTTGCATGGTGGCATGACCATCATCTTGTGCCACAGACGGCAGACTCAATAGTAATAAACTCAACACACAAACTTTACTTAGTGCCATAAACATTACACCTCAAATTTAGTGGTACACATTTTATACGTAGTCTTATTTACCAATCGTTTTCTGAAATATTGAAATGTGATTTCTATAGTTTTTTAATAGGATAGGAGCCTTTAATCCTCATTTACTTTTAAAATATGGAAATCACGCGATTGAAAACAGCATGGTAAATACTTTTTTCAGCTATAAGAACGTGACATAACGAATAGTTGTGCTGTTGCTAAGCAATAGTCCATCCTTGCTAAAAATATGGGGGATAGCTTAGCTATGATTGACTATCAATGCTAAACATATATTTATTATAAATGTTATTGGTCAAGGTTAACTAACCCCTCGGTGTTACTCAAAGACTTAGCGGATAATTATTGTATAAGTGTGACGTGGTAATCAAAAAGGCGTTATTTATAATAAAGGGTTACTCAATATTGAGTAACCCTTTATGAGTATTTTTTTTAATTTGTTGCGCTAACTTCGACTTCTTACCAACTGATAACGACGGGTTATATATTCAAGTGGTACGCTAAATATATGAACTAATCGACAGAATGGAAATAGTAAGAACAAGGTCATGCCGAGAAATAGGTGCAGTTTAAATATTAAGGCCACATCCTGTAAATTTGTGGACGCGCCTTCTCTGAATGTCACAATTGCCTGGGCCCAATCTGCCAGTTTCAGCATTTCACTACCATCTAGATGCTCCGCAGAGAAGGCGATGGTCGTCAGCCCGAGTGCCGCTTGCAGCACGAGTAAGCTCAGGATCATGATATCTGCAAAAGAAGATGAGGCTCGAACGCGCGTATTCGTAAGTCGCCGTTTTAATAGCAATACGCCGCCTATCAATGTCATCAGACCACATACGCCACCAGCGGTCATAGCGAGTAACTGTTTATGCGGTGCGGATATTATTGGCTCATACAACCAATGTGGCGTTAACAGTCCAACAAAGTGCCCACCTAAGATACCTATAATGCCGATATGGAATAGGTTTGAGGCGAGCCGCATTCCTTGACGATCCATAATTTGGCTAGAGCCAGCGCGCCAGCTGTACTGGCCATAGTCGTAACGCAGCCAACTACCGATGACAAATACCGCGAGGACAATATAAGGATAAATATCAAACAGTAAGTGATTAATGTAATTCATATTATTAGTCTCCACATGAGCCAGCAGTATGTAATGCTTCAACATTGAGATATTGCGGAGTGACCGCGCCCGCAAAACGACGTTGATGTTGCGTTTGCTCACTGGTAGAACAACCTGCATCTCCCATGAATGTGATTTGCTCCTCTTGCCAGACGGCATCGAGTGCTTCTGGTGTATCGTCACGTGCTTCACTGGCCACTTTGTCTTGCAACTCGGAGGTGTTAACTTCGCTATTTGTAAGTGAAATTAGTACATCAAACAACGTGGCATAATGGCTTTGGCGTTGGTGTAGCCGTGCTGCTAGCAACGCAAGAATAGGAACAATATTCTGCAATCCTTCGAGCATTTTGGCGTGAGGTTGATGCGCAAGAAACTCCAAGTAGAGCGGTAGAAAATCGGGCAGTTCTCGACTATTTAAAGATAATCCAGCCGCTTCATACTGGGCCATGAGATCAACCATTGCCTGGCCGCGATCACGTGATTCAGCATGCACATGCTCAAACAGTAGCAAAGAGGTCGAGCGCCCACGATCAAACAAGGTACAGTAATCGGCTTGTGCATCTAGGAACGGCATTTTCAGTAGCGCCGTCATGGTGTCTAGCAATTGCTGCTTGTGTTCATTGGTGAGTTCGTTGGCCTGCATCGCTTCGTGAAACAGCTCATCGCAGTGTTCCCAAAGCTCTTCGCTAGGGTATTCTAATAAGCGCGCAATGATGATTAAGCTAATCATAATTAAATCCCCCCCGCCTATCTTTTAGTCGATGTCGCACCGACATCAATGGCATCGATACGTCGGCTATTAAATAGATTTGTCTTGCTATCACTGCCATGGCAGCCATCACCGAAACTAAAACCACAGCCCTTGCTTTCAGGAAATGCTTCTCTGGCCAACTCTCTGTGGCTAGATGGCACGACGAAGCGATCTTCATAGTTTGCGATAGCTAAATAGCGATACATCTCCTGTGCTTGCGCAACGCTGAGGCCGACTTCGTCAAGGGCGCGAGTGTCTAGCACACCTTCGACGGTCTCGGCTCGTTTAAACTGGCGCATTGCTAACATGCGTTTAAGTGCCGTTAGCACCGGTTTTTCATCACCGGCAGTGAGTAAGTTAGCGAGGTATTGTACGGGGATGCGTAAGCTTTCCACATTCGGCAGAATACCATCGTGCGGCAACATGCCAGCATCTGCGGCTGATTGAATAGGGGATAACGGTGGTACATACCACACCATAGGTAAGGTACGATATTCAGGGTGTAACGGGAGTGCTAACTTCCAATCAACGGCCATTTTATAGACAGGCGATTGTTGAGCCGCTTCAATCACTGACATAGGGATATCCTGTGCCAATGCTTCAGCAATAACTTCGGGATCATGAGGATCTAGAAAAATATCTAACTGACGCTGATAAAGATCGGTTTGATGTTCGGTAGATGCCGCTTGCTCAATCCGATCCGCGTCATAGAGCATAACGCCTAGATAACGAATGCGGCCAACACAGGTTTCTGAACATACTGTGGGTTGGCCAGCCTCAATACGCGGATAGCAGAAGATGCACTTTTCAGACTTACCACTTTTCCAGTTGAAGTAAATTTTCTTATAAGGGCATCCGGTTAGACACATACGCCAGCCGCGGCACTTATCTTGATCGATAAGGACGATGCCATCTTCTTCCCGTTTATAGATTGCTCCACTAGGGCAGGTCGCTACGCAGGCCGGGTTGAGGCAATGCTCACACAAGCGAGGAAGGTACATCATAAAGGTGTTTTCAAACTGGCCGTACATCTCTTTTTGCATGTTGGCAAAGTTGCTATCTTTACTACGCTTAGCAAATTCGCCCCCTAAGATCTCCTCCCAGTTAGGGCCTTTGGTGACCTTATCCATACGCTCACCTGTGAGCAGTGAATGAGGTCTAGCGACAGGCTGATGTTTACTCTGTTTGGCCTGTTGCAGATGCTCGTAGTCATAGCTGAACGGCTCATAATAGTCATCAATCGTTGGCATGTGCGGGTTGGCAAAAATTTTAGATAACAAGCTGAGTTTGCCACCTGCTTTAGGCTCAATTTTGCCATTGATTTTACGGATCCACCCGCCTCGCCACTTTTCTTGGTTTTCCCACTCATTGGGATAGCCCACGCCCGGTTTGCTTTCCACATTATTGAACCAAGCATATTCCACGCCTTCGCGACTGCTCCATACGTTTTTACAGGTGACTGAACAGGTATGGCAACCAATACATTTGTCGAGATTCAGCACCATGCCGACTTGAGAACGGATTTTCATTAGATATTCTCCTGTTCAGATTTACTTTGTGCGGCTTCGTTACTTTGTTCATCAAGCCAGTCAACGTTATTCATCTTGCGAACGACCACAAATTCGTCGCGGTTTGAGCCTACGGTTCCGTAGTAGTTAAAGCCATAAGACAACTGGCCATAACCGCCAATCATATGCGTAGGTTTAGGGCTGATACGTGTGACGGAGTTATGAATGCCTCCGCGTTGACCTGTGATCTCTGAACCCGGAATATTTACAATGCGTTCTTGTGCGTGATACATCATCACCATACCTGCCGGTACGCGCTGGCTGACGACCGCGCGTGCGGTTAACGCACCGTTAGTATTGAAGGCTTCAATCCAATCGTTATCCTCAATACCTAATTCACGGGCATCTGTTTCACTTATCCACACAATCGGGCCACCCCGCGACAGTGTCAGCATGATTAAGTTGTCACTGTAGGTGGAGTGGATCCCCCACTTCTGGTGCGGTGTAATAAAATTAAGGGCTTTTTCCGCATTACCGTTAGATTTGCTGCCTAACAACGGCTGAGCGGTACGCGTGTCAATCGGTGGACGATACACAACGAGGCTTTCACCAAACGCGCGCATCCAGTCATGGTCTTGGTAAAGTTGTTGTCGGCCAGAAAGTGTGCGCCAAGGGATTAGCTCATGAACGTTGGTATAGCAAGCATTGTAGGAGACATGTTCATCCTCAAGGCCTGACCATGTTGGGCTAGAGATAATCTTACGTGGTTGCGCTTGAATGTCCCTAAAGCGGATTTTTTCTTCCTCTTTATTACGGGCAAGATGGGTGTGATCACGTCCGGTAACTTCACTGAGTGCAGCCCAAGCTTTTACCGCAACTTGGCCATTGGTTTCCGGCGCCAGCGATAGAATGACCTCAGCCGCATCAATGGCTGATTCAATTTTAGGCCGACCGGCATTAGCTCCTTCACTGTGGGAATAGTTAAGCTGTTTGAGAAAATCGACTTCAGTTTGGGTGTCCCAGTTGATCCCTTTGCCGCCATTGCCTTGCTTATCAAGCAATGGACCTAATGAAGTAAAGCGGGCATAGGTATTTGGATAATCGCGTTCTACTTCAATAATGTGTGGTGCACTGATGCCAGGGACAAGCTCACATTCACCTTTCTTCCAATCTTTGACACCAAATGGCTGTGCCAGTTCTGCCGCGGTGTCATGCAAAATCGGTAACGTCACCACATCGGTTTCTTTACCTAGATGCCCGTGACACAGTTCGGAAAACTTTTTGGCAATGCCTTTATAAATTTCCCAGTCGGTTTTTGACTCCCATGCTGGATCAACTGCGGCAGATAACGGATGAATAAACGGATGCATATCCGATGTGTTCATATCGTCTTTTTCGTACCAAGTGGCCGTAGGTAACACAATATCTGAATAGAGACAGGTACTGGACATTCTGAAGTCCAATGTCACCACCAAATCCAGTTTTCCCGTGGCGGGCGAGTCTTGCCATTCAACTTCTTCGGGTGTAACCGCTCCCTGTTCGCCGAGATCTTTCCCCTGAATACCATGTTCTGTGCCCAGGAGGTATTTAAGCATGTACTCATGGCCTTTACCTGATGAGCCAAGCAGGTTAGAGCGCCAGATAAATAGGTTGTGGGGATAGTTTTGTATTTTGTCCGGTTGTTCTGCAGCAAAGCGTATCTGGCCGTGCTTTAGGGCGTTAACAGTATATTCTTGGGTGGACATGCCTGCGGCTTGGGCCTGCGCGGCAATAGATAGTGGGTTGGTGTCTAGCTGCGGCGCCGAAGGTAACCACCCCATGCGTTCAGCGCGAACGTTGAGGTCAATAAGGCTGCCGCTGAATTTAGACTTATCGGCATTCGCGGCGAGCAACTCATCCGTGCGCAGTGTTTCATAGCGCCATTGGCTAGAGTGATTATAGAAAAAAGAGGTGCTGTTCATATGCCGCGGCGGCTTTTGCCAATCCAAGGCAAAGGCTAATGGTTGCCACCCTGTTTGTGGCCGTAGTTTTTCTTGACCAACATAGTGTGCCCAACCACCACCACTTTGACCCACGCAGCCACAAAAAATAAGCATATTGATGAAACTGCGATATGCCATATCCATGTGATACCAATGGTTAACGCCAGCACCCACAATGATCATCGAGCGACCATGGGTTTTCTCCGCGTTATCGCCAAACTCGGTGGCGATACGGATGATATCGGCTTGGGGCACGCCAGTAACTTGTTCTGCCCAAGCTGGGGAGTAGGCTTTTAACTCATGATATTCGGCGGCGCAATTCACATCATTTAAGCCACGTTCAACACCATAGTTAGCCAATGTAAGATCATATACGCTAGTGACTACCGCTTGACGACCATCAGCCAGCGTTAACTGCTTCACTGGTAATTTGTGGGTTAATGTTTGCTCCAATGGCACGCTATCAAAGTGTTCACTTGCTGTGCCACCAAAATAGGGAAAGCCCACGTCGACCACTTGATCATGCTGCTCTAATAAGCTCAGTTGGAGCTCAACATCCTGCTGTGTGTTACCCGCTTTAGCTTCAAGATTCCATTTCCCCTTTTCGCCCCAGCGAAAACCAAGCGAACCGAGTGGTGCCACGAGCTGGCCCGTGTGGCTATCAATTGCAATGGTCTTCCATTCAGGATTGTTTGCCTCGCCTAGATCATCCAC
Source organism: Shewanella sp. (assembly GCF_048265805.1). Taxonomy (GTDB): domain Bacteria; phylum Pseudomonadota; class Gammaproteobacteria; order Enterobacterales; family Shewanellaceae; genus Shewanella. Next base: position 8,884 of record NZ_JBLXAT010000046.1, on the reverse strand, counting down.
TAGGTCCGATGCTCGCAACATGCGGCCCGCTCGATAACTTCCGTCGCCAGTCTCCTCCAGTAACACCAGCATGGGAAGGTCGGTATAGCGTCGAGCATAGTCCTGGAAATACGACGTTTGTCGTTTTATGTGAAACTCTTTCAGTAATACATGGCCCATCGCCATTGACAGCGCACTATCAGTCCCTTGTTTAGGGTTGAGCCACTGGTCACATAACTTGGCAACTTCTGAATAGTCTGGGGTTACCGCAACGGTTTTCGTGCCTTTATAGCGAACTTCGGTAAAAAAGTGGGCATCAGGTGTGCGTGTTTGTGGCACATTTGAACCCCACGCAATAATGTAAGAGGCGTTGTACCAATCAGCAGACTCAGGGACGTCGGTTTGTTCTCCCCACGTCATTGGTGACGCTGGAGGCAAGTCACAATACCAGTCATAAAAGCTCAGGCAGGTACCGCCAATGAGTGACAAGTATCGCGCACCAGCAGCATACGACACCATCGACATTGCAGGGATCGGCGAAAAGCCAGCAATACGGTCGGGGCCATATTCTTTCGCAGTAAAGACATTGGATGCCGCAATGATCTCATTCACTTCTGACCAGTCAGCGCGAATAAAGTCGCCTCGGCCGCGCTGCTGCTTGTAGGTCTTCATCTTTTCTGGTGAACGAGCTATGGCAGCCCAAGCATCAACGGGATCACAATGTTGACGCCGCGCCTCTCGCCACAGCTCAATTAGACGCTTGCGTACCATGGGATATTTCACACGGTTAGCGCTGTACAAATACCAAGAGTAACTCGCGCCGCGGGGACATCCACGAGGCTCATGGTTGGGCAGGTCTGGGCGGGTTCTAGGGTAATCGGTTTGCTGTGTTTCCCATGTGACCAAACCGTTTTTTACATATATTTTCCAACTGCAAGAGCCTGTACAGTTAACCCCATGGGTAGAACGGACAATTTTGTCATGCTGCCAGCGGCTTCTATAGCCATCTTCCCAATCTCTGTTGGTCTTAAGCGTCTGACCATGGTCATCTGCAAACGTGTCGCCCAATTGCTTGAAATAAAGGAACCTATCAAGAAACTTACTCATACCGCCTACTCCTGCTGCATTCTAGTTCCCACTCATGAACTAGACATCGACATTGCATAATTTGGCGCCAGCTTAGAGAAGCGATTGCGATAATTTCATGATAGAGATCAAATTACGCGAGTAGTGAAATCGGGTGAGATGCTGCTAATACCTCTTAGGCGGTACGAGGCAAATCTATTTTAACTATCTGTTTATAAATAACTTTGCATTTCTTCTGTAATAGGTTGAGTGAAGGTGTTATCGGATGAACTATTAAGTGATACTCCATCGTTAACCGTGGCGAACTCACGAATGGTTTTTCAGCGAGGTTTGACTGCTGATTCAACCTTGGCTGCATATTATTCATCGGTATTGACGTATCTCGGGACGGTTGATCATTTTTACCGTAGACGGCGTGGCATACAGCGCTATCTGCCATGTTGCAGTTTTTGCAAAGGGGTCGCCATTCGCCGCAAACTACGCCTGGCATCTGAAAGCGGCATCCCCACGCAGAGCCCGCATGGGGCTTATTCGCGCCTTCTTTAGCATTTAGGTTTTCGCCAGACATATGCTGCAAAGGTGTGCGCCAATCTTGGCATATTCTCACTTGGTAGATGTTTTGCTGTTAACGGCGACTCGCTACGAGCATGCAGGCTTATAACGACGCTGGCTAACAACCAAATGCTGTTAGCTTTGCCGTCCTTGTATGGCGTGGCATACCGCGCGATAGCGGAAGATAGCTCACAACATGAAAATGGCTTTGGTCACCATCGACCAAAACCATTAATTTGCAATACATTGTCACTTAAAGAGTTTCATTATTCGCCTTACTTAAACGAGTGGCCATGCCTTGGTTAATGCGGCGGCCATATACCAACCACGTCACTAATAAACTTGAAAAATAACAAACGACAAAGACTTTCATTGCGTCCACTGGTGAGCCAGTCATCGCCAGTGATGTGCCAAAAGCTTTAGGGATAAAGAAGCCACCAATGGCCCCTATTGCTGAAATAAATCCTAATGCTGCTGCGGTATCCCTGGCCGCCGTGGTTTGCGCTGCTGTTTCATCACCGCCACCAGCTATCACTCTGGCTATTGTCAGGCGTCTAAACACTACCGCGATCATTTGAAATGTCGAACCACTGCCCAAGCCAGCGGTAGCAAACAATGCCATAAATACCGCAAAAAAGGCGATAAAGTGCCCTTCTGAATGCTCGTTGGGTAAGGTGGTAAACAGCAGTAACGACAGCAGAGTCATTAGTGCAAAGTTAACCATAGTGACCCTAATTCCCCCCAGCTTATCCGATAACCAACCACCTATGGGCCGCATTAGTGCACCGACTAATGGGCCAAAAAACGCGAGTTGCAGGATATTGACGTGAGGAAACTGGGTATTAGTTAACATGGCAAATCCAGCAGAGAAGCCGATAAATGAGCCAAAACTTGCGAGGTATAAGAAACTAAGAATCCATAAATGCCCGCGTTTAAGCACAGGTAGTTGCTGCCGAATTGAGCCATTAACGGACGCAATGTCATTCATAAAAAACCAAGCGAGCAGTGTAAACAGCAACAGGAATGGAATCCAAATCAATGCCGCATTAGGTAGCCAAAGTGATGTTCCTTGTGGTTGTACCGTTCCGGCGCCGGCGAAGATGCCGAATGCACTAAACGAGATAATAAAAGGTACCACCAGTTGCATCACACTAACGCCTAAGTTACCCAGCCCACCATTAAGCCCTAATGCTCCGCCTTGCATCGCCCGCGGATAGAAAAAACTAATATTGGCCATACTGGAAGCGAAATTAGCGCCACCAAAACCGCAAAGTAACGCGATCAACACAAATATACTAAAAGGTGTTGTCGTGTCTTGTATCGCGACAGTCATCCAAGTGCAGGGGAGAATAAGTATCGCCGTGCTGAGCGCGGTCCAACGACGCCCGCCAAAAATAGGTATCACAAACGAATAAGGAATACGCAATAACGCCCCTGAAATTGATGGTAAAGCGGTCAGCAAGAACAGCTGATCCGTACTAAAGTTGAAGCCAACCTTATTTAGGTTTACGGCAACTGCGCTGAACAACATCCATACACAAAATGCGAGCAGTAAACAGGGTATGGAAATCCATAAATTCCGTTTGGCTGTTTTTTCCCCTATGGAGTTCCAAAATTGTTGATCTTCTGGTTGCCAGTTTTGGATGACCCCTCGCGCGTTTACGGCATTAGAGGAGGAGTTAGATGTGGTCATGTGTAGCACCCCTTCAGTAATTTGAAGGGACAGGTTTTACGGTCTTCAACGACAAATAAAATTGATGCAGCTCAAGTCTCTTAATTCCTAATATTCCGACAAAAGAGCCAGCTACCTCTTAATTTCCAATCTGCGCAGAATATTAATGTTCTAAAATCAATAGCTAACCAGATCTATTAAGCAAGAGCACCACATGTCAACGCATCCAACTATTACGGCATACCTATTAGTAGGCATATAAATTGTCGAATCAAAGATTAAAATATCATCTGCCGCTGGCATCGTCAGCTTTTGTCACAACCGCTGGGACATTATCTTCAAGATGCAAGGGCGCTATTGACCTTTGTTGAGCGTTGTTGCAGCAGGAAACGCGGAGGTTCGGCAAGGCTGGTGCTCTGCCGCGCATTCTCCACTAATGGCATCTAACGGGGTTCGATCCTGCGTTGGCGCTGCTCAAAGGGGCATTTAACACTGGCTGAACTTTGCGGTTTCCAGCTTGCTTAGTTGACTCAACGTCACTGGTCGCGCTTGGTTCATCACGCGTTTAATTTTAACAAAAATCAAACATGAAAGGTCAATACCCCAAGGCATGCTGCATTTTTTAACGTCATTATCGATTGTCAAAAAGCTAGCGATTCTGCTCGTACTACTTAGCGTACTTGCAATTAGCGGAATGATGGCTTCTTTTTGGTTATCACAGAGCATTCAAGGCAATGCTCATGCCATTGACGCAATTGGCTCCATGCGTATGAAGAGCTATCAACAGTTGTCGATGCTGCCATTGACTGCTGAGCAAAAAGCAACACTCACCAACCTACCACAGCAGATCACCAACCTTTCTGGGCAAGAGCATACGATGGCCGCCGCGCACCTGCGTTTTTTGAACGAGGTGCTCGTGCGCGATCGGCTCACACTGCAGTTTGAACAGTTAAATCACTATTGGGACACTAAGGTAAAACCCCAGCTACTAACGGCCTCAAATCCCGATGATGCGAGAGCCGCAGTTAATCACTATGTTGAGCTGTTAAACGTGCTTATTATCTCTATCGACAAAAAAACTGAGCAGCGTTTGCATTTAGCGTTGGTGGTGCAATCGGTATTTATTCTGCTTTGTATTGCATTAACTGTGATTGCTGCTGAGTTTTTACGGCGCCGTATTTTACAACCTTGGAGACAGATTTTTTCGATTGCGGCAAGTATTAGCAAAGGGGATTTTAGCCTACGGTTTCATGCAAGTCGTCATCGTGACGAAATGGATACGCTTGGTGAAGCCATTAACAGCATGTCTGCCAAATTAAGCCACATGTATGATGAGTTAGAGCTGCGAGTGGTTGCGAAAACTCAACACATACGCATGCAGAATCAATCGCTGACATTCTTATATAACGCCAGCACCTTGCTACACAGTGAAAAACAGCAATGTCTGAAATATATTCCAATACTTAAAGAGTTGGAAAAGATAACGCCATTGACCAGCTTTCAATTAAAGATTTTCGAATATAGTGATAGCAGACAGTACACCCAACTACGCAGCCATAGTGAACACCGGCCAATGCACTGTGCCGACAAAACTTGTGACTTATGCATACAGCCTCCCGTAGCTGATGGCATGCAAATCGTCACATGGAATCTTGCCGACCAAGAAGCGACTTATGGTGAATTATCAGCGAGTTGCCATGACGTCGAAATCATCACTAACGAGCATAAACAACTCCTAGACACGCTGGTAGAACAGATCTCTATTGCACTATCACTGGAGCAAAAAGCCTACAAAGCCAAACAACTTATGTTGATGGAAGAGCGGGCGGCTATCGCTAGAGAGCTGCATGATTCCATTGCACAATCTTTGTCATGCTTAAAAATGAAGATCAGCTGTTTGCAAATGAAAAAGAGTAATCTCAATGAGCAACAGGTGAGCCTGATCAGCGAAATGCGTCATGAGGTGGGATCGGCATACAGCCAGCTCAGAGAGCTGTTAACAACATTCCGATTGAAACTCGATGCGCCAGGGCTGCGTCCCGCACTGGAGTCTGCCGTTGCCGAATTTAGCCATAAACTCGGATTTGCCGTTGAGCTCGAATATCACGTCCCCCCTCAAAGTATTTCTTCACACCAGACAGTGCATATTACGCAGATTGTTAGGGAAGCGCTCAATAACATCTACAAACATAGCCAAGCTTCTCATGCAGTGGTTTGTTTGAACTATGATAGCAGCCAGAACATCACTCTGACAGTACAAGACAATGGCATTGGTTTAACACAAGCGGCGTCCCCACTAAATCACTATGGCTTAACGATTATGCAAGATCGAGCCAGTTTATTACCGGGAAGTTGCCACATCTCCAATCGTGCTAATGGTGGCGTTGAAGTGAAGGTTTGCTTTGCTACCGCCTAATTCGAATTCCCAAAGAAGGAGTGCCTGATGAGTCAGAGCCATGAACAAAGTATTGCTGACAAAGCGACCATTCTGCTGATTGATGACCATCCCATGCTACGTAATGGCGTTAAGCAACTTATCGAAATGAGTGACATCATTGAGGTTGTGGCTGAAAGCAACTGTGGGCAAGATGGTATTGCCCTAGCGCAGAAATTGGATCCTGACTTGATCTTATTGGACCTTAATATGCCAGAGATGGGGGGGATTGAAACACTGTGCCAGTTGAGAGAGTGCGAACTCTCCGGCCGCATTCTGGTGTTTACAGTATCGAATTTTGAAGAGGATGTTGTCAGTGCGTTTAAGCTCGGAGCTGATGGGTATTTACTCAAAGACATGGAACCAGAAGACTTACTCTTGGCGCTAGAAAAGGCCGCATCTGGTAAAGTTGCTATCAGCGATGATATTACGACTATTCTGACCGAAGGGTTAAAAAATAATCCCAGTAGCACAGAGCGAGATATCTATTTGCTAACAGCAAGAGAGCGAGAAATTGTTAAACTGATTGCGAAAGGGTTATCCAACAAGCTTATTGCTAAAAAACTGAGTATTAGTGAGGGGACCGTAAAAGTCCATGTAAAAAATATTCTTAAAAAATTAAGATTAAAAACCCGTTTGGAAACCGCTGCATGGGTTCACAATAGTGGTGTGTTCAATAGATAAGGATGATGCGAATAAGTCCCTGATGTGAGATCATGTACTCATCCAGTTTGCCAAGGAACTGGTCAGCTCATGGAACATCAACTCACATTTGCCGATAGCGAATTCTCTAGTAAACGCCGTCAGACCCGTAAGGAAATCTTCCTGTCTCGGATGGATGCGATTCTTCCTTGGGCAAAACTCATTGCTGTTATCGAACCTGTTTACCCTAAAGCGGGCAATGGCCGCCGTCCTTATCTATTGGAAACCATGTTCCGCATCCACTGTATGCAGCAGTGGTACAGCTTAAGTAACGAAGCCATGGAAGATGCACTCTATGAAATTGCATCAATGCGCTTGTTTGCACATCTATCCTTAGATAACGCCATACCAGACCGTACGACCATCATGAATTTTCGTCATTTGTTGGAGCAGCATAAGTTGGCCCGCAAGATACTCAGTACCATTAACCAATGGCTCAGTGAATGCGGTGTCATGATGACACAAGGCACATTAGTTGATGCGACGATTATCGAAGCGCCCAGCTCAACCAAGAATAAGCAAAACCAACGTGACGGCGATATGCACCAAACCACAGCAAAGGCGGTCAGGAAAGGACGGATGCAATTATTCTAGGAGTAAAACTCATTGCTGTTATCGAACATGTTTATCCTAACGCTGGCAATGAACCACAGTTTGTATCTACTTATCCGCGAGTAAAGCTCTACTATGCAGTTGACCAAATTTTAGTGATGCTCCAGAGTATCTCTGGAATCGGTAGTGAGCCAGTAGACTGACATCATTTAGATAGACGATTTGTACGACAATACATTATGTTCCATTTCACTATAGATGAGGCCCAGTATGCCCCAAATTATTAGAACATTTGATGAAATTGCTGCTGAGATGCAGGGTGAACTACTGTTTTTTAAATCTGAACAATTAGTTGATGAGCGGGGGGAATTCGGCGAAATTACTCATTATGGTCGTGAGAGAGTGGAAATGTTTTGTAAAAATCACGGCATTGAGTATGAGGTTTCGGCAGCGCCGATTTGGTCTGGATGGGTTGTTGGGGGGCCGCGCTACATTGTTTTAAAAGTTCCTTATGAAGAATCTAACACACACTATCAGTTGCTTGTAAATGAATTCGAGAATGAAGACGGCTCCCCGAAAGACCCTAATTTAGTACTGTATTTCATAGATGCTCAAAATTTAGTTGATCAACGTAAGGAAGCACTCAAGAGAAATCCAAATCTAGGTGTAAGTGAGTTTTAACGGATATGTCAGTATTGAAATGAGGCTAAAAGCCTTCTCGTGAGGTAGTGGTGATTCACTGTTTTGGAAAAAAATTTGATTATGATACATTATATGTAATGAAATATTTTGCAGTATAAGTTATTGATTTACAATGAAACCTATTAAAGATGAAGCGTTGCAAAGTTGGATGTATCGTTGTTTATTAGTTAATGGTATTACTGATTTTTCTGCAGTAATTAATAACAATGGGAGATGGCGGAAAGTTCCTTTTTTTTATAAAGAGTACATACCATTTTTTACATTTCCATCTGATAAAGATATTTTAAATTTATTTTTAAACTCAAGTATTCAATTTTTGGGGAGTATCCCTCCAGAACCATGGAATTACGTAACGGCGATAAAGAAATATCTTTATAATTATAAAGGGAATGAAAATAATGGAAGCATTATAATTAAATACTGCTCTAGCTGTATTAAGGAATCAATAGTAAAAAATGGATTCGGATACATCAAAACTGATTGGCTATATGATAACCATTGTAAAAAGCACAGTAAGGAACTTGATGTTATAGACAAAAATTCAAAAAAAAATGTTTTAACCATGCTTCGTAGTGCTTTTCTAGGAATGGAAATCAAGCAAGGCTCTATAGGTTTAAAAAGAACCTTTTCAAAAGATGTAAAAACTTATACCAATATGAATAATTTTATGCCATGTTTTTTGATGGATTTTTATTGGATAGCTAGTGACCATAGGAATGATTATTTTCCTGAGTATGAGCATGTTGTATTTTTTAATTACAATGGCATTAGGAAGAATATTGTCCAATTATGCGGGATGGATAATTTAGATTTTTTACATTTTGTTAGAAGAAAGCTTATAGAATACGAACGACTTTTTCCAGATTTGCTAAAATTATTTATTGAAAGAAGAGCAGAAATAGTTACCTACGTCTATGGAATTAATGATCCAGATAGTTTCTCTTCAAACCTAATAACAAAAAAAGGACGAAACTGCTCAAAGTGTGTTAAATGGTCAAAGGAAGGTATCTGTCCAATTAGTCCTATGATTGGTATTAGCGAAGTCAAAGCTGAGAAACACCAACCAGCATCGACCAGTAACATATGCGAAAGATTTATGATGTACCGCTTCTAAAGATGGTCTTAATCTTAGGGCGAGATCGTGAACGTTTATTGACCACTTAATTTAGAGTTAAACGTTTCATTTGACGCCCCAAGTCAGACGT
>NZ_JBLXAT010000045.1:0-20708 GCF_048265805.1 Shewanella sp. | reverse complement strand
GCAGCGGCGGTAGTTCTAGCTGAGCAGCTCTTAAAAAATGGCTATGCACTGGCGGATTTATGAGGGGATCCTTCAGTATCTAGCCTCCAGCCCCCACACCACCCTGCATGCGGCTCCGCACAGGGCGGCTCCAGAAAACGTTTAAAACATGATGGCCGATTAGCTCCCTCATGCCCCAATTATGGCTTCTGATTTTGCGCCACTGTACCTAAATCCGGTCGGATACAGTACAAGTGAGCTGCACAGGCTCCTAATTGATTTTCAGGGTCAGGCCTTCACCGTGTCCCATCCATTACGAAGGGCGTTGGGCTACTATGCCGTCTGCTGACTTCTGCCTAATCACATGCCAAGTTGCCCCGTCATGCGCTATCGGTTTTCATCTAATTCGCTCTTTCCAGTCGATGAATTTGAAAAGCCAAGGCACTTGTAGACCAGAGCCTTACTGGTTAATGACCGATCGCATGTTAAACAGATCTCCCCAGATAAGGACATGAACTTTCTTTGCACTGCTGCATCATTTACGGTGGCCGTTAGATCACGTGGTTTCGTCGCCTTGTGCCAACTCACCTTCAGCCTACGCCTAATATGATGTTCTTGTTCATCAGCTCGCAGATTTGCTAGCGGCTTCCTTCAGACCGCCACTCGCGGGTAAGCCCTTGCCATTCGCTAGTAGTTAACGTTTAATAACAGCATGTTATCGAAAGGTGACATTCCTGCAGAGGAGTTTCACCTCATTAGTTCATGCCCATGCTGAGCGTACACAAGGCCAAGCACAATCGTGCAATGCAAAAAACGCATTGCACTGGACCTAGCTACGCTCGGCCCGTGTTAGCGGCGTTAGGGCTCTCAACTCACATTCAGGAATCTTTGATTTTATGAAAACTACGAACGTTGCCTTAGCTGCCGTCTTAGCTGTAACCATCACCATTTTTGAGGTTAATGCCGAGACTGCACCCGAGCACGAAAGCCTTTACAACACTGTGGCCGCGCTGGATGCAGCGGTGTTCGATGCATTCAACCACTGCTCCGAGTCAGGGCAACTTGATAAACATGCCAGTTACTTCGCGGCTGACGTTGAGTTCTACCATGACAATGGCGGGGTCACGTGGACTCGTGAGGACATGATCGCCGGCACTCGCAAGAATGTCTGCGGCAAGTTTAGTCGCGAGCTCGTGGAGGGCTCGCTGAAGGTCTATCCAATCAAGGGCTTTGGCGCCATTGCGCAGGGCACGCACCGCTTTTGTCAGTTTTCGAGTGGCGTGTGCGAAGGCTTAGCTGACTTCACCATGATCTGGCACGAGCAGAATGGCAAATGGGAGCTCACCCGGGTGCTCAGTTACGGTCACCGGCCTGCGAGCTATCCCTAACAATGTGTGCCAGTCGGACAGTTTCTGTTAACACTCTTTAGGAGAAAATATGAAAGTTCATGAGTTTGGTGATCCTAAGGGTGTGCCAGTCGTTTTCTTTATGGGAACACCACAAAAAGGTGATTCTGGCCACGAGTTTTCTGATCTCGCGAGTAGATTCGGCATTCGTCTGATTTGCCCAACCCGTCCCTGGTACGATGATTTGGAGCTTACCCCTTCATTCGCCGAGTGTTCAGAAAAAACCACATCATATTTAAATAGCCAAGACATCAGTAACTGCCATGTTATTGGTGGGAGTGGCGGTGGGCCATTCGCACTTCATTTTTCAACTAAAAATACTAATGTTGTTCGCTCTTGTTATCTTTTAGCCTCTATGGGCACTCCAGATATATTCGTTGAGACAGTAAAATCACCACCTACGCTACAGCTATTGGAGCTGTTTAAAAATAACAACTATAGCTCAACCATGGAGTACTTAACCTCACTGGGGCTTCCGCAAGATTTAGCTCATGGTGCATGGTCTGATTTTAAAGTTCTGCTTGGTTCATGGGAGTCTATTAATTTTCAAAACGCACCAATGGTGTATATCCACCACGGTGAAGAAGATGAGAATGCGCCTATTGAGAGTATTCGTGACTTGGCAAAAAAATTACCTAGGTCGGAATTTCGTATTTCTTTTCAAGCCAGCCATGCTGGGCTGGCTGAAGACGAAGAGCTTTCGGAATTCACCAACATCTTTAAAGAGATTGGCGGCCAGCGAGATGCCAGTGCTAACAAAACGCTGCGGGATGACGTCTAACTTTGCACACCGCTGTCCAAAACCAAGTGACCTACGGTATCGGCCGTTATCGCTCTAGGGGCTGTTTATCTTTAGTGTTTAATTTTTGTTCAAATTAAACACATTATGAACGAGGCGAGACCTACGATGCTTAGTCAACTAAGCAAGCTGGGTTCAACAAAGTGCAGGAAGCGTTTAAATGAACCCTTCGGGCAGCGACAGCGCGCAAAAACAATCAGCAAAGATAAACAGCCCCTAGTGATGAATATAACCAATGATGGGGGATTTGCCTGGCGGATTAATTCCACAAAACAGCTAGCCATGCTGAATAACCTTGCTATGACAACGGCGATTGCGAGTGGTTAACTCATTGAAATTATGAATGTATGACTCGCCAAATACCAAAAATGGCGGCGGTGGAGCTAGGTGATACTGGCTAATGCCGATAAAAAAGTCCCCCTCACATGAGGGGGACTTTTAAAGATTGAGTTTGGTCGGTTGCTCATATAGTGACTCGTAATATTGGTTGCCACCAACGAGTCATGAGCCTCAATCGGTTAACGCTTCTGGTTGTTCTTCTAATGGTAAAGACTCGATTACCTCATCTTTGATCTGGTAATAAGCATCTTGGTATTCGTGTAATTCCATGAAAACTCCGGTATTTTTGTGCTTGATTTGGTTATTTATAATTGCTGCGCTGTTGTGTCCGCAGTGCCGCAAAATGTTGAACGTCCCGCCAGTGCAGAATAAGGGGCAATGCTGCCACTAGCGGTTAACTCAACAGCGCAGAGTGTACCAGCAACCACACATAAATTACAAAAAACTTTCAAAATTAAAAGTTTTAACACCGAAACAAAGGCTGATTTCCGCAACAAACCCAAATTTAATGTAATAACGAACGAAATACTTTCATCATTTAATTCAGATTGATTCAATTACCCTTGGTAAAACACTGCGGAATATTATTGCCGATGTGAATGGCCAGCATCACACCGGCAACGTGGCAATAAAAATGTCATCAAAGGTGTTGGCGCGCGTCAAATTTCAAGGTAGTGTAAGCCACTAAATATGCGATAGGTCAATAAGTTGGCGTTTGGCTGACGCGGCATTATCGTGAACAGAGGCGCAGATAGCGAAGTTGTCTATGACAGACATTCAGTTAGTCGTTTTTGATTTAGATTTTACCCTTTGGGATTGTGGCGGCACTTGGTGCGACCACACCGTACCGCCTTACCAACGCCACGGCGATCACATTTGTGATGCTGAAGGCAATAAAATCAGCTTGTACGCTGATGTCGCTAACATTCTGCACTATGCTCAACAACAGCAATTACCGCTGGCGCTGGCCTCGCGCACTTATCAACCGACTTGGGCTAAAAAGTTATTGCAGCTGTTTGAAATCGATGAATATTTTGATATACAGCAGATATTTCCTGACAGCAAACGTACACACTTTGCCAACATTCACCAACACACAGGTGTTGCGTACCACAACATGCTGTTTTTTGATGATGAAGTGAGAAATATTCAAGACGTTAGCTCACTCGGCGTTAAGGCTGTTTATGTTGAAAACGGCATTAATTGGCCCCTATTTCAACAACAGTTAGCGGCGGCATAACCAAGGAGATGGAATAACAGAATGCGTAAACTACTCACTGGAATCGCTTTAGGTGCAGCCCTGTGTTCTCATGCGCTAGCGGGCGATATTACCCAGCTCGATAGCAGCATCGATTTTCGCGCCGTCTACTGGCATGGCAACCAAGTATGGGCATCGGGCACGGCTGGCAGCATCTATATGTCCGCCGATAATGGTAAAAATTGGCAACCGATTACTGCCCCACAAAATAGTGACCAATTGGAATTTCGTGACATCCAACCGCTCGGTGATGGCAACGTGCTACTCATGAGTTCTGGCGAAGGCGACGCCTCACGCATTTATGCCACCAGTAACAATGGCGCTGATTGGCGTCAGGTCAACAAAAGTGAAGGCGCTAAACAGTTTTATGACTGTTTTCAAATGATCGACAAACAAACGGGGTATCTCTACGGTGACTCGGATGCACAAGGCTTGTTTGTGCTGCAAACCGACGATGGTGGCAACAGCTGGCAAAGGGTTGAGCTGCCCATACCAGCGCAAGCGGGTGAAGGTGGCTTTGCCTCCAGCGGCACTTGTGTCAACCGCGGCAACAGCAATATCCAAGTGCTGATTGGCACAGGTAACGCAGATAAGCCTCGTTTACTGTTACGCGATGAATCCGGCTGGTTGTCAATTGACACTCCATTTACAGGTGGCGCCGCCAGTGGCGTATTTTCCGTGCAACTCAGCGGTGATGAGATTTATGCCTTTGGTGGCTCACTCAATGATCGCGAAAAACCCGCTGAAGCGTGGAAATACAATCTGCAAAATCAACAATGGCAAGCGCTACCGCCCATTTCACTGAAAGGGGCTGTCTATGGCTCGGCAGTCTTCCGAAATGGTGACAGCAAGACCATATGGATTGCCAACCCCAATGGTGTTTCAGTGCTGGGCGCTGAGGGCGATTACAGCAAATGGCAAAAACGCAGTAAGCTCAATATCTGGAGTATTGCTTGCCGAGATAACGTTGGCTGTATCGGTGTTGGGCAACAAGGCACTTTGCAACGCTTTGGCCCCAAAGCGGTAGCGCCTGCACCAGTCATTTTGCCAGCGCCAGCAGAGCCAACAACAACGCCAGCGCCTAACGAGGGTTCAGACTCAGGTGTCATCCCCGCGGAAGATTCATCACCCGAGGTGACCACACCGTCAGAGGCACCAGCAAGCAAACCTGCAGAAGAGCAAGATACTGGCGTCACACCTGCCGAAAATACGGCTCCCGATGTGACGCCAACGGAGCAGCCTGCACCTGCGGTAAAACCAACCGAGCAGTCTGCACCAGCGGCAAAACCAGTGGAACAGCCTATGCCAGTCGCGCCAACCGAACCGAAGGAACCAACCGAACCTACGGTCGTGTAAGTTGGCATAGCTACATCATCTGCAAACACAAAGCCCGATATTTATCGGGCTTTGTGTTATTGCGGTACTAACAACGCTATGACGCGACTATGCGCTGGTTTGCTCCGTGGCATGGTAACGATAATGCAAAACCTTCAATGCTCGGTCAGCATCCACATCAGCAAACACGGCGGGATTCGCCAACTGCTCGATAAAGCTTAATTGCGGTACAGTTTCAGCCACCTGCTCCATCAAAAATGCGCGGCTCAGTTCCGGCGCATTTAGGCACAGCAACACATCGGCGCCATCGTTTAGCAGCTCCGGCAAGTGACGTAGTAAGCGCACGTAATCTTTCGTCGCCACAAAGCTGCCCTTTTGATTACTGGGCGGATCGGCAATTAACAAATCATATGGGCCGAGTTTGCGCAGCTTGCCCCACGATTTGAAAATATCGTGCCCAAGAAACCGGGCGCCAGCACCTAAGTCGTTCAGTTGGTGGTTTTGCTTGCCGGTGGCTAATGCGCCTTTGGCCATATCGATGTTAACCACCTCATCAGCGCCACCACTTAATGCCGCCACCGAGAAGCCGCAGGTGTAGGCGAACAGATTAAGCACCTTCTTGTATTTGGCATGGCCGGCCACCCATTGACGGCCGTTACTCATATCTAAAAATAGGCCGTGGTTTTGGCCACGTAACAGATGGACATGGAACTTGCGGCCATGTTCCGTCACCACATGCGGCTCCGGCACGTCTCCGGCCAATAACTCAGTATGCGTTTGACCACCGGCACGATACTGGTAGACCAGATTTAACGGCAACCGTAGTGCGGCAAAGCGCGCAACGATACGTTGCTGCAATAGATCAACGCTATCAGCGTCTATCGTTTTAAACGACGTCAGCAATAACACGGGGGCAAACCAGTCCAAACATAAGTGCTCGCACTCCGGCAACATACCACCACGGCCGTGGATTAACCGCTCCACATTATGCGCAGTTTGGGTGCAGGGGTTAATCGCATCGATCGCTTCAAGAAACAACTGCATTACTCGTTTTCACCTTGTTTATGTGCCGTCGCTTGGGTGTCGGCATTATCTGTATTTTCATCTTCATGCGAGGCGCGATCATGGATCTCCTGCGCACTGCTATCATCAGCTAATAAAATGGCGAACTTACGGGACTGAGCGTTATTTTCGAGCGCGATTTTCACAATCATGGTCAGCGGCACCGACAGTAACATGCCGACGGAACCCAACAACCAGCCCCAGAAAATTAACGACAAGAACACCACCAAGGTGGACAGCCCAAGGCCGCGTCCCATAAAGCGCGGTTCGATTACGTTACCCATGACCATATTGATCGCAATGTAGAGAATACCCACACCACCAGCGCCAGAGGGGCCAAACTGCACAAATGCCAGTAAGACAGGCGGCAACGCGGCAATCACTGAACCGATGTTAGGAATGTAGTTAAACAGAAACGCTACTACGCCCCACAGCAACGGATAATCAACGCCCATCAGCCATAAGCCGATGCCAGCAATCGCGCCAGTCGCCAAACTGACTAAGGTTTTGATCACCATATAGCGGTTGACTGACTTCATGAAGCGATCAATTTGCGACATGCGCATATCAGGTCTATCTAGCGCCAGATGCAGTTTACGCGGCAGAGATTCCGCCTCAAACAGCATAAATACGATGGTCAGAATGATCAGGAACAGATTCGCCATCACATTACCAACGCCAGACAAGGTGTTGGTGGTCATCGACAACGCCATTCCAGGGTCAAAGTAAGCCAGCACTTGGTCTTTGGAGATACGAATATTGAACTGACGTAACTTATCTAAAATCCACGAAAACTGCTCAACCAATTGGGAGCGATATTCCGGCAGATTTTTAGTGAAGTCATTGATGGAACTGCCAACAATTGAGGCAATCCACAATCCTGCCAACAAAATCAATCCCATCATCAGTAACACCGCTAACCAACGCGGCACGCGGTAGCGCACAAAGGTGCTGATGACCGGACTGCAGATCATCGCAATAAATACTGACAAGACAAACGGTACGACAATCGCACTGGCTGATTTAATGCCTGCGAGTACAATCACCAAAAATGCCATCACGGCAAAGCCGCGCACAGTCATTGAGGGACGATAGCTTGATGTCATCAACAAATTTCCTTCTTGTTCGCCAACAAAGTTGCTAGTCTTACTAAATAAATTTCCAGCTCAAACAATAAGTAAGCTTATGATTAATCCAGAACTGGCTATTATACGCATTAAAAACCTGCGATTGCGTACTTTTATCGGCATCAAAGAGGAAGAAATCAACAATCGACAAGACGTGATTATCAACGTTGTCATCCACTACGCTGCCGATAATGCGTATCAGACCGACAATATGGAGCATGCACTCAATTACCGCACCATAACTAAGGCCATTATTGCGTTAGTTGAGGAAAATCGCTTCTCTTTGCTGGAGCATCTCACCGGTAAGATTCTAGAGATCGCCAGTGAACACCCTTGGGTAGCATATGCCTCAGTCGAAGTCGATAAACCCCACGCCTTACGCTTTGCAGATTCAGTCTCTATGCAACTAAGCTGACAAAAAAAACAGTAAGTTAAACCAAGGTGCGAATATCATTCGCACCTTTCACTTGAGCCACATATTTGATGCGATATCCTATAGTTAACGGATAGAGAGGTTGAGTGGTAGGCGGCTTTTTCGTTTCCATCTTGCTGCGTACCACTCTGTCTGCCCACTCGGCTATTGTGACCGTGGATAATCAAGCCCATGGCACACAACACAACGGATGCTGCCATGAAAATTCTACTTACTGGTGCTACAGGGTTAGTCGGTAGCGCGTTAGTGCCACTGTTAGAAACCGACCATGAACTGTTGCTGGTCAGTCGCAATCCGATGAAAGCGCGACAGAAGTTCGGTCAAAACCATCAATACCTTGCCTCGTTGGATCAACTGCACCACCTAGACGATGTTGATGCGGTGATCAATCTAGCTGGTGAGCCGATTGTCGCTAAGCGTTGGAGTGATCAGCAGAAAGAAAAGATTTGCCACAGCCGTTGGGATATTACCGATAAAATTGCCCAACTGATCAATGCGTCCAGTACGCCACCACATACCCTACTGAGCGCCTCCGCCATCGGTTTTTATGGTCGTCAGGGCGATGCACGCTTGGCCGAAAATGCGGTGCCACACCAAGAGTTTAGCCACCATATCTGCAATATCTGGGAACAAAAGGCACAAGCCGCCGCCTCCAACTATACCCGCGTATGTATCTTCCGCATCGGTGTAGTATTGGCAGCCCACGGTGGTGCACTGGCAAAAATGTTGCCCGCCTTTAAACTCGGACTGGGTGGCCCCATTGGCGATGGTAAACAGGGCATGAGTTGGATCCATCTGCGCGATCTGGTCGCGCTGATCTGCTACCTACTCAATAACCCAGATTGCGAAGGGGTATATAACGCTACTGCACCAAATCCAGTGACTAACGCTGATTTTGCCAAAGCGCTGGGCAAAGCACTACATCGCCCAGCGTGCCTGCCCGCCCCTGCATTTATCCTCAAACTGGCGCTAGGCGAGATGGCTGATTTACTGACTGAAGGGCAATTTATCGTGCCCAAACATGCGTTAGATGAGGGATTCTATTTTGAATTTGCTGAGATCCATGAGGCGTTAGCCGATCTGTTTCCTGACTAATCTTACTAAGCTCGAACGAGCTTGATGGTGTTAACGCCGATGATGAGAACATAGCGCGAAGGAAGACAATGACCACATTTAATATCAGCCGTATTCATACCTATGCGGGCATTTTTAGACTGTCAGGTGAACTTACCGCATCGGGAAATAATACAGTGCTTAACTACGACGCCGCGGAGTTTATGAGTACCGATGGCTGGTGCGAACTCGATTTAACTCGCGCTCAAACACAGCAGATACTCGAACGTATTAAACCTGCAATCATCGAGCACTTAGCAGCAACGCCGCGCACTGAGTAACGTTAAAACATAGCTGCTGATACTCAAATTATTAAGCGGCGCATTTAGCCTTCATCGCTCCCGCCTCAAAAATCATTTATATATGCGATTTATCTCTAAAATTTCAGCCAGTTCAAAATCCAAAACTACGGTATTGTATAGTCACAAACCGTAACTAAAGCCGCTGCAATACTGACACGCAGGCTTCGGCCATCCTGTTGCGGAATTCGCGTGTAACCAGGCGCTAATAGCGCTATGACTATCAATGAAGATCATGGATGAGGAACTGCAATGCCAAAACAACGACTGTGCGCGCTACTCATTAAGCTGCAATTTGCTATTACCCAATGTCACGCACTCGTTACCACGTTCGTGCTAGCCGTTGTCCTAATAAGCCCCACAGCCAGCGCATCCGAGGCCAGTGTCACCGCTCATCAGGTCTTTGATGGCAAACTGTTTATGGCGTTGGTGCTAATGCAGGAACAAAACGGTGAAAGCGGCTTTAAGCTAGAATTTGATGATCCGGGCGCAGTGATGGGCGAAAGCACCATGCTATTAGGTGACTACCAAGTCACGGCCGATGAATTTGCTCTCAAAAATGGCATACAAACCTTACGCTATCGCATCACCGCCAAAAATAATGATGAAAACCGCACCTTTTACGTGCTGTATAGCGGTATCGTTAGTCTGCTAGCTGAGACCGACAAACACTATTTTTTCATTGCTGAAGAGTATCAAAAGACCATTAGATATTATGCTATGTTTGATGCGGCACCGTCACTGGCCGACCTAAGTCCCATCATTAAGGACGCGCTAGTCAAACCAGATAGCGCTTTGATCGCTACGCGTTGGAGTGGCAAGGAATCTGAAGTACTGATCTTTAGCGATAAGTTAATCCAGTAACCGCTGGCCGATGCTTAACGGTCGGTAAAATGTCAGGCTAAGTGATTTGTGCCGTCCAGCCACCAAGCAGCAAAACGCCCACAACAGCGGGCGTTCATCTATCCTGCGGACCAACCAATAGTTGCCTTACATTTTGGCCATAATCCAATAATTTAACCGCTGCTCGGGGTTGGCTAGAATCTGTTGGCATGAATCTTTATATTGTTTCATCAAACCACCCATGCCTTGCCCTGCTGTGGCCGCCATCATCTTTTCTTTGGCTTGTTCAATGCCTTGAGTAACCGCTTCTTGGGTATCATATTTGCCAGCCAAATCAGTTACTTGCTGCGCTGAACTTTTTAGGCGGTCACCCACCGATGCCATTTGTGGCGCATTCATGGCCGCTACCATTTGAGAACCGATGTCGTAGTATGCAGCGCATTGATACAGCTCGGAAGAAAAGGCTTGTTCGGCTTCACCAGCCAACGCCGCAGTAGATAAGCACAGCATGGCAGTGCCGAGGCAAATTGTTCTAGTGGTCATCATTACTCAGTCCTTGAAGATCTAATGCAATGAAACTACTTTAGAATTTACTAAATATCAAGATAGGTAATAGAAGCAGTTGATAGGGGCTGTTTATCTTTAGCGTTTAGTTTTTGTTCAAATTAACCGCATTATGAACGAGGTGCGCCCTGCGACGTTTAGTCAACTAATCAAACTGGGCGAAACAAAGTTCAGGAGGCGTTTAAATGAACCCTTCGGGCAGCGACAAACAGTATAAAATCAGGCAGCGCTCACTGCCTGACAAACACACGCTCGCAATGGCTACCCCTCAAGGTATTCACTCATCATCTGCTTGAGGTTGTCTTTAACCTCAGGCCATTCACCATCAATGATGGAATACACCACGGTATCACGTACCGTGCCGTCTTTTAGGATACGATGATTACGCAAAATGCCGTCTTGCTTGGCACCTAGACGCATAATCGCTTGGCGGCTTGCCTCGTTATTAAAATGGGTACGAAATTCCACCGCGATCACATCCAGCGTTTCAAAGGCGTAGGTCAACAGCAGCAGCTTACATTCAGTATTCACCGCAGTACGCTGCACGCTCTTACTGTACCAAGTGTAACCAATTTCAATATGGCGATTAGGCTGATCCCAATGACACAGCCGCGTGCAACCAACAATAGTGCCACTTTCACGATGACGCACGGCAAAGGCGAGCCCTTCGCCGCGCTGCTCAGCTGCCATGGAATCCAGAATATAGTCTTTCATCTCGTCTGGCGCGGGGATGCTGGTGTACCACAAATTCCACAATTCGCCGTCAGTAACCGCAATAGTCAGCGCAGCGACATGGTCAAGCGTAAGGGGTTCGAGAATGACATATTCGCCGGATAAAGTACCATCCATATGCACGGAGTATCTCCTGTTCAAGGTTGAGATCTTATTAACCTCAACAACAACTTATTGGCGAACACTGCCAATAGGGTCTGCTTGAACTATCTCGAAATTCCCAGCAAAGCGCAAGTTAACACCTGATTTATTTAGCCGTGACTTTTAGGTGGTTGACGGTAGCACCGTCAACCGAATGGACAAAAAGAGGAAATTGGCAGGCAAGCCGCTAGGCTAACACCATACATTCGCGGTTAGCATAGCAAGTGCCACAACCTAAAAGCCGTAATGACTGTTGCTGACGCGGAACCAGCCGGCAATGCTGCCGCGACCACGTTGAGTTGGGCATACTTCATGTGGGAAGCGTTCACTCAGGAAAATAACCAAGGTGCCAAATTCCGGCAAAATGGTATGCAGCAGTTGATCGTCTTCATCGTACAACTTCAACTCGCCGCCCTGCTCTGCCTGCCACTCATGGTTCAGAAAGAACACTGTGGTCAAAATGCGGTTTTGGCTGCCGCGCAGTGCATCCACATGTTTTTGGTAAAACGCGCCTGGGCGATACCAAGCATAATGGCTTTCGTAATCAAACAGCCCCATAAACAGCCGCTGATTTAGCCCTTCGCGTAATGACTCCATGATCATGGTGTAGCTACTGTCTGGCTCACTGCTCGGTTCCAACCAACGAATACGATCGGAGCGAATATCCTGATTGAGTTGTTGCTCGCCGCCACGGCCAATCGCCGCTAAGCGAAAATCTTCCACTGGTGCTTCTTCTACCCGCACTCGCAGTGCTTCAGTGAGTTGTTGCGGCAATACATCACGTAAAATCAGGTAACCATCGCTCACCAACGCATCGGCAATAGTATTTAACAGCGCATCATCAAATCGATTCATTATCGTTCCGGCTTAAATAGCCAAAGCGATAGCCGTTTGCTCGACACAGCGCTCTGGGAAACTTCCACTAAAAAGGCCTTCGCAAACAATGCAAAGGCCTTCAATCATTGAGCGCGGATTCTATGGTAGTTCCGGTGCCGCAACAATGTAATTCGATTAGTATGCTAATCATTAGGGTACGAATGACTTTTTACGAACCTAGCAAAGATAACAACCATCAAACCCCGACGACTGTACCAAGCCATTTTCGCCGCTTCGCTAGGGGTTGTTTTTGCAGTAGACAGGGCGTGATTAAGGCAAGGCAGGTGATATGCCGTGTAGTTATTCTCCACAAATATCACCTAACGCTGAATAAACTGCGCTATGTCACTGCCCGAAGGGTCCAATTAAACGCCTCCTGAACGTTGTTGCGCCCAGCTTGCTTAGTTAACTAAGCGTCGCTGGCTGCGCCTTGCTCATAATGCGTTTAATTTGAATAAAAATTAAACACTAAAGATAAACAGCCCCTAGCTTTTCTTAATCCGCACCACTTTCATGTATTCAAAGATCAGCCCGGCTACCACGTCATGTGCGGGATAATAGGTTAGATTAACTCGCGCGCCCTTTAAACTCTGATACTGCCCTTTGCGCTTAAATTTAAACGGGGCATCGCAGCCTTCTACCATCAACGAATGCACGATCCAGTCTCCCTGCTCCCGTTGCGTGTGCGACAGCACTTTCATTAACTCGGAATGGATTAGTTGCCGATTTTTCTCTACCAGTTTTTTCGGATCAGCCTGCATTGTTATAACTCGGTTGTTTGGGCGCTAAAACAAAAAAGCCACTGGGTTAGCAATGGCTTTAGTCGGCGACTAGCGTTGTTACAAATAACGGGCGAATTGGCTGCCGTCTTTTTGTGGTTTCAGTGGCATCTCAATCGCTGGCGTGCCGAGGTAAAGGAAGCCAACAATTTGGTCATCGACCTCTAGACCTAGCTCTTTATTAACAGTTTCATCAAAGGCAAAGCTGCCAGTGCGCCAGATGCCGCCAAGGCCTTGTGCGAATGCGGCTTGTTGCATCGCCATTGCGGCACAACCGGCGGCGAGTTGTTGTTCTAACTCAGGCACTTTGCTGATATCGCTGCGGGTTTTCGCCACTACAGTGATGATCATCGGCGCGCGTTTGGGCATGTTGGCCGCTTTTTGGACAAAGTCTTCATCAGCACCTTGCTGGCTAGCGGCAGCTTCAAAAATATCGGCAAGCTTACTTAAACCTTCACCTTCAGCAATGATGAATTCCCAAGGAGTTAAACCACCATGATCTGGCACACGCGCAGCGGCGTCCAAAATCACTTTTAGTTGGTCAGCGTTGGGAGCGGGTTTAGTTAACCGCGGGCAGGATTGACGAGTAAGAAGAAGCGTTAGTGCATCCACAATGTTGTCCTTAATCTAATACATGCTCGTTAACACCATAGCAGGGCTAAGGAGCGATACTCAAATCGATGTTGGCTAAATTAATCACCTTCTGCGGCGAGTTCGTCAAGATCTTCTATCAATTCATCGAGTTTATTCAACAGGTGCCGTTGCTGTTTGGCCGTTAAGGTCGGCCGCAGCGCCACCAACCACTCACCAAATTTGTAGGTATTTTGCTGCAGTTTTTGTTGGTAGTCCTGGCTACGCAGTTGCTGCGGCGCGGTCAGTAACATTTTAAGCTGAGTTTTAAGCTGTGGGGTGTTGCTACGCTCAAGCAAGGTTTGTTTAAACTGCCGATACCACTCATGGCGATACTCAAGCCACATGTCGGTAGTAAATTCTCGCTCGCTATTGTACTGATGCACAAGTTGTTTTTGCTGTTTTGTTACGCTACCTAGCCAATCGTCTAAGGTGTCTTCTATTCGTTCATTGGCTTGTTTGATTAGCTCATCGTGGCTTTTATCGGCATATTCTTCATCGAGCTCTTGCTGTTCTTTAGTGAGTTTTTCATTGATGAGTGTGACTTGCTCATCCGATAACGACTGCACTAACGGCCACATCTGCTCAAAACATTGCGTGAAGATGTTGTACCAATGGTCGCGCAGTTTATCGGTAAATTGCAGCCAGTAATCGGGCGAAAAACTGTTATCACTTATCTGTTGCCGAAAACCGCGCACGTCGTTGGCATATTTAGGCAGTTCATTGGTTTTGTGCCATTTAAGAAAGCCGGTTAGCAATTCGTCAAACTGGTCTTCTTGTTGCTCATTCAGCGTAACGTAATCGTCTAAGCCCCATTCGATGGCCCAATCCATGAAGTGGTAACTCATTTTGGTGGAACATGCTGTCAGCAAGATCAGCAAGGTACTTATCGTGAGCAGTCGTTTCATTCTGCGCTTCCCTGTCGAAAATATCAGCAACTCTTCAGTTTATGGACTGACGAAATGATTATTGGTTCCACCCAACCAATAGGCTCACTTTCTGACAAGTTGCCAGTAGTTGTCAAACCAGCCGAAGAGTTCGCTCGCATTTTCACAGTGGCTGTCGGCCATTTGTAATACCCAAGCACAGGAATAGAGCCAGAAGATATCCAGCGCGGCAGGCAATGCACTGAGCGCTGCCAATGTCACAAAGGGGTGTTGTTCGAGATAATCGACAATGAGTTGCTGCTGCGCCATAGGCGATAGCCGATGTGTGGCCAATACGCCCACCAATTCAAACAATGGATGCGAGCTACAACAGTATTCAAAATCGACGCACAGTAAGCGCTCGGCGCTCAACAACAGGTTGTTGGCACTTAAATCGCGATGGCAATACTGATGCTGGATCAGCACCTCATCCAGCTGTGACAAAATGCCTGCGCAATCAAACTGGGCAAGTAAAGTGAAGCGCTGCAGCCATCCATCCGCGTCATTTAAACACTGCTGAGCCATATTGTTGTCGGCGCGCATTCGCTCGAGACGTTGCAAATAGATGTACCACTGCTTGGCTAAGCTGATATCCAATGATGGTGCGGGCAGTTGGCGCAGCCCTTGTAGCAATGGCTGCAACTTGCTTAGCAACCCTTGTTCAAGGGGATTTAGCGGCGTCACGTGGCTCAGCGCTGATAAGCTGGCAAGAGAATGACCACCAATCAGCTGTGCCAATGCCGCGCTCGATAAATATTCCCGCGATGCCAGTTGTCGCCAAGGAACGAGATCTGGCAAATCAGTAGAGATTTCATCCACCCACTGCGCCAGATAAAAACGATGTAACGGGTCGACCCAATAAAGCCGTGGCGCTAATCCTGCCGCTTCGGCCGCACGCCAACAGGCAACCTCGTTGACGCGGTCACAAATCACATCGGTTACGGGTGCATTAATCCGCAGTAAAAACCGTTGTTGTTGCCCATCGGCGCTAAACGCACTGAGACAAAAACTGTGATTGCTAAGCCCAACCTCAATGGCCACCAGTTGGCTGACATGCAGTTGTCGCTGCTGCAGTTGTTGAATCAAGCGCTCCAGTTCTTCTGCAGGGCAAAAAGCCAATAAAGCATCGAGTTTCAACGCGTCTCAGCCTCTGTAAGTTGCTGAGCACGCCAATCGCTACGCCATAGCATATAACCACCGATGGCTAAGCCAACATACAATAACGACAGCAAGGACGTGAGCATCATGCCTTTGCTGAAGTACAGATAGATAGACACCAGATCAATCACCACCCAATAAAGCCAGTTTTCGAGCACTTTCTGCGCCACTAAGTAGGTGGTCAGCACGGCAAAACAGCTGGTTGCCGCATCCAGATACGGAAACGCAGCCTTAGTGTAGTTAGCCATCACATATCCCACCGCCAGCGCTAATACGCTAGTAGCAGCGATAACCAACGCGTGTTTACCCACCGACCAAGTACACACCGGTAGCCCCTGCTGCTCACTGCCGCCACGCTGCCACATCCAATAGCCATATACCGCCATTACCATGTAATAGACGTTAAGTACCGACTCCATCAGCAAGGAGACTTTCCAAAACAGCACGGTATAAATGGCGGTGCTAGCCAGCGCTGCGCCCCAACACCATGCATTAGCTTTCATCGCCAATAGCAGGTAGGCCAGTGCCAACAATACAGCCACACCTTCCCACAGGTTCATGCCCTGCATTTCGGTGGTGGCTTGCGCCAGCAGTTGCCACAGTTCATTCATGGGTCATCTATTCCTTAAAACCGCTATTGCTTAGGTGCGGCGCGTTAAGTCCAGTTCGCCTTCGACGAACTTACACACAAACATCGCCTTGCCCCACTTGGCGTCGGTAGCTTTCATCTCGGTTGCGAGGATCTGCATGATTTCATCGCAATCGCCGCTGATCTGAGTGCCAAGTGAATGCGTCACCCGTTGAATGTTAGGGTAGCTGTCGAGGCGTTTAATCAACCAACGGATCGGCGCTTTGTAATCGCTTTCAGTCAGCGGATACATGCTAATTTCAGCCGTTAATTTCATCTGTTATCTCCTTATTTACACCCCACCGTGGCGAGGCGTTCACACCGTTATAAAAAGCGCAGTTGCAAGGTTATGCCCAGTTGACGCGGGTCGCCGTAGCGAATGTACTGCTTGTCAGCCCAATCTTGATCAGGCTCGTTACCGAAGTAAAAACCCCGCACACCATACTGTTTGTCGGTCAGATTACGGCCCCACAGATACAGCGCCCAAGTGTCGGCATCATAGCCCACTTTGGCGTTGACTATGCTATAAGGTTTGGATTGTGAGTCGTTACTGTCGGAGTAGTAGAACTGACTCTTGCCACTGCCGTTAAGGTTAGCAAACCAACCATCCGCGCTGCGCCACGTGGCACCAAGGCTATATGTCCAATGTGGCGAATGCGCTAAATCGCGTCCAGTTAAATCTACCGTGGCACCATAGGCATCATTATATTGATAATCCCCATACTCAGCGCTCAGGTAGCCTACACTGCTGTAAAGTTGCAAGCTGTCGCTGACGTACCAATTTCCTTCAAACTCAGCGCCGTAGTTATTGGAGC
The DNA here is from genome assembly GCF_048265805.1 of Shewanella sp. GTDB lineage: Bacteria > Pseudomonadota > Gammaproteobacteria > Enterobacterales > Shewanellaceae > Shewanella. The sequence goes on along the minus strand of NZ_JBLXAT010000045.1, from coordinate 3,466 downwards.
TACCGGCGTTTTCGGTAAACAGAATAAACCGTTGTGGATCGGCCGGATTTTGCAGGGATGCCGCCACTTGTTGGTGCTGGCGATCCATGTAAAACACTGAGATACGGCTGTCGGCGGTGCCATCTAACCAATGCGATTTAAGGCCGATTTCGTAGTTATACAAAATCTCAGTATCAAACTCTTTTTTATCTGACATGGTCGCTGGCAGCGTCATGTTAAAGCCGCCCGCTTTGTAACCACGGGCGATGCGCGCATAACCTTCTTGCGTGTCGCTGAAACTTTTTGTCAACGCGATATGGCCGCCCCACATGGTTTCGCTGGGGTCAAAGTTGTCGTTGTTGGTATCGCTATAATCGCTGCTACGGCGTTCAATACGTGCGCCGACTGACAGCTTATAACCGCCACGAAACACGGTATCTAGCTGGCCGAAAACGGCATAGTTATCCGCATCATATTGCGATACCAACACTTCATCTGGGTAACCGTTGTATTCCGAATACAGGTCGTTATCTTCCGATAAATCCATCAGATACACGCCCACCAACCAGTCGGTAGAACCCGCGAATATCTTACCAGCATCTTTGGAACTTAAGCGTAACTCTTGCGAAAGGGTTTGACGCTTGCCGCTCTGATCCCAAAAGTAGTTGTATTCACAGGCGGCGCCATCACAATCACGACTCGCCCAATACGTTGGGTTGGCCCAGTCGCCATCAAAGCTATACTGATGATCGGAATTAGCAAAGCTAGTGAGTGACACCAGTTGCGCAAGAGCAAAACCGTCGTAAGTGAGCTTAACGCTAGCACCGGTGGTTTTTTGTGAGTCTTTACCTGGCTGGTCACTGAGGCTGGTTTCGCCATTGTTATCTAACGTCCACGCATCGTAACCATTATCAAAATCGGCAAACATCACCGTGGTATCAACTTGTAAATTGTCGCTGGCAAACCAGCGTAGTTTTAGCCGAGTGCTGAGTTCATCGCGCTGGTTGGTGTCATCACGGTTAAGATAGCTGTTGTCGATATAACCATTTTGCTGGTGCTGTTGCACTGCCACGCGATACAGCAATTTATCGCTCAACGGCCCCGAACTAAAACCGCTGATGGTGCGTAGATTGTCATCGCCGAGTGATACTTCCATACCGTGCTCACGGGTTTCGGTCGGGTCATTACTTTTCAGATAAATCAGCCCCGCTAACGCATTGGCGCCATAGCGGGTGCCTTGCGGGCCGCGCAGCACTTCAAACTGCTGCAGGTCGTACATGCTCGACACCATGCCAAGGCCAGAAAGGTCGATATCATCGATAATAAAACCGACAGAAGAGTTAGGCGCGCCCTTGTATTCCTCTTGCTCACCTACCCCACGGATTTGAAAATATTTAGGACGCGAGCTGCCACCGGACCAGTTAAAGTTGGCAATGTTATTGAGCATATCTTCAAAATGTTCGGCACCTTGGTCTTCAATCCGTTGCTGGTCAATCACGGTGACACTGGCAGGCAGTTTATCGACACTGGTCGCGCGAAAATCGGAGCTAACCACGAGATGTTCAATGGTTGCACCATCGGGTGCGCTACTGGTGGCATTTTGTGCCACATTCGGCGCTTCATTGGCGATAACAGGGGTAACAACAGCTTGCGCAATTGCAGTGGCAAGTAAGGTAGGTAGTAAAACTTTGTTCATTTGGACCTCAAATTTATACGTTTGAGATCCGGCATGCTGATTAGCGGTTGGATAATGTGCGAATTGTGGCCCATTCCTACGCCGGTACTAGCCGGATCAGGTTCTAAGGGTTCGCAGTAGCTGCATCTCAGTCTGTTGTTGATAACAACAAACACCCCTTGGCGAGCTCAAGTATACCTAATTTTATGCGGAGCGAAACAGTCGCTTGGCCAATTTGTCATATAAATTGCACTACGGCTGTGGCAGTTATGATGCAAACGGCACCATTTGTCGGGCAATATCACCGCAAGTCGTTGTGACAATGCATTGATACTATGGAATAATCCGCCCTTACTATTACGGACAACGCTGTCAAGGACGCTATGAAATCTCAGTTGTTTTCACTGGTATTAACTATCACCAGTGCTGCAATTTGCCATCAAGCTAACGCGCAAACGCCTGCCCAATGTGAGCTGTCAGGGCTCAAACTGGTACGCCATCAAGCCAATCAGTTGTTCAAGCAGCAAGACTATGCCACCGCACTGGCGCAACTCACGGAATTTGAAAAGCGCTGTAGCAGTGAAATGTATGAACTGCTCCGCCAACCAGAACATACAAGCGATTACTACTGGCTGCAAAGCGACATTATGGCGGCGCAGTTAAAAACACAGGCATATGGCCAATGTATCAACTCAGGTACGCAAATGTTGTACGGTTGGATGTCTAAGCTGCAAGAGATGCCAGACACCCGCGTACATCGCGCTATCAGCTATAACCTCCAGCAGTGTCAGTCGCAATTTGAGCAGCCTTATTCGGTGGATAAACTGAGCCAGACCGCCTGCCCTGTTGACGGTTTTGCTGGCACCTTAATTAGCCAACAGGGTGATACCACCTTGTGTTTATCGCCGCAGCTTAATCAACACTACGACGATATGGTAGAACCCGATCGCGCCCCTGCCGCACAATTTGAATTACTCACCCGCAAAGGTGACGAACAGCAACGGCAGCAGCTCACCGTGCAAGATGGCCGCTTGGCCGATATGGATCTGTGCGGCGTAGATAACGCCACAGCGGGCGTCATTAATGGCCGCACCATCGTACGTTTACAAGGTAGCACTGGCTTTTGCCATCCGGGCAACGCCGCCTTTATCTACGATGGATTTTTTGAACTAAAGCAAGGCCAGTTAACGCTACTTGATGAGGTGTTGTCTCCGGTACATTAACCAGTGACAGCGAACGAAGAGCGAAGCATGGACAGTCAGCAGGGATTTGTCATGGATGAAACAGAATATGCCGCGACGTTGCTAGCAGAGCGCCACATGTACGCTTGGACATTGCAGCGATATGGTCAACTGACGGCTTTAGCGGCGCAGGAAAAAGCAAATGCCTTTTATGCCTACACAGCCGCAGACGTGCCGCTGCGTGAGTTAGTATTCCATAATCAAGCGTGGCATTGGGCGATGTTAGCGCTATTTGGTGAGCGCTATTTGGTGAGCGCTATTGGCAGCAATACCCTGAATTTGAACCCGTGTCTCAAGCCTATGAGGCTGAGTATGAACGTTACCTGCAAACGAGCATGACGGCAAAATAGTATTGCCGCCTTAACACTGCGCCTGATACGCGGTGCGGTGTTGCGGCAAGTTCTGTGCGTAACAAGAATAAGGAACGCCAAATATCCCAAACCGATACTCTCCTCCTGCATCCCCGCAATGGTAGCGAGCGCTGAACGGTGCACAGCCCTGAAGGATCCCCTCATAAATCCGCCAGTGCATAGCCATTTTTTAAGAGCTGCTCAGCTAGAACTACCGCCGC
>NZ_JBLXAT010000044.1:0-21518 GCF_048265805.1 Shewanella sp. | reverse complement strand
CACGGCACATCACCTGCCTTGCCTAAATCACGCGCTGCCTGCTGCAAAAACAATCAGCAAAGATAAACAGCCCCTAAAAATCGCATCATTTATCGTGATTTTTGCAACAACATTTATTCCGAATTAGTTTCGGGATGATAAAAATGCTAAATCGACAGCGAAAAGTTCATCACAAAAACATCAAATTCCATTTCTGGTATTGCCTATTGATCCAACGTCCTTGCTATTAAAAATCGGTTTTTATGATTATCTGTTCTTTCCAACGGAAGTATTATGCAGCGCAAGTTTTACGGTTAAACGTGATGTTCATCGCATAATGTTTCGCGTAAATATTAATTAATCTTTTTTGATAAACGCGGTGTGATAGCGCTAATGCGATGGCGTAATTGTGGCTGTGTGGTGGTTAGAAAATAGTTTCTCGACTCGCGCCAGCTAATGGGTCAAACACTTCGAACAACGATGAATTAGCCCCAGCGGTCATTGTTGTTGCCTGTATCTACCAATGTTGATTAGTACAGTGATGAGCTGCGCTGCCTACAGCAGTTGTGGTGTTGTCATCTAGCGCCAATGACTGCAGCTAGCTATGCTGCCGAGCCGGCTTGGTGGACCATCGTTGTGGTTTTTGGCTTTGATGCTATTGGAAGCATCAAACATACCTATCGTATTTGTATAGTCATTTATGCTAATTGTTAAGTGGATAACCAGTTTATTTGACTGTTTGGTGTGGCTGTTTTTTACACCAATAAATGCCGTACCTATACTTAGGTATAAAAGAATCAAAAGCGATAAACCAACGATTTTTTATAGTCTAAACGCTTATAAAATAAGCGACATTTAAGATGGATCTTAGTGTTTTTGTGATCGACTATCCATTGTTATATAGGTATTTTTTTGACAAGCGCAAAAGTTGATCCTGATCAACGTTGTTAACCAAATAAGTTGGCAGGGTAGCGGCGTTTGTTAACAAAAACACGATAACGAATGCAATTATTAGTTGCTATGGGGTGAAACAATGGACAAAAAAATCATTTCAGGAATCATTGCTGCTGCACTTTTTTCTGCTGCTGGCGTAGCTAATGCTCACCAAGCAGGTGACATCATCGTTCGTGCGGGTGCTGTAGTGGTTGCGCCAAATGAATCAAGCGACCACGTAGTTACTCCTGATTTAGGTGATCTGGGGGAATTTTCTGTAGATAACGATACCCAACTGGGGTTAAATTTTGGCTATATGTTGACTGACAACATTGGTATTGAGCTGTTGGCAGCTACACCATTTAGCCATGATATATCGTTGGCAGGTATCGGCAAAGTTGCGGAAACCAAGCATCTACCACCCACCTTGGTTGCTCAATACTATTTTGGTACTGCTCAATCTAAGCTGCGCCCATATATCGGCATTGGTGTTAACTACACTAATTTCTTTGACAGCAAAATCACCAATGACGTCGGCGGTAAGTTGTCTAACCTATCTATGGAAAACTCATGGGGATTGGCAGGTCAAGTTGGTCTTGACTACCAATTGACAGACAATTTGCTGATCAATGCTTCAGTTTGGTACGCAAAAATTGATTCTGATGTGTCATTCGATTATGCATACGGTGAAAACAATGAGGATGTTGCTGCTGTAACTATCGGCACGGACATCGATCCATGGATCTATATGGTCAGCGTTGGTTACGTATTCTAACTATCGCTTGGGGCGATAACGAAAGGCGCTGATATCAGCGCCTTTTTCTTGGGTGTCATGCAAACCTAGCGCACTATTTGCGTTTTTTTTGTTTCCAATGACGGGTGTTGTAGATGTATTCCGGCAATAGTTTGGTCAACCAAGCCACGGTACGCCAGCGTTTGGTAACAATCACACGCCGTTTGCGCAGCAGCAAGGCACGCACGGTTTGCCGCGCTACTTCCTCAACTGGTGATAACCACAAGCTTGATTGTTGCATGGCGGCTTTATCGAGCAACCCTAATTGAATATCGGTGATATCAATCGGCAGTTTGAGCCGCTGTGCATGCATCGATAAACCTTCAAGATAATTAATCGCGAACGCTTTAGAGGCATGGAATGCCACACTTGGGCCACCACGCAGGCCAGCAATGGAGTTAATCGCCGCTAATTGGCCGTAACCTTGCTTGCGGAACAGTCGAAAGCAGGTGTTACATACCGCGGCAAAGCCTGTGACGTTAACCTCGATGATCTCTTGTTCAAGTTGCCACGGTAAATCAGAGCTGTAGGAGTTTAGTCCAGTATTGACCAGCACCAGCTGCACACTGCCTAACTGCTGCCATAACTCGTTAAGTTGGTTGATTAGCTGCTTATCATCACTAATATCAAAAGGGATGATTTGAGTTGATGCGGGCAGAGATTCGACCAAATCAGTCAACGTTTCAGGTGCTTGGGTTAAAAGCACTAACTTCATGCCGGCAGCGGAAAGTTGCTTGGCAATCTCCTTACTCAACATGGAACTGGCACCGACCAGAATGGCTGTTGTTTCGCTCATGGTTTCAACGTGATGGCAAATAAAGTCACATGATAGAAGTTAGCTAGGCAGGCCTCAAGAAATAAATGCGGATGTATAGACATCTAGAAGTCTTCATGTATGATCTAACGCTAATGAGGTTTCGGCAAATGCATTGTGTAACTGCCAGTTAATTTGTAGCCAGTTACCTTGCCGATGAATGTGTTACCCAGCGCATTAGCGCTTACAGTGTCATTGAGGCGAACTATGCCCGTAAAAATTCCTGACGATTTACCCGCTGCCAGTATTCTTGAGTCAGAAAACATCTTCGTGATGTCAGAGACTCGTGCCGCGAACCAAGATATCAGACCGATGAAGGTGCTGATCCTCAATCTGATGCCCAATAAAATCGAAACCGAGACGCAACTGCTGCGCTTGTTGAGTAACACGCCGCTGCAGATCGATATCGATTTGCTGCGTATTCATGACAAGGTGTCGAAGCATACGCCGATGGATCACCTCAATACCTTTTATCGCGACTTTGAAGAGATAAAGCATAAAAACTACGACGGTTTGATCATCACTGGCGCGCCGTTAGGGCAGTTAGATTTTGAAGAAGTGACCTATTGGGATCACATCAAAGAGGTGATCGATTGGTCGCAGACACATGTGGTGTCAGTGCTATTTCTCTGTTGGGCTGCACACGCGGGTTTGTTCCATCTCTATGGCCTAAAACGGAAGATTTTGGAACAGAAATGCTCAGGTGTGTTTGAACACCAGCGCATTAAAGCACATGTGCCACTACTGCGCGGTTTTGATGATGTGTTTTATGCGCCGCACTCACGTTATGCACAGATGGACGTTAATGAGTTAAAAGCTGACCCGCGCGTCACCGTATTGGCCGAGTCCGCCGAAGCTGGTGCGTATTTGGTGGTTAGCAACGATAACCGCAACTTGTTTGTCACCGGACATCCGGAATATCGCAAAGGTACTTTGCGCGATGAATACTTCCGCGATGTGGAAGCGGGGATTGATCCGCAAATACCGCAGAACTACTTCCGCGATAACGACCCCAATAAAGAACCGCTTGGTCGCTGGTTTGGTCATGGCAACTTGCTGATCAGCAACTGGCTCAATTACTACGTTTACCAGTTAACGCCATACGACTTGAGCGATTTAAGCGCCATCACGCCGTGGGAAAAATCCAAGTAGCCACTGGCTGTTGGTCGGTCTATCATCAAGCCCTTAACTTCGGTTAGGGCTTTTTGTTTTCTGCGCCATTGTCATCCAATTTGCTGGCTTAGCAGACGCCTTAGGCAGCAAAGCAACGCACCTTGAACTATATTAGACCAATGGTTACTTGCTTTACGTTCGCGTAAACGTAATTCTGTGGACATTTATTAGCAACGTCTGGTGCTAACTAGATCAACAGGAGCCACAAATGACACAGCCTTTGGTTGACGATGTTGTAATCGTCGCTGCACGCCGTACTGCAATGGGGAGTTTTCTTGGCAGCCTTTCCTCAGTACCGGCGCCCGCGTTAGCCGCCGCCACTATCAAAGCCCTCTTAGAAGATGCACCGATTGCGGCTGACTCAGTCGATGAAGTGCTGCTGGGGTGTGTCTTACAAGCGGGGGTAGGGCAAGCACCGGCTCGACAAGCCGCATTAGCTGCAGATTTGCCACTGTCGGTGGGGGCAACCACCGTCAATAAAGTGTGTGGTTCTGGCTTAAAAGCGGTAATGCAGGCGTATGATATGTTGCGTGCTGGCAGCGCCAATTCCGTGATTGCTGGCGGTATGGAGAGCATGAGTCGCGCGCCCTATTTGATGAATAAGGTGCGCACTGGCCAACGCATGGGCCACGGCAAACTGCACGACCATATGTTTGCTGATGGTTTAGAAGACGCATACACCGGTGCTGCGATGGGCAGCTTTGCCCAGCACACCGCCGATGAATTTGGTGTGAGCCGTGAGGCCATGGATGCCTGGGCGATTCAGTCTTTAGCGCGCGCTAACCGCGCCATTCACGAAGGCGATTTTAAACAGGAAATTGTCGATGTAGTGATTACGGGCGGTATGGGGGAGGCCGTGGTCAATGTTGATGAACAGCCAAGCCGAGCTAAAGTGGAAAAAATCCCGACGCTGAAACCTGCCTTTAGTCCAGACGGCACTATTACTGCGGCCAATTCAAGTTCAATTTCTGATGGTGCGGCCAGCTTATTGCTGATGCGCCGCAGCATGGCTGAGCAACAGCAGTTGCCTATTTTCGCGACCATTCGTGCCACAGCTTCGCATGCGCAAGAACCTGCATTATTTACTTTGGCGCCAATTGGAGCGGTTAACAAACTACTCCAGCAAGTCGGTTGGCGTAGCGACAGTGTTGATCTATTTGAGATCAACGAAGCGTTCGCCATGGTCACTATGCTGGCTGTCGACCAACTCGGTTTAGATGCCAATAAAGTGAATGTGAATGGTGGGGCGTGTGCCTTAGGCCATCCAATAGGCTGCTCTGGGGCGCGGGTGTTAGTCACCTTAATCCACGCGCTGCGCCATCGCCATTTGAAACGTGGCATTGCCACACTGTGCATCGGCGGCGGTGAAGCGGTTGCTATCGCCGTTGAAGTGTAGGAGGGCGGCACGATGAGCGTACAAGTACACCATTTTATCAACGGTGAATTTGTGGTTGGCACTGGCGATAAACAGATCAGTGTGACCAATCCGGCTGACAATAACACGATAGCAACGGTTAATAGCGCCACCGTGGCCGAAGTTGCGCAGGCTGTGACTAGTGCTGAGCGCGCGTTTTTGAGCTGGCGCAGCACGCCTGTGTCGGAAAGGGCGCGGTTGATGCTGCGCTATCAACACCTGCTCAAGCAGCATCATGATGAACTCGCTACGGTATTGGCTCAGGAAACGGGCAAAACATTTGAAGATGCGCGCGGCGATGTTTGGCGCGGTATTGAAGTGGCCGAACAAGCCGCTAATATCGCCTCGATGATGATGGGGGAGACGGTAGAAAACGTTGCTCACGGCATCGACAGTTATAGTATTGTCCAGCCGCTTGGCGTTTGTGTGGGCATCACCCCATTTAACTTCCCCGCGATGATCCCACTGTGGATGTTCCCTATTGCTATCGCCTGCGGCAACGCCTTTATTCTGAAACCGTCTGAGCAAGATCCTATCACCCCAACGCGCTTGGCTGAGTTGTTTGCGGAGGCTGGGGCGCCTGCGGGAATTTTGCAGGTACTGCATGGCGATAAAGCTGTGGTTGAGCAGTTAATTAGCCATCCTAAAACCAAAACCGTCTCGTTTGTCGGTTCAGTCGCGGTGGGGCAGCAGGTGTATCGCATGGCGACGCAACAGCTCAAGCGGGCACAAGTGTTTGCCGGTGCTAAAAATCACTGCGTGATCATGCCTGATGCCAATAAACAACAGGTCATTAACCAGTTGGTTGGTGCCTCGGTCGGTGCGGCGGGGCAGCGTTGTATGGCAATTTCGGTAGCGGTATTCGTTGGCAGCAGTTCGCAATGGATTTGTGAATTACGTGACGCGTTGAAACGGGTGAAACCGGGATTGTGGGACGACCCTAATGCAGCCTATGGGCCATTAATCAGCCCAGCCGCTAAAGCGCGGGTGCAAGCTCTGATTGCCCAAGGCAAACAGGAAGGCGCGCACTGTTTGCTGGATGGCTCCGATTTTACTGTTGCCGGGCATGAGGAAGGCAACTGGATTGGCCCGACGCTGTTTAGCGAAGTCACCCCAGAAATGTCGATTTATCAGCAAGAGATCTTTGGTCCAGTGTTGTGCTGCATCTGTGTCGATACGCTCAGCGAAGCCATTGAGTTAGTTAACGCAAATCCGTATGGCAACGGCACCGCGATTTTTACTGGCAGTGGCGCCGCCGCCAAACAGTATCAGCAGCAGGTGGAAGTCGGCCAAGTGGGGATCAACGTACCGATCCCCGTACCGTTGCCATTCTTCTCATTTACTGGCTGGAAAGGCAGTTTTTATGGCGATCAGCATGCCTACGGCAAGCAAGCGGTGCGGTTTTACACCGAAACCAAAACGGTCACCTGTCGTTGGTTCGACGACGAGGTGGCCAGTACGCCTAACATGTCTATCGCTTTGAAATAGACGGGAGGTGCTGTGATGGACTTTCGCTTAACTGATGAACAACGCCAATATGTTGAGTTAGCACAGCAGTTTGCTGCGGACGTATTAGCGCCCAATGCTGCCAAGTGGGATGCCGAGCATGAGTTTCCCAAGGCGGCGATTACTCAAGCGGGGGAGTTGGGCTTTTGTGCGCTCTACTCGCCAATGGATACAGGCGGCTTAGGTTTGTCTCGACTCGATAGCGCGCTGATATTTGAGGCCTTGGCTCAAGGTTGCACTACCACTACTGCCATGATCACCATTCACAATATGGCTACTTGGATGCTTACCACATGGGGCACGCCTGCCATAAAAGCGCGCTGGGCAGCGGGGCTGACTAGCGGTGAGTTACTGGCATCGTACTGTTTAACTGAGCCCAACGCGGGCAGTGATGCTGCTGCGCTAAGCACTAGCGCCACGCTAGATGGCGATAGCTACGTAATTAATGGTAGTAAGGTATTTATCTCAGGTGCCGGAGCCACCGACGTACTGGTCGTTATGGCGCGCACCGGCGAAGCTGGGCCAAAAGGGATCTCCGCTTTAGTGGTGCCCGCCGATGCCGTAGGCGTTAGCTACGGCAAAACCGAAGACAAGATGGGCTGGAACGCTCAGCCAACGCGGGAAGTCTCCTTCAGCAATGTGCGTGTGCCGCGTGAAGCGTTATTGGGTGAGGGCGGTGATGGCTTCTGCATGGCGATGAAAGGGCTGGACGGCGGTCGCATTAATATCGCTGCTTGTTCACTCGGCACGGCGCAAGCCGCGCTGCAGCATGCTGTCGATTATATGCATGAGCGGCAGCAGTTTGGTAAACCCCTGAGCGCCTTTCAAGCACTGCAATTTAAAGTGGCAGATATGCTGACTGAACTCACGGCCGCACGGCAGATGGTATATCTGGCTGCCGCTTATCTCGATAACGGCCACCCGCAGGCAACGACTTATTGCGCCATGGCGAAGCGGTTTGCCACCGACATTGGCTTTAAGGTGTGCGATGCGGCGCTACAACTGCATGGTGGTTATGGCTACATACGCGAATATCCGTTAGAGCGTTATTTCCGTGATACCCGCGTTCATCAGATTTTGGAAGGTACTAATGAGATCATGCGGTTAATCATCGGCCGTAACTTGCTGTCCCAAGGGCTCAGCGGTTTTACGCCATCGGCATACTAAGGAGCCCATTATGAGTGGCTTACGTTGTGAAATTATTGATCACTGCGCCATTATCACTATCGATAATCCGCCAGCAAATACTTGGACGGCAACCTCACTGCAGCAGCTTGCTGAGTACGTCGATACCTTGGAGCAAGACGGCAGTATTTACAGCCTGATCATCACTGGTGCGGGGACCAAGTTTTTTTCCGCCGGTGCCGAGCTAAGCCTGTTTGCTGATGGCAATAAGGGCACAGCTACCGCGATGGCTAACGCGTTTGGCATGGCTTTCGAACGTTTATCAGCCTTTAGCGGCGTGAGTATTGCTGCCATCAATGGCTATGCCATGGGTGGCGGGTTGGAAGTGGCGCTGGCCTGTGACATTCGCGTGGTTGAACAGCATGCGCAGTTGGCATTACCTGAAGCCAGTGTCGGCCTATTACCGTGCGCGGGTGGTACACAAAACCTGACTGCGTTAGTCGGCGAAGGTTGGGCAAAGCGCATGATTCTCTTGGGTGAGCGAGTCTCTGCGCAGCAAGCGGTACACATAGGTTTAGCGGAGAGTCTGGTCGAGAGCGGTGCGGCGTTTCATAGTGCGCAAGTGATGGCCCAGATGGTCGAGCGGCAAAGCCCCGCTAGCGTTCGCGCTTGTAAACAACTCATCCAAGCGGGGCGCACTATGCCGCGTAGCCAAGCCTTGCCATTAGAACGTGAGCTGTTTGTGGCGCTATTTGATACGGCGGATCAGCGTGAAGGTGTCAGCGCCTTTTTAGAAAAACGCCCCGCCAACTGGCTGAACAGTTAAGGAGTCAACGTTGGAACCCGTGTTATTTTCAACTTTAGTGAGCAGTGATGGTCACCAAATCGGCGTGGCGACACTCAATGCGCCTACATCGCTTAATGCACTGAGTTTGGACATGGTGCATGCACTCAGCCAACAATTACTGCGTTGGCAACATGACGACAGCATCGCTTGTGTGTTACTCGACAGTGCCGGCGATAAAGCCTTCTGTGCCGGCGGTGACGTCCGTGCTATGTATCAAGTGCAAAGCCAACAGCCAGGCAAAGTGTGCCAGGCGGTGGTGGATTTTTTCGAGGCGGAATATCGGCTTGATTATCAAATTCATACCTATGGCAAACCGATAGTCGTTTGGGGCGATGGCATTGTGATGGGCGGCGGTTTAGGGCTGATGATGGGCGCGAGTCACCGCATCGCCACTGAACGTTCACGCATTGCCATGCCGGAAGTGACTATCGGCTTGTATCCCGATGTTGGCGGCAGTTATTTCTTGAGTCGAATGCACGGTAAAACTGGGCTGTTTTTAGGGCTTACGGCCTACAATCTTAACGCTGCCGATGCACATTACTGCGGCATTGCTAACCACTTCCTCGCTTCATCGGAAAAACAACGTCTGCTGCAGGCGCTCTCCACGGTTAAGTGGGGGCGTAATAACAGCTTAAATCAACAAAAGCTGCATGATTTGTTAGACGAATTAGCGCAGTCCTCAAGTGAGCATCTGGGGCAGAGTCGTCTCAAAGCGAATCAAGCCATTATCGATAAACTGATGGCAGGTACCTTGCCTGAGATTGTGGCGCGCATGCAGCAGCTCAACGGCGACCAGAGTTGGCTGCAACAAGCACAACGCACCATGTTGGCGGGTAGCCCGCAAAGTTGGAGCCTCGCTTACGCACAGTGTCAATTAGGGGCAGAGATGAGTTTAGCCGAGTGCTTTCAGTTTGAACTTGGCCTTAGCGTGAACTGCGCGGCGATTGGGGATTTTTGCGAAGGTGTGCGAGCACTGCTCGTCGATAAAGATAAACAGCCGCGTTGGGCGTTTGGCGCACAGACATTGCCAAGTGCCGCGCAGCTACAGGCATTATTAGCTTCTCCATTTTTTCATCATCACCCGCTGGCTCGGTTGTAAATGGCCCGCGTTCATTAAGTGAGGAACTCAGATGACCACAGTGGCGTTTATTGGATTAGGTAATATGGGCGCGCCGATGGCGGCCAACTTGTTAAGAAATGGCTTTGGTGTGCGAGTGTTCGATTTGGTGCCGACAGCAGTGAGTGCGTTGGCGGAGCAAGGGGCAGAGCCGTGCCCCAGTGCTATCGCGGCGGCACAAGATGCGGCAGTAGTCATCAGTATGCTGCCAGAAGGGCGGCACGCCAAAGCCCTCTATTTAGGTGATGAAAAAGGCGCGGGCTTAATCACTCAATTGAGTCACGATACCTTGCTCATTGACTGCTCCACCATTGATAGTGATAGCGCCAAAGCGATTGCTGCTGCGGCGGATGCTCGTGGCATGGCATTTGTTGATGCCCCCGTGTCGGGCGGAACCGCTGGGGCGATTGCAGGCACGCTGACGTTTATTTGTGGTGGCAGCGAGTCGGCGGTGGCTCGTGCCAAACCCGTATTACAGGCGATGGGGCGCAATATCTTCCATGCAGGGCCAGCGGGCAGCGGTCAAATTGCTAAGATCTGCAACAACATGTTGTTGGGGGTGTTAATGGCGGGCACCTGCGAAGCGTTAAGTCTAGGCATAGATAACGGTTTGGATCCGGCGGTGCTGTCAGATATCATAAAAGCCAGCAGCGGCGGTAACTGGACGTTGGAAAAATATAATCCATGCCCTGGCGTTATGGTTGGCGTACCCGCCTCAAATGGCTACCAAGGTGGCTTTATGGTGGATTTGATGGTGAAAGATCTTGGGCTGGCGACACAAGCTGCGTTGAGCTCGCGTTCAGCCACACCAATGGGCGCCTTAGCGCGTAACCTGTTTGTGCATCATGCCAAGCAAGGTCATGGTAGAGAAGATTTTTCCAGCCTGTTTAGTCAGTACCGTCCCAAGTCAAACTAGAAGGATAAGTAATGGATATTAAAGGCAAAGTTGTTGCCATCACTGGTGGTGCCGGTGGGTTAGGATTCGCCATGGCGCAGATGCTGGCAACACGCGGCGCACGCTTGGCGTTGATTGATATCGATCAGGACAAACTTGAGCATGCTTGTGCCTTGTTAGGTGAAGTGGATGTGCAAGGCTATGCGGTCGATATCACTGATGAAGAAGATGTGGTGGCAACCTTTAAGTTCATTTTGGAAGACTTTGGTCAGCTCAATGTGTTGGTGAATAACGCGGGCATTTTGTTTGATGGCATGTTGGTTAAAGCTAAAGAAGGCACCGTGACTGAGCGCATGTCGTTCGAGCAGTTCCAAGCCGTTATCAATGTCAATTTGACTGGCTCCTTCCTGTGCGGTCGTGAAGCGGCGGCGGCGATGATTGAGTCGCAGCAAGCTGGGGTGATTATCAACATGTCGAGTATCGCCCGTGCAGGCAATATTGGTCAAAGCAACTATGCCGCGTCAAAAGCGGGCGTCGCGGCGATGGCGGTGGGTTGGGCGAAAGAGTTAGCGCGTTACAGTATTCGCTCGGTTGCTATCGCGCCCGGGGTGATAGATACCGAAATGACCGCCGGTATGAAGCCCGAAGCCTTACAGCGCTTAGCCAAAGCGGTGCCAGTGGGGCGCCTTGGTGAGGCGGACGAAATCGCCTCGACCGTATGCTTTGCCATTGAGAATGATTACCTCAACGGCCGCGTGATTGAACTTGATGGTGGTTTATCACTCTAACCGTGAGCGAAACTTATGCTGCACTACGCCTGCATTATCGTGATGTGGGCGTTTTTGTTTCACTCTGAGAAACTCGTGTGGCGCAAAAGTTGACAAGGCGCCATGCAAATTGAACAATTCCAGCCAGTAGAATTGAAGGTTAGGTGGTAGTTCGGTGGCGCATTGGCTAATCAACGGATGTAAAAAGTGTTTATTAGCCGTAGGTGCAACCGGGGTGGCTGTCATCTATGGTGGTTTTTTCTACTTGTTGTTGACCGGGCATTCGACCGCGCCTATCCATTGGTTTTATCTGATATCACCTTGGTTGTGCATCTACTTCGGTTTACCACAACAGCAACAACATGATGTTATCGTTTGGCTGTTAAAAAAATTTAAATTCAAATAAATAACAATTACATATTAGCTCTGCTTTCTGCAGCGCTTGAGGGGAACACAATGAATTCCATGGGGTCGGTGGCGCGATGGGCAGGGCTAGCGGCAGTGGTTTTTTTATCTGCATGCTCAAAAGCACCAGAAGCAAACACGTCATTAAACGATACAACGTTGCCTGATACTCAAGCGCCTTATGGCAGTTGGCAGTCGCCGATTACCGCACAAGAAGTTTACGGTGCACATTCCGGTATTAGCGAGCTGCAAAGCAGCGGTGACATGTTGTATTTCACCGAGTCAGATCCGTCAGCTCAGGGCCAATTAGGCATCAAGCGGATCGACAGTCAAGACCAAGTCACGCAAATACTGGCAGCCCAATTTGGCGTTGGTTCGCGGGTGCACGAATATGGTGGTGCCCCATTTCTTGCCATTGGTCAAAGCATTTTTACTACCAAAATGGCCGACCAACGCTTCTATCGTATTGCCCCTAAACAAGAGCCTGTAGCATTAACGCCAGAGGGCACACGCCATGCTGGTTGTGTGTTTTTCAGCAAAGGCTCTCGTATTATCTGCGTGCGCGAAGATCATCGTCAGCCGGGTGAAGCGAAAGCGAGCCTGGTCGCCATAAATCTTAATCAACCTGGTGAAGGCGATGTTTACGCCAGCGGTCACGATTTTTTTGGCGCGCCAGCTATCAATAGCGATAACAACCAACTGGCATGGGTTACGTGGGACCATCCTAATATGCCATGGGATAACACCCAATTATGGGTGGGAACGCTGGATAAAAAGGGCGCGTTAACCGATATTCATTCCCCTAAAATGCCCGGCAAAGGGTCGATTATGCAGCCGTTGTATAGCCCAACGGGACAGCTGTATTTTATTGCCGATTTTGACAATTGGTGGAACCTTTACCGAATCGATGCCGAAGGCAAGGTAGAGCAAGTAACTAAGTTGGAAGGTGAGATCGGCGGTCCTGCATGGGGTTTAGGTAACCATTCTTACGCGTTCGAAAATGCACACACCATCGTGTTCAATCTGCACCATGAAGGTCGTCTCGACTTAATGCGAATTGATGTTGACTCGGGGGTAACAGAAGCGTTAGCGACGGACTTTGCGTCGGTGAGACAACTCATTAGCTATCAAGACCATGTGTACTTTATTGGCGCAAAAACCACGCCTGCTCGCGGAATTTATCGGGTGACTGGCCGTGGGACTGAGCTGGTATACTCGCCAGAAATTAGTGGAGTGGAACCAGAGTACATCGCTAAACCGCGCGCCTTGAGCTTTATGACGGCTAACGAGCAAACCGCTTATGGCTTGTACTATGCGCCGACTAACCCAGATTATCAGGCGCCAGTAGGCAGCGTGCCACCCTTGGTGATGATGCTACACGGTGGGCCAACTTATGAGGCCAACCGCGCTTATCGCGGTGACATTCAGTTTTGGACCAGCCGCGGCTTTGCGGTGTTTGACTTAAACTACCGTGGTAGCACAGGTTACGGGCGTGAATTCCGTCGTAGCTTGTACGGGCAGTGGGGCGTAGCCGATGTGGAAGACGCGGTATATGCCGCCAAATATCTGGTGAATGAAAAGCTTGCCGACCCAGAGAAACTCGCTATTCGTGGCGGTAGTGCCGGTGGTTTCAGTGTGCTGGCTGCTTTAGCGTTTCACGATATGTTTAAAGCAGGCACCAGTTATTACGGCGTCAGTGATATCGAAGTGCTGGCGAAAGAAACGCACAAGTTTGAGTCGCGTTATCTGGATCAACTCATCGGTCCGTACCCAGAAAAACGCCAGCTTTATCATGACCGGTCACCGCTTTATCATCTGGATGGTTTAGATGAACCATTGCTGTTGTTCCAAGGACTCGACGACAAAGTGGTACCGCCAAATCAATCGCAGATGATCTATGAAGCATTGCAACAAAAAGGCGTACCAACGGCGTATATTGCGTTCGCAGGCGAAGGTCACGGCTTCCGTAATCCTGAGAACAACATTCGTGCACTAGAAACCGAATTGGCATTTTATGGCCGAGTGTTCGGCTTTAAACCCGCGGGACAATTACCGCTAGTGCCGCTGGAAAATGCGGCAGCGTTAGCTACAGAGCCCGTTACTCAATAACTACTCGTGACAACACTTCTTGCCAGAGAGCCCGTCGATAATCGGGCAATCTGGCGAGTTGCCCCCTTGGCACTGCGCCACCAAACTACTCAATTCACTATGCAGTTGCTGCAAACGTTGCATGCGTTGTTCTAATGCTTGTAGATGCTGACTTGCTAGCCGTTTTACATCACTGGCACAGCGCTGCGGATCGTGCTTAAGTTGTAGCAGATCGCGGCACTCATCAATACTGAAACCTAGCTCGCGACAATGCTGCACAAACAGCAACGCTGCGACTTGCTGCTCGCTGTATTCTCGATACCCATTGGCACCACGACTGCCTTGAACAAGGCCAATGTCGTGATAATAACGAATGCTTTTAATGGACAGTCCGGTTTGGCTGGCCACATCACCGATTTTCATGGTGTTTGTCCTAACTTAAAATGTTGTGAGTTAACGCAAAGTTATTGCTGCCAACAAGCTTAGCGCTTGACTCTCCAGTTGCTGGAGACTTTAACCTGTGTTCTATCAGGACTGCAATGGCTGCTAGCGCGAGTGAGCAGCACGAAAGGTGGATTATGACCCGTTATCAATTTCATATCAGTAATATGCATTGTGGTGGCTGCGCACGCAAAATCACGGCACTGTTTGCCGATGAGCAAGATGTTAACGTGAGCACCGATGTGCCGAGCAAGTCGCTCACTGTCGCCTTAGGTGAACACGCTACGTTGACTGCAGATGACATCGCCAGCCGCTTGAGCAACGCCGACTACCAAGCACAAGCCATTGCACCACAGTGGCAATATTTCACTGTGGCCGATATGCGCTGCGGTCACTGTGAGAAAACCATTCGCAGCGCGTTAAACGATGTCGCTGATGAGGTACAGGTCGATTTGACTAGCAAACAGGTGGATATCCTGTCACTTGAGCCCGCATCACAACTTGCCGAACGGATCCAACAAGCCGGATTTAGCCCAGAGTCTCGGGCTGCTGCCGCAACCGCTGCTGCGCCTACGGAGGCGTGGCACAACTTCGTCGTACCAGATATGACCTGCGGCCATTGTGAGAAAACCATTCGGGCAGCGCTAGCTGACGCGGCTGAGGTTTCAGTCGATCTCGCTAGCAAGCAGGTGCAAGTGCGCAGTGCCCAAACTGATGCACAATTGCTAGCAGCGATAACGCAAGCGGGATATTCCCCAGCGCTGCTAGCAGCGGATGCAACTAAGGAGACTGTTCGAGCTGACAGCCCCCATGATGCCGATCCTGCTGACGCAACCAGCAGCGATACTGACACCCTAACCAACAGCGCAACCGTAGCGACGGACGCTAAATTGCTGCTGTTTGTGCCAGACATGAGTTGTGCCAGCTGTGTGGCAAAAATCGAGAAAGCCTTTAACGGCGCGGGCGTGGAAGCTCGGATTAACCTTGCAGACAAACAAGTCGCGGTGGCTAATGGCATTGCCGCTGCACAAGCACAGCAAATCCTGCAAGGTGCGGGGTATCGCGGTGAAGTGATCGACAACGCTGCCGATGCCATGGCCGATAAAGCGGCGCACGATGCCAAAGAATACCGTACCCGCATTATTCAGGCGGTGATCACTCTGGGCATTGGTGTGCCGATGATGCTGTGGGGCTGGCTCGGGGGCGAGATGAGTGTTGATACTGAAGCTGCCAGAGTCGGCTGGGGTATCGCCGCCGTCGTTTGTTTAGTGTTGCTGATTGCCTGTGGCGGTCACTTTTTTGCTGGCGCATGGCGTGCGCTCAAAGCCAAAAGTGCCAATATGGATAGCTTAATCGCCGTCGGCACGGGCACGGCGTGGCTGTATTCTACAGCGGTAGTGGTCGCGCCGCAGTGGTTTCCGGACGGTACTCGCCATGTGTATTTTGAAGCGAGTTTAATGATCCTTGGTTTGATCAACCTCGGCCATGCATTGGAATTGCGCGCCCGTGGCAAAACCAGTGAAGCGGTGCAAAAGCTGATTGGCTTGCAGGCGAATAGTGCCTATCTGGTTACTGACAGTGGCGATAGAGAAGTGCCCATTGATAGCGTCAAAGTTGGCGATGTATTGCGTTTACGCTCAGGCGATAAAGTGGCACTTGATGGTGAAGTGCTGAGCGGCCAAAGTTTGCTTAACGAAGCAATGCTCACCGGTGAGCCGATGCCCGTCAACAAAGCGGCAGGCGACAGTGTCAATGCTGGGACGATCAATGGCGATGGCAGTTTGACCTATCGTGTGACTCGCGCACAGCAAGATACTCGGCTAGCGCAAATTATTGCCTTGGTGCAAGAAGCGCAAACCTCGAAAATGCCAATTGGCCGACTGACCGATAAAATTGCTGGCGTGTTCGTACCCGTGGTGATGTTGCTAGCGCTGGTCGCAGCGGTGATTTGGTATGTGGTTGGGCCGCAGCCTGCGTTGTCACATGCGTTAGTGGTATTGACCAGCGTGCTGATTATCGCCTGTCCCTGTGCATTAGGCTTAGCCACGCCGATGTCGATTATGGTAGCGGTTGGCCGTGCGGCACAGATGGGCGTGCTGATTAAAAATGGCGAGGCGTTGCAAACGGCCGCTAAAGTCAACTGCGTGGTGTTGGATAAAACCGGCACAGTGACCGAAGGCAAACCGCAAGTGGTAGCGGTGCATTGCTTTAGTGATGTGACCGAACCGCAAGTGTTGCAAGTGGCTGCCAGTTTGGAACAGCAATCCTCACATCCTTTAGCGGCAGCGGTGCAGCAAGCGGCTGATGCCCAAAACCTTAGCCGAGTTGATGTGAGCGAGTTTACCTATCTGCAAGGGCAGGGGGTGATGGGTACAGTCGCGGGTAGTGATTGGCTCATCGGTAACGAAAAGCTGCTACAAGCAAAGTCTATCCCGTTAGAGGCTACTGCCAGCCGCGCGTTAACTGAGGCGGCTGCGTTGGGGCAAACGCCAGTACTGGTAGCAAAAGATGGAGTGTTGCAGGCCTTGGTCGCCATTAGCGATCCGATTCGGGCCGATGCCAAAGCCGCCTTGCAACTACTTAAGCAGCAAGGCAAACGTTTGGTGCTGCTGTCGGGAGATAATCAACACACCGCCGATGCCGTGGCGCAGCAACTGGGCATTGATCAAGTAATTGCCGGTGTATTGCCTGATCAAAAACAAGCGTGGGTGCAAAAGTTCCAACAGCAGGGCGAAGTGGTGGCTATGGTGGGCGATGGCATTAACGATGCGCCTGCACTCGCCGCAGCGGATGTTGGTGTTGCCTTGGGTACAGGCACCGATGTGGCTATTGAAAGCTCGGATATGACCTTGTTAACCCCGCGGTTAGAAAACCTCGCCTTAGGTTTTGCTTTATCAAAAGCCACGCTGGGCAACATCAAACAAAACCTGTTTGGTGCATTCATCTATAACAGTGTCGGGATCCCCGTCGCAGCTGGGGTGTTGTACCCGGTATTCGGTGTGTTGCTGAGCCCTGTGATAGCGGGCGCGGCCATGGCGTTGTCGTCGTTGACCGTCGTCACCAATGCCAATCGCTTACGCTATAAAAAGCTCGATTAACTGTAACTAACTCCACTATAAACCCAGCTGCGGCTGGGTTTGTTTTTCCGGAGTCTGTCGTGTAATCTTGCGCCAATTCAAACAATTGGAAGTTATACGACATGATGTCATTGGCAAAAGTTATCGGGATATTGGCACTTTGTAGCAGCACGGTGCTGGTAAGTTACAGTGCGCTCGCCGGTTGCGGTGAAAACCCACAGGCCCAGTGTTTAACCGTGGTTGATGGCAAAGTCACCACGTCACAATGCACCATCACCGAGTGCGCTAATCAATTTGATGCCTACAGCGGCTGGGAGTTGGCCGATGGGAGTTCGGTAGAATACCGTTACAAAGTGGCTGATGGCGCTGAAAGTGTCACCGTGAACGGCAAGGCAGGCGTGAGTCTACCGGCTGACATCATCAAAGATGCACTGATCTGCTACGCTGGAACAACAGCGCAATCTGAGCTGCCAGTTATCTATTGCAGTAAAGATGCGGGCATGTAACCGCATCAGCTGTAGTTGATAATTCATATAGGGCTGTTATAGTGGCGCGTTTTATGCGGGATTGGCTTAGCCAACCTCGTATTACGCACACTTTGCAGCAAAAAACTGGGAATCCCTAACGTGATCACAACCGCTAACATCACCATGCAGTTTGGCGCCAAGCCACTGTTTGAAAATATCTCCGTCAAATTTGGTGACGGTAACCGCTACGGCCTGATTGGGGCGAACGGCAGCGGTAAATCCACCTTTATGAAGATTTTATCCGGTGAGTTGGAGCCAACTTCTGGTAACGTGTCGCTAGACGCTAACGAGCGTATGGGTAAGTTGAATCAGGATCAATTCGCTTACGAAGAATTTAGCGTAATTGACACTGTGATCATGGGCCACAAGGAACTGTGGAAGGTTAAGCAAGAGCGTGACCGTATCTACTCACTGCCAGAAATGACCGAAGCAGACGGCATTAAAGTGGCCGAGTTGGAGATGGAGTTTGCTGAGATGGACGGTTACACCGCCGAAGCTCGTGCTGGTGAACTGCTGCTGGGTGTAGGTATTGCGTTGGAACAACACTTTGGCCCGATGAGCGAAGTGGCACCCGGTTGGAAACTGCGGGTACTGCTGGCGCAGGCGTTATTCTCTGATCCAGATATTCTGCTGCTCGACGAACCTACCAACAACTTGGATATCGATACTATTCGCTGGTTACAAGAAACCTTGAACCAACGTAACAGCACCATGATCATCATTTCGCACGACCGTTACTTCCTCAACTCTGTGTGTACTCACATGGCGGATTTGGACTACGGTGAACTGCGTCTGTATCCAGGTAACTACGACGAATACATGACCGCTGCGTCACAAGCGCGTGAGCGATTGATGGCCGACAACGCCAAGAAGAAAGCGCAAATTGCAGAACTGCAAACCTTCGTGGCGCGCTTCTCTGCTAACGCCTCTAAAGCAAAACAAGCAACGTCTCGTGCGCGCCAGATTGATAAAATCAAACTGGATGAAATTAAAGCGTCTAGCCGTGTTAACCCTTACATCCGTTTCGAACAAGACAAGAAATTGTTCCGTAACGCGTTGAACGTTGAACAACTGACTAACGGTTACGATCAACCGCTGTTTAAAGATTTTGACCTGATTGCTGAAGTGGGCGAACGCATCGCGATTTTGGGTGAAAACGGCGCCGGTAAAACCACATTAGTACGCACGCTGATCCACGAACTGCCACAAAAATCAGGCACTATTCAGTGGTCAGAAAACAGCTCAATCGGCTACTACGCACAGGATCATGCTGACGATTTCGAAAACGACCTGAACCTGTTTGACTGGATGAGCCAATGGCGTCGTGAAGGTGATGATGACCAAGCAGTACGTGCAGTATTAGGGCGTATGTTGTTTGGCGCCGACGACATCAAAAAGTCTGTCAAAGTGCTGTCTGGTGGTGAGCAAGGCCGCATGATCTTCGGTAAGCTGATGCTGCAAAAACCTAACATTTTGGTGATGGACGAACCAACCAACCACTTGGATATGGAATCGATAGAGTCACTGAACAACGCATTGGAAAGCTATGAAGGCACCTTGTTCTTCGTATCGCATGACCGCGCGTTTGTATCGTCACTGGCTAACCGCATTTTAGAAATCGGTAATGGCAGCATTCGTGACTTCAAAGGCACTTATGATGAGTTCCTTGCGAGTAAAGGCATTGAAGGCTAGTTACGTGCTGTTTTAAGTAAAAATCCCCGCCACCGTGCGGGGATTTTTTATTGGTTTTTGTTTACGCTACGAGTGCGCAGGGATGAGCGCTGCTATGGTGTGAGTCGAATAAACCGTCATGCTGAGTCTTAACGTCTCATACTAAAAGGCAGCGAACGCTGACCGTTACACTGCCTTGTTAAAACAGTTATGCCCATTCCTTGTTCCGACCGATTCAACACATACATCACCAAGACTTTATTTAACTTATTTTTTCTAATCTAACTATGTGACCAATTTTAGTTGACCACTACAAAGTTAGTTCGGTTAGTTTTCTTTCGAAGGAAAAGGGCTGTTCTTAGCCCTTAGAGTGCGCTTTTACCAAAGTGTACTTAAGTTAACATCGTTGCTATCAGGTTTACTTTCGTCGCTTAACTCATCCACTTGGATCAGCATAGGCAAATCAAACGAAGTTCCAGTGATAATACAAGAGCCTTTTGATAGGTTCGGAATTAATGAGCGAGAAACAGAGTCTAAGGTGCTAATAGTGTTATCGAGCAAGAATAAATCACGGTCATTCACTAGTCGATGAATAAAGAAATTGTGCAACTGTGACATGATTGTTGCTGAGATATCCGCTGGTCGTTGACTCGACAGTGTAAGGAAAATACCGAATTTACGACCTTCCTTAATCAATTCTTCAAATAATTCTAGACGATAATCTTTCCAGTTAGCCTGTTCCCGTACTGATTGCTGAGAAAGGATGTTATGTGCTTCATCGATGATTAGGTGAAAAGTCTTTTCTGGTGGGCTTTTCTTGACCAGTTTTTTATGGGAATTGTAGTAGTGCTTCGTTACAAGCAAAGGGATGATTTTCTTTACATCTTGGTTGCAGTTACGAAGCGAAATGATCGTTAGTGCCTTGTCATCAGTGACAACACTAGACTCTACTTTGATTACCTTGGACAGCGCACTTAGTGATGACTCAGCACGTTTTAATAGTGGTTGTATGTGATCGAATTGAACAAAGTTGTACATCAAATCATTAATCAACTTCAACTTGCACAGGAATTTAAACTCCTGAAATGCATCAAAATTATTAATTTTAATACTATCAACGGCACTTTTGAGGTAGAGATTATATTGGCTTTCGTTATTGAAGAATTCAAAACCTGTCCCAACACGGATTTTGAAATTACTCCCATGCCAACTAACCTCTTTGAGAATATCTATGCTATTGGTGTTCTTTAGCGTGCTTTTGAGGAGATCAAGAACTTCTGGCTTTTGAGATGTAGAAGTGAAACAGAACTTAATCGTGTACTTTAAGTAACTTAGAGCACTTACCTTACCTGCACCGTATTTTGAACGTCCTTGCAGAACTCTATTGATAAATGGTTTCTGTGTGTTGGTGGTAGCTTGGAAAAGAATTGAAAGCGTCTCTGAATTCCAGAACTCATCTTCTGCTAACGGGAATTGATCGACCGCTGTATTAGTATTCAGTTCGATTACGTTTTTCTTATCTAAAGATACGATTTGGTCTTTGATGTACTCACCATTGAAATCAAGCAATACAAACTTACTGACAGGTTTGATTTGTTCGTGCTTTTCATCGAACAAAGTAGTGAAGAGTTTCGTCAGAGTGTTCGATTTACCACTACCAGTGTTACCGAAAATACCAATGTGAGTATTAAACAGTTTCTGCCAAGGTAGAGATATTTCGATCCCTTCTTTTAACAATGAACCAATGCAGAAATCTGATTCTGCACTAGAAGAATAAACCGTTTTAAGGGCTTTTTCAGGTAAGAGGAATGCAGGGTCACGGATTCAGGGCGGGATCGTACTTTTAGCCAGTGTTGAGTGTGGCACCATGCTGTGATCTAATGACTGCCCATTTCGCAAGTAGCAGCCCTAATGAACTTACTCGAACACTTGACGGTCGTTGAAGA
>NZ_JBLXAT010000043.1:0-22401 GCF_048265805.1 Shewanella sp. | reverse complement strand
GACCTTTGCTTTCGCGCTTTGCCGTGTCAGTGGGTGCGCATTATAGGGACATCAAAAAACTGCGCAACCCCTTTTTTCGAGTTTTTTTGAATTTTTTTAAAATAGTTAGATAGTCACAATTTACACACGAGTTACC
The DNA here is from genome assembly GCF_048265805.1 of Shewanella sp. Classification (GTDB taxonomy): domain Bacteria; phylum Pseudomonadota; class Gammaproteobacteria; order Enterobacterales; family Shewanellaceae; genus Shewanella. The sequence goes on along the minus strand of NZ_JBLXAT010000043.1, from coordinate 22,265 downwards.
CCAAGAGTTATCCACAAATCAGCCATTTGTGCAGATAATTTGACCGTTATTTTTAGCCATAGGATTTAGCGGGTACCAGCATTTATGGCCTTAACGCGACGCTCATATAGATAGACAAATGAATTATCGTGATGGCCTGATGAAGCTAAGCAATCAAGTCAGCTTATATAGGTAGAACTAAAGTGCGTGGAGCGGTTGTTATAGTTACTCGCTCACGTGGTAAAGAAGCCAATAAAACAAAAGGCGCCCTGAGAGGCGCCTTTCTAGTTCTTCTATATAGTCAGTATCGACTTAGCTCAACTTGCCATGACACTGTTTATACTTTTTACCTGAACCACATGGGCACGGATCATTACGACCCACTTTCTCACCATCGCGAATGACTGGTGGTGTAGGCATACCTGCTGGCGGTGTAGCATCTTCATCCATTGCTTCTGCCGCAGCATGTTGGAATTCACGTGCAATGCGCGCTTCATTCTCGCGGCGACGGGCTTCCATTTCATCAACATCTGATTGTGCTTGTACCTGTACTTTAGACAGAATACTAATGACATCATGCTTTAGTGTATCCAGCATCTGCTGGAACAACTCAAACGATTCACGCTTGTATTCCTGCTTAGGGTTTTTCTGCGCGTAACCACGCAGGTGAATCCCCTGACGCAGATAGTCCATCGCCGACAGGTGTTCTTTCCATAAACCATCGAGTGTTTGCAGCATGATAGCTTTTTCAAACTGACGCAGTACTTCAGCACCGACCATCTGTTCTTTAGCTTCATAAGCTTCTTGCCATTTCTGCTCGATACGCTCACGTAAAGTTTCTTCGTGTAGGTCGTCTTCGTTATCAAGCCACTCTTGCAACGGTAGCTTCAACGCAAATTCTTGTTCAAGACGCTCTTCTAGGCCAGCGACATCCCACAGCTCTTCTACTGATTGTGGTGGAATGTATTGGTCGATAACGCCGTTGATAACGTCTTGGCGAATACCTTCGATAGATTCTTTAATAGATTCGGCATCCATCAACGCATTGCGCTGTGAGTACACCACCTGACGTTGGTCATTGGCGACATCATCATATTCCAGCAGTTGCTTACGAATATCGAAGTTACGCGCTTCAACTTTACGTTGAGCATTTTCGATAGCGCGTGACACCCATGGATGTTCGATCGCTTCACCTTCTTCCATGCCCAGTTTTTTCATCATTCCAGCGACACGGTCAGAAGCAAAGATACGCATCAACGCATCTTCCATAGAGAGGTAGAAACGTGATGAACCTGGGTCACCTTGACGGCCAGAACGACCACGCAACTGGTTGTCGATACGGCGAGATTCGTGACGCTCAGTACCAAGAATATGTAAACCGCCAGCGGCGATTACTTCATCATGACGTTGCTGCCAATCCACACGGATAGCTTCAATCTGCTCATCAGTTGGATTTTCTAGGGCTTCAATCTCAGACTTCCAGCTACCGCCGAGCACGATATCGGTACCACGACCTGCCATGTTAGTGGCAACAGTCACTGTGCCTGCGCGACCAGCTTGGGCGACAATTTCCGCTTCATGTTCGTGGAATTTAGCGTTCAACACTTGGTGAGGAATTTTGCGCTGCTTCAACAGGTGTGACAGCAACTCAGACTGTTCGATAGACACGGTACCCACCAATACTGGCTGACCACGCTCACGACAATCTTCAATATCTTTAATGATGGCTTCGTATTTTTCACGGGCAGTAAGGTAAACCAAATCTGCCATATCTTTACGAACCATTGGGCGGTTAGTTGGCACCACCACCGTATCTAAGCCATAGATATGTTGGAACTCAAACGCTTCGGTATCGGCAGTACCGGTCATCCCTGCTAGCTTCTCATATAAACGGAAGTAGTTCTGAAAAGTAATTGACGCCAGCGTTTGGTTTTCGTTTTGAATTTTCACGCCTTCTTTAGCTTCCACCGCTTGGTGTAAGCCTTCAGACCAACGACGCCCCGCCATAGTACGGCCAGTGTGTTCGTCCACAATCACGATTTCGTTATCTTGTACTACGTAGTCGACGTCTTTTTCGAACAGATGATGCGCACGCAAGCCCGCATTAACGTGATGCAGCAGTGACAAGTTAGCCGCTGAGTACAGTGACTCGCCTTCGGCCAGCAATCCGGCATCACTTAGCAGTTGCTCAATTTTCTCTTGACCACGTTCGGTCATGTTCACTTGCTTCGACTTTTCATCGATAGAGAAATCACCGTCACCAGTGAACTCATCTGAGTCTTCTTTCTCTTGACGAATTAAGCGCGGGATCAGCGCGTTAACTTTGATGTACAGCTCGGAGCTGTCTTCAGCAGCACCAGAAATAATCAGCGGAGTACGTGCTTCATCGATCAGGATCGAATCCACTTCGTCAATCAGAGCATAGTGCAGTGGACGTTGTACTCGCTCGTTCGGCGAGAACGCCATATTGTCGCGTAGGTAATCAAAACCAAATTCGTTGTTCGTGCCATACGTGATATCCGCAGAGTATGCATCAACTTTCGCTTGATGCTGCATCCCCGACAGGTTCACACCCACGGTCAAACCTAAGAACTCAAACAATGGGCGGTTAGTTTCCGCGTCACGCTTCGCCAAGTAATCGTTGACGGTGATCACGTGTACGCCTTTACCACTGATAGCATTCAGGTAGGCTGGCAGCGTTGCAGTCAGAGTTTTACCTTCACCGGTACGCATTTCGGCAATACGGTTTGAGTCCAACACTAGACCACCGAGCAGCTGCACATCAAAGTGGCGCATTTCAAATACACGCTTTGATGCTTCTCTCACCGTTGCAAAAGCTTCAGCTGTAATCGATTCCAGAGATTCACCTTGTTCAAGGCGGGTGCGGAATTCGGCAGTTTTGGCTTTGAGTTGCTCATTGGACAGCTGTTCATATTCAGCTTCCAGAGCATTAATTTTATTAACAACCTTACCCAATGCCTTAAGTGTGCGTTGGTTACGGCTACCAAAAATTTTTGTCAGTACTTTACCTAACATCTGAATCACTTATTAGTTGTAGGCCAGACTCAATATGAGGCCGGCGGCCAATTTCCGTTTAACCCGCGTGACGATACACAAATTGCTTTGGATCGATCTGTTGACCGTTACGCAGTACTTCGTAATGCACATGGGGACCGGTAGAACGGCCGGTACTCCCCAAGCTGGCGACTTTCTCGCCTTTGGCAACCACATCACCTACAGCTACTGACAAAGCTTTGTTATGCCCATAACGGGTACGCAATCCATTACCGTGGTCAATCTCCACTAAATTGCCATAACCAAACATGTTTCCTGCCCATGTGACTACCCCTGCACCAGTGGCAAGCACATCGGCTCCTTCTGCGCCCGCAAAGTCGATGCCTTTATGCATCGCTCGGTGACCATTAAAAGGATCGTTTCGTAAACCGTAGGGCGAAGATAGCCAGCCTTTGCCGACTGGTCGCCCGGATATGTAACGCTCTTGTTCTATATTGAGATTGCTGGCAACTGTTTCAAGTAGCCCAAGCTGAGTGTTACTGTTATCTATACCTAACGCCAGCCGCTCCATATCATTGAGCAACTGATCTAATTCGATACTGGAACCATATTCACTCGGACCGCCAACGCCTACATCGGCGCTGAAGTCGAATTGGTCATCTAATTGATAGTTTTGGGCGAGTTGTTGCCCGAGTGCTTCAAGCCGTGTGAGTTTGGCTTGCATCTTGGCGACGTGTGTCACCAGCATAGAGAGTTGATTCTCAGTGGCGGTTTTGAGTTGTTTGACTTGCCGCTGTTGCTGCTCTCGCGCTTGGCGCTCATTGTCAACACTAGTTTGCTGGGATTCGAATCGCTGTTGGTTATATTGATACAAACCCGCGCCAGCAGCGATCAGCAGCATTGGCAATAATAGCCAACGCTTACCCGGTTGCCAGCGTGTTACGCCATTCCGACCCTGAATAAAAACTGTTACACTCATAGCCTCGTTAAGCCATCTTATTATCGTCATGAAAAAGCTGCCGCAACATCTCAGTCAACTGATGCATCAGTCAGGTGTGTTACCAGAACTCACTGAACGGGCGGAGCTTTTGTTATATTTGGACAAAACCGTTAAAGCCATGCTTTCCGGTCCTGTCTGCGCACAGCTTACCGTTGCCAATTTTCGTCAAAATACTTTGATCATTGAGACCTCAACTGCAGTTTGGGCTGCACGACTGAACTTTCAAAAAGCTCATTTATTGCAGCAACTCCAATCTGAGGCGCTCCCAATGCTTACCGCTATTGAGGTGAAAGTCAACCCAAGTCTGATAGCTCGCGAGGTAAAACCTAATCTGCCTCACAGACAAATTAGCGAATCTACTGCGGCTCATCTGGCCGATCTTGCTGAAACAACTGGCGGTAGCTTGGGCCTGAAACTAAAACGGCTGGCTGCATTAGCCAGCCGCAAAGGCACTGAAAACTCGAATTAAGCCATAACCACCGAAGCTGGCATACTGAAACTGACTGGGGCGTCGGCTTCTTTATCAAAGCTAACCACTTCCCAAGCTTCAGCGTTGGCTAGCAACGCTCGCACCAGCTGATTGTTGAGTGCATGCCCAGTTTTATAGGCGCTGAACTCACCGATGATGGCATGTCCGGCGACGTACAAATCACCGAACGCGTCCAAAATCTTATGCTTAACAAACTCATCCTCATAACGCAGGCCATCGGGGTTGAGGACGCGATATTCATCAAGCACAACGGCATTTTCCATACTGCCACCCAACGCTAGGTTATTAGCGCGCAGATATTCAATATCACGCATAAAACCAAAGGTTCTTGCACGACTGATATCTTTAATGAAGGCAGAAGAAGAAAAGTCCATCACCATTTTCTGCTGGCTACGAGCGATTTCTGGATGAGCAAAATCAATAGCAAAATTCACTCGGAACCCTTTAAAAGGTTTGAGTTCTGCCCATTTGTCACCATCTTCAACACGAACCGTTTGCTTAATTCGCAGATATTTTTTGGCAGCCGCCTGCTCTTTTACTCCAGCGCTTTGCAGCAGGAATACAAATGGGCTAGCACTACCGTCCATGATTGGGATTTCAGGCGCATCGACTTCAATCACGGCATTATCAATACCAAGGCCAGCTAATGCAGCAAACAAGTGTTCAATCGTAGAGATACGAACACCGTCGTTATTCACTAACGCTGTACACATGGTCGTTTCTCTGACCAGATCTGCTTTCGCCGCAATGGCAACCGCAGGTTCGAGATCGGTGCGCATCAGCACTATCCCTGTGTTGACGGGTGCCGGTCTAATCGTCAAAGTCACTTTGTTGCCGGAATGCAATCCGACCCCTGTGGCTTTTACCGTATTTTCAACAGTTCTTTGAAAAATCATTTAGTTACCCGTATTAAACTCAACGTTAAATCATTTAACCGCACAGCAAGTCCTCAGTATTCTGCCGAGGAGGTCGGATATCTTAACATATACCAACCATTTCACAAAAAATACTGATGCTGTCATCCGCAGCAGATGTACACATTATCACCTAAAGAACGCAGATTAATCTGCTTGCTTCCGCAAAAATGCCGGAATATCCAGATAATCAAGCTCACTCTTATTCGGCGTTGGTGCTACTGCTGGTTGTGGCGATGGCACCGTATTACCTTTAGTAACATGTGCAGTTGGTTCTTCAACTGGTACATGGTGTTCGACCTTAGGTTCTGCTACTGGTTCATTGCGTACAGTTTTAGTGGTTGGCACCAATTGGATATCAGGCTTGCGCTCAGCACCAATACCGGTGGCCACTACAGTCACACGCAGTTCATCGCTCATTTCTGGGTCGATAACAGCACCAACTACAACGGTAGCGGTATCTGAAGCGTAGGCTTTCACGTGGTTACCCACGGTTTCAAACTCTTCGATACTCATGTCCATACCGGCAGTGATGTTTACCAACACGCCACGTGCACCCGCCAAATCGATATCTTCCAGCAGTGGGCTGGCAACAGCGGCTTCTGCCGCTTCTTCAGCGCGATCTTCACCACGAGCCACACCAGTACCCATCATGGCGTTACCCATTTCTGACATCACAGTGCGTACGTCGGCGAAGTCAACGTTAATCAAACCAGGACGTGTGATCAGTTCAGCAATACCTTGCACAGCCCCAAGCAAGACGTTGTTAGCTGCTGCAAAAGCATCTAACAATGACGTGCCACGTCCCAGCACTTTCAACAGTTTTTCGTTAGGGATGGTAATCAACGAGTCCACATTTTTGGCCAGCTCAGCAATGCCCTGCTCGGCATATGCCATACGTTTTTTACCTTCAAATGGGAAAGGTTTAGTCACCACGGCAACTGTTAAGATGCCTTCTTCTTTAGCAATCTGCGCCACTACGGGGGCAGCACCAGTACCTGTACCACCGCCCATACCAGCAGCGATAAAGATCATATCGGAGCCAGCAATCGCGGCGCGAATGCTTTCACGATCTTCTTCCGCAGCGGCACGGCCAATTTCAGGATTGGCACCGGCGCCCAAACCTTTGGTCACGCTACGGCCCAACTGAATAGTGGTGCCAGCAGCGGATTTACGCAGCGCTTGTGCGTCAGTGTTAGTGACCATGAACTCAACACCTTCGATGTTGTGTTCAACCATATGCTCGATAGCGTTACCGCCACCGCCGCCTACACCGATGACTTTGAGAACTGCATCGCTCATCGCATCGTCTGAATGGGTATCCATGATTTCAAACATGGGCTAATTCTCCCTGCTACCTGCGTTATTGAGTTTAAAACTCACCTTTGAACCAACTCTGGACCCGATTCCATAAGCTGGTTACCCCTTGGCGCTCAGGCTTTTCAAGCTGACGGTCCATCAGCCTTCTGGCGCCATAATGCAGCAACCCCACCCCAGTAGAGTAAATGGGTTGATCAACATATTCGTATAATCCTTTGACTGGCAGTGGCTTCGCCACCCGCACAGGCATGCCGAAAGTCGCTTCGGCAATATCTACCGCGCCTTCGATCGACGCAGTACCACCAGTGAGTACTACACCCGCGGCAATTTGATCTTCCAACCCGCTATCTTTCAATTGTTTAAACACCAGCTCAAACAACTCTTGGTAGCGCGGCTCGACGACTTCAGCCAACGTATGGCGGCTCATTGTCCGAGATGGACGACCTCCAACCGATGGCACTTCAATACTATCTTCACGACTTACCAACGCACTACGGGCGCTGGCATATTGCACTTTAATCTGTTCCGCATGTGACAGTGGCGTACGGAAAATTTTGGCAATGTCGCTAGTCACTTGGTTTCCAGCAACCGGAACAACGGCGCAGTGGCGCAACGCACCGTTGGTATAAACCGTGATGTCGGTGGTACCGCCGCCGATATCCACTAAGCAAACCCCCAGGTCCTTCTCGTCGGCGGTCAGCACAGAATCTGCTGATGCGATGCCGGAGAATACGAGGTCATCCACTTTTAAGCCACAGCGTTCAACACTTTTAGTGATGTTTTTCGCCATATCGTTCGCACAAGTGACAATATGTACCTTGGCTTCCATGCGCATCCCAGACATACCGATAGGGCTGCGAATACCTTCTTGTACATCAATGGCATATTCCTGCGGCAACACATGCAAAATACGACGTTCCGTAGGGATCTTCACCGACCGCGCAGTATGAATCACGTTCTCAACGTCTTCTGAGGTCACTTCCTCATCGTTGATTGACACCATGCCGTTTTCATTCTGACAATCGATATGTTTGCCAGAAATACTCAAATAGACCGATGACACTTGGCAATCGGCCATTAATTCCGCTTGATCTAACGCGCGCTGTACACTGCGTACGATTGAATCGAGATCGTTAACCCCACCTTTATCCATGCCGCGTGACGGATGATTGCCAAGACCAACAACGCTGATCTCGCCATCCGGCAGCACTTCACCGATAATCACGGCAACTTTTGAGGTACCAATATCTAACCCAACGATCAGATTTCTTTCTTGGTTCTTGGTCATCGATCACTGACTCTCTTTTTGTGATGCTTCCCAGCCAACGGCCAGTCCAGTGTCGTAACGCAAATCCACCCGCGCTACGCTTTTATCCTGTTTCAACATTTCCGGATACACATTAATAAAACGTTGTATCCGCGACATTTTATCTTCTCGGCCGAGGTCGAGCACAATGCCATTAACTAACTCTGCCTCCCACGCTAACCGTGGGCTTAAATGCAATTTATGCAGATGGAAACTGTTAATACTCAGTAACTCTTCTATCTGTCGATATGCGGTTAACACATCCAAACCGCGTTCGTCGGGGCCTGATAACCAAGGCAACGACTCCAGCTCCGGCTCTTGAGGCGCGATAAACACGTCACCATGTTCATTGAGCCACTCGGTGCCATTCCAATGGGCGACCGGCACCTGTTCTTCCAAATACACCTTGAGCTTGGCAGGCCAATCACGCCTTACCGATGCTTGATAGACCCAAGGCAACGCCTCAATCGCGTGCTGTACTTCCACCACGTCGGCACTAAAAAAACTGCGTGCCATCAAGTCTCGCAACGCGTTGCGGATCTCTTCGTCACTGGTAAAGCGCCGTTCACCGTTTACTGCTACTGCTTGGATCGGTAATGCTTCAGCATCGTTGAGCAGTACCTCCAACTTCCAGCCAGCAAATGCCAGCCCCAACAGCACCAACAACAAAAAACTCAGGCCACTGATCAAATACCAATTGGCGCTGTTGATCCGCTGCCGCAGCGTCACAAATTTTTGCCTCAATCCCATGTCACAGGCCCAGTCACGACGGCGGAAAAACGGCCATTATACGGAGCCGAAAACCTTGGTCAAAATTTATCGTACCACCGGCAACAACCGACTGTTTTTTATTCAGTTGCATCACCATTTGCCTGCGGTTTGAAGCCAACTTGACTAGCCACCAACGACTTAGATAATGCGCCGATATTGCCCGCACCTTGGGTCAGCATCAGGTCGCCGTTTTGTAATAACCCTGGCAACAACTCCACCAATTGCTCTGGCGCAGCCACATAAACGGGGTCCACCTGACCACGCAGTCGAATGCTACGGCACAGGCTACGGCTATCCGCGCCTGCAATCGGGGCTTCACCTGCCGGATAAACCTCCAGTAGTAACAGGCAATCCACATGCGATAACACTTCAACGAAGTCTTCATACAGATCGCGGGTTCGCGTGTAGCGATGCGGCTGAAATGCCATCACGAGACGTTTCTCAGGCCAGCCAGCGCGCGCCGCTTTAATGGTCGCCGCCACTTCACTTGGGTGATGACCATAATCATCCACCAGCATGATGTCACCATTAGGCGTATGGTAGTTGCCCAGATATTGGAATCGACGGCCGATACCTTGGAACTCTGCCAACGCCGTTAGAATAGCGGCATCTTCAATATCATCTTCGGTGGCAACCGCAATCGCTGCCAGCGAGTTCAGCACGTTATGACGGCCGGGGAGATTCAAGGTGATGTCAAGATCATCGCGGCCTTTACGGCGCAACGTGTAATGACATTGCCCTACGGTTTGGCTGAAATTAAGCGCTTGTACATCAGCATCGTCACTAAAACCGTACGTCACCATGTGGCGACCGATACGCCGCATAATGTTGCGCACCACTGGGTCATCAATACACAACACGGCTACGCCATAAAACGGCAAGTTATGCAGGAAATCGACAAACGTGGTTTTTAACTTTTCAAAATCGCCGCCGTAGGTATCCATATGGTCAGCTTCAATGTTGGTCACTACCGACACCATCGGTTGCAAGTGCAAGAACGATGCATCGCTTTCATCGGCTTCTGCGATCAAATAGCGGCTATGCCCCAAACGCGCGTTAGTGCCTGCACTATTGAGCAAACCACCAATCACAAATGTTGGATCGCGCCCCGCTTGCCCATAAACACTGGCGATTAAGCTCGTGGTGGTGGTTTTACCATGCGTCCCAGCAATCGCAACACCGTGGCGGTAGCGCATCAGCTCGGCCAACATTTCGGCACGGCGCACGATGGGCGTGCGATTGGCTTTAGCGGCCACCAACTCTGGGTTATCCGTTTTGATAGCTGTAGACACCACAACCACGTCGACATTCATCACCGCTTCTGCGGTATGGCCAATAACCACCTTGGCCCCCAACGAGCGCAGTCGTTCAGTCACGCCATTATCGGCGATATCTGAACCACTGATCTGATAGCCTTCATTCAGCAGTACTTCGGCAATACCGCCCATACCGGCGCCACCAATTCCCACGAAATGAATACGCCGCACCCGACGCATCTCAGGAATGGTTGCTCGTAATTGGGCGTATTTAGCTGCATTCATTCTTCATTCTGTCCTTTACTGTGCCAATTGTTGGCATACATCAGCGACACGCGCGGTAGCATCAGTAATGGCTACTCGTTGTGCGTTTTGTCCCATCTGCACTAGCTGTGGTCTATCCGCTGCTAGCGCGAGTAATTCCTGTGACAGTGTTGCTACTGTCATCTGTGACTGCGGTAATAACCGTCCGGCATTGGCATCAACCAATACTTTGGCGTTGCGCGTCTGATGATCATCTACCGCATGTGGTAACGGTACGAGAATCGACGGTAATCCCACAGTGGCTAATTCAGATACCGTTAACGCACCTGCGCGGCAAACAACGACATCTGCCCAACGGTAGGCGGCTTCCATATCATCAATAAAATCCGCCACTTTTACGCGGCCTTCTTGACCGACTTGTTGGTACGCTTGCATGAGCGCATCTTGATTACCTTTGCCCGCCTGATGCCACACAGTGACCGAACATTGTTGGCTCACTTTGGCAACGGTTTCGGGCAAAACCTCATTAAACACGCGCGCACCTAAACTACCGCCCACCACCAGCACTTTGAGTGCTTCGGACGCTGATGAGCTACGTGGCTCTTGTCCTAATGTCACTAACTCTTGTCGAATCGGATTGCCGACCACCACGGCCTGCACATCCGCAAAGGTATCGGCAAAGGCACACAAGGTACGACTGGCGATTTTCGACAGCAGCTTATTGGTCAGTCCCGGAATGGCATTTTGTTCATGCAACACTAGCGGAATACCCGCCAATTTGGCGGCTAAACCACCCGGAGCACTGGCATAACCTCCCATGCCCAAAACCACGTCCGGTTTAAACTCACGGATCACGGCGCTGGCCTGCCATACAGCACGCACGACTTTCAATGGTGCGGTTAACTTACGCAGCCATCCGTTACCACGCACCCCTTTGATATCGATAAAAGCGATATCAAAACCGTGTTGTGGTACTAAGCGCGCTTCCATACGGTCTGCCGTGCCTAACCATTGCACGTGCCAGCCCTGCTGCGCTAAATGTCTGGCAACCGCGAGTGCAGGAAATACATGGCCACCGGTGCCACCTGCCATCACTAAAATGCGTTTGCCGTTATCGCTGCCCACCATCAGGAGGTTCTCCCTTGTACCGCTTGTATCAAACTCAACCGACGTTCGTAGTCGATGCGTATTAGCACCATCGCTGCGGCGGTCATCACCCATAAACTACTACCGCCGTAACTAATAAACGGCAGCGTCAAACCTTTAGTTGGCATCATGCCAATACTGGCACCGACGTTAACCACCGTTTGGAAACAGATCCAGATCCCAATGCCATATGCCAGATAACCCTCGAATGGCCGTTCCATCGCCACGCATTTGTGCCCAAGCTTAAGCGCACGAATGGCCACAAACAGCAGCACTGCCAGCACCGCCACAATGCCCACAAACCCGAGCTCTTCGCCAATCACCGCAAAAATAAAGTCGGTGTGAGCTTCTGGCAGGTATTCCAATTTCTGAATACTGTTACCTAAGCCTTGGCCAAGCCAATCACCGCGACCATAGGCCATGAGTGATTGAGTGAGCTGATAACCGCTGCCAAACGGATCTTCCCATGGATCTAAAAACGAGGTCACACGGCGCATACGGTACGGCTCAAATACCACCAGACCTGTAAACACGATTGAGCCAGCCAGCAGCAACACGAAAAAGTCGAACAACCGTGCCCCAGCCAAAAACAGTAAACCCACTGTAATAACGAACAGTACAATCACCGAACCCAAATCCGGCTGCAGAATAATCAACAGGGCATAGAAGACAAACACGGCAATCGGCTTATAAAAGCCTTTCATGTTCTCGCGTACCTCTTGGTGGCGCCGCACTAGGTAACCGGCCATGTACATGGTGAACACAAGCTTGGCAATCTCCGCCACTTGAATTCGCACGGGGCCAAGCGACAGCCAGCGACTCGCGCCATTCACCTTGGTACCAACAATCAGCACCGCAATCAGCATGACCGCTACGCCAAGTAACATCCATGGGCTAAACTGCTGCCAACGCTCCATCGATATCCGCAACACCACGGAGGCGATCACGGCACAACCGAGCAGATAAAACAGATGCCGCCAAACAAAATAAAATGGATCGTGCGTTAACGTTTGCGCCTCTGGCATAGAGGCGGACATCACCATCACAAAACCAAAAGCAATCAGTGAAATAATGGCGAACAGCAGCTGCCGGTCATACAACTGCATGCCCGGTGCTTCACGGTCGCTAAACCAATCTGCCCATGGCCAGCGTACGCTGCCATTGAACAGACTGAGCTGTTTTTCACTGCTGCTCATCGAGCGCCTCCACCCGCGCACAGAAATCATCACCACGCACCATAAAATTAGGGTACATGTCTAAGCTGGCACAGGCTGGCGATAGCAGCACGATATCGCCTGAGTTTGCGATCTCATTGGCTTTAGCTACCGCTTGCTCCATGTTAGCGACTTTAATAGCGCCCTCTTTCAAGGCGGCAATCTTGTCACCATCACGACCCAAAGTAATCAAGGTACTGACACTGCCTAACGCATCTTTCAGAGTGGAGAAATCCGCTCCTTTACCGTCACCGCCAGCAATCAAAATAATATCGCCAAGGTAATCACTCAGCCCCTGCAACGCAGCTAGGGTGGAGCCGATATTGGTGGCTTTGGAATCATTCACCCAACGCACACCATTTTTAGAAGACACCAACTCACAGCGATGGCGCAGCCCTTTAAATTGAGTCGCAACTTTGGCCATTTCCGCCTTACCCACGCCCGCAGCATCGGCTAACGCCATTGCCGCCAGCACGTTGGCATGGTTGTGACTACCGAGCAGTGAAATGTCAGCAATGTTCATAATCTCGCTGCTGCCATGCATCACTTTGCCATCGGTAATGCCCCATTCGTCGCCTTCAGGATTACCTAAACCAAAGCTGTTGTTGTTCATCGGAGACAGCGGTTCGGTTTGTTCATCGTCGCGGTTATAGATAGCCAACCGCGCTTGATCATAAAGGTGAAGCTTGGCACGGCGATATGATTCCAAATCACTGTAGCGATCCATGTGATCGGCACTGATGTTGAGACACGTCGCCGCAATACAATCGAGGCTATCGGTTGTCTCTAACTGAAAGCTTGATAACTCGAGCACATAGTGCGTTGCGTACTGATTAAGTAGCTCGAGCGCAGGGACACCCAAGTTGCCGCCAACGGCGACATTGATCCCCGCCTCACGCAACATCTCGCCCACAAGCGTGGTCACCGTGGATTTACCGTTAGAGCCGGTGATAGCCAACACACATGGCGGACGATCAGCAATCGCACGAGCAAACAGCTCCACATCACCAATGACTTCAATGCCCATGTCTAACGCGACGCGCACTTCTGGTGTATCGGTCGGAATGCCCGGACTGATAATGATCTGTTGTGCTTGCACTAACGCGCGGCAGTCAAAACCTCCAACACGGCATTCTAACTGCGGAAATTCAGCCTTAATCTCGTCAATGCCTGGCGGATTACGGCGGCTATCCATCACCAATGGCGTGATGCCTTGCGACATGAGATACCGCACTACCGATTTACCGGTAGCGCCAAGTCCCATCACAATATGCGAGTAACTTTCAGCCATGTCCTTACCTCAGTTTTAGCGTTGCTAAACCTAACAACACCAAAAACAATGAAATGATCCAGAAGCGCACAATCACGCGTGGCTCCGGCCAACCTTTCAATTCATAGTGGTGATGAATTGGCGCCATGCGGAAAATCCGCTGACCGCGCAGTTTGTAGGACCCAACCTGCAAAATGACCGAAACCGTTTCCATGACAAACACCCCGCCCATGATCACCAACAAAATCTCTTGGCGCACAAGCACGGCAATCACACCTAATGCAGCCCCCAGTGATAATGAGCCGACGTCGCCCATGAACACTTGCGCGGGATAGGTGTTAAACCATAAAAAGCCCAAGCCAGCACCAACGATGGCGGTACACACGATGACCAGCTCACTCGATCCCGGCAGGTGCGGAATATTCAAATAGGCGGCAAACTGGGCGTGACCAGACAGATAAGCGATCAGCGCAAACGCCGCAGCTACCATCACCGTTGGTGTAATCGCCAATCCGTCGAGACCATCGGTCAGGTTGACCGCGTTACTGGAACCGACAATGGTGAAGTACGCCAGCACCATAAAGAACGCCCCTAATTGCGGCATAATCTCTTTGAAAAATGGCACGACCAGTTGTGTCTCACCCGGCAGGCTAGCGCTGTAATACAGGTAAACCGCCACCACGAGCGCCGATACCGATTGCCACAAATATTTCCAACGTGCCGCCAAACCGTTAGGGTCTTTACGGATCACCTTACGGTAGTCATCCATAAAGCCAATCAATCCGTAAGATGCCAACACAAATAGCACTACCCATACATAGCGGTTGTCCAAATCGCCCCACAACAGCACACTTAAAAAGATACCAGCAAGGATCATCAAACCACCCATCGTTGGGGTGCCACGTTTACTAAAATGCGATTCTGGTCCGTCGTTACGTACCACTTGACCAATCTGCAGTAATTGCAATTTTTGGATCAGTCGAGGTCCCCACCACAGTGAAAAGGTGAGCGCGGTTAGCAAGCCCAAAATGGCTCGAAACGTTACATAAGAAAACACGTTAAACCCGGTATAAAACTGGGTCAGATACTCCGCCAGATAAACCAGCATCTACACTAACTCCCCGCGCCCTTGGGCTGCTATCAAGGCTTCTACTACTCGCTCCATTCGCGAACTGCGAGAGCCTTTTACCAATACAGTCACTGTCCCTTGTTGCTGTTTGATATCTGTTATTACTTGCTTAACCAGTTGGTCGACATCCGCTAAATGGGCTGCCCCGAATCCTTCGCTGGCATGTTGAGTCAACTCACCGCAGCAATAGAGTGCCGAAATTCCGGCCTGCTTTGCTTGTTCACCTAGCTGGCGGTGTAGCAGCGCGGCATTGTCGCCTAATTCCCCTAAATCCCCTAGTACCAAGGCACGAAATCCTTGCAGATCTTTTAGCCAATTGATGGCGGCATTCACAGAAGCTGGATTGGCGTTATAGCTATCATCCACCAGCAGCACGCGACCAAACTGATGTGGCACCATACGACCTTTCACCGGAGTCATGGCTTCTAAGCCCGCTTTAATCACCGCCAAGGGGACATTGAGCGCGATGCAGATAGATGCCGCAGCAAGAGCATTACTGACTTGGTGTCGTCCAGCAAGCGGCAATTCAATACCAATGTGCTGTAACTTGTAGCCCAGCACGAACTGATAACGGCCGCCGATGTCCGCGTGGAGTTCAGTTGCCATCACATCAGCATCACGCTCACAAGAGAACGCTAACTGACGATGTCCCGCTGAGGCTTCACGCATCACCGCCGCATAATGGTCATCCGCATTAATAATGGCGGTGCCATCAACCGCTAAGTGTCGAAAAATCTCTGATTTCGCGCTCGCCACCCCAGCTTCAGAACCAAAGCCCTCTAAATGGGCGCTAGCCACGTTATTCACCAAGGCAACTTCTGGCCGCACGATAGCGGAGGTGTAATCAATCTCACCGGGATGATTAGCGCCTAATTCAAATACGGCATACTCATGGATTGGCTGCAGTCGCAGCGCGGTCAATGGCACACCGATGTCGTTATTAAAATTGCCTGCGGTATACAGCACGGAGAACTGTCGCGCCAGAATCGACGCCACCATCTCTTTCACGCTGGTTTTACCGTTTGAACCAGTGAGTGCAACGCAACGAGGCGCGAGCCGATCACGCACTAATTTGCCTAATTCACCCAACGCCTTGTGGGTATCGGTCACCACCAGTTGCGGCGTAGCAACGGGCAATTCGCGGTTAACCAATAACGCAATGGCACCGGCTTCGATGGCGTTAGTGACATAATCATGTCCATCTAAACGCTCGCCTTTGAGGGCGATAAATAAACTGTTGTCGGCCATACGGCTGTCGGTCGTCACTTTGTCAACCACCAGATCAGCAGCCAGTGACGGAACCACGCGCGCACGTAACGCAATAGCCATTTCAGCGAGCGTCAACGCAATCATTGCTGACCTCCACAAAGCTGCATGGCCAAGGCGCGCTCATCGTAGTGACGGCGATGTCCGTTAATTTCTTGGTATGTTTCATGTCCCTTGCCTGCCAGCAGGAGCAGATCTCCTGGCTGTGCTAATGCCACGAGCTGTTGAATCGCGGCTTCTCTATCTACTTCAAATAATGCCTGCTCGGGATGCTGCAATCCGGCGCGAATGTCGTTAAGAATGGCTTGCGGATCTTCGCTGCGGGCGTTGTCGCTAGTGACCATGATTTTGTCAGCCAGCGCCTCGGCAATCGCGCCCATCTCCGGTCGTTTGCCAGTATCGCGATCGCCACCACAGCCAAACAGGCACCACAATGTGCCATCACAGTGACTGCGGGCCGCTTGTAAGGCTTTCTCTAAACCATCGGGTGTATGGGCATAATCCACCACTAACGAATAGCCTTGTGGTGCGGTAAAGCATTCCATCCGCCCGGCGACTGGCTGCAATTTCGGCGCGAGCGCCAACAGTTGCTGCATGTCGTAACCCAAGGCATAAAGTGCTGATAAGGCGGCCAGCAGATTCGACAGGTTAAACTCGCCCAGCAGGCAAGTATTTAGCTCGCCGACACCTTCAGGCCAATGGATCTGTGCTCGAATACCTGCGTAATGAAACTCCGCCGCACTCGCACGAATACGCGCTAAAGGCTCACCCCGCAGCGAATAGCCCAACGTTAATGTTGGTGCTAACTCACTAAACCACTGCGCACCCACTTTATCGTCAAGGTTTATCACCGCGGTTTTCACTGACGGGAACGACATCAAGCGCCGTTTGGCGGCAGCATATGCTGCCATGCTATGGTGAAAATCAAGATGGTCGCGGCTTAGGTTGGTAAACACCGCCACTTCAAACGGCACCGCATCGACACGCCCTTGCACCAAACCGTGGCTGGAGACTTCCATTGCACAAACGTTTAGCTGTTGCTGCGACATTTGAGCGAGTTGCGCCATCACAGTCACTGCATCTGCGGTGGTATTGCCAGTATCCACTAACTGCCCAGGACGACCATTGCCGATAGTACCCATCACGCCGGCAGTTTGACTGAGCAACTCCACCCACTGTGCCATCAGTTGAGTCACTGACGTTTTACCGTTAGTGCCAGTCACCCCCACTACACGGGTTGACCACGTTTGTGGTTGATAGCATTGGGCGGCAACAGCTGAGATTTGACGGTTAAGCTGGAAAAAGTCGATGATCAGTCCCTGCTCACGGTGCACAGCACCATGTTCTTCAGGCACATCGGTATGACGTAAAATCGCAGTGGCCCCTTGCGCCAGTGCCGCCGCAATAAACTGGCGACCATCGCTGCGAAAGCCCGGCACGGCGATAAATAGGTCACCCGCTTGCACTTTACGACTATCCAAGGTCGGTGACTTAATCGTTTCATGGCCCGCATAGTGGAACCAAGGCGCGAGCAGATCGGTTAACGAGATCATTGTTGACCTCCTAATGTGCCCGCTAATTCAATCACTTCGTGTGATGGTAAAGGTTCTACGTTCAGCATCTGCAATGCACCTGACATCACTTTGCCAAATACAGGACCAGAAACATCACCGCCGTAGTAGTGATCGCCTTTAGGCTCGTTCACTACGACCACCATGGCAAGCCGTGGATTATTCGCAGGCGCTACACCAGCAAACAGGGCGACATAATCATCGCCATAGCCACCAGCAATCGCCTTACGGCTCGTACCAGATTTACCCGCAACCGGATAACCATCAATGTGCGCTTTGGTGCCGGTACCACCCTCTTCGGTGACCCCCACCAACATTTTCAATACTTCTTGGGCAACATTTTCAGACAGCACGCGCGTACCCTCTGGCGCTTGTTTGAGTTTCAAAATCGATGATGGGTACAGAATGCCGCCACTGCCTAAGGTGGCGTACATCCGCGCCAGCTGCAGTGGCGTTACCGTCAACCCGTAACCAAAGGCTAAGGTCGCTTTTTCAAAATCCGACCAACGATGACGGTCCTGCACTAAACCGGCACTTTCACCGATGATGTTAATGCCAGAATAGCTCCCCAAGCCGAGGGATTGATACGTGCCCAGTAACTGCTGAATTGGCATCTGCAACGCCAATTTACTAATGCCTACGTTACTGGATTTTTTAAGAATTTTAGCGAGCGTCATATCGCCCCAGTTAACACCGTCCCGCACTTGGCGACCACCAATACGCATCCATCCCGGTGCAGTAGGAATGACATCACCGGGCTTAACGATGCCAGATTGCAACGCCGCAGCCATCACAAAGGGTTTTACCGTGGAGCCCGGCTCATAAGCATCTGCTAACGCACGGTTACGCATGCGATGGCTCTGCAGTTGATCACGGGAGTTCGGGTTATAGGATGGGGTGTTGGCCATCGCTAATACTTCGCCTGTGCGCACATCTATCATCACGAGCGAAGCCGATGTGGCTTGATAAATTTCAGTTGCGCGCTTCAATTCGCGATAGGCCAGTTGTTGGATGCGTTGATCGATGCTCAATACTAGATCGTTAGGGCTTTCACCTTCCTGAATAATATCGAGTCGCTCAACAACGCGGCCATCACGGGATTTACGTACTTTCTGCTTTGACGGCGTACCAGTCAGCCAGTTGTCGTAGGTGCTTTCTAAGCCTTCAATTCCGACATCATCTATGTTGGTAATCCCCACCAGCTGCGCAGTAATTTCGCCCGTTGGGTAATAACGACGCGATTCGGCCTTGAGGTAGATCCCCGGCAATTTCAATTGATTGATATAAGCAGCAACTTCCGGCGTCACTTGCCGCTTGAGATAGGTAAAACGTTTCTTAGGATTTTCTTTTACGCGCTGCACCACATCCCCCACGGGCTCATGTAGCACGTCCGCCAACGCCTGCCAACGACGCATGTCGGCAAAACCGTCTTCATCGAAAACGACTTTAGGATCGGCATAAACCGCGCGTACAGGCACACTGACAGCCAGCATCTCGCCATTACGATCGGAGATCAGCCCACGCTGCACCTCATTAGAGGTGGTACGCAAAGTGCGCATATCACTTTCATGACGGAGTCTGCCCGGCTCCAACACCTGAATATATGCAGCACGAGCCACCAGTGAAAAAAATACCGCACAAACGAAAAATACCACCAGCTTTAAACGCCAGTGGAATGGTTCGGGTTTTGTAATCCTTTTCGCCTGCTTATTCATTGCAGTCTCACTACTATCTCTTTACTTGGTGAGGGGCGTTCCATATCCAAATCTTTGGTTGCTATCCGCGTCACGCGACTGTGCTCTGCTAATGACTGTTCTTCTAACAGCAGATTGCGCCACTCAATATCCAGTCGATCGCGTTCCTGTTGTAAACCATCCAATTGGCTGGTTTGGGTACGGCTGATATGACTGGTGTAAACTACCGCCACCGCATTCAATACCACAGCCAGACCAAGCAATATCATCCACTTGTGATACCAGATATCCTGCAGCACAATGCGGTTGAGATTGAGCGGTTTGGTCGCCATGTTGGTGCCCTTACTGCGCTAACCGCTCAGCCACACGTAATACCGAACTACGTGCGCGAGGGTTGAGTTCCAGCTCAGCTTCCGATGGTTTAATCGCCTTGCCTAGTGGCTGTAGCTTACGATTACGGTTTAGCTGCTCTTCGGAAATCGGCAGACCATAAGGCACCTCTTCCGCTTGGCTATATTTACGAATGAAGCGTTTCACCATGCGATCTTCGAGCGAGTGAAAACTGATCACCGATAAACGCCCGTGAGGTGCCAATACCTGCACCGCACCTTCTAACGCCTGACTAATCTGCTCTAATTCACTGTTGATATAGATGCGAATCGCCTGAAACACGCGGGTTGCTGGATGCTTGTTGCGCTCTTTGTGTTTAGTGATACGTTCGATCAGTGAGGCTAAATCTTTGGTACGCAAAAATGGCGTTTCGTCGCGATCGGCGGCAATACAGCGGGCAATGTGACGCGCATTTTTTTCTTCACCATAGGTTTTAAAAACCCATGCCATATCTTCAATCTCTGCGCGCGCCAACCATTCAGCAGCGGTTTGGCCTTTGCTGTTATCCATACGCATGTCCAGCGGGCCATCACGCAAAAAACTAAAACCACGCTCGGCATCATCCAGTTGCGGCGACGACACGCCCAAGTCCAATAACACGCCGTCAATCTTGCCGCTCAGTCCTAACTGCTCGATATATTCAGCGAGCTGGCCAAAACCGCCATGCACAATGGTAAAGCGTGGATCGTCCGCCAGCGCCTTGGCGGCTTCAATCGCTTGCGGGTCGCGATCGATAGCGATCAAACGACCATGTTCTCCCAGACGTGACAAGACCTGGCGTGAATGTCCACCACGGCCAAAGGTGCCGTCGACATAGATGCCATCTGGACGAATGTTTAACCCTTCCACGGCTTCATTCAGCAAAACCGATAGGTGTGCAAAATTTTCGCTCATTTGTCTCTTCTTTAGTTAAATATCACTTAAAGCGAAAAATCAGCCAGACGTTCACTGGCCGTAATGCCTTCGGTGCGGATAAGCGCCAAACTGTCATCCAACTGCTGTTGCCAGCGTTGCTCATCCCATAATTCAAATTTATTCAGTTGCCCAACCAACATCACTTTTTTGTCCAGTGAGGCAAACTGGCGTAACGGCGGCGTCAGCAAGATGCGCCCATTGGCATCTAACTCGCACTCCAGTGCGTAGCCCAACATCAAACGTTTCATCGCCCGCTCTTGCGGTTGAAAGTCAGACAACGTTTGCAGTTTTGCCGCTATGCGTTCCCATTCGTTACCGGGATAGATCAATAAACATGCGGATTGGATATCAACGGTGACTACTAGCCTGCCATCATGATTAGCACGCAACACTTCGCGGTATCGCGTTGGCATAGCGATCCGTCCTTTGGCGTCCAAGTTGAGGGCATTGGCTCCGGAAAACATCCGGCTCTCCTTAAAGTGTCAAAAAAGATCCACATTGATCCACAAATTCCCACGAGTGCTAAGTGTAGGGACAGTCAATAAAGCTTGTCAAGCGATGGGATCCCGTTTAAATCCAGCCACCAAGCGGGTTAGCGGCGTGTCACAGGAATAGTGGCTAGTGTCAAAAAAGTGGAGCTTAGTGGGATTTTGTCGCTAAATATCAGTTCGATAAGCGGACAATCAGGCAAGCATTACCGCGCTAACGGCAAAAAATGTGGATCTGAGTGGTAAATGTACAATCGCAGTAGAGGATCGCCATCAGTACGGCATCAACGCAACAACTCAAATTGATTAAAGTTTATACAAAATCGGCCGATAAAAATGTTGAAGACCAAGGAATGGCTACTGATAAAACACAACAGGGGGGCAACATTATGGCAATAGACGCAATATATGCGCTGCAGGCGCCACCCGCGCCTAATCAATTTAAACCAACGCAAGCCGTTAAGCAGCTGAGTAACAGTGCCGAAGTTGCTGCCGAACATGAAGAGCAGCAAAACACGCTGATACCTGCCACCAACGAGCGGCGTAAACGCCAAGATCGCCGCCGGAAACAGCGTGCGGTCGCGCTGGAGCGCCGCCAAGCTAATCGCCGTCAGCAGAACCCCGTCACCTCGGCACCTGATGGCGATAGCATCGACAATGTTATCGGTAGCGGCCATATCATTGATGTAATCGTGTGATTCGCAAGGCCCATTGGCCAATGCCCCAAACAATAAATATCATCCGTGAGCGCTACAACTTTAGCTGGTTGTTCAACATAGACGTAGGCGCTGCAAAACATCGAGTAGGGTGAGGCGCTAACGCCTCATCCCTCTCACAGAACCGTACGTACGGGCCTCGTATACGGCT
>NZ_JBLXAT010000042.1:0-24102 GCF_048265805.1 Shewanella sp. | reverse complement strand
GGTTATTTGAGCCCAGAAAACTTTGAATTAAAAAATAGTGCTTAGCAAAGTGTCCACTATTACTGGATCAGATCAAGGTGAAGAATTTCGCTAACTGGAAGCTGGCCGAGATGATAGATGTTGCCCATCACGTTGGATGGCTTGGCCTGGGTGTTAAGAAGTTCTCTCATTCTCTGCGGGAGTTTAGAAATCTTATTCATCCATATGAGCAGATGGCAACCCGAATGAATCCTGATGCTGATACATGCGGGATCTCGTGGCTAGTAGTCCAAGCTGCCGTCAATGATCTAGCAAAGCAGTTAAAAAATGGCTAACAAGTGCAGGTTGTCGGACGGGTACTCTGCTGTGCTCCGCCCCCGCCGCAACTGCAAGCGTTAAATTACATGAGGATTATCGTGGCAACTTACTTTACCGTAGATCGTTCAGGAACATTAGTACCAGAGAGTATTATAAATTTACGAACTGATTACTCTAAAACTCATACATATGCTATTGAGAACCTGATTACCACTGAAGATTTAATTAATCGTACACACCAATTATATCCAGATGGGCTTTCAAATTTTGGTGCCCAATGTCTACACGAACATAACTTAATCGTTACAGATACTCAAACCGGACAGTGTTTGAACTTTGCCCCTCATATCCCTGTATTAGAAGGAATATTCGAACAGGTTCGTTTAAATGAATTTCCTGAACGTCCGTCTAGAATGCAATCAATGTTTGGGTGGTGTACAAAACCTGATGCAATGGCATTTAAAGAAGCGCATGGGAATGTACATAATATTTTTGAAGTACCTTCAGAGAATGCTTTCATTGCAGATCAAAATCTATTGTATTTAGGTGCATCTATTATGGGCACATATGAATTTGCTCGAAAATATTGGTCAGGAGAACGTTCAAATAACTATAAACCAGAAGCTGTAATTCCTTTACCTTCTAATATCGGTGCAGTTGTAATTTAACAAGGCAATTAAACGTAACTAAAACAGTGGGTTACTTTTCGCTTCGTTCCACATTATAACCCACTGTTTTAGTCCGCTTATTGCGGCGTTATATGCAATCTGAGTTGGAGGGGAAATGGATAACAAAGGGTTATGCGGTGCCTATATTGCTTCCGCCACAATATTGCCATTAGTGCATCCATGCACGTCCCCACCGCAGGTTATTTAGCACAAAGTGCTAACAAGCAACTTGTTGTTCAACAGATGAAAGTGCCAACTTAATAGCACCGCCTCGTTCACCAAGCGCAGCTTGGTAACAAAAACATTTCCTATCGGTTAATGCGAACCAATTCCCCAAAAGATGGTCAATATTTACACTGTAATTCAGCAGGTTAAGGATTGACGATGACAAAGGTAAAACAGGGATGGTTGGCGGGTTTGGTGCTTGTGCCAATGCTGGCGCTCATTGGTTGCAGCAGTATGCCGCTGAGTACCATGTATAAAATGGCGAAGATGAATCCGCTAGAAGTGGCACCTGAGCAGTTGGTGGTGGCGGTAACATCACCGCAAGATATTGGCGTGCGTAGCGGCGATGTGGTGCTGAGCATGACATTTCGCTCTGATGTGCCGGAAATGAACCTCAACTATCGCTTTTTCGTGCAGGTGGATAAGCAATATCCTGTGCCGCCAGCGCTGAAACAGCAATTGAATGCCAACGATAAAATCACTGTGCTGCGTTTATCCGATAGCGATGCCAAGCAGATGCGTGAGGCACTTGCGAAAATCCGTGCTTATCGCCAAGAGCACGACGAAGGCGCGGGCAGTATGAACCTAGAACTTGTTTCTGCTTGTTCGTTAACGACCATCGTTGATACCAAAGCCGAACTCAGTGTGTATCTTAAGCTCGCGACCAACGAAGCTTTCTTCCCATTCCTTGAAGATCTTGCCGTGAACGACCTACAACAACTCTCCGTCTGTGACACCAAACCAAATGTTTAAATCTGACTGTTCGCATCCAGATTTTTGGCTAAGTAGGCCACTGTAATTTCAGGCAACACCAAATTCCCCACGGCGCGACGAAGGTGCGTTGGGAAGACATTGAGCAATCGAGGCATGGACGCCGAGAAGCGATGGTGAGTCACGGATGACGAATCAGAGCGATTTGCGAAAATGGCAAACCAGAAGCGCCGTAGTGTTTCGCGACGTCGGGGCGTCGTCGGGTTTCCAAAGGGCGAGGGACGAGCATCGCCCCTTGGCTCAGGTGTGGAACGAGTAGTTCCACGACTTTGGCAAACGCAGTTTGCAATCGCGCAGCGATAAGCTCGTCCACCGCAGGCGATTTAGCACACAGTGCTAACAAGCAACTTGTTGATTAGCTGATGAAAGTGCCAA
Organism: Shewanella sp.; assembly: GCF_048265805.1. Taxonomy (GTDB): domain Bacteria; phylum Pseudomonadota; class Gammaproteobacteria; order Enterobacterales; family Shewanellaceae; genus Shewanella. The sequence goes on along the minus strand of NZ_JBLXAT010000042.1, from coordinate 21,766 downwards.
CTTTCAAACAACCCCAATCTGGTGTTGAACGAGTATCACCGCTCATGCACATCCGTGTGCTCCGCGGTATTAATACTTCCTGTATGTCATCCACGACTTTTGCAAACGCAGTTTGCTATCGCACAGCGATAATCTCCCCACCGCAGGTGATTTAGCACGCAGTGCTAGCAAGCAACGTGTTGCTAAACATCTGAAGTGCCAACTTCCCCCCCCCAATCTGCTGTGGAGCGAGTATCACCACTCTCGCACGTATATTTATGCCTGTAATGCGCCCTGTATGTTTGGCATGACATTACAATTTGGTCAAATCAGCTGATTTACCCAATGGCTTTTGACAAAGTATCTTCTACGGATAAGACTTAGCTCATGAGTTCCAACTAATAAAATGCATGCGCAATTTAAGATTTCTTCTGCCATTCATGTTCATCCTGCTGCATAGCAACCTCAGCTGGAGTCAAACTCGGTTAGAGTTTGCTACGATGCAGTATCCCCCCTATATGCAGCAAACTGGCGCGACGGCGCAAGGGCTCACCATTGATATTGTCAACGAGATATTCTCTAGGATGAATCAACCGATTCAATATAGGTTTTTCCCTTGGGCTAGATCTTTATATCTTATTGAAAATAAGCAAGTTGATGGTCTGTTTACCATAAAAAAGACCGACGAACGTGAACAAACAATGCTGTTCCCCAAGCACCCCTTGGTTACTCAAGATTATGTGTTCTTTGTCTTAAAAGGCTCTAACGTCGAATTTGATGGCGATTACGCCTCGCTGGCGAATGCCAGCATAGGGGTTGTTAATAAAACCTCCTATGGCAATAGATTTGATACCGCCGTTAAAGACAACACCTTTAAGCATCTAGATATGGCGGTAAGTTATGAACTGACGTTTAAAAAATTGTTGGCAGGCAGAATGGATACGGTTATCTGTAGCCGTTTGGTTGGTATCCACATACTCAAACAGCTCAATGGACTTGATCGCGTTACCATTAGTGGACCACCCAGTGAAACGGCTGTGAGTTATCTGGTATTTTCTCGCAAGCCAGAAAATATTCCGCTGGTGGAGCAGTTTGATAAAATCGTGGCCGAGATGGAGCAAGATGGCACTATGGCCGCGATTTTAAAAAAATATGATCACCAACTTAATTAAATAGAGATAAGTTTTCGGAGGTAACTTTATTTACAATATGTGGATTTTCCCTCACTAACGACCGCTTACTAAGCCTTATTAAACATCGTTCTTGTTGCTCTGTTGCTGGCATCGCTTAGCCGAACTGGCCGTTAAGTTCACCTCATTTAGGCTTAAATCCCACTGCGTTGTGCTGAGATATGTGTATCCTATCTCACCACCCTTGACGCTAACATTCATGTATATGTTCGGCGATTTCCACTTAGCTATCTGTTGCCGTTTGGCGGCGATCTGGCAGATACGTTGTTGCCTATGGTGTGGGCCAATGTCGAAAATATTCTATGAGGTTGTTGGCGAACCAGTCTTGTAGCATGACTCATCCCAATTATTCAGTGAACGGTGTCGAAGGGGTTGCATTGCGCAATTGGGGCGTTTGCCACTAAATGCCGTACCACCGCAGGTGATGGGATAAGCGATACAAAAAGGCGCTGCCTAACTCAACAAAGCAACTTGTTGGTTCAGACAACGCCAAATAATCAGCTCAACAAGGCTAATTTAAGCCTTGTTTACCCCGTCAATCCACTGGTTCACTTGGTCTTCCAGCACATCCAGCGGCAGTGCGCCGTTGGCTAACACGACATTGTGGAATTCGCGAATATCAAACTGATCGCCAAGTGTGGCTTTGGCCTTGTTTTTTAACTCGATGATTTTGTTCATCCCCACTTTATAAGCGGTGGCTTGTGAGGGCATGACAATGTGTCGTTCAACCATCTTAATGGCATCCGACTTGGCATTGGGTGTGTTTTCCACGTAGTAGGCAATCCCTTGTTCGCGCGTCCATTTTTGTGCGTGGATACCGGTATCGACTACCAGACGGCAGGCGCGCCACAGTTCCATCGCTAAACGGCCAAAGTCGGAATAGGGATCATCGTACAGCCCCATCTCTTTCGGGAAGGATTCGCTATATAAGCCCCAGCCTTCAATGTAAGCAGTGTAGCCGCCAAATTTTCTAAATTTAGGAATGCCTGTGAGCTCTTGGGCGATGGCAATTTGCATATGATGTCCGGGGATCCCCTCATGGTAGGCGAGCGCTTCCATCTGATATTTTGGCATGGCGCGCATGTCATAGAGGTTGGCGTAGTAAGTGCCGGGGCGGGAACCATCAGGGGTAGGGCGGTTATAAAAGGCTTTGCCAGCGGACTTTTCTCTAAAGGCTTCTACCGCTTTTACTTCAATCGCTGCCTGTGGTTTCACTTTAAATACTTCGTCTAGGCGGGTGCGCATGTTGTCGATAATTGAGGTTGCTTCGGCAAGATACTCAGTTTTGCCTGCGGCAGTGTTGGGATAATAAAACTGCGGGTCGTCGCGCATGAAGGCAAAAAACTCCGGCAGTGAGCCATCAAATTTCACCTTTTTCATAATGGCGCGCATTTCATTGTGGATGCGTGCTACTTCAGCTAAGCCGAGTGCATGAATTTCGTCGGCCGTCATGTCTGTGGTGGTGGTGCGAGCTAAGGCTCGGTTGTAGAAGGCTTCGCCATCGGGAAACTTCCACGCACCATCCCTCGTATCCGCCTTGGTTTCGAGAGTGGTGATATAAGCGATCAGTTTTTTATAGGCGGGTTCAACCTGAGACACGAGTGCTTCTTTGGCTTGGGTCAGCAACGCAGCTTTCTGGTCGTTATCAATGTTGAGTGCGGCGACTTTTTTACTGAAATCGGCTAATAGCGTGCTGTCTTCACCGTCGTTGAATGGTGCGCCGGTGATGATGTTCTGGCTATCGGAAATGACATAAGCAAACACAAATTTAGGGGCAATGATGCCTTTGTCGGCTCTGACTTCAAGCGATTGCTGTAACTGTTGTAAGCGCTTTGGTACGCCATTCAAGCGGCTAATATAGGCCTCGGCATCACTGATGTTGGTGATTTGATGTTGGTTAATCAGAAACGAAGCAATCATAGAATGGCCGCCGAACATCTGATTTACCGGATAGTTGTGGTAGCGCCATTTGTAGTCGCTGATGCCATCGTTCAGACTTTGCTTGATTAAGCGCAAGCTGAGTTGCGTTTGTTTATCCAGTTTACTGGCGTCGAGTTGGTTAACTTGTGCGAGATGTTTTTTATCGCGGGCGAGCTTTTCAGCATCGGCGCTATCGCCAATATCATCCCACTTACCGTAATCCTGCTTAATGCCCATGTAGGTCTGTGACACTGGGCTAGCCATTACGTTTTCCATAAAGATTGTGTCGAACAGCGCGTTTGCTTTGGCTGATTCACTTTGCATTTCAGCAGCCATTGGTGCGCTGCTATTAGCCACTAATGCGCTGGGGGCGGCGTATACGGGCAGTGTCGCTAAGGTAGAGAGGGCGAGTGCAATAATACTGATGTTGGTTGTTATTGGCATGTTCAGACTTCCTTAGAAATGGTAAGTCGATTCTAAAGAAGCAACACCGCCGAGTATAAATAGAAATGTTAACAAATATGTTGGTTTGTGACTCAGGTGATAATGGCGCCTAGGTTTACGCTATAAGCACGGAATCGACAAAGCGGGCGGCAATATCAGCGGCTGGCGATGGCTGTGCGGCTATTGAGGCTAGTTGTTGGCGGTATTGCGATGCCATCGCTCAGTGTGGCGGTGACGAGTGCAATGGCGTATCCCATCGCAAGCTGTTAAATTGCGGCACTGGCAAGCGGTTAGACAATTGACACTTATTGATACATAAGGCCGAGACAACGATGCATGAGCTGTACTCACTCAAAAAGGATTTTACGTTGTAAACACCCCTAAGGAATTTTTTGAACAACAGCGGCCAACGCGCGTAGGGTACGCATGGCAAAACCGCACTGAGATTGAACAAAGCGAGTGGAGCAACAGCACCGCTTGTTATGCTCGTGTTCTCGCAATGGCATTTATCCCATGACAAGATAGTAAAGCGGCAGCAGCTCCGCATGAGTCTTGTGGTTTTGGCGGGCAGTTTTGGGGGCTGCCGCGGGTTTGAAGCCGATGATGATGACTATTTGCCATATCAATCACGCTGCTTAAGTTGCTGCGCCATTGCATCAGCTCAATGTTACTATCCCTCACGTTCAACGCGGGTCTCACTCTATGATTAAGAGTATTTATTATGATTAAACAACTATTGACCGCATTACTGCTGGTGACCTCCACCGCCTCATTCGCCGATGATGACGCTAGCCTTGTTGGCCGCTATCGTCTCCTAAACCAGATGGAGGCAGTTGCTGAGTTAGTGCTCAAGCCCGATCACACCTTTCAATGGGGCATGATTGTTGGTAGCGCGGATCTCAAGGCTAATGGTACTTGGTCATTTAACAATGGCGTGCTAGAGATTAAAACGCCTGAGCGACCAGCGTTGTCTGGTTCCCCCGAGTTTGAGCCGTTTTCTGATGAGGATATGAAGAAGATTCGGCAGATCCCTAGTAATTTCTGGCAAGTGCTGGTGTGGGTCAAAGGTGTGGGCGGCGTTGCCGATATTGCGGTGGTTGCGGAGACTCACAACCACAAACGTTATCAGGCGACTACTGAACTCAATGGTATGGCCGCGATAGGTAAAAAAGACGGCGAGCAATTAGCTCGGGTGGGTTTACGTTGGCTGAATGATAGCGCGGATTATACCTGGTTTGACGTGTCTGAGCGGCAAGTTGCCAAAAACTCTGTCGGATTTTGGGTTGCCGATGCTAAGTGGGCAACTAAGCAGGTATTCGAGCAGCTGGAATTTACCGTGGAAGACGATTTGCTGATGTCTACCTCTGAAGATATGACGTATCAAAAAATGCCCACACGTTAGGAGCTGCCCCGAGTATTGGACTTAGTAGTTGGCTAAGGAGTTACTGCGCGGTGGCATGGATGATAGGTGATAAGTAAAAATGAAAGTCAGTAATGATTTTAGTGGTGCGCTAAGAACCTTTGCTTATTTTATGGCAAGCGGCACTCACTACATGCTAAAAGATGTGCAGTATTTAGATTTATATGGTGAAGAACCCAGTGCAATTGAAATGGCGTATGCCATTTTTGCCAATGTGCTCGCCATGGATGATGACGGTAAGGTGATAAATTTCACCCATGCCCAACGCAGAGCCACAGATTATATAAAATCTTATTGTGACTCATCATTTGTGGTGTCGCCGCCATTTGAGGATTGGGAGCTAGCGTTGTACGGGCCGCCCGACTTACACGACAAATAGCTCGCAGGTGAGTTATCTCGCGTCGATTACCTTAGTTGTTCCAGCAGGAATTAAATTAGATGAACCTAGATAAAGCAAAAAAACGTATTGCCAAGTTGGTGAGTAGAGGTTTTAAAGGTTACCCATTAGTGTCGATTGCTTATTTGGGGGCTACGCCTGCGTTAGCCACTAAGGTGGTTATCTCGTTTGTGGCGGAAGAGGGCGCAGAGCCGCAACTGCAAACTTTTTCTGCGGCAACCGATGTGCGCCATGATGAAAATATTCAGACGGTCATCGTCAAAATTATTGAGCGCACCGACGCGCAAACGGTTAACGAAAGCACGCATGTTGCGCCGTTAACCTCGGCTTAAGCGGCGTGTTGGAATGATGCCTGACGGGCGCATGGCTCAGCAAAAAGCCACCTGACATCAGGTGGCTTTGTTGTATTTAGCGCAGTGTGCCAATCATCAACTACGGATTGAGTGACATTAACGAGCTTGTTTTACCTTGCTGCTGTTTGGCACTTTTGACGCTAGCGAGTTGCACTTTCAGCTGTTGGAACAGCGCGGCAGTATCTACCTGTTGACGGCTGTACTGGGCCGCTTGGATCTCGCTGACGGTGTGTGCTAACTCAGGCGCAATTTGCGGCAGATTATTCAGGGTGACTTCTTTCCCCGTTAACGCCGACATCTCACGCAGTAATGCACGCAATACTTCACCGCTATTTTGGGCAGCAATGGCACTGTCCAGCGTAGGTTGTTGCGGTGTGGCTTTGCTTGCGCGCACTGGCTGGCGTTGACTTGTATCAGGCTGCTGGCGTGCACGCCACCACATCAATAAAGTGGCTAGCCACAGCAGGGCAAACAGTGCCGTCGTCCAAGGCCAAATACCGCTGTTGGTCTCAGCTTGTTGGGTAACGCTGTCGATGGTGGGTGCTGGCGCATTGGCCGCTGCTTTAACGGTGATATGGCGGGCGGGCAGAGTAGCAACCTCTTGCTTTTTAAGGTGCGGATTCCACCACGCCACTTTGACTTCTGGCAGAGTGAATTCGCCAGCTTTTGATGGCACGATTGCCACGGTTTGCGTCATCTGCGCTACCGACTGACCACTGCGTGCCATGGTTTTACGCTGGGGTTTTTCGGGATAGCTTTTCATGCTGTCTGGCAATGACAGCTGCAAATCGGGCAGGCTGGTTTCGTCCGCATTAGACGCTAGCAATGTCATGGTGCGGGTGATCGGTTGACCCACTTCAAAGGTTTGTTGGTCTTTCCAGTCTTCGGTTAACGACACCACATCTGCCACTAACCAATTGCCGACGTAGTTTTCGGGTTTCGGCAGAATGTTCACCGACAAGGTTTCGCCGTGCACATCCATTGGGCGGCTTTGTTGGAAGGAGAACATGCTATTGCGGGTTGGAGCGTCGACTAAGATATCACCAGAGAATACCGGTCCATTGATCTCAATCTTACCTGGGGTGTCAACCACCATGCTGTAGTTACGCTCAATCACGCGGAAGCGACGACCATTGACGATTTCGTTGCTGTCTTTGTCATCACCAATCTGTTTAAACTGCACACCATCAGCTTTGGGTGTTGATAGCACCCCACGTTGAAAATCTACCGCGAGATAAAGTTTGATAGTGTAGGTGATCAGTTGGCCGACATAGGCTTCATCGCTAGAAACGCTGGTTTTGATAAACAGGTTGGCGTCTTCGGTAGCGGGCTGGCTGGCACCATCAACCACTTTTAAATCAATCGGTTCTGATTTGATACCGTTGATCTCAAACGGGGGAATGGTGACGATGCCTTGGTGTTTGGCTTTCAGCAATATGCGCCAGTTGGTTTCTTTGTGCGTATCAAAGTTCACAATCTGGGTGCTACGGCTAACGCTAGTGCGGCCTACCACAAAGTCGTTCAGTAGGGCGGAGGTATCGAGTGCGTTGCTTTCCAGTTCATCGTCGGCGGTGACGGTGAGTACCAGATATTCGTTCTCCATCGCGGGATTACGATCAACCGACGCTTGCAGCGACGTGATAGCAAAGGCGTTAAGTGGCAGGAGTAACACTGCCAAGAGTAAAAGGTATCGTTCGACTTTTACCACTGTTGTTGTTCCTTGGGTAACTGGCCGCGTTGACGGCGTTTTTGATATTCCAATTCCATTTTGTTGCGCAGCAGGGCAGATGGGTCATCTACCACGGCTTTTAGTGCACGGCGCATGTCATCAGGCAGGTCGTCAGGGTTAGCCTGTTTGGCTTGTACGGTCGCAGCTGCGGCTTTCTGTTCGTCCGAGTTAGTCTGCTCATTGCTGTCTGGTGCGCTGCTGGCGGCAGATTGCTGCTGGTCATCAGCTTCAGCTTGTGGCTCACCCGCTTGCGGCTCTGCTTGCATCTGTGGTGCTGGCGGCTGTTCGTCGCTATCAGCATCATCGCCCTGATTGGCAGCAGACGGTTGGCCATCTTGCGATGTATCGTCGCCATCGCCGTTGTTTCCAGCTTGCTGTTGCTGCTGGCTATTGGCGTCCTGCTGCTCAGCAGATGATTTATCTTCGCCTTGCTGACCATCTTTACCATCTTGGTTCTGCTGGTTCTGCTGGTTCTGCTGGTTCTGCTGGCCATTTTGGCCGGGTTGCTTATCGCCAGACTGAGATTGATCCGAATGTTGCTGTTGATCGTCACCAGACTGTTGCTGATCTTGCCCCTTATCGCTTTGGCCGTCTTTGTTATCTTGGCCTTGATTACCGTCCTTGCCATCTTTACCGTCTTGGCCGTCTTGGCCGTCTTGGCCGTCTTGGCCGTCTTGGCCGTTTTGACCATCTTGCTTCTGCTGTTGTTGCTTTGACAACTGCTCAGCGAGTTTTTTATTGACCTTGGCTTCAGGCATATTCGGGTCTTGCGCCAGCGCTTGATTGTAGCGTTTTTCCGCTTCATCGTACTTGCCCAACTGCATCAAAGCGTTGCCTTGGTTGTAATAACCTTGGGCAGATTTGTCATGCTCAAAGGCGTCCAGCGCACCTTGATAATCACCGGCTTTATATTTAGCCGCGCCTTGCCAAGCGGCATTGTCAAAGTGTTCGGCCGCACGGCTGTAATCGCCCTGTTTAAAGGCTTGGGCGCCTTGCTGGTTTTTAGTTTGCCATAAATCATCCCAAGTGCTGGCACTGGCGGGTTTAGGCATCAAACCCAGGCTTATCGGTAACAGCAGCATGGCCATTAACGGCAAGCCCACCCGAAACGCCAATAGCAGCGGAATTAACAATACCAGCGCTAGGTAGGGGCCGAGATCAATCCACGTATCTCCCGCCAATGAAGTCGCGGCAGCGCCTGCGGCTTTATCGCCTTGAGCTAACCAGTCACGTAGTTTGGTAAGATCACTGCTGTCGTTGCTATAAGGGAACAATCTACCGCCAGTGGCTTTGGCGAGCTTGTTGAGTTGATTAAAGTCGGTGGTTGGCACCACTAACTCTTTTTTGCTGTCTCGCATCAACTGCCCATTGGGCAATTTGATGGGCGCGCCTTGGCTAGTGCCAATTGCTAATATATCTAGGCGATATTGGCTGCCAGCTAATTCAGATTCAGCGGCATTGAGTTGGTCGGTGTTTACGCCATCGGTGATCAATACGATGTCACCTTTGATATGACCCCCTTGTGCTAGTAGCTCTTTGGCTTTGGCCAGTGCTTTAGGCAGATCTGACCCCAGCACCGGCATGATATCTGGGCTGAGTGTTGGCAATAAGTTCAGTAGGGTATTGCTGTCGCGGGTCAGTGGGCTAATCACAAATGCATCACCGGCGTAGGCGATAAGCCCCGTTTCACCGTCTTTCAGCCCTTTCAATAGATCGGTTGCGCGGAAACGGCTTTGCATCAAACGGTTTGGCGTAACGTCGGTGGCATACATCGACAATGACATATCCATCACCACCACGCGGCCTTCTGTGCTGGCAAATACCGGCAACGGCTTTTGAAACAGCGCCGGGCCAGACAGCGCAATAATTGCTATAACGCAACTGGCGGCAAGCCACGGTAGATGTGAGCGCTTTTCTGCCACGCCATCATCAATCAAATTGGCGGCTAGGTGCGGTGCAATAAACCGATTCCAGCTGGACTGTGCTGGATTTTTCTTGGCGAAAAAGTACAGCAGCAGGGCGAGCGGGATCAGCGCCCAAAACCATTCAGGGCGCATAAAATGCAAACTCATAAGCTCCTCCCGAAACGCGCAGAGGCGGGCAACAACATGCTGGCAACCCCTTGTAACATCAGCAATAACAATGCAATGCCCAGCGGCCAATAGAACAGTTCAGACTGTGGGCGATAGCTGAGCGGATCGCGGCTAATCGGTTCCAATTTATCAATCTCTTGGTAGATGGCTTGCAGATCTTGCGGATTACGGGCGCGGAAATAGCGGCCATGGGTGGTGTCAGCAATTCGTTTGAGCTGGTCTTCGTCTAAGTCAGCTGACGGATTGACGCGCTGCACGCCAAACAGCGTACGCTGTTCCAACACATCCGCACCTATGCCGATGGTATAAATGGTGACGTTGCGCTTGGCGGCAATTTTACTGGCCTGATCGGGCGAGATACGGCCGGTATTGTTAGAACCATCGGTCAGCAAAATCAATACGCGGTTGCTTTGCTCCATGCGGTCAAAGCGTTTCACCCCAAGGGCGATAGCATCGCCAATGGCGGTTTGCTTACCCACTAAGCCAATTTGCGCTTCTTTCAGGTATTGCGCTACTGAGCGGCGGTCTTGCGTCAGTGGCGCTTGTAAGTAGGCCGAGTCACCAAACAGGATTAAGCCAAGGCGGTCACCTGCACGGCGCTCAATAAAGTCGCTAACCACTTTTTGGATGACGGTAAACCGATCTACCGTTTTGTTGTCCAGCACCATATCTTCAATCTGCATACTGCCAGACAAGTCCACGGCCACCATTAAGTCGCGGCCTTTGGTTGGCAGTTCAATTGGTTCGCCCAGCCATTGTGGGCGAGCAATGGCGACCACAGCTAAACACCACAGCAGCCACAACAACCATGGACGTTTATCACTTTTAGCCAGATGTTGGTTGTTGGCGTATCCCGCCACGCCGGGCAGATGCAGTTGTCCGCCAGCCATCTTTTTGGGCTTACGGCGAATAATCAGCGGCAGCGGCAACAAAATCAGTAGCCAAGGCCAAGCTAAGCTCAACATGTGGCCTCCTTAGCTGACGTAGCGGTTGCTGATGACTGGGCGCTATCACGGGCTTGCGCTGCACGCAGGCTGGCAGGCTGTTGATAATACGCTGGTGCATGTTTTAGCCAACGGTGGCTTAACGCGATTAATTGGCTGCCATCGACTTCACTGCTGGGACGGCGATAACGGTTCGCCAGTAAGTTGGCAAATTGTCCGCGTTCAGCGGCGGGCAACACCGCGTCTAAATAGTGATACCAAGCGTCATCAGTCAATGCGGCCACTTGCTTGCGGTCGCCATAACTGATGGCCGTGCGTTTGAGCAGGGCGCTGATCTGTACCGCGAGTTGCGGATCTTGGCTGTCCAGTTGTTGCAGCATCTGCAGCGCCGATTTAGCGGCAGCCGCCTGTTTACGGCGACGGCGTACTGCGCGAATTGACCACACAATAGCGATCAGCAGTAATAACAGGCCAACGACGATTAGCGCCCACCAGCCGGGCGCTAACGGCCACCAGCCGATGTCGGCAGGCAGCTGAATATCTTGCATGCCACTCAAGGCTGGGTTGGCAGAGGGAGAACTCATACTCATCGTAATAAATTCAGTTGTTGATTAAGGTTAATACCCGCATCAATGCGGCGTACGGTCGCGCTTAACGATTGCATCATCAGTTCAAACTGTTGCATCTGCTGCTGTTGGCGCTCACGCCATGCATCGTAACTGTGGCGATCTAATATCATCGATTGGCCGTTATCTTTGACTGGCAAGGCAAACCGCTTCGGCAGTGCTAACTCGCCAGTACGTAACGGATCTGACACCACAAATGCCGCAATGTCGCTGTGGCGTTTGATGGTCGATAACGCTTGCAGGCAATCATCATTAAAGCCAAGGCCATCGGTGATGAGCCACACCAGCGAGCCGGGCTTAGCAATACGCGCCAGTTGGCGGCAGCTGTGCGCCATTAGTTGCTCGGGTAGTTGGCTGTTGGGATTGTCCAACTGGGCGTTATGCACGTTGGTAAGGGCGGATATCAGCGCCAAGATGCCGTTGTCACGGGCGCGGGGTTTGAGTTCGCGCTGCTGTTTATCCGACACAATCAAAGCCCCGAGGCGGTCACCTTGTTGAATCGCATTCCAGCCTAAGGTGGCGGCCAAGTGCGCTGCTTGCACTGCTTGCAGCAGCAAAGTGGAGCCAAAGTACAAGCTGTGTTTTAAATCCACTAACAACAGCACCGGGCGCTCGCGTTCTTCGACAAACAGCTTGGTGTGTGCCTTACCTGTGCGTGCCGTGACTCGCCAGTCGATGGTACGAATGTCATCGCCTTGCTGGTAATGGCGCACTTCGGCAAACTCCATCCCGCGGCCTTTGATTAAGCTGCTGCGATGCCCTGACATGGCAGCCCGTGCCCGCGCTTTACGGTCGGGCAGGGCGCGCGCAAGACCGCGGCAGGCTAACAATTCGGCTTCGGTCAGATGAACCCCATCGGCAAACTGCGGCAGTAGTTCATTGATTGCTGCATTCATTAGGGCACGGCCACCTGACTCAGAATATGATTGATCACTTCATCGCGGCTGATGCCTTCGGCTTGTGCTTGATAGCTCAACAGCAAACGGTGACGCAGCACGTTAGGCACGACGGCTTGAATATCTTCCGGTGCGACAAAATCACGTTCTTTCAACCAAGCGCGCGCACGGGCACAACGTTCAATAGATTGCGTGGCACGTGGGCTGACGCCGTATTCCAACCACTTCGCCAGCTTATCGCTAAAGCGCTGTGGCTGGCGGGTGGCGCTGATGATGTCAACAATGTAGCGCTCTAGCGGTTCAGCGAGGTAGATCTCCAGCGCCTGTTTGCGGGCAGAGAATACTTCCGCTTGTGCAATCGGGGTGATGCGTTCGATCTGGTTGGTCTTCGCTTCAGTGCGCGATAGACGCATGATCTCCAACTCCGTTTCTGGCGATGGATAATCTAAGTTCAAGTGCATCAAGAAACGGTCAAGCTGAGCTTCTGGCAGCGGATAGGTACCTTCGTTTTCCAACGGGTTTTGCGTGGCCATCACTAAAAACAGGTCGGGTAACTTATAAGAGTGTTTACCTACCGTGACTTGGCCTTCTGCCATCGCCTCTAACAACGCCGATTGTACTTTAGCTGGCGCACGGTTGATCTCGTCCGCCAGAATCAGGTTGTGGAATATCGGGCCAGCTTCAAACTCAAAGGTGCCCGTTTGTGCGCGGTAAATATCGGTACCAGTCAAATCGGCTGGGAGCAAGTCTGGGGTAAATTGAATGCGGTGGAAGTCGCCTTCAACGCCATCACACAGGGCTTTTACGGCGCGGGTTTTTGCTAAACCTGGGGGGCCTTCAACCAATAAGTGACCATCGGCAATCAGGGCTATTAACAGGTTTTCGGTGAGCGTGGGTTGCCCCAAAATAACTTTGTCGAGATAGCGTCTAAGCGCGTGAAAACTGCTGAGTGGCATATGAATTATTCTCTTGCATTGGTCGAGCATCATAGCTCGAAATCATGTTACTGTGCCTTGCGTTAGCCGATTGAAGTACAAAACACTTTAAATTAAAAGTTAAACTTTTTTCAGGTTGTTACGCTGTGCTAACACAGTGGTGCATGCCACTTTATGTGCATGTTTAACTCCGCATAACGCAAGCAGCCTGTTGGCAAATTTGCTGTTTTTATTGGGGGCTAGGGGTAAATACGCCCGCTGTTGCTGCCGCAATCCGGTCACCTGAGTCTGTACCTTATTGCACTGACGCGCAGATGTCTAAGGGAACTCAAGCAAACTTGCTACGTCAATATCGCCATCGAGTTCGCGCGCCGTTGCGGGCAGCTATTGTAGCGTTCGACAGCTTAAGTGATTTTTAATTTCATCAACTTATGCTAACTGTCGACTAATTGCGCACGAAAAAATCTAAACGACTGTTTAAAACCTATCAATAAAAAGCTAGAATCAGCTCACAGTTTGATGGTCAGACCTGTTATAGGCGAGTTGGCGGCCATCGATGCATCGCATAGATTCACTTGTTCCTCAAACCGGGAACACTCAGTGGAGAAGGACAACGAATGAGTGACAAACAACAGGTAACCAACGCGCGCGGTGAACGTATTGCCATTGTGGCGGGTTTACGCACGCCGTTTGCCCGCCAAGCGACCGCCTACCACGGCATGTCAGCCTTAGATTTAGGCAAAATGGTGGTGGCAGAACTTCTACAACGTTGCGAACTCAACCCCGCCATGATTGAGCAACTGGTCTATGGTCAAGTAGTGCAGATGCCGGCCGCGCCGAATATCGCTCGCGAAATCGTGTTAGGTACGGGCATGCAAGTGAGCACCGATGCCTACAGCGTGACGCGCGCCTGTGCGACCAGTTTCCAATCCACTGTTAACGTGGCCGAAGCCATCATGTGCGGCAATATCGATATTGGTATTGCAGGCGGCGCGGATTCATCCTCATTGCTGCCGGTGGGTGTCAGTAAAAAGCTGGCCATTGCCCTATTAGATCTCAGCAAGGCGCGCAGCTTGTCACAACGTCTGAAAATCATTAGCAGCATTCGCCCGAAAGACCTGTTGCCTGCGCCGCCAGCGGTTGCGGAATATTCTACTGGTCTCTCAATGGGACAAACCGCTGAGCAGATGGCGAAAACGCACCACATTAGCCGAGCCGATCAAGATGCCTTGGCCCATCGCTCACACACGCTTGCTAGCCAAAGCTGGAGCGAAGGCAAGCTCAAACAAGAAGTGATGGTGGCGCATGTGCCGCCGTACAAAGGGTTTATTGAGCGCGATAACAACATTCGTGACAACTCGACGCTGGAATCCTACGCCAAATTAAAGCCGGTGTTTGACCGCAAACATGGGTCAGTGACCGCCGCCACCAGCACGCCGTTAACCGATGGGGCGTCGGCGGTGTTGATGATGAGCGAAGGCAAAGCCAAAGCGCTCGGTTATCAGCCGATTGGTTACATCAAAAGTTATGCATTTACCGCCATTGATGTATGGCAAGACATGCTGATGGGGCCCTCTTACGCCACGCCATTGGCACTCAAACGTGCTGGCATGCAGCTGGAAGATCTGGACTTGATCGAAATGCACGAAGCGTTTGCGGCGCAGACCTTAGCCAACATCAAGATGTTTGCCTCGAAGAAATTTGCAGCAGAGCAGTTGGGGCAATCACGCGCCATTGGCGAAATCGATATGGATAAATTCAACGTGCTCGGCGGTTCGCTGGCGTACGGCCACCCGTTTGCCGCCACGGGCACGCGCTTGATCACCCAAGTATGTCACGAATTGAAACGCCGTGGTGGCGGTACCGCATTGACCACCGCTTGTGCTGCGGGTGGTCTGGGCACGGCGATGATTTTGGAGGTGGAGTAATATGACGACCTCAAATAACACCTTTAGCTTAACCCGCCGCGAAGATGGCATTGCACTGCTCACCATGGATGTGCCCGGTGAGAGCATGAACACGCTCAAAGCCGAGTTCGTGCCACAGATGACCGAGTTGCTGGCAGAAATTCGCAACGACAACAGCATCAAAGGTTTGGTGGTTATCTCCGGCAAGAAAGACTCATTCGTCGCCGGTGCTGATATCTCCATGCTCGATGCCTGTGATACCAGTGAGAAAGCCAGTGAGCTGTCGGCCGCGGGGCATAAGGTATTTGCCGAACTGGAAAACCTGCCAATGCCTGTGGTGGCGGCAATTCATGGTGCCTGCTTGGGCGGTGGTTTAGAGCTGGCGCTGGCGTGTCATAAGCGTGTGTGTAGTGATGGCGCCAAAACGCAATTGGGCCTGCCAGAAGTGCAACTCGGTTTGTTACCAGGCAGTGGTGGTACGCAACGTTTGCCGAAGCTGATTGGTATCGCAAAAGCATTGGATATGATGCTCACTGGCAAACAGTTACGTCCCAAACAGGCGTTAAAACTGGGCTTGGTTGATGACGTTGTCCCCAGCACTATTTTGCTGGAAGCCGCCATTAAACTGGTGCAAGCGGGCAAAAGCCGTAAACCGCGTAAGCGCAATATGCAGGAGCTGGCGTTAGAAACCAGTCATGTCGGGCGTAATATCCTGTTCGACCAAGCGTTGAAACACGTCGAGCGTAAAACCAAGGGCAACTATCCTGCGCCACTGCGAATTATTGAAACAGTGCGCATCGGCGCCGATGAAGGCATGGCGGCCGGTCTCGCGACCGAATCACGCTACTTTGGCGAATTGGTCATGACGCCAGAATCCGCGGCGTTGCGCTCCATCTTCTTTGCCACCACCGAAATGAAGAAGGAAAGCGGCGCTGCCGATGCTAAACCGCGAGCGCTGAATAAAGCCGTGGTGCTCGGCGGTGGTTTGATGGGCGGCGGTATTGCCTCGGTGACTGTGTCTAAAGCGAAGATCCCCGTGCGCGTTAAAGACATCAGCCAGCAGGGCTTGTCGAATGCCTTGTCCTACGCTTATAAGCTGCTGAGTAAAGGTGTGCAACGGCGCCACATGACCGCCACCCAGCGCGATCAACTGATGTCGCTCATGAGCTCCACTGTTGATTATGTTGGTGTGAAAGACGCTGATATCGTGGTCGAAGCGGTGTTTGAAGATCTCAATCTAAAACACCAAATGGTGCAAGATATTGAGCGAGAATGCAGTGAGCATACCGTGTTTGCATCTAACACCTCCTCATTGCCGATCGGCCAAATTGCCAAAGCGGCCAGCCGCCCTGAAAACGTGATTGGCCTGCATTATTTCTCGCCAGTAGAGAAAATGCCGCTGGTGGAGGTGATCGCCCACGAGAAAACCTCACCAGAAACCATCGCTACCACCGTCGCATTTGCTCGCAAACAAGGCAAAACGCCGATTGTGGTGCGTGACGGCGCAGGTTTTTACGTGAACCGTATTCTGGCGTTGTATATGAATGAGGCGGCGCAACTACTGCTCGAAGGCAACGATATTGAATCACTGGATCGCAGTTTAGTGAAGTTTGGTTTCCCTGTTGGGCCAATCACTTTGCTGGATGAAGTGGGCATTGATGTCGGCGCTAAGATTGCCCCAATTTTGGAGCAAGAACTCGGTGCGCGCTTTAAGGCGCCCGCAGCGTTTGACCGCTTGTTGGGGGATGATCGTAAAGGTCGCAAAAACGGCCGTGGTTTCTACCTTTACAGCAAACCTAAGTTGCTGGATCGTCTGCAACGTAAGCCGCAGAAGCAAGTTGATAGCTCGGTTTACAAAGTGTTGGGCATTACACCGGGTACCAGCAGCGAATACGGCAATCTGGCTGAACGTTGCGTGGTGCAAATGCTGAACGAAGCCGTGCGTTGTTTGGAAGAGGGTATTATCAGCTCGGCGCGTGACGGTGATATCGGGGCGATTTTTGGGATTGGTTTCCCGCCGTTCTTAGGGGGCCCGTTCCGTTATATCGACAGCCTGGGCGCAGCCAACTTAGTGACCATTTTGAAAGGCTACCAACAACACTACGGCGATCGGTTTGCACCTGCGCCAATGTTGGAGTTGATGGCGAGCGAGCAGCGTAAGTTTTATCGCTAACGGCTCACATTAAACAGTAAAGGCGCCGTCATTGGCGCCTTTTTCATGGTGTTGCTTTATCGACTTGCTTACTGGCAGATGCTGCCGCTAAGGTTGCTGTTGGCGCCATTGCCAGTACCAATAAAACCAAATTCAACGGTTTGATTCGGCGCGATAGTGGCATTCCAATCAAGGTTGCTGGCTGAGTAGTGCTGCGTCAACACCGCGTTCCATAAACTGGTGATTTGTGAGCCGTCACTATAGCTCCAATGCACTTGCCAACCGTTAATTGGCTGGCTCGACACGTTGGTAATTTTTATCGTGGCTTGAAAGCCACCTTGCCAACGGTTGCTAACTTGATATTGGCACAGCGCCAATCCGGCAGTGGGGGGATTGGTCCCACCGTCATTACCGTCATCGCCACCGCCGCCATTACCTCCGCCGGTATCATCATTGTCTGAGTCATCACCATCATCGGGCACATCAATGCTGCTGCCCCAGTTGCTAATAATGTCCTTCACAAAGGTGCCGGATGCGGTCAAATCGCTGGCCGACCAATTGCCATTCGGATTGGCGCCAGGATGGATGATCGATGCGCCTTCGGCTTTATCGCTCACCGCCCAGTTAACGTGACTAAGGTTATTGGCGGCTAAAAAGTTCATCCATTCGTTGACACTGGCACTGGCAACATTGCCGTTACCATCGGCATTTACCGCGCCCCATTCGGTCACCATCAAGGCGATGCCGTTGTTCATCGCGGTTAGCGCTTTATCGCGTAAAAACTGGCCGTGGCTGCCGGCATAGAAATGCAGCGCGTAGGCGATGTTGCTGCCCGCAATGGGATCTTGCGACGCCACATCCACATCTTGTGACCAAGTTGGCGTGCCGACCACAATCAAGTTATCGGGATCGATCGCGCGAATCGCATTGATTACGTCCACCGCATAGGGCTTGATCACGCTAGACCAACTCACTTGCAGCGGCTCGTTATAAATCTCATAAATCACGTTGTTGTGGTCGCCGTATAGCTCGGCCATCTGGGTGAAAAACTGAATCGCCGTGGCTTTTTTATCTTGCGCGTGGTGTGAGTGAAAATCGATAATCACGTACATATCGTTGGCAATCGCCGCATCAACTACCGTACGAATGCGGGCGAGATTACCGGCGGGATCGTCCAAGTATGAGCCACCTTCATCGGCGCCCAGCGCGACACGCACCATGCTGCTGTGCCAATCCTGTTTTAGCCAAGACACCACATCGGCGTTATACATCTTCTCTTGGCCCCAGCCGGTGTTACTCCAAAAGAAGCTATTACCAGCAAAGCTTTTCAGCTCACCGCCGCTAAGGATCTGGCCATTTCCCACGGTGAGCGGCGGCACATCGGCGTAAGCGGAAGAGGAGATGCCAGCACTCACTAGTGTGGCAGCAATTATAGCGTGTCGAATTCTTACAGTCATAGTTCATTCACCTCAGATCAAGTTCCATTTGGTTGTGCTCAGCCTCATGACAGGCACTGCTGGAGTATAGCGATTCGGCACGAAATCTTGATAGCAAGGCAAGCAAGCTAGGTCATCTTACGGTTATGGTTAGCAATTATTTAACGGATTTAAAACATTTTGAAGCAGCATTCCTGCGACGCTAGCGGTAGAAGCGCTAACGCCACCTTGGTAAAGCCGTTGTCGTGGTTAACTATTTGCACTTTGCTAAGTCGTGCGTTAAATTCACTGTAATTCTATACAGTAATTAAGCGTTATGATCCTTTATATTGCCGAAAAGCCCAGTCTTGGCCGCGCCATCGCCGATGTGTTGCCAAAACCGCTGAAAAAACATGACGGCTACCTTGAGGCCGCCAATGGCGATTGTGTCTCTTGGTGTGTCGGTCATCTGCTGGAGCAAGCGGAGCCGGATGCTTATGACGCGCAATATAAATCGTGGAAGCTGGAACACCTGCCAATCGTGCCCGAACAGTGGCAACTCAAACCGAAAGCCAATACCCGTAGCCAACTGACGGTGCTTAAAAAACTGGTTGGAAAAGCGCAGCAACTGGTGCATGCGGGTGACCCAGACCGCGAAGGGCAACTGCTGGTGGATGAAGTGCTGTCGTACTTCAAAGTCAGCCAAAGTAAACTCGCCAGCGCGCAACGATTGCTGATTAACGACTTAAACCCGAGTGCTGTGACCAAAGCCCTCAAGCAACTGCGCAGCAATCGTGAGTTTATTCCGTTGTCCACCTCGGCGTTGGCACGAAGTCGCGCCGATTGGCTTTATGGCATGAATATGACGCGCGCTTTTACCCTGCAAGGGCGTAAGGTCGGCTATCAGGGCTTGTTATCGGTTGGACGGGTACAAACGCCAGTATTGGGGCTAGTGGTGCGCCGTGATGAAGAGATTGCCGCCTTTCAAGCTAAACCTTTTTACGAAGTGTTAGCTCATCTGCATGATCCGCATGCGCCAGACAACTCAGCGTTTACCGCCAAATGGCAACCGAGCGAAGCCTGTGCCAAGTGGCAAGATGACGAGGGGCGGGTACTTGCCAAAGGCTTGGCAGAAAACGTGGCGGGACGCATTAGCAATCAACCCGCCAACGTGTTGAGTGTGGAGGAAAAACAAAAGCGCCAAGCGCCGCCGTTACCGTACAACTTGTCGGCGTTGCAGATTGATTGCAACAAGCGCTTCGGCATGAGTGCCAAAGAGGTGTTAGATACTGCGCAATCGTTGTATGAGAAACACAAGCTGTTGACTTATCCGCGTTCCGACAGCCGACATCTGCCCAAGGCGCAATTTAGCGATGCAGCGAACGTGCTTAAGGCCATCAGCCAAGGGGCTGCTGAGTTGCTACAAGGCGTTGATGCACCAGATGCTAAGCTCAAATCTAAAGCGTGGGATGACAGTAAAGTGGATGCGCACCACGCCATTATACCCACCGAAAAAGTGGCTAACCTCAACGCGCTGTCCCACCGTGAACGGCAAGTGTATTTGCAAGTGGCGCGGCAGTATCTAGCGCAGTTTTACCCGCATTATCTGTATTGGGATACCCGCGTTAGTGTGGAGATTGCCGGAGGCATTTTTAATGCCAGCAGCAAGCGTGAACAGCAAGCAGGTTGGAAACAACTGTTTCGCAGCAACCGCAGCGAAGAAAGTGATAATGACGATGAAGACAGTAGCGGCAGTTTGCCTAAGTTGACCGTTGGCCAAGCGCTGTGGTGTGACCGTGGTGAAGTGGTAGAAAAAATCACTCAGCCACCCAAACATTTTACCGATGCCACCTTACTGGCGGCAATGACTGGCATTAGCCGCTACGTTAGCGACAGCGATATTCGTAAAATATTGAAAGAGACTGACGGTTTAGGCACTGAGGCGACCAGAGCGGGGATTATTGAACTGCTATTTAAGCGCGGTTTTTTGCAGCGACAGGGCAAAACGATTTTGGCTACAGATGCAGGTAAAGGGCTAATCCACAGTTTACCGTTGTCGGCTACCTTGCCAGATATGACCGCCCAGTGGGAAAACCGCTTAGAGGCCATCTGTCAGCGTGAAATAAAATACGACAGCTTTATGGCGCCATTGCTGCAAACCATTGAGCAATTAGTACATGAAGCCTGCCAGCAACTGCCTACGGCATTGGCGGGTGTTAAAGCCGCTAAACCAGCGTTTGCTAAGCGTCGGCGCAGCAGTAGTCCACGCAAAACGGCATCGGGCAGCAGTAGCCGCAGTCAATCTGCCAGTGCTTCCAAAGCGGCTAAAGGCGGCAGCACCCGCCGCAAAACCACGGCGAAATCGAGCTAAAGCTCACAAGCGTTTGTGTTGATTGCTGACAAGAACGCCTATTTATCACCCAACAGCTCAAAAAAGCGGAGGCAATAAACAACTGAAAATGATGCCTGTCCTCATATTTTTGCTCCGCTTTCTAACAAATGGGTCGCAAATGAATGTCGTAATGTATGCGGCGTAACATGTTTTTCGATGCCAACCGCTTTTGCCGTCAACCTCACAACTCGTTGGATCTGCTTTTCTTGAATATGATGTCGGCGTATCACTCCAGCATCAGGATCGGTACTCAGCACTGCCGAAGGGAACAGAAACTGCCAAGTCAACGATCGACTCTGTTGTTGATACTTTTGCTGTAACCTATCGGGCATCCATACACCACCCCATGCCGGGTTTTGTTGATCCTCGGCCAAGTAGTCACGCACTTTTTGGATCTGAGTCTGCAATAATGGCATCACATTCTTCGGCATCGTCACCGTTCGGTGTTTGCCCCCTTTTCCATTCCACACGCGGATACAGCAATAATCGAGATCAATATCTTTCACTCGTAATCGCAGCGCTTCCATCAAGCGTAAACCGCTGCCATACAACAGTGATACACACAATAAATGTTGTTTAGGGACTCGACTCAACAACGTAGCCACTTCACTACTGGTGAGTACCACCGGTAATTTCGACTGATGTTGACTCCTAACAAAATTTAACTCAAGTGACAGTGGCCGCAACAAAAAATCACGGTATAAATAGACCAAGGCATTCATCGCTGTCGCCTGTGATTTCACCGCCATTTGTCGATGATTCGCTAAATAGGAGAGAAACTGTTCTACCTCAGCATTATGCAAATGCTGTGGATGCTGCCGACCGTGAAAACGAATGTAATTTGCCACCCAGTATTGATAGGTTTGAATCGTACGTTTGGCATAACGCCGCACACGCATATGCTCTGCAAAAGCTTGTAAAAATGGTGATGCCATAAGCGCCTCAAACACTGTATTTGCATACAGTATAGGTAC
>NZ_JBLXAT010000041.1:0-25500 GCF_048265805.1 Shewanella sp. | reverse complement strand
CACGAGAGCAAATGAGACAAGCGGTATTTGAGTACATTGAGGTTGATTACAATCGGACCAGACGGCATAGTGCTCTTAGTTATTTGAGCCCAGAAAACTTTGAATTAAAAAATAGTGCTTAGCAAATGTCCACTATTACTGGATCAGATCAGAGAGCCTTATAGGCGCATATGAAAAACCTCCGGCTATGCCGGAGGATATTTTTCTTCAAACTTAATTCTAAGAATTAAGCTTCAGCAACGATAGTTACTTTAACAACAGCGTTAACTTCACCGTGCAGTTGAACTTCAACTTCGAAGTCACCAGTGGTACGCAGAGCGCCCAGTGGCAGACGAACTTCAGATTTAGCCAGTTCAACACCTGCAGCAGTTACAGCATCAGCGATGTCACGAGTACCTACTGAACCGAACAGTTTGCCTTCATCACCAGCTTTAGAAGCGATAACCACAGCTTCCAGAGCAGAGATTTTCTCAGCACGTTCGTTAGCAGCAGCCAGCTCAGCAGCAACTTTAGCTTCCAGTTCAGCACGGCGTGCTTCGAAAACTTTTACGTTTTCAGCGTTAGCTACAACTGCTTTGCCTTGCGGCAGCAGGTAGTTACGAGCGTAGCCAGCTTTAACTGAAACTTGATCACCCAGGTTGCCCAGGTTCGCAATTTTATCAAGCAGAATAACGTTCATTATCAATTCCTCTTAATTCAATGAATTCAGTGCCAATTACTGATGCAAATCAGTGTATGGCAGCAGAGACAGATAACGAGCGCGTTTGATAGCGCGAGCCAGTTGGCGCTGATATTTAGCGCTAGTACCGGTAATACGGCTAGGAACAATTTTACCGCTTTCTGTGATGTAGTTTTTCAGAGTAGCGATATCTTTGTAATCGATCTCCGTTACACCTTCAGCAGTGAAACGGCAGAATTTACGACGACGGAAATAACGTGCCATGATGACAGTCTCCTAATTTTTCAATTCGACATTTTCGGCGTGTAATACCAAGCGGTTCTGTCCATTGCGGCTTTGCTGCAATGCAATAAATCCTGAAACTTGTATATCCACACCGGCTTTCAGTTTGTCTGTTACGCTGTCAAAGCGTTGGCCACTTAAAATCACTTGAATCACACAATATACGTGTCGTTGCATATCAGCCTCTACGCGTAGAGACTTATGTTCCAACTGCAGTACCGTATGATGAATCCCTGCTGGACTATCAAATGCTCTGCAACGCAGAACCCGTCCTGACAACGCCAAATGATTGGTGGTCACAGAAAAACTTACTCAGCGCTCTCTTCAGCCTGTTCTTCGCTAGCTTCTTCAGTAGCTCTTTCGCTGACAGCAGCACGACGTGAATCACGTTCGTCTTTTGCTTTAGCCATTGGAGAAGCTTCAGTGATAGCAGCTTTAGTACGCATAACCAGACTACGCAGAACAGCGTCGTTGAAGCGGAAAGCTGTTTCCAGCTCTTCGATAGACTCTGCAGTAGTTTCTGCGTTCAACAGAACGTAGTGAGCTTTATGCAGGTCTTGAATAGGATATGCCAATTGGCGACGGCCCCAGTCTTCCAGACGATGGATTTGACCACCCGCTTCGGTGATAACACCGCTATAGCGTTCGATCATACCTGGTACCTGTTCACTCTGATCAGGGTGAACCATAAATACGATTTCGTAATGACGCATTTATTGCTCCTTACGGTTTGTTAGCCTCATATTGGCTCAGTCAGACCCGTAGAGGCAAGGAACGAAATAAAGTGACTGATTTAGGCGCGGAATAGTACATAAAGGCGCCATCAAACTCAAGCAATAACTTTGCCTCACCACTCTTCACAGGTATCATGTTCGCCAATATATGAAGTCGCTAACATGAAGAAAGCCAGAATAATGACAAAAACTCCTGTGCTGGCGCTGTTATCAGTTATTTCACTGCCAGCGTTCGCTTTAGTACCGCCCGATTACCATGAGCCTGCTAACAATTTTCGCGCAGAAATTGAAGCCGGTTTTCAGCTAAATACGGGGAACACCGATTCCTCTAGCTTCAACGGACGAACCAAGCTGATCTATGACACCACCAAGGCCACTCAGGAAGGCACCATTAAAGGCTATTACGCAGCGGATGATGAAGGCACTACCGCTGAACGCTACGATCTGCAATATCAGTCTAACTATAAGCTCAGCAAAGGCTATGTGTATGGCCGTGGTGACTTTATCTGGGACCAGTTCGGTTCCTATACCAATATCTATACCGTTTCTAGTGGTTATGGTTTCGACGCTATCAGCACTGGTCGCACTAAGCTGAGCTTAGAAGTGGGTCCAGGTTATCGATATAACCTGCCGAGCGATACCGAAGATGATCCACACCCGAATGCCGAGAAAGATGTGATTATACGTACCGCGGCAAAATTTGAGCAGAAGATCCACGAATACACCACTTTTAACGCCGATCTGACCGCTGAAATTGGCGAAAACAACAATACGGTAGCGCTGGATATCGGCTACAAGAACACCTTGTTCCAAGACTGGGCATTTAAAGTAGGTGTTAACATGAAATACACCGAAATCGTGCCTGAAGGCAGTGAACAGACCGATACCATCACGACATTCAACCTGCTGTATACCTTTCAATAGTCAGCAACGTGATAAAAAAAAGGGATGGCAGTGCCGTCCCTTTTTCGTTATTGACCGATAAACGGCTTAGCCCAGTCGCTGGCGTACAGCTTCAAACAAGCAGATACCGGTAGCCACCGATACGTTCAGGCTCGATACCGAGCCAGACATTGGAATGGAAATTAGCGTATCACAGCCTTCACGGCTCAAACGGCGTAAGCCCTTGCCTTCAGCGCCCATGGCGATGGCGAGCGGGCCGGTAAGATTAGCTTGGTAAATATTGCTATCAGCTTCACCAGCCGTGCCGGCAATCCACACGCCACGTTCTTGTAAACGTTTCATGGTACGCGCTAGGTTAGTCACTTGGAATAACGGCACGGTTTCAGCCGCACCGCAAGCCACTTTGCTGACCACTGGCGTGATGCTGGCAGAGTTATCTTTGGGCACAATCAAACCATGCACACCGGCGGCGTCGGCGTTACGCAAACAAGCGCCTAGGTTGTGCGGGTCGGTCACACCATCCAGAATCAATAAAAATGGCGTGTCGGTGCTATCCAGCAGTGCTTCTAGGTCGTTCTCGGTTAACACTTTGGCTGGGCGTACCCGTACTACAATGCCCTGATGCTGCGTGCTATCCGCTTTCTCATCGAGTGTTTTGCGCGCGGCGGGCTGTGGTCGAATACCAACAGCAGCCGCTTTTTCTAACAAGGGCTGGATACGTTCATCCACACGACCAGACATCAGCCACATCTCTAATACACGCTCTGGTGCGTGATCAAGTAATGAAGATACGGCGTGAATGCCAAACACCAATTCTTGCTTTTTCATCGACTATTTCTTTCTCTTTGGTCGTTTCACCGCTTTCCCCTTAGCAGGCTTAGCAGTTGACTGATTTTTCTTCGCTGGCTTAGCGCCCTTCTTCGCTGCCACTCGGCCCTTTTTGGCACTGATCTTAGCGCCTTCTAGGTTAACCCGCTCGCGCGCGGTCAACGGACGCGGCTTGCCACTTGAGCGCTTGCGACCATGACTGTTTTCATCTGCCATTAATAGGTCAATCTGGCGATCATCAAGATTTACCGCAGCGACTTTTACCGTTACCGGATCGCCAATCTGATATACCTTGCCAGAATGTTCACCCAGTAGACGTTGCCGTGCAGGATCATACTGGTAGTAATCACTGCCCAACGTTGAGATGTGTACTAAACCATCAATGAACAGCTCTTTGAGGCGGACAAATAAGCCAAAACTGGTGACTGACGCAACAACCGCTTCAAATACATCGCCAACATGGTCTTGCATGAACTCACACTTGAGCCAATCAGACACATCGCGGGTTGCTTCATCGGCGCGGCGCTCGGTATTGGAACACTCCTCGCCAAGTAAATCCAGCTCCTCCGCTTGATAATGGTAACCACCATCTTCGGTCCATTTATTTTCCGCCGCCCCCTGCTCTTTAGCGAGCAGATAGCGGATCACACGGTGCAACACTAAATCAGGGTAACGACGGATAGGAGAGGTGAAATGAGCATACTCTTCCAAGGCCAAACCAAAGTGGCCATCGTTATCTGGTGTATAGGTCGCTTGGCGCATTGAACGCAGCAGCATCACTTGGATAAGTTCCGCATCTGGACGTTCACGTACCTGCTCCATCAGCAGTTGAAAGTCGATGGGTTGTGGCTCTAAGCCACCACCGAGCTGCAGACCACGCTCACGCAGGAACTCACGGAAGTTAGTGAGTTTCTGCTCCGATGGCGCCTCGTGCACACGATACAGCACTTCGCCTTCATGTTTTTTCACAAACTTGGCTGCCGCAACGTTAGCCAAAATCATGCATTCTTCAATGATCTTATGCGCTTGGTTACGCGAGCGCGGCACAATACGTTCAATCTTGCGTTGCTCATTAAAGATGAATTGTGTTTCTTCCGTTTCAAAACCAATCGCCCCTCGTTGGTGGCGTTGTTCATCCAAGGTGAGATACAACTCTTGCAATACTTGCAGATGCGGATACAGCGCTTGGTATTCTTCCGGCGCTTCGCCAGTGTCTAACATTGCCGCCACTTTGGTGTAAGTGAAACGGGCATGAGAATGCATCACCGCTGGATAGAACTTATAGCCCGACAGCTTACCGGTAGCCGCAATCGTCATCTCCGCCACCATGCATAAGCGATCCACCCCAGGGTTCAACGAACACAGGCCGTTGGATAGCTTCTCCGGTAGCATTGGGATCACTTGCGAAGGGAAATACACTGAGTTACCACGAGCACGAGCTTCTTTATCCAG
The DNA here is from genome assembly GCF_048265805.1 of Shewanella sp. Taxonomy (GTDB): domain Bacteria; phylum Pseudomonadota; class Gammaproteobacteria; order Enterobacterales; family Shewanellaceae; genus Shewanella. Next base: position 20,622 of record NZ_JBLXAT010000041.1, on the reverse strand, counting down.
TGCGGATTCGGTACGGACATAGTGGCTCACGTCCGCAATAGCAACCCATAAGCGCCAACCACCACCGCGCTTACGTTCGGCGTAGACCGCATCGTCAAAGTCTCGCGCATCTTCACCATCGATAGTGACTAGCGGTAACTCACGTAGATCGACACGGCCAACTTTATCCTCTTCTTGCACTTCATCAGGGATCTTGCGCAGCTTTTTCTCAATAACGTTGGACCAAGTGTGTGGCAGATCGTAGTTACGCAGGGCAATCTCAATCTCCATTCCCGGCGCCATCTCTTTGCCAAGAACCTCAGTCACTTTACCTGCCGCCTTAACATAGCGACCAGGGCGACGAGTTAACTCAACCACCACCACATCACCGGCACGTGCGCCATTCTTATCGGCGTTTTCAACGAGGATCTCTTGGGCAATACGTTTATCATCCGGCACGACAAAGCCCATGCCACCATCGACATAGAAGCGGCCAACCAACGGCGCTTTACGCTCTTCCAGCAATCGCACAATCCGCGCTTCACTTTTGCCTTTACGTTCTACACCTGCACGCTGTGCCAGCACACGGTCACCGTGGAAGTAACGTTGCATATCGCCGTGGTGAATAAATAGGTCATCACCACCTTCATCGGGATGGAAAAAACCATAACCATCACGATGACCCATCACGCTACCTGTAATTAAATCCATCCGCTCCGGTAAGCCATAGCTTTGACCGCGAGTAAACACCAGCTGACCATCACGTTCCATCGCACGCAAACGGCGACGCAGTGCTTCATACTGCTCTTCATCTTGGATGGTGATGCCCAGTGCCTGAGCGATGCTGTCACGATTGAGGGGTGATTTTTGCGACTGGAGATATTCCAGAATATATTCCCGACTAGGAATAGGGTTGTCGTATTTATCTTTTTCTCTCTCAAAATGAGGATCTTTAGTCATTCAATTTCCATTTTTTGCGTTCAGCTGTAGTTAGTGTAGCTGAACTGCTTTAGCTCTTTCTAACTGGCTGGCTGGCATCAACTGCGCCAATTTGGCCAGTAACTTTTCACTTTGCTGCTGCGTCTTGGCATCCGCAAAGGTTTGGTTATATAACCAGTGGTAGGCCAACACATAGTCTCTTGGCGTACCATGTCCCTCGCCGAGCAACTTTACTAGTTTCATCTGTGCTGCGAGGTTACCTTCCGATGCGGCAGGAAATACGTAAAACACTGCCCGCTCGGGGTCTTTCATTAAAAACTTGCCTTGCTCGTAATAGTCAGCAAGCTTGAGCATCGCCTCTGGGCTGCCTTGCTCTGCGGCTCGACGTAACCATTCAACACCGCGTGACGGTTGCGCCTCAACACACACGCCATAATTAAGCATTTCCCCCCACAGAATTTGGTACAAGGGTTCCTGCAACACGCTGGCATGCGCTTCAATATCTTTTACTATCTGACAATCATCCCGCTTCACCCGCTCAAGATAGGTATTCTGGCGGATCAATTGCAGTAACTCTTCATTACCGTAGACGTCTACCGCTTTGAGTTCAGCCTGCGTAGTTAACGCGGTAGCGCTGAGCAACAATAATAGTATCCGCAGTATCATAGTTAGCACCTGAATGATGGGTCTGATAACTGATCATCGGCAGTATAATCTAAATCTAAAGCGACATAGCAATAGTTGGCGATATTTACCCCAATAAAAAAGGCCGCTAAGCGGCCTTTTCGATTATTCACTAAATGGGTTGACGCTAATGATGGTCTCATTGCGGTCAGGTCCAGTGGAAACGATATCAATAGGCGTTTCCAGCAGTTCCTCAATCCGTTTAATGTAATCCAGCGCCGCTTGAGGCAGCTGTTCCAGTGAAGTAGCACCAAAGGTGTTTTCACTCCAACCTGGCATGGTCTCGTAAATAGGCTTAACCAACTCGTAGCCTTCAGCAGCCAAAGGTGCCGCTTTAGTGGTTGTGCCATCTGGCAGCTCATACGCTACACAGATTTTCACTTCTTTCAGACCATCAAGTACGTCTAACTTAGTTAGACAGAAACCACTCAGACTGTTGATTTGAACTGCGCGGCGCATTGCCACAGCATCCAACCAACCTGGACGACGGCGACGACCAGTAGTCGCACCAAACTCTTGGCCTTTGGTGCCTAAGTGTTCACCTACTTCATCCAACAATTCTGTTGGAAATGGACCGGCACCTACACGAGTACTATAGGCTTTAATAATGCCCATAACGTAATCGATGTGGCGAGGACCGATACCACTACCTGTAGCAACGCCGCCAGCAGTAGTATTTGATGAAGTCACGTACGGATAAGTACCGTGGTCGATGTCCAGCATAGTGCCTTGAGCACCTTCAAACAGAATAGGTTCACCCGCTTTACGCGCGTTATCCAGCATTTCTGTTACATCAACACACATGCCTTTCAGATAGTCAGCCAAAGCCAACGCATCTTCCAAGGTTTTCTGATAATCCACAGGCTCACACTTGTAGTATTCAGTCAGTGTGAAGTTGTGGTATTCCATCACTTCCTTCAGCTTTTCAGCGAACAGTGTTGGATTAAACAGATCACCTACACGTAAGCCACGACGAGAGATCTTGTCTTCGTAAGAAGGTCCAATACCACGGCCAGTAGTACCAATAGCCTTGTTACCACGCGCTTTTTCGCGAGCAATATCAAGTGCACAGTGATATGGCAGAATAAGTGGACATGCTTCAGAGATCAGCAGACGTTCCTCAACAGGAACACCTTTATCTTTAAGCATCTTGATTTCAGTCATCAGTGCGTCTGGCGCTAATACCACACCGTTAGCGATGACACATTTTACGTTTTCACGCAGAATGCCTGATGGAATCAAGTGAAGGACGGTTTTCTCACCATCGATAACCAGTGTATGACCAGCATTGTGGCCACCTTGGTAACGAACGACGTATTTTGCCTGTTCTGTTAGAAGGTCGACAATCTTACCTTTTCCCTCGTCACCCCATTGTGTGCCGAGAACAACTACATTTTTGCCCATTGTTTGCTGCAAGGTTGCGGTTAAAAAAGAATTCTAACAGATTTGAATCTCTGGGGGTACGGTTTATGAAAAAATAATCAGAATAACTGCCCCAACCAGTGCGAGACCACCACCTACGCGCTGCAGTGTGGCTGCGGGTTGGCGTGACATTTCGGCTAAATACCGTTGCCACCTTTTTGGAAACAGTAACGGCCCTAAGCCCTCAATAATCAGCACTAAACCGAGCGCAAGCACCAGCGTATGACTATTCATTCGTATCTCCTTAGTCGCTATATCCCCATAAAAAAACCCGGCATATAGCCGGGTTTTTGCAATTCGCATTGTGCAAATTAACGCTTAGAGAATTGTGGTTTACGACGTGCTTTACGCAGACCCACTTTCTTACGTTCAACTTGACGAGCATCGCGGGTAACGAAACCAGCAGCACGCAGAGAAGGACGCAGAGCTTCATCCAGCTCCATCAATGCACGAGTAATACCGTGACGGATTGCACCTGCTTGACCAGTGATACCACCACCTTTAACGGTCACGTAGATGTCCAGTTTTTCAGCCATTTCAACCAGCTCAAGTGGTTGACGAACTACCATGCGAGCAGTTTCACGACCGAAGTAAACGTCCAGTGGACGCTTGTTAACAACGATATTACCACTGCCTGCTTTTGCAAATACGCGGGCAGTTGAAGTTTTGCGACGGCCAGTGCCGTAGTACTGAGTTGCAGCCATTTGCTTAATCCCGTTTAGATATCAAGAACTTGAGGTTGTTGTGCAGTGTGGTTATGCTCTGCGCCAGCGTAAACTTTCAGTTTACGGAACATAGCGCGGCCCAGTGGGCCTTTTGGCAGCATACCTTTAACTGCTTTCTCGATGATCATCTCTGGTTTGTGCGCTTGCAGTTTTTCAAAGCTGATCTGCTTGATTCCACCTGGGAAGCCTGAATGCGAGTAGTATTGCTTACCAAAGGCTTTGTTACCTGTTACGGTTACTTTCTCAGCGTTAACAACGATGATGTAATCACCAGTGTCTACGTGAGGAGTGTATTCAGGCTTGTGTTTACCACGTAGACGCAATGCGATTTCAGTGGCGATACGGCCCAAAGTCTTACCTTCGGCATCAACAACATACCAGTCGCGAGCTACAGTTTCTGGCTTGGCAGTAAAAGTCTTCATTATTACAAAAACCCAAAGTTAAAATTTGTCACATGCTGAATCAACATGACTCAGCAATACACGCCTTCGATATACCCCTTCGAATATATTTTGGCATTTAATCCGCCCAACACGGACGGAGTAACGTGGGCAGGGCGTGGATTATAGACAAAGCTGAGTTAAAAATCACCTGCTTTTTTGAGTAAAACCATCAGAAAATAGCGAGATTACGGCGTCTCGCACGGCAGGTGCTCTTGCGCCAAATATTCGCGTGATTGCATCTCTACCAAACGCGAGCGGCAACGGCGAAATTCAAAGCTCAGTAAGCCTTCAGTATAGAGCTCATCTAACGCTACTGCCGCTGAAATAATAAGCTTCACTCGGCGCTCATAAAACTCATCGACTAAGGCTAAGAAGCGCCGCGCGATGTCATCCCCCGTCTGCAGCGCGCCCATTTGCTCAACGCTAGACAGCAATACGGTGTGGTAAGCCGTGGCAATTTCCATGTAATCCAGTTGACTACGCGGGCCATCACATACCGCACGAAAGTCCAACCACAATACGCCATTAGCATGTTTCACCGCTTTAATATCACGCCCATCAATATGCAGCGGATTGGTCAGCACTTCGGCACCATTAGTGAGCTGTTCAAAATAACGCGTCAGATTACTCTGCGCTTCGTTATCTAATGGATAGTGATAGATTTCAGCTTGCTCTAGCGTGCGCAAGCGATAATCGATGCCCGAATCCACATTCAGGATTTGGCAGTTCGCATTAATTTGCGCGATAGCTGGTAGGAAGCGCGCCCGCTGTAGACCGTTACGATAGAGTTCATCGGGAACGATGTTCGACGTCGCCACCAAGGCGACACCGTGCTCAAACAATGCTGTGAATAGCGTGCCTAGCAACATCGCATCAGTAATGTCCGAGACGAAAAACTCATCAAAGCAGATGACACGATATTGCTTCGCCATTCTTTTCGCGATAACCAACAAAGGATCTTGTACACCTTTGAGATCATTGAGTTCGCGGTGGATACGCAACATAAAGTGGTGAAAGTGAGCCCGTAATTTTTGTTGGCCCGGTAGTGCATCGTAAAACAGATCCATCAAATATGTTTTACCCCGCCCTACGCCGCCCCAAAGGTACAAGCCTGTGACTTCAGGCGTTGTGGATCTGGCAAACCAAGCTTTCCAGCCTTTGGCTTGCGGTTGTTGTAGTTCATCAAACACACGCTGTAATGCTTTAACCGCCTGCTCTTGGGCGGCGTCGTAACTAAAGTCTTCGCGGGTGAGATCTTGCTGGTAACGTTGCCAAGGTGTTGATACTGCCACTTGAATTCTTCTCGTTAAACCCTATTTGACATAGTGATGTCGTTCACATTTTGCTACAGATGGTAGCACGCTCATGACAGCTCGCCTACTCGACAACCGGATGACTAAGGTAGCTAATCACTACAAGTGCGAAAGGTTGCAGGCCGGATGTAACGAATTAATTAATCTTTGTTAATGGCAGAAACTTTTGTGAATAACGCTCAGTCCGAGTAATAACAAAAGCTCAAGCGAGCTGCCCCAAATTCGCTTAAGCATGACTGATGCAAAATTCCGAATTCGGAGATTAGGAGCAAACCTCGATGAAGACTAAATTATCACTGATATCTGCAGCGCTGTTGGGTGCAAGCATGATGATGACACCAGTTATCTCTCAAGCATCTATTCCACAATCGGTCGACGGGCAACAAATTCCAAGCCTTGCCCCAATGCTTGAGAAAGTCACCCCAGCGGTGGTTTCAGTGGCGGTATCTGGCAACAAAGTCTCTAAACAACGAGTGCCAGATGTATTTCGCTACTTCTTTGGCCCTAATGCCCCACAAGAACAAGTGCAGAAACGGCCGTTCCGCGGTTTAGGCTCTGGTGTGATTATAGATGCCGATAAAGGCTACATCGTTACCAACAACCACGTGATTGACGATGCAGATGAAATTAAAGTTGGCCTGCATGATGGCCGAGAAGTCACCGCCAAACTTATTGGTACGGATAAAGAATCGGACGTAGCGCTGTTACAGATTGAGGCTGACAACCTAACAGCCATTAAACCTGCTGATTCTGACGCCACCCGCGTCGGTGACTTTGCCGTAGCCATTGGTAACCCCTTTGGTCTGGGGCAAACCGTCACATCGGGTATCGTCAGTGCGCTTGGACGTAGCGGCCTAGGTATTGAGATGCTGGAAAACTTTATTCAAACCGATGCGGCCATCAACAGCGGTAACTCAGGCGGTGCCTTGGTTAACCTTAAAGGTGAGCTGATTGGTATTAATACTGCCATTGTTGCTCCAGGCGGCGGTAACGTCGGAATTGGGTTCGCCATTCCAGCCAATATGGTGCATAACCTTGTACAGCAGATTATTGACCACGGTGAAGTACGCCGCGGTGTACTTGGGGTAATGGGGCGCAACCTTGATAGCAACTTAGCGGAAGGCTTTGGTTTGAAATCGCAACATGGTGGTTTTGTCAATGAAGTGGTAAAAGATAGCCCAGCCGATAAAGCGGGCATTAAAGCAGGCGACATCATTGTCAGCATCAATGATAAGCCAGTACGCACCTTCCAAGAGCTACGCGCTAAAATTGGCACTATGGGCGCTGGTACAGAAGTCGAATTGGGTATCATCCGCGATGGTGATGAAAAAACGGTTGAGGTTGAACTGGGTGAAGCGACCGATGTGACCGACCAAGCAGCAGGTGAAATTCACCCAATGCTGGCAGGGGCCACCTTGGAAGATAAGAAAGAGGGTATTGAAATCACCAACGTGGCTGACGGTTCCCCCGCCTCAATGAGCGGTCTACAGCAAGGTGACGTGATTATCGGTATCAACCGTACCCGCATCAAAACCCTGAAAGAGCTAAAAGAAGGCCTGAAAGCGCATGAAGGCGGTGTCGCCTTGAAGATCATGCGTGACAACAGCCTACTTTATTTGGTGTTACGCGGTTAATCTGTGTTTTTGGAATAAAAGCGCTGCAGTCGCAGCGCTTTTTTATATGACAAATTGTTGCAAACCAGCTAACAAATCCGCATCAGGCAATAGTCCACCTTATTAAAAACTGATACTCTAGCCTATCTTTCAAACAGTTAACTCAGCAGCTACCCAATGATTAAAGATACTCTGCTCTATCTCGGTAAAGCGATCGCCTTTGGCCTTGTCATGGCAGCTGTTGTCATTGTCATCAACAGTTTTACGAGCAATAATCTCGACCTTTTCAGCAGTAATAACCCACTTAAACGTTTGTCGTTTAACAGCGCCGTGCGCACAGCAGCTCCCGCGGTAGTCAACATCTACAACCTTGGCGTAACCCCTAATCGGCCACTCAATCAAGGTAAACTGCAGGGACTAGGCTCAGGTGTCATCATGCGTAGCGAAGGCTACATCCTGACGAACTTCCATGTTGTCCGTAAAGCCGATGAAATCGTGGTTGCCTTGCAGGATGGCCGTAAATTCAGTGCTGAAGTTGTTGGGTTAGATCCCGATACTGACCTAGCCGTATTGAAAATTGAGGGCGAAAAGCTGCCCACCGTCCACGTTAATCTCAAAACCTCACCCAATGTGGGCGATATCGTACTCGCTATCGGTAACCCCTATAACATCGGCCAAACCATCACCCAAGGCATCATTAGCGCCACTGGTCGTAGTGGTTTGAGTACTGGCTATTTGGATTTTATTCAAACCGATGCAGCCATTAACGCTGGTAACTCAGGTGGTGCCTTGATCGATACCACAGGTAGCCTGATTGGGATTAATACCGCCGCATATCAACTCGGTAATGAGGGTGGCGGCCATGGCATTAACTTTGCCATTCCGATCAAGCTGGCGTACACCATTATGAATAAGCTGATTAAAGATGGTCGAGTGATCCGCGGAGCGTTGGGGGTTTCAGGTGAGGAACTCGATCCGTTTATGGGACAGATGCTCAACATTCCTAATCTGCGGGCAGTGGTAATTAACACTATTGATAGCCAAGGTGCAGCCGCAGCGGCGGGATTACGAGTTGGCGATGTGATTGTAAAGTACCAAGGCGAGCCAGTTACCGGTAGCACCATGCTGCTAGACCGCATTGCCGAAACAACGCCGAATACTAAAGTGACCCTGCAAGTGGTACGCAACGGCAAACTGTTAGATGTGCCAGTAGTGATGGGAGAAAAAGCCGTCACTTACAACAGCGACAACAACTAATTCATGCACCACCATAAAAAACGCCGATAACATTATCGGCGTTTTTTATTGTAGTCTTAATGGCTCACTGGTGCGGGCTCATCATCGACTTCATCGCCTACGAAATAGGTGCCCCAACCGTCGTAATCCACTTTGTGCTTCGCTGCTAATGCCATCAGCTTCTCACAAGCATTGTCCAACAACGCCACATCGAGTGCATGGTTGGCAATAGCATCAAAGCAGAACAGCAATGAACCATCGTCCATTTCCACTTCTTCAGCGTCGTTCACTTCAAAGCCAAGTTTAAAGGCATCCACTGCCGCCTTTTCTAACTTATCAAAATTGGTTGATGAGAAGTGATGTTCAATCGTGTACTCCGCATCAGGATCTGAGCCATCCTGCAACAATGATTCTACGATATCGCGATTTTCATCCATCTGCTCTTTAAGTTGACGTTCAATAGACATCAGCATCTCCAACGTGGCCATAACGCCACTGATTATAATTGATCGTTGCTCAGCTCAGTAGCGTAACCGAGCTGTTGGTTTAATTCGGTAAATTTGTCCGACATCTGCTGCTGTACCTGCTGTGCCAACACTTTTGCATCCGCCGATGTTAAGTCCGCCGTCTCAATGGCTGGCAACACTTCCACAATGATAGTGCCATTGTTCCAGCGGTTAAGTTTAATATCACCTTGGCAGCTCGCCACGATGGGCACCACGGGAACCTTCGCGCTAATGGCAGTATGAAATGCCCCCGCCTTAAATGGCAACATGCCGCGGCCGCGGCTGCGCGTGCCTTCGGGAAAGATCCATACTGACAGTTTTTCATCACGAATGCGCTGCGCGGTCTTATTCAACGTATCCACCGCTGTTGCGCGATTCTTGCGGTTAATCATGATGTTGCCGGACAGCCAATAAATTTGGCCAAATAGCGGGATCCACATCAGACTGCGTTTACCAAGGGTAACAGTACCGGGGATCATCGCTTTGGAATGGGTAAATAAGTCGTAGTTATTTTGATGGTTCGCCACAAAGATGCAGGGCTGCACATGAGCACGCTCGGGATGGCGCACCTCCACCTTGATACCCAAAATTGCACCGCACCAACTAAAAGGGCGAGAGAGCATAAACACATTGTTGCGATGTAACGGCCGCACCAAGCAATAGGCAATACCAACAACAAACAACACGGCTAGCATCAGCACCAACAATAGGCACCTCAACAACAGCAACATATCTCGCTCCTTCTTCGCGGGGGCGACAGTATAACGATCAGTGCCAGTTTGCTCAATTGGCCGCCCAAACGATTAAAGTCGATTTAGCATTTGATTAAGCAACAGTTAAGTGTATATCTCTAACGTAGCCAGCGACCAATTAGTGTAGGAACTCACCCATGTTCAGCTTTATTCGCAAACATCTTGGATTGATCATTATTGCCATCGTGCTCTTTGGTGGCGTGTTTGGCGGGATTTACTACGTAGAACAATCACTCACTAACCAAGAGCGAGTGATCAGTTAGCGATACCGCTGACGCTCAGCGCTATCATCCACTTGGGGTGGTCGCTCAACCACTTGCAGTTGATCCATCATATGCGACAACAGCAGAGTGATAACCCCAAGAATTGCCATCACAGTGCAACCACCACGCCAGTCAGGCAGCCACCACGCTAAACCAGCCATCACCAATGCCGTATAAAAGCCGATTAACTTTAGCCGCAATAACCATGCAGTGCGTCCTAACCATGCACTACAGTGTGGACAACGGATCTGCGCAGTAAAACCCTGCCCCCGTTGTTCGGCTATTTGGTCGATAGAAATCCGTTTACTACAATGGCTACAAATCACGTTACTGGTTACTCATTCATCAACAGGCGCGGCATTCTAACAACTGTATTGCAACGGGTATAGCCTGCGTCACACGAATCCCATGCAACGCCGCTATTAGCCACTAAAAACCGATAATCTCACCGCGGGCATTAATATCGAGTTTCAAATAGCCTGGCGTAATACCTAACCCCGGCATCGTCATGATACTCCCCGCAAATACGGTAACAAAGCCGGCGCCCGCGTTGAGCTTGAGGCTGTTAATTGGCAACACAAAACCGGATGGTGCGCCTTTAAGTTTGGCATCGTGGCTAATCGACATCTGAGTTTTTGCCATACACAACGGCAACTGATTTCCACCCAGTGCGATGATCTGCTTAAGCTCGCGCTGCGCTTGTTCAGATAGCTCAATTCCTGCGGCACCATAACCTCGCTCAGCCAGCACCTGTAAGTTGTGCAGTAATCCGTCCTCGGTCCGATACAGCGGCTTAAATTGACGTGGTTTAGTCAAACACGCCAACACTTGCCCAGCCAATACCGTCGCACCTTTAGCGCCTTTAGCAAAAGCTTCACTGATCGCCACCGCATTCGCGCCCGAAGCGAGCACTTGTTGCTGTAACCAACGTAGCTCGGCGTCGGTATCTTCAGGGAAATGGTTAATCGCCACCACCACGGGCACACCGTACTGTTTTACATTGGCGATATGCCACTGCAAATTAACGAATCCTTGCTTTAACGCGGCTAGATTAGGATGTTTGATCTCTTCAGCATCAATGCCTGCATGACTCTTCAATGCCTTCAATGTCACCACGAGCACGGCACAATCGGGCGTATTGCCAGAGGCGCGCGTCTTAATATTGCAGAATTTCTCAAAGCCCATATCTGAGCCAAAACCGCCCTCTGTGACCACAATATCCGAGGTTCTCAGGGCGATATCATCGGCAATAATGGAGGAGTTGCCGTGAGCGATATTAGCAAAGGGCCCGGCGTGGATCAGGCAGGGGGCACCGTTAATGGTTTGCATCAAGGTGGGTTCGATGGCTTCACGCAACACTGCCGCCATTGCACCAGCCACCCCAAGATCTTCAGCGGTGATCGGTTGCCCAGCCATGTTGAACGCCAGCAATAAACGACCGATTCGCGCTCGCATATCCACTAAATTACGGCTGAGCGCCAATACAGCCATTAACTCTGACGCGGCAGTGATATCAAACGAACAATCACGCTCAGGCCCGTTATTGACACCCATACCAACACGGATGCTGCGTAGTGCACGGTCGTTGTGATCCATAACGCGGTTCCACACAATGCGCTCCGCATCAATGTTCAATGCAGCTAACCCACTTTGGCGAGTGAACTCTTCCACCCCAAGGCGTTGCTCATGATGTAAGCGTGCATCAATAGCGGCCGCCGCCAAGTTATGCGCACTACTTACCGAGTGGATATCACCAGTTAAATGAAGATTAAGCTCTTCCATCGGCACAACCTGCGAGTAGCCGCCACCAGCTGCACCACCTTTGATACCAAACACTGGCCCCATACTCGGTTGGCGTAAACACGCACACACTTTGTGCCCTAATTGATGCAATGCTTGGGTTAAGCCAATGCTGGTCACGGTTTTGCCTTCGCCGAACGGTGTGGGAGTAACCGCCGTTACGACGACCAACTTGCCCTGCTTGGGGCGGTTCGCCGCGGCGTTGATAGCAATTTTGGCGCGCGTATTACCGTAACAACGGTAATGCTGCGGCGATAGCCCCATCACTGCGGCGATCTGACCGATGGGGATCAGCGATGTTTGGCGGGAGATTTCAATATCTGACAACATGTAGGGGTCTGCTCTTACGGCGGATTACGTCTAAAGACGGCATCATAGGGGAAAATACGACAACACTTAAGTGTCATGTTTCCCCAACTTGTAAAAGCACTAGCTCGCTCAAAAAAACCAAGCGTCGATTTGCTTATCGCTATTATTTACTGAGGTATTCGATAGTGCCAAACAGGTGTGGCCGGCGACCTTTCTCATCACGCAGTTCAAAAGTCACGCCATTAGGCGTTGGCTGTGCGCCAAAGCTCACCGTTGCAGGCATAAACAACGGCAATTTAAACGCAACATCTACAGCGAATGGATATTGCAATTGTGGCATCAACTCGGCGACGCATCGCGCCTTGGACCACATACCGTGGATCAGGATCCGATCAAAACCAAAACGCTTTGACAGTAATGGATGCAGGTGTATCAGGTTATAATCCCCTGATACTTTGGCGTACTTACGCCCCAAATCATCGCCCAAGTGCCAAAATGCGGCATCATCCCACGGCATATCACTGGCTTTTGGTGGACGAGCGCGCCTAGACTTGCCGGTACGATACAGATAGGTTGACACGGCACGCCATACCACTTCCTCACCGACAAACACTTCAGCGCACACGTCAAACTCTAGTCCGGCATCATTGTCGCGACTATCACTAAGCGAACACTCTAAGCGGACTTTCTCATCAATCGTCACTGGGCGTAAGCATTCGATACGGTTGTTTAGATGAATCAATCCCAATAGCGGAAAGGTCACCGCCTCATGGGTGAACAAGGTAGCGTGTAATCTAAATACCAATACATGTAGGTAAGTTGGCGGTAACACATTGCCATCAAAAGCAAAACCACACACTTCAGCGTAGTCAGCCACGTTAGCGCTGTGTAATGGGACTTCGGCAGTACTGACCTTCAATTGTGGCAGCGGTTGCTGGTCCCAACCTGGTTTACGACCAAAGAAAATTTTGCGGTACAGTGAAAACAACGAGGGCATTGCCCGCAACTCCATACAGGATTCCATTTACCAATCACCACTGAAAAATAACAACAAAACTGCAGATTCAACGGGTTACAGTCGCTGACTGTGCGCCATTATCTCAATGAAATAATTAAGAATAGTGTCATTGACGTTGAATTATGAGAAACTTCGAGCACACATCACCCTAAGCTATTCCATCGTGCAGGACAAGAATTTCGATACACTGGTCGGCAAATTTGCCAACAACATTTATGGTACACCGAAAGGGGAAATTCGCGCAGCAGTAATGTGGCGTGACTTACAGGAAATGCTAGCAACGACCGAAAAACGGCCATTACGTATCCTCGATGCGGGCGGTGGTTTTGGTTATTTCAGCCTCAAATTAGCGCGTTTAGGCCATCAAGTGGTTTTGTGTGATATTTCGCAAAAAATGTTGGCGGAAGCCCAGCGTCATATCGAAGCTGAATCACAAGCAGTGGATATCCGTTTGGTGCACAGTCCAATCCAAGCGCTATCTGCGGCAGAGCTAGGCCAATTTGACCTGATCTTGTGTCATGCGGTGGCCGAATGGCTATCCGATGCCCACAGCACCTTAACCAATTTACTGACGTTGTTGGTGCCCAATGGTCTGTTCTCACTGATGTTTTACAATGTTGATGCCATGCGCTTTCATGCGTTGATCTCTGGCAATTTCGATTTTGTAAACAATGGCTTGAAAGCGCGTAAAAAGTCACGTCTAAGCCCAGATCATCCGCTGGAGATTGCCACAGTGCAGCAATGGTTCGATGAATGGCAACTTGAAACGTTGGCAATGTCCGGCGTACGGGTGATCCACGATTATATGAATCGCCGCTTGCCAGAAGATTTTAATCCTGCGCAGTTAGTTGAGATGGAGCTTAAATATTCGCGCCAGCAACCATATCTATCACTGGCACGCTATGTTCACTTAATGGGTAAGAAAACCGTCTAATCCACTAGTTGGCAGTGCTGACGCTGACAATCAGTACTGCTTGCCCCCGCATCTTGAAGCAATTTAATCACGCTGTGATTGCCCACTAAATGGGCGGCACCGACAGCGACAAATAGCGGTTTCTTGGCCTGTTTAAGATACTGTAAGATGCCATCCGCCATCACTTGATTACGCTGCCAAAGCACTTGGTTAAGCATCTGCTCTCCCCCCTGCTCACGTAATTCTGCTTCAGTCATCTGGCTCAGTGCGGCAGCATCACCTTGTTGCCACGCGGTCACTAGCGCATCAATATCGCTATCTGGTGCCGATATCGCATCACGCACCATTGACCACTGCACGGCGACAGGCAACCCTGCCAACATAGCGAACTGGCTTTCTGAGGTTTCTAACGCGAGTAACGGTCGTTGTCCAAGCTGCTTTAGCAACTGCGTTTCAGTGCCATATTCGCTGCTATAACCATGCTGGCTCAAACGCATGACGCTCAGTTGCATGGCTTGTAGCCAAGGTGAAAGCGGCGCTAACTGTTGGCAAACGGGCTGGTCGATACAATACTTATCCAGTACCGCTTGAGTGTCACTGTCGATCGCTTGCGGTTGCATGCCGTACTGTTGGACCAGCTTAGGCATATTGGGGTCTCGCAAATCGACTTCTAACACCAGCGCTTCCGCTTGTTGATAGGCCGCAGAAATTTGCTGTGGCAACGGATAAAAATCGGCTTTGCCTACGTGGAAGGAGCCAAGCAACCAAGCGGTCTTACCTTGATATTGCACTTGGTAAAATACCGGGGAGATCGATTCGTTCGCCCACAGTGTCTGGCTGAAAAATAGCCCCAGCGCAGCAGCGAATGCCCACCATTTTCTTGTTGTGCTCATATCGCTTCCTTATAATGCCCACACTTTGGAAAAATTGGAGCCTGTTATGCCATACGGCAATGTGATTACGCAACTTAAAACCAATCTGCAAACCGCCTATCGTCAAGCGGTGGATGCAGACGCTAAGCTCGATCAGTTGCAGCAGGCTGGCCATGGAAAATTTTCTAAAATTTTCTCAGATGAACAGGGATTTACCACTAGCAGCACGCGCTTTTTACCCTATGTAAAAGAGCTGGCGGAAGCGGTCACCCAGTTAGAACAGCAGGCCGATAAGGCCTTATTAGAATCGGTGGTTAAGCGTTTAGCCCTGCTATTAAGTACCCTAGTGCAGTTTAAAGAGCAAAGCCGGAATTAATTGCCTCGCATGATGCAGGTAAAAAAGAGGCCGATACTGGAAGTATTGGCCTCTTTTTTATCGCCCTATAACTCTAAGCTTTAGGTGCTACGGTTTCACGTAACCAACGCTTGAGCATATCTTTCTCGAAGCGGAACGAGTCTTGGTCATTCAAATAACTGCGGTCCAAAAAACCTGGATCCCGCAACTTTTCCGACCCCACCATGATCACATCATCACCTTCAAATACGCGGTAGCTAAAGGTAATGCGTGGTGGATAAATGCTTTTGACAATGCGCAGATCACTGGCGGTCGCGCCAAAGGTTGGTCGCAGGTCACCCGCCAAGTCTAAATCGGTCACGACAAGTTCAATTTTCTCATTTTCTTTTAATAACTTGCTTGCATCTTTTGCTAATGATTCGGTCAGTGTCTTAAACACCCGTAGACGAAATTTTTCATTATTTTCAGATGCAGAACGCACATCACGATATTTCTCTGGTGCTTGCCACTCAATTTTCACAGTGCCTGACTCTGTCACCGGATCTTGCTGCGCAGATTCTGGTTCTGGCGCTGCAACCACGCAGCCAGAAAGCAGTATGCTGGCCAATATCAGTCCCATTTTCATATACGCCTCCATTTTAAAATGGTTATCGCTAGTCCGAATAACCACCAGCTTAAACTAAACAATATTATCATCCTATCGTTGGATCACTATACAGCTAAACAGTTCCCGACCTTGCACATCTTTGCACGACCAACGCCAAGGTAGCGCTTGCTCAAGGCGCCAAGCTTCACTGTAGTCAGCGAATGGCCATCACGCTAGTTAACCGGTCATTTGGCTCACCAATGTAAGAATGTGATGCCTGCACAACATCAGGCCATCATGTTGAATGATGCACCGTAGGAGTGCGCAGCCGTATTTTTGCGGTATTGCATGGGCGAATGCTAAACCGTTAATAAGATGTTACCCATACTATGTGAGGCTCTTGATAACGCTTATTTATTAATCCGCTGTGCTTCATGCATATTTGTATTGATAAATTTATCAATATCTACCGCTTCCCCCTTTAAACCCAGCTCATCTTATGGCAACTTAACAGCGCCATAACAATAACACTCATCATAGCAAGAGAAATGTAATATGAATAAAGCTGAACTTATCGCCAGCATTGCTGAGAAGGCTGAACTAACAAAAACGGAAGCCACCTCTGCCCTGAAGTCTATCGAATCAGCCATTACTGAAGCACTCAAGGACGGTAGTAAAGTCTCTATTGTCGGTTTTGGTTCATTTGAAACCGCTACTCGCGCAGCACGCACTGGCCGTAACCCATCAACAGGTGCAGAAATCCAAATCCCTGCAGCAGTGATCCCAAAATTCAAGCCTGGTAAGGCTCTGAAAGATAGTGTTAATTAATCACTAGCCATAAGCGAATACCAAACGCCTCTTTATGGGGCGTTTTTATTTTGTCCCGCCGAAAAATGCACCAATTTCGCCCATAACGCACAAACTTTGTGCACGCTTATTTATTATCCTGCCGTTACAATTATTTAACTTCATGTAAAACAAAGATTTTCAATCTTGGCACAGCTTTAGCTCTATAAATCCTGCAATCAACACAAGACGAAGCCGCTGAACCCAGCATGTTAGGGAACAGCTACATAGGGATAATTAGGGGATGAATATGAAACAAAAACTGCTTTCATTGGGAGTGCTTGCAGGTCTGATGTTAGTCGCACCAATGAGCCAAGCTGAAATCACTGGCAACATTGGCGGCACGTCCAACTATTTGTGGCGTGGCGTTACACAAACTGACGACGCAGCAGCGATTCAAGGCGGTATCGATTACAGCCATGAATCGGGTTTCTATATCGGTACTTGGGGTTCAACGGTCGACTTTGGTGACGATACCAGTTATGAAATGGACTTTTACGGTGGCTACGCCAACTCCATTGGTGAAATTAATTACGACGTGGGTTACTTGTACTATGGCTACCCAGACTCAGAAGGTGATATCGACTTTGGCGAACTCTATCTCACCCTGAGCTATCAATGGTTGGAAGTCGGTGTGGCTAAATTCGTCAATGCTGGCGACGATGTAGCAGCAGACGGCTTAGATGAAAAAGACTATACCTACTACCACGCAGCAGCCACCTTCCCTATCACTGATACCGTAAGCTTAGGCTTGTACTACGCCTACTCTACTGGCGATGTCATCGAAAGCTGGTACGGTGAAGACAATTATTCTGAATACAATGTTTCCGTGACTAAGACGACCTCTATCGGCGATGTGTCATTCAAGTTGGCCAATACCGATCTTGATGGTGATGATGTGAAATTTGTCTTGGGTTACAGCTACGGTTTCACGTTCTAGTTCTAAAGGTAAACGCTCCACCCTACGAAAATAACAACGATAAAAATAATAATAATATTCGGTACTCACTCAGCACGGATGGCTTACTCTGAGTACTATAACGCTCAATCAATGTGCGTTAGCCCGCTCACCTCCGGTGGCGGGCTTTATTATATCAAGTTCACTTAGATGCACTTACTGGTAATAACGGCACAATAAACCGTTGCTCAAACTGCGCAGCGCTCATCGGTTGACAATAGTGATAGCCCTGCAAAATATCGCAGCCAATACAGCGGCAAAAATCCGCATGCAGCGAGGCTTCAACCCCTTCCGCCACGGACGTCACATTTAGCCCTTTGGCAAAATTAATCAACGCGGTGAGTAAACGACGGCTGCGCTCATCGTGCTCAACAGCAAACACAAAGCTCTTATCCATTTTTAGCACTTGGATGGGAAAATCTTTGATGTGTTCTAACGATGAAAACCCAGTGCCGAAGTCGTCCAACGCAATGGTCACACCCAAAGCAACGGCTTGTTCCAGTGTTTTGGCCAGCAAATCCGAGTTTTCAATCAACGCATTTTCTGTTAGCTCAAGTTCTAATGCACTGGCAGGCATTCCCGAGTAGTCCAACGCCTGCTGAATTTGGCCGAGTAACTTTTCTGGCATTTTTTGTGAAGGCGACATATTGACTGCCACACTGAGATGGGCCGCATTGGCACCTAACATGACTAACCAACGCTGATTCTGTCGACAGGCTTCTTTTAATACCCACTCTGCCAGCTCGTCCATCATGCCAATCTCTTCTGCAATCGGTAAAAACGCTTCAGGGGCTAATAAGCCATCTTCCGGATGCTGCCAGCGGATCAATGCTTCAGTTCCCAGCAGTTGGCCGGTATCAGCGGCAAACTTGCCCTGATAAAACAGGCAAAGTTGTTGCTGACTAATAGCACTACGCAGACCAGTGGCAATCCGGTTACGCTGGGTTACTTCTTCAGCTAACACTTTGCTGTACAACTGTATGCCGTTGCGCCCGTTGCGCTTAGCGGTATACATGGCAATATCCGCACACTTGAGTAACTCAGTAGCGGTACTGGCTAACTCGCCATACACAGCAATACCGATGCTGGCACTGATAGTAAGTGATTGACCATAAACGCGATACGCGGGTTGCAATGCCTGCAATAGCTCACTCGTCCAAGCGGTGGCTTGTTTGATCACCTCCGGCCCCGTCAGTATCGCGACAAACTCATCGCCACCAATACGGGCAATGAGGCCATTGTGCGGGGTGAGCTGGCGTAATCGCTGTGCGACTTGTACTAATAATTGGTCACCAGCTTGATGCCCAAGAGAGTCATTAATGACTTTAAAGTCATCCAGATCGAGCAGTACCAGCGCCAGGTCATCTCGGCATGGGCGAGATGACAACTCCCGTTGTAAAAAAAGTTCAAAGCCATAGCGGTTTGAGAGTTTGGTCAGCGAGTCGAGTTCCGCCAGTGATTTAAGCTGTTGGTGGCTTTGGTGCAACGCTTGGGTCATATTCGCCCGTTGCTGAGCTTGGCGAATTGCCCGTGTCAATCGGCGGCTGTTTACTTCGTCTTTCAACAGAAAGTCTTGGGCGCCCATCTCAATACAACGTTCGGCGATAGACTCATCTTCATAGCGTGAGATCATCACTACTGCGGTAGTAGCGCCCACGGTTTTGTGCAGTTGTGACAACAGTTCTAAACCATCTGCATCCGGCAAACGGTAATCCAGTAAAATGCCATCAAATCGCTGCTTGCCCGCGAGAGCTAACCCACTTACGGCATTGTTGGCTTCAAAAATATTTACCGACAGTGATGACTTAGCTAATGCGCGAAAGATTGCAGTTCTATCGATTTCATCGTCGTCGATCAAGAGTAAGTCCATCAGCACATCCTCTTACTGATAGGGCAGCTCGACTACGCTGCAGTACTGCTGCAACATATCAAACAGATTCACAAAACCATTACGCAAACTGTTTTTGACGATGTAGCCCGCCACATGATGGCTATAAGCGGCAAATTTGTCGTCGTCGGCAGCAGAAGTGGTCAACACAAAGACGACCGCCATCGAGAACTCATCATCATCGCGAATATGCTCAAGAAACTCTAAACCGTTCATCCGCGGCATGTTGAGATCGAGCAGGATCAGATAAGGTGCTTGCACATGTTGATTGTTCAACATGTCGAGCGCCTCCAGTCCGTCACGCGCACGCACTAACGGATTACGTAACCCGAGTTGTGTCATGCTGCGTTTAACCGCCATAAAATCCACATCATCGTCATCAATCAAAAAAATGGTGATATTGTCATACGCTTGTTGTGTCATGCGATGTCTTCCCTGTTGTTATTGGCCAAGTAAAGAAGAAACTGCAGCCTCGCTCTGAAGACTCCAACCAAATTTTTCCGCCTAAACTCTCCACGCTCTTTTTCACTAGCGACAACCCGATACCACTGCCCTCAACCTCATCACGCGGTTTCAACGTCTGAAACATATCAAACACCTTTTGCTGAAACCGTTTGGGAATACCTGGGCCATCATCTGCCACATAAAATAGGTAATACACACCACGCAGTTCACAGCCTACACGTAGTAACCCCGCAGGCTTGTCATGGTGTTTAATGGCATTACTAAACAGATTACGAAACACCATCTCCAGCGGCACTTTAGCGGTAACGAATGTTGGTAGTTCAGTATCTAGTTGTAGCTTGAAATCGGGCTGAACGTTAACCAAAGCAAAAATATCTTTTACAAGGAAGGCGCTATCCACTTCAACCAACTCTGCGTCATTACGGCCAACACGAGAAAATGCTAATAAGCCGTCGAGTAAGCTCATCATCCGTTGGATTCGGCTATGAATTAGCCCCAGATATTTGTGTACCGTTTCACTAGGCAGTGTTGATCTTTGTGTAAGAAATGAACGGCATAGCATCAAGGTATAATGGTTTCGCCAAAAATCTTTACACCTAGGATGATGCTATGCCGCGAACAATGTTAACAGATAATGCATGGAAAAAGTTAAAACGTGTGCTCACCGAAAGTGGGCGCGTTTACAACAAGTACGAACACAGAAATACCCTAGAAGGTATTCTCTATCGAATGCGAAC
>NZ_JBLXAT010000040.1:0-25726 GCF_048265805.1 Shewanella sp. | reverse complement strand
CCCCTCAGTCGGGGCGATTCAGGTTTCTTTCAACCTGACGGGTTTGCCAGCTTCGCTGGGCAAACAAAAAAGCCAGCGCAATGCGCTGGCTTTTCAAAGTCGATGGCTGCTTATTAAACTGCTGTCTGGAAGATCACGGTATCTGCTTTCTCAGTGTAAGCAGGCAGTTGATCGAAGTTCAGGTAGCGGTAGGTATCCGCCGCTGTCGCATCAATCTCTTTGGCATATTCCATATATTCGTCCACTGATGGCAGGTGACCAAGCAGCGCTGCAACCGCAGCCAACTCAGCTGACGCCAAGTAAACGTTAGCACCTGTACCTAAACGGTTCGGGAAGTTACGAGTTGAGGTAGAAACCACAGTCGCGCCTTCTGCAACACGGGCTTGGTTACCCATACACAGTGAACAGCCTGGGATTTCAATACGCGCACCGGCTTTACCAAAGATGCTGTAGTAGCCTTCTTCTGTCAGTTGATCGCGGTCCATCTTAGTCGGCGGCGCAATCCACAAACGTGTTGGCAGTGTTGTGGCGAATTTATCTAGCACTTTACCGGTTGCACGGAAGTGGCCGATGTTAGTCATACATGAACCAACGAACACTTCGTCAATCTTAGTGTTAGCCACTTCAGACAATAGACGTGCATCGTCTGGGTCATTTGGTGCACACAGAATTGGCTCTTTAATTTCATCCAAGTTGATGTCGATAATCGCTTCGTATTCCGCGTCTTTATCGGCTTCCATCAACTCTGGGTTAGCCAACCACTGTTCCATACCTTGGATACGACGTTCCAGCGTACGACGGTCGCCGTAGCCTTCAGAGATCATCCACTTCAACATCACGATGTTAGAGTTCAGGTATTCAATGATAGGTTCTTTATCCAGCTTGATGGTACAGCCCGCAGCACTACGTTCAGCAGAGGCATCTGACAACTCAAACGCTTGCTCAACTTTCAGGTGTTCCAGACCTTCAATCTCAAGGATACGACCTGAGAAGACGTTCTTCTTACCTTTCTTCTCAACGGTCAGCAGACCCATTTCGATCGCTTTATGTGGAATCGCATGCACCAAGTCACGCAAAGTGATACCTGGTTGCATTTTACCGCTAAAGCGCACCAATACGGATTCTGGCATATCCAGTGGCATGACACCGGTAGCGGCAGCAAACGCCACCAAACCAGAACCTGCTGGGAATGAAATACCAATTGGGAAACGGGTATGTGAGTCACCACCAGTACCCACAGTATCAGGCAGCAACATGCGGTTCAGCCATGAGTGAATAACACCATCGCCTGGGCGCAGTGACACACCGCCACGGTTCATGATGAAGTCAGGCAGCGTGTGATGCGTGTTGACGTCTACTGGTTTTGGATATGCCGCGGTGTGACAGAATGACTGCATCACTAAGTCAGCACTAAAGCCCAAACACGCTAAGTCTTTCAGCTCGTCACGGGTCATAGGGCCAGTAGTATCTTGTGAACCCACGGAGGTCATCTTAGGTTCGCAGTATTGGTTTGGACGAATACCTGCAACACCGCAAGCCTTACCTACCATTTTCTGCGCTAAGGTGAAGCCTTTGTCAGACTGTTGCACGGCACCGGGGCGTACGAATACATCTGATGGCTCCAGACCCAGCACTTCACGTGCTTTGTCGGTCAAACCGCGGCCGATGATCAATGGAATACGACCACCAGCACGGACTTCATCCAAAATCACTTTGGTTTTCAGCGTGAATTCGGAGATCACTTCGTCGCTATCGTGACGTGTAACTTTGCCAGCGTATGGGTAAACGTCGATGACATCGCCCATTTCCATCATGCCAACATCTAGCTCAACTGGCAGCGCACCGGCATCTTCCATGGTGTTGAAAAAGATTGGTGCGATTTTACTGCCGAAGCAGAAACCACCAGCACGTTTATTCGGTACATAAGGGATATCATCACCCATCAACCACAGCACAGAGTTAGTGGCAGATTTACGTGAAGAACCGGTACCTACTACGTCACCCACGTATACCAGTGGGAAACCTTTCTCTTTCAACTTATTGATGGTGCTGATTGGGCCAACGTTACCTGACTCATCAGGCTCAATGCCATCACGTGGGTTTTTCAGCATCGCCAAGGCGTGCAATGGGATATCAGGACGTGACCAAGCATCAGGTGCTGGAGACAAGTCATCGGTGTTAGTTTCACCAGAGACTTTAAATACCGTCAGGGAGATTTTTTCTGCCAGTTTTGGACGGCCAAGGAACCAGTCAGCGTTAGCCCAAGATTCTACAATACGCTTCGCGTATTCGTTGCCAGCTTGCATTTTTTCCACAACGTCGTGGAAGGCATCAAACATCAACAAGGTATGTGACAAGGCTTTTTCAGCGATACCTGCTAGCTTGTTGTTATCTAATACTTTGATCAGCGGTTCGATGTTATAACCACCTTGCATGGTGCCTAACAACTCAACTGCGTGTTCAGCAGTGACAATAGGAGATGTTACCGTACCTTGTGCAACGGCATCCAAGAAACCTGCCTTGACGTAGGCGGCCTCATCCACACCAGGTGGAATGCGGTTTTCTAACAGATCTAAAATGAATTCTTCTTCACCGGCAGGTGGATTTTTGATTAATTCGACCAGTTCGGCGACTTGTTGGGCATCTAGCGGCTTAGGGACGACGCCCTCTGCAGCACGCTCTGCGACGTGTTTACGATATGCTTCTAGCACGGCAACATTCCTCTTTGTTTGGCGCTTGGCGCTCTGACGACCACCCTTCTGTCGTTCCTGGGGCAGCCCTACAGGTTAGACCCGTAATTTCCGGGCTGAATTATACAACATCTTTGCAAAAGTATGAATCAGATCACACAAGAATGAAGGGGGTTTTATGGTAGACCTTCTGTCGCGCACAACACTAAGTAGTTCACCTGCATAAAGATATTAGACGATAGTGGGAAAATTATACATCTATTTGCATTACAAAGAATTAGCGATTGATTGCTATCAGGTAGCCTTTGATTTTCGCTGATATAATCCGCTAATCTACCCCATCAATTCGACAGTAAGTGGTTGTCATTATGTTTCACGTTTCGCTCCAAGCCGTCATTTTTGACATGGACGGTGTCCTCATTGATTCCGAGCCAGCTTGGCAGCAAGCCGAGTATGAAGTGCTCACCAGCTTTGGCTTGCCAGTGACCCGTACCGATATTGTGCAGACCACCGGACTGCGCATTGATGAATTGGTTAACTTTTGGGCGGAGCGATTTCCTGACACGCCATTCGATCGGCAAACGATGATGCACTTTATTGTGTCTCGTGTAGTGGAGTTTATCGCACAAGATGGTCAACCCATGGCGGGAGCAGTGGCGGCGTTACAACATTGCCGCGCTGCGGGGCTCAAGGTAGGGCTTGCTACCTCCTCCCCGCTACAAATCTTGGATGCAGTGTTGAGTAAACTCGATATTGGCCACTATTTTGATGTGACACAATCAGCACAATTTTTGCCTTACGGTAAACCCCACCCAGAAGTTTATCTGCAATGTGCCAAGCAACTGGATGTAGCGCCGACACGCTGTTTAGCGGTTGAGGACTCGTTCAATGGATTGGTTGCAGCCCGCGCGGCCAGTATGCAAACGTTAGTGATCCCAGCACCAGAACACCAAGGTGAAGCCCGTTGGGCCGCTGCGCATATTCAAGCAGCATCGCTGGGCGAGTTTACTCACGTCCTGCAACAGTTTGGCAAATAGTGATTACCGCTATATGCAAAAGGCCACCGCAAGCGGTGGCCTTTTCGTTATTTGAGTCTATTGCTCAGGCGGTATTACCAGATTTTGACGCGTTGCTCTTCTGGCAGATACTCTTTGTCGCCCGCTTTCAGGTCAAATGCTTTGTAGAAACCTTCAACGTTGCGTGGTGTACCCATCGCGCGATAATGGCTTGGTGAATGCGGGTCTGTCATCAGACGACGCACCAACTCTTCCTCGCGGTAGTTACGACGCCAGACTTGTGACCAACCAACGAAGAAGCGTTGATCGCCAGTCAGACCATCAATAACCGGGGCTGGTTGACCATTAAGGCTCAAGTGGTAAGAACGCAGTGACACGGTCAAACCGCCTAAGTCACCAATATTTTCACCTAAGGTCAAATCGCCGTTAACGTGTTTGCCCGGCAGAGGCTCGAATGCGCTGTACTGTGCAGACAAGGCTTTACCACGTTTTTCAAACTCTTCGCGGTCTTTGTCGGTCCACCAGTTACGCAGGTTGCCGTCACCATCGTACTTAGCGCCTTGGTCATCAAAACCGTGGCTGATTTCATGGCCGATCACCGCACCGATACCACCGTAATTGACGGCGTCATCCGCTTCCATATTGAAGAATGGCGGTTGCAAAATAGCCGCAGGGAATACGATTTCGTTACCCACAGGGCTATAGTATGCGTTCACCGTTTGTGGTGTCATGTGCCACTCTGTGCGATCGACTGGTTGGCCAATTTTGCTCAGCATGTCGTTGTATTCAAACGCAGCTGAACGTTGATAGTTACCCACCAGCTCGCCTGCTTTAATAGTCAACTTGCTGTAATCACGCCATTTGTCTGGGTAGCCGATTTTGTAGGTGAACTTCGACAGTTTTTCTTGCGCCGCTTTCTTAGTTTCCGGCGTCATCCATTCCAGTTCATTGATGCTGACTTCAAACCCTTTAATCAGGTTTTTGATCATCTGCTCCATGCGCTGTTTCGCTTCTGGCTTAAAGTTACGTGCCACATACTCTTTACCCACCAGCTCACCAATCACGGCATCAGCGCCATCAACCGCTTGTTTCCAACGCGGTTCTTGCTCTTGAATACCCATCAGGGTTTTGCTGTGGAAATCAAAGCTCAAGTCAGCAAATTGTTTGCTCAACAGGTTGGCATAGCTATCGACCAAATGGAACGCGAGGTAGTCTTTCCAAGCAGATACCGAAATTTGGTTAAACTGGGCACCCATTTTTTCGAAGTAAGATGGCTGACGCACG
The DNA here is from genome assembly GCF_048265805.1 of Shewanella sp. Taxonomy (GTDB): domain Bacteria; phylum Pseudomonadota; class Gammaproteobacteria; order Enterobacterales; family Shewanellaceae; genus Shewanella. The sequence goes on along the minus strand of NZ_JBLXAT010000040.1, from coordinate 20,736 downwards.
ATGATGTCGTTAGTTTTGCCTGCTAACCCCGTACCCGCCGCAAAGGCGTTGAAGTCAAAGCCGCCAGTCAGTTTTTGCACATCGGCAACGGTCATCTTGTTGTAGGCTTTGTTTGCATCACGCGATTCAACACGCGTCCATTGGTTTTTCGCAATAGCCAGCTCAATGTTGGCCACGTTGGCAGCGGCTTCATCAGCATGGGCATAGCCAGCAGCGCTCATCAGCGTTTTCACGTAGTTACGCATGGCCGCACGATTAGCCACCATTTTCTCATCATCTTTCAGGTAGTAGTCACGGTCGGGCAGCGTCAACCCCGCTTGGTACAGGTAAACACCGTATTGCGATGAGTTTTTAGCGTCGTTGTTGACATAAAATCCCAGCGGCATAGATACACCATTGGTCAACAGTTGGCCCATCAATTTAGCCACGCCGTGGTGATCAGACAAGGCGGCAATCTGCTCTAGTTGGCCTTTTAGAGGAGTAATCCCCAATTGCTCAACCTTGGCGGTATCCATATAAGCGGCGTAAAAATCACCGATCTTTTGCTCAACAGAACCTGCGGCTTTATTCGGTTTAGCCGCAGCAGCTTCAATGATCTCTTTCAGTGAGGCTTGGCTTTGATCGTACAGTACAGAGAAAGCGCCATAGTTAGATTTGTCGGCAGGAATTGGCGTGTTAGCTAACCATTTGCCGTTAACGCTGTAATAAAGATCGTCCTGAAAACGCACTGCGGGATCGAAGTTTTCTTTTTCAATACCAGAGACTTTGTTGACTGCGGCTTGCGTTTGCGGAACTTGTTGGCTGCTACACGCGGCCAGTCCGAGGCTGAGGGCGATGCCAACAGCCAAAGTGCTTAGCTTTTTCATGTGGGTTCCGTTCTCTATGTTGAAGGTGTAACACCGATTTCAGTGCCACACCTTAGCATTAGCGCAATCCCGCCAGAAGGCGATTTTTGTAAGATTGTTTACAATTAGGGGCTGTTTATCTTTGCTGATTGTTTTTGCAGCAGGCAGCGCGTGATTTAGGCAAGGCAGGCGATGTGCCGTGTAGTTATTCTCCACCAACAGCGCCTAACGCTGAATAAATTGCGCGCTGTCGCTGCCCGAAGGGTTCATTTAAACGCACTCTGAACTTTGTTGCGCCCAGCTTGCTTAGTTGACTAAGCGTCGCAGGTCTCGCCTCGTTCATAACGCGTTTAATTTGAACAAAAATTAAACACTAAAGATAAACAGCCCCTAGAAATTCTTACCGATAAACAGATACATAGATTCCTCACCATCATCAGTTAGGCCGATACCAAAGGCGGCTGGGCCAAATGAGGTGGTGGTACCAAGATACAAACTGCCGCCGTAAATCAGGTCATTCATCTCTATTTTTTCATCGCTGCCCCAGACGTTACCCGCCTCCATACTGGCACCGAGATACAATGGATAATCTTGCAGACCTAAGGCATCACGGCCTAAGTCATATTGGTAAATAAAAGCACCAAATACCTTCTTAGTCCCCGCAAGTGAATTCTTACGGTAGCCAGACAAGTTCAAAAAGCCGCCCAAGTCCGCCACATACACACTAAAATCAGTGTCGCTATCGTTATCAATTAACTCATAGGCCGCTTTACCGACAAACGAATGATTCCGTACACTGACTACCCCTTTCCAATCCGCCTCAATATGGAACGTTCGCCCTGGGTCTTCTATTCCGGAATAGTTTTCATCTCTCAGGTAAAGATTGACGCGGAAGCGGTTACCCGAGGTTGGGAAACTGATGTTGTTTAACGTATCGTAACCATAGCGTAGGTACGCACCGTAGCTGGTAAAATCGATATCTTCGGTCAAAGCTCGGTTAGTCAGTCGACCTGCATCGCCATTAATGCCAAGTTCGACCATGCTGACATTGGAGAAGTTAAGCCCAACCCCGAATTCAGCGGAGTGAATTTCCCGTTTGAGGGCATAGTATTGCTCCTGCCCTTGGAATATATCCCACTCATTTACGCGATAACGATACTGTGCCCGGCTGAATACATGTTGGTCAGCATCGAGTGGTTGATAGAACTCGGTGGACAGCATTTTTTCATACCCCATGCGCACTTCATTACGCCACTCACCACCGTTACTGGTGATGTCGGTCATGGTCATGGCTAAATCGATGGTCAGCGCCGAATCCATTGATAAATCATCTTCCCAGTTAAAGCCAAACTGCAGGTAATTCGGCCCCCAAGATTTCGCTTTGGCATCGACATTGAGCATGCGCCCTTCTGGGGTGTCTTCAAACTCGGCGGTGACGCGTTCAAACTTATTCAGTGAATACAGGCGACTCACCGCTTCATTGAGCTGCTCTTTATCAATGACATCACCTTTTTTGACGTCGAAGACTTTAGCAATCAGTCGGTTATCCACTGTGGAGTTGTTAGTGAAATTAACCGCGATCAGCGGTTGTTTGGCCTCATCACGCCAACGTACGGCCACCTGCTTTTTGTGCTGTTGATAAGCCGCATACTGCGCCGGTGGCAATGCCAGTGGCAGCAGTTGGTCAAGTTTCTCATTGGCTGCTTTTTCCCCTGCGGCCAAGGCTTCCGGCATGATGGAAAAATCGGTGGTGCTCAGCGTATCAACATCAGGCCGCAGCAGAATATCGTCTTCTGTCAGCAAGCGTTTTTGGCGCTCGGTACTGGCGTTGGTTAGCATGGTGGAGAGTTGGTTCAGAATCGCAATCGCGCCATTCAGCTCTTTCTTTTTGACCAGCCCGGAGCCGATATCAATGGCAATAACGATATCGGCGCCCATTGCTTTGGCGACGTCGACGGGCATGTTATTGGCGATACCACCATCCACCAGCAATTTGCCGTCGATTACGGCTGGCTGCAACGCACCGGGAACGGTAGCTGAGGCCTGCATCGCTTGCACCAAACTGCCTTTAGTGAGCACCACTGGCCGACTAGTTTCTAAGTCTGTCGCCACGGCGCGAAACGGAATCGATAATTCGTTGAAGCTGGTGAACTCAGGAATAAGCCCCGCTGTGGTGCGATACAGGCGCGACATGGTTTGCCCTAATAACACCCCTTGCGGCGTCATCACTTCACCATCGCGAATCCCCATATTGAGCGGAATATTAAAACGGTCACGTTGTTGCTTCTCACGATAACCGAGCGCTTGCCGTGGAATGGTATCGGAATAGCCACTATCCCAATCCTGCGCCATCATTAGTTGCTCGATTTCTGCTGCGCTATAGCCCAGCGCATACAAACCGCCAACGTAGGCACCAATACTGGTACCAGCAACATAATCCACCGGGATATGGTGCGCTTCCAACACCTTGATAACCCCAACGTGAGCGGCACCTTTTGCGCCACCACCACTGAGCACTAAGCCAACTTTCGGCCGATCAGCCAAGGCTACACTGGAGATTGATACCCCCACTACCAGCAAAAGAAGTCGAGAAATTAACGTCATGCCGCACATTAAGGTCGAAGAAAAGTTGGCCAATATACTAGCAGAAGTCAGCAGATCAAACTCAACTAAATCGGCGGAAAATGACTGGCGTAGCATCGCTTGCTGTTGCAGTTGCTATCGCATCAGCGGGAATGGGGTTGCCAAAACAGTAGCCTTGAATCACATGACATCCACGACTAACTACCTGTTCTAGTTGGTCTTTAGTTTCAACACCTTCGGCAACAACTTTAAGCTTTAGGTTACGCGCAATTTCGATAATGCTGCTAACAATTGCTTGGTCGGCGCTGTTACTGGCAATATCAATCAGGAATGAGCGGTCATTTTTAGCGTGTTCACTTCAAAGTGGCGCCGATAAGCCAAGGATGATCTGTACCAAAGTCATCAATCGCCACTTCGATATCCATCGTCCGCAGTTGCGGCAAGTGCTCACGCGCAACATGTAGTTCCTTCATCAGCACGCCTTCGGTGATCTTGCAGCAGGCCCTCGATAGTGCAGCTCACACTCGCAACGACACAAGCTGGCAGCTGACAACAATCAACCGTCCCGATAGCTTCGCTAAATTTGTGGCAAAAAATAAGCCTGCACATGGCAGGCTTATTAGCAGATCGCTTACTGGCTTACTTTTTCTTTTTTGCCTTAGGGTTGGGCAAATCAGTAATTGAGCCTTCATACATCTCTGCAGCTAAGCCAACAGATTCATGCAGCGTCGGGTGAGCGTGAATGGTCAATGCAATATCTTCCGCATCGCAGCCCATTTCAATCGCCAAGCCTATTTCACCCAGCAGTTCACCCGCGTTAACACCTACCAGTGCGCCACCGATGATACGATGCGTGTCTTTTTCAAAGATCAGCTTAGTCATACCTTCGCTCGCTTCAGAAGCAATAGCACGGCCACTAGCAGCCCATGGGAAGGTGGCGGTTTCGTAGTTAATGCCTTGCTCTTTGGCTTGTTTCTCGGTCAAACCTACCCAAGCCACTTCAGGATCGGTGTAAGCAATCGATGGGATCACTTTTGGATCGAAGAAGTGTTTCAGACCAGAGATAACTTCTGCAGCCACGTGGCCTTCATGCACGCCTTTGTGTGCCAACATAGGTTGACCCACAATGTCACCCACCGCGAAGATGTGTGGCACGTTAGTACGCATCTGCTTATCAACGTTGATAAAGCCACGTTCGTCGATTTTCACGCCCGCTTTGTCTGCATCAATCAACTTACCGTTAGGTGTACGACCGATGGCGACCAATACTGCGTCGTAACGCTCTGGCGCTGATGGTGCTGATTTGCCTTCCATGGTCACATAGATGCCATCTTCTTTGGCTTCTACTGCGGTCACTTTGGTTTCCAGCATCAGTTTGAATTTGTTTTTGATCTGTTTAGTGAAGTTTTTCACTACGTCTTTATCAGCCGCAGGGATCACTTGGTCAAACATCTCTACCACTTCGATTTGGCTACCCAGTGATGAGTACACAGTACCCATTTCCAGACCGATGATACCGCCGCCCATCACCAGCAGTTTGCCTGGGATTTCTTTCAGTTCCAGCGCGTCTGTTGAGTCCCAAATACGTGGGTCTTCGTGCGGAATAAATGGCAGCTGGATTGGACGAGAACCGGCAGCGATGATCGCATTATCAAAGTTTACAGTGGTTTTCGCGCCGTCTTCTGCGGTCACTTCAATGCTGTTGGGGCCAGTAAATTTACCCAGACCGTTAACCACGTTCACTTTACGCATTTTGGACATGCCGCCCAAACCGCCAGTCAACTGGCCGATAACTTTCTCTTTAAAGCCACGCAGTTTATCCAAGTCGATAGTTGGCTCGCCAAATGTCACACCGTTAGCGGACATATGTTTGGCTTCTTCAATCACTTTCGCTACGTGCAACAAGGCTTTTGAAGGGATACACCCCACGTTCAAACAAACGCCACCCAAGGTGCTGTAACGTTCGATAATCACAGTGTCCAGACCTAAATCTGCTGCACGGAACGCCGCAGAGTAACCTGCAGGGCCCGCCCCTAATACCACGACTTGTGCTTTAATTTCGTTACTCATGTTTTCCTCTGATTTATTTCATTCCATGTGGACACTGGGTCCATCCTGGACGTTCGAGCAGGCTTAGCTTCAATGCTGGCATTTTACCCCGCTCGACCGGGATCACAATTAAACATAAGGCTGACCTTATCGGTCAGCCTTAGTGCTTACATAATCAATGTGCGAATGTCAGACAGGTAGCTGGACAGGGTCACGCTGAAGCGTGCAGCCAGCGCACCGTCGATCACACGGTGGTCGTATGACAGTGACAGTGGGCACATCAGGCGCGGGATAAATTCTTTGCCATTCCATTTAGGTTTGAACTCAGATTTAGACACACCCAAAATTGCTACGTCTGGATAGTTGACGATTGGGGTAAACGCCGTACCACCAATGCCACCTAAGCTAGAGATAGTGAAACAACTACCTTGCATGTCAGCCGCTTTCAGCTTGCCATCACGCGCTTTAGCAGAGATATCCATCAGCTCCAGTGATAGCTCAGTGATCGACTTCTTATCCACATCGCGGAACACTGGCACCACCAAACCGTTAGGCGTATCAACCGCCACACCGATGTGGTAATACTTTTTCTGGATCAGCGATTCGCCATCAGGGCTCAAGCTAGAGTTGAAGGTTGGGAATTCTTGCAGCGTTTTCGCTACCGCTTTCATCATAAACACCAGCGGAGTGAACTTGATGGCTTGTTTCTTCTTCGCCGCCAATTCGTTCTGCTGTTTACGGAAGCTTTCCAACTCAGTGATATCCGCTTCATCAAATTGGGTCACATGTGGAATAGTCACCCAGTTGCGATGCAGGTTCGGCCCAGAGATCTTCTGAATACGGCTCAATGGGATCTCTTCCACTTCACCAAATTTACTGAAGTCGACTTTCGGCGCATCAATCACTTGCAGACCATTGCCACCAGCAACGGCTGTTGCGGCGCTGGCTTTTGGACGTGACAACTCATAACGCACGTAGGCTTGCACGTCTTCTTTCTGAATACGGCCTTTGCGACCTGAACCTTTTACTAGGCCCAAATCAACACCAAATTCACGCGCTAAACGGCGTACAGAAGGTGACGCATGCACCACACCTGTAGTTTTTACCACGCCCGCACTTGGGTGATGTGGCACAGGTGGACGGCTTTCAGTTGCGGGTGCCGCTGCTGGAGCGGTGGCTGCTGGCGCAGCTTCGACCGCAGGCGCTGGCGCCGCTGCAGGAGCACTACCGGCCACCGCCAAGGTCAGCACCAGTGATCCTTCAGACACTTTATCGCCAACACTCACTGCCACAGATTTCACCACGCCGCCTTGCGGTGCAGGCACATCCATGGTGGCTTTGTCAGTTTCCAGCGTAATCAAGCCATCATCAGCGCTGATGGTGTCGCCAACTTTTACCAGCACGTCAATAACGTCAACATCTTTGGCGTCGCCGATGTCTGGCACAGTCACTTCAATCGTTTGGCTAGCCGTTGCAGCTGGAGCCGCAGCAGCGGCCGCCGGTGCAGGTTCAGTGGCTGGCGCAGCTTCCGCTGCAGCACCGCTACCAGCAACTTCTAGTGTCAGTACCAAAGAACCTTCAGACACTTTGTCGCCCACGTTGACCGCCAGAGACTTCACCACGCCCGCCTGCGGTGCAGGTACGTCCATGGTGGCTTTGTCCGTTTCTAAGGTGATCAAGCCATCATCAGCATTGATGCTGTCGCCAACTTTTACCAATACTTCGATGATATCGACATCTTTCGCATCACCGATATCAGGTACGGTAACTTCAATCACTTGCGAACCACTTGCTGCTGGAGCAGGTGCGGCGGGTGCTGGCGTCGGTGCAGCAGCTGGCGCCGCTGCGGGCTCTGGTGCTTTTTCTGCGGCTGGCGCTGGTGCAGCACCTTCGGCAGCCAACATCGCAATCAAAGTACCTTCAGAGACTTTATCGCCCACCGCGACTTTGAGCTCTTTGAGCACACCAGCAAACGGCGCTGGAATGTCCATGGTCGCTTTATCACTTTCAACGGTGATAATCGCCTGCTCTTCTTCCAGAGCATCGCCAATATTGGCGCAAATTTCGATGACTTGAACTTCATCCCCGCCGATATCGGGAACCAGAACTTCTTTCAAATCTGCCATTGGTTATCCCTCTTATGCGAACAGTGGGCTGATTTTATCAGCATCAATGCCGTATTCAGCGATGGCTTTAGTCAGCACATCGACTGGCATTTCGCCACGATCAACCAGAGACTTCAGCGCTGCAATAACCACGAAAGTGGCATCCACTTCGAAGTGGTGACGCAAGTTAGCGCGGCTGTCACTGCGTCCGAAACCATCAGTACCCAGCACTTTGTAGTCAGTTGGTACGTAAGCACGTAGCTGTTCGCCGTACAGTTTCATGTAGTCAGTGGCCACAATGGCTGGAGCGTCTTTTGCTAATACAGTAGAGATGTAAGGCACTTTCGCTTCAGCAGTTGGATGCAGCATGTTGTAGCGTTCACATTCTTGACCATCACGGGTCAGCTCGTTGAAGCTGGTCACGCTGAAGACATCTGCGGTCACACCGTAATCTTTCGCCAAGGCTTGCGCCGCTTTACGCACTTCTTCCAGAATGGTGCCACAACCCATCAGCTGTACCTTACCTTTGCCTGAACCAGCAACTGATTCAAGTTTGTAGATACCTTTGATGATGCCTTCTTCGGCACCGGCTGGCATTTCTGGCTGAACGTAGTTTTCGTTCATGGTGGTCAGGTAGTAGAAAACATCTTCCTGATCTTCGCCATACATACGGCGAATACCATCTTGAACAACGACGGCAATTTCATAACCGTAAGTTGGGTCGTAAGAGATACAGTTTGGAATGGTGTTCGCCAGAATATGGCTGTGACCATCTTGGTGCTGCAAGCCTTCACCGTTCAATGTAGTACGGCCTGAGGTACCGCCCACCAAGAAACCGCGCGCACGCATATCACCTGCAGCCCAAGCCAAGTCACCAATACGTTGGAAACCGAACATTGAGTAGTAGATGTAGAATGGGATCATCGGTGTATCGTTGACCGAGTAACTGGTCGCAGCGGATACCCATGATGACATAGCACCCAGCTCGTTAATCCCTTCTTGCAATACTTGACCGGTTTTATCTTCACGATAGTAAGCCACTTGGTCTTTGTCTTGCGGTACGTATTTTTGGCCTTCGTGAGCATAAATACCCACTTGACGGAACAAGCCTTCCATACCAAAGGTACGGGCTTCATCCGGAATGATCGGCACAATGTTTTTACCAATGCCTTTGTCTTTCAGCAGTGCGGTCAGCACGCGAACAAACGCCATGGTGGTAGAGATTTCGCGGCCATTAGAGCCTTTCAAAATCGAGTCAAAGATTTTCAGTGCTGGCACGTCTAAGTCTTCAGAGAATTTCTGACGACGGGCTGGCAGATAGCCGCCCAAGGCTTCGCGACGCGCTTTGAGGTATTTAACCTCTTCTGAATCTTCACCTGGGTGATAGAAAGGCACTTCTTCCAGCTTGTCATCTGGAATTGGAATATTGAAACGATCGCGGAAGTAACGGATAGATTCGATATCCATTTTCTTCACGTTGTGGGCGATGTTTTTACCTTCACCCGCGTCACCCAGACCATAACCTTTTACGGTTTTCGCCAGAATCACGGTTGGACGACCTTTGGTGTTCTTTGCTTGTTGCAGGGCTGCGTAGATCTTCACCGGATCGTGACCACCACGGTTCAAACGCCAGATGTCATCATCAGACATGTTGGCCACCATTTCGGCTGTCTCTGGATACTTACCAAAGAAGTGCTCACGCGTATACGCGCCACCTTTGGCTTTACAGTTTTGGTATTCACCGTCTACGGTTTCTTCCATCAACTGCAGCAGTTTCCCGCTAGTATCACGCGCCAACAGTGGGTCCCAATAGCGACCCCAAATCACTTTCAGCACCTCCCAGCCTGCGCCGCGGAATTCACCTTCCAACTCTTGAATGATTTTGCCGTTACCACGCACAGGGCCATCCAAACGTTGCAGATTACAGTTGATGATGAACACCAAGTTATCCAGCTCTTCGCGCGCAGCCAAACCGATAGCACCCAGTGCTTCTGGCTCGTCCACTTCACCATCGCCGAGGAAGCAGTAAACAGTTTGCTCAGAGCAATCTTTAATGCCACGGTCGGTCAGGTATTTCAGGAAACGTGCTTGATAGATCGCTTGGATAGGACCCAACCCCATAGACACGGTTGGGAACTGCCAGTAATCAGACATCAGCTTAGGATGCGGGTAGGAAGACAAACCTTTGCCATCAACTTCTTGACGGAAGTTGGCCAGTTGCTCTTCGCTCAAGCGGCCTTCAAGGAAAGAACGCGAGTAGATACCTGGCGCGATGTGGCCTTGGAAGTAAACCAAGTCGCCGCCATCTTTGGCGTTAGGCGCACGGAAGAAGTGGTTAAAGCACACATCATAAATAGTGGCGCTTGAGGCAAAGCTCGCAATATGGCCGCCCAGCTCTAAATCTTTTTTAGAACCACGGATTACCATTGCCAACGCATTCCAACGAATAATTGCGCGAATGCGACGCTCCAGCCCTTGGTCGCCGGGCATTGCAGGCTCTTGACCAGCAGGAATGGTATTCAAATAAGCAGTAGTCGCTTTGTATGGCAGGTAAGTACCGTTACGGCGGGCCTTGTCAATCAGCTTTTCGAGAAGATAATGAGCTCGTTCTGGGCCTTCCTGCTCTAACACAGCTTGCAGGGATTCCAGCCACTCCTGAGTCTCTAATGGATCCAAGTCTTGTAGCATATTTTCAGACATGACACTGTCCTTATTTATAACATGGTAAATGTTGTCGTTGCGGTATTCGGTCCCATGCCCGTGTTACATACCGCTCTTCAAACGGCGCAGGCTACGCTGCAACCGGCTATCTTCCTCCCGGACCGACAGCATCACTTCCTCGATATAACTCAAGTGCTCGTTCGATGCTTCTCGTGCGGCTTCAGGATCACGACGAACGATAGCGGCAAGCAGATCTCGCCGATGCTCGTTAGCCTCAGATGAAGCTTCTTCGCGATGGCTTAGAAGCTCCAAGTTTTGTGCTACGTTTTTATGCAGCACAGAAGTTAAACTGAGTACCAGATGCAGCATGGCCACATTATGTGACGCCTCTGCAATGGCTCGGTAAAAATTCACAATCGCCGTAGCAACGGCATCGATACCTTGGGCTTGTTCCACCTGCTCTAGCATGTTTTCCAAGTTTTCCATATCGGCATCGGTGCCACGCAGGGCGGCAAAATAGGCCATCATGCCTTCAGTGGCATGGCGGAACTCCAGCAAGTCATATTGGCTTTCTGGATCACTCAACATCAACTCCATGATCGGATCAGCCATGCTTTTCCACAGCTGCTCCTTCACATAGGTGCCACCGCCTTGACGGCGCAACAATAGCCCTTTGGCTTCAAGTTTTTGAATGGCTTCGCGGAGTGATGGGCGGGAAACTTCAAACTGTAATGCCAGCTCCCGTTCTGGAGGAAGCTTTTGACCTGGCTTCAAACTTCCTTCGAGGATCATCTGCTCCAGACGCTCCATGATCACATCGGAAATTTTCGGCTGACTGATTTTACTGTAGGCCATGTGGCACTCAGCTCCCTGTTGTAAATTGGTCTTACCAATTATGAGTGAGCGCACTCTAACAAATCACTTTTTTGTTGTCTAGAGCGTGACGGAGGTCAATTTAATCCGTTTTTTGATTAGTATGCCACTACTTTCTAGCATTTATTTGTATTATTTATACTTTAGTCTTACAGACCAAAGATTAGCTATTTTGGGTAAAAATCAAACAGAATACATCGATGTATCCCGCTGACAGCACACATCGACGCCACTCATTGGCTTACGCCCGCTAACACCAGCCTCTTAGCCCTTCACGTATTCATATCTTAGCTTTTTTGCTTTGCTCTTAGCTCTTCTCTTACGACTTACAACTTACAACTTACAACTTACAACTTACAACTTACCGCTTACAGCTTCGCTTCCTCGCAACTCAATCCTACTGCACAATTCCAAAGATAGTCAGCACCGCAAGTATGGTTAAGATCAGTATAAAGTTACGTTTACTCAGCGCGAGCAACGCGATAGTCGAGCGAACGCAGATTGGTGCACCAGCACGCTCTGGTAGCACTTCTGCCGCCAAGGCCACTTCCGCGATAATCTTCTGCGGCTCAGTGTAGATACCAAACACCAATTCGCGCCAACGGCTAAAGGCCGAACCAAAATGGCCGCTCAAGGCGTACCCCAGCGCCACAAACCGCGCGGGTAACCAGTCCAAGGCAAACATTAAATTGCTCGGCAGCGGTAATGGGTGTTCTTCACTAAGGCTATTGAAGTAGCGAGCAGTGCAATAGAACAGTACCCCCGCTGGGCCAAGAATGATCAAGTAAAACGCCACCGCGCCGTAATAACGGTAGTTCAGCCATGCGGCTAGCTGACCTACGCGCGCCCCCATCTCCTCAGAACTGATGCTATCTAGGCAGTGGTCATAATCCAAATCGGTGGCATGTAGATAACAGGCTTCTAAATCACCACGACACGCCGCCTGCATATATTTCTTAAATTTATGCCGCACGTACTGATGGCTAAAACATAACGCCGCAACTACCGTCCACAGCAACAGCGAAGGTAAGCCAAACAACCAGCCGTGCAGCAGCCACTGCAATACCAATACACTCGCGGCAGGGAATAGCAGCGCCAGCCAAATGCCACCTTTACTACGCAGTAGCTCTTCGGTAAAAAAATGCGCGCGATACCAAGCAAACATGTTGTCTAACTGCAACAACCTCGGCAAAAACTTTAGTCGCTCGATCAATACCGCAATCAGTAATGAAAACAATGCCATTTAGCACTCCAGCTTCATTGGGTCAGCTCAATATTGCCGCTGAATAACGCTGCCAGTCAAATCCCTCACCCGGATCCGTCTTACGTACGGGAGCAATATCACTATGCCCGACGATCCGCTGCTGAGTAATCAATGGATATTGCTGCTGCAACGCCTTAGTTAACGCCGTTAACTGTGTGTACTGTATATCGGTGTAGCCTGACGTATCAGTGCCTTCTAACTCAATCCCCACCGCAAAATCATTACAGTTACTGCGTCCTTGAAAATTCGACACACCAGCATGCCATGCACGCTCATCACAGGAAACAAATTGCAGCACTTCACCAGTACGTTTGATCAGAAAGTGTGCCGACACGGCTAAACCTTCAAGCTCGGCAAAGCTCGCATCGGCTTGGCAATCCAACGTACCGCAAAACAACGCCTCTATATAAGGTAGCCCAAACTGCCCCGCAGGCAGACTTATATTGTGGATCACCAGCAAGCTCACCTCATCGGCTGACCGCTGATTAAAGTGTGGTGAAGGCCGTTGTTTAACATCTAAACACCAGCCCGCTTGCCAACTGTCAAAAATACCGCTCAAATTATTTTCCTTTTGGGTGAGTTACGAGCCACGTGCTACGAGCTATAAGCGATAAGAGCAAACCGATCAAAATATAGTTGCGAGCTAACACAGCTACATGGCTGCAAGCATCGAGTCGCGAGTTAACTGCTCGAATCCCGCATCTCGAAGCGCCTAACTCACATCTCGAATCCCGCAACTCGCATCTCGAAGCCCGCAACTCGTTCCCTGTCTCTCGCCACTGAAAACCTCTTTGTGCTAATCTTCAGCTCATTCGCTTATTGATGACCACCGCAGCAAGGTTTGCACCATGTTAGAAAATGATATTCGCATTAGTGTTAAGGCTGCCCTCGATGAAGACTTGGGCCATCTCAATGTGCACGACGGTGATATTACCGCACAACTCATCCCCGCAGAGCAACATGGTGAAGCAATACTTATCACCCGCGAAGAGGGCGTATTCTGCGGTAAAGCTTGGGCGGAACAAGTCTTTCGGCAACTCGGTGGTGAGGTAGCGATTCACTGGCATGTTGACGACGGTGATTTACTGGTCGCGGGGCAACATCTGTGTGAACTATCTGGCCCTGCACGCATGCTGCTGACGGGTGAACGCACCGCCATGAACTTTATTCAGATGCTCTCTGGCGTTGCCAGCTTAACCAAACGTTATGTCGACAAGCTAGCAGGCACCCAATGCCAACTGCTAGACACCCGTAAAACCCTGCCGGGGCTGCGTACCGCCCAAAAATATGCCGTCACTTGTGGGGGCGGTAAAAATCATCGCATCGGCTTATTCGATGCTTTTCTGATTAAAGAGAACCACATCATGGCGTGCGGTGGCATTGCGGCTGCCGTGACAACCGCGAAGCAATTGCATCCAAGCAAACCTGTCGAAGTCGAGGTCGAATCCCTCGATGAACTGAGCCAAGCGCTCACAGCGGGTGCCGATATCGTCATGCTAGATAACTTTGACGTTACCATGATGCTGTCAGCCGTCGAACTCAATAATCAATTCAAGGCGAACGCTGGCGGTGCCAAGCTAGAAGTCTCGGGTGATGTCACTATCGACACCATTGCGCAATTTGCCAAAACAGGCATTGATTACATCTCCGTTGGCGCCCTCACTAAACATGTGCGAGCACTCGATCTATCGATGCGGTTTAAGGGGTGAAAGCAGCGGCGAGATACGGGCGACGAGTAGCGAGCGAAAAGCCAGTTGTAAGCTGTAAGCTGTAAGCTGTAAGCTGTGCAGGGTTAGCATGCCCTCAAAGCCACGAGCAACATCTTTTAGCTCTAGCTCTGTACTTACCGCTATCTTCCCTCGCATCTCGCATCTCGCATCTCGCATCTCGCATCTTAAAAATTCAACCAAATCACAACATTATTTTTTGACAAAGTTATATATTTGTCGACCATGTTAATTCCGCCAAATTATCGACAGGTCCGTATTCCCTAAATAGCTGTTAAAACGCGCTGTTACGCGGAAAAATGTAAAAAAAACAGCTTCGATACGTTTTATTTTTGTTCACAATAGACTAACGTTTAGAAGTGGCGAGTTGGCCGGTGGTGGCCGACCTCATCGTGATAAACTAAATTAGCGCTATCTACTAGCTGACAATTGTTAAATTAATTAATACTTGTAAAGACAATTTGTTTTGTATAGCTAGTAAGTAAAGCGCATCCACGTTGCGGTTTGCCATAACAATACGGTTGATACAACCGAAGTAAATGTTGAATTAACGACTATTTTAATTAACCCGGGGCTCGGCACCCATTGCAGCGGAGTGACTGCTATTTCTGCCTTTTAGTATGGCCTACAACCCGTTAGTGTTGTTGACCATGCAAAAAGCAGCAACCAGCCACTCAGTACCTCATGGCGCTGTTAATTGGTCAGGGCTAGCTTTTGGAGAGAGAAAATGAAAGGCATGAAACAAAAATCAGCTAAAGGTTTTACCCTGATCGAATTGATGATCGTGGTCGCCATCATCGGTATTCTGGCCGCTATCGCGCTGCCTGCTTATCAAGATTATACTAAAAAGTCAAAGTTTTCAGAAGTGGTAACTGCTGTTGGCGCCGCTCGCACAGCTGTAGAGCTATGTTTTCAAACTGAAGGTTCTTTAGATAACTGTGATGCTGGTTATAGGGGAATTCCGAATGCTGTAACAACAGGGACCTATTCGAATCTTGACACAATGGGTATTACTGATGGCGTAATTACAGCTACAGGGACTGCTGCGGTGGAAAGTGCAAACTTAATCGCCACCCCAACCGATAACAACGGTGTACTAACCTGGGTTGCAACATCAACAACCACACCTAGCTGCTTAACCAAAGGTTGGTGCTCCGAATTCTAATCACTGGCTTGTATTAATGCCGACCACTAATATTCACCTCGGATTATCAACATTATTTATCCGCAAAGGTCTGCTTGATGAGAGCCGGCTGTCCGAGGCGGTGGCGTTAGCACTCAAGAATAAAACGGCACTGGTCACCGCCTTGGTGACCAGTCAGTTTTTATCTGCCCGTACCATTGCTGAACTGTGTTATGAAGAATACGGTACTCCACTACTCGATTTGGCCGAGTTTGACGTTAGCAGCATTCCTGAAGAGTTTATCAACCGTAAGCTGATTGACAAGCACCGCTGTTTACCGCTGTTTAAACGTGGCAATCGCCTTTACATTGCCACCTCTGATCCCACCAATATTTCTGCCCTCGAAGAGTTCCAATTCAGTGCTGGTTTGCACGCCGAGGCGATTTTGGTGGAGGAAGACAAACTCGGCAAAGCACTCGAAAAAGTGCTGGAAGAAGACATCTCCTCATTGGATCTCAGCGGCATTGACGAGCAAGCCTTGGCCGGCATTGAGATTACCGATACCGATAAACGCCAAGAAGACGCCGCCGATGGCGCTGACGACGCGCCAATCGTTATTTACATCAACAAGATTCTCACCGATGCGATTCGCCGTGGCGCATCGGATTTGCACTTTGAACCCTACGAGAAACGCTATCGCGTACGTTTTCGTATTGATGGCATCTTGCATGAGGTAGCAGAGCCTCCAGTCAATCTCGCCTCACGTTTATCAGCGCGTTTAAAAGTGATGTCCAAGCTCGATATCGCCGAGCGCCGCGTGCCGCAAGACGGTCGCATCAAGATGAAACTCAGCCGTAATAAGAGCATCGATTTTCGTGTATCCACCCTGCCTACCCTGTGGGGCGAGAAGATCGTAATGCGTATTTTAGATTCTTCTTCTGCGCAATTAGGCATTGAAAAGCTCGGCTATGAAGAAGACCAGAAACAAGCCTATTTAGAGATGTTGGCACGGCCACAAGGCATGATTCTGGTCACCGGCCCAACAGGGTCTGGTAAAACCGTATCCTTGTACACAGGGCTCAATATTCTCAACACCGAAGAGCGCAATATCTCCACCGCCGAAGATCCGGTGGAAATTAACTTAGAAGGTGTCAACCAAGTCCATATCAACGTTAAAGCGGGGCTGACTTTCGCCTCGGCCTTGCGTTCCTTTCTACGCCAAGACCCTGATGTAGTGATGGTAGGGGAAATTCGTGACCTCGAAACCGCCGAGATTGCCATTAAGGCTGCGCAAACCGGTCACTTGGTACTATCTACCCTGCACACCAACTCCTCGTCGGAAACGCTGACCCGTTTGCTCAATATGGGCGTGCCTGGCTACAACATTGCCAGCTCGGTTAACCTGATTATTGCTCAACGTTTGGCGCGACGGCTGTGTGCTAATTGCCGCCAAGCAGAAGATATTCCTGAGCATGAATTACTGAAACTCGGCTTTAACCAAGCGCAGATCACTGAGGGTTTTACCGTGTACAAACCGGTAGGCTGTGAACATTGCTCCGGCGGCTACAAAGGTCGCGTGGGGATTTATGAAGTGATGAAGATGTCCGATGAAATCGCCCGCGTGATTATGGAAGGCGGCAACTCGCTACAAATCGCCAAAATAGCCAAACAACAAGGCATGCGTGATCTCCGTGATTCCGGACTTTTAAAAGTGATCCAAGGCGTTACCAGTATTGCCGAAATCAATCGTGTTACCAGTTTTTAAACAACCTTCTTTCGTTTTTAGATCCAGCAACTACCATTAGGGAATCGGCAGTTAGCAGCGACCACTATAAGGATAATTCACCATGGCAACAGCATCCTCCTCACGCAGTCGCTCAGCTAATTCCAAAGCAGATAAAAAGCCGCCGAAAATCTACACCTATGTGTGGAAAGGCGTTAACCGCGATGGCAAAAAAACCGAAGGGGAGCTGCGCGGTGCCACCGTCGCTGAGATTAAGACCCAGCTAAAAAGCCAAGGTATTTTACCTAAGTCAGTTGCTAAAAAGTCGGCGGGGCTATTCAGTAACGAAAATAAAAAAATCAAGCCGATGGATATTGCGATGGTGACCCGCCAGATAGCAACTATGCTGTCGGCTGGCGTTCCACTGGTTACCTCCATTGAACTGATCGCTCGGGGCCATGAAAAGCCGCGTATGCGCATCTTGCTAGGCACCATACTCGCTGACATCCAATCCGGTATCCCGCTGTCAGATGCGTTAAGACCACACAGACTTTATTTTGATGACCTTTATGTCGACCTAGTCGCTGCCGGTGAACATTCCGGCGCATTGGATACCGTATTTGACCGTATCGCCACCTATAAAGAGAAAGCCGAAGCACTCAAATCAAAAATCAAAAAAGCGATGTTTTATCCTGCTGCGGTAGTAGTGGTAGCCATCGCGGTTACGGTCCTCTTACTGCTATTTGTGGTACCTCAATTTGAAAGTATCTTCGCAGGTTTTGGTGCAGAACTACCAGCATTTACCCAACTTATCATTAATATTTCTCGAGCCTTACAAAATACTTGGTATCTTTTCTTTGCTGGGATAATCATTGCATTGTTTTCATTTGTGAGAGCACATCGTAATTCGCAGATGTTTCGTGATAAAATTGATGAATTGGTATTAAAAATACCTTTGATAGGGCCGATTTTGCACAAAGGTGCCATGGCACGTTTTGCCCGTACATTAGCAACCACTTTCGCTGCTGGGGTGCCACTGATTGATGGTTTAGAATCGGCGGGCGGTGCTTCTGGTAACGCCGTCTACCGTAAAGCGATTGCTAATGTTCGCACCGAAGTGATGGCAGGGATGCAGATGAACGTGGCCATGCGCACCACCAAGCTGTTCCCCGATATGCTGATCCAGATGGTAATGATCGGCGAAGAATCCGGCTCACTCGATAATATGCTCAACAAAATTGCCAACATTTATGAAATGCAAGTAGATGATGCCGTTGATGGTTTGTCTAGTTTGATTGAGCCAATTATGATGGTGGTTATCGGTGGCTTAGTCGGTAGTTTGATCGTCGGCATGTATTTACCTATCTTCCAACTCGGTAACGTTGTTGGGTAAGATAGCGAACTCACCTCAACTGCCCATTACATAAAAAATACTAGCATGCAGTCATTTATTAGTTTGATGGGGCAATACCCCACGGTGTTTATTGCCCTCTCCTTTATCTTTGCCGCAGTGATTGGCAGTTTTATCAATGTGGTGATTTTCCGTTTGCCGGTGATGATGAAACGCGGCTGGCAACAAGAATGCGAACAGTTCCTCGAAGAATATCAACCGGCGGCACACCAAGCGTTGCAGCAGCAAAAATTGCTACAGCCATTGGACAAATTTCCTGAGCGCTTTAATTTGGTGGTACCTAACTCCACCTGCCCTAAGTGCAAAACCGCGATTAAACCTTGGCACAATCTGCCATTGATCGGTTGGCTAATGCTCGGCGGCAAATGCGCCGCCTGTAAACAGCCGATATCACCACGTTACCCGCTGTTTGAACTATTGAATGCCGTGCTAGTTGCCGTACTCGCATGGCATTTCGGGCCGACACTGCAATTTGCCCTAGCAGCGATTCTCACCTTCGCATTGGTCGCTATGTCGGGTATCGACTTAGATGAAATGCTACTGCCCGATCAACTCACACTGCCGTTTATGTGGTTAGGCGTCATCGCCAGTATGTGGGGCAGTTTCACAACTCTTGAGAGCTCGGTCATTGGCGCAGTGGCTGGTTACCTCAGCTTATGGTCGGTGTTTTGGCTGTTTAAATTACTGACCGGCAAGGAAGGCATGGGCTATGGTGACTTCAAGCTGATGGCGCTGTTCGGTGCTTGGTTAGGTTGGCAAATGTTGCCACTGATCATCCTGCTTTCTTCCGCAGTTGGCGCAGTAGTAGGTATCTTGCTGATGCTGTTCAAAGGCAATGGCCGCAACAATCCCATTCCATTTGGTCCCTATATTGCCATTGCGGGTTGGGTCGCCCTGTGTTGGGGAAATGACATTGTTAACTGGTATCTGAGCACACTGTAATGAGTAATGTGGTTATTGGCCTTACGGGTGGCATTGGCAGTGGTAAAACCACCGTGGCTAATCTGTTCGCTGAACTTGGCATCACCATTGTGGATGCCGACATCATCGCCCGCGAAGTGGTCGCCCCCGGCACTATTGGACTCAAGCAGATCCAACAGCAGTTTGGCAACGGCATACTCACCGCAGACGGAGAATTAAATCGCCCGCAATTAAGAGAACTCATCTTCGAACAACCGACTGCTCGGGAATGGCTCAACGGACTGTTACATCCACTGATACGCACTGAGATGCTAAAACAATGCAAGGCGGCACCATCACCCTATGCTCTGATGGTGGTGCCGCTGTTATTTGAAAATAAGTTAGAAAGCTTAGTGGATGCCACGCTAGTGGTAGATGTGCCACCTGCAACGCAGCTAAGCCGTACCACAAGCCGCGATGGTGTGAGTGAGCAGCAAGTGCAAAACATCATTAACAGCCAAATTAGCCGCGAACAACGCCTTGCCCGTGCTGACAGGGTTATCGAAAACCAAGGTGATATTGCTCAACTTCGACAACAAGTCGCCCTTCTGCATCATGGTTACTTAGAACTGGTAGCAACCAAGCCTAAGCTTTAGGTTGCGCAGCTCACTAGCAAGCCGTTACCATGAGCGCCATGTTGATTAACCGAGGGCGCTTATGCCTCATATCGTCAAATGCCCCATCTGCCAGAAAGAGGTAGCATGGTCAGCTGAATCTAAATTTCGCCCGTTCTGTTCCGAGCGCTGCAAATTGATCGATCTTGGAGACTGGGCGTCAGAGAAACACGCTATCCCCGTGGAACCCAATATCGACGAAGAGTTGTTAGATGAACTGGGTTACGATGAACCTGACTTTTTTAAAGAGTAATGAGTGTGAATAAACGAGTACATGTGGCCGTTGGGGTGATTATACGCGAGCAGCAAATATTGCTAGCAAAGCGCCATGGTCACTTACATCAAGGCGGTAAATGGGAATTCCCGGGCGGTAAGGTTGAGCAGGGTGAACCGGTCACAGAAGCGTTAACCCGCGAGTTGCAAGAAGAACTGAATATCACAGTCACCGCCAGTTGCCCGTTCATGACATTGAGCTACGACTACCCAGAAAAACAGGTATTTCTCGATATCCATTTGGTGACAGCGTTTACCGGCCAAGAGTCCGGTGCTGAAGGGCAAGAGATCCGCTGGGTCAAGCTAACTGAACTCGCTAGCCTGCCATTCCCTGATGCGAACCAACCCATCATAGATAAACTGCTAACGGAGTTAGTACACTAAGCAAGATACCGACCTAAACCACTCACTGAGTGGTTTTTCTTTACTTCAATCACCGCACAATCCTCTTACGGCTTACGGCTTACGGCTTACGGCTTACGGCTTACGGCTTACGGCTTACGGCTTACGGCTTACGGCTTACGG
>NZ_JBLXAT010000039.1:0-26897 GCF_048265805.1 Shewanella sp. | reverse complement strand
GGTGAAGGCTTCGATGTACATGCTTATACTCCCAAAAGAGAGTATAAGATCACGTCTGACTTGGGGCGTCAAATGAAACGTTTAACTCTAAATTAAGTGGTCAATAAACGTTCACGATCTCGCCCTAATCTGTAATTGCCCCATCTGCATATAGTGATTGTGCAAGCGCTACCATTTGATTTGGAGACATTGCATGAGGGTCATATATTTTACTGTAAGCATTGCTTACTTCAGATAGCCGTTTCGCTTCGGGACTAATACTTACGGTATCAGCCTGAATCATTGCGCTTTCATCATCAGTATCTGCACGACTATTAGTGCGCTGATAGCTATCTTGCGTTATAGCGCCTACTTGGTAGCTCTGTGCGGATGAAATATTCATGGTAAATCCTTTTACATTATGAAACCGCTATATCCAAGCTCAATTCGTGCCAAGATATATCCGTCAGTTAATTCAATTAGTTATAATTAAAGGTCTTTCCATAGTGATTTTGATAGGACGAATTCTGCCGATATCAGTGGCAACATATTGCAGCCCCGCGAATTCACTGATACCTATGGCGGTCAATCTCAGAATCTACCATGTACAGGGTAAAGCTGCTACTCGGTGGCAGATTAATCCTTCGAACTAATAACCGTCAGGTAGGAGTAACTTACGCGATGGTAAAAGTGCTGAACAAACTCACAGGACTAGGCATGCCTGAAACTCACTGTGTAGTCTGATATTTGAACGATTCTGCTGAGGGGCTTTGTTCGTTGAATCGATTTAGGAAACAAAGCCGTCAATTTTATGCAAAGTACGCAGTATAAAAAACAACTATCGTTTGTACCACTATTAACCATATAAGCCGTTGGTTATTACGCTTCATACTTAAAAACGTTTGCTGAACGCAGTTATCTTGGATGGCGTCAAGCTTACCGTTTTTTAAAGCATCAATAGTTAATATTTTTGCCCATTTTTCGGTGTTGCCAAATTCTTTAGCGCGAATAGATAATATTTGCCAATCATTGGCGTATTGTTGTTGAACATATTCAATCAGTGAAGCTTCAAACTTTTTATTGCGATAGATAATGTATGAACCTAAAGTCAATATTATGAAAAAAGATAATTTGGAATAATTCATTCAACGTTTCCTTGTTATTATGCTTGGTTTTTATGTTCACAAAAAATAGCGATGTTATACCGCGAACCCTTCATTAAAACATTCGACGTCGTTAACGGGTACGCTGACGAAGCCGCCATGCTCTATATCTGCAATCCATGCGTTTTTTACCTTAGCATTGACCTCTTTATCTGCTTCATATTCCGCTATTGCTACGATCTTAGGTTCAAATTTACCACGGTAATTACACATGGCGTAATATAGGGTGTCTTTGCTATCAATCTGGCCGAGCGATAAATGGTCAACTACCTCCCATAAGGGGCGATTACCATTTCGGCCAATCTCCTTTTTAAGGAACATAAAGTCTCCTGTGGCGTCCGACATGTGTTCAAATGCGTAGTTAGGTGTCACATTCGCTATCAAAGCGCCACCATGACTTTTTAGTTGTTGAATATCTAAGGCAAATGCCAATGGCGCGATAAGGAGACTGATAAAAACTAGATATTTCATATATTCCTGTAATACCGAATGGTACACCGCTGAGTTGAGCACATAGTTTAAACCATTTTTTTATCGGTTATTCATCCCGCATGCCCCTTGCGCGCAAAATTTCCGTTTTAAAATCTTCAACATAATCCTTTTGAATGCCGGGAATTGGGGCGCTGCTGTCGATGTCGCGCATCTTGAGTTGGTAGATCAGTACATCATCTGACAGATCGCTCAGTGAGCCTTTAAAACCCGCTTCGTCGGCCAATTTTTGTAGAAATTGCACGAAATTGAGTTTGGGGTCTTTTTTTCACGCTGGGTTTAGCATATCGAGTAATTCATTGATGCGATGGCAACTCATAGTCCATTCCTTGTCTGTCGAGAGTTTCAATCGAGAGTAGCAGTGCCGTAGTGGGCTGCAAAGCCCTTTGGTTGATTTATCGTCGCTGCTGCCACGTAGCGCACATTTATCTGTGATGATTCGGTGTGAGTAATGCTTGCTTGGTGAATGGCTATTTAGTGTAGCGAGTGAGTACGGCAAAGTAGTAGGGGCGCGCCGTTCGGAGACACAAAACACCGATACAACAACGCCGCTGAATCGGTGCGCCAACCTTTGGGATAGCGCTAACTTGAGCGGCGTTTGCAGTAAATCTACGGTCGGTGATTATTGGCCTAGTGCTGCGTGGTAGCGGGCAAAGGCGGCGTCTAAGTCGGCAATCAGATCTTCAGTGTCTTCAAGGCCAATATGGACGCGGAACATAGGTTTACTGCTGTCCCATTGGGTGGCGGTACGGATTTTTTCAATGCCGAATTCCGCCAGTATGAGGCTTTCATAACCGCCCCACGAGAAGCCCATTTTGAAGTGTTCCATACCTTCAACAAAGGCTTGCATCGCTTTCTTATTGCCGCCTTGCTTTAGCACAAATGAGAACAATCCGTTGCTGCCAAGGTAGTCGCGTTTGAAAAACTCATGGCCGGGGCAAGACGGAAAGGCTGGGTGGCGAATTTACAACCTCAGCTCTTGTTGCAGCGTTTCGGTGATGCTGAGTTGCGCGTCAAAAACCAGCTCGACCGACTCAGACAATCTTGGACAAATGGCGCGGCTAAACGCCGCGGTGACCTTGTAGCTGTAGTTGCCATCTTCTTGAACATAGACGATTTCATTGCCATTTAACGATACTGGATCATCGACATCAAATTGCAGCACAAAAGTTGCGTTGATGTTTACCTCGTCACCGATGGTGTTGATATCCAGTGTGAGGCAATCGAATAATTCAATAAAGTAACCTTCCAGCATCTCTTCTGATTCAGATTCACCAATATCAGCATTCGTTAAGGTAAATTTTAGAAAGGGCGTCAGTTGCTGCTCATCGACGATGATTGCAGGTAGATATTCGGTTTCCACTCTCCCAGTGACTTTGTTGGCCGGGAGCTTGTAGCTGGCTAAAAATGTAAAACATTTCGCTTGTGGCATGATGTCCTCCTTTAGGGCTGAGTTGCGCTATTTGCTGTGCTTAACGCATCGCTACAGCATCAATTCCTTAATCGCTACCTCACAGGTAAGCTGCTTATCCGATGCTATGTCGACTATTTCATGAAACGGCCCATAACCCGCTTTACAGAAACTGGGGCTAACTTGATAGCTATATCGGCTGTCATCTTCAATGTAAACGATTTCATCACCTATTAGGGAGAGCGGGTCATCGACGCCAAATTCCAAGATGAAGGTTGATTTGATAACGATAAACTCGCCTTCTCGTTGGATGCCAGAACTGAGGTGACGAAACGCCTCAGTAAAAAAACCTCTTAACACGTTTTCTGCGCTAAATTGGCTGATATGCGGATTAGTGCAGGTCAGCTTTATGGTGGGAGATATCGCCAGACCCTCAATATCCCCACCACGGCATGTCAATACAGGGAAATAGGAAGCATCGGCGATGTTACTGATCGCTGACGCCTTAACTTTGTGGCTACTGCGGAAGGTAAAACGTTTTGCTTCAAGCATTTTTAGTCCTTATGCAACGGTAAACGCCGCTCATGTGGCACTACGGCAGGTGCGAACAAGTCTGCGTGACACTCTACACTTGCCAGTTAATACCGCTAACCGTGAGCGTGCTGGCGCATGGCCGAATTGACTAACAAACAACAAATCCCCTAAGGCCGTTAAGGCATGAGGTATTCTTGGATGGTTTGTTCGATGCGTATCGAACTGTCATCGTTAATTTCAACTAATGCAGTCAACGGACAATAACCGTGCTTACAGAAGCTTGGTGTGACTTTATAGGCGTATGTTTGCTCTTCTTCGACATACAGGATTTCATCACCTTCTAAGGAGATGACGACATCCGTATCAAATTGCAGAATGAAGGTTGAGTTGATGGTGATCAGCTCATTCGTTTGGCTGAGGTCATAACCGATGCACTGAAACAGCTCAACAAACCAGCCAGCTAATAAATCTTCCGCATCAAACGCATTGATTTTAGGGTTGGTGTTGGAAAATCTGAGGCTTGGGCAAATCTCCAGCCCATCAACATCACCACCGTTACAGGTGAGTATCGCGGTATCGCTTTGTTCCAATAGGTGGTTAACCGCTGCCGCGTTGATTTTGTGGGTGGTGTAGAAGGTAAAACGTTTGGCATCATCGAACATTGTTAATTCTATCCATGAGTTGCCTAAGTTGAGGCATAACTTGCCGCCCTCACCTTCCCCAATCGTTGGGAAAAGTGAGGCTAAACGTTGTGGGCTATAACACGGTAAAGGTCTTTTCTGCGAGCAATTTACCCTCAGTGCTTACTGCGGAAAAATGATATTGCCCAGCAATAAGTTCATCAGCGGTTTCAAAATGCCAGCCGAGGAAGATATTGGCATTGCTGTAACCATTTTGCTGCCAAGTCGAGGTATGCATTTTCACCGTTTGGCTGTTGGCATCAAATATGGGGTGCACCACGTGGACATTATGCACTAACACGCTCGGCGCATTGGCAGGGTCAGTCGCGGTAAAGCGAAAACCGAAAAACATCCCCAGTTCAGGCTTAATCTCGGTCGTGGCTTGCACACAGTGCGGCTCCCTTGCGGTCTTTCTGGTAGAGCCACTTTCTGGGTCGGTATTGCCCGCCATGTCATACACCCCAAAATCCACAATATGAAACGCTGGCTCAGGGTAAGGTTTCAGCCCGTGTTGGGTTATCAGCGCCTGCACATGCTGGCGCAGTTTTAACGATTCGCTCTGTTCCAAACCTCGAATAAACGCTCCATAGCTCGGCTGCTGCGCCAACACAGTCAGCATTGCAATTTGATCAGCGATTTTCTGTTGCGGCACCAGTGCGCGAATATCAACGCGTTGAGCGAGCTGCGCCACAGCGGCCATATTGTTGTTGACCAGCAACATTTTGAGGATTGCCTGTTTATCCACACCAATGCGCATCAATAACTCGAAGTATTCTGTCTCGTCTAATTCCAAATCGAGCTGTAGGCATTGATGCGACACCATGCCGAGCAAACGTAGGGTATTGTGCTGCAGCGTCGGGTATTGTGCTGCAGCGTCGGGCTAGTACTCAACAATACATCGCTGAGTTCCACATCATGATAACTACGGCTCTCGAGGAACCCCCGCGGGTTGATGGCATTGCGCAACAGGTGTTGCACGTCATCACCGATTACCGCGCCGCTGATAAAGTCCAACACGTGTTGGCGAACATAGTGTACAAAATCGGCTTCGGATGCCAATTGCAGCATCTCCTCGTAATACGCCTGTGGGCAATGACGATCGATGATGATGAAATTAATCGAGGCTTGGTCGGTACTATTTTGCATGACGCCCTGTTGAATAGCCCACAGCAGCGCAGTGCCAAACATGGGCACCAATTTTTCGTCTTGTTGTTGCAAAATAATATATTGGCGGCGTTTACTGTCGATCGCTTGCTGGTAATAAGTGGCGGCACTGCTGAGATTGTCGGGCTTAGCAACTGGCGTATGTTGCAAAATTTGCTCGATACGTGCTGGATGCAGGTGCCACTCATAGTTGGCAATATATTCACAATACAGCTGCTGGTTAATGAGTCGGTTTTTGAAGTAAACCGGCACATCATAAACAGCGTCTTCGCGTTGCAGTGCACGGCTGACGGTATCCAGTAGAATCTGGTCATAATCGCTGCAAAAATCAGACTCAGGAAACAGTTCGGCAGCATCATTTAATAACGTCAGTTGCAGACTTCTAGGCAGCAAATGCGTCGCAGCTTCCAATGTTTTGCGCTTTTTTACTTTTTGCGTCGACAGGAAGGTGTTTTTCGGTGCGGGGTGATTTCTGGTAACCCAGTCTGTTAACAGTTGTACGTAACGAGGCTCTTCATCAACGTCCTCATAGCGCGCATATTGCTCCATGATAAAAGCCCAACACCCTGCCTCCGACAATCCTTGCTGCATGAACAAATCCAGCATTTGCTGCATCCTGTCATGGTCATCAGTAAGGTATTCATCCTCTTGATATACCTTCGATAGCAAAAGACCCACCCGCACCGGAGCCAGCTCAAAAGCGAGCTTTAACACCCGGCCGAGCGCCGCCGCACAACCGAGTTGTGGATACTGTGCAGCAATATGGGCGACATACAGCAGCTTTTGGGTGTTTTCACGCACGCTACCTAGCCAGCAAATTTGAGGTTGCTGAGCGGAAATGTCGTCGCTTTCGTATGTTAGGTGAGACCGCATGGCACTCAGTGCCACATCATCGCTGGCTTTTTGGCTGAGCACCTCATCATCAATAGTGTAGCGTCCCGTTTCAATGTAATGGCATAACGCCGACTTAGCGGGCAGTTTTGCAGCGATTTCTTGCTGGCAACTTGGGCTAAGTGGCATGCTGCTATTTGGCTGCAAGCTATCGACTAAGTACTGCTGCGGCAAGTCAGTGCTTTGCCATAAGTCCTTTAACAATTGCTCAACAGCATAAGCATCCAGATATACTGCCGCGGCCTTAGCTAAGGCATTGTCGTGAGGTTCGCGCTGCAAAATAAGGGCCGCCAACACCAAGCTGGCGACGATCAACTCGTCATAAGGTGCTTCAGCATACTCAATGTTGAGCAGCGTTTTTGGCAGAAGTGCTAGGGCTTCGTCATGGTTGTTGGCAATAAGTTTATAAAAACGCGATAACCCCCCATGCTCGACGTTATCACCATAAAGACCAAAGCTTTCAAGCTCTCGTGTTAGCGTCCGTAGCCATTCATGATGATAGCTCTCACCGAGGGTAATGTTGGCCGAGTTATCCGCCCTAGCGCAGCTGTCTGTCGTCGTTTTACCCAACCTCGTATCGGGCTGAGGCGCATCCAACAACCCACGCCCCAGTTGTTGTTCTACGTAAGTTGTTAGCTCAAGCAGCGCCACTTCAGCGGAGCTGTCGATGAATTGCTGAGTCAGGTACAAGTCAGGGTCGAAATCGTCATCCCAAGAGTTGTACGGATAGTGCAGTAACATCATGTCCATCAGCATGTTCTGCAACGGATTGTCGGTCAGAAGGTTGCTGGAATATTGCAAAAAGGCTTGCTGTTGAAAACGTTCCACCAGCAAATCTTTAAACAGCTGGTAGTTGCTATCGCTCTCTCTGAAAAAGCTAATTAAATCAAAAGAACGTTCCGCAGCGGCCAGCGGTTTAACCTCTTCACACTCGACGTCATACCCCAACATCAACGCCCGGGCCGCACTATTATCACAGTAACAAAAAGCTTTGAGGGTATCGGCGGTAATACCTAGCGGTGTGCGCCATTGTTCCAGTAAAGATAATGGCTCAGGCATATGTTCATCATCCCAATAAGGGATCAAATAACCCGCTAATAAATAACCATATTCTGGGTATAATGTGGCAGTGAGCAATAGCGGCGTTTGCCCAAATGGCGCTTCGTAAGTAAGCCACATTTCTTCTGAGTTGTTGGTTTCTCTCGCAAAACTAACAATGTCTTCGCAAGCTTGTTTTACATCATCCTTTAGCTCGGGATACAGTAACGCACAGGCAAAAAATAGTGTTTCCGTCAGTGTCTCGTTGATGAGATTGCCTGGCTCTGCCGCGTCGTCTTCTTCATTAATACAGCGGTTTTGCTCCAAGAACTGGGCGATAGTGGCTTGTGATTGAAAGAAGTCTAGCGAGATGACATCCACATCGGGCGCAAACACCACCACACAAAAATCAAATTCAAACCCCTTGCCTGTGGCAATGAGCTCACCGTATGCGCGCAGCGCTGCACGGATAGAGGCCACATCCGTAGGACAGTAAGAAATGATGTATTTTGCCTCTTTCGCTTCAAATGCCATGGCTGCAATCCTTTTTTCAACCTATCCCTACATCCACTCGCTCAAAGGCTTTTGGTCAACCTACTAATGGCCGATAAAACGTAAACTCAGCAAAACTTACTGTGTAATAAGGGAGTTACTTAAATTTTTAGGGGCGCATGGTAACGAATTTTGTCGTGAGGAACACCCCTTAAAAAAGATGAGCAGCAAAAACGTGAGTTCAGATGAGATTGAAAATAGCAACCTAACTGAATGGGTACTGAGCGAGCCATTCAAGCTTTTCTAAGTACCTGATAGTGAGATAAACTCGCCAATTGCTTGCACGCTGGGGCCGCCCATCTCAGATTATGTTTAAAGGATAGTGAGTTTATATGAGCCAAGAACCTATGGTCGACGTCTTTGTCCCCGCACTGGTAGCACTCCTCACCCAAGCGGAAGCGTTAGTTGGACGAGATCTCACCGAAAACGAAGTCAATAATATTCGCGATAAGGCTACCAAGGTCAGTCAACCACAAGCATTAATACCAGCGCTACTACAGCAGCGTGGTTATCACGATCTATATGCGCCAGAAGCTTGGCAACAGTGGCAACGCTACAAAGACGGTCAGCTCGACCTCAGCGTTGATACAAATAACAACGGTTAACCATTTTTCGCTTAAATAATCGTTTATGGGTCACGATGAATTACCGAGAAAAAGACTTTAACGCCTTAAATATTACGGCCAGATGGCTGGATAAACCCCATGCCAAACACGCCTATGAGTTTGCCTGTAGCTACAGTGCCAGCGATAGCTATGGTCTGCAACCAAAGAAAGTGCAACACATCATTCAACACCAAATTACCAGCACATCGGTAGCCAGCCATTGGTTAGCCACGCATTTTCCCAACAGTGGCACGGTGCAAATTGTCTACGGTAGTGACTGCGTTTGTGTGGTAAACACGCAAGATTTTTTGCAGCATTGGGACGAAATATTTATGCCCGGAAGAGATGATGCACTGGTGATACATAATCTTAGCCGTGTGGTGTTGTGCTATTGCCACGACCAGATACTCTCGCTGGGAGAACGCCTTGAGTAACGCACAGCGCTTGGATGCTATACATTAGCCCCGCCAATATAAGGATTTCATTTTGCCAAAAACAGCAATTATCACGGGTGGTAGCCGCGGCATTGGTGCTGCAACCTGCCAACGACTAGCCGAGCAAGGTTATAACGTTGTCGTTAACTACCTCAATAACCAATCAGCGGCCAATCAAGTATGCCAGCAGATTAAGGCGCTGGGTGGGCAAGCGATGATCGTGCAAGCCGATGTGGCACGTGAAGCTGAAGTAGCTCGGCTTTTTGATACCGCACAACAGCAGTTTGGCGCAATAACACACCTAGTGAACAATGTCGGTATCCTGTTTGAAAAAACAGATCTGAGCCACATCAGCGCCGAGCGCTTTATGAAAGTGCTGAATGCCAATGTGCTCAGTGCATTTCTCTGTACTAAAGCCTTTGTGAAGCTATGCGCCAACGGCGGAGCCATCGTCAATGTCTCTTCCGCGGCAGCGCGCTCTGGCGCACCGTTTGAGTACCTAGACTATGCAGCCTCAAAAGGTGCGATGGATGCGCTCACCAAAGGAATGTCACTGGAATTGGCGGCTAAAAATATTCGCGTAAACAGTGTGCGTCCCGGCTTTATTGAAACCGATATTCATGCCGATGGTGGTGAGCCAGAACGGGTAAAACGGTTAAGCCCACAAATTCCATTGCAACGCGGTGGTACACCAGAAGAAGTCGCCAACGCCATCGCTTGGCTACTGTCAGATGAAGCGTCGTACGTCACCGGTTCATTTATTGATATAGCGGGCGGCAAATAGCACACGGTGCAGCGTTGGCACAGTAATCTAAGGTTTATTCACGTTTGTGTGCTAGCGCATAGATTGACCTAAATAGCAGCTATAGGTTGAATTATTTGTATTCAAGGTTGTCATAGCTGCATAGACTGTTAAATAGTAATGAATACCAGCTAAGATGACGACTGCACCGCTACAAGAAACAAATAACATGTCGAATGCCGATGTAATGCCTGAAACGCTCTCTACCTCCCAGCTACACACCAATGATCTTGGCAAACTCATCACATCATTACGTAATCAGATGATGGCCAAACTGGACGAAGCGTTAAAGCCATTTGATCTTACCGCAGCTCAATTTGCCGCAATCAAATTGATTGCCAATGGTCAAGCCGATACCTTGGCGACCCTGTGTGACATGATGCAACATGACAAAGGCGCTATGAGTCGCATGCTGTGTCGCATGGAGGTGAAAGATCTTATCGTGAGAAAGCCCTGTCTGTACGATGGACGCCAATTTAAGCTTGCTCTATCCGAAAAGGGAAAAAATCTATTCCCGCAAACCATGCCTGTTGCAGATCGTATCTGTGAACTCGCTTTTGAAGGAATTTCAGACGCTAAGCGTAGCGAATTCTTAACAATGCTGGTTCATTGTCGTAAAAATATTGCCTAATTAACCTCCAACTAAAGCACTCTCTTGGGAATATGGTTGCCTAGTCAAATATGTGGCGTATCATGTAACCCTTAAGCAATTATTAACGAGAGGGCTAAATTGCAAACTGTCATCGATTTTCTCTCTGCAAAAATTCTGGGGCATGACTTTGCTCCGGACAACTTGCAGACGCTTCATGAGGGAAGATTCGCCAATGCGGTGGTAT
This sequence comes from Shewanella sp., assembly GCF_048265805.1. Taxonomy (GTDB): domain Bacteria; phylum Pseudomonadota; class Gammaproteobacteria; order Enterobacterales; family Shewanellaceae; genus Shewanella. The sequence continues at coordinate 16,319 of NZ_JBLXAT010000039.1, read as the reverse complement.
ATCGCTATCAGGACGATAGTTACAATCTAGTAATTAAAGACTTTTCCAGTCGGAACTGGCTCATAAAAAATACTATGGGTCGGCTATCTATTCGACAGGAATATGCCGCTATGTCTGCCCTGCAGGGCATTGAAGGCATTACGCCTGAGTGCTATCTGCTGACAGACTACACTATTGCCTACCGTTATTTTGAGGGCGACACCCTAAAGGGATACGCTAAAAAAGGCAACCAGTTGCAGCCAAGCTTTTTGCAAAAGCTGGAGCAGATGATCCGTGAAATCCACGCCCGAGGCTGGGTGCATCTGGATCTGCGCAATATGGAAAACATCTTAATTGATGAGCACGGCCAACCCGCTATTATCGATTTTCAATCTTGTATGCGCTGGCGCAAGTTTCCAATATGGCTGCAAAAATTTATGCGTTACGCCGACATTACTGGTGCTTATAAAGCTTGGGCGCGCTACGGTGCCACCGAGTTGCCAAAACATAAACAGACGTTTCTGACTAAGTACAACGCCACTCGTAAACTGTGGGTATTCCGTGGCTATCCTATTCACCGCATGAATGTGAAGCTCAAAGCGTTTGGCGCAAGTGTCTTCAGCATGGATTTAGTGCGTGGCTTGATGGAACTCTTCAGGTAAGTCGCTCGCTACCACCGTTGCTCTCTACCGTTTTTCTTCATTTGCTTAAACACTTCACAGTTAATGCATCGTCATTATCTGCGAATATGTAATGAAGAAAACGGAGTGAGCCATCCCAGCGCTAACCTTCATATTCAAAACATCTAAACTCCCCCAGCATTTTGCCGTCCGTAGCCGCCGCATAGGCTTTAACCCATCGTCGAGTCTGCTTTAACTACCATTTAAAATGGCTGCATTTTTAACGCGTTGCACGTTAGAATGCGGCACGTGACGGTACAAACACCGTCACTTCGTTTTTAATCTTATAGACAGCAGAACATGATGAAAGCCACCGCACGGAACTGGATTATCCAAGCGAACATCGGTTTACTCTCTGAGCAGGAACTTATTCAGCGAGCCGATGATTATATTAGCCAACATGACACCTCTCCCGATTGGATGATTGCCATTGCGGCCAAAGAGTCGTTACGCGGCATCGAACAACTGGATCTGATCTTAACCCCCATCACCGACGCCGATGCGGTGATTATTGCTGGTGAGATGCTAGCGCTGCTCAATAGTGATCAACGAGATATCCAGCAAATCGCCGCCGCCAGCCAACAGCTGTATCGGCAGTTGGATTGGGGCAGCGACATATTTAATCAGTTCATTTGGATCAGCGATGAACTGGCGTTAATCGAACTTGGCGTTAAGTCGGCTGAGGGCTATCAAGATAAAGTGATCGAAGCGCTCAATAACGTTATCTGCCACAAGTAGCCGTGCTGCTTAGCCTACCAACAAGGAGGAATTTATTCGCATGGAACCCCTAATTAATATCTTAAAACGTGCCCAAGATGGCTTAGCGCAAGGATGGTTGTATCTTCCTGCCAAGCAACCGTGGCAGCTAGACACGCTTGGACAAATTATTGATGTTGATACCTTGCCAGATGACCAAGTGGATGAAGACGAGGAACCGCTGATCGCCGCGGAGTTAGGGCTAGTAGCCACGCTGGAGTCCGGCATGATTGAGAGTATTGCGGCATCCGCTAGTCAGTTAACTACGCCCCTCACTGACGAGCTGCTACTAGAATCTTTCCAATATTACTACGATTACGATGCCTTTCTGCCCTATTCAGGCTACGTGCCTCCGTCACCTGAAGCTTGGCAACAGCAATGCGACCGTGACTTTTATGACTGCCTCGGACAAGAACACATAGAGCAGCCATGTAAAAACAGCACTTGCCAACGCGGCGCCATTGAGGGCAGCGTATTTTGCAAAGTGCACCATTTTGAAATGCTCCAGCAAAAGCCCTGCCCGTTCTCAGATTAGCCGGCGAGTGTGAGTTGTGCATGCTAATGTTAGTCACCGTCTTAGCAATGAACAGATTTGCCAGCACAATGCGGTATTTATTTCAATAGCCCACGGTATAAACCCAGCAGCAAAGGTCAAACACACCCCAACACTCGCCGATATTCTGCATAAATGGTTACGACCATCAACATCGCGCTGTTAGCGACTATGCTGATACTCAGTAGCAAAGAACCCGCAGTATTAAGCATTGCCTTAGCGCACATTTCCGCCTAAGGTGACGCAATATTTCTAGCGATAGACACTTTGTGATGAATGGATTGATTGCATTAGACCAGCTCTATTTTCCTCAAGATGTGATCCACTGGCCGGAACACTGGTGGGTACTTAACGAAGACCAAGACTTCCGCATTCGGATTCAGCATCTGCTGAACGGTGAACTGAGTGACCAACACCCGCTGTGGGGCTTGCAACCCGTCGTGCTCGCAAAAGATGACGATGACCTTGTCGTACATCTTAACGATGGACGTTATGCAGTTGTGCATATCGTTGGCAGTGGCAAGGTTGATCAATACCCGACACGTTTTCCCAGTTGTTATATTTTTCGCGATGTCGCAGAGTTGCAGCAGTGGCTGGAAGATCCATTCGGCAATTAACGCATATTGGCTAACTTAGACGTTGCCGGATTTAACGTGCGGCGATGTCGATTAGCCCCCAGCGCTCCCAGCAACATGTTAATGTTTAGGGACATCATGATGAGTTTGCACGGAAGTTGTTTATGCGGTGGTATCCGCTACCAAATCGACGGAGAATTAAGTGGCGCCATGTTCTGCCACTGTCAAAAGTGTCGCAAGGCAAATGGCTCCGCGTTTGCCTTCAATGCACCTATTGCCGCCAACAATTTTAAACTACTCAGCGGCGCTGAATTACTGCAGAGCTTCGCATCGTCACCGGATGCCAAACGCTATTTTTGTAAAAACTGCGGCTCCCCGCTTTATAGCCAACGCAGTTCCGCACCTGAGATACTGCGCTTGCGTCTTGGTACTTTAGATGATGACATTGCCATCAACAAAGTCGCCCATATCTTCGTCGGCAGCAAAGCCGCTTGGGATGACATTCACGACGACCTGCTGCAGTTCGCTGAACGCCCAGAATAACATTACCGTTCTGTGACGTGGTCATGCAGAACTAAAACGCAGCTAAAAGCGACGGCGTTACCGCGTAACACCGCGCTCACTCAATAGTACAGTTTACTTATGAGAAAATTCTTAAATATTAATAAAATGGATAATGCCAAACTCGCAAAAAAGTTTGCCTTTTTACTCCATTACAATGATGAATGCAGCAAAGAGGATTGTTGTTGGGCTGCAATCACTGTTTTCGACCACTGGTTACATCAGAGCAACTCATTTCACCTTATCAAAGACGCCTCAGCAGCACAGCAAAGCCAATGGACCGACACCATCAAGCAGTTCTTACGGCTATTAGTACAACTGGAAGCTCCACTAAAATATCGCTACAAAGGTCGCAATACTAAACAGCATTTGCAATTCGTGCGCTATGTGGGCAATGAAGATTTAGGCTGCTATGTCGCCAACATGTTTGATGATATTTACTACCCCAATATGGTGTTTGACCAACTAGGCGTCGAACTGTGGTTTGAAGATTATTGGACATTGCACTTTTAAGTACAAAAACCAGCAAGATTGCCTACCGCTGCTGCAACTTGCAACGGAACTTGGGCTATATATTTTGCCTGTTAGTTGCGCTGACAACCTCAATGATTATCCGCAAATATCACAGTTTATGCGCACACATGGGCTAGCAAAATCACTGTACCGCCCAGTGGAAACATCCACCGATGATACGCCCTAGATAAGTAAGTGATGACTTACCGCGCCAAGCACTCAGAGCGGCTTATGGTTGCAATGATGGGGCGCATTCGGTATTTTGCCCGCACATTTATTGAAGAGATATCACATGGAAGTTACTGAAGAACCAATAAAAGTCCGTACTGTGGATGAAGTCGCCGCCCGCGTGTTGGGCCTTATTGCCACCATCGGCAAAGTGCACTTTGCCGAGCAAAATCAACAATGGCTACAGCAACATAATATCGCCCGCTACTTAACGGCTGATGAGCAAGCATTCATCAATAGTGAGGAGCCAGAACATCAACAATTGGTGGAGTTTTCTTGGAAGGCCGAAGCACTCGCTTCCCTCGTTTGGAGCCTCAACGGTTTAATATCACTGCAACCATTCAACGAACAGTTCGCGCCCTTCAGCAATGAAATGGTGCAAAAAGCCATTAACCATCCTGAGCTATTTTTGGCTGAAGCTCAGCTAAGGTCAGAGGATGAATTGGTACAGATGGAAGCATACCTTTACCACCAGCATTGGCGGGTACGAGATCGTGACTATGGCTTTCATAACGACAAGCCGGATGCCGATGATCCAAATATCGACGAGCTAGACTCAGGTATCGTGTACGAACGCCGTTATGGCATGAGTTGGGGCGTTGGAGACGGAGAGGATTGGGACAACGTGCCTACCGACACCTGATAACTGACATTCAACATTAGCGAGTTAATCATCAGCAGCAGAAAACAGCATGAGCAATCTAGTGATACGAGCAGCGCAGATAGAAGATGCGGCAACAATTTTGCGGTTTATCATCGACTTGGCTAGCTATGAAAAAGCCGCACATGAAGTAACCACTAACATTGCCGCCATTGAACGTAGCTTATTTTCGTCGGATTCCACTGCCTATGCTTTGCTGTGCGAAGTCGATGGTCAAGCCATTGGCTTTGCGGTCTACTTCTTCAACTATTCAACTTGGTTGGGCAAAAATGGCCTCTATCTAGAAGACCTTTACATCGCACCAGAACACCGAGGCAGCGGTGCAGGTAAAGCCATTCTAAAATATTTGGCAAAATTGGCAGTCACCAACAATTGCGGTCGCGTTGAATGGGCCGTGCTTAATTGGAACCAACCTGCAATAGACTTCTATCAAGCCATTGGCGCCAAACCGCAAGATGAATGGACGACTTACCGCATAACAGGCGTAGCGTTAAGTAAATTTGCCGCCGATTAGCACAGTGATAAGTAGATTATGACCACAGTGACAAACAAGCTCCACAGCATCATTAACCGCCATAGCGACAGCTTACTTTGCGCGGCAGTGATTAATGCACAAGGCGAAGTTTCCAATAAAACTGGCGATTTCAGTGCGCTAGAACCCCAAAGTTTAGTGAGTGCAGTGCTCGGCCCTTACGGCTCCCCACTCGCCCTTTTTGACGAAGCTTCCAAATATCAAAATGACCGCAACATGCTGCCGCGTTCTCTCGCCCAAGGGCAACAATTTGCACTTATTGATAAACCATGTGACCAATATGCCGTGGTGGTGTTTGGTATTAAGCACACTAGCTTTGTGCAACACATTGCCAACCGCCAGAAGATTAGTGACACCATACTCGCACTATTTAGCAACCAAGATTAAATCCCCCCAGCCAACTACCCCATTAGGTTCGCCCAGCAAAGCCGAAAGTTAAAGGACGGATATGTTTAACTCAACCAGTGCAATGCAGACCTTTTGGACTAGCCCCATCCTTATGAGTGTCACCTAACTGACTTGGGATTGGGCCTGAAAAACGTCATCCGCGCTTGCCGTATTGCAGCTCATTCTGGGTGTCGCTGGCGTTGCTAGGGGCTGTTGACCTTCCGCAGAAGTCTGCATTCAATTTTCGGACGAGCGCTTACAAGCCCAAAGATATAACGACTTGACCACTGTTTTGAAAACGTGGTTTGACACTGCTCGATGACACTCTACGCTCAAAAAAAGAGCAAACACGCAACAATTTAATATTTCTCTGACAAAAAATTCATGTTGTGTCAGAAAACCGCCGCCTAGTTTAACTAATGGAGACCATGTGAATGCTTGAATAACTGGGGAACAAGCGGTGAGATACACACATGAAGAGATGGAACTAGCGTTAGCGGAACTGACAAAAAATGCGAAGCCTATGCATGGTTTCGTGGCGGCACTGTTCGCCTGCATGCCGACAACGGCATTGTGTTACGTCATATCAACTATGACGGCGATTCCTTTAGTTACACTCATTATCCCTCCGGTAATTATCGGCCTAACCGCGAGGTTCGTCGGCCGTACTTATTACATTAAACACCGCTTGCCGATAGGTATGATTGGTTCCGCCATGTACCTCATCAGTTTGGGAATATTGCAACTCAACCCCGCATTTACGCTGCTATTGCCCATTACGTTTTATATCGCATTTTCCACCGCCAAGATCAAACTCAACCCCGTCGATATCTGGGCATTTGAAGGGCTAGAACTGGGTACGTTCGGCACAAAAACTGACGGTAATATCGAAAAAAAACATAAGGTAATACTGGAATGAAATATTTATGTATGGTGCTTTTACTATGCAGTGTTTGGACTGATGCTGCTGACAGATTGATGACGGAAAATGAATTTACTACCGACATAGCGCAATTACTAAAAAGCAAAAACTCAAATGTTGAAATTACCGTTGTTGGGTCGCTCAAGATAGAAACAAAGGATGATTCGACTAATGAGCAAGCGGTAATTGATCTCACTAATAGATATCAATTGTATAAATCGCAAACCGAAGATATTGAAACAAGCCGTACTAAAATCGCCAGTACATTTTTAAGCATTAATGACAAGTCAAAAAACGCAAAAACTCAAAGTATTATTCCAATAATAAGATCCGTGAACTATATCAAGTCAGTGGCAGCCGCAGTAAAAATCAATGATATAAATCCAGCAACATTCCCGATTTACTATGAAAAAGTAAGTGATGACTTAGTTAAAGTCTACATGTTCGATTCTGAAACGACCACACAATCGGTAAGTAAAAAAGACATAACGTCTTTAGGGATAGACGAAACCATCAGTAACATTGCTCATGATAATTTGACTAAATATTACCAAAAGCACGGTGCAAAATTAGAAAAAGTGAATTTAGATAAACTAGGAGAAATGTACTACTTTATTGCTGATGATACCTACGAGTCATCTGTTATGACTTCATTCGACTATATTGAATCTCAACTGCCTAACAGCGAGAAGCCGTGGGTTGTTTTTTTACCGAGCAGAAACGTAGCTATGATTGTTTCCACCGAACATCCACTCGCCGTGCTGTCCGTTTCAACCTATGCAAAAAGACTATTTAAAGAGTCTCCATACGCAATTTCTCCCAATGGCTACAGAAAATCAGGAGAAGAATGGATTAATATTGGACATTAAGAAATAGCTCTCAAGATGGGCGTGAACAGTGGATTAGATATTACCTATGTAACGCATATACTAGCACTACCAAATTAAACGTGAGGTTAGTCACATTGAACAGAGAGATTGATAGTAGTCCATCGGTTATAAAAACACGTGATACTTGTTCAAATAAAGACCTAACATCTCATTATTTTAAAATGTAAGCATTGCTTTCGTTAGCATAGTTTTTTAAAGTCAGTTTTTAGTGAAAAGTAGCAATAATCATAAAAATGGAGTTGTATACATGAAAGGCAAAATCTTAGAATTTAACGGGGATACGCGTAAAGGCCTGATTTCAGCAGAGGATGGCAGCCGCTATAACTTTGCAATTGATCAATGGAAAAGTGCATCGCTACCAAAAGTCGGTGGTCGTGTAGATTTCTCGGTCAATGGCAACGACGCCGAAGCAATTTTCGCCGAATCAGGTGTATCAGCCGGCGCATCTAAAAAAATTGCAGCAGCCTTGTTTGCATTTTTCTTGGGTTCATTTGGCGCACATAAATTCTATTTAGGCTATACTAAACAAGGCGTTATCATGCTGTTGGTATTCCTATTTGGTTTTATTCTGCTTGGTATTCCATCTATGATTATCGGCATTATTGCTTTCGTTGAGTTTATTCTTTACCTGGTTAAATCTGACGAAGAATTTGAAAAGACTTACGTTGAAGGGCGTAAACCTTGGTTCTAACTACTTTCGATAGCCACGCTATTGAGACACTAGTTAAATGAGTAACAAGGGGGCGATTGATTAATCGCCCCCTTGATTTATTGCCATTCAAAGCTTTCATACCCGTTCGTTACTGATAACTAACGGGTATGCAAGTTCAATATCTACTACATGTTTTTACCTGCATTTAGGCTTAACCATTATGTCACTCATTAGAAAAACTGATAGATGATTCACAGTTCCAGAAGGAAACTGATATCACTAATGCAATAAACGAGCACATAGCAATCGCGAAAAAAGTTCTATCAACAGCAGAAGAAATATTAGAACTAAAAAATGCAAGCAAAGAAATCAATAGTCCGACTAAGATAATTAATAAAAAAATTTAATTAAAAAGTGAGCAACTTACTCTCCAAGCTATCCAACTATATACTAAGGCACTTCAACTATTTTATCTAAGCTACGACTTTGAAAAACACCAATATAAAAACGTGCAAAGCACATTTTTCGTACAGGGAGACTATGTGAATCATCTTGAAAATAGCTATCGAATTTTTTACCAAACCTTCAAAAACATTTACATAGGAAAGTTCGAACGAATTAATGCGGATGATTTTACTAATATTTGCGATAATGAGAAAAAACTTAAAAAAGCATCATTAGCTGAGATTAAAGATTCTCTGCTTGCCTTCAATGAGCTAGCACTTATTGCCGACCCTTCATTTACTTCAATAGATGAGGTTAGTGATAAAATGATCTGGTTAATAGATCTGTTAGATGAATTTTTTAACGGCGTTCTATTTCAACTTACTGAAGACACTGATTTTAATCAGATAAAATTTTCAGCTTCATTCATTGGACTTTACTTTTACCCTACCGCTTCAGATGAACTTAGACAGCAATACGCTGCGGCAATGTTTAAGTCAATGAACGCCGTATCAAAAATGCTTAGGCCGAATTAAGCTAGGGTACCTGTTTCGCTCAGCCGTTTGCTATATGCAGCTGAGCGAATGGCCCCTCATTACAAGCCAAGATTACACCAATCTAGTCCTCTCCATATTTCTACCTAGCTCACAAACTGTGCCGTTTTTTGGCATATCCCAAAAAAATGGGACTATGCTTTATCGCATGTTTGAGGCGACATTGAGCTGGTAACAATGGACGATACCACCGATCTTCATATTGATTTACGGCAGATGATTTTGGCGATTGAGACCGCCATTTCATTAGTGGGGATGAATGATACTGACCACGGTAAGCGAGTGGGTTACATCGCCAGTCAACTCGGTCATGAGCTGGGGTTTAGCGAGCTTGATATCCAGTATGCGTTTGACTTGGGCTTGCTGCATGATTGCGGTGTATCCACCGAGCAGATGCACAGCAACTTAGTTAATCACTTTGACTGGACTGATGCGCAACTGCACTGCGATATTGGCTATAAGCTGCTAAGTTCTTTTGCGCCACTCGCCAAGTTTGCCACACCAATCCGTTACCATCACACGCCTTGGCAGCAGTTGCAGCAGCTTGAGATCAGCCCGCACGACGCCCGTATGGCAAACCTGATTTTCCTCGCTGATCGCATTGATGTGATGGCCGCGAGTCATTATGGCAAAGACATCCTGTTAGCGCGGCAAGATATTCGCCAATCCATCAGCCAACATGCGCCGCATTACTTCGCCTCAGAGTTAGTCGCGGCCTTTAACACCATTGAGCAACACGAGGCGTTTTGGATTGCCTTGGAAAACCGCCATGTGACGCGCTATACGTGGGACATGGGCAACATCCCTAGCCTACAACAACTGACCTTGCCGCAGATAAAGCAGCTATCGCTCATTCTGTCTTACATCGTTGATCAAAAAAGCCCATTCACTGCACAGCACTCTTTGTTAGTAGCTGATTTAGCCAAGTTTATTGCTAAATGCTACGGCCTGTTTAACGAGCAATGCGACAAAGTCGAAATAGCCGCGTTGCTGCACGACCTCGGCAAACTTCATACGCCGGATTACATTTTGGAAAAACCTGGGCCGCTCAGCAACGTGGAACGCGCGATCATGAATCAGCACAGCTATGAAACCTATGAGATTTTACGCCATATTAAAGGGCTAGAGGATATTGCACGCTGGGCGGCATTTCACCACGAGGGGGTTAATGGCGTGGGTTATCCATTTCATCCTAACCAACGCGATTTCAGCACCGAGTCACGTATTATTGCTGTCGCCGATGTATTCCAAGCGTTGGTGCAAGATCGGCCTTACCGTCAAGGCATGGCGCTGCCGCAAGTGTTGGACATCCTCGACCAAGAGGTGGCTAAAGGCAAACTCGATGGTGAAATCGTGCAATTATTGCATCGTCTAGCCAATGACTGCTTTAGTATCGCCAAAGGCTTAGTCTCCAGTGACAACACGTTACGCATGCATCAGCTCACGGCATAAATAATATGTCACTGAGACATTAATAATGTTAATATGCGTTTTAACGCTAACGAAGCGGCTATCTTGCTGCCAAGTTAGCACTGCAAACTTGTCTAATCGCAAATGGAATTTGCCCGCACGCCCGTGCATCCACGCTGCGATTGCCGTTAACGAGAGAGGATCTGATGTCGATAACGTCAAACCAACAACTGATTGATTATATGGCGCAGCAGCCAGTCAAATTTATTCACTTTTGGGGGCACCAGCCCGCAAAATCTGGCGTAACAAAAAGCTGCTTTAGCCAATGGTACCAAGCCCCCTTTAGCGATGGTGAGCATGAGTTTCTAACGGCGGAACATTACATGATGTACCACAAAGCCATGCTATTCGATAACCAACAAATCGCCGCGAACATCCTTGCCTGTCAACATCCCAATGAAGCCAAACAGTGGGGCCGCAAGGTGCGTGATTTTGATGAGGCCAGATGGAACGCTGCGCGCTTCGACATCGTTGTGCAAGGCAATTACCTTAAATTTACTCAGCATGCAGAGTTGAAGGCGTTTCTGCTCAACACCGGCGAGCGCATTTTGGTTGAAGCCAGTCCAGTGGATAATATCTGGGGCATCGGTTTAGCGGCGGATGATGCTCATAGCGAACAACCGCAGCACTGGCGTGGTCTCAATCTATTGGGATATGCACTCATGGCCGTACGGGAGCAGTTACGAGCAGCATAAAAGTGCCTTGGCCAACACTATCATCGCCGTAGTTGCTGGCGCCCTATGGTGTTGGTCAATTTAACACTCCCAGCATGGCAAGCGCCGTTAAGCTATTTACCCGCTGAAAAATAGCCTAAGCCGTGCCATCGTTTTACCGCCAGCTGTTGCTCACACTACCGCAACAGCCACAACATCAATTTTACTTTGACCTACTTAACCGATTAAAGTTATGAGGGTTTAGGGTCGCTTAACTCTCTACGACCTGATGAATTTTATTGATAAGCATGCTGATTTAATATTTAGCACGCCCGACGTTGGTTAACAGCATGACGCGACAAAATATACTTTCTCACGTACTTCCCTCTTTTTTACTATTAGTAATCGCCACCATCGCAGCAATATTTCAAGACAAGCTGCAAGCGCAATGGATTACCCCACTGGTGTGGGCGCCTTATATTCTGGTAGTGATTGCCGCTGCCTTGGCAATGCAATTTGCCAAACGGCAACTCTTACTCAGCGCCCTGTTCACGCTTATCAACTACCTGTTTATCCGCCACTATTTGCAAGCCCCCATCGATCAACCTCAAGTACGCTACGTCTATACCCTGCTGGTGATTGGTTTGCCATTGATGATGCTACTCAACCAATGCTTAACTGAACGCGGTTTGAGCCATACCAACGCCACCACAATCTATGGCTTAGCCATCGCCGTCTCTGGCCTAGCTACCTCATTTTATATTCTCAACAGTACCTATTGGGTTAACCTGCTGGATAGCTACTTTGCCCCACGCAGCTATGATTTTTTGGTGATAAGCAGTAATGGTTTGATCTGTTCATCCGTGTTATTAGTGCTGAGTTTAGTGCTGTATCTGTGGCAACGCACCAGCATTCAGGCTGGGCTATTTTTTGTGATGCTGGCCAATTTAGTGCCACTGTACTGCCTCGATGTGCCTTACATCTCCAGTATCTTTTGTACTGCCGCCATTTTGATCGCGTTAGCTACTGGCATTAAAACCTCTCATGATTTGGCCTACCGCGATCCACTCACTGGCCTTAATGGCCGCCGTAAATTGTTTGAACGTCTGGCGGGATTATCACGCCCCTATGCGCTAGCCATGCTGGATATCGACCACTTCAAAAAGTTTAATGACACCTACGGCCATGATGTCGGCGATGACGTATTGGCAATGGTAGCGAGCAAAATTGCCGAGGTGCGTGGCGGCGGCGAAGTATTCCGTTATGGCGGTGAGGAGTTTACGCTGATCTTTAGTGCATTAAATAAGCAAGATGCCAAAACCTATCTTGATGAAGTGCGCGAACTAATTGCCTCCACTCCGTTTGTGGTACGTGATAGAAGTAAGCGTAAAACCTCATCGGCAGAACAGCGCAACAAGCAGAAGCAAGCCCATAAAAAAGTGCAAATCACCGTCAGCATTGGCGTATCGGAATACGGCTCAGGCCAAAGCAAACCCGAGCAGATTATCAAAGCGGCCGATAAAGCGCTGTACCGCGCCAAAGAACAGGGCAGAAACTGCGTTATCGTTGGCTAAGTTGATGTTAAGCTATTGTCTCTTGTCGAGTTTACTCACTTGTTAGCCTGAGATCTCAGTATGCAACTAGAGCGTAACGCGGGCTAACACACTCAGTATTTCGCCACAGGCGATGGGGGTTGTTGTGTATAGCGAGCAATTGCTGATGCTACTGGCGGTGCTGGAACGCGCCGCATTAATGTTAATGGCGCTGTTTTTTCTTACCAGAACCAGTCACTTCCAACGCATTTTTCAAAACCAAGATCGCCACCCATTGGAGCTAGCGGTCATCTCACTGATGTTTGTATTATTCGCCGTGTTTAGTACCTACACTGGGATTGATGTGGAAGGCTCACTGGTGAACGTGCGCATTATCGCTATTGTTGCCGGCGGCTTGCTGTTTGGCCCCGCAGTGGGCATTCCTGCTGGTTTAGTGTCTGGCGTGCACCGCTATCTGATCGACATTGATGGGCCGACTTCTATTCCCTGCTTAATTACCAGTGTGATTGCTGGTTTGCTCTCGACTTGGCTTTATTTCCGCTGTCGCCGCGAACGCTTATGGATATGGGGCATTGCTTGCGGCATGTTGTGCGAAATGCTCACCATGTCGTTAATTGTCCTGCTGGCCGATAATCGCCAATTAGGCTGGGAGATTGTGGAAGCCATTGCATTCCCAATGATTATTGGCACCATCAGCATCGGCCTTATCGTGCAGTTGGTGCAGAGCCTCGATAATGAGAACGACCGCATCGCCGGACAACAGGCCAAGCTGGCGCTGGATATTGCCAACAAAACCCTGCCCTATTTCCGCGAAAATAGCCGCAGCGCACTCAGCAGCGTGTGCAACATTATCCGTGAGCAGATCCAGGCCGATGCGGTGGCTTTTACTGACACTGATAATGTCTTAGCTTATGTTGGTCACGCTGAAGCCGACTATTGGCAACACTATCGCGGCATGAGCAGTGTTACCCGCAAAGTGGTGGAAACGGGCGAGTTCATTATCAGTAACCGTATCGATTATGCCGATTTTCACTCGCTGCTGATCATTCCGCTGCACGAAAATAACAAGGTGATCGGCACGCTTAAAATCTACTACATCCATCAAAACCGCATTACCGACTCGTTGAAAGAGATGGCAATTGGTTTATCGCATGTCATCTCCACCCAAATTGGGGTATCACGCATCGACAACCTGCGGCAGATGGCCGCCAAAGCGGAGTTTTCCGCGCTGCAAAATAAGATTAACCCGCACTTCTTGTTCAATAGCCTCAATGCTATTTCGTCGCTCATCCGGCTGCGCCCCGATGAAGCACGCCAGCTGATTTCGAATCTGGCTGACTTTTTACGTTACAACCTCAAACGCAACGAAGAGCTGATCGACATTCAAGAGGAACTCACGCAAGTGCGCGATTATGTTGCCATCGAAAAAGCCCGCTTTGGCCATAAGCTCACCGTCAATTTTGATATTGATGACGTACACCCCAAAGTGCCAGCGTTATTACTGCAGCCACTGGTTGAAAATGCCATTTTACACGGCATTCAACCACTTAAAGGGCCTGGAGAAGTCAATATCGCCGTCAAACAGCAAGCCGATGGTGCCATCCATATTAGCGTGACAGATACAGGGACTGGTATCGACAGCCAAGTGATCGACAGCCTCTATAACGACCAAGTGCCCAGCGACCACATCGGCCTAATGAACGTGCATGAACGGGTAAAATTGCTGTACGGTCATGGCCTGCTGATTGAGCGGCTCGAACCCGGCACGCGCGTGTCATTTACTATCGCACAGGATAAAGCATGACCATGAAAGCGATTATTGTTGAAGATGAACCGCTAGCCATGGAGGAACTGCTGTACATCATTCAAAAGCACAGTCAGCTGGATGTAGTGCAGACCTTTGACGACGGTTTAGATGCGTTTAAATACCTACAGACCCAACAAGTTGACGTAGTGTTTCTTGACATCAATGTGCCGTCTATCGATGGCATGTTGCTCGCCCGCAATATCCATCAATTTGCCATTAAACCACGGATTGTCTTTACCACAGCACACAAGGATTTTGCTGCCGAAGCGTTCGAAATCGAGGCGTTTGATTACATTCTCAAACCCTTTAACGAGCAACGTATTCAAGGGGTGCTCAATAAACTCGAAACACTATCGTCCCCTGCTCCGGTGCCTGCCGCAGCCGTTCCTGCAACCGCACCTGCAGTCAGTGCGCCCACCAGCGCGGCTAGCAGCCAAAAGGTAAACCTCACCAAAGGCGAGCGCATTTTTGTTACCGATGTCAGCGCCATTTACTACGTCGAAGCCGATGAAAAGCTTACCCACGTCTACACCAAAGATGATGAGTTTGTGCTCAATATGGCCATCAGCGAATTTATTGAAAAATTGCCCACCGAACAGTTTTTCCGCAGTCACCGTTCCTACTGCATCAACCTGAACAAGGTGCAAGAGATCATCCCGTGGTACAACAGTACCTATCTGGTGAAGTTATATGACGTGGAAACACAAATTCCCGTAAGCCGCAGCCGGATTAAAGAATTTAGAGCATTGATGCAGTTATAAAAACCCGCATATGACTAAGCGTTAGATGAGAAAATTAGCACGCCATGGAGCTACGCGCCTGACATGCCATTCATCTAACGTTTAAGCTCATGATAACAGTAAGAACACTTGTCTAATGACCGAAACCCGTAACATGATTCTGGACAATTTCTGAGTTAAAGCCTTAACTCTAACTCGTCTGCTTCGGATAAAAATATCTATGGGTTAACGCCCAACTAAAGGGCAAAAACCAAACCCATTCACCCAACCGAATCAGCCGGAACCCCAAAAACAAACCGAACCAAAAATGCCGCGTGTTTTTGTCCCTTTAAGTTGTTTGTTATGTGAATTTCACTTGATGCTACGCACCTTTTTAAAGCGCCTTACTTTTGTTCGCATATTCTTCATCGGAGACGACGTATTAAATTGAATCATACGTCCCAACGTCCAATTTTCATACCACGGAGCTCCATAGAGTGCTTTATTGTCCAAGCTTGAAATAAGACTCAATATTTGATCCACAGTACGCTCAAATTCGCTGAGCAGCTCTGAGTATTTCCACTCTTTATACTGCTTATGAAAGCTGTCAGCTAGTAAACCAAGTTGGTTCCATTTATAACCAGTCTCAGGAAAGTCAACCGGCTCGCCTTGTTCTGACAGATGATGCCATTTAAGAACCAAATTACCCCAACCAACTAAATAAGAAACTGTATCGCAGACACTGATTTCTGTGCCCTTAATATTACCCTCAACTCCAATTTCTCTGGTTAACTCAGCTGGAATTGAACGATAATCTAGCATTAATTTCGAGAAGATCTCACTGATCGCTCTTTCCAGTTCTTCTTTTGATTTTGGTACCGATGACATTTTTACTCCATTCACATAACGCTAAGCTAACGGGCAGGAGCGTGGCGGCGAGAATCTCGAACGCCGCCACGTTACTGTCCCAGTGTGCCACGCAGTGGCACACGTGCTTAGTGCCTTGTTATGTTCCATGCGCAATGCCCAAAAACGACAGCTCTTTATTGAAGCAAAATATCTCTTCGATGTCTTGGTATGAAGCCTGCTGCCAACATTCTGTGCGAAATTTTTCGTAGTGGGAGCGAAACTCAGTTTCAATTAAAGATGCTTCGTCCTGAAGGATCCCCTCATAAATCCGCCAGTGCATAGCCATTTTTTAAGAGCTGCTCAGCTAGAACTACCGCCGCT
>NZ_JBLXAT010000038.1:0-30723 GCF_048265805.1 Shewanella sp. | reverse complement strand
GGGTTGATTCAACATCAATCAAACGGCGGCGGGCAACGGTCATAACAACACTCCTTGTTGTAGCAATTTCACTCCATGTGAAGGTTCAGCGTAGTCAATTCCCATCAACTACGCAAATTGATGGCTGTCCTATAATTTTGTATTTTTAAATGATAATGATTATTAATTGCTAATGACTTTGGGTCATTATTGATCGAATCTTCGACAAGATTCAATCGGAAAATAAGCTTAAGGTGCTGAGATTTTCGTTTTTACAGGAAGGGTGTTTGAGGAGGATGCCAGATGCAGGCAGTAGGTCATTAGGATTATGATTTTGGGAGCGTTATCGAGAGAGAAAGCATTTGAGGGGGGACGACGCGAGTAGCCCTCACTCAATGTCAGGGCTACCGTGCGATATTCCGGTTCTGCAAAGCCGGGTTATGTATTCATTTCTGACTGGAGAGTTAACGATGGTGCCGAGAATGCGTAAATACCAATGAGTGCCGGTATGGTTGTCAATGCGGCATATGCACCGACATAACTGGCATCATACTCAGACAGGAAACTCACAATTAACGGGCTCATGCCGCCAAAAACTGAGAGAGCAACGTTATAGCCAAGCCCCAGAGAGGTGGTGTTGTTGCGGGCAATGGAAAATAGCACCGTCGCCAGATTGGCTAAAATCAGTGCTGAAATCAGGCTGATCTTGATAAATGCGATCCATTGTTGCCACCCATCATGACCATGAATCAACAGATAATAAGCCGGATAAGAAACCACCAAACCGGCCAATAATCCGCCCGAAAAGCTTTTCTTTGGTGATGACAGGTATTTGTCCGTGATCCATCCGACCAGCAAGATCATCACAAGTAAGGTCACTGAATTAACCAAGGCAAACGGCTGAATGGGGAAATCTTTGGCTAAAATGGTGCTGGAAATATTCTGGACGTAGAAAACTACCGCTCCTGTTACAGACACCAAACCGATCCTGACTGTGGTTCTTACATCGTTGGTTAAGCGAGTCGGCTGTGGGGTCGGAAGCGCAGCGGGCAAGCGCAGGCGGAACCAAAAACTCATGGCAATGTTCACTGCGCCAATAATTAAAGGGATACGCCATCCATAAGCTTGCATCTGGCTTTCAGATAAGGTGCTTTTCAGCCCCATCACGATTAAGACGGATGCAATCACCCCAACAATTGAACTGGCAACAATCAGACTGCTGATACGAGCATGTTGTTCACGCTGGCTCCCTTGGTGCAGGTATTGAATGATGGTCGGGTACTCTCCGCCAAAACTGAAGGCCTGAACCATTTGCAGGCATAACAGGAGTATCACAAGACTTTCTCCCAAGATATTGACGGGTAAAGCCGCCATCAGCAGCGTTGCACTGCCTGTCAGGCTGCTGGTGATGATCAGGGCTTTTTTTCTTCCTTGTGTCCCCTGCCTTCAGCAGCCCGCTTGTAGCGAGTGACCGGAGGGAAGTAGCGGAAAGCGGGTCGACTGAAAGGCATTGTTATATTTCACTTTTTCCAAAACATCCAAGCAGGGGTTTTTGACGTTTCTTTGAGTTCTGGGTCGGGGACTGATTGCTTTTGCTCTAACACATGGAAGGGTAGTTCACTTTCATTGGCAAGCGCTTGATCATAGCGATAACCTACGTGGGCCCTTGCCATATCTACGGGAATATCAAATACATAATCAACCATTCCCTCGTCATCCTGGACTTTCTCTTGGAATTTTTTTGATCTGATTCCCTCGAACTCAGCAGGCAAACTGCCCCTTATTTCTAAGTGCTCTAGTGCCTCTTGCGCATTATGAACTACGCTCCAGACAAGCTTACCCGATTTATAGCCAGATGCCATGCTGACCATGATGCCTTCGTGAACTTGGCAAGCAACCACATCACCAAGAGATGAAACTCTTGATACGGATTCTTCTTCTAGTGCTGGAGCCAGAAAATCGTTGAAGTGAACCAGGTACCAGCCATTAGGCAGCTCCACGCCAGCTATCGGAGAGTCAGGAAATTCCTCGCGCTCTCCACTGGGTGAGAGGGATAGCATTTTGTGGATTGCCGCAGGTTCAGAATCTTTTACAGCAATCCATCCGATCTTAAATCCCATGATGAGTTTCCTTGTGAAATATAACGCTTCAATATGGGGCAGCCGAAACAAAGCGAAGCGGCGAGTAGGCTGTCCCAGCCCGCGCTTTTTTCGGGCGACATAATTGACTTGTTATGTGTTTGTACGCACCAGTTTATTGGCATATGGCTTGCTACCTAATTTATAGCCATCAATATTAGGAGTTAACTATGCAAATTGGAAGCTCAACAAGCGCATTACCTATAACGCCAGCGCAGAAAAGCGGCAACAATTTGCCACCCAATACACCCGTTACTGGCAATATGCAGCCGGAAAAACCGTTTATTCGTGAACTTGCTGAATCATTTGACCCTAAGAATATGAGCTACAAAGAATCCATGGAACTTGCCAATGCTTTAATGAAAGCTGGAGAAGGTGATTTAAGCTCAGCATTTTTACCGCCACCACTTTTAAAAGTTAATAGCGATGGAAGTGTAAGTGACATGAGAGGAACGCCTGAAGGTGAGGCCAAAATGAATGCCAAATTCAATATGTTTGATGTACTTGAAGCTAGGATTGATTTCAATAAAAGTATGAATATGCCAACAAACTTACTTGAAGATTCTTATTCTTTTTTAGAAAAAATCCAAGTAGCTCGTAATACGCCGAGTATCAATGAGTACACATAACGCCGCCAGCACGCGCGGCTTTGTAGTGTAGGCGAAGCCGCAACGGAAAAGCCGTCGCCGTGCCTGGCCTTGTTAGCGCTGTACAATGTAGGCATGATCCGACGGAACAACCAACGAAACACGCCCATCTGCCCCCATAACATCAATCGCAATATTCTTACCAAAACCATTGAACAAAATAGAAGTATCTTCAAATTTAGAATATTCACTTCCAAAATTGCTTTGCGCGCCTTTTACGCCATGCTCAGCAGCATACTTAACATACGGTTCTTTCAGGTGCACTGTTGCGACATCAGTCCTGACATTCGCGAGACGCATTGCCCCGTCCAAAAGCTTTCCTGATACGCCGCCTATCAATAATGGTACAACCAAGATCACCCCAAGCAAGAACGGTTGAAAGTCAACCAGTCGCTTCAGGCGTTTCGATTCCTCATCCGCAAGGTTGTCACGACGTTCTAGCAAATCGATTTCACGTGAATTCTGTTGATAAGTGCTCCACAGCAAAGCGCATCCCCAAACACACAACACCAAGGTTGCAAGAACCTCAATATCGGAAAAGCTAAAACCCCAGATAAAAAACAGCCCAAAAATCGCGAAAATGAACAGTTCAAAACCGCCTTTTTCTATAGTAAAAGGTGTGTAGTCAGCTGTTCTTCCGGAAACTCTTTCGTATCCTTTTAGCAATAGTAAAAATAGCTTTTGAAGCCCGTGCCATACGGGCCTCAGCGATAAACCAAGGCTTGTCAAACACACAACGAAAAACAGATAAACACCACCGAATGCAATAGCCAACAATATAAATAGCAAGCCATCACCAACCGACATATCCTGTGGGAAATAACCGATTTTCCAACAATAAAAGAGCAGTACTGCTCCGCCAACTACGACTCCAAGCTTAAAGGCAAGAGAAAGAAGCTTGTCTAGCAAATCAAGTTTTTCGTCTAGTTTGTTAATGTTTTCCACGACCTTTCCTTTGGACGCTAACGTTTGGTTAAGGGGCCGGCTTTAGCCGGTCCCGAGTGAGCGCAGCGAACGACTTGAACCAGTTGTTATATTTCATTTCTCAATTTTAAATAATGCTCTATTTTTCTAAATAGCGAAGCTGGAATCCATGACATACTAAAATTGAATTTCCCATCTTCACTTTCCGAAGCAGAAAAAAGGCAGTAATCATCATCAAAGTAGGACTCTGGTTGAGATATGATTTCGGCTATTCGTTCTCTTGCTTTCTTGGTTTTATGGAAGCTGGTGCTGTCCGTGAAGCAAATATAAATTCGCAATATTGATGTGATGAATTCTTCAACAATAAAGAATGCATCAAATTGCTCTTGTTGAGCCTCTAACTCAGGCTTTACGATTGCACCCCATTCATCGTACTCAGAAAGCAATGCGTTGCGATTAAATTGCAGCTCCAAAGTGGCGAAAGGTGCTTCGTTGTCAAGTGTTTTGGTTTTTGAATAACTTAATGGTGGCATTCCGCAGTGCTGGACATAATTTCGAAGCTTGTACATGAATTTGTATGAAAACTTATCGTCAAACTCTTTTGCGGTTAAGCTTTTGAAAAGTTTAAACTCACTTGATGCCTTTCCATGCTCCCTATTGACAGAGGTTTCCATGTGATCAAGAAACGTTCTGGCCGACATCATCAGGTTTAGGAGGGTTATATTAACCTCGTGGCCGAAAGAATCTAAGTCATATCGGCCAATTGTGTCGGTCTCTGTTGCAAAGCTTTGAAGGTTATTTTCAATGCATGTTTTGAAACACGCGAAATTGTAAAGCACGTACTCTACAAGCTTGAAGTGTCTGTTGAAGTCAAAGATTTCCATGTTGCAATCTCTAATTTCTTGTACTTCAGATTCATTTAGGCGTCGAAGTGCTTTTATGCTATCTCTTTCGACTCTGGCTAGCTCAATGTTTGAGTGCACAATTCTTCCTTGAAATATAACGCTGAGCTAAGTGGCTAACAAACCGGGTACGCAGCTAAATTAACCACCATAAACGCTATATTCAAATAAACAAAAAATGCCGAACGTTTGTTAGTCCATCTTGAGCGACTTGTTATGTGCGTTCTGTATGTGATTGCAGAACAACTCTTAGCTCTTCGATAGCTAATATAACTGTAGATTTATAGTCACTATAAATACTCTTAGAAAGTTTTTCAGCGCGATGAGCAATATTATTTCGTTTTTTTCGATATTTGCCATTTGAGTCCATTAGCGCTTTTAATTTTGGAACATCACCAATTGCTTCCTCAATCAGTGAAATTGGAGGTATAGAAGTAGAACTATACTCCGTTTTAAAACTTTTTATGTCCTTAGGTTTCTTACCCGAAACAGGAGATTCGTAAGCGGTTAATAAACCCCACATACCAATAGTACCCACACTTTGACATAGTGCCTTTTTCAACGGAGGCACTATGAACCAAGAACAAAAACGCGCTCACTGGACATCCCTCATCGCGCAACAAAAGCAAAGCCAGCTCTCCATTAAGCAGTTTTGCGAACACAATAACATCAACTATCAAACCTTCTTTTACTGGTCTAAGCGACTGCGCTCCCCTGAAACAGTACAGACCTTGCTGCCCATCACGTTTGATGAACCTCGCCATTCACTCTCTGAGGTTGTTGTCCTGCTTTTTACTAATGGTATGCGGGCAGAGTTGCCCGCTGCGCTCAGTCCCGCGCAAATCAAGCATTGGGTCGACGCGCTGCAATGACACCTTCCGGCAAGGTCTTCTTGGTCTCCGGCGTGACCGATATGCGCAAGTCCATTGATGGGCTGTCACTGATTGTCGCCGAGCAACTGGAGATGGACCCGTTCAGCGAAGCCTGGTTTATCTTCTGTAATCGCGGTCGCGATAAACTCAAAATCTTGTTTTGGGATACTAATGGGTTTTGGCTGTACTATCGCCGTTTAGAGAAAGGGACGTTCAAATGGCCTCGCCCGAATGCCCGGGGCGGGATGGTCATCAGCAAACCGCAACTTCACTGGTTGCTCTCTGGGTTGTCACTCGAGCACAGTAACGCCCATCAGCCCTTAAATGGGCTGGAAGTGTGACCGAAGATGTTGATCGCCATATTTCACTTGAACGATCCTTTTTAGCCGTCACACTGGGCATCATTCCATGCTGTAAATGATGCCCAATGACCGATTTCCCCAATGACATCGAACAACTTAAAGCCATGCTACTTGCCAAGGATGCCATGCTACTTGCCAAGGATGCATTGTTGCAGGCCAAAGAAGAGGAAGTCGCCGCCCTGAAAACTCAGGTGCAATTACTCGTTGAGCAGCTCAACCTCAGCAAATCCAAACGCTTCGCCTCCCAAAGCGAAAAGGTCGCCAAAGGCACGTTTAACGAAGCTGAGCAGCAAAACGCGTTGCCAGCTTCACCTAAAGCGCGCAGAAAACCAGGTCGTAAACCGCTGCCTGCTGACCTTGAACGCGAAGTGCAAACCCACGCCTTAAATGCACCGTATTGCGACGGCTGTGATGCGCCGTTACATGAATGCGGTAAGGAAGTCAGCGAAACCCTGAAAATCCTACCTCAACGAGTGAGTGTCATCCGCCACGAGCGCACTAAATATGCGTGTCGCCACTGCGAGCAAACCGCCGAAACCAGCAAAGTGGTCACCGCCCCGAAACCGGCGAGCATGGTCCCCAAAAGCATGGGCAGTGCCGAGGCCTTCGCCGCAGTGGTCACCGCCAAATACGTCGATGCCCTGCCGCTATACCGCCAAGTCGATATCCTTAACCGCTCTGGCATTGATATCAGCCGCGCCACGCTGGCGAACTGGTGTGTGCAGCTCGGCACTAAAGTGCAGGTCATTATCGATGCAATGAAAACGCAGCTTCTCAAAGACCCCCTCATCTGCGCTGATGAAACCACGGTACAGGTGCTGAGAGAAGCAGACAGACAGGCGCAATCCAAATCTTACATGTGGGTCTATCGCAGTGGCGAGTTCACCCCCAATCCCGTGGTGATTTACGATTATCACCCCAGCAGAGCGGGCGCTTGTGTGCGCGAGTTTCTTGGTGATTACCATGGTTATCTGTTGTCCGATGGTTACAGTGCCTATGACACGGTAGACGGTGTCACTCAAGCCGCGTGCATGGCGCATGTGCGCCGCAAATTCACCGATGCTCAAAAGGCATCCCCTTCGAAAAAGGCAGGAAAGCCCGAAAAAGCCTTGGCCTTTATCGCCAAACTGTATGGCATAGAGCAACGGGCCAAAAACCTGTCGCCCGAAGCACGCCAACAGATGAGGATGCAAGAAAGCCTGCCCATCCTGAATGACGTTAAAGCGTGGCTGGATAGCCAGCATGTTCTGCCGAAAGGGGCATTAGGCCAAGCCATCACCTACGCCAGAAATCAGTGGTCCAAGCTGCTGACTTATCTAGAAGATGGACATATCAGCATTGACAACAATGTGACTGAGCGGGATATCCGGCCATTTACGACGGGCCGAAAAAACTGGATGTTCTCGACCTCAGTCGGTGGCGCGAAAGCCAGTGCCAATCTGTATAGCTTGGTCATGACGTGTCGGGCGAATGACATCAATCCCTATTATTACTTTCGGCATCTGTTCACAGAGCTGCCGAAACGTTCACTCACCGATGACATGTCGGATCTGATGCCGTGGAATGTTGATATCAGCAGCATTGAGTAAAGCTGTACGGGTTTATTGAGCGCTTACGATCAAATCGGTACGTCTCTGACGTTCCCAATACCAACGCACATCATGTCCATCTCGGTCATTAAGCAGCGGGAAAATACCTGACAGAAATGCTAAGTCTCGCTGTATGGTACGTTCCGATTGAGTAACACCCTCAGCCGCTAAATATTCGAGGAGTTCTACAATCGTCTTGCGTTCGGAGGAGTTGGAGAGATATTTCAAGATCATCCATTGGCGGTGAACGACATTCACCGCTTTGGTATGGCGCTTAGAACTTTCCTTGTTCGTCATCTCACGCCCTCTGTATCCATATCTTCTAATATTGGGTTTATCAAACCTAATCCCCTGAAACATTGCAAGTATTCTGCTTTGGTATGTGAACAACCTATCAAATCTTCGCTCGGATAATACTCATCAAAGTAGCAAACCAGAGTCTCCCCTTCAGACAGGCTAAAAGTGGTTTTACTGCAGAGAAATAGAAATACTTCTGGCGCTAGATTACGCATCTGTTCGAACAGAAAAAGGTTACCGCGTTGATACAGGCAGAACAGTTGTAGATCACGCTGAAAGTAATGCTCAAAATAGTCGTACGATACGGGGAAACAAAGCGGTATCACAGCTAAGGCATGTAGTAATGGACTGGTGGGATAAAACTCCTTTATCACCGTTGCTGCGATAAACAATTCAGCCATTTGTCGATCAAAATTACGATCTCTGGTAGACCTAAGTTTACGACTTCCCCAAGTTAGGCTTTTTTCCAAAGTGCTGGATGCAAACCAATCATCTTCCGGCCAGCAACGGCGCTCTCCTCGAAATTTACGATTAAGCCGCTCACAACGGTTCAGGTACTTATCCAAAACGGTTTCCGCAGCCAAAACTAATGTTTTTTTAGAGCCCCTTTGTTCGGCTGCTTTTACCTCGTCGATTTGGCTTTGCAGAGAAACATTATTCTGCAAAAACACTGAATACAACTGTTGCAGGGCAGGTTGGGTAAATTTGAAATATGAAGCTGTGGGCAATAACTCGCCTTTTAACCAGGCCGCAGTACCTTGCAATGGTTTAGACCATGACAGAATAAACATGCGCATCAGCAGCAAGCTATCAAAATACTCATTCTCCGGCTCTTGATTTCGCCATTCACAAATCTCAGAAAAATCATCGTAATCTTGCAAAAAGATAATAGGATCGTAAGCAACCAACGCCCAACCATCCCAACGTTTCACAAACTCATTTAAAACGTAGCAATACAACTCATCCCAATACCGGCCAACCATCATGTGTCCCCTATGCCTTCATAACGTAGCCAATATAGTGCCGATGTAAACGTCAAAATATGACGTAGAAATACGAAGTAATGAGATTCTTAAGAAATTTTTTAGAGGGGGGATTTTGATTTTTAACAAGTTGAAGCGTTGCTTGGGTCTGACTCATCCCTTTCAGCAATACGCTCTAATATCCATTCCTCAATTTCACTTTCTACCCAAGCTGCAACGCGGCTTCCCAGTGAAACCGACTTAGGAAAAGTCCCTTCTGCGATGTATTTATAGATAGTTGAACGTGCTAGGCCGGTGCATTCCATGACATCTCTCAAGCGGATTAATTTGATGCTCATGATGAGTTCCTCAGTAGTTAGTCTCATCACATATGCGTCTTGTGTAATTTTTAACTTGGTTCGATATTTCCAATAATTTTCAGATATATATCACCGATGTGCATATACCAGATTAAGCAACCATGGAGGCGCTATGCACAAAGTGATTACCCTACCCAGCGACCATTGGTCACAAACCTCGTCCCAAATTCTTGAAACAGCAGCAGGCATCGTCGCGGAACGCTTTGTTCGCGGTGATGCCTTCTGTAACCCCAATGCCACCCGTGATTTTCTCCGCTTCAAGCTCCACCAGCATCAGCGTGAAGTATTTGCGGTGATGATGCTCGATAGCCAACACCGGCTGATTGAGTTCAACGAAATGTTTTTCGGCACCATTGATGCCGCCAGTGTCTATCCCCGCGAAGTGGTCAAAGCCGTGCTGCTCTACAACGCCGGAGCGGTGATCTTCGCTCACAACCATCCGTCAGGCTGTGCCGAACCATCAACAGCAGACAGGCGCATTACCGAGCGATTAGTGGCAGCGCTGGCCACCATTGATGTGCCAGTGCTGGACCATATTGTCGTTGGCGATGAATGCGTCTCCTTTGCCGAACGCGGCTGGCTTTCCCCGGTAATACCGGCATAAAGGGCGACCAAATTGGTCGCCCTTCTAGGTTTTGGAGTACATCATGATTGAATTTACCGACAGCTTTTCACAAGCTGCGGTTGCAGAGGCTTGCTCCGCATTCCCCGAGTTATTGAAGCGTATCAGCCTGGAGCTCACGCTGCAGATCTTCGAACGTCCGTTAGATGAGCAATATCGGGTGATTGGTCCGGCTGAAGTGACGCCACCAACCTCTCTGCGCAAAACCGTACTGTGTGTCTGCCGCTGCGATATGGTTGACCACCTGCCCAAAGAGATCAGCTTTTGCCGCTACCTCAGACATTGCGATCAATACGGAACGCCTGAGGGCGATTGGCAGAAAATCCTCAACGGCATTTACTACAACCACGGTGACAACACTCGATATGCCAAGCTTTAGAGGGTGAATAAGAGGAATTTGAGCCGCCCCAGGGAATGGGACAATCGGGGCTGCGGTAGCAACTCCTAACCGCATCAAAACTGCCAAACCTGCAAAAGTCCCAAATTTGGATTGCCATCTGTTTATGAGAATTATCGCACTATCAACCTTAAAAACATTTTGGGAAAACAGCCCAGAATACATTGACGCTAAAGAGCCAACGTTAGCGTGGTATAGGCATGCATTAAACGCGGATTAGGGATCACCGGCGGATGTGAAACAGGACTTTAGAAATGCCTACATCCTCAAAGATGGGCGTGTCGTGTTTAACATTGCCGATAATAAATACCGGTTAGTTGTTTGGATCAACTATGCCTACAAGGTGGTTTACATACGGTTTATCGGCAGCCATGCTCAATACGAAAAATTCGTTGGGAACGAATTTTCATGAGCAACGCGAGCCCGAAGGGTGAGGCTCATGGACGAGCCGAATAAAAAATTGATGTGCAAACGATTTGAAGCCAAAAAGTAGTAACAAGAGGTATATATAATGGACATCAGACCTATTAAAACAGATGCCGACTACCGCGCGGCATTAAACGACATCGAAAACCTAATGATGGCGGAGCCAGATACCGTTGAAGGCGAAAAGCTGGACATTTTGGTTACGTTAGTCGAGGCCTACGAAGCAAAGCATTTTCCAATGGATTTGCCAGACCCTGTTGAGGCAATAAAATTTGAGATGGAGCGTAAAGGCTTAACGGTTAAAGATCTTGAACCCATGATAGGCAAAAGTAATCGTGTTTATGAAATCCTAAACTACAAGCGATCACTCACGCTCAAAATGATTTGGAAACTTCATGAAGGGCTAGGTATTCCAGCAGAGTCGCTGATCAAGCCACCGCAAGTTCGCGCTTCATAGTGCTGCGAATCAAAATTAGTTTGTTATGAATGACGCTCGCTACCCAAACATTTCTGCTATTGATAACAGGCTAGCTGAGCTTGAAAACGAAAAGCAGCAGCTTCTCGCATTAAGAGAGGCTTTGCGTAGCGCTCAAAACGAGCGTTCAGTACAGACATTCACCCCAGAACAAAAAGTCGCCCTATTCAGACAACGATTTCGTGGAAGAGAGGATATCTTTGCCAATCGTTGGCAAAATCAACAGGGCCGAAGTGGCTATTCCGTAGCCTGTGATAATGAATGGGTAAACGGGGTTTGCAACAAACCCCGCATTAAATGCCAAGACTGTTCACACAGAAAGTTTAGCGAATTAAACGAGCACATTATTTACAGGCACCTTGCCGGTCATCAAGTGGTGGGTCTGTATCCCTTACTGAAAGATAATACGTGCTATTTGTTGGCAGCCGATTTTGACAAAGGCTGTTGGCAAGAAGAAGTCAAAGCAATGTCTAAAGCGTGCCAAGCGTTTGATATTCCACACGCGATAGAAATCTCGCGTTCTGGCAACGGGGCGCACTTATGGATCTTTTTTGACACCAATATCCCCGCTAACCAGGCTCGGACACTGGGTTTCGCTTTGCTTGATAAAGCCATGGAAATATTTCCAAATCTATCGTTTGACTCCTATGACAGGCTCTTTCCTAACCAAGATGCCCTTCCTGAAGGCGGGTTTGGCAATCTCATTGCGCTACCACTTCAAAAGGAGGCTCGCCTTTCAGGCCGTAGTTGCTTTGTTGACAGTGATTTGAATGCCATCGATGATCAATGGCGGCACCTTGCTGAGCTTAAAACGCTCACTCAGTCGAGTATTGATCAACTCATAACAACCATTTCACCCAATACCCTATTGCTGTCCGAACAAGGGCTAACAGACAACCGCCCTCCTTGGGAAATCACAGCCAAAGCTGCACCAATAAAATTAGAGTCTTTGCCGAAAAATGTAACCATTACCCTGGCAAACCATATCTATTTTTTGATGAGCGAGTTACCTGGGCCACTGCTGGCAGGACTAAAGCGATTAGCTAGTTTTTCTAATCCTGTGTTTTTTAAAACACAAGCGTTACGCTTTTCAACCCATGGTATTCCGAGGTTTATTTCCTGTGCTCGTATTGAAAACGGTTATCTAGCACTACCGCGAGACTGCCTCGATGATGCGATTGCTTTGCTACAAGAGCAAAACATTTCACCACTATTTGACGATAAGCGTGAAACCGGTAAACCATTATTAAAACTTACCCCTGAGTTCACTTTGCGAAAGAACCAGCGTGACGCTGTGGCCGCAATATCTAAACACGACTTCGGTATTTTGCATGCGCCCACCGCATTTGGAAAAACGGTTACTGCCATTGGTATGATCGTAAAACGCAAAGTAAATACCCTCATACTGGTTCATAGCCGACAACTGCTTGAACAGTGGCAAGAGCGCTTGCGCACGTTCCTACCCGAAGTAAACATTGGCAGTATAGGCGGTGGCAAAAGAAAGCCGAGTGGCATTATCGACATAGCCACCTACCAAAGCTTGGTCGATAAAAAAGACAACTCCATCACGCCTCTCATCCAAGACTACGGCCACATTATTGTTGATGAATGCCATCATCTATCTGCACCAAGGTTTGAAATGGTACTCAACGAAGTAAGAGCAAAATATGTGTTGGGCCTAACAGCAACACCAGAGCGACAAGATGGCCATCAAAAGATCATTTTTATGGCGGCAGGGCCCATTCGCTACAAAGTGAAACAAAGCACTGATGAGCAATTTACTCAAACCGTGATGATTCATCAGCTATACGATATGCCACCAGCTGAGCTATTAAAAACAGATAAGCGCCCTAAAATAAGCGATGCCTACCGCTGGCTCGTCGATAACGAACAGCGCACCTCAAAAATAGTCTCAGATGCCTTCCAGTGTGTTCAAAATGGCGGGCACCCGTTAGTCCTTACAGAGCGTAGAGAGCATGCAGAATACATACACTCACGACTTACCGAGATGAGTATCAGCGCCGTCGTACTCAAAGGCGCCATGAAAGCTGCCGAACGCAAGAATGCTGATAATCATCTGCAATCAGCTCAAGCCATCGTCGCAACAGGAAAATATGTGGGCGAAGGATTTGACCTGCCAAGACTGGATACGTTGTTTTTGGCCATGCCAATCGCATGGAAAGGTACGTTGGCCCAATATGCCGGTCGTATTCATCGTGAATCCGAAGGAAAAACACAAGTAACCATTCACGATTATGTGGACTGCGCCCTCCCTATGCTGCAACGCATGTTTAAAAAACGTGAGAAAAGCTACAAAGCAATGGGGTACGCCCTCGAGTACTTTGATGGTAACAGTGACAAGCAACCTGCACTCAAGTTGGAAGACGCCTCTCCATCAAATCCCAAGTCCAATTAGCAAGCCGCTCTTCGTTCAACACTTCCCCATGCCTTTATACCCATACGCCAAAACCACTATCCGTTTGGGCTTTGGATCGAGAAGCCAAACAGGGAAATTAGCCCATTTACTGTTTGGCGTCTCGATTGAAATCCAAAGCTGCTAGGTCGGTACTGGCTCAAAGCAAGGTTTGGCACTTTTTGCGCCCAAAACCAACCTCGAATCCAAAGTACAAACCGCTTGATTTTTTAAACTCAGAATGCAAATGATCGTTTGGCGTCTCGATTTTTTTGCACTAGCAAAATGCCGCCAAACAGCGCCGTATAGGACGATATATTTCAAACAGTTAGCCGCGCACAGGCCATAAAAAAGCCGCTTTGACTGGTTAGTTTGATGGCCATTTCTTGCATCTAATTCACCACGGCATCTGCACCCGGCCACTGAAAATAGACGGCATAAAAAACCAACAAGGTGATAAGTGACGTGTTATGGGCAAGTGGCAACGATTGGGATAGAGAATGGATACAACAGGTGGTCGCTTTATTGGTTGGGCATAGCGCGTTTACCCTCTACCCAGCACTAAGCCAGTGCAGCGCAGACGCCAACGATTAATAGCAGATTATCCAGACAATAACAGCCAACGTGCTGCGGCCAACTGTCGCTGCTACCTTGTTTCTATCGGGTGCATGGCTTGCAGCACCATGTGCGGGCTACCGCAGTGTTCACTGGGGTAAAAGGTGAGGCGCGGATGCGAATAAGCGTGGAGATGCCAGCCAATGCAGTTCACGCTGATGGCCTTTTGCGTGACCAGTTAGCCCATTTGTTGAATAAACAGCGAGAGCAACTTCCACGCTTTGACACTGTTGCTTAGCCGCATTCCTCGGCTGAGTAGTATTCGACCCGTCTCCAACCAATAGTTCTGCGGGCATAGCCCAGTAGCGATGGCGATTGTCATCGTCTAACCAATGCAATAAATAGCCGTATTCAGGGGGGTGACCATACTTTCATAGAAACCTTTCACCACTCGTCTTAGCAAGCCCTTCTTTACGCTATCGGCTAGGAAATTTCTAAAAACAGGGGGCACAGAGCACACCCAACATAAAAGCAAACTCAGTTGTACCGTGCACGCCTCAGCCAACGCTAACCGCTTTCGCGAATACGTTTAGTAGCTATTCAGATTTACCCATAGGTCTACACCTTTCGGCAAATCTAAACTTAGCGATATTTTTGCTAACAAGGCTTGGCCTGTCTATAAACCCCATCATTTAGAGTAAATCACTCAAGCGATTTAACAACGCTTTACGACTGCTATTAGCTACAACAAAGCGCTTAAAACTATGTTCAAATGCCTCTATATCGTTTTTAAACTGATAGGCTTCAAACAGCTGATGCAGGTAGCGTGATGCCTCATCATACCCGCTGGCGCAGGTGTGATTCGCTTGCTCTTGTGATTGCTGCCAGTAGTGCTCACGCTGGTTGTAGATATCCGTCAACGCTTTTTCTTTTTCCGCTTTTTCAAGGGCCATTTTCTTTGCTAGCGCGTCAGCTTGCTCTTGCTGTAATTGGCTTTGCGCTTGCTCAATGAAAGGGTTAATTACATCGGGGGTTAACCAGTATTGATAGATTTCGTCTGTGTTGGCTGGTTCATTTCGCGTCAACGCTAAGGCTTGGTGTCGGGTTAACAGGCCTTGCTCAAACAGCGCGCGTAATAGCGTGTCCTTCTCTGCTTCCGAGAGATTATGGAGCCAGGCATCAAACTGAAACTGGGCTTGTTTGGCTGGATGACTTGGTTGTTCCTTCAGTGCCATTGCGAGCGCTTTAACCCAAGCCAAGGGTATATCGTAAAGGGCGGTAAAAGCTTGAACCTCTTTACTGAGATGCACAAAATCGAATTGAATTAGAGGTATACCATCAAGCTCTTCGTTGAAATCACACTCTTTCAGCCACATAAAGTACACAAGACGCCAATCACCATATATTAACGTGCTGCGTAAAATAGCTAAATGTTGGAAAAAATCGTCAGCATCTTCGTCATCAAAATACTCATCATATTCCTCAAGGGAGAATATAAGCAGTTGCCACTCATCGGTTTGGTCCACATGAAACCCATCACTGGAAAAACCAAGTAACGCTTCAGGAATTGTTCCTGCTGGTAGCTTGATGTATGCATCGATTGAACCCCAATCAGCATAGTAAAACCCGATGTCGAAGTACTTTAACATCAACTCAGTAGGTTGCGCCTTTAAGTCACTGTAGGTGTAATAAACCTGAAATGATGATGCACTGATCTCGGCACGACTTGAAATGGTTCTGAGAGCTTGGCGTGCTTTAGCATCTAAATACCCATCCAGGCGCTCAAATTTATAGTATTGATATTCGCTCACAATGACCTTGCTATGCGTTAGTGCCGAATTGAAAAATTTGTTTTAACAAGGGCCGCCCCCTGAAAAACCCCGTGATAATAATTAACGATATCAGCAAATTATGCAATGGCGCAAGGCACGTTAGTCGATGAAATCGATTATCGAAGCACCAAACTCAACCACGAACAAGCAAAACCAACGTGACGGCGATATGCATCAAACCAAGAAAGGCAACCAGTGACACTTTGGAATGAAGGCTCATATCAGCGGCGATGCCAAAAGTGATTTAACTCACAGCTTGGTGACTACGTCAGCGAACGAGCACGATTTAAATCAGTTGGAAAACTTGCTACACAGTGAAGAGCCATTTGTGTCAGCCGATGTCGGTTATCAAAGCGCAGAAAAGCGCAAGCCCTTTGCAGATAGGAAGGTTGATTGGTGTCCTAGTCAGGTGAGAGCCCTCAAACAACATCCACGTCTCAACAAAGTGCTTATCAGAACTGAGCACCTGAAGGCTAGCATTAGAACTAAGGTAGAACATCCGTTCCGCATCATTAAATGTCAGTTTGGTTTTGTGAAAGCCAGCTATAAAGGCTTGGTGAAAAACGATAATCATCGAGCGATGTTATTGGCGTTGGCCAACATCGTCAGATGTGGACCAGATGTTACGCTATGAGCCGAAGACAACCTAAAATCGGGTAATAGGCCAGAAAACTGGCTAAAAGTGAGGTAAAACTGCTGTTTTTTGCCAAAGGGCGAAAAACTGTGCCGAAAAGGTAGAGGAAGAAATTTCGGTGGATTTAAACCTTAGCGTACTGACTTAATCGCAGGTTCCCTCATAGCTCACCAAAATTTACGCAAGAAAAAGCCGGGCCTAAGCCCGGCTTTATTATCTCCTACGGAGATTATTCTGCAGCTGCTTCAGCGTCAACGGCTTCAGCAGTTTCTGGGCGACCTACCAGCTCAATGTATGCCATTGGAGCTTTGTCACCAGCACGCAGACCACATTTCAGGATGCGGGTGTAACCACCTGCACGTTCCTGATAGCGTGGACCCAATTCGTTAAACAGTTTACCTACGACTTCTTGGTCGCGGGTACGTGCAAATGCCAAACGGCGGTTTGCTACGCTGTCACTCTTAGCGAGTGTAATCAGGGGCTCAACTACGCGACGCAGTTCTTTAGCCTTCACTACGGTCGTCTTGATGATTTCGTGACGAACCAGTGAGCTTGCCATGTTACGGAACATAGCTTGGCGATGACTGCTGTTGCGGTTAAGTTGACGACCACTCTTACGATGGCGCATGACTTAATCCTTATAACCTGTATCTGTACAAACCTGGGACTTACAGGTCGTCTGCTAAACTAGCTGGAGGCCAGTTTTCCAGACGCATACCTAACGACAGTCCGCGAGATGCCAGCACGTCTTTGATCTCTGTAAGAGATTTCTTACCGAGGTTAGGCGTTTTTAGCAGCTCTACTTCAGTGCGTTGTACCAGATCACCGATGTAATGAATCGCTTCGGCCTTCAAACAGTTGGCCGAACGTACAGTTAGCTCTAAATCGTCGACAGGACGCAGCAGTATCGGATCGAACTCAGGCTTCTCTTCTTTCTTCTCTGGCTCGGTCACATCGCGCAGCTCAACGAAGGCATCCAACTGCTCAGCTAAAATTGTAGCTGAACGACGGATAGCTTCCTCTGGGTCGATAGTGCCGTTAGTGGTCATATCAATGACCAGTTTATCCAAATCAGTACGCTGTTCTACACGCGCAGCTTCTACATTGTAGGCGATACGCACAACAGGTGAAAATGAAGCGTCAACCAGCAGACGGCCAATTGGACGATCGTCTTCTTCAGTTTGAGCACGAGCTGAAGCCGGTACATAACCGCGGCCACGTTCAACACGAATACGCATGCTGATGTCGTGGTTTCCTGTCAGATGACAGATCACGTGTTCCGGATTCGCGATGGTAACATCACCATCGTGGGTAATATCTGCTGCGGTGACAGGGCCTGCGCCGGACTTGCTCAAAGTGAGCAAAGCCTCATCTTTCCCCTCGAGAATTACCGCTAACCCTTTCAGGTTAAGTAAAATCTCGAGAATATCTTCTTGTACGCCTTCCTTACTGCTGTATTCGTGCAGTACACCGTCGATCTCGACTTCGGTAACCGCGCAGCCGGGCATAGACGACAATAGGATGCGACGCAACGCGTTACCTAATGTATGCCCAAAACCACGTTCTAGTGGCTCAAGCACTACCTTGGCACGAGTTGGGTTAACCTGCTCGATATCTACGAGACGCGGTTTAAGAAATTCTGTAACAGAACCCTGCATTGTGTCCTCTCTTGTTAGTTAGCCTTACTTAGAGTAAAGCTCGACGATCAGCTGTTCGTTAATTTCCGCAGACAAATCGCTACGTTCTGGCAGGCGCTTGAATTGGCCTTCCATTTTAGCGGCGTCAACTTCAACCCAAGTAGGCTTTTCGCGCTGACCAGCCACTTCCAGTGCAGCTTTAATACGAGCTTGCTTCTGTGACTTTTCACGAATGCTTACAACATCATTCGCAGAAATTGCAAATGAAGGGATATTAACAACACGACCGTTCACCATAATTGACTTATGGCTAACCAGCTGACGTGCTTCGGCACGAGTTGCACCAAAACCCATACGATAAACTACGTTATCCAGACGGGTTTCCAAAAGTTGCAACAGGTTTTCACCAGTGTTGCCTTTCAGACGTGCAGCCTCTTTGTAGTAGTTACGGAATTGTTTTTCCAACACACCGTAAATACGACGAACTTTTTGTTTCTCACGCAGCTGCAAACCATAATCAGACAGGCGTGGCTTACGAGCGCCATGCTGTCCAGGTGCTGTTTCCAGCTTACACTTCGAATCGATTGCTCTCACACCGCTTTTCAGGAAAAGGTCTGTACCTTCCCGACGGCTGAGCTTGAGCTTGGGACCCAAGTATCTTGCCATGATCTTTCTCCAACTTTCCTATGAAATCGCCAGACTATACGCGGCGCTTTTTAGGAGGACGACAACCGTTATGAGGGATAGGCGTCACATCGGTAATGTTGGTAATTTTATAACCAACAGCGTTCAGCGCACGAATGGCTGATTCACGACCTGGACCTGGACCCTTCACGAAAACTTCGAGGTTTTTAACACCATAATCCTGAGCAGCAGTACCTGCGCGCTCAGCAGCAACCTGGGCTGCGAATGGAGTAGATTTACGTGAACCACGGAAACCTGAACCACCTGCTGTTGCCCAAGACAAGGCGTTACCCTGACGATCAGTGATAGTAACGATTGTATTGTTGAAAGAAGCATGGATATGGGCCATGCCATCCGCAACCTGTTTACGTACGCGCTTACGCGGAGAACGTGACGGAACTTTAGCCATTGTCTACCTTCCCGTTACTTCTTAATTGGTTTACGTGGACCTTTGCGAGTACGCGCATTGGTCTTAGTACGTTGCCCACGGAGGGGCAGGCTACGACGATGACGAAGACCACGATAACAACCAAGGTCCATCAGACGCTTGATGTTCATAGAAACTTCGCGGCGCAAGTCACCTTCTACGGTGTATTTGGCAACTTCTTCGCGTAGGGTATCGATTTGAGCGTCGCTCAATTCTCTGATCTTTGCATCTTCAGCAATAGAAGTCGCAGCGCAAATTGCTTTAGCGCGAGTACGACCAATGCCATAGATTGCAGTCAAAGCGATGACTGCGTGCTTCTGATCAGGAATGTTAATGCCAGCGATACGGGCCACTATGCACTCCTTAAGTTAAAGGCCATCTGTGAAAAGCCCGATAGGATACTCAACAGATGACGGGTTTGCAAATATATTTTAAGTGGCCAGTTCAAATTGAACTGGCCGAGTCTTTTTAGCCTTGACGCTGCTTGTGTTTAGGTTCAACACAAATCACGCGTACAACGCCAGCACGCTTGACGATCTTGCAGTTACGGCAGATCTTCTTCACGGAAGCTCGAACTTTCATTTCATCACTCCGTAAGCTAATGCTTAGCGGCCAAAGCGATCAAGATTCGCTTTACCAACTAGATTAGCTTTCTTCATCACAGACTCATATTGATGTGACATCAAATGGGTCTGAACCTGAGCCATGAAGTCCATGATCACTACCACCATAATGAGAAGTGAAGTACCACCGAAGTAGAACTGCACTTTCCAGGCGATTAACATGAACTCCGGAATTAAGCAGATAAAAGTAATGTACAAGGCACCTGCCAATGTCAGGCGAGTCATCACTTTATCAATGTAACGCGAAGTTTGTTCGCCGGGACGTATCCCTGGAATGAACGCACCGCTCTTCTTCAAGTTATCTGCTGTCTCACGAGGGTTGAAAACCAACGCGGTATAGAAGAAACAGAAAAAGATAATTGCTGCAGCATAAAGCAAAGAATACAGAGGTTGACCTGGCGATACAGCAACTGAAAAGTCACTCAGCCAAGACAATGCCGGATTCTGACCGAACCACTGAGCCAATGTCCCAGGGAACAGAATAATACTAGATGCAAAAATAGGTGGAATAACACCCGCCATATTCACTTTTAACGGTAAGTGAGTAGATTGCGCTGCAAATACCTTACGGCCTTGCTGACGTTTGGCGTAGTTAACGACAATACGACGTTGACCACGTTCTACAAACACAACGAAATAAGTAACGGCGAATACGATTACACCGATCAACAACAACACTAATACGTTCAAGTTGCCTTGACGCGCTTGCTCTGCAGTGTGTCCAATCGCTTGCGGAAGCCCTGCAACAATACCGGCGAAAATCAGAATAGAGATACCGTTACCGATACCCCGCTCAGTGATTTGCTCACCGAGCCACATCAAGAACATAGTTCCTGTGACCAAACTGATTACCGCTACGACATAAAATCCAATACCTGGATTTACTACCAAACCTGGGATCAGGGATGGCAGGCCGGTTGCGATACCGATAGATTGTACAGTTGCCAGCACCAAGGTGCCCCAACGCGTATATTGACTAATTTTTTTACGTCCTGACTCGCCTTCCTTTTTCAATTCAGCAAGCGAAGGATGTACTACAGTCAACAACTGCATAATGATAGATGCCGAAATATACGGCATGATACCCAATGCAAAAATTGAGGCACGCGAAAGGGCACCACCCGAGAACATGTTAAACATGCCAAGGATGGTACCTTTTTGCTGAGCGAACATCTGAGCTAATACAGCAGCGTCAATACCAGGAATTGGCACAAAGGAACCGGCACGGAACACAATAATTGCACCAATCACGAACAACAAGCGAGCTTTCAATTCAGAAAGTCCACCTTTCGCGCTTTTTAAATCAAGTCCTGGTTTTGCCATCGACGTATTATTCCTCGATCTTTCCGCCGGCAGCTTCAATAGCTGCACGTGCACCTTTGGTTACCTTCAAACCGCGAACGGTTACTGGGCGCTCAATGGTACCTGAAAGAACGATTTTCGCAAACTGGATGTTGCGAGTAATGAGATTCGCATCTTTCAGTGCGTTCAAGTCGACAACATCACCGTTAACTTTTGCCAGTTCGCCAATGCGAACTTCAGCAGTTACCATCGCGATACGCGAGGTGAAACCAAACTTAGGCAAACGAATTTTCAGTGGCATTTGGCCGCCCTCGAAGCCTACGCGAACACCGCCGCCGCTACGAGATTTCTGACCTTTGTGACCACGGCCTGCGGTTTTACCCAAGCCGGAACCAATACCACGGCCTACACGCTTGCCAGCTGGTTTAGAACCTGCTGCTGGAGATAAAGTATTCAGACGCATTGATTAGTCCTCCACCTTTACCATGTAGTAGACCTTATTGATCATACCGCGAACAGAAGGAGTATCTTCCAGTTCAACTGTGTGACCAATACGACGCAGACCTAAGCCAGTTAAAGTGGCGCGGTGCTTCGGCAAACGACCGATT
The DNA here is from genome assembly GCF_048265805.1 of Shewanella sp. GTDB lineage: Bacteria > Pseudomonadota > Gammaproteobacteria > Enterobacterales > Shewanellaceae > Shewanella. The sequence continues at coordinate 9,036 of NZ_JBLXAT010000038.1, read as the reverse complement.
GCACTTTTAGTCTGTGTAACTTTTACTGTTTTAGTAGCCATGGTGCATTACCCCCGAATTTCGTCAACATTCAGGCCACGCTTAGCTGCGATTTGCGCTGGTGATTTCATATGAACCAGAGCGTCAACAGTTGCACGTACGATGTTGATCGGGTTAGTAGAACCGTATGCTTTTGACAGAACGTTATGAACGCCTGCTACTTCCAATACGGCACGCATTGCGCCACCGGCAATAATACCGGTACCTTCAGATGCTGGCTGCATATATACGCGAGAACCTGAGTGGCGACCCTTAACAGGGTGATGCAATGTACCTTCGTTCAGCTGAACAGTTACCATGCTGCGACGTGCTTTTTCCATAGCTTTTTGAATAGCGGCTGGAACTTCACGTGCTTTACCGTAGCCGTAGCCAATCTTACCGTTACCATCACCAACTACTGTCAGAGCGGTAAAGCTGAAGATGCGACCACCTTTAACTACTTTAGATACACGGTTAACTGCAATCAGCTTCTCTTGCAGATCATCTTTCTGCTGAGTTTCTACTTTAGCCATTGTATAAACCCCTTAGAACTGCAGACCAGCTTCACGTGCAGCAGCTGCTAATGCAGCCACACGACCGTGATACTTGAAACCAGAACGATCGAATGCCACTACAGTGACACCTTTTTCGATCGCGCGCTCAGCAATAGCTTTACCTACTGCTTTAGCCGCATCGACGTTGCCGGTATATTTCAGCGCACTTTTTACCGCACTTTCTACGGTAGAAGCAGCTGCGACAACCTGAGCTTCAGGGTTGATCACCTGAGCGTAAATGTGACGCGGTGTACGATGTACAACCAGACGATTAACGCCCAGCTCTTGGATCTTCTTGCGGGTGCGAGTTGCACGGCGCAAGCGAGAAGTTTTCTTATCCATATCGCGTTACCTTACTTCTTCTTAGCCTCTTTACGGCGTACATTTTCGTCTTCATAGCGAACACCTTTACCCTTATAAGGCTCTGGTGGACGATAGCCACGAATGTTTGCCGCAACCTGACCAACTAATTCTTTATCGATACTTTTCAGTACGATGTCAGTTTGGCTTGGGCATTCAGCTGTAACGCCTGCTGGTAACTTGTGTACCAGAGGATGAGAGAAACCGAGGGTCAAATCCAGGTCGCTACCAGCAACCTTGGCACGATAACCCACACCTACAAGTTTCAATTTCTTTTCGAAACCTTGAGAAACACCAACAACCATGTTGTTGACCAAAGCGCGAGCAGTACCTGCTTGAGCCCAAGCGTTAACAACGCCTTCTACTGGACCGAAAGTGATCTGAGCACCTTCTACAGCTACTTTAACTGCGCCGTTGATTTCTCGAGTCAGACTGCCTTTAGCACCTTTAACGGTGATAGTCTGATCTTTCAAGGTAACCTCTACGCCAGCAGGAATAGAGACTGGTGCTTTTGCTACACGAGACATTCCTAGCTCCTTACGCTACGTAGCAGATAACCTCACCACCCATGCCTGCAAGGCGGGCGGCACGATCAGTCATCAGGCCTTTAGATGTGGACACAATTGCGACACCCAGTCCGCCCATCACTTTTGGCAATTCGTCTTTACCTTTGTAAATACGAAGACCAGGACGGCTTACGCGCTGGATAGTCTCAACAACAGGGTTGCCCTGGAAATACTTCAGAGTGATTTCCAGTTCTGGCTTAGAGCCTTCGTCTGCTACGGCGTAGTCAGTGATGTAACCTTCTTCCTTCAGAACTTTTGCAATTGCAACTTTCAGTTTGGCAGACGGCATCTTCACAGATACTTTGGCAGCAGCTTGGCCGTTACGGATACGTGTCAGCATATCCGCAATAGGATCTTGCATGCTCATATTAGCTTACTCCGTGACTAGGGCTTACCAGCTGGCCTTACGCAGACCAGGAACTTCACCACGCATGGTCGCTTCGCGCAGCTTGATACGGCTCAGGCCGAACTTGCGCAGGAAACCATGTGGGCGACCAGTTTGATTACAACGGTTGCGTTGACGCGCAGCGCTGGAATCACGTGGAAGCGCTTGAAGCTTCAAAACAGCATCCCAACGTTCTTCGTCAGAAGTCGCAGGAGCAGCGATGAGAGCTTTCAGAGCTGCACGCTTTTCAGCGTACTGAGCCACGAGTTTTGCACGCTTTGCTTCACGTGCTTTCATTGATTGTTTTGCCATTACGCTACCCTTATTTCTTGAATGGGAAGTTAAAAGCGTCCAACAGAGCACGACCTTCTTCATCAGATTTCGCAGTAGTAGTGATAACAATATCCATACCACGAATTTTATCGATTTTATCGTAATCGATTTCTGGGAAGATGATTTGCTCGCGTACGCCCATAGCGTAGTTGCCGCGACCATCAAAAGACTTAGCGCTTACGCCGCGGAAATCGCGGATACGTGGGATAGCGATATCAATCAAACGCTCTAAGAATTCCCACATACGTTCGCCACGCAGGGTCACTTTACAACCAATAGGGTAGCCTTCACGGATTTTGAAGCCTGCAACTGATTTACGCGCTACAGTTACAACAGGCTTTTGGCCAGCGATAGCAGTCATGTCACGGACAGCACTTTCCATGACTTTTTTGTCTGCTACGGCTTCGCCAACACCCATATTCAGGGTGATTTTATCAATCCGAGGGACTTGCATGACACTGGTATAACCGAACTTTTTAGATAGTTCAGCAATCACAGTCTCTTTGTATTTATCATGCAGTTTCGCCATCGTTTACTCCGATTACTTAACGAGTTCACTGTTCGACTTGAAGAAACGAACTTTTTTGCCGTCTTCAACTCGGAAACCAACACGATCAGCCTTGCCAGAAGCAGGGTTGAAGATCGCTACATTTGATGCTTGGATAGGTGCTTCTTTGTCAATGATGCCACCAGTAATACCTAACTGTGGGTTAGGTTTTTGGTGTTTCTTAACAAGGTTTACACCTGCAACGATCAACTGGCCAGTAGATAAAACATCGGTAACCTTACCGCGCTTACCTTTATCTTTACCAGTCAATACGATTACTTCGTCATCACGACGGATTTTTGCTGCCATTTTGAAGCTCCTTACAGTACTTCTGGTGCCAGCGACACAATTTTCATGAATTGCTCAGTACGCAGTTCACGTGTCACAGGTCCAAAGATACGAGTACCAATCGGTGCAAGGTTTGCGTTAAGCAATACCGCTGCATTCCGATCGAAGCGAATGACAGAACCGTCTGGACGACGTACGCCTTTCTTAGTACGGACTACCACCGCGTTATACACATCACCTTTCTTCGCTTTAGCGCGAGGGATCGCTTCTTTAACAGAAACTTTGATGATGTCGCCGATACCGGCATAACGACGATGAGAGCCACCCAAGACCTTAATACACTGAACTCTGCGAGCGCCGCTGTTACATGCGACATCGAGAGTCGATTGCATTTGGATCATTTTAAGTGCTCCGCTATCGTTACTTCACATACCCCACCATGGGGCCTTTACGTCATCATTTTTGAGCCGAAATTGGTCAAAAATGGCGCGCAAGTATAACACCATTGATTGGGGATGCCTAGTGCTAAAAATATAAACGGCTCCACAAAGGAGCCGTTTATTACCTTACCTAATAAAAATTAGGCTTTGCTCACTACTTCAACCAGAGTCCAAGACTTAGTCTTAGACAGAGGACGACATTGACTGATAGTCACGATATCGCCTTCATTACACTGGTTTTGTTCGTCATGTGCATGGATCTTAGTAGTACGTTTTACGTACTTACCGTAGATTGGGTGCTTAACTTGACGCTCAACTGCAACAGTGATGGACTTGTCCATTTTGTTGCTGGTCACTTTACCCTGCAAAGTACGGATGCTCTCAGACATTATGCACCTGCCTTAGAAGTAATAATGGTCTTAACGCGCGCAATGTTACGGCGCACTTGTTTCAGCTGGTGAGTTTGAGCCAGCTGACCAGTAGCGTGTTGCATACGCAGGTTAAACTGCTCACGCAGCAGACCAAGTAGTTCAGCGTTCAGTTCTTCAACGCTTTTTTCTCTCAGTTCGCTCGCTTTCATTACATCACCGTCTTAGTTACGAAGGTAGTCTTGATAGGCAGTTTAGCAGCAGCCAGTGCGAATGCATCGCGAGCCAGCTGTTCTGGAACACCGTCCATCTCGTACAGTACCTTACCAGGTTGAATCTGGCATACCCAATATTCAACGTTACCTTTACCTTTACCCATACGCACTTCAAGAGGCTTAGAGGTAATAGGTTTGTCAGGGAAAACTCGAATCCAAATTTGTCCTTGACGCTTAACGTGACGTGTCATAGCACGACGTGCAGACTCGATCTGACGCGCAGTCAGACGACCACGACCTACGGCTTTCAGGCCGAAGGAGCCAAAGCTTACGTCAGTACCGTTCGCCAGACCGCGGTTGCGGCCTTTGAACATTTTGCGAAATTTAGTACGTTTTGGTTGCAGCATTACCGGCTCTCCTATTTACCACGAGGTTTGCGCTTAGGTTGCTGCTTCGGCTCTTCCACTGCTGCTGGTACGATACCGTCCAGAACTTCGCCTTTGAAGATCCAAACTTTCACACCGATCACACCGTAAGTAGTGTGACTTTCAGCAGTTGCGTAGTCGATATCAGCACGCAGAGTATGCAAAGGTACACGACCTTCACGATACCACTCCGAACGCGCAATCTCGGCACCGCCCAGACGACCGCTAACTTCAACTTTGATACCCTTAGCGCCAAGACGCATAGCGTTTTGAACCGCACGCTTCATAGCGCGACGGAACATTACACGGCGTTCCAGCTGCTGGGCGATTGAGTCAGCTACAAGTTTAGAGTCAAGCTCTGGCTTGCGGATCTCAGCGATGTTGATTTGCGCAGGAGTACCAGCAATTTTGGCAACTTCGTTTCGCAGAACTTCAACGTCTTCACCTTTCTTACCAATCACAACACCTGGACGGGCAGTGTGAATAGTAACGCGGATGCTTTTCGCAGGGCGTTCGATAACAATCTTGGATACTGATGCGGCTTTCAGTTTCTTTTCCAGATACTGACGCACTTCCCAGTCACTGTGCAAGTTCGCAGCGAACTCACCTTTTTCAGCGTACCAGGTAGAGACCCAAGGCTTAGTGATACCCAGACGGATACCATTAGGATGTACTTTCTGTCCCATTGCTCTCTCCTAGCGATCTGACACAACCACAGTAATGTGGCTGGTGCGCTTCATGATACGATCAGCACGGCCTTTAGCGCGTGGCATGATGCGTTTCATTGTTGGACCTTCATCAACGAACACCTTACCGACTTTCAATTCATCGATATCAGCGCCTTCGTTGTGCTCGGCGTTAGCAATGGCAGAATCCAATACTTTCTTGACCAGTACGGCGGCTTTCTTTGGGCTGAAAGTCAGAATTTCGAGTGCCTTATCAACAGGCAAACCACGAATCTGATCAGCAACCAAGCGAGCCTTTTGAGGCGACGTACGGGCAAAGCGATGTTTAGCTAAAACTTCCATCTTAAACCTCCCGTATTAGCGCTTCTTCGCTTTCTTATCAGCAGCATGGCCGCGATAAGTGCGAGTTGGTGAGAATTCACCAAGTTTGTGGCCGATCATTTCGTCAGTTACGAACACTGGTACGTGCTGACGACCATTATGGACAGCGATGGTCAACCCAATCATTTGTGGGATGATCATTGAGCGGCGAGACCAAGTCTTGATAGGCTTTTTGTCACCCGCTTCCACCGCTTTCTCTACCTTCTTCAGCAAGTGCAGGTCAATAAATGGACCTTTCTTGAGAGAACGTGGCATGGCGAATCCTCTTATTACTTGTTACGACGACGTACGATGTACTTGTCAGTGCGCTTATTACTGCGAGTTTTGTAACCCTTGGTTGGTACACCCCATGGTGTCACTGGGTGACGACCACCAGAAGTACGACCTTCACCACCACCGTGTGGGTGGTCTACTGGGTTCATTGCCACACCACGTACTGTTGGGCGTACGCCCATCCAGCGCTTGGCACCAGCTTTACCCAGCTGACGCAGCATGTGTTCAGCGTTACCTACTTCACCCAGAGTTGCACGGCACTCTACAGGTACTTTGCGCATTTCGCCTGAACGCAGACGAAGTGTTGCATAAGCACCATCACGAGCTACAACTTGTGCATATGCACCAGCAGAACGTGCGATCTGAGCACCTTTACCAGGCTTCATTTCAACCGCATGAACAACAGAACCTACAGGGATGTTGATCAGTGGCAGAGCGTTACCGGTTTTGATGTCAGCTTGAGGGCCAGAAACAACTTTGTCACCAGCTTGCATGCCTTTAGCAGCAAGGATATAGCGACGTTCACCGTCTGCATACAATACCAAAGCGATGTTAGCAGTGCGGTTAGGATCATATTCCAGACGTTCAATTTTGCCTGGGATACCATCTTTATTACGTTTGAAATCAATCAAACGATAGTGTTGTTTGTGACCACCACCAACGTGACGGACAGTGATACGACCGGTGTTATTACGACCACCAGACTTAGATTTTTTCGCCAGCAGGCCAGCAAATGGTTTGCCTTTGTGCAGATCGCTGTTAACGACTTTAACAACGCCGCGACGACCTGGAGAGGTTGGCTTACACTTTACAATTGCCATTTCTTATCTCCTTTGCTTACTCAGCGCCGCCGACGAAATCGATGTCAGCGCCTTCAGCCAGGGTCACATAGGCTTTTTTCCAATCGCTGCGACGACCCTGACGGGCACCGTGACGTTTGGTTTTGCCTTTGGTCACCAAAGTGCGAACACCTTCGACTTCAACTTCAAACAGTTTTTCGACTGCAGCTTTGATTTCAGCTTTAGTTGAATCAAGTGCTACGCGGAAAACCACAGTGTTAGCTTTCTCAGCAACAACAGTACTCTTTTCAGAGATATGTGGCGCCAGAATAACTTTCAGTAAACGTTCTTCGCGAATCATGCCAGCATCTCCTCAATTTGCTTCACAGCGTCAGCAGTGACAAGCACCTTATCAAACGCGATCAGGCTAACTGGGTCGATACCTGCAACATCACGTACATCAACCTTGTACAGGTTGCGTGCTGCCAAGAACAGGTTCTCATCAACTTCTGGAGTCACAATCAAAACGTCGTCCAGTTGCATTTCTTTCAGCTTAGCTTTCAGCTCTTTAGTTTTAGGAGCTTCAACACCGAAATTTTCTACAACGATCAGACGTTCTTGACGTACCAGCTCAGACAGAATGCTCTTCAGAGCACCGCGGTACATCTTCTTGTTAACTTTTTGGCCGTGATCTTGTGGTTTAGCAGCGAATGATACGCCACCGCTACGCCAGATCGGGCTTTTAACGTCACCAGAACGCGCGCGACCGGTGCCTTTTTGACGCCATGGCTTCTTACCAGAGCCATGAACTTCAGCGCGAGTTTTTTGAGCACGAGTGCCCTGACGCGCGTTTGCAGCGAATGCTACAACTACCTGATGAACCAGTGCTTCGTTAAAGTCACGGCCGAAGGTAGTTTCGGAAACTTCAAGAGCGCTCTGCGCGTCTTTCAATACCAATTCCATTACTATCTCCTCAGACCTTATGCTTTAACGGCTGGCTTGATGATCAGGTCGCCGTTGTTAGCACCAGGCACAGCGCCTTTTACCAGCAACAGGTTACGTTCAGCATCTACACGTACAACGTCCAGATTCTGGGTGGTAACGCGTTCTGCGCCCATGTGACCTGACATCTTCTTGCCTTTGAATACGCGACCAGGCGTTTGGTTCTGACCGATAGAACCGTTAGCACGGTGCGCCAGTGAGTTACCGTGAGTCATATCTTGAGTACGGAAGTTCCAGCGCTTAACGCCGCCTTGGAAGCCCTTACCTTTTGATTGACCAGTAACGTCAACTTTTGCAACGTCAGCGAAGATTTCAACTTTCAGTTCAGCACCAACTTCAATGCCTTCGCCTTCACCATCTGCCAAACGCAATTCCCACAAACCGCGGCCGGCTTCAACGCCTGCCTTAGCAAAGTGGCCAGCTTCTGGCTTAGTGACACGATTGGCTTTTTTGGCACCAGTAGTAACTTGAAGTGCACGGTAACCGTCGCTTTCCAGAGTTTTCACCTGGGTTACGCGGTTGGCTTCTACTTCAATTACTGTAACAGGGATAGACGCGCCATCTTCAGTGAAGATGCGGGTCATACCCACTTTACGACCAATAAGACCGATAGCCATCTCTCAAACCTCTCTAAGGATCTCAATTAACCCAAGCTAATCTGTACATCAACACCAGCTGCTAGATCCAGACGCATCAACGCGTCTACGGTCTTTTCAGTTGGCTCTACGATGTCAACCAGACGCTTGTGAGTACGGATTTCGTACTGGTCACGAGCATCTTTATTAACGTGCGGAGAGATCAAAACGGTGAAACGCTCTTTGCGCGTTGGCAGTGGAATAGGACCACGTACCTGGGCACCAGTACGTTTAGCAGTTTCAACGATTTCCGCAGTAGACTGATCGATCAAACGATGATCAAAGCCTTTCAAGCGGATACGGATTCTTTGGTTCTGCATTGACCAGAGCTCCTAAAATGGACACATAAAAAACCACCCTCTAGTCGTTTCCTTTTCCGGAAAGACAGAGCGAAGTGATTTACCGTTTGACTCCCAATCGGAGTCATTTTAATTAATCCTACAGAATTGATTACCCGTAGAACTTACGCCTAGGCATCTAGGCGGACGGCTATTATACCCATCCAGCTTTCGATTACAAGCTTATTGGCGTTTTTGTCAGCATTTTACTGAAAATTGGCGGCAATATAATAGATTCAACGCCGAATGTTAGCCACGTCGGTAATCTTAGACAATAAAAAAGGAAGCCGAAGCTTCCTTTTTCTCATCACTTAATTCTATTACGCAATGATTTTTGCTACCACGCCGGCGCCTACTGTGCGGCCACCTTCACGGATTGCAAAACGCAGACCTTCGTCCATCGCGATTGGGCAGATCAGTGTCACTACCATCTTGATGTTGTC
>NZ_JBLXAT010000037.1:0-32049 GCF_048265805.1 Shewanella sp. | reverse complement strand
GCACCTAAAATCGAGAGCGGAATTGAGACGGTCACAATGAGAGTTGGTCGCCAACTACCGAGGAATAACAAAATCATCAAACTGGTAAGCAGCGCCGCAATAATTCCTTCAGTGACCACGCCATCAATCGCTCCGCGGACAAACATCGACTGATCGCCAATTGGTTTCACTTCTAATCCTTCCGGCATCTGCGGCATTGCTTGCGCAAGATTGCGCTTAATGCCGTCAATCACGTCCAGAGTTGAAGTTTTACCCCCTTTAAAAATATTCATCAGCACCGAGCGGCCACCATCTACATGTACAATGTTGGTCTGTACGGCGCTACCATCGCGCACGCTAGCCACATCGCGTATGTAAACCATTGCACCATTTACGGCCGTAACAGGAAAATCGCCAATATCTTCAAGCGAGCGCGGTGAGTTATTGAGGCGAATGGTGTATTCCTTATCACCGATTTTTTGCGTACCTGCAGGGATCACTAAGTTTTGGTTGGCGAGCGCATTAGCCACGTCTTGACCAGTTAGGCCTCGGGCTCGCAGTGCTTCTGGATCTAAATCAATCGTGATCTGCCGAGATTTACCGCCATAAGGCCATGGGATAACTGAACCGGGCACAGTGACTAATTGCGTCCGTAGTTGGTTCATGCCTAAGTCGGCCAATTGTTGTTCAGTCAGCCCTTTGCCTGAGAGTGCTAACTGCAACACTGGCACTGTGGCTGCACTGTAGTTAACAATCAACGGTGGCTGTGTGCCCGATGGCATCTGTCGCAACATGGTTTGCGCTACAGCAGTCACCTGCGCGTTCGCCATATTGATATCCACTGTGGGATGAAAGAAGATTTTGACAATGCCAAACTCGGTATATGAGTTGGCTTCAATATGTTCGATGTTATTCACCGTAGAGGTGAGCGCTCGTTCGAATGGGGTGTTGATCCGCCCGGCCATTTCATCTGGCGGCAAACCTTTGTACTGCCACGCTACCGCAATAATCGGAATATCAACTTCAGGGAAGATATCGGTAGGTGTTCTGACAAAGGCCAAGGGCCCCAGAATTAAAATGAGCAATGCGAGCACAATAAAGGTGTAGGGTCTGCTCAGGGCAATACGCACCAATGACTGCATGATGGCTCCAAAAAATTCACAATGACATTACAAGTTAACAATTAAGCCGTCGCTTGATTAGCGGCGTTTTATGGATGCAGCAATAAGCCACACTCATGAATGGGTTGATTGATTGAGTTATTTGAGTTAGTTGCTGATCCAGCTTGATAAATAGAGATGTGAGGCGGTCAATCACCGCCTCACACACTCGCGTGATGCTCACATACCCTATCGGTTAACCATCTTTTGTGCCGCTTCGTTGTAACGCTGCCCAACGATCTCTAACTCCTCCAGTTGCTTGGCAATTTGGCTAAGTTCATCGACGCTTAAACTGATATTAGCCGCATCAATATTCTCTTTCAGGCGGTGCAATTTGGTAGTTCCCGGAATTGGCACCATCCACGACTTTTGCGCTAACACCCACGCGAGTGCGATTTGAGCATTGGTGGCCTGCTTATTACTCGCAATATCGCTAATAAGGTCAACTAAAACTTGGTTAGCACGAATTGCGTCAGCTTGGAAACGTGGAATACTTCCACGGAAGTCTTGGTCACCAAAGTGGGTGTCGGCGGTGATCGCTCCTGTTAAAAAGCCTTTGCCCAATGGGCTGAACGGCACAAAACCTATGCCTAACTGTTCCAATGTTGGCAAAATTTCTTGTTCTGGCTCGCGCCACCACAGAGAGTATTCGCTTTGCAACGCTGCCACAGGCTGAATCTCATGAGCTTGTTTAATGGCATCGACGCCCGCTTCTGATAAGCCAAAAGCACGTACTTTGCCTTCTGCGATAAGGTCTTTAACGCAACCAGCAACATCCGCCATAGGCACGTTGGGGTCAACGCGATGTTGATACAGCAGATCGATATAGTCAGTTTGCAAACGCTTGAGCGATTCATCCACCACCCGGCGAATGGTTTCTGGCCGACTGTCTAACCCTTTTGCAGGAACCCCTTCAACAAAGCCAAACTTGGTGGCAATAACCAATTGCTGCCGCATTGGCTTTAGTGCTTCGCCAAGCAGGCTTTCATTAGTAAATGGGCCATAACATTCTGCGGTATCAAAAAAGGTTACGCCTTGCTCAAAGGCACTCCGTAACAATTCAATGGCTTGTGATTTATCGGTTGCGGGACCATAAGCAAAACTTAATCCCATACAGCCTAAACCAATGGCGGAAACCTCAAGACCAGTGGCCCCTAATGTACGTGTTTGCATTGTTTACTCCTTTACGCGTGATGTGTTTGCTATTCCATCATTCAGCGTTCCACGTCGTAATGTACATTTATGAGCTACTTCACAATCGCGGCACCGCGATGGTCAAAAAAACAGCTCGGTTCTGTATCTAAAATGGCAATTGCCTGCATAGGCATCGCTCAATTCAAAATCAAATACGCTGATATGTTCCTGCATATGGCTATGGGGTAAGGGTTTAAGGGATAACCCCGACTAGGTGTTGCACCAACTAGCACAGTACGATTTGCGCAACAGAACGATCTGAAGTGCTTCAATCTCTAACATCTGGCTTAAAACTACTGTCGCCGTTATCGAGTGTTACATATTCCATAAATCGCTCCTTTGTTTGGATACAGCTCCTTATCGCTATCGCAACCAGCGAAAATGAAATGTGTTGATGATTTTATCAACCAAACCAACGGGACATTAGCGGGTAAAAGTTGCACAAACCTATGAACATCACTCATAGATACAAATTGTTTGTGAGTAGAATTGATTCATACTAGAGTAAAAAGCAATAACGACACGCAGCAGCGAGATAGCAGATGCTAAGAGAAAATTTAAATGACTTGGTCGCTTTTATGGTGGTGGCACGCGAGGGAAGCTTTACCAAAGCCGCCTCACAGCTTGGGGTATCACAATCTGCTTTAAGCCATGCACTGCGTGGTTTGGAAGAACGATTAGAAATCCGTTTGCTGGCTCGCAGTACCCGCAGTGTTTCGCCAACTGAGGCGGGAGAGAAACTGCTGGCGACCCTAGCGCCCCGCTTTGAAGAAATTGAAGCCGCACTGACCTCACTGGGCGACCTGCGTGACAACCCAATGGGCACAGTGCGTATCAGTTGCTCTAAGCATTCAGTGACTTATCTTATTTGGCCCAAAATCAGTAAAATTTTGCATCAATATCCTGATTTACACATCGAGATTTCAGCGGATAACCGTTTTACCGATATCGTTGCAGACCGTTTTGACATCGGCGTACGTCTCGGAGAGTCACTCCCTAAAGATATGATTGGCGTGCCGTTATCTCCGTTCATGCGGCTTGCTGCAGTCGCTAGCCCTGAATATTTTGCCAAATACGGAAAGCCAACAGATCCGCAAGAACTTAAGCAACATAACTGTATCAACATGCGCTTGCCTACCTATGGTGGCTTTTATGCGTGGGAATTTGAGAAAGAAGGTCAGGAACAAGTCGTACGCACCTCGGGGCAACTTGCATTTAACGACAGTGTGCATATTTTGCAGGCTGCGATTGAGGGCTTTGGCTTATGTTACATTCCCGAAGATATGGCGGCTGATGCCTTAGCAAATGGTCAGCTAGAACGAGTGTTGGAAGATTGGAGTCCGGCCTTTGAAGGCTACTCGCTCTACTATCCAAACCGTCGTAATCATTCAACCGCCTTCTCCATTGTCGTGGAAGCTTTGCGCTATCGAGGATAACGCCCTATTCTGCCGCATCGACTGCAGGTGCGGCACGGGCCATCAACATACTCAGCACCGTGAATAGCGCGATGATCCAACTCATCGTCCAAGGTGTGCCATCTAAAAACAGCGCTAATAAAAGTGACGACACAATTCCACTACCATACTGCATCGCACCTATCAATGCCGATGCCGAGCCTGCAATATGCGACATTTTCGCTAATGCCGCCGCAGTCGCACAGGCTGCAATGATGCCGTTCATTGAGAAGAACACAAATATACACATCACTACCAGCCACATATTAGCCAACGACAACGCCACTAACAGCATAAGAACGATAGCCGCCAGTGCCGCAACCACCGTCGCACCAGTAAGCAGACTTTTTAAAGCAAATTTATGTACCAGACGACGGTTAACAAAACTCAACAACATAACACCAACAATATTGACGGCGAACAGCCAACCATAGTGCTGTGGATCTACGCCGAAATAATCGATGTAAACAAAGGGTGACCCCGTAATAAAGGCATAGGCTGCAATATAAAAAAAGCACACACACAACGCGTTGGTGACAAAACTGCGTTGCTTAAGCAACCAGCCATAATTTTTCATGGCGCGTACTAGTGATGCCGAGCTGCGTCTATCCAATGGCAGCGTTTCTGGAATTAAGTAGATGGCGAATAGCATTAACAACCCAATAATACTTAATAACCAGAAAATACTATGCCAACTGCTAAACCTGATGATCTGCCCGCCAAATAACGGTCCGATTATGGGCGCAATCGCCATAATAATGGTCAAGGTCGAAAGTTTATGCGCCGCCTCAACATGGGAGAAAAGATCGCGGATCATCGCCCGTGCCAACATAGGACCTACGCACGCACCAACAGCTTGAAAGACACGCCATAGCACTATCTGGTGGATCTCTGTGGATAAAGCGCAGCCAGCAGAACCAATGGCAAACAACACCAGACCAATAAATAGCGGTGGTTTACGGCCAAACCTGTCGCTGATAGGTCCCCATATAAGTTGAGCGATAGCAAAGCCGATAAGAAAGCCAGTAATGGTCAACTCAGCATCGCCTTGTAGATCTTTGGCCATTTGCGGCATGGCCGGCAAATAGATATCCGTCGATAACGAAGTAAACGCCATCAAAGCAGCAAGGATGCTGATAAATATCGCACTCGTCTTGGCAGCTTGTGGGCTTGCATTAAGTTCAAGTAATTTCATAGAAGAGGTTTACCAACATCAATTTCGGGGCTGTCACTACATCTGGCCCAATATTGAGCTGCGCGGGGGATAAAATAACAGTGCAGTGATAACACGTAACATCACTGCACTTTGTGTTTAACTCAAGTTTAGCTTTAAACACTTAGCTCAGAGTTTTCATATCGACCACAAAGCGATATTTAACATCCCCTTTTGCTAAACGTTCAAAGGCTTCATTCACCTCATCAGCGTTGATGAGTTCTATGTCTGCGGTGATCTTATGCTTAGCGCAAAAATCTAACATTTCCTGAGTTTCGCCTATGCCGCCGATATTAGAGCCCGCGAAGCTGCGGCGACCTTTAACCACATTAAATGCCCCCACCTCCAGCGCTTCTGGTGGTAAGCCCACCAACACCAATGCACCATCAATCGCGAGTTGATTGAGGTACAGATTAATATCGTGCTTGGCTGATACGGTATCGATAAGTAAGTCGACTTTGCCTGCGAACTGCTGCATTTGAGCTGTATCACTGGAGTGTACAGCTGCATCGGCTCCAAGACGTTTAGCATCCATCATTTTCGCCTGCGATGTGGTATATACCACCACTTCAGCGCCCATAGCTTTGGCAATCTTAATCGCCACATGGCCTAAACCGCCAATACCCAGAATACCAACAGTTTTGCCAGGCCCCGCCTGCCAATGTCTCAACGGCGAATACACAGTTATTCCTGCACACAACAGTGGCGCCGCGGCAGCAAGATCTAATCCCGCAGGCATATGTAGAGCATATTTATCTTTGCAGACATAGGTTTTAGCAAAGCCGCCATACGTCATACCGCCAAGATGTTTGTCGGGCGAGTTAAACGATAGCGTGGTACCGTACTCGCAAAACTGCTGTAAGTCGCGCTCACACGCAGGGCAATGACCACAGGAATCGACAATACAGCCGACAGCCGCATAGTATCCGACTTAAAATCAGTCACAGCACTACCGACCGCAGTGACTTGACCCACAATTTCATGACCCGGAACCATAGGGAAATGACTGCCACCAAAATCATTATGGATTTGATGCAGATCTGAGTGACAAATACCGCAATACAAAATTTGTATTTCAATGTCGTCCGCCAACAAATCGCGACGGTTAATTGCCATGACTGAAAGCGGTTGCTTAGCCCCTTCTGTACCAATTGCTTTAATAATGTTCATTGATAATTCGTCTTATTAAATGATGTGTTAACTGACTAATAGATACGTAATGCCGCAGTCTATTATCTATTTATTTGATAGCTGAAGCTGGCAAACCTAAGCGGCTACGCAACTGCTCAGCGGTGGTATTGGCGCGAAAACCATCGCCGCCACGTTCAAATACTCGCCCCTGTTTTAAATTTCCAACCACCACAGGAATACTGCCCGCATCGTGTACCAATTTAATCGCGACTTGCATGGCGATATCGTCATCGCTCGCCAATGGCACACCAAGTTTATGTGGCATTGGGCGGTTAAAAGACGCCTCAATGGCGGTAGCATCTACTGCACTAAAAGCACGCACTAAATGTGAACCCGCAAAATACTTCGCAGAGGTTACGCCTACACCATTGGCAATCGTTTCATCAGTCAAAGCACTGGTATCGGCCCTCGCGTTAGTGGCATCGAGAATGATTTTTCCGTCGAGATCTGCGGCAAAGTCTTTAGCGACTTGCGGTACCGCACTATATGGCACAGCCACCAGAATCACATCGGCAAATTTTACAGCCTCAGCGGGTGTGCCAACAGTGGCGTTGTCGCCTAAGCGATTAGCCAAGGTTTGCAGCTCTTCAGGGTGGCGTGAAGAAAATTTCACTTTGTAGCCCGCTTTCACCCATAAACTCCCAACCGTATCACCGAGCCAACCAGCGCCAATTACACCAATTTTGGTCGTTGCCGGAGAGATAGTGTTGACATCAACCGCCTCCACACTACTAGATGCAGACATACTGCCCCCGATTAACGCTGCGGTAAAAACCACTAAGTGGAAAGTATGGGCGATTTATGCTCATGTGGTCACCTCGAAATTTGCCTATCACATCAGACCGCTGCCTGCGGCCCATTAGAACGAGACCTACTTTAGAGGTTATGTCGATAGTTAATAATGGGGTAACAGCGCTTGGACCTATGAATGAGTTGCATAAATTATTTGTGGTCATGAATAATTGTCGGATCTGCAGCGACAATATCCTTATGAAACCATGCATCCAACTCATAGGTTCAATCAACTTAGTGATAGTGTTCATCTGGATTGAATCGGGCGTGCTGCGTGAGTGCTTTTAATCTTGGAAATACAATGACAACTTCTCGCACCAATGATCCATCGAAGTCTGACGCTACGACATCACTACAGCGGTGGTTACCTAAGGTAACGGCAGTAAATGACAATGAGGTTCAATCTGTCGTCTGGAGTTGGATCTATGTATTTTTATTGTTTGTGTCGTACGACGCACTCAGACCTATTCGGAATGAATTGGCCGCGGCTGGCGGCGTACATAATTAACTCTGACTGTTTGCCGGCACACTGATCAGTATGCTGTGTTTAAGTCCAATCATTTAGTCACCTACCGGAAGAAGAACGCTATAAGGCGATATACTTAATCGACACAAAAGTCTATTGAGCGGGCGATCAAGTTGGCAGTTGGGTTTATGCTAGTTTTATGGCTATGGGGTTGGCAGCGCCGACTATTGCTATGATTGCATTGCCAGTGATATTGAGGTGGCTTGGTGTTGCAGCAAAACTATCGCAAGATTGTAAAATACCTGTTCTCAATCGTATTGATTACAATTGTGTTTTTTACTCAGAACAACAAGTTAAAACTCGAAATAAAAAGGCACTAATTCATAGAACTAGGGCCTTGATGTTTCGGCTTTAACCAGTTGTTCAATTCGACCTTTTAAACCTACTCAAACAAAATTTGGCTTTGAGTTTTATAAAACATCAAGTCATCAAAATGCTGCTGAATCGTATCAATGATTGATGCCGGTGGCATTTTAGTATGTTCTAAGTGTGAGTAGATAAGAACTTTAAGGACACCTGAAGCAAAAGGCTCAATCACATCGTTAGCCTTCTCATCATCAGACAGCCTCGCTTTAATCTGACTTACAACCTCTTCTTTAAATGCCACAATATCAGACTCTGTATAATCCCAAAAATGAGGGGCGGACATTACATCTAAACACAAACTTGCGCAGTGAATGGTCAATGAGTGGTATGTCATAATTTTATCTCCCCCGTTTTTGACAGTAACATTTCAAATGCCGATCCATCTTGACGAGTTAAGTTAGGAACAAATCGACTATAAGTTTCAAACAGCATTTTTGTGTTTGAATGACCCATTTGGTGGGCAATCCATTCTGGAGCCTCACCGGCGGCAAGCCACAGTGTTGCTGCGGTATGCCTTGTTTCATAAGGACGCCGATATTTAAGCCCCATGATTTTTAATGCAGGCTTCCAGACCCGATCCCTTATATTTCCCTTATCTAAAGGGTTACCTTCAGCATTGCAGAACACAAACTCGCCTTTACCTGTCAGTTCGAACTGTTCTTTAAGAACTTTAAACACCACACTAGACATCTTAATATCGCGTGCCGAACCAAGTGTTTTTGTCGTATCCATTTTCCCTTGAACATAGGTCTCTCGGATCCTGATAATCCCTAGTCGAAAATCGACATATTGCCACTTTAAACCGTCAATCTCTGAAGTCCTCATGCCAGTGAAAAATCTCACCGCAAAATAATTTCGATAGTCGAATTTTACGGTTTTTAGAAATGTCATGACCTCTTCTAAGGTAAACGGATTGACATCTCGCCTTTCTACTCTGAGCGGCTTAATGTTCTCAAACTGGCACCTAAACCCGTAACGGTCGGCAGCTTCACGCAAAATCATCCGAAGCGGTGTCATTACGTGATTGACAAAATCAGCAGAAAGACGATTTCCATCCTCCTTGCGCTGCATCAACTTTGCGCGGTACTTGAGAATATCGGGACGGGTAATTTGAGCTATGTCAACGTGACCAAACTCAACAACCAAGTAGTTAAAGACGTAAATCTTCATGCTGCTGATATAGCTCGCCTTCCATCTAACTTCGTTTTCTAAAAACCACTCATTGCTGAACGCTTCAAACGAAATTGATGAAACTCCCTGCAATTCCTGCGATGCAGTCTTGTAGCATCCAAGCAGCTCTTCTTTCTTTTGTCGTGCGTGGACATCTTGCGAGAGGAATTGACAGGTTAGCTTCGACTCGGGAAAATAGTCACTGTACACAAAGCAGCCAAGCCTAATATCTGCATCGATCTGATTGAGCAGCTTCGTCAGTTTTCTTCTATTTGATGCCGTGTCGCTAAGCAGCGTTTGCTCTCTACAGCGAACATTACAATACCGAAAGTCGATATAAAGCTTGTCCCCTCTCGCGTTAACACTACCCATAACAAACCCTCCCAGCGGACATCGGGATATAACTGGCGTTTCTGGTAGCACTGCGGAATAATTCTGCTTCGACCTCTTCCCATATAAACAGAATTTTTTTACCATTGAACGGTCGAATGTAATGCTTACCTTCGATAAAAACTGAGTCTCTGAGGTTCGAATGGATATAGTTGGCGCTAAATTTGATTCGAACCGAGAGCTCTTTAGTTGTTAACAGTTGTTGGTCCATTAGACCTCCTTACGACTCATTTCGTCTTCACAAGACAAATATACGAGTCTCTTTTCGTCTTATCAAGACATTTTATCTACCGATTGGTTATATGTAAGTGATTAGATATAAGATTAGGGAATTAGTAGCAGATAAATCTAAGCGGGATGGTCGAAAGATCACGTTGTCTTTTTTGGCAGACCAAGTAGGAATACAAAGCTCTGCCATGTCAAAAATTGCTAACAACACTGGTTACCATACCAGTGTTACGACAATAGAAGCGCTGTGCAGATATTTTGAGTGCAACATTGAAGACTTACTTGAGTACGTCGCAGAAGACGAAATTACAAAGAATTGAGTTGGGTATGAATTGCAATCAGCCTCAAAAAGCTGATAAATGCGCGGGTTCTCTGGGGTGAAAATTTTTGTACGCCGTTTTCGGAGAAACGTTTTGAAGCAAATTGCCACTGTAGAAACTGTATATTTATAGTGCCTGGCGACACGTATCTTAGATACTTACCTGCATCACTTTCGATTACCTTGAACGCTTTAGAAGAACTATCATTGAGACACCCTGCGAGTTGTTTAGGAATGATTAATTCGATAGTCATATCATCAAACAGGTGCTTATGGATAGTCTTTACCCACCACCGTAAGTCCCTTCGGTATTCGTCTAGTTTATCCGGTTCATATTGCGTTTCGCTCGGGAAATACCATTGAAATCTAATATTCTGACTCTTAAATCTCATCACTTGCAAAAGTTTCAACAACAGCAACGCAGGATTACGATTATGCGTCCTTATTAGACAATCTTTTGCGCCAACAAGATCTTCAAGCAACTCCACGAGTAAATCGAACCGAAATTTATCACCGAGCGCTTTCGATTGGGTAGCGTCTTCAAGACGCTTTATAAATTCGTTAATCGTTTTTATATGACCTGCATTGAGTGAGTGAAAATTGACCAACGGTTTCAGCTTATGTTTAGACCGCTTCAAACTTCGCTCAGCAACTGTTTTATCAATATTTAAAACTGCAGTGACACACATTGGGTCTAGATTATGATATTGACATACTGTATCTACGTTGTAGCCTGCTCCAATTTTGCAGACTATTTCCCATATCGTCCTCAAAGATAGTTTTTGCGGTGTCTTCATTGCCTTTGCAGCAGTTAACTCATTAACAACATCTTCTACATTTTTAACTTCAAATTCTTGAGTTATCAACGCAGGAAAAGTGTCAGCTTTAACTAATCCCGACTGAGGTATTCTCTTCAACCTTCCGAATCCATCTATATGTATCTGTTGACCCCAGAATTTTCTGAGTAACATTTGAGACGGAACATGTGAAGAAAACTTTATTCGTTGAATAAACTCTGATAAGTGGAAGTATGATGAAATTGTTGTGTCGGGAGTGGCATGACCTAGCAACCCCGACAACGCCCACCATTTTTTCCTCGAAACTTGGCTTAATCCTAACCGCTGACACAGCTGCTCGTGGTTCGAAGAAGAAAAATAATCATGTTTTAAGCACTCTAACTCAATGCAAGTACTTGGATTTTTAAGATTCAATCTAAACCAAGTCCAATTACAAAATGAGTGCCGACAGTGGTGAAAACGTATCCTAGGGTCTCCCGTCACCGATCTCATGATTTCTGTGAGCAGCGTAAATGCATCATCTAATTGCGAATTTTCTCTGAAAACCTTTGATTTAGAGAGCCTTACATCTTTTTTAGTAGCATCTAAGAATTGTTCAAATTCTTCACGGTATTTTCTAGGCCATAAGCATTCTACAGGGAGATTTCTGGAGCTTTCTCTTGATTTTAGCTCACGATATTTATTAGGTCTTACATGTAAGTTCATGTAATTAATGCCATTATAGGTAAAATCTGAGAGTTGAAGGAATTCTATTTCCCCCCTTCGTAGTCCACTATAAAATCCCAAACAAAAGCAAAATTTTGCCAACATAGAAACATATGTCTGCAAAGAGTCACATACAGAAATAATCGAATCTGCTTCATCCTGTGTGACGATGTTAGCATCAATGCTTTTTTTGTTTATACCGATGTCAATGTCAGATAAGCTAAGCCCCGAAACAAGGTTACTTTGGACTAAAAACTCCGCAAAATATAAAAAAAATGCCTTCTTTGTGGTAGTAATATGTTCTGCTGCCCGGTTGATCTTATCAGCCCAATCAAACCCCACCATTTTTTTGGGGGAACACCCCGAAAATTCCCTAATAAAAGGCGCAGCAACATATCGAACGTATGATCTTATCGTGGTTAAACGAAGGCGCTTTTTATGTTTCCCCCCTTCCTTAAGTAGATGGTAACACCAAGATAGGAGTAGCCACACCCAAGGGTATGAGCATGCGTTGTTATCATCCTCTAGCCATTTTTTAAGATCAGTTTTGAGCAGAGTTCCAATTCGAATGCTCTTTTTTAAGGACGTTCTAATCAGACGGCATGTAAATTTTTCTACATCCTCAATTTGTTGAATTGTTGTCAACTCGTTGTATTGTGGAGTCATATTCTCAGACGAAATTTTAATAGAACTTCGATTCTCTGATATCCAAGCGATTCGCTGTCTTGATGTGACCGAGTGTAATTCTTCTGGCGGAGTTGAAAGATCGATCCGTTTACCCGTGAGTAGACGAATCAAAGATACTTGAGGAAGCTGCTTACTAGGAATTACCGATTGAAAGACGCCGTACTCTATGGCGCTATTTTTAAGTATAAATTCGCTTTTCATCATTGAGCGAATTTGGATGAACTTCAAATTAAACGTGTTGGGAACAATCCGAAAATCGTGGAAAAATTTATTAATATCCTTAGTCGTATCAAATTTGTCACTACCGGAATTACTCCAGAACGCTGTCAGCAGTAGCTCAGCTTTTGGAGAAAGCCAATAGCGCCTCTTTTCCGTTTCAACAAACCAATTTTGATCGATTCTGTAAATTTTACTTGTTCTGCTTAGAATTGATGTGATTTCTTTCTGACTACTAACTCCCTCTTTGAGTACGAGCCAAAGCGCCATAATCGCTCGGTATTGATGTGGAAACGCCAAGTACTTTCCTAAGACCGCTTCATCTTCGAGTAATTGATAGACTTTCGCTTGTAATCTTGACGTCAGCAAATCATCTGGCTTGAGGACCGGCTGGTCTTGTTTGATTTGGCATGTTGTGGATACTCCAGCTGATCTTAGGTTTAGTTGCTTCTCGATTATTGCGAGAAGCAACTCTAATAGTTTTAGTTGGAGATTATGGATTTCATATGCGTTGCTAAATAGACTTTGAATTTTAGCCAGGGACTTTGATGAAACCGTTGTTCCCGAATACATGCCATGTTGGCGAGACAGCTCGTACACAGTATCAATGGCATTTATTTGTGCAGATTTATCAAGTTGTGTGTTTTCCGTAATCTCGAGATAAGCCTGCATTTGCATTAACGCTTCAGATTTAAAGACTTCACCAATGGCGTTGTTAAAAAGTCGACTCATGCGTTCCATGTTAGGCTCTTTTACGCGTTATCAGTGAAGGAATAGCAGACCAACCTAGCTCCGACAACATATCATCTAGAATAGGCTTAAGTTGTTGAATGGCAGCCTCATGACTCAACGACGAGTGTTTTTCTAACGGCGTTTCTCCAGCAACCCAATGACCTAACTGAAACTTAATCAGTTCCTGGTGTACATTTTTTGTCTGCAAATAACGCCTTACGAAGTGGCGCCCGAAGTTCGTAGGTAACTCAATAAACTGGCTAAGTAACTTTGGGCCAAGGTTAGTGCTTCTGTAAGTGTCATCCTCACAGTCTTTATCATCGGCGTCATTCTTGACGAAAAGCAAAAATAGACCATCGTTAGATTTTGAATTTTTAACAGACAAGAACCAGTCAGTTTTTTCGATTTTCCCCTGCAGATTTATCAGTTGATGATCACAACACTGCAAATATAGGTGAGCAGATTCCTTTGGTAAGAGATGATTAAGCAAGTTGGCGAGTGTCTTCAGGTGCTCCATATAATAAGCGAGCTGCTCTTTCAAAATACTTGGACATGCAACTATTCGTGTATGAGCAAATGTTAACCTAGAATCCTTATCGGAAATGCACAAACCGTCGTAACGTGATAGTAACAAATCAAAAGAAGGTAATGGGTTATTAACAGCCCTGTACCCCGATCCATTAAGGAAAAGAATCGCGGTGTAAATGGTATATTTATTATGATAATCAATTAGATGTTCTAAATCCCTTACAACATCAAACGCAACATAACTTTTCAAACTGACTTGATATCGGGTGACCCAATCGATAATCGAGGTTCTAGTTGGTGTAAATTGAGAGCCGATTCCACATCGGTCATCAACAGTTTTCAAAACCTCCAGTTCAGGGATCTCAAATGCGCCGTCGAAAAACTGAATACGTTCAAAAATGCTAAACCATAATTTTTGAAGTTTTTGATTAATTTCTGCTTCCGTGTACCACGCATAATGACGTGGAGATCTGCTGTAATAGCTAAGTTTGTCAGTAACAATTTCAAGCAATACGGGGTCTACGGTTTCATCCGCCATGACAATGTTAGGTAAAAAGAACTCCATTCGCTTCAAGCTAATCTGGGTATCGAATTTTTGATTAATATTTTTTAAAAATGATTCAATCGCCTTTCGGTAGTTAGTAACGCTGTAACCTCCTGACAAATTGCCACAACCGTTTATGTCTGTTCTCATCACCATTGAGTGAAAAAATTTAGGCAAGTGTAGCGTTGCAGATATCTTTGTATTCAGTAAATTTTTATTTATCGAATGACGTCCTTTGGTTGATGTTGGCCGAGGTGCAACTATCAATTTTAATCCAACATCTGTAACCATAAGACCAGTGAAGTCATCTTGTGATGTGAACGCAATGGGCAATCTGCAAGCAGACTCTAAAGTCCTCCCAGTCAGCATGACAAACAGTAGTATTAACTTAATATTGCTGTGGGGGATCTGCTGGATTTTCCCTTGCTTATCGCTTTGAAGCTCCATCCATAAGTAACTTAATTCATGCGGTTGTAGAACGTTCCTTCCCATACGCGTGATGTTGTGACTACGTCGTACGTCATTGGCTATGTTCCAGTTAACCTCGCGAATTTTAGCGATATCTTTTATAACGGATATATCAGGTTCTTCGTAATTAGGCTTCAGCGTTGTAGGCTGTTCAGTTTTAACAATTGATAGTTCTGGATAGTCCTCTGTTGCTGTAACGCCTTCCCCTTCAAAGTAACGATCAATCCTTGTGCTATTTAGAGATGCGGTGTATAGATTTTCAGAACCAATAACACGCTCGATCTTTTTCCTGCTATAGGATGCACGAACCTTATGATTGCTAACACGTTGCCGAGGTTCTCGATTTTTCCAATCAAGGCGATAGAAATGTTCCAATTCGAGCAAATAAGCTAACAGAGTCGAGGGAGCGAAGTTTTCATCATATTGCAGTTTAATTTTTTCTCGATATATCTTAAGGCACTGACACATTTCAGGTGCGGATCTGCTCTCAAAACAATGCCTTGAGACATTTTTATCAGTGTACAAAAGTCTAAATGCCCTTACTGAGGATTCTTCTCGCCCTGCTCCAGCAACCTTTTGTTCATTGGTAATGTAATGTTCCAAAAAAGTCATAAGTGCAATTGCAGCTTCAAGATTCAAATAGTCAAAAAATATGAAAAGCAATGAATAGATGGGACGCTTACTCATCCAGCCTTTTCCGTGACTTTGATTAGTGTATTGCTTTGCGTAGTCATCACTGACTTCGGTAAAACACTCCAATAGTTCGCCTGCGACTTGCTCATTCAATCCAATAAGTGAACTGAATTTCTTGGGCTGGACCGAGAACATATACTCTAGAGTTGATATTACTTTCTGTAATCCTCTAAAGTCATCAGGACAATCTATGACCTCCAATAAATGCTCAAGATTTGAGTGATGGCCGTCAGTGGCTCTAGGAAGAAATTTGTGAATGTCTTCGATTATCGGAGTAGGCATTATTAGGCCCTCAGACTAAGAGTCATAAGTCTGCCTTTGAAATTGATAAAAATTCGGCAACTTTCGCAGAGGTGTTCAACGACGGAAAATACGTTAACCACTCTTTTGACTGATAGATGCTTTTTTTCCCTTCATCTTTTCGGAACCAAGCTCTAAGGAAAAAGCTAATTTTTTTCGTATCGCTAACGAAGCATTTCGCTAAAAGGTCATTTGTAAGATCAAACAGTACAATGCTACGCCGCAGAGCAACTGAAGGCCTCTTTTTCAGAACAAAAACCATCACCGCATGATCTAACGGTAAAAGGTGTTGAGCTATTGCCGCTCGCAGCTTTATTAAAGTGAAGCAACCAGTAAGTGCTTTGAAACGTTTACGATCACGATAGCAAATGATGGGGGATTGAATTGACAGCAAGTTGAATAAATAAGCCGAATCACTGAGTGACTGCTTAGATGTTCTTAACCCAGAAACTGGGTTAGCAACCTTAAAAATTTCGTCGATAGCATCATCGGTAATCAAATCAGAGATTTTGATCTGAAGTACTTCCACTTGTTCGAAAAGTGAATTATCAAACCTCAAAAGCTCAGTATCACCATTTTCCATCGCGCCAACTTTAGTCTGTTTTAGATACTTTTATTTTAGACCATTTTGTGACCATTTTGACAAAGATTGGAGTGATATAGATCAAAGGTATGAGTCATTGATTACTGTTTTATAAGGGATATATTGATTTTACTGGTATTATTTAGCTCTGAACAATGTCTTGACATGGTAGGGGTCGGTGGTTCGAGTCCACTCGGGTGTACCAAATCTTCTTCGCTCCCCTGCACTATCTGACTTAGTTTTAATTACTCTCTTGCTTTCAAACGTTCACCACTGATTTCTGCAAGTTTTGCCAATAATTTCTCTTGCTACGCAACATCTTGCGTAGCGGTATGCGGTGACTGTTGCTGCTGATGAAAGAAATATTTACCCGTTATACCAATTTGATTAATTATCTGGTCAGATTTAGCCAATCTCTGGAGCACAGAGATTTAACCCGACCAGTATCCTCAATAACGGTATTCCAAGCTCGGGATACTTGATCAACAACTTTCTCGTAGCAATCGAATACTCGGTTGGAAAGACAGTGTTGTCTGAGCCATTGCCAAACTTGCTCCGTTGGCTTCAGCTCTGGGGAATAGGCGGGGAGCTTAATTAAAGTGGGATTGGAGAAAGGCGTTGCCATATCCTTAGTGTGCCAGCCTGCAACATCAACGGTGACCACTGCATGCCAGTCGCTCTTGAGTGTTTACCAACGCGGTCATGGCCTACAATATGAAAGTTTGACTTGCCTAAATTGATACCGAGTACTTGAATAAACATGATGGTCTACCTCCTGTCTATGCATAATCTCAGCATAGTTGCTGAAAAGGGAGGCGGACCAACACATTTAATCCGATGACATGGGGTCATCGGATTTTGATCCTTTCAATTAGATCATCAAGCGATCTGGCTTAACTGATCTGCATTAAGTAATCATGCTGGCTTTTTGATGAGACAAACTATCTAAACCTAAACCGCTGCCAATGATCGCTGAATACGTGGTTTCACCAAAAACACCATAATCATGGCGATGATATATCCCAGCGGATAAGCTTTAACTAAGGTGAACAACCAGCTTGTGAGAAACTGTTCTATGTTCGTCAGCGGCACAACCGATAGCGTGTTCACCGCACTTAGGATTAGCTCTAAGCTCAAGGCAATTAAGCCACACTGCAATAATTTTTGTTTCAGTGATGATAGGTTGGCAAAACGGCCTTCAACAAATTGGCCAATTTTGATAATCAACAATCCTGCTAGTGGTAGCATCACAATTAATGAGAATACCAAGGCTTTCAGCCACTGCAGGAAAAAATCATCACTCATACCATGGTTTAGGTAGGTCATAAAGCAGGATAAACAGCTGACAATACAAAGAGGTGCGGGTAGCGTAATGGCGAGTTTCTTTAAGGTCATTCGTTACTTTCAATAGATGAGCTAAAAATTAGGATGTGCTACTTTAACGAATATAGTTGACTATATCAACCATGTTTATTGGGCGAACAAATTATACAAGAAAACCGCCCTAGCTAAGCACTGAAGAATCCTCTGATAACAATTAACGATATCAGCAAATTATGGTGGATGTGCATCCTGTTTCAGGATCTAATGATTTCGCCAAAAAACAATAAATGATCAACAAGATGCGCGAACTCAGAATCTTACATCATTCTCTGTACCCATTCTGCCCCAAACTACACCTAAAGCGACTCACAAAAATGGCCGTCAGAGATAAGCGTTATATCGGCAATGCGGTTCATCACTCAGACCGGGGTTCGCAATACTGCTCAGTTGTCTATCAGAATGCGCTTCAGGCCAATCAAATCCAGCCGTCAATGACAGATGGTTATGATTGCTATCAGAATGCATTAGCGGAAAGAGTGAATGGCATACTGTAGCAGGAGTTTTTACTGTACCGCTGTAGGACGCTTGAAGAGCTAAAGTTACTTGTTAGAGAATCGATAGCAATCTACAACGAAATGAGACCGCATCTCAGTTTGAATATGGCAACACCAAATCAGGTGCACAATAGAAAAGGCCAGCTACTGGAGCTGGCCTAAAAACTGTCAACTTATCTTAGGACGGGACATTTTATGTGCACTGATGGAATTGAACACTCACGACCAAAAAAGCAGCTAACCGCGGTAATTAGTATGATGCACCTCGCGAATTCACCGATTTCATGTCATAAATGATACATTCTTCACGTATGAGTATGCTCGCTAGATGATGGACGAGGTTACCAAAAATGCCAACCAATCATTTATCCATCGGTTCACCGATTGGTTCCCCGGTTTAACGCTATTTACCCACTACCAACGCATCTGGTTTAAAGACGATCTGCGCGCGGCGTTATCTGTGACTGCAGTGGCGTTGCCAGTAGCCATTGCTTATGCGCAATTAACCGGTGTCAGTGCAGTGGTAGGTCTGTATTCCTGTGTATTGCCCATGCTGGTGTATGCGATTTTTGGCTCATCACGGCAATTGATTGTCGGCCCCGATGCCGCTACCTGTGCGGTGCTCGCCGCAGTAGTGACGCCGCTAGCAGCGGGAGATCCACAACGCCATTGGCAATTGATCATGACCATGACCTTTATGACGGGGATCTGGTGCCTGCTCGCCTCCCGCTTTCGCATTGGGGTCTTGGCAGAATTCTTATCCAAACCGATTCTGATGGGGTTACTTAATGGCGTGGCGATTACCATCATTGTGGGCCAGTTTTCTAAAATTTTAGGTTTCCGCTACCAAGAGCCTTATCTATTAGAACGCCTGCTGCATACGCCGCAATATCTCGCACAAACCCATTGGTATACGCTGGCCATCGCCCTGCTCACCTTGATGTTCTTCATACTGGCTAAATTAATGCGCCCCCATTGGCCAGCTGCAATGATTGCCATCGCCGTTGCTACCTATGTTAGTTGGGCATTGAGTTTGTCCGATGATGGTGTTGCGGTCGTCGGTAGTATCGCCAGCGGTTTACCAGACTTTCAAGCCCCCGTATTCGAGCTAGGGTTAATGCGTGAGTTGGTCATGCCCGCGCTCAACTTAGCGATGGTGAGTTTTATCAGTATGATGCTGACCGCCCGTAGTTTTGCTGCCAAAAACGGCTATGACATTGATGCTGATAAAGAGTTTCGGGCCCTCGGCTTAGCTAATATTGCCGCTGCTGCCGCACAAGGATTTGCCGTGAGTGGCGCCGATTCCCGCACCGCAGTAAACGATGCTAATGGCGGTAAGACCCAATTGGTATCGGTCATCAGCGCATTAATCATCTTAGTGATCATTCTGTTTGCCACTGCGCCACTGGCATACATCCCCGCCTCTGCCCTTGGTGTCGTACTGGTCATCGCCTCCATCTCACTGATCGACATCAAAGCATTATGGCGCCTTAGAAAACGAGATAACGGTGCATTCACCTTGGCGGTGATTACCTTGCTCGCGGTATTGTTTATCGGCGTGATCCCCGGCATTACTTTGGCAGTGTTGCTGGGGTTGTTCCAATTTTTAAAAGTCGTCATGCGGCCGGATGACCAGATCCTCGGGGTTAATCAAAAAGGCATTCTGCGGAGTTTAGGCAAAAGCGATAAAGTGAAACCCATCGCCGGCATTCTTATCTACCGCTTTAATTCGCCACTGACCTACTTTAATGCCGTTTATTTTAAACGACGCTTGCTGATGCGTATCGCCAATGCCGAAACGCCGGTAGAAACGGTGATAGTTGATGGCGTGAGTTGCTTTAGCCATTTGGACTTAAGCGTGATGGCAATGATCGATGAACTTTACAAGCAGTTGCGTAAACAAGGCATTACCTTAATTTTGGCCGGACGCAAACGAGAGTTGTTGGCATGGTGCGAATCTTCCGGCGTAGAAACCGGAGAAGGCGGCATCATCATCCGCCCTGACCTCACCATGGCTGTACGCATGCTGCAAAATTATAAAGCAGCGGTATCACAGGGATTGGCACCACAAGTGCGTAAGCAGGATGATCCTGATGAAGTGCTGGCGCATTCATTACTGTGAGTAATTATTGGCATTAGCGATGTAATGTCGCTAATGCCAAACCACGGCCAACTTAACGTTTGCACGGGTTAGACAGTTGCTGTCCAACAGTAATCTCATTAATCAACCGGTAGGCGCTAAATACACCAATGGCCGCAAATAGCACAGACCCCAACGCTTGACCAAACAGCACACCATAAGCACCGCCCCAATCGGCGCCAACAATCACAAACGGTATGGTGCCTAACGTTGCTTTGCCAATGTTGAAGTACATCGAAAAACGCGGCTTACCAAGATTGTTAAAACAGGCATTGGCCACAAACAACGCCCCGTTAAAACTAAAAAACACCGCCAGCCAAGTGCAAAAGAAATGGATCAGTGACGCAGCATCGCCCTCCATATCAAACATGCTGATCAAATAATCCTGTAGCAACAGCAATAACAGCGAGATTGCCACTACGTATGCCACACAAAACTGCAGTGACCGAGTCAACG
Organism: Shewanella sp.; assembly: GCF_048265805.1. GTDB lineage: Bacteria > Pseudomonadota > Gammaproteobacteria > Enterobacterales > Shewanellaceae > Shewanella. The sequence goes on along the minus strand of NZ_JBLXAT010000037.1, from coordinate 11,341 downwards.
CGTCGCGTAAGCGCAGCAACAAACCCGCGCCGTAGTTCTGTCCGATAATTGGGCCGATTGCTCCCGACAACGCAAATATCATCCCAAAGGCAACCGGTGTAATACGGCCAATGATGGCAAAACCTGCCACATAACTATCGCCAAAATCAGCAATCGATTTAGTCACAAAGGCGTTGCCAAATGGTGTGGCAAGGTTGGTCAACATCGCGGGTAGCGCGATAGCGGCAATTGCCCGTATATCTCGCCGCAAACTCAACGGTGAGAATGGAGACCACAACTGGTGTTTATAAAAAATGCCATAGGCCGATATACCAAACGCCGCAACGCGCGCTGCGACCGAGGCAATCGCCGCCCCTTCAATGCCCATATCGAGTACAAAAATCAGTAATGGGTCCAGCACAAAATTAACGACGGCCCCCACCAAAGTAGAATACATCGATAACTTAGCGTCTCCTACCGCACGAAGTGCGCCACTCAGGGACATGTTCAAGCAGATAATGGGCATAGACGGCACTAGAATGTACAGGTAACTCGCGGCGTAACTGGCTGTTTTACCGCCAGCACCCACCAAGGCTAATAATGATGGAACCAGACTTAATACGAGGCTAGCCATCAGCAAAGCCACCAGCGCAGTCACCACACAGCTGTTAATTAAGATACGCTTCGCTTTATCCCAATCATGCTCACCAATTGCGCGTGACATCAACGCTCCCAACGCTATTGATAAACCGATACCGATTGAAATAGTAAAAAACGAAATCGTAGTGGCAAAGCCCACGCCAGACACTACGCGCACGTCATTAAGAAAACTTAGAAAAAACATGTCAATAAGATCAACCACGAACACAGCGGAGATCCCCATCGCCGCCGTCGAGCTCATCACTAAGATATGCCGTAATATGCTGCCTTCAATAAACTTGGCGCTTCTTATCGGTTGGTTCATCCGTCTTTAGACTCCGACAGCGGTGCCTCTAATTCACTACCGCAGTTGTCACAGTAATGCGCGGCAGGCTCATGGCCTTTCTTCAAACAGTTAGCACAACGGCGTAAATCACGACTGCGATTGATCTCTTGTCCGATCTCTGCCGTCAAAATCCCTGTAGGAATAGCAATGATTGAGTAACCAAGCAACATGGTAAGTGCGGCAATAGCCTGCCCGAGGCTGGTGTGCGGCGTAATATCGCCATAACCAACCGTAGTGATGGTGACAATCGTCCAATACACCGATTTAGGAATGGAAGTAAAACCGTTTTCTGGCCCTTCGATGACATACATCACCGCGCCCAGCACCATGATGATCAAACTGACCGAAAAGAAGAAGATAAACACCTTGCGCGAAGACTCCATCATCGCGCGCAGCAGCATGTTGCCTTCACTCAAATAACGCAGCAGTTTCAATACGCGGAAAATACGGAACAGGCGCAGCACACGAATCACCAAAGTCATGTTCGCCCCAGGGAAGAACAACGCCAGATAACTCGGCAAAATACTGAGCAAATCCACAATACCGTAAAAACTTAGGCTGTAGCGGATCGGATTGGTCGAACAGTACAAACGTAAGCCATATTCTACAGTGAAGATCAGCGTAAAGACCCATTCCAGCAGATAGATCCATTTGCCGTAAGTCTGATGAATTTCAGCTACGGTGTCCAAATACACCAAGGCGACACTCAGGACAATGCAGGCAATTAATGCCAAATCAAAGCGGCGTCCAGCTGGGGTTTCCGTCCCAAAAATCACTTCCCGAAGTTTTTTCTTGAGGGGATTATCATGTTCAGCTGATGGCGCAGTTTTACTCATAACTCAATGTTCCCTTTGAACCCGCAACTAATTCATTTTAGCCGCACGATTTCACTTGCTAATCTTATTTGGGGTCATAATCATACAGCATCATCCCAAGACTTCTATCCCTTGCTGGGATTGGGTATGATGCAGCGTTTTCCGTCATTATTACTAGAGAGTGCGTTATAGCCCCATGTTGTTAATTAAGCCTGTAGTTATCAGCTTGCTGTTGCTGAGTTTTTCTCGCGTTGCGCTGGCATCCGAACAAGTTGATTTAGTGGTTATCAAAAAATCTAAATCGACGATGCAGTTATTACAGCACGGAAAAGTGCTAAAGCAATACCGCATCGCCATGGGCGACCAACCCGCAGGTCATAAACTCAAAGAGGGAGATCAACGCACCCCGGAAGGCCGTTACGTCTTAGACTACAAAAAGCCTAACAGCAGCTACTATCGTGCGATTCACATCTCTTATCCAAATGACGAAGATATTTTCCGCGCTAGAGCATTGGGGATTAATCCCGGTGGTCAAATTATGATCCACGGCGAAAATCCCCACTCACTACTGCCAGCAGAAGAAGCCCAACAATACAACTGGACCAATGGTTGTATCGCGGTCACCAATAAACAGATGGATGAGATCTGGCAACTGGTTAAAGCCGGTACACCAATTGAAATCTGGCCATAGGGGGTAACTTGATGAGTCAGTGCTATCAGCAGTTGCAAAGTAACTTGGCAGGATTTTCTACCAATATTACCGCGCTAATTAACGATTTAGGGTTAGTATCGCTCACGCAGTGTGATCACGCTGCGGTACGGGTCAATACTGCCGCCAGCGCCGATGAATTATCGCAAGCGTTGCAGCAGCACGGAGAAATCATCTCCAATAACATCATTAATGGTCGACCAATTTTAATTATTAAGTTGCAGCAACCATTAACGATTGCTGGGCGCTCAGTAAGTTGCATCGAGCTGCCCTATCCTAACAAGCCCTATCCGCAAGAAGGTTGGGAGCATGTCGAGTTGGTGTTGCCAGAGCAAGCGCAAGATTGTCAGCAGTTACAACAACAACTGCTCGCGCTATCACCCATGCTGAGCGAGGTATTTGCGGGTAACAGCGATATCAAAGTTAAAGCCAGCTCGCCCTCGGCGGCGACTGAACGGCTTGCTAATCCGACTATCGCGTTCAAACGCGGTGGCGTTTGTGTCAAAGTGCATCCCCACACTATCGAAGCCATCATTGCTAGCGAACAATCTAGTTAAGCCTACATAGTAAAACAGCCTCGTAATGAGGCTGTTTTGGGGAGCAACACAATAAGCTTAGATGCTTGTCACTCAATTATGAGTTGGCATCAATCTTAAGGTTGTCGACCACACGTTTAACGTCATCAGTGTTACGTGCAATGGCCAAAGCCAGATCTTTTTCAGCTTCGCTCTCCAACGTACCTTCTAAGGTCACAACACCTTCTTTAGTCGTTACTTCGATGTTGGTGCCTGATACTTCAGACTCAAACAACAAACGAGTTTTCACTACGGTAGTGATCTTAGTGTCGGTAAGTACCTGACCATCTTCATCAGAAGCATCTTTACTTGATGAGTTCGACATTACTGTCAGTTTGTTTTCAACAGACTCAACACCGTCGATACCTTCAACCAACTCAGCGGCTAACGCCTTATCTACATCACTGTCGACCTTACCAGTTAATACAACTTTGCCGTCAGTCACATCAGTGTTGATGTCGAAGTTGTTCAGGTTAGTGTTTAGCAGCAAAACTGTCTCAGCTTTACCGTCAATCCACGCGTCCTTGGCATCGTCTTTCCAATCCTGCGCTGATACGGTAAAAGCAGGAATCAATACGGCCAATGCAATTGCAGTTTTCGTCATCTTGCTGTTCATAATAACCTCCTTGGTCATGTTTCAGCTTTCGCTGAGAGTCGAAATATGAATGAACATCATTTTCGAAATTTGTCGCTTTCACTATTGCCAGAACAGTGCCAACTTTCATAACCTATTGTTTTATTTTATTTATTTAAAGTAGCAGATATTTCCTATCTTGTTTTTCGTGTCCCATCTCCTGTAACAATTTCGCGCTAGTGAGTAATTTTTACCGAGGTTCCGCCGTTAGCAATTCGCTGTTAATTCCCTCCAAACAGATCTGCCAAGCGGCAATCATATCGGCCACCAATGCCTTCAATCTGGGACTACAAAAAATGCTGCAGGCGTACCTCAGCCAGCCAACTAAAATATGCTCTGGGCGGGCTAAATCGTCACTCTCGATATAGGTGGATTCACCGCTATTTTCTAGCAGACGCTGGGTGTGGCTATAACGCCGCTGTGCCCCGGTGGGTAATGAGGTAACTATCTGTTTTAATGAAGGCCATTGATCAACATGCTGCATATCTAATTGCAGAATATCGACCAACCGCATTGACATACTGCGATGCAATCGCAGTAACTTGCCAAGCGCGTTTCTGACACTGTAATTTTCAACACATTGCAGTGCTCGTTGCCGTTGTATTAAGCCATCCATCAGCAAATGTAGGCTAAGGTACAACAACGCGCGATCCGGCGCCTCGGCAACATAGTGACTGGGAGACTCTAAGTACACTTTATACCCCCTTAATTAGCGAGTTTGTTAAAAACAATTCAATTGCTGTACCAACTTTAAAGTTTGATTTGTGTCACAATTAAAACTGGCATAAAGTAGCCTTTGCTCCTTCAAGGAATGAATCATGCCTACACCTAAAATTTTTGTTCATATCCAAAGCGATACGTTAAAAAAGCAGCTTTCTACGGTACTTGCACGTAAAGGTTGCCACTTTATCTACGCATCTGAGGATGAATCATGGGAACAGGCATTACTTAATGCCAACGTCCACTTGGCACTGATTGAAATGACTGACGACATATCGTCGGGCCTGGACCATATCGTTAGCAGCCAACTGCCAGGGGAGCTTGAATGGGTATTTATCAGCAACGGACAACCCAACGTAACGCTCGATAAACTCATCCGCTCAGGGGCAGGTTTTCACCTAAGGCCACCACTCGACCTAAAGCTGCTACAAGAAATACTTGACGATTTTATTGACGACTACACCACGCAGCTGGCGATAAAAACTAGCGAGCAAGTCACCATCAGCGAACTAGATCAATTTGGTCTATTGGTTGGCTCATCAAGTGTAATGCGCAAGCTTTATCGTACTATCCGCAAGGTTGCCAACAGTGAAGCCCAAGTGCTGATCATGGGCGAAAGTGGTGCAGGTAAAGAGTTAGTTGCGCACACATTGCACCTTTCGAGCCAACGCAATAGCGGCCCATTTATCGCGGTCAATTGCGGCGCATTATCGCCAGAGTTGGTTGATAGCGAGCTGTTTGGACACATCAAAGGGGCGTTTACGGGCGCGGTGAAAGACCACCAAGGGTTCTTCGCACAAGCTGAAGGCGGCACATTGTTTTTGGACGAAGTCACTGAAATGCCATTAGCGCACCAAGTGAAATTATTGCGGGTACTAGAAAACCGAGAATACCGTCCAGTGGGCAGCCAGCACATTCAACAAGCCAACGTGCGGGTAATTGCGGCAACAAACCGCAACCCAGCGGAAGCCATTGAGCAGGAGATTTTCCGTGAAGATCTCTATTTCCGCTTGGCGCAATTTCCGCTGATGATCCCACCACTCCGTGAGCGCGATGAAGATATTACTGGCCTAGCCAAACATTTTCTCGCCTACCGTAATGCGCAGGAACATACCGAGATTGGTATATCGTCCGAAGCTATCAGTAAAATTGCTGATTATCATTGGCCGGGCAACGTGCGTGAACTTAAGCACTGTATTGAACGCGCCTATATTCTGGCTGACGATGTTATCCAACCGCATCACCTGCAGTTACAGCAAGATTTTCTCGGTGATGGCTATAAACAAAACGCCAGTTTAGAAAATATTCCAGCGGGGATCCCTCTGGAAGATTTAACTCGCGCAGCAATTGAGGCTACCTTAGCGGAAAACCAAGGCAACCGTAAAACCACTGCCGACCAACTGGGGATCAGCGTGAAAACGCTGTACAACAAGCTTGAAAAATACCAGCAAGATGATGAACGCTAACGTTCACCTGGTGGCAATAGTACATTGAGTGATGCAGCTCTAACTTTGATATCGAGCTTTCTAGCGCGAGCGGTTTCACCATCAATCACATAATCGAGCGGCTGCGATGCTTTTATTCGCAGTCGCTTTACTTTTACGTGATGGGCGTGAATATCTAATCCTTTACCCGTTAGCCCGTTTAGCGCTAACTCGGCCAGCGTAAACAGCCGTTTTCCCCACTCTTCATTTTCATGTGGCGTTAGCCAAGTCACATCAAGCAAACCATCACGCAGATCCGTGTAACCCGCACCTTGTGCCAGCAATGTGGTATTTGGCGCGCCATTGGCAACGGTCAGTGACCCAGTATTGAGATACATAGGTTTGCGGTTATTAATACGCACTTTTAAACGCAATAGTTTGTTTTTGCTAATCGAATTCCAAAATCCCTGCAAATAAGCCATCTCGCCATGCTGGTTCTTCTGCTCTCGATCGGCCTCTTTGATCATCTGCGCCTCAAAACCGACGCCAACCAGCAGTAGCGTTGTACGCCCGTTACAGGTAGCCGTATCAATGCGCCGTTGCTCACCATTTAGAATGTTGTCCAGCGCTGAGTTGATAGGGTCTATTTTCGCGCTGATGCCCCATAAAACGTGGCTCAACGCATTGGTGGTCCCTAGTGGCAAAATACCTAACGGTAAATCACTACCGACCAGTACCGATGCAACTTCGGTGACAGTACCATCACCACCACCGGCCACCAGTACATCGGCACCTTCTAATAAGGCGCGTTGCGCGAGTCGACGAGCCGATGTGTCAGGCGAGCTTTCTAGCACCCGCACATCATAAAATTCATTAAGACGCTGCTCGATATGTTCACGATGTTGGCCCCATTTACCACCGCCGCTTACCGGATTAACAATCAGCCATAAGCGCTGCTTGGCGGCAAACTCGTTTGAACGCCACAACGTTTGCAATAACTTAAGCTGACGTGCGTTCAAGGAGATGGTGTCACGGTGTTTTTTAATGGTTTTCAACACATCGGTTAGCGTCACATCGCTATCTTGTGTCAGCAGCCAAGCGGCGACCATCAGTACCGAGCGGCCCCGTCCTAACGCGCAATGCACGAGGATTTTGCGTCCAAGGCGTTGCTGGCGCGATAGCCATTGCAACGCTCGACGTAACGCCGCCGTGGTTGGCACATCATGATCCAACACTGGCACATTAAGGTAATTGATACCCGCCTCAGCTAATATTGCCGCAGGAATGGCATCAAACTCAGCGGTAACATCTAAAATCGCGTCGATACCGCGTGCTTTCAGTTCGTCTAAGTCGCTATAAATCAATCGACTACCCAGAAATAGCTCTGGCGTTATTTCGCTGATGATCGGCACGGACTCAAAGCGGCGAGCGAGATTGTTATATAGCGTCATCACCATCAAGAACGGAAATAGCACCCAACGCATGACGGGGCCGACACGGCCATTACTGTTTTTACGGAAAATTGCCGGGCGATGCAGTGCATACGCTACAGCCACTAAAGCAAATGAAACACTTAACCACAGCAATAGTGGCCATAGCCAAGCAAATGCCAACGGTAACCAATAGCCAAGCACTAACGCTACTAGCGCTACCACGGCATAGGTTACAATTAACGGCATAGGGCTTTGTCCTGTAGTTTTTGCAGCATATTAACGACAACATGCGTCGCGTACGCCATGCCTAATAGCGCAAGTACAAAGTCAGGGGATATTCCAAGAAGCTGATTTTGAGAATCAAAGCCGAAAACGGCTGGGGTGATCAGTAAAAATACTGTACTAACGAATAGACTCCATCCAAGCATAACTCCTCCACGACTGATTTATTATTAGCAGGGAACGCTAATGCCAGTTACATGCCAAATGGAGTATAAAACAACATCTCCTTTTTTTTCATATAGTTAAATTATATTTAATCTGGCGAAGTTGTCCTCGCCAACTGAGCGATAAGCATTTTTTACCGATCACTGGCAAGGATTTCACTTTCGACGGAACAACTAACTCATTGACTCTTCTGCGGTAATACCGTTGACATTGCAGGTACGACCGTTTGCGGATCGAGCCGCATTTGATACCAGTTAATACGCCAATCTAAATGTGGGCCAGTTACGCGGCCTGTAGCACCGATCTCAGCCACTTTTTGCCCTTGCTTTACCTGCGTACCCGGCTTCACGTACAACTTACTGAGGTGAAGAAAAGAGGAACTCACACCTAAACCGTGATCAATAATCATAGTGCCGCCTGAATAAAACATATCAGGCACCGCTAGTGTAATGACGCCATCTGCTGGCGCCACCACCACCGTGCCGGTCGGCCGCGCAATATCAACACCATAGTGCGGATTTCCCGCAACACCATTATAGACACGTTGGCTACCGTATACGCCGGAAATCCGCCCAGTCACCGGCCAGATAAACTTGCCAGCAAAGGCGCTTAAATCACTATCGGTATCACGAGCTTCACGCACCATTTGTGAATCTTTTTTGGCACGCGCCACATCAGCGGGATTCGGCTCCATAATCTTTTTACTGATGCCAGTTAAGCGCGAAATTTTATAATCTTGCGCCGCGATGCTAAGGCTTAGTTCTTCAGTGTGGCCATCGGGATAGCGAATAGCGAGTTTATGGTCTGGAGTCGCATCACGCTCGAACCCAAAGGCAAATTGTCCGGCCTTGTTCACCCGTAGCGGTTTACCATCTAAGCTGATTTCACTGCCAGGCTCTGTGACACCACGCACCAACGCGCCCTGCTCCATTTTGCCTTGTAAACTGATGCGACTTGCATCCTCCGCTTGGGCAACCATTACTGGCGTAACCAGCAAACAACTGAGTAAGGCGATTTTGCTTCCGATGTTTTTCAAACTATGCGACTCCTTAACACATTAACTAATTAGCTGCGCGCCACCTGCGCATTGGCAATGGACCCTTTACCAATGCCCTCAAACGCCATCACGCGGAATTGCTTACCCGGCACTTTAGCGGCCAAGGTATCAGCCATGAACTTAGCGAGCAATTCGATAGTGGTATCGTGTGGAATTATTTCGCAGCAATCCTTGGGAATAGCTAATTGAAAGTCGCCTTGCGGCGCTTGATAATGAAAACCGTAGTGGCTGTCATCCGTGGCGCGGGTTTGGGGGGATAGGCTCATGGTGTCCATAGGCACAAGGTCTTCTTCCGTACCTAAGTAAATATCATGCCAACGGTCAGCCCAGTATTTATCCCATTCTGGCGCTGACACTCCATCTTCAAAAACTTTGATAGGACTGCGATGACCATGTGCAATACGCTGACAATTGCCGTCATGCTTTTTCAATCCATGGCTGTAATGATAAAACGGTGTATCGAGCATTTCGTTGCGCAATGTAAGGCTGATTTCTGCCACATTGTCGGGCAATGCATCGCGCAATGCTTTTTGTAGGAACTCATTGACTGAGTCAAAATCGATAATTTCTGCAGGCACTAAGGCGAACGCTTCAGCAGGACATGCCAGATGGATACTACCGCGCTTGCTATCAAAATCCATCCATACCCGATCACTCTGTTGCTGCCAGCGTACCTTGCTACATGCCGTAGGGATCAACAGCCGATGATCGGCCACTTCATCAATCACCTTTTTAATCAGCTTCTTAACTTTGCCGAAATCCAGCACCATGTTTTGCTGGTCGAGTCCGCCATCCAGTAAAACATCAACAATCCAGCTTTCACCCACCATGCCACGGAACGGACAAAGGTATGAAAAATCGATAACCGTAAGATCTTTAACAAAAAGTTGCATTAATACTCCTGAGTAGAGAAACAGTCCACTCGTTAAAAGATAGCCGTATGTTAGCGCAAATTGTGCAGTAAACTGGCCGTGTTGGTTGACAGTCACTATCTAATCAAATGATTTCTGTGACAGCAATTCCATTTATATTCCGTTATTATACCTATGTCACTGCCTAACTAATCAATGCTTAACAGGTACCCTAATGAAAACCCTAATCACAAATGCTCAAGTGGTGAACGAAGGCACCATCAGTACCCAAGACTTACTGATTGAAAATGGACGTATCGCCAAAATCGCAACTAGCATCAGCGCCCCAGCAGATGCAAAAGTGGTTGATGCCAGCGGCAAATACTTAATGCCAGGCATGATTGACGACCAAGTGCATTTTCGTGAGCCCGGCTTTCCTAATAAAGGCACCATTGCTAGCGAGTCTCGTGCCGCGGTTGCTGGCGGTATCACCAGCTTTATGGAGATGCCAAACGTCAACCCACAAACCACTAACCTACAAGCACTCGAAGACAAATATACCCGCGCCTCGCAAAGTTCATTAGCTAACTTTGCTTTCTACTTGGGCGCAACTAATGACAACTTGGAAGAGATTAAGCGCTTAGATCCTAACCAAGCGTGCGGCGTAAAAATCTTTATGGGCGCCTCCACCGGCAACATGCTGGTTGATAACCCAGACACGTTGGACGCCATCTTCGCTAACTCTCCTGTCGTTATCGCGACACACTGCGAAGACACACCAATGATCGCTGTAAACGAAGCGGCCATGCGTGAAAAATACGGTGATCATGTGCCAATGTCACTGCACGGTGAAATCCGTTCCCGCGAAGCGTGCTTAAAGTCGTCTAAAATGGCTGCCGAATTAGCCATTAAGCACAAATCGCGTCTGCACATTCTGCACTTAACCACTGCTGATGAGCTGTACCTATTCCAAGCGGGTAAAAAACTGGCCGACCTGAAAGGTGCCAACATTACAGCTGAAGCCTGTGTGCATCACTTGTACTTCAACGACAGTGATTACGAACAACTCGGCAGCTTGATTAAGTGTAACCCTGCAGTTAAAACGCGCGCCGACCAATTGGCCATTCAACAAGCGGTAAATAATGATGTTATCGACATTATTGCTACTGACCATGCGCCACACACTTGGGATGAAAAGCACGCCGACAGCTACTTTAAAGCGCCATCTGGTTTGCCATTAGTGCAACACGCATTGTTGAGTTTGTTTGACCTGCATGCGCAAGGCATTTTCTCGCTAGAAAAAATCGTGCAAAAAACCAGTCACGCAGTGGCCGAACGTTTTGAATTGAAAGACCGTGGTTACCTACGTGAAGGTTACATTGCCGACTTGGCCTTGGTTGACTTGAACACACCATTTAAAGTCACCAAAGAGAACATCCGTTATCACTGTGGTTGGTCACCGTTTACTGGTCACCAATTCAACGCCAGCATTGCTGGTACTTGGGTTAACGGTAAGCACGTATTTGACGGCAGCAAGTTTATTGATAACAGCTTAGGTGAACGTTTGCAGTTCAGCCGTCGTTAATCGGCGACGCACTAGCAAGTGACCTAAAACAATAAAGCGCCCATTGGGCGCTTTCAGACTGCTGACAAAGTCCTGGACGTCAATCTAGGACTTTGATCTAATGAAGTGAGTTGATTTGAAGGCTCAC
>NZ_JBLXAT010000036.1:0-32633 GCF_048265805.1 Shewanella sp. | reverse complement strand
TCTTTGTTGACATACTTCACCTCAATAAGCGAGTTTACTCACTTAGCGAGATGTCCAAAAGTATCGGATCAGATCAATGCACTAAATCGTAGAACATTAGCTAACTACCCTGGCACGACAAAAGACATTAGTTACACCTATAAGCCAACTGGTGAATTACTCACGGCAGTTAATGGTGTCGGAGATATCTCATACACCTATGACAAGCTTGGACGAGTAATTGGCCGTTCAACTGTGGTAGACAGTATAGGCTATAATTTCGGGTATACATACTCAGGAAATGGCGGTTTAAACAGCATTACTTACCCTGATAATTCAGTCGTAAACTACGCACCAAATGCATTTAAAGAACCAACAGAGGCTTCAGATTACATAACGAATGTTTTGCACCATCCAACAGGAGCTTTAAATAGCTTCGCCTACGAAAATGGTTTGACATACTCACTCAATACAGACAGCAGTAAAATGCGAGTGGCAAGTATATGGGGCAAGAATGGTTCAAGCTATTTGATAAAAAAAACATATACCTATGATGCGGAAAGCAATGTTACGTCTATAATTGATAGTGTTAATAGTTCCTACACTATCAGTAACATCTCTTATGATAATGCCGAACGATTACTGAGTGCTTATTCCTCGGCTTGGGGGGGCACACGATCCTTTGGATATGATAAAACGGGTAATATCACCAGTAAAACGGCTAATGGTGCGGCCAATATTTATGACTATGATACCAGCAACCAACTTATCAGCATTTCAGGAACCGATTACAACTTTAGCTACGATGTATATGGTAATGTTACAAACAATGGCAAGCATAGCTTCAATTTTAACGATGCAGGGCAAATGCTTTCGTCTTCAAATGGTAACGTCTCCAGTACCTATGAATATGATGCTTTGGGGCGCAGAGTAAAGGTTACAACTAATGGCATTACCACTATTGAAATAAATGGTGACAATGAAAGTCTGCTTTGGTTAGTCGAAGATGATGGTATTCCTGTCAAGAAAGTTTACCTTGGCACTAAATTAGTGACCAGTGAAAAGAATGGCGTATCCAGATATATACACTTTGATACTTTGGGGTCGGTTATTGGTACATCTGATTCGAATAGAGTTTTTACTTCTGAACAATACACGCCTTTTGGGGAAAAGCTAAAAAACACGACGGTTCCTCTAAATGATCAGTGGTTTACTGGAAAGCGATTCGATACGGATACCGGTTTGACCTATATGCAGGCACGATACTATGATCCAGTTATCGGGCGGTTTTATTCGAATGATCCGGTTGGATCATCAGGAGTAATGTCCTTCAACCGCTATGCGTATGCCAACAATAACCCATATAAATATGTAGACCCTAACGGAGAGTTTGCAGTGCCTTGGCACGGTGGAATTACATTCTTTGCTGCATGGTCTTCAGGTCATAGCTTCAGAGAGAGCCTATCAATCGCTTATCGAGCTATGCAGGCTGATTGGGAAGCAGGATCTCAAGGAAGTTCTCCTAGTGCATGCGCCCGACACGCTATGGAATGTCCTAACTCTAGTCCCGGAGAAGCTCGGCTATTACATGCACAACTCATTAATGGGGCCTTGGCTGATGGAGATTTAGGACTTGCAGCACATGCAATTCAAGATCAGTTTGCTGGTGGGCATTCAGACTTTGCTTTCTGGCCGGGGGGATTTAAAGAGTTAGGTTTTTGGGGAACAATCAAACATCTATTTTCTGATATATTTCCCTCATTTTCGGCAGTGTCAAATTCATACTCTGCAACAAAAGAGACTCTAACAGGGAAGCAAAATAACAGTGGTAGCGGCAGTAGCCAAAGTGGGGCGAGTTCTGGGCGAGCTGGTGTTACAGAAAGCCCTGATGACCGATGCGGTATCGCGTGTCCGAGAGGAACGATTCAAGACGAATTGAGGAGAAGGGACAATGTTATCTATAACTAAGAGTTTTTGGTATTCAGCAAATGTTTTAGCACTTCTTTTCTGTACCTCGTCATGTGCTGGAGGGCAGAACGAATTACCTCAAAGAGGATACTACAGCGCAAACCCAAATGATTATTCTATAGATGGGGTGGTACGACCAGAAATAGACGAAGTCATAAAGGTGATAGATAAAAAAGCATTAGTTGGATTTTCATGGATAGATATGCCTCTTTACAGAGTTATTGTCATAAAAAGTGAAAATGAGTTATGTGCTGTAAAATTTGTATCCTACAAACGAGAAAATGATTCCAGAGAACCAACTACATTTAATTCTGGTGAAGAATCCTTTGAAGCTGAAATAGAGATTTCAAAATCAAAATTGACCCATGAAAATTTTGTTGGCTTTAAGTCTGTGAAAAAAGAAAAATTAAGTACAGGGCCTGCAATCGGGATTGGGAAGATATCCGTTAGAGATGGTAATTCAGTTATTAAATGCGGGAGTTCCAGAATACTCTGGCAATATCCAACGGCCCTAATGTTTTTCGGAAAGGATAAAACCACGCTATTAGCACCGACTACATTTATGGATATTAAAGCTATAACAAGCTTGCCATCGGATTGGTATGGGTATGAAGAAGGACGAAAGTACAAAGAGGTTGATTTGGTTGAAAACTGAAATGCTGGTGAGGGTTGTTACCAATGCTGGATGGCCGGGCTTACCCGCATTGAATCCAAAGCTCCGCCCTTCGAAGATGGGGCTTTTTTTAGCCTTGGAATGCTGGTGAGGGTTGTTACCAAAGCAGACAAAGCGCGTCAGCAAATTCGCCATTTTTCCAGTGGCCGAGAGACTTTTTGCCATCGGGCGTTATGCGTTCGAGGTTTACAGCATCACTTGTGTACAATTCGAAGAGATATTTTTATCTAAAAATAGGCCTGCTTTTGCAGGCCTGTTTTCGTTTTAAAAGATGCTCATGGGTTAATTCACTGGTCCACGGGCGGCGGCGAGTTGCATCATACCGACACAATCGGCCATCTCCCGCTCTTTGGCGACGTCCAGCGGTGATTGGCCTTGTTCGTTGAGTGCCAGCGGATCGGCGCCGCCCAGCACTAGTGTCATGATCAGCGGTTTCACGCAGTCTTCATAGTGCTGCTCATCGCCACGGAAGAAGGTGGCAAAATGCAGCGGCGTGTTGCCGCGTTCATCGCTGGCGTTAATATCATGTCCTTGGCTTAATGCCGCTTTGACGATAGCAACATTGCCTTGATAGGCGGCCAGATGCAGTGGGGTTATGCCCCAGCTATTGGGTTGATATGGTACCTTAAACTGCTGTTGCAACAGCGTAAACCAACTGCTGGCCAGCTCGAAGTCCGCATGTTGTGCGACCGCATGCAGCAAGTTATCGCCATCGGTTTCAACGGTGTTGGCAACCTCTTCAAGATTGAGATATTGCAGCAATAGCTGCTGTGCTTCATGGCCGGTATAACGCAGCGCAAACCAGATCAATGACGGTCCCTCGCCTTGGGTCGCCAGCGAAGCGCCGAGCTTGATTAAGTGTGGCACTAATGCCAATTGTGGCCGATACAGTGCCAACATCAGTGGCGTGAATCCCTCTTTTTGACTGGCGAGATTGATATTCGCACCGCCAGTCAGCAGCAAGTTGAGCGTTTTCATTTTCTCGGCGGCTTGCAGTGCCCGTTGCTCTGCTTCCGGCAGTTCGCTATCTATCTCGATCTCTACGGCGCGATTATTCATCAACGCACGAATAAGTGGCGTGTTACCCTGCTCGTTATAGTTGTCAACGTTGGCACCGCGACCAAGTAACTCTGCCACTACCAAGTTTTCGCCTAAGGCGGCCGCAATATGCAGTGGTGTATCGCCATCTTCATCAACGGCATTGATATCCGCGCCCGCATCTAACAGCATTTTCACTGCGGTTAAACGCCGCTGCGGCTCAGTAGTTTCATAGCCAGTTACCTTATGTAAACAGCTTTGTGGTGGCCAACCCCCGCTGGCACTGGGGTCGGCGCCAAGGTCGAGCAGATAGCGCATCCACAGCAAGCGTGAGTTAATCGAGGCAAACACCAACGGCGTCGCTTGAGTGGCTTCATTACGCTCGGTGACATCTAGCATGCCTTTGCGCTGCAGCAGTTGCAGATATTCCAACACCCGCTCTTGGCTTAATCCGCTGCGGCTGTTCATCAAAAAGTGGACGTAGTGTTCACCATTACCACTGATAGGCTGATGCGGATCAGCACCGTTATCCAGTAACAGCTCGACCACATCCAGATTATCGCCGCGTGTCGCTGTCTCCAATGCGCTCAATTCCCAACGGAACAAGTCAGCATCGCCCGCCCCCGGCACCAATTCGCGCTGCAAGGTAATGTTCGGATCTGCGCCCATTTCTAACAGCAATGAGGTTAACGCCATGGCGCTGTCACCGTTGTGCCAATCGAGCACCATCTGCAGTAACGGCAGCGTTTCGGAGATGATTTTCTCGTCGGTCGGATAACGTTTATACGGGCGATTGACGTCAGTGCAACGCGCCAGTAAACAACGCATGGTCGGCAAGGCGACTTTATTACTGATGGCGTGGCGTAACAGCGGCCCAGCTTCGTCACTTTCTACATCTAACTGAGGGAGTTGCTCCAGTAGCGGGCTAATATCATCGCCTTCGTTGGCGTTGAGACACCAATAGGTGATCAGGTTGCCGACACTGTCGGGTTTGACCCGTTTGTTAATGTCCCAGCCCACTTGCAGCAGCGCGCGAGCCAACATCATAAACACATAGTCGCCATTGATATTCACCAACAGATGCGCCAAGGTGCGGCAATCGGTCAGGCTGTCGTTGCGCGACATGTTGTAATAGAACGGCGTATCTAACGGCAACTCGACACCGTGGCTTTGGTACAAGCGGTTTAACTTCGGCAAGGTATCAGTAAGCGCTTCGGCGGAGTATTTGTTGCCGTCGAAATTGCGGGTAAACAGCTTGGTGAATAACGTTGATTTATCTTGCTCTTGATAAAACAGATCCGCACCGCGATCGGCCAGCATCGATGCTAAAGCAATACGTTGATACCAAATCGCAAACAAAAAGGCGGAATGACCATGACTTTCAAGCGCTGCGCCATGCTCCAATAGCCATGAGATCAACGCATCAGCGTGCTCTATCTGCTCGTAGCCACAAATCAGTACCTGCAAACTCGTAAGTTCGCGCTCATACCAACGGCAAGTAACGTTGATATCGACGCCTTTCGCCAATAGTCGCTCCAAACAGCGTAATTTGTAAGGCAAGTTGATATTGGACGATGGTACCAGCTCAGTGAAGTATGAGTTCAGTAACTCTGCCTCATCAGGCTGCTGGTCAATCACCGTTAAGTATTCCGCTTGCGGATAAAACAAAATCCCAATCGGTAAGCCAAGCTGCTGCTGTTGGTTCAAGCTCAATAATTGGTTACGCATCGCTTCCGAAGGAAAGTTAGCAAAAGTGAAAAACGGCAGGAGATCTGGCAGTTCAAACTTAGGAATGTTGACTTCCAAATCTAGCAAGGTGAGAAAGGTACTAAAGCGCTTATTTTTTAAGGCGATAGTGGGTACAGAGTCAAAGCCCTCTGCTGGGCTCTCAGGTTCACGGACCTGTAACTCACCAGTATCAAGCAGCGCTTGCAAAATAAACGGAATGGCAACCCGCCGAGGCTCATCCATAGAGTGGCTATCAGCCAACAGTGGATTGCTCAACATTTGGCACAGCGGCGTATCGGTTTGTTTATTGCCTAAGTTAACATCGGCGCCCAGTTCAATCAGCGTGCGCACCATTCTAGGCTGAGGCATCACGTCATCGTTGCCAATATAAAATGCCAATGGTGTTAAGCCGGTATTGCGTTCGTCGATTGCATTAATATCTACGCCGAACGCTAATAGGGCTTGCAGATAATCTCGCCGCACATTTTTAAACTGCAACACGTAATGCAGCACAGGTAGGCCATCAATGTACTTAGGCAATGTCTCACCATGTGCCAAAAACAGCCGCAGTAGCCGCCGCGATAAGCTGGCAACCACATGTTCCATCACTGGCTGACCGGGTCGCTCAGCACCAGAGGTAGGGTCAACACCGGCTTCCAACAACATGGCCGCAATCTCAGCTTGCGTGTGATGGATGGCGTAATACAGCAGCCCACGGCCGTCTTCATCGGTCGCATGGTAATTTTTCTCAAAGGAAAGCATGGTGGATAGCGAGCTGACATTGCCACCACGAATTAACGAAATAAGTGTTGAGAAAGGGGTAAAAAGCATACGTACTCCATGTGAGCTTTTTAATCACACAAGGCGTCATCACGCCGTTGCGGTAATCTCTAGAATCAATCAATAGCGCGGAACTGCCGGTGGATGTTCGTCGCTGCTGGGTGGCATTATCCCTATGCTTGACCTGAGCGGCAGAGTGCACTTACTGGTGGGCGCCAAGCTTAGCATAACTCTCGCCAAAAGACATAAAATGTCATAAAAATGGCGATTGAGTGTTAAGCTTCAGTGATAAACGCCGCAAACGGTTACTGGCTTTGCGGCGCTATACCAGCCAATGTCGTTGTGATACAGCAACACCTTTTATAGAATGCTGTCGTCCTCAGCCTGCTAGGGTCTGTTTATCTTTAGTGTTTAATTTTTGTTCAAAATAAACGCATTATGAACGAGGCGAGACCAGCGACGCTTAGTCAACTAAGCAAGCTGGGCACAATAAAATTCAGAGTGCGTTTAAATGAACCCTTCGGGCAGCGACAGCGCGCAATTTATTCAGCGTTAGGCGCTGTTTGTGGAGAATAACTACACGGCACATCACCTGCCTTGCCTAAATCACGCGCTGCCTGCTGCAAAAACAATCAGCAAAGATAAACAGCCCCTAGAGCGTAACATTCAATGGCCCCAAAACCGGAACTCAATGCCGTTATCTATGCCCTGTATCATCTGCGAGATTTAGATGATGTGCGCCGCAATGACTACGCCTATAACGTGTACCACAAGTTTGTGCATGAGTTCGATAATGAGCTGCAACAACGCATCATCCGCGCCATAGAAGAGACGCTCACTTGCGAAGATATTGATAGCTGTTTTGCCCTTCCCAAGGTGCCGGGCAGCAACGCCACCAAGCGCGAATATTTACAGCTAGTGTTACAGCACCTCAAGGCCGGCGCTGTGTCGGCATTGAGGCGATGACAGCAGTGTTTACTTATCGTTGCTGTAGCTATTAAGGCTCACCATTTTGGTTTTGCTGACGCGATGACGGTAGATCTCCCGCAGATACTTAATCGCATTTTTCACCGATTCACGGCTTAAGCGAATGTCATTAATTGAGGTAAACTTGTGGCTATCACGGATCAGTTCGCGGTATTTTTTTTCGTACATTGGCTTAATAGCATGCCAATTAGTATCGAGAATTTTCGATGGATTTTCAAACTCCTCTAGCATTTCATCAATACGTGATTCATCAAACTCTGGCGAGCGAATACAGTCCAATATTGTCTCTTCAAGATTGTCGCTATAGCAGTAATCTTTTTTGGCGAAACAACGTTTAATATAAGCGACCACCAAGGTTAAAAAGTCATCACTCATGCATGGGCTTTTAGCAATTAAAGTAGTTAACGATAAATTCGCTGAAGCTCCCACCACCAACGCATAGCGTTTTAACGTGGTATTAGGGAACAGGTTATTTAAGTGGGTTTTGAGTTTATTGAGATCTACATATGACAGCTTATAGTCTTTGGGTAGTGACACAATACACACCACAGATGAGCAACTATTAAAGAAACAAAGGCTTTTTAGATATTCGGCATCAAAGCCTGACTCACGATATTTACCTAAAGCAGTGCGATATTGCTGAGCAGCGACTGGCAGCAGACTAATACCTTCAATGGCTTGAGTTTTAGCATTAAAGTGCGGCAAATCGATGGAGCGGCAAAAAAGATCGTCAATATCCAAGCCTGATTTGCCTTGATCATTGCGCCGCACTAGATCAACCACGCCCGCATTATCAGGCACCACCGACTCGGCATACGCAGTGGCGACTGGCCCCGCCAAGCTCATGAACAGATCGTTGGCATCTAGACGGATCGTTTCACCAATATTGATACCAGCACGACGGAAATAATTCTCGTCATAATCAGAGGTCACCGCCTGGGCACTGAGAATATTAAAAATCTGCTGGCTAATATACTGGTTGGCGTATTTTTCCATCGAGTTAACATCAATGTAGCGACTGGTGTCATCATTGCTTTGCTCGGCATAACTCATAATGTCGTTGGAGATCAGCATCATGGCATTCCATGGCCTAATGCGTTTAGCGACATCATAAGTATCATCGTTGTCATTCTCTGGGTTATAAGAAAAATTCCACTCTTCTGCCAGATACTTACACAGCAAACGTCCCGCATTGATATGCAACGCTTCTGACATATCTAGATGCGCCGAAATGGTCGGTAAGATACAGAACCCGCTGGTAAAAATCGGTTCAAATACAAAAGATTGATTCTGACCATCCAGATCGCTTTCGGGACGTATATCAAAGGTTTTGCGAATATAAGAGTGTTGCTGCGCCAAACCAAACTCAGACGCCATACCCGAACCTGTACCACCGCCCGCACTAAAGATATAAAAATACAGCCGTGACTGGTTCGCACGAATGCCACATGAGTCCACTAAATAGGAGTGAATATATGGCCAGTCAGGGTTACTGAAGTGCTCTGTATCTTTATTAAGAATGATCTTCGCCAGATATTGACCAAGGATTGGCGCATTACCGGCACCACCGGCATGCACTTCACTGAAGTTCATAATCTTCAGCTTATGGTATTCCTCCAATAAGCGACCACGGCCGTTAGAGGAGTAACGTACGCGCCCTTCGATATCTTTATCGAGATCGCCGAGCATGACCAATGGCTCAATCAAAAATACGGGCTTCGTACCTGAACTATGCAGTTTTAAACCACGCTGCAACCAACCACCTGACGGCTTTGATGGCTTGTTCACTTTCTTGGTATTTAGTTCTTCTTTTTTAAGAAACTCATTGAGATAAAAGTTACGCGCATCATGCACCAACAAAGCAACATCGGTCGCGATGTTGGAGCCACAACGGCCAAGACCAATCAAACAAATTGATGGAAACGCCCGCAAACCAGGAGATTTATCGGCGCTGTTCTCAAGTTGCGGAGAAATCTGCGCGTGGAATTTTTTTAAATTTTCGAGGATCTGTGAAATATCAGGTTGGGTGAAGTAAAAGTCATAGTCACTGAGTAGATCATCTGACTCCGCAACGGCTTTACTATCTGTCTCTTTCTCGACCACTGCCATGTCACCGTC
The DNA here is from genome assembly GCF_048265805.1 of Shewanella sp. Lineage (GTDB taxonomy): Bacteria > Pseudomonadota > Gammaproteobacteria > Enterobacterales > Shewanellaceae > Shewanella. The sequence continues at coordinate 23,362 of NZ_JBLXAT010000036.1, read as the reverse complement.
TTCGGCATGCTCATGATCAACCTGCGCTTTGGTGGCTATTTTAGCTTTAGTCGACACTGTTTCTGCTGTTTGAATTTTTGCAACTGGTTGGGTATCAGAATTATTTTGACGCACGCTCAGCCCTCCGAGATTGTATACAATCTAATCAAACTATATTCCGTTGACTAACCCCAAACGGTGTTAGTTGTTGATTAGTTTATATACAGTTTGGCAGAGATTACTAAAAACACATCATTGACTCAGCAATATAAATGCGATCTGTGAAGCAAAAAACGCATCAACTAATAGAGATATACTGGCAAGCAGCTAACCAGTGCCAATCGGGCTGTCATCGCTACTTTTTGTGCGCTTAACTATATAATCGCACTTGAAATACCTTATAGTGACGATCAAATCTCCACATAATGTGAGCATCTATGACGGATATTTCCACACCAGCTTGCGCCCAATGCCGCGAACATCATGCGTTGCCCTTTGCGATTAGCATGGCCTTTCAACCCATCATTGATGCCAAAACGTTAGAGGTATTCGGCTATGAAGCACTCGTACGCGGCATTAACGGCGAAGGTGCCGGTCAGATTCTCAGTCAAGTATCCGATGACCAGCTGTATCGCTTTGACCAACAATGTCGTGTGACAGCCATTGAATGGGCCAGCAAGCTCAAACTTGATAAAATGCTCAGTATCAACTTTATGCCTAACGCGGTTTATCAAGCTGATCGCTGTATTCGCACCACCCTCAAAACCGCTGAGCGCTGCCAATTTCCGGTGAAGCTGATCATGTTTGAGTTTACTGAAAACGAGCGAATTACCGATTCAAGCCACCTGAAATCGATCATCAATTGCTATAAAGAACTGGGATTTCGCACCGCCATTGATGATTTTGGCTCAGGTTACTCCGGCCTAGAGCTATTAGCCGACTTGCAGACGGACATCATCAAACTCGACATGACACTGATTAAAGATATTGATCAGTCCCCTGCCCGCCAAATCATTGTGCGCCACACCATCGCCATGCTGCATGAACTCAGTTGCAGCGTACTGGCTGAGGGGATTGAAACTGCTGCTGAAGTGCAGTGGTTACAAGCGGCTGGCGTTGACCTAATGCAGGGCTACTTATTTGCCAAACCCGGCTTTGAGCAACTACCGACCGCTGATGTTAGCGCGCTGACACCAACCGCCTAAGACCAAGCGGCTCTCAGTAGCAACTTAACCTTGCTGCGAACTCCACTGATACAGCTGCGCTAAGACATGGTGATATTGCTGGTTTCGCTCAGCCATATTGAGCTGCGGTGTCGCCGCGAGTGCCACATCGTTGGCACTGCCCATACTACCAGCAGTCGAGTTAATCGTCTTAGCGGCAGCCGAATGATTACCACGTTGATATTGCCCTAAGGCTTGGCGAAATTGACGTTGCCAATTAGGCTCACCTTCTAATAAATCAACCAGTTGTTGCAGCCATGCCGCCACCTCACTTGCGTCCGTACGTGTCATTGTGGTTGGTCCTTACCCTGCTGTTTAACGTGTTTCGTCTGTCGCTTACGCAATAAGCGAGTTAGCGCCGCAACATGATGCCGCATCATCACTGTGACGCCAATAGCGGCGCTTGCGACTCGTTCATTACCAATAAAGTTCATAACGAAAAACCGCAACAACCACCATAAAAACAAGTAATTAGTTTAATAAATCGGCATCTTCTAACATATAACCGCTATTTTTTGCACATTGTTGCTTGACGCAAATGATTACAAGTGTAATCTTAATTTAAAAATTACAACCGTAATCATTAATAAGCGCAGAGATCACATGAAAGAGATAAGCAACGCTGAGCTGACGATTTTGAACTTACTGTGGCAACGTGCACCGCAGTCGGCACAAGAGATTATCGAGCAACTTGCTAGCGCCAATGATTGGCAGGATAAAACCGTAAAAACCTTGCTGAATCGCTTAGTGAACAAACAAGCCATCGGCTTTGATAAGCAGGGGCGCGCTTACTCCTACTACCCGCTGATTAACCAAAGCGAATATCAACTTAAAGAGAGTGAGTCGTTTATTCAGCGGCTATTTAGTGGCCGAGTTGCGCCGTTAGTGGCGGGCTTTGCCAAACAGAAAAAGTTGACCGAGCAAGACGTCAACGAGCTGCAACAGTTAATTGATCAATGGAAAAAGGACAATCCATCATGAGTCAGTGGCTAATTTCGCAAACTATTGGCATCAGCCTACTCGCTAGCGTGTTGCTGCTGTTGCATCGCCACAACCTCAAGCGGCTCGGTATTCACTATACCTATCTGTTGTGGCTGTCACTGCTGTTATTGCCCGCTTCATCTTGGTTAATTCAAATTGGCCAACAGTGGCTGAGTCACAGCGCGAAACCTTCGCAACTGGCGGTATTTCGAGTGTATATGCAGCAAGCGGTAGGTGATGTGGAACTGCTGTTGGGTTTCAGCATACTCAGTTGTGCTTATCTCGTTGGCGTCGGCGCCATGCTGGCACTACTGCTTGCCCACAGCGTTTATCTGCGCCAACTGCGGCGCAACGCTCTACCTTGCCTGCTAGCGTTTAGCTCGCCATTGCCGATTAAACTCCACGCCGCGGTTAGCTCGCCGATGTTATGTGGTGTGTTCAAGCCAATGATTTTAGTACCGCGTAATTTCGCTGAGTTAGAGATTAACGCCCAACGCTGCGTCATTGAACATGAGCTACGCCACCAACAGCGTGGCGATCTACTCAGTAACACCTTGGCTTGGCTGCTACTCAGCACCCATTGGTTTAATCCTCTGGTTTGGATGGCATACCGCCGCTTTCGAGATGATCAAGAACTGGCCTGCGACGCCGACGCTACCCAGAGCATGTCGCGCCAGCAATGTATTCGCTACGGCGAAACCCTGCTGCACTATTCGCAGCACCCGATGTTAAGCGTGATGAACACGCATTACGGCAACAAAAACACCCTAAAGGAGAGAATTATGCAACTACAGCAGCATAAATCGCACGGAAGAAAACGCTTAATCTTAGCAATGTTGACCCTGAGTTGTGGCCTGAGTGCTGTACTACTCAATCAACAAGTGATGGCAGATCCCCAAAGTGCTAGCGCAGGCCCGATCAACCGTGTGGAACCAAACTACCCAACTGATGCCGCTAAACAGCATATTGAAGGTCATGTCAGTTTCAAATTTGATATCACCGCCGATGGCAACGTCAGTAACATACGGATCATTGATTCGCAGCCAGCAGGTGTATTTGATAGTGAAGCAACTAAAGCGTTCGCGCAGTGGCAGTATCCCGCCACCGGCACCACGCAGCAAGATATGATGGTACAGCTAGCGTTTCAAATGGCGCCTGAGCAACAATAAGTTGATCTGAGTGCTACGTTCGCCAAACCTGTATAGATCGACGGCCGCGATCTATTACTCAGGCTTCTCGCGATCAAGTACTTTGGCTTAATTTGCCTGCAGCAACTGCTCAATCTGCGCTTTCAACTGCAATGGCTTAGTGGTCGGCGCAAAACGCTCCTGCACCTTGCCCTCTTTATCCACTAAAAATTTGGTGAAATTCCACTTAATCCCTTGCGAACCCAACACCCCTTTGGCTTCTTTTTTCAGCAGGTTATACAGCGGATGAGTGTTAGCACCGTTGACGTCAATCTTGGCAAACATCGGAAAACTCACGCCATAATTCAACTGACAAAACTGGCTGATGTCACTGTCACTGCCCGGCTCTTGATGACCAAACTGGTTGCAGGGAAAACCAAGGATCTCTAACCCCTTGGGTTGCAATGTCTTATATAACGCTTCCAACTCCTGATACTGCGGAGTGAAGCCACATTTGCTGGCGGTGTTAACAATCAGCAATACCTTGCCTTGGAATTCAGTTAACGAGCGCTGCTGCCCGCGAATATCCGTCACATCAATCTGGTAGATCGGCGCAGTCATGGGGTCATCCTTAAAACATTTTACACAATTATATTGCACACTATTGTTATCAATAAGTGGGCTAACTGCAAGTGCTATCACTCATCGAAATTTGGCGCACAGAAAAACAAAACCCCAGCTATTTCGGCTGGGGTTTTTGAATCCTGCTTAGCATCTGCTGGCGTTGTGCCAACCAGCCGCCGCGCGCTTAATCTAACAAGCTGATATCCGTCAGTTGATATAAGCGACGAGGACGACCACCGGTCTTATAGTTGAGCACCATTTTCACTACGCCTTCAGTTTCTAGATACTCTAGATAACGGCGCACGGTAATGCGGCTCACATTCATACGGTCACTCATATCATCAACCGAAAAATCGGTCAGCTGTTCCTCTTTGAGGATCTGTTTGAGCGATTCAAGCGTGGTGGCATCAATGCCTTTTGGCGTTTTACGCACCGGCGCATTGGTGCTGCGTTTACCTAAGATCAAATCGATGGCGCCTTGATCTACTGTCTCATGGCAGGCCAGTTTTTGGCGGTAAACTTTGTAATCATCCAGTGCTTGGCGCACCCGTGACATACGCACCGGTTTCACCAAATAGTCACTAATGCCCAGTTGCACGGCATGCTCCACCGTGGATGCATCACGCTCGGCAGTGGTCATAATAAAATAGCAATTGGCGCCATCGCGGCGCAGCTTTTGAATCACATCTAAGCCACTGCCATCGGGCAAGGTAATATCAACAAATACCAACTGTGGCTTGTACAGCTCGAACTGCATCAGTGCGTCAGCATAGGTTTCGCTAACGGCAACCACTTCGAAGTCGGTGTGCTGGTTAATGGTTGATTCCAGTGCATAACTTGCTCTGGGATCATCCTCAATAATCATGGTAGTGACTTTCTTCTTCATAGCGCTTGATTTCACCTTTATCAAGGTAGATGGAGAACAGGGTTGTATTATCTTCGGTGCGTTCCCAGTCGATACTGCCGTTCAACTGCGTCGCCAGTTCGTTTACCAGATACAAACCGACCCCAGTTTGCTCCTGTTCATCTTTACTGCTGACACCAAAATCGAGTATGTGTGCAGCGATGTCTGGCGCAATACCAGCCCCGCTGTCTTGCACCTCAAGGATAACATGTTGGCTGCGATCACTCACATAGATCTGCACCATAGGCACAGCACTATGCTTGTTATTCGTAGCCGCCAGAATAGCGTTATCGATCAAGTTGGCCAAAATTGTCGCCAGTTTTTCAGAAATCGGCTTGCTGTAATCTTGCAGCATGTTGTCGTCATCGAGCAGATACTTCACTCCGGCTTCAACTGCTTTGTTGTATTTAGCTAACAACAATGAGGCGACGGTGCTGTTTTGAATCGAGCGCACGATATTGCCAATAATACGTTGGTGTCCTTTGCTTTCTCGGTCGATAAACTCAATGGCATCATCGTAATGCTGCAACTGCAACATACCACTTAACACATTGAGTTTATTTGAGTATTCATGTGTTTTGCTGCGCAATAACTCGGCGTAATTTTTATAGTAAATCAGCTCTTTTTTCAGTTCGTTAAGTTGCATGTCAGACATGAAAATAATCACGTAACCTTGCTGCTCACTCCCCGACTGTAACGGATAGATAAATACGCGATAATCGAACTTACCGAGTTTGACCGTACCGGTATATTCGCTGCCCGTACCAGACTCAATGATCTTACTCAGACCAGAGGCAAAACGAGACAACGGCTGATTTATATAGTCCTGCGCCGCCATGCTGCCCATCGCCATAATTTTAGTCGCAATATCGTTGATGGCGGTGATTCTTAATGATTTATCCAATGACACTATCGGATCACGAATCGCATTGAAGATGCGTTGGTGTTCCATAAACAGGTTCACCACGGTCTCAGGCTCTAAGTCTTGCATGGTGCGTTTCAACTTAGATAACAGCGAAATAATCAGCATGATGGCCATCAGCAATACCATCAGCACCACAATCAACAACTGAGAATGTTGCTTGATGAACAGATGTGCCACTTCTTCGTTGAGGATGCCGACACACACCGCGCCTTCCACTTTGCCATCGACGATGACCGGCGCGAAACTGCGAATGGCTTTACCGAGTGAACCCACCGCATAGTTACTGTGCTTGATGCCTTTTTCCAGCACAGGCTGTAAATCTTCACCGACAAACTTTTGCCCCACTTTATGTGGGTCAGGGTGGCTTAGGCGAATACCATACTTGTTCACCACCACAATGAAGGTGACTTCCGTTTGTTCGCGCAGGCTTTCGATATACGGCCGAATGGTTACGCCACCCTGTTGGTTGGCTTCTTGCACGGCATTAATCACTACCGGATCTAAAGCGATAATGCTGGCCATCTCTAAACTGCGTTGTTCGAGACTTTCATCGTGGGTGGTTTTAAGTAGGTGAAAAACCGTGAAAGACATCAGCGTTAGCATCCACGCAGTGGCTAACAAAATGCTGGTAATGAAGTGTCGCCTTAATTTCATTGGACGTTTACGGTTAAACGTTAATAGCGCCGAAATTCGTGCGACTAAGCCGGAATCATTCATCGAATTTAGTTGCCTTTCACCCTAGGTTTGCAGGAGGCCAAGCATAGCACAGGCATGATTTAACTTTAGCTAACATAATAGAAAAAGGGGCGTTTTCCGACCAATTCACCCACAACATTGACGGCCGAAAAAACACCCCTTCAGGGACTCAGTTATCTCAATTAGAGCAGATCAAGTACCCAAATCGCTGACAGTACGGTAAATACAAAGGCTACGAAGTAACACAGGTATTTACCTACCGCACCGACATGGAATTTCAGATCATGCAGACCATGGTGCACGCGGTGCATAGCGTGCCACATGGGTAAAGCGATGGTCAGCACAGTAAACACCGCGCCCACGGGGCTACCCACAAATGCTTGCAGTTTGTCGTAGTTCAGATCCACCAGACCCAAGCCATTCAGTGGTAGCAGCAGCCCCATCAGTAACACAGTGATCGGGGTAACGATAGCGAACCACACACCACCGGCACCAAACAAGCTCCACCAGATAGGCTCATCAGAACGTTTTGGAGAGTAATTAAGCATGATGGCCTCCTATTAAACCAACAACATAACTGCAGTAGAAAACGCCAGTACCACTAACCATTGCACTGCAACCACAATGCCTTTAGATACCGTTTTCTGACCTACTTTGATGGGCATGACTTGCGGCATCATGCTGAAAAAGGTCTTAGCGTGATATAGCGCGCCAGCCAACGCCAACAGGTTAACCACCAACACCACTGGGCTGGCTGAGAATGCGACCCAGCTTTCCCACGCGGCTTTACTAGATGTCAGCGAGTACAAGCCCACCAGCAGGTTCAAAGTGAACAGAATCAACGGAATGATGGTCAACTCACGCACCATGTAGAAACTGAAACGGCTAGTCTCAGCCCACCAAGTACGGTGAATCGGACGGACATAAGGTTTACGGTTTTGCATCTTATGTGTCTCCTAAGGTTTCAACATGGCAATCAAGAAGTCTTTAGTAGATTCCACTTTGCTTTGGTTAACAGCGGCGGCTGGGTCAACGTGTTTTGGACAAACTTCTGAGCAGTAACCCACAAAGGTACAACCCCAAGCGCCATTGTCGCCGTTGATCAGCTTCATACGATCTTTCTTACCGTGGTCACGGTTATCCAAGTTGTAACGGTGAGCCAAGGTCAGTGCTGCTGGGCCGATGAACTCTGGGTTCAAACCAAATTGAGGACATGCTGCGTAACACAGACCGCAGTTGATACAACCAGCGAACTGTTTGTATTTAGCCATCTGCGCTGGCGTTTGCAGGTTAGTGCCGTCTTCTGGCTTACGATCGTTACCAATGATGTAAGGTTTAATCGCTTCTAAACGATCCAAGAATGGGGTTTTATCTACCACCAAGTCTTTTTCGATAGCGAAGTTGTCCAATGGCTCCAGCGTCATGCCTTGTGGGTAATCACGCAGGAAGGTCTTACAAGCCAGCTTAGGCACCTTGTTGACCATCACACCGCATGAACCACAGATCGCCATCCGGCAAGACCAACGGTAAGACAATGATTTGTCCAAGTTATCTTTAATGTAAGCCAACGCATCTTGCACAGAGGTAGTGTCATTGGCTGGCACTTTAAACGCTTCTAAGTACGGCTCGTCATCTTTGGCTGGGTCGTAGCGAAGGACGTTAACAGTTTGCAACTTATCCATTACGCGTTCTCCTGTTGTTTGGCAGCATCACCGTAGAGACGTGCTTTAGGTTGAGACTTAGTGATTTTCACATCGCCATATTTGATGGCTGGTGCACAGTCGCCTTGGTAGATTGCCAACGAGTGCTTCAGGTAATCTTTGTCGTTACGCTCGGTGCAACCTTCGTCCAGTCGTTGGTGCGCGCCGCGAGATTCTTTACGGTTAATCGCAGAGTGTGCCATCGCTTCTGCCACATCCAGACCAAAGCCCACTTCAATCGCATACAGCAAGTCAGTGTTAAATACTTTGCTCTTATCAGTGATTTCGATGTTTTTGTAACGCGCACGCAGTTCAGCCAGTTTATCAACGGTGGCTTGCATGCCCGCTTCATCACGGTAGATACCGCAGCCGTCTTCCATGCTCATGCACATTTGCGTGCGGATATCAGACCAGTTTTCAGTGCCTTTTTGCGCTAGCAAGGCATCAATACGGGCTTCAGCAGCTTGGGTTTGCTCTTCAAATGCGGCAGCGTTCCAACCTTTAAATTCCGCGGCGCGTTGCACGGCAGTTTCACCGGCGAGGCGACCAAATACCACCAATTCAGCCAGCGAGTTAGAACCTAAACGGTTAGCACCGTGCAAACCAACGGATGAACATTCACCTACCGCAAACAGACCTTTAATACAGGTTTCAGTGTTTTGGTCAGTTTCCAGACCGCCCATGGTGTAGTGCGCAGTTGGACGAATTGGGATTGGCTCTTTCACTGGGTCAACGTTGACGTACGCTTTAGCCAATTCACAGATGAATGGCAGACGTTCGTGCAGGTAGTCAGCCCCTAAGTGACGCAAGTCCAAGTGCACTACATCACCCAGCGGATGCTTGATGGTGTTGCCTTTACGTTGCTCGTGCCAGAAGGCTTGCGAAACTTTGTCACGCGGACCCAGTTCCATATATTTGTTTTGTGGCTGGCCAACGGGTGTTTCTGGGCCGAGGCCGTAGTCTTGCAGGTAACGATAGCCGTTCTTGTTGACCATGATACCGCCTTCACCGCGGCAACCTTCTGTCATCAAAATACCGGTGCCTGGCAGACCCGTTGGGTGATATTGCACAAACTCCATATCACGCAGTGGCACACCGTGACGATACGCAATGGCCATACCGTCACCAGTCACAATACCGCCGTTGGTATTGAAGTGATAAACACGCCCCGCGCCGCCAGTAGCCAAAATCACTGATTTTGCTTTAAAGCACACCAGCTCACCTTCGGCGATGGATACTGCGATAACGCCCTGCACTTCGCCTTCAACAACGACCAAGTCCAGCAGGAAGTATTCGTCGTAACGCACGATGCTTTGGTACTTCATAGAAGTTTGGAACAGGGTGTGCAGCATGTGGAAACCGGTTTTATCTGCAGCAAACCAAGTACGTTCGATTTTCATACCACCGAAACGGCGAACGTTAACTTCGCCGTTGTCTTTACGGCTCCATGGGCAGCCCCATAGCTCCATCTGGATCATTTCACGGGTAGAATTTTTAACGAAGTATTCAACTACGTCCTGCTCACACAACCAGTCGCCACCAGCAACGGTGTCGTTAAAGTGGTTGTCGAGGCTGTCCTCTTCTTTCACCACTGCTGCTGAGCCACCTTCGGCCGCAACAGTGTGAGAACGCATTGGATAAACTTTGGAAATCAGTGCGATATTCAGTTCTGGGTTTGCTTCAGCGGCAGCAATTGCTGCCCGCAATCCGGCACCGCCAGCGCCAATGACCGCTATATCTGTGGTTATCGTTTTCACAATCAACCCTCCAGCAGGATGTAAAATTCGGTGTTCCAGCGAGCCTCAAGGCTCGACTAAGTCATTGCTCACGAGTGCATCAGGGAATGGCTATCGGTTATGCCTGACCACTCTCAGAATCCGGTAGAAAAACCCAGCGCTGCTCCTCATATTGGTTTGAGGTTTAGCGGTTGTGTCTGTGTCCGCATGCACAATTGGTCGGGGTTTTCATTGATGAGTTAGCTGCCAGTGTTGGCCTTGATAACTCACCTCCTTCAGCTTTCGAGGCGAGTATAGCAACGGGGTAAAAATGGAAAGTGGGGGCGGGTTACATTGAAACTAAGTGGTACTTTTGTAACTTATAATGAGTTTGATAATATTAATTTATTTATTAAAAATCATTGATTTAATATTAAAACAAAGCAAGTTAGCGTAACAAAAGCCGCGCTTTTACCGTATAGCAAACGGTGATGTTTTTCATAATAAATGCCAGCGTGTGATCGAGCTCTCAAGAGTCACCGCAAAAAGTTATGTGGCCGATCACGGATTTGTTCAAAACGACAAAATGCGCTAAAAACGCACGCCTAACGCTGCGAAGAATTTGCATGCTCATATCACCGCAATGCCGTCATATAACCGTTAACACATTGCATCGAAAGTGCGCTATTTCACTCAAGCTGACGCACAAAAACAAGCGCGGTCACACTCGCGACCGCGCTTGTTCATGCAGGAGCACTAGATCGGTTACTGAGCGAGGTTAGCTAACTCAGCTTCCAACTCTTTTTGCGCTTTTTGCGCGCGGAACTCTTCATACAGCGCCTGCTTAGACATAGGATCAAGTTTACGGCCGCTTTGCTGTACCAGTTGATCAAATGCTTTATCGGTTGCTGGCATATCGACTAGCGCGCATAACTGCTTGCGGTTGTCTAACTGACCAAATGCCACCTCTTTTGGCACACTGCCCACTAAGCTTTGGTCAGCAATTTGTTTGCTAACTTGTTCAAATGAGCCGCCGCTTGAAGTCGCCCCTTCAGCATCAGTGCGGCGCATGTACATCTTATCCATCACCTGTGCTTTCAACTGGATCTGCTGCGCTAAGCTGGCGCGCGCAATGGCTACCGCTTGTGCTTTATCTACCGCCATATTGCCAGACCAAGGCACACAGGCACTGGCAGCCAAGCCGCGATCAGACGTTGGCAACAACACCCACTGCGGGATTGCGTCATTGTCCGCTAGTGGCGTTGAGTTTGGCGCTGGCGTGCTGCTACAGGCGGTTAATCCCAATAACGCCACGCATAGTAGTGTTTTTTTCATCGTTACATTTCCTTGAACTGTTGCTGGTAGATCTGCCGGCGCGCATTGACCTTACGCAGATAATTTTTGGTTTCTTCGGCGGGAAGCGCCGCTTGAAGCTTTTGATATACCTCGTCAGCGCTCATGTTATTGGCTGCCGCACTAGCCAGATCGAGTGAGGTGGTATAGCTGAGCGCTTTGGCGACATTGCCTGGACCGGTGTTATAAGCGGCAATCATCAAATAACTTTTGCTTTGTGGGTCGCGTACTTCACTGAAATAGCGGTCACCCAGCAAGTGCAGATACACACTGCCCGCTTCGATATTGTTGTCGGCTTGGTACAAATACTGCGGTGACAGTATCCGTGGTTGCCCATCAAGGAAGGCGGTAACGTCTTTCCCAGCAGAGCCCGGCACAATCTGCATCAGACCAAAAGCCGGTACTGGCGAGCGCGCCAGTGGGTTAAAGCTCGATTCGGTTTGAATCACCGCCATAATCAAATCTGGCGGTAACTTCCAGCGTTGAGCTTGCTGCACCACATTAGGCAGATACTGCGCCGCACGTTCATTCAATGCCTTGGATGGCATAGTAAACTTGATAGTGGTGCGATTTCCCTGATGGCTAACGGCAGGAGTGCCCTGCAAGGTTTCATTCGCCATCGCAGCGGTCAGAATGGTTTTCCCTCGCACCGCGAGGTTTGGCGTGGCTAAATATCCTTGCTGCTGATGACTGCTGTTATTGAAATTGCGATCAAAGGCGATCACCACAGGATCGTGTCGCAGCGCTTCTTCTGCGCTAGTGTTCGCTAATTTAGCAATCTCATGCCGAGCTTGCTGCACGTCGGCATCAGCGTTGCTGCTATCAAGCACCTCAACCACAACTTCGCCAGTATCAAAGTTAACTTGCATGCGCCGATGCAGATCGTCGCTGTAACTTACCCAGCGGGTTTTATCTGGCAGTAAGGCGTCAGGCCACTGCTGCGCCACTTGCTTAGCATAGTCAGATTCAGCTTGCTGCCACGCTTGCACAAACTGCTCAAATGCCACGGTTTCCCGCTGTTGATAGTCACTAAAAGCTTGTTGTTGCTCAGCGACAAAGCGCTCAAATTCTGGATCAGTGGGTTCCGTCGCTAGCGCCGGTGCAGCGAGAGAAATAGCAATCCAAATTCTCAGCGTCTGTCTCATCTTTGCGTTCCAGCTCATGCTCTATCTCCATTGTTAGTTTGCGACAAGCCACCTCATCACAACGTGCTAAGATTGCTTGCGCCTCAGCCAGCTTTTGTCCCTGCTGTAGCAACTTAGCCACGCTTAGCATCGCTTGCGGCAGTTGCAGCTTTTGACCATCTAACTGCTGTACGGCCGCCAGCGCTTTGCCTGGCGAACTGTTGGCGGCAATCAATGCCATGGCATCCGTCGTACTGTCTGGTTCAGTCAGCGCTAGTTGCAGCAATGGCCGTAGCCACTGTTTATGCTGATGTTCGTCCGCCCACCAAGCCACGCGTACCGCCAACATTGGCAGTTGATAGCTGTCCACCTTTGGCTGTACATCGCCACGGCAATGTAACCAACCCTCATCCTTCCATTGGCGATACTGCGTAATATCACCGGCGAAATAGCTAACCTCAGCAGGCACTTTAATATTGAGTTGTTGGCCCAACTGCTGTTGCAACTGCTGTCGCTGTGGTGAAGTTAAGGTGTTACGGCAGGCCATCTCCCACGCCGATTGCGGCAACTGGTGCGAGGTAGTCACCTGCGCGCCATCGGCCTGCAATTTCGTCTCAAACAGCCCGCCGTTAATGCTAGGGGCTGCTGACAATGCCACTAACATAACCATTGATGTCAGCATTACAGACCTTCTGTTTGGCTCACTTGACCAGAAGCGCCTTGTGGATTGGCGGCGCCTTCGTTAACGCCACCAATGGCGCGGATTTTCTGGCCACTATGCGACGGTGTTGCGCTGCCACCAGACATCATCTGTTGATTAGCTTGACGTGCTTCTGCTTCTAAACTTGGCGCGTAAACCGCTACGGTGTACTGCCAGTTACCATCAGGGCTGGTAAAACTTTTAGTTGCCACGCCAACCGGTAACTTACCTTGGCTCACAGTTTGGTAGATGTTGGAGGTTTTCATCTGGTTCACGAAGGTACTGCGTTCGGTGTCCAGAATTTTTACTTGAGTAGGATCTTGCAGGCTTGGATCGTCATATTCAAACTGCTTCTGCGCTTCCGTTTGTTTCTCATCGTTACCACCCTGCCAGTAAACCTGCTCGCCTTTTAAGGTGGCAAGCAGCGCGTCACGAGCACGTGTTTCGGCTTGAGACTTGGCGGCTTTCTTCAGTTCGCGCGCCATGGTTGAGTTTTTGTTTTTACGGATAATGGATGAGCCATAACCCAGCACGATCACCTCTTGCGTGTCTGGGTTGGTCAGCACTTTGGCGCCTACTGGTGGCAACACCCCTTGTTTGATATCGTCGATAACTTGCTTGAAGATGACATTGGGCTCGGTAGTTTGCGCTACCGCACCGCTGTTACGACGGATCTGTTGGCGCGTTTTTGGCGTGGAGATTAAGCTGACTTTTACCACTTTTTCTTCAACATTATCGAACACATCAAACGTCACAAAACCTGCCAGAGAGCCAGACACTGACTCTTTACAGCTTTCTGCAATGTTTTTTTCCATGTTGCCAGTGCTGTCGGCCCCCGTGTCGATGTAATCCATGGCGCTTGAGGCCAAGTTGTCACAGCGATGTTCTACACCTTTGAAGTTTTCCATCAGCTGCTTTTTCGCCTTCATGTAGGCTTCGGTGTATGCACCGCGCTTGGACAGCAAGGTGGCGTTCATGTTGTCGTAGGTTTGGTAACTCGAAGTACCAATCGACAAAATGCCAGTACCGCTACCCACTTGGATCATACGCACGCCGTCTTCATCGTCTTCCAACAATTCAGCTTGGGCGACAGCGACTGCAGCCGCAGAGTCTTTACCGTCTTTGGCTATCACCATATCTTCTTTAACGGTAACGTTATCTTGGTTAGCAATCGCTTGGCCAGGACGCGTTGGCAGCATGTCGCTTAAGTCAAAATCATCAGCAGCCATCGCTGGGAACACCATACACATTGCGAGCGTCAACGTGGTTAATTTCATCTATTTATCCTCAGTGAATTGTCACTTGGTAGTCATTCTGAATATCAATTTGCGGCTGCTGATCGCCACAAATCATGCTAAGAGCAGGAGCAAGCAACGCGGCAAGTTCTGCCGTGCTGCCACTAAAACGTAAATTGGCTAAGAAGTTAGAACCTTGGCGGACGATAGAAACATCGCTAACACCACCGATAGCGCCTAACACGCCACCGAGATTGTCGGGTTGTTGCAGCAGGTCAGCGGAAAAGGTCAACTTGCGCACTAAGCCGCCATTGGCGACCAGCTTGTTAAACGCCGACGTCACCATCTGCTGTAGTGCTTGTTTTTGCTGCGGATCAGCTAACGAAACGCTAATGAGGTCAGCTAATACGTGGGACGATTGTGGTAACGACAGCAACGATGGCTGGTTATGCCAACTGCCGTACACGTTACCCGCGCTATCTAGCACTTTGACATGCAAGTTAAGCCGTTGGTTATTGCCGTTACTGACCAATTGCGGCTCGGCAACAATATTCAAGGCGGCATGATTAGCCACTTCAACACCATGACTGGTGAGCAGGTTCTTCAGCTCGGCATTCAATGGTTCCGGTGCTTGCACTGTGACCACTGGCGAGCCAATAGCGCTGAGAATATCTTGGATCTGTTGCTGCAATGGCGCTTTATCAACCACAGCTTCAATAGTGACGCGAATGCCATTGGGTTCAATAACTTGAGTTGCTAAGGTGTGCCACTCCTTCACTAAACCGCGGCTACGGGAATGCAACTGTTGGGTGACCAACTCATTGAGTGCGTTTTGCTCATCATCACCGTTAAGTGCGAGTTGCGACACGCTAGATTGAGTACGTTGCTGCGTCAGCCACACGCCAACCACTTGCGATACCGCGCGTTGCAGTGCATCTTGCTCCGCTTGCTGTCTGGCGGTCATCTGTTGATTCGGCCAGCCCTCGCCGTCCACTGTCACGCTGATATCGCTGTCTTGCTCTTGCCACTGCGGCTCTGCACTGGTCGCTTTAGCGCGTGGATCTAAGGTAACACTGATGCAGGTATCGTTACCGCTGTAGCTGGGTGACGATTGCTGTAGTGGCATAGCGCCACTTTTTACACCAGCGATCAGTACCTGTTTCTGTTGTTTTGACAAGCTGCCGAGGTAGCTATCCAACTGCTGGGCGTTGTCGCCAAGCGATAACATATTGCTGCCTTGCAGAAAGTTAGCAATGTCGGCGGCGGCATTATCTCTGGCGGCGCCGATGGCCAACTGACCACGGCCATAGGCACAACTATCGGCGCTGATCATGCCATCGGCAGTCACCGTAACATCAGCCCATGAGGGCGCAGTGAGCAACAATGCAACCCAACCGAGTTTGCCTTGTTTGATCACGTGCGTTTCTCCAGAAAGTCACTTGGCGTACCGACAGAAACAGCAAAGATCTTCGCTTGCGCACTCGGGCGGTAAATGCCATTTTCCGCTTGTTGCTGCACCTGTTCTGCCAGCTTTGAATCTTTCCAACGGGTGATTTCACCAATAGCGCTGTTACCTGAAGGCACAACATTGGCGACACCGATTGGCTCAACAAATCCCGCCTCATATTGGAAAATAATCATGGTTTCGTTGGGCAGTACGCCGGCATTCTGCCCACGGTCGAGACTGACTTGGTTACCTTTAATCCCCATCACTTGGGCGGTTGCCGGCATTTCGGTCAGCATACGTGTTAGCAAAATATCGAAGCCACGAGACGCCATGTCATTGATAACAGCGTTCACATCGCCTGAATCGTTGTAACGGAAACCAGTAACATAACGGTTGCTCGCTCGAACAAATTGCATCTGCTCGCGAGCTCGCACATCTTCAGAAGTCACGCGCACTTTACCTAAATTCGGCCGCGACATCTTTTCGCGGGTAAATGGATTAAGCACCGACATGGTTAACTCTAAGGTGTAATCCATCCAACTGGAGATACTGCCTTCGGTTTGCACCGTACGCAGAGAATCGATTTTTAATACAAAATCTGGCTTGAGTGTTTGCTGCGCTTGGGCGCGCTGCACAGTCGCCGCAGCACCTTGCTGATCGAGAAACGTTTGTTGTTCCTGCGAAATCACATCGTCATCACGGGTAACCACACGAAAACGATTCACGCCCGCGAATTGGTTTTCTAGCATCAGCACCAACTTGTGGTCATCGTATTTGCGCAACGCATCAATACCAATGCCTTGGCCGCCAATATCAGAGCCGCCGAAATAGATTCGCACGATCGGCTTTTTGAGCGGGCAGCCGTCGTTTTCACTGTTGGCATCAAAGGTACAGCGACCTAATCCTTGAGTATCAAAATAAGCAGGAACAGTGATGTCGCCATCTTCAAACTGGTAAGCACTTTTCGCCACATACGCTTGCGATGCACGGTTAGAGACTTTAGCAACAGTGGTTTGATGGGCAGGTTGTGTTGATTGACAGCCACTAAGTAAGACGACACCAACTAACATCGAGGTCAACGAACGTTTCATTATCTATTATTCTCCACATCAACATGCAACCACTCAGAGACTGGCTGACGTAGTAATTCAATAAGTCGCTGTTTGGCGTTATTTCGGGCGGTCGTTTCATCGGAAGCGTGGCTGATCACCTGCAACTGACCAGCCAACAAGGAGCGATAAGGAGCGGCAGATTCAGTAAAGTCGAAGCGGAACGTAGCCCGCTGCATTACCTGACCATTTTGCTTAGCCGTCGCCCAGCGAAGCTGCGGTTTAAACCATACTTCTGTTGTGCCCAGTTCGGGAAGATGAGCCATCGCAGCGGCAGCAATATCTTGCACCTCACGAGCGCCTATTAATCGCACACGATAGAGCGCTAAACATTGTTGCTGTTGTTGTAAGGCGTGATTAATTGCTGGAGTTTGCGTGGGATATTCCAGCACAGTTAATACACTATTTAAGGTATTAATTCGTGCTCGGTTGAGGCGTAATGCTGCCGCAAAACAGTTGGCGGTTGTTTGAGGTTGCTCTGCTAGCAAATGATATATTTCTGCCGTTATCTGCTTCGCAATAATCTGCTTATTGGCAACGAGTTCTATCGCAATCTGCTCAGCTTGCTCAACAGTACGGCGTTGTTCCACACCCTGAAATGACAAGGCCAAAGAGGAAACTTGACTATTTTGTGTAAATGAACTCTGGCTATTGCCATTATTAGCATGCAGCGACTGAGATTGCTGCACTACAACATTTGCCGTTAATTGCAATGTCATGTCAGCCAATGCATTTTGTTTTGCTTCAGCGGGCGTATTTCCAATACCTACTGCGGCAATTTCACCTGCGGATGCCTTTGGATTAATCACCCAATCAGGCCAAGCGTAGGCAAAACTTACCCAACTGCATAACAACAGCAGTAACCAGAGTTTTTTCATCATTTAATTAAGCTTTAGCAGCGAGTTTATTTTGCAGGCTTTCAATAGCCTCAATGGTTTGTTGCTCGATATCGATATAATCATTAGCTTCTTTTGCTAACGACAATTGATCTTTCGCTTTCACTAATGCTTTGCCGATAGACGGTTGTTGATCATCGTCTTTGCTAAACAAACCGGTAAATGAATTCATGGCCGTGGCTTTAGCTACTTCAGTACCGTATTGGGAGAACAGCAATCCGGCTTGAGCTAACTGAAGGACGATCTGCTGAGTTAACTTAATGTTTTCCTGATAGATTTCATCATTAGCCGCGCGATACTTCGCAATTTTATGGCCAATTTTTTCATCTTCATTGGTTGCACCGGCATCAAACGCCGTAATGGCATCCTGCAGTTCTAACTCTGTTTTACCTTGTTGAGCGCTCAAGAAACTTTGTACATCTACGTACAGTTCACCTTTTTGGTGATAGCTCTCAATCACATTACGTTGGCGCTGTAATACAGACGATGCAATATTGAGAAATTCATCAACCCCAGGTTGAATTTTCACTTCATCATATCCAACGTCATCGATACGTTTTACGAGATCAGCCACTAAATCCTGGCGATTTAAAGAAGCCGCCTCTTCATCAGAATGGGTAGATTGACAGGCAGAAAATATTGGACTCATTGCAAGTACCAATAACAGCGATTTTTTATTCATATTATCTATTCAACTTTAATTATTATTTATAACAAGGGTTGACAAGGGTTGAATAGCTGGACATTTCCATATCCAAACATAATTTACACTCAGCATATCCTTCCCGAGAAATGCCAAATTTATTAAACCGTCAACATATTGGCAAGCTTTTATTTCTCGTTAAATATGTAAAGAGTTCAATTTATGAACTAATTGAGATAAGAAACATTATTTCTTACAAACTTAATTGCGATGCGATTAAAGTCACTACATGCAATCAATATTTAGCGTAGAGTGGTAAAATTTTCCTATATTGTTCTAATATCAATATAGTATTTTCATCAAACAGATATCGTTTTGGTCATTTTTTAGGCAACTATTTACTAATAATTATGACCATCACAACGATATCACTGCCAAACGCTAAAGCATTACGGCCGTTTCACACCACGATTTCCGTGAATATATTTACGTTAATATTTTACTAACAAACTACATTAATAACGCCGCCTTCAAGGGAAGACGTCAAATCACTGACACGCTATATTACTTGGCTTGGGTGTCAGCCAAGACACTCCCACTGATATCATATGTCGATGCGAGCCTAGTCTATAAATCCGGAAGATAAACGCCATGCATCACGATAGCCAGCACCAAATAAACATGAGCCATAAGCTTCATATGAATCAGATAATTAACGCTCCCCAGTGCGGAGCGCATGTGATAGGTTTACGTCACTCCAACTATGCAGCAAGAGAAGATGGGTATGAGCGTTTCTGAGTACCAGTTTTTAGACAAGATTTTTGATGACCTATTCCCTATTTGTCGCTCAATCTCAGGTCCTGGCTTAGAAGCATCCATCGCATACATCAGCCAGTTTATGCCACTCACAGTCACTAAAGTGACGTCTGGCACGAAGGTATTTGACTGGACTGTACCTCCAGAATGGCACTTTAAACGCGCGCGGCTATGGGGGCCGGATGGCAATTTGATTTGTGATTCAGACAACTGCAATCTGCATATAGTGAACTACTCTGAGCCCGTCGATACAGAGATAACACTTGAGCAGTTACAACCGCATCTGCATTCTATTCCACATCTGGTTGATGCAATTCCTTACGTTACCAGTTATTACCACCGAACGTGGGGATTCTGTCTCAGCCACCAGCAACGTGAGCAGTTATCCGCTGGCACTTACCGCGTCAAAATTGAAAGTCACTTCGACGAAAACGGTGGCGTCCCCTTCGCGCAAACCCTACTTAGCGGTGAAAGCGAACGTGAAATATTACTCAGCAGCTACTTGTGTCACCCCTCATTAGCCAACAATGAATTAAGTGGCCCGTTGGTACTGATTGGCCTATATCACAGAATGCTACGTTGGCCGCGGCGACGCTTTAGTTACCGCTTTTTGCTCAATCCGGAAACGATTGGTTCACTCTGCTTTCTGTCACAGCATCATCAGCATCTACAGCAACACTTGGAAGCAGGCTTGATTCTGACCTGCCTTGGAGGCCCCTCCGCCAACTTACGTTATAAGGCAAGTAAACGTGGCGACTCGCTATTTGACCGTTACATTGGCCAACTCGCCGACAAGGACGATTGGCGCATGGAGCCATTTACACCGCTCTATGGCTCCGATGAACGCCAATATTGTTCACCTGGTTTCAACCTGCCAATGGGTCAAGTCGCAAAAACCGTATATGGCGTATTTCCGCAATATCATAACTCGCTCGACGATAAAGCCTTTATGGATATGGATTCGGTTATCGACTCCATCAACCAGCTGGAGCAACTGCTGCTCAGTGCCGAAATTTCTGGTAAAGCGCTTAACCTTAAGCCTTATGGCGAGCCACAATTAGGTAAACGCGGGTTATACCCCAACATCAACACACCAACTAATCGGCGTACCTCCAGCGATCAGTTATTGGATGGCAGACAGGAACTAAATGCCATTCTAACCATTTTGAGTGCATCAGATGGCAATACCTACATGCTGGACATTGCCAAACGGCTTAACTTGCCTTTAGCATCTTTACGGCAGGTAATTGAAAAATTAGAACAACATCAATTAATTAGATTTAATACAGGGGAAACACTATGAGCATAGTTTTTGTCTGCGGCAATCATCCGCGCCATGCTTACATTGCTCGTTGTTTGGCTACAACGGGTAAGCTAGCGTACGTGATTGTCGAAGAACGAGAGAAGTTTCTCCCCACAGCCCCTGCGTCACTTGATGTCTCATTGCGCACCTTATTCGAGCACCATTTCCACGAACGCGAGCGCATTGAAGCGCTATTTTTTGGCGAAACAGACTGGCCAGACGTGCCTAAGTTAAGTATCTCGATCAAAGATCTGAACAGCAAAGCGGTGATCGATACCATCAAGCAGTACGCTACCGACCTATTAATTTCCTATGGCTGCCACAAGTTAAACCAAGAACTGCTGGATAGCGCTCCCAAACATAAATGGAATTGCCATGGCGGATTATCTCCTTGGTACAAAGGCGCGATTACCCATTTCTGGCCGAGTTATATGTTAGAGCCGCAGATGACGGGCATGACAGTGCATCAGCTCAGCAACCAGCTCGATGCTGGTGCCATTATTCACCAATGCGCCGCCCCGTTAGTTCGTGGTGACACTTTGCATATGTTAGCAGCGCGGGCGGTGACAGCGCTTGGAGAGGACCTACCGCGATTGGCCGAACTTGCCTGCAGTTCCGATGCTATTGCAAGCCAACCTCAAACAAGTTCAGGTATGCTGTGGCGTTCAAGTCAGTGGCAACCTCAGCATCTCCCCTTTATTTACGAGTACCATCATGACGCCATCGTTGATGCCTATCTAGATGGCAAACTACCGCAAAAAGTCCCGCAGCTATTTCGGCAGTTTTGAAGCAATAGCGCCGGACAATATCACTCCTTCGCTGCCGCATGACGCGGTGCGATGGTGGCCATGACTGGTGCATGGTCACTGGCATAATCGTCGTGTGGATGTTGCGGGCTGATCAGGTGCTGATTAAATATTTGGTATTGGCTAACACTGGCAAGGCTATGCTGCTGTTGGCCATCAAACTCTTGGCTCAGCAAAATATGATCGACAATTGAGCCTTTGGCACCGTGAAAATGGCTGACTCGCCGGTGGGCATCTGGGACACAAGCACGCGCTAATGTCTGCGCCTCTTGCAACTGAAAATGGCGCAGGTGGCATAAGCGCTCCTGCTCATTTAACGCCAGCAAACCTGTGGCATGTAAGTCACCGCGATACAGCTGATTTGGCGCAGTTAAAAGGCCGCGCAGTTCGCTACTATCAATGGTGGCATTGAAATCACCTACCACGGCCACGGCATAACCCGTTTGTGCACGCCGTTCGAGAATCGCCTGATAGAGCAGCATCGCTTCGGTACCCCGTTTAACCACCGATGCCCAACGCCCCAAAGCGCTGCCCGCTAACGCGGCACTAAAGCCATCTAAATTGACGTCTTGATGACCCAGCATTGCCCGTGGGGATTTCAGGTGCACCACATACACATCGGTGGTGCCAATTTCGGGCAATTGCACTGTGGCACGCAGCATTTCTCTGCTGGGGCTAAACTCCTTGCTAACACCAAAACGCGCCGCCAAAGTAAAATCGAGCGGCACAGAGCTCGATTCAATAATCGGCAAGCGACTAGCAAGCATCACCACACTTTGATGCGCGACATAACCGTCAATACTGGGTTCACCCGCCATAGCAAAGTGACTAAAACCGTGGGGGGTTAACTGCTGTTGCAGCGCTTGCGGACTAAACACTTCCTGTATTCCCAATATATCGGGCATTGCCGTATCCACCCAATCAGAGATCCACTGGGTTTTGAGTTGCCATTGCGGCAGGCTATAGATGCTATCAAACTCATGATAAGCCAGCGGAGGCTCGGCATAGTTAAACAGATTCAAGGTAGCAATATTGACGTCAGCGCTCATAAAAGCCGTGTTGTTCAAGAAAATCCTTTATTGATCTTATGCCGTGGAGGAGATTTGTAAAGTCACTGATTTTTAAGCATTGAATTGTCGGCTCACGGTATTGGCTAGAAGTCATAAGGAAGCCGCGAACTAATATTCACGGCACGCTAGTTGGGTAAACCATCGCTGTGCTGGAAAGCGACCAATTGGACAGGCTGGAGCATGACAAATTGAGCCAACGCAGCGCAGGCTCAGGACTTATTGACCGTTGACGGAAAGTTTTAGCGGACGCGCCATCAATATCCTGCGCTGACTATTTTTTTGCAGGCAGCCACCTATAATGTGACAAAGACGATGATGCAAAAAGGAAACATCATGAAGGTTGAAGACATAATGACGCCAGATCCGGTCTGCATTAGTGATGCAGCCACAATCCATGACGCACACTTGCTGATGCAAAACCGTGGCGTACGCCATCTACCAGTGATTTCAGAGCAAAATGGCACCTTGGTGGGTGTGTTAACGCATAAGAAAATGATTGCCACCGTGATGAGTTTATATAATCGCTACGGTGCGGGGGCGTTGGACCGCCGTGAACGCCATCAGCCACTGACAGAGTTGATTGATACCGAATATCCACTGCTATTTACTCACACGCCATTACTGGATGTCGTCGACTACTTCATTGATAACAAATTTGGCTGTTTACCAGTATCCGATGCTGACGGCAAAGTGCTGGGCATTGTCACCTCGTCTGACTTTGTTAGCCTGTGTAAAACATTACTGAGTAAGCCAACGTAAGCAACAGCGGGGATTGATGTTCACTAGGGGCTGTTGACCTTTGCTGATTATTTTTGCAGCAGGCAGCGCGTAATTTAGGCAAGGCAGGTGATGTGCCGTGTAGTGATTCTCCTGCAATAGCAGCGACAAAAAGCGATGTCTAAGACATCGCTCAGATTAATGACAAACCCCGGTTTTTTAGCCGGGGTTTGTTTTATTAGGCTTGTTATGGGAAACGCTCTTCTTGG
>NZ_JBLXAT010000035.1:0-32636 GCF_048265805.1 Shewanella sp. | reverse complement strand
TAATCGTTTGCGCAGTATTGGCTGCCTCGGTCGCTATGGACAATCACGCCGGTAGGAAAGCTTCGGCGGAATAATGCCATCCTCAAAGCGTCACAAACAAGCTCCGATGTCATTCTGCTTGCCATCGACCACCCCACCACCGCGCGAGAGTAAAGGTCAATAATTACAGCCAGATAGAGCCATCCTTCGTTGGTGTACAGATACGTGATATCGCCAGCCCACTTCAGGTTCGGCGCATTTGCAGTAAAGTTCTGCTCTAGCAAATTAGGGGCGACTGGATGCTTGTGGTTGCATATGGATATGATCTATACAACACTCCGCTTCCAGAATATTCACACTTTTCCATTCACATAGCTTTCAGCAACTACCACCCACGACTATTGCTTTCGAGGCTTGTGGCGGTGCACACTGGCTCGGACGTCTTTGTCAACAGTTTGAGCATCAAGTTAAAATCATCCCCCAGAGTATGTAAAGCCGTACGTCAAAGGCAATAATAACGACTTTATTGATGCCGACGTGATAGCTGAGACAGCCGGACGGGCATCAATGCGCTTTGTCGCGGTAAAAACAGAAGCGACACAGATTGTCAGCCTTGCATCACGTGCGACAAGGTTTTATCAAAGGCCACCCTAAAAGAAAAAATGCCAGTCGGTAAAATCGACTGGCATTTTCATGTTTAGAGGAACGTTTTAATTTTGTTCTTCTTTCTTCGTATTAGAATTTCACACTCGCGCTAAATTCGAAATAACGAGGTGTTTGGTAAGCTCTTGCCGCACCATAGTACGGATCCGCTACACCAGGCTCTCCTAATTCAGCGTATTCATAATTACGAATTGTGGCCGAAGAATCAAATACGTTATAGATGTTTGCTTTTAGTGTTACATCTAAGTCTTGGCTAACTTCCCATATATAAGACGCTGATAAGTCAACACGATATACCCAATCAGTACGGCCATCACTACCACGTGGGTTATAATCGAATGTGCCGTCTTCATTTTGCGTATAGTAAGTATCGCCATAAGGAGGCAGGCTGTAAGGCGTTGCAACACCAAATTTCGTTTTAGGACGACCAGACTCGATGCTAAGGTTAGCACCTAACGTGAGATTTTCTGTCACGCTATAAGCGCCAAAGACCTTAAACATATGTCGACGGTCATTAGGTAAATTACCGTATGCACCATCCATCAGCTCTGGGAAGTCAAAATCTTGAGTTAGCCCAGCATCACCCTGAGCGTTATCTGATTTAACTAAGCCTTCAAGGTTACCGTAGCTGTGAGACCAAGTATAAGTGAAGTCAGCAGTCCAATCATCCGCCCAACTACGACTTAATGTTAAGTCTAAAGCATAATAGGTACGTTCAGCCTTTGGATATCCCAGCTCATCTCCTGAAATCGTGACCATCTCATAATCACCATTACCAGTAGTATCTACACTGACCCTAATATCCTCTCCAGGGTTAGCTAGAATATAGACGTTAGAAGAAGGGGTATAGCCATAGGTTTCTTCAATCCAACTATCAATAGTTAAATCGTCAATAGCACCGTTAAGTTTACGTTGTGTTCCTTTGACTCCCCATGACCAGTTATCATCAATCATAGCTTGATAGCCAACGATGATTTCATCTTGGTACATAGGATCTAGATCCTGGTCCACAATTTCATTGGTATTTGGTACGACACCATCAGCGTTATACTGATTTGGTCCAATCTGGGCACCGAGTATAGGTGTTGGTACGTTTACACCGTTAATCAACTCGTCTTGGGTACCTTCGAGTACGTAATACTGATATACATCATACTCGTTACCCGCAAGGCGCACGTTGGTATTACTTGCAATAGGCAGGAAGTAGCGGCCAATGTTAGCAAACAGTTTTGACTCTCCATCCCCGTTGATGTCCCATGATGCCCCAATACGAGGAGCAATCATGTCGTCAATTTTAGCAAAACTGTCCCCTTCGGAATTCATGTTATCAAATGAGTCCCAGCGTAAGCCTAAACTCAACGTCAGATCGTCAGTAACAGTCCATGTATCCTCAAGGTATACAGCTTGGGAGTCTACTTTAAAGTTGCCACCTACTGTACGTAAACGTGAGCGCGCATATTGAGTGACGCCAGTTGGGGTTGTTGCTTTGTTTGGTAGGAGGGTTCCGACTGTTGGGTTGGCAACATCGTAGTAAGACCAGTAAACACCTCCTGGACCTGAGTAGAATTGCTGAGATGTGGAGGTATTTTTTTCAAGGTCATAACCAAAACTTATTACGTGATTATTTGAAACAGCCCATTCAAAATCTGCCCTAAACTCCTTCCGTTCATCACTACCTTCCTCTAAATTATAGTCGGCAGTTGAAGCACACCCCGGATAAGTGCGTGTTGCATCCTCACGGTTGTCAATATATAGGTTACAAATTGTTGAATTACTACTTAAAGTTGTTAGATTATATTTGTTTACACCGTAAGTTAATTTAGCTGTAAACGTATCGGTTAATTGACCTGTGTAGGTAAATACATAGTTATCCCCACCAGCATTTTCTGTCGCAGTCGAGAGATAGTCCCATGCTCCTGCATCGGTTTTGTTGAAGCTGTCTGTTTCTTCATCATTTTTGTCTGAAAATGCTAAAAATTCTAATGTGTGGTTTTCAGCAATGTTCCAGTCTAACTTTAAGCCCCAGAATGGGTTGTCCGACGACACTTCCTGCTTACCAAACCCTTCTTGGGTGATTTGTTCTTGGCTTGTACTACGGGGTTGATACATAGCGTAGAAAAACAGTTTGTCTTTGATGATAGGACCGGAAGCATAGACGTTGCCTTCGATGTTGTCATACTTGTCACCTGAATTGTCAATGTATAGATCGCCATTAGACAGATAGCTATTTGGTGACTGTTCACGCAGTGCATCTGGGCGCCAAAGGACGTTGCCGCCAAATTCCCAGTCGTTGCTACCACGTTTAACTACAGCATTGACAACCCCGCCAGTTGAACGGCCAAACTCAGCACCGTAACCACCAGTTTTGACTTCAAACTGCTCATAAAAATCAAAAGGTACATTCGAAAAACCAAGGCCGTTACGGAAGTTTGTAACATTTAGACCGTTAATATAGAAAGCATTCTCCGCTACCGATGCGCCGCCGAAAGACGCATAGTTACCAAAGCGATCATCACCTCGTGTAGTGCCCGGTGCTAGCAATGCGACACTTGTAATGTCTTTGGGGATTGGTAAACGTTGAATTTCTGCCTGAGAAATCACTAACGACGATTCTGAGGACGTGGTGTCAATAACTGCTACTCTGCTACCTACAACAGACAAGCGCTCCATGCCTGCCATATCCATAACTGCTGTAACTTCTGAGCTGCCACCGATAGTGACTACCACATCATCTATGACCTTTTCGCTGTAGCCTTCAGCAGTTACCGTAAGGGTGTAGTTACCGATAGGTAATCGTGGTAAGCGGTACTTTCCGCTAGAATCGGTAGTGATAGTACGTGTCAAGCCCGTAGACTTATTTTTTATCACGATAGATGCATTGCTGAGCGGAGCTTCTGTTTGAGTTAATACGCTACCTTGGATGGTACCGTCGGTATTACTGGCAGCAAACGTGGGAACACTTAGTGTGAACATAGCAGACACTGATGCAGCGATCAGCGAACGCCTAAAATTTTTTTTCATCATTTCTTTAACCTTCCTTGCGGCAAAATTTTTTGTAATATTTTTGTTAACACGGGGTCTTTTGTGACACCGTATTTATCATTTTACACACATATAAAAACATAATTCAACATTTGTTAAACATGTGAGCTCGTGCAAGCTAAAGTAGGCCTGCTGAGTGACAAAAGTCAGATGGAAGGAAAAGAGGTATTTAGGCAATCGATTATCAACTAATGAAAATCTGTACTTAATGTGAGGCTAAGTGGTTGCCCAGTCATGTATTGGTGATTTAGATAACTTGGTATGATGCTGAATCATTTGCCAAAGATGGTGAGATTGTGCCACGTGGCTCAATGGGGCGTACGCCAAACACTTGGAACTTGGATTTGTCACTGCAGTATATTCTAGAGCTTGAATCTACAGACATTACCTTCCGTGCCGACGTGTTTAACATTTTCAATAATGATGAAGTTACCGAAGTGAACGAAGTTGCGGAAATCTATGATGGCTATGATTCATCTCGTGGTGATATCTATCTTGGTGCTCCTAACCCAGATTATCTGTTACCTACAAATTATCAAACCCCTCGTTACGTAAGATTGAGTGCTAGCATTAAGTTCTAAGGTGTATTGCTGCTAATCCTAATTATTGGCAGTATATTTACTCAAAAAATGCCCAACTTAATGTTGGGCATTTTTATATGGCATATTTGGCAAGGTTAGTTGTACTGCTATGATTTATTAAAAAACGCTAGATGGGTTGGGTTAACCATCTAGCGTTTTTGATTGCTTGAATGCTCAGATTATGACGTTCGGTTAGAAGCGTGCACTAAGTGAGAACTCAACATAGCGTGAACACTACCATCGTAGGCTGCACAGGACGAGAGTATGAGTGCTCACTATTTCATCAGGCTGATGATTAACTGGTCTTCGTATCATTTTTGAACAGCACAAACCGTATAATTTCAAAACGAAAACTGTTTACATTCCGATCGGTCTTTGTTTGATAAACGTTCGGGATCTCACCTTGGTAGGCTGCACCTTAGTGTTGGTTAACAACACCAACATCCGATTCATAGTGCTCGTTCTGCGATACAGCCTCTTTAATGTTCAGAATATTAAATGCCACTGCATAGCGCAGTTATGAAATTAAAAAGGCGTAACAAATGCTACGCCTTTGAGTGCATACTAAAATTTAATAATTTTAGAACTTGATGCTAGCACTAAACTCCATGTAACGAGGAGTTTGGTATGCTGCAACGGCATCGTAGTAACCGTAAGCTAAGCCAGGTTCACCATCTTCGGCTGTTTCAACTCGGCGAATTTCAGCATGAGAGTTAAATACGTTGTAGATGTTGGCTTTTAGGATCACGTCTAAATCGTCTGCCACTTCCCATACATAAGAAGCTGACAAATCTAAACGATAGGTCCAGTCTGTGCGTCCTGCACTACCACGAGGGTTTTTGGTATAAGTGCCATCCTCGTTCATGGTGTAATAGGTATCGCCATAATCCGGAACACCTTCAGGGCTACCAACACCCAATTTGTTCAATGGACGACCGGATTCAATACTTAAATTAGCACCTACACTCAAATCATCAGTAACTGCATATGAACCATACAGTTTGAACATGTGGCGACGGTCGTTTGGCAAGTTACCATAAGCGCCATCCATCAGAATTGGATAGTCAAAATCTTGGGTTGCGCCGGCATCGTCTTGACCATTATCAGATTTTACCAAACCTTCAGTATTACCGTATGAGTGGGACCATGTGTAGGTAAAGTTGAACGCCCAGTCTTCACGCCATGCTCTATCCAGCGTTAAGTCAACAGCATAATACTTACGCTCTCCTTCAGGATAGCCCAATGCCGAACCAGGAATTGTCACCATTTCGTTTGGCGTGTAATTGTCAGAGTTACAAGTGGTGTCAACTTTTACGGTTAGATCTTTGCCTGGGTTACCTAGTACAAAGTTATCTGTTCCATCTTGGCAACCGTAGGTTGCTTCTAGGTACTGGCCAATACTAAAATCGTCAAGTGTACCTTTTAGTTCACGTTGTGTACCTTTAACTCCCCAAGACCAGTCCTCATCGAGCATACCTTGGTAGCCAATGATGATTTCATCTTGATACATTGGGTCAATATCTTGATCCACAGCAGCTTCAGTATCAGGAATTGAACCGTCTTTAGTAACTTGATCTGGACCAATTTGGTCACCAAGGATTGGCAGTGGAATTTGTTTACCGAGGATTTCGGTATCTTGGGTACCTTGCAACGCATAGTAACGTCTTACGTCAAATTCGTTACCTGCAGAACGTACGTTGGTATTATTGGCAACTGGCAGATAGTAACGGCCATAGTTAGCAAATAATTTCGAGTTACCATCGCCATTAATATCCCATGAAGCGCCAAGACGTGGGGCAAACATATCATCGATCTTGATGAAACTGTCGCCATTAGCATTCATGTTATCAAATGAATCCCAGCGAACTCCCAAAGATAAAGTAACGTTATCGGTAACTCGCCATTGATCTTCTAAGTAAATTGCTTGAGATTTAGTTTCAAAATTACCGTTAACAGAATATTCGCGTGACATCGCATACTGGGTTAAGCCAACAGGAGTAGTTACTCCATTGGCTAAAGGTGCACCTACAGATGGGTCATTTACGTCATAGTACATCCAGTACATGCCACCGGGGCCTGAATAAGATGTATCACTGAAGGATGAATTTTTCTCTAAGTCATAACCAAAACGTAGCGTGTGCTCCATGCCGATAAGCCATTCAAAATCGGCACGAAATTCCTTACGTTCGTCCTCGCCTCGTTCTACAAAATAGTCTGCAGAGCTTGCACAACCAACATCTGTCACGGTACCGCCGCGGCGATCGTAGATCAGGTTACACTCAGAGCTTAAGTTACTGTCTGAGGTCAGATTACGTTTGTTGACACCATAAGTTACTTTCGCGGTGAAATCATCGGTTAATTGGCCTGTGTAGGTGGCAACCCAGTTGGTACCGCCCGATTTATCTGACGCTACGATTGGGCTTTCTTCGCCAACAGTACTTGTTTCATAATCGTAATCATATGAATGGGTTTTGGCATCATCATCATCAGAAAATGCTAAAAATTCGAGGGTATGGTTGTCTGCAATGTTCCAGTCGAGTTTTAAACCCCAAAAAGGATTGTCTGCTTTCTGACGTTCTAGAGTTGCACCGTAACTGGTCACACCTTCGGTTTTATCTGTCTGAGGCTGGTACATGGCAAAGAAAAACAGTTTGTCTTTAACTAATGGACCAGAAGCGTATACGTTGCCACGTAGGTTATTTTGATAGTCGGCGTTGTTACCGATGTATAAATCACCGTCTTTTGTGTAGCTGTCAGGAGCATCCGCTCTTAAAGAATCCGGACGATAATAGACGTTTGCACCAAATTTCCATTCATTCGTACCGCGCTTAACTACAGCATTGACGACACCGCCAGTAGCACGGCCAAATTCTGCGGAATAACCGCCTGTTTTTACTTCGAATTGATCGTAAAAATCGAATGGGACATTAGAGAAGCCTACACCATTACGGAAGTCAGTAACGTTAAGGCCATTGATGTAGTATGAGTTTTCAGCGACAGATGAGCCACCAAATGAAGCCAAATTACCGAAACGGCTATCACCACGAGTCGTGCCCGGTGCAAGTAGAGCTACGCTGGTCACATCTTTTGGTACAGGCATACGTTCAATTTCAACTTGGCTCATTACCATGGAGGCTTCTGAAGACGTTGTGTCAATTGAGGAAATACGGCTGCCTACAACGGCAAGACGTTCCATACCTGTTTGGTTTAGTACCGAGGTTACATTAGAATTACTACCAATTGTAACACTAACGTCATCTTGTACTTTACTGTCATAACCCGCAGCGTTAACGGTGATTGAGTATTTACCGATGGGTAATCTCATCGCCTGATAGCGGCCATTTTCATCCGTAGTAAGAACACGAGTTAAGCCTGTTTCTGTATTTTTGATGGTAATAGTTGCATTAGTAAGTGGAGCATCATTGGCTGATACAACTTCACCACGAATTGCGCCATCAGTATTACTGGCTGCAAATGCTGGCGTACTTAAGGCGAATAATGCAGACACTGAAGCTGCTAAGATCGTCCGCCGAAAAGTTGCTTGTTTCATCATTAACCTTCCTTGAAATAGTAAAGTGTGTTAACTTTGTGTTAAAACTTGTTTTTTTTGTTGAGTTTTTATTTTTAACCCACTTAACTAATTACATTAACGGGTTAAATGTTTCAATGATGAATTTATTGTGTTCATACGTTAAATGATTGGTTTTGGTGCGGGGTGATTGTTTATGTGGCAGGCCATTGTGTGCGCGAACCCTGCTGCTAGCAGGGTTCGCAAAGATGTTACAAATTCTCAGAGAAACAGATTATTGTTCTGTTGTAATTGTAAGCTCTTGTTTCAAATTATCCGCGTGGTCGACTTTATCCATCATCCACAGGATATAACGGATATCCACATGTACTGCGCGTGTTATTGAAGTGTTAAAGAACCAGTCTTTAGTAATTGCCTCATAAGTAGAATCAAAGTTTAGGCCGATTAATTCACCGTTGCCGTTTAACACAGGAGAGCCGGAGTTGCCGCCAGTGGTGTCGACACTTGATAAAAAGTCGACGGGCACTGAGTTGAACTGTTCTGGTTCAGCATCACATGAGAATAGGCGACACAACCAAGAGCGATTGTCGGGATATACGCTTTTGACGAGGTGATCACCAAAGCGACGCTCTTTGATGGCATCAAGCAATTTTTGCGGTGAGTTATACGGGGCGATGCCAGTATTTTTTTCTAAAATCCCTTCTACCCGAGTGAATGGCTGTTTGTAGACGGCATCGCGAGATTGATAACCATCGACTTTACCGTAGCTGATCCGCAGCGTGCCGTTAGCATCTGGGTAAACTGGTTTCCCTTGGGCTTGGTTATACGCAATGATTGCGGCCATATACGCTGGGCGAGCCACCGATAGTTCCCCCGCTAACTGCTTGTGTTGTTGTTCCAGCTGCATATTGGTGTCATACAGCTTTACCGCGAGCTGAATGAATGGGTCATCAGACTGTTCAAATGCCGCGGGTGATTGCTGCATCCACGCTAGGCGCTTGGCTTGGTCGGTGAGTTCGCTGCGTTGATAAAGTCGGTCCACCAGTTGTGGTAGTTCTTGGGTATCCTGTGCAGCTAACCACTGGTCAAACGCCGCTATGCGTGCATCTTGTTGTATGTATGCTTCAAGATCCATCAGCCATAGCTGTTTATCCACGCTGGGTGCAAACGATGAATCGATGCGTTTCAAGCGCGAGGCGAACATGTCGAGGTCGCGTGTTTGATAGCCTGGTTCACGTTCAGCATCCGGTTTTTGTTGCTCTTTAGCGAGACGATAAAGCCGAATAGCGGTGTCTAGCAGCGTTGACGAACTCACATTGTCAAAGAAGAACTCTTGCTGATAGGCTTGTTGTTGCTGGCTTAATAGTTGTTCGAGCGTGTCGATTTGCTGTAATGCAACATCATTCTTTTGTTGCTTCAGCCAAGCAATAAAGGCTTGCTGTTGTTGCTGACGGATCCCCAAAATATCGGTTTTGTGAAACCCATCAAGCAGACCATTGAGCTTCTTCATGCGGTTGGCCATGCTCGCCATCGTGCCCGCGTAGCGGATTTCGAGCGCTTTATCGGCATTACCCATTTCGGTGATTGTGTTAATGCGCGCTTGGTAACGGCTGGCTTGTTGTGGATATTCCCATTCGCTGGCAAATTTGAGTTCCGATGGCAGTTTATAGCGGCTAGTCCGGCCCGGATATCCCGCCACAAAAACACCGTCACCCGCTTTGACACCATTGCTGTTAATTTTTAGATAGCTCTTTGGCTCATAGGGGACGTTATCTTCACTGTAGGGCGCTGGTTGCCCATCTTTGCCCACGTAGGCGCGTAAAAAAGAGAAATCGCCGCTGTGACGAGGGAATTCGTAGTTGTCGATATCACCACCAAAGGCGCCGATGCTTTCTGCTGGTGCATACACTAAGCGTACGTCGCGGATCATCAATTGTTTGATGAGATAGTATTCCAATCCATCATGAAAACTACGCACACTACAGCGATAATTATCTGAACTTTCGCAGGTTTTTACTAATACTTTACTGCGATCTTCAATGGTTTGATAACGAGCTAATGCGGCATCAGGCAACCCGTCAGTCACCTCTTTGGTGACGTTTTTGACATCTTCCGTCACATATAACCGCTCATTCGGGCCAGCCGAGGGTTCTTCATCCATTGAGCGCGCTAGAAAGCCTTCATTCATGTAATCATGTTCGGCGCTGGAGTTATACTGAATGGCTCGAAAAGCGCAGTGATGATTAGTGACTACTAAGCCTTTTGGCGAAACAAAACTGGCGGTACAATACCCCAGCCCAACTACGGCATTCATCGGATATTGACTAAGATCCGCCAGTTGTTTTGCGGGAATGGTGATGCCGCTTTCCTTGAGCTTGTCCGCGATTGAAGGCATTTGGTAAGGTTGCCACTGACCTTCATCCGCGATAGATGCACAAGATGACAGTGCCAGTGCTACAGCCAGAGCGATACGCATGAGCTTTCCTTATGTGTTGAATCCATGGTGAAGCCATTGGAGTTATTTGTATCAACAATTAGTCGCCGATTTTATAACACGTTTTACCCATCAATTGGAGATTCAGAAACGCTATGCCACAGCCTGCTGCTTTCAGCTCACGTGACAAACGTAAAGACGCGCAAACCGAAGCGTTGAAATTGCCACCTCATTCCATAGAAGCAGAGCAATCTGTATTGGGGGGCTTGATGCTGGATGCCGAAGCATGGGACAAAGTTGCAGAAGCCGTGGTGCGAGAAGATTTTTACTCGCGCGCTCACAAGTTGATTTTTAGTGCCATGCAGAGTCTGACCGAGCAAGGTCAGCCCATCGACTTAATTACTGTATCTGAGCAGCTTGAGCTGACCGACGAGTTGGAAGATGCAGGTGGGTTTGCTTACCTCGGTGAGATTGCCAAAAACACCCCGAGTGCCGGTAATATTCTGTCCTACGCCTCAATCGTGCGTGAACGTGCCGTGGTGCGTGAGATGATCCGCGTTGCTCATGAGATTGCTGATGCGGGCTATAACCCAGAGGGGCGTGATTCCAGCGCGTTGCTCGACCTTGCGGAAACGAAAGTCTTTAAGATTGCCGAGCAACGTGCCAATGCCAATGAGGGCCCAGAAGGGATTAAGACCATTCTGGAAAAGACGGTCGATAAGATTGAGCAACTATATAACAACCCGCATAACGGTGTGACCGGGGTTTCTTCTGGTTTTGGTGATCTCGACAAGATGACCGCCGGTTTCCAATCGGGCGATTTGGTGATTGTAGCGGCACGTCCGTCTATGGGGAAAACCACCTTTGCGATGAACCTGTGTGAAAATGCGGCGCTCAGTGAAGACAAACCTGTACTGATTTTCAGTTTAGAGATGCCGTCAGAACAGATCATGATGCGTATGTTGGCGTCGGTCGGTCGCGTCGACCAAACCCGTATTCGTACTGGTCAGTTGGATGATGACGATTGGGCGCGTGTATCGTCTACCATGGGATTGATGCTCGAAAAGGGCAAAATGTACATTGACGACAGCTCTGGTTTGACGCCAACCGAAGTACGTAGCCGCGCGCGACGTATTGCGCGGGAATATGGCGGGCTATCGATGATCATGGTCGACTATTTGCAGTTGATGCAGGTGCCCGCACTGGCTGACAACCGTACCCTAGAAATTGCCGAGATCTCGCGCTCGCTTAAAGCGTTGGCAAAAGAGTTAGAGATCCCCGTTATCGCACTATCACAGCTCAACCGCTCACTTGAACAGCGTGCCGACAAGCGCCCTGTTAACTCGGACTTGCGTGAATCAGGCTCTATTGAGCAGGATGCTGACTTAATTATGTTTATCTATCGTGATGAGGTCTATCACGATGACTCACCCGATAAAGGCACCGCCGAAATTATTATCGGTAAACAGCGTAACGGTCCGATTGGTCGCGTGCGCTTAACCTTCCAAGGTAAATTCTCACGCTTTGACAATTATGCTGGTCCGCAATTTGAAGAGGATTAGCATTGAGATGTTCAAGTGCGGCATGGCCGCACTTATTAGTATGTAATGAAGGGATAAATTGAAACCTTTTCCAAGAGCTGAAATCAGCCGCCAGGCACTACAGCACAACCTGACGCGTCTTCGTGAAGTTGCTCCCCACAGTAAAATAATGGCTGTTGTTAAAGCTAATGGGTACGGTCATGGCCTACTTAATGTGGCCCAATGTGTCAGTGATGCCGACGGCTTTGGACTCGCGCGTTTAGAAGAAGCATTGCAACTGCGTAATGGTGGAGTTAATGCCAAGCTTTTGTTGTTAGAAGGTTTTTTTAGAGCAGAAGATTTACCTTTGTTGGTTGAACATCACATTGATACCGTGGTACATCACCAGTTTCAGATTGAGATGTTGGAGCAAGCGGAGCTTACCGAACCGGTAACCGTGTGGATGAAAATAGACAGTGGCATGCACCGTTTAGGTTTCTCCCCTGCGCAGTTTGCCGAGGTTTATGAGCGTTTAAACCGCTGCGCGAATGTCGCTAAACCTGTTAATTTCATGAGTCATTTCGCTCGTGCAGATGAACCAGAGCAACCGCATACGCTGCAGCAACTGAGCATTTTTGAGCGCCTAGTACGTGAACTCCCCGGAGAGCGGACATTGGCAAACTCCGCCGGTGTATTGTTTTGGCCTGAGAGCCAAAAAGAGTGGGTGAGACCGGGAATCGCGCTTTACGGCGTATCACCAGTTAATGGCGATAACGGCCCGAAACATGGCCTGATACCTGCGATGACATTAGTGTCGGAGCTCATCGCTGTTAGACCACACAAAGCCGGCGATCCGGTGGGCTATGGTGGTTATTGGACGGCGGAACGTGATACCACCTTGGGCGTAGTCGCCATTGGTTATGGTGATGGCTATCCTCGTAATGCGCCCGCAGGCACTCCGGTATTTATCAACGGCCGTAAGGTGCCTGTGGTCGGGCATGTTTCTATGGACATGCTAACCGTTGATCTTGGCCCTAATGCGCAAGATCGCGTAGGGGACAGTGCGGTACTATGGGGGCGTGAACTGCCAGTGGAAGAGGTGGCGGAAAAGATTGGCACTATCTCTTATGAGCTAGTGACCAAACTTACTCCGCGTGTGGCGGTCTGTCTCGAATAATTACTAAGCTTTTTCAAAGCAGATTTCGATGTAAGCCATACCGTATGGCGAAGCAAACGGCACAATAATTTTTTTGCCGTTTGCTTTATGTGAGATGGTATGGCCTGGCCCAGATACTACCGCAGGTGTTGCCATATCGAATTCGTAGCCCTTCTCTGATAACAGCTTTTTCGCGCCACCAGTTACCATATTGGTGAGCTCGCCCACTAAATCCGACACCTCTTCATTAATGGTACCAGGATTCTCTCCCAGCATTTTTTGCATTATTTCTAATATTAAGCCCTTCTCGAACGTTATCGACATCGAGCCTCTGGTCTGCGCACCAACCATGCCCATCAGCCCCGAAACATCCCCTTTGGCATAGTGATCCGTCTTCAGCTGTGGCTTGCCAGGGGTAAGTTTTAGACTGGCCATTGTGGTAGTGACGTTCAATAGCGCACTAAGAAAAGGGTTAATAAATTCTACATTCATAAGCGACGACACCTTGTCTCATTAAGTAATAATCTAACGGGCGTCTAACTAGCTTAGTTCAGTGTTATTGATAGTGTGAGATAGCGAGGAATGTTTTTTACAGCAACACAAGATAGCTGTAGCTAAGCGATGCTTAGACGTTAATTGGCTTGAATATTCGCTATTGGGGGAGGTGGAAAACTTGCGTGTGGCCCCTGAACGGGGAAAGCATTGAATGCTCTGACAGGTGATACCTGAAAGGATGGATATTATTTACTGTTTGTTTTTGCAGGTTTTTTACGAGCGTTTTGCAAGTACAAGTGATAGTAGTTTTGCATACCGTAAACCATGATGTTCTCCTTAATTTTTTCTAGCAAGTCGCAACGTTATTTGTTGCAAATGCTGGCACATGTTGAGGTTTATTCTCAGTTGCTACTTTGTTGTTAGTGGCAACAGCTTTAGTTGATTTTACTGCCTTACGAGCTGGACGTTCATAGTACAGGTAGGCGTAGTTTTGGGCACCGTATACCATAATGTTCTCCTTTGGTTGAAAGTTAATTTCTTTTGTTGCGCTAATTATAGGCATATTTGTGCGCTACAGCAATATTTTAATGTAAAAAAATTACAGAAATGAATGTTTTTACATAAGTATATGAACTGTAAATGTTTTATTTTAAAAATCGCTATATCTTACCTAGGTATTGGTTTTTTATGGCAGTTTCTCATGTGATTTAATTACATTTATCGTAGTTGTTGATGAAAAATGTAATTGTATTACATTTTGCCGGTGCGGTGCGGTGCGGTGCGGTGCGGTGCGGTGCGGTGCGGTGCGGTGCGGAGTTAGTAAAATATCCATAAGTAGGATGACCTTGCTACCGTCAATTCATTGGAATGGGTATGTTGAGTGGTGAATCGCCGCTACTTCTCTAGACGACTTTTTGCATTGCTGCTGTGGTAGGGGGAAGTCGCTCACAATGAGTGATTAGGCGGGTATTCGCATCGCAGACTATCACTTTGCACTATCTACTATTTGTGGCAAAAATATTGGCTTGTAAGGACCGATTTCAGATAATAAGTGCGCTTCTCTATGCGTTAGCGCCTTGCTTTCCTTCCTCGAGAGTTTAAACGGTCTAGATGTCTGGTTCTTCATGCCACAGTTGGCGCCAAACTGTGTGATTTCTGGTGTAGCGGAACTTGAACTTCACCTTGATAGTGAGCGTGTTACGCTTGTGTATGTTGGCAAACGCTATTTCATGATAGTGATTTGCAATCCCTTATCGAAAAACCTGCGCCGCGCAAAAAAATTCCATTGTTACCGGCGTAGTATGGCGAGTGAAGTTGTTAACAATGGAAGATTGGTCTGCTCATGGATACTGTCTCGCTACAATTGACTGATGACGGTTCGCACACTTTGTACAATGTAGAACTTAACGAAACTTACCACTCGAATAATGGCGCCATCGCGGAGTCCGAATATGTGTTTATTCGCAGTGGCTTCGATGCGCAGCTACCCAATTGCTCGAAGACGTTCTCAATTCTGGAAGTTGGCTTTGGGACGGGGTTAAATGCGCTAATGACCTTAGGGCATATCTGCCAAAGACAACTTGCAGAAGCACTACCGGATATTAGCTACGTATCATTAGAGCCGTTTCCTATTGACAATCAGCTCATCGCGCGTCTCAACTATCCCGCAATCTTACCAAGCGTGTATGCACCACTATTTCAGCAGATCCATCAGGCAGAATGGGAGCAACCTACACAACTGCAAGCTGGCTTTATCTTAACTAAGGTTAATAGCACATTGGAGCGTTATATCGCATCAGCCGCTAGCTTCGATCTGATCTATTTTGATGCTTTTGCACCAAATAAACAGCCCGAAGTATGGGGCTTAAGTAATCTCATGAAGTGTTTTGCCTTGCTGAAGCCTAGTGGCCTGTTGGTTTCGTACTGTGCTAATGGTCAGTTCAAGCGAAACTTGAAAGCGGCAGGTTTTACGGTGAAAGCGCACCCTGGCGCGTTAGGAAAGCGAGAAATGACCAGAGCTTGGAAACCGAATACTGCTGATATTGCTACTGTTTTGAGTGGGGAGTCACAATTTTGTGGGGAATTTACACAGAATAAAATGACAGAGATGGACAAACGAATGTAACTATTTATTATTGTTGTCGGGCTCATTTATATCGTGGGGGCGATTTAAATGACTTGCCCACCTCTGTCGAAACTTCAGCAGATCACTTTTATTGTTAATCTTTGCCTAGCATGTGATCTGCTGCTTTTCCTTCCTTTCGCTTCCTTGTTTTCGGCAACATCCTCGTCACCGTATTGATATTCCTTTAAATAAAAACCGACCTAAGTGAACTTAGAAGTAGCGCATTGTTATTATTTTCAGCACATTTTCCATCGTTGGGGGCGATAACAAGGTGTTTAGCCCACTCAAGTCGTAAAACTGGTTGAGTCAATCTCTGCTCAACCTTGCCTCAGTGTCCTACCGAAGGCATCGTATAAAAATGACAAGATTAAACGTAGAGAAGCGCGAATTTGGGGAGCACACTTTCATCTATCGTTGGGGGCGATAACACAAGGTTCAGTTTAATCTTGCCTAAAACGTTGCTACATCGATACCAAGCGTTTTAGCGAGGTCATCAATGCGGCGAAACCATGCTCTTGTATATTATGTGCGGCGGATTTTTGTTCAGCAGTCCACATAAAAAGTGTTTTGGTTGGCAGACCATATTGTCTTGCCACATCGAAATGTAATTTGCCCAAGGAGATGTCGCTTAGCGCTTTAGATTTGATACTCATGTCTGTCATATCTGTCTCCCGTTACATTGCCCAAAACATCAGAGCGACTAATCTACGTCCCACTGGCTAACACCCAAGTGTTGAAGCTCGCTCCAACACTGCCGACAATCTCTCAAGAATCCGAATAGATGTTTCATTCATTCCTCCTTGCCGAAGTGGTTTCACATTTATATATGTAAGAAGCGTGCCAATTTTTAATGTTTATTTTTTCCCATTAAAAACATACGGTAACGAGATCGTAGTAAAAATAGCGTAATTGAGATGAGTGCCATCGATGTGCATGGCGAACCAAATTGGTGCAGCCACTCGCGATAATATGGGGCACAGCGAGGCGGCAGATGCACAGGTCAACATTACCTGCCTCGCTATAATATAAGGGCAACTGAATGGTGACTGAATCTATTGTGTTTAGCTAATGAAAGTGATTTGTCCGTTAGTGAGTGCCCTATATACTTTGCTTATTAGTTGGTCCTAACAAGGCACTGAATAAGCAATTAAAAGGAGATAGTGTCGTGACATTTTCAACAAAATTACTCGCAGTATCGGTGATAGCTGTGATGGCATCAGGTTGTACGACAGTCAACCCGTACACGAAAGAAGATCAAACGGCGAAAGCTGCTTCTGGCGCTGCCATTGGTGCCGTTGCTGGAGCGGTGATTGGGGTAGCGACCTCAAGCAAACATGACCGTGGTAAAGGTGCATTGATTGGCGCTGCCTCAGGCGCTGCCGTAGGCGGTGGTATCGGTTATTACATGGATGTGCAGGAAGCGAAACTGCGGCAAAAATTAGATGCGACTGGTGTGAGTGTCACCCGTAGCGGTGACAATATTGTGTTGAATATGCCCAATGAACTCACTTTTGGTGTCGATAGCTCTTCTTTGAGTGGTAAAGCACAAACTGTGCTAGATAGCGTGGCGCTGGTGGTTAATGAATATGCAAAAACCAAGCTCAATATTATTGGTCACACCGATAGTACGGGCAGTGCATCTTACAATATGCGTTTGTCGCAGGTGAGGGCATCAGCAGTGGGAAGTTATCTTATTTCACAAGGTGTGAATGGCCAGCGTATTGTGACCAATGGTGCTGGCGAAAGTCAGCCAATTGCGTCAAACAATAATGAGCAAGGTCGCGCGCAGAACCGCCGCGTAGAGATTATTCTTACTCCATTACCGCAATAAGCGCTAGCGACGTTGGGCTCACTAACAGTGAGTCCAACTTCCATTAACAACCGTAGTTAATTGGCTTCATCGAAACGAGCGTTGACCAATTCACAGATCGCATTCAATGCGGCTTCTGCTTCGGTACCTTCAGCCACCAACTTAATGGTCTTCCCCATTCCCGTTTCTAGCATCAGTAAACCTAATACACTGCCAGCTGAGGCTTTTTTACTGCCCTGAACTATGGTGACGTTGGCATCGAAAGCGTTGGCTAACATAGCCAGCTTAGTCGCCGCACGGGCGTGTAATCCCAATTTATTGATGATGGTAACTTCGCGCTCAATTTTTTGTGTCACGTTGGAGCTCTCTGTGCTTCGCTTGAACGCGATATCTACCATGGCTGAAGCGCTGTGCCAACTGTTCGGCCACATACACTGAGCGGTGTTGCCCACCAGTACAGCCGATGGCAATAGTTAAGTAGCTGCGGTTGTTACGTTCGAGATGAGGAAGCCAAGTTTCAATCAAGTTTTCAATCTGCCAGATGAGTTTGTTGACTAAGGGCTGACGTGACAAAAACTCTTGAACTGGCTCATCAAGGCCGGTGTAAGGACGGAGGCTCACTTCCCAATGTGGGTTGGGTAAAAATCTTACATCAAACACGAAATCTGCTTCGGCAGGCAAACCATGTTTAAAGCCGAAGGACTCAACATTGATCACTAACTCTTTAGTTGCCGTGCCCAGCAATATTTCTCGCACCATATCGCTCAATTCATAGATATTAAGGGTAGAGGTGTCGAGGTAATGATCCATTAACCGAGAGATCGGTTCTAGCCGTTTGCCCTCTTCGTCGATGGCTTCTTTTAGTGTGATATTTTGCTTAGAGAGCGGGTGAAGTCGACGAGTTTCGCTATAGCGCTTGAGTAACACCTTGTCAGAGGCGTTCAGAAAGAAACTGATGACTTCAGTATTGGTGGGCAGTTTAGCAAGTTGGCTTTCTAGCAGTTTATCTTGGTTAGGCAGATTGCGTACATCAACACTGATAGCAACTAACTCGTTGCTACCTCGCAGGTTTTCTAGCAGTGCGCCGATCATCTGCAGTGGCAGATTGTCGACGCAGTAATAACCCATATCTTCCAGCACCCTCAGTGCAACGGATTTGCCTGAACCTGAGCGTCCGGAAACTATGGCTAATTTCATGCGGTGATCACCTGATAGAGTTCATGTTCATCAGCGGCTTTACGCAACTGTTTAAGGATCTGTTTATCACTTAGCTTCTCAGCCATCGCTGAAAGCGTGCTTAAATGCTGCTGACATTGGTCGGCAGGCACAATCAGCGCAAACAGAATATCAACGGGTTGGTTATCAATGGCGTCAAATGCAATAGCTTCATCGCACTTAATTAACACAGCTACTGGCGTGTCGATGCTCTCGATACGTCCGTGGGGGATGGCTATGCCATTGCCAATTCCTGTACTACCCATTCGCTCCCGCGCCAATAAACTTTCGAAAATGGCTTGAGAGGATAGGTTGGGATACTGGGCTGCTGCGAGATCGCTGATGAGCTCCAGTACCTTTTTCTTACTGCCCGGAGTGGCACAGGTGGTACATTCCGGCCGCAGGATGGTACTAAGTTCCATCGTTAATATAAGTCAGCTTTTTGGGTTTGAGGACCTGACACTCAAGCGTAATCACTTGGGAGCCAATGGTGGCGTACGTATCGTCATGTTGAATTAATGCATCGACTTGGCCATACATTAAGCGGCGCTGAGTTTTTGCAGTCTTTAGTCGTCTCTCAACAATCGATACGATGGCGACATTATGGATCTGTTCGAAATAGCGTTCAAGTTTTGCGAGTTGCGCGACGAAGTAGTCGCGCAATGAATCAACGTTAGCGAGTGGATAACACCTTGTGACGGATGACATTTTTGCCCTCGCTTTGCGCCTAAATTATAGGCTTTTACGTTGGTTGGATGGCGGAATTAACATGGCTTCACGGTACTTAGCAATAGTTCGCCTAGCGACATTAATTCCTTGTTCTGCAAGCAGTTGTGCCATCTTGCTATCGCTGAGAGGTTTCTTTGGATTTTCCGCGGCCACCAGTTTTTTGATAAAGGCGCGAATAGCGGTAGACGAACACTCGCCGCCATCATCTGTGCCCACATGGCTAGAGAAGAAATACTTCAGCTCAAAAATACCCCGTGGTGTGTGCATGTACTTCTGTGTAGTCACTCGAGAAATGGTCGATTCGTGCATCTCAACCGCTTCGGCAATGTCATTCAACACCATAGGTTTCATCGCTTCTTCGCCATATTCAAAGAAGCCTTGTTGGAACTGTACGATGCAGTTAGCGACTTTTAGCAATGTGTCATTACGGCTTTCTAAGCTTTTAATAAACCACTTTGCTTCCTGCAGATGGCCGCGAATAAACTGGCTATCGGATTGGCTACGTACGCTGCGCACCATGGTGGCGTATTGCTGGTTGATACTCAGTTTAGGCATGCAATCTGGGTTGAGTTCGACAACCCAGCGGCCATTTTTCTTCCACACTGATACATCAGGGATGACATACTCATCTTCCGACTCATTAATGAGTAAACCTGGGCGCGGATTGAGTGTTTGAATCAAATTGATCGCGTCACGCAACTCATCTTCTTTCAACCGCGTTTTGCGCATCAGTGTGCGGTAATCTTTAGCGGCGATTAGCTCGAGGTATTCACCGATCAGCATTTTGGCGTTAGCTAAGTGCACGGTGTCGGGCGCAAATTGTGCCAATTGGATCAATAAGCATTCACGTAGATCCCGAGCCGCAATACCGACCGGATCAAAGTGTTGAATTCGTTTCAGTACCGCTTCGACTTCGTCGATCTCCAGATCTTCAATGCCCAGCGCTTCAACAATGTCTTCCACCGATTGAGTCAAATACCCGCGCTCGTCAATCGCTTCAATAATCGCGGTGGCAATCGCTTCATCGGTTTCAGAAAATGGTGTGAGGTTTTTTTGCCACTCTAGGTGTTCATGCAGGCCTTCGCTGGTCTCGCCCTGAAATGGCATGTCATCATCGCGCATCGCGCCAGAACCGGATGTGGGCGCAGCGGTAAACACTTCATCCCAGGTGGTATCCATTGGCAGCTCTTCAGGCAGCTCTTGGCTGTTGAGTGCATCGCCTGTTTCTACTGAGGAGCTGTCGGGCTGTTCATCGCGTTGGCCATCAT
Source organism: Shewanella sp. (assembly GCF_048265805.1). Taxonomy (GTDB): domain Bacteria; phylum Pseudomonadota; class Gammaproteobacteria; order Enterobacterales; family Shewanellaceae; genus Shewanella. Next base: position 12,090 of record NZ_JBLXAT010000035.1, on the reverse strand, counting down.
CGTCACTGTCTGTGGCGTTGGCAGACGTGAGTTCATCGAGATGATTATCTTCAATTGAATCGCTATCTTCGGCGACTTCCAGCATTGGGTTAGCTTCCAATGCCTGCTGAATTTCTTGCTGTAATTCTAGGGATGACAACTGCAGCAAACGAATGGCTTGCTGTAATTGAGGTGTCATGGTGAGTTGCTGACCCAGCTTGAGCTGAAGTGACGCTTTCATGTAACCGCTTGTCCCTAAAATTAATGCTTAATGTAAACCGTCCAACAGAGTTGATTGTTTTACAAAATGTTTTTGCTCCCCAGCGCCTACTATAGCCTGAATTGTTCCCCTAAGTACACTGCTCGCACTTGTTGATTATCGAGGATCTCCGCCGGAGTACCTTCGGCAATTAACTCGCCGTGGCTCACAATATAAGCATGCTCACATACATCAAGCGTTTCGCGCACATTGTGGTCAGTAATCAATACGCCAAGACCCCGAGATTTTAGCTGTTCGATGATTTTTTTGATGTCGATAACCGAAATGGGGTCAACACCAGCAAATGGCTCATCTAACAGGATAAATTTGGGATTAGCTGCTAAGGCTCGAGCAATTTCAACGCGGCGGCGTTCACCCCCCGATAGTGCCATGCCGAGACTGTCGCGAATATGAGTAATGTGAAACTCTTCTAGCAGTTGCTCAAGGATCTCTTCGCGTTCTTGTGAATTGATATCTTTGCGTACTTGCAGTACGGCCATGATGTTATCGCACACCGACAATTTGCGGAAAATACTCGCCTCTTGTGGCAGATAACCAATGCCTTTGCGGGCGCGCAGGTGCATCGGATCTAACGTCAAATCATCATCATCAATGAAGATTTTGCCACGCTCACTTTGTACCAACCCCACCACCATATAAAAGGTGGTGGTTTTTCCCGCGCCATTGGGACCCAGTAGGCCAACAATTTGGCCTGTATTAACTTGAAGGCTGACATCCTTGACGACAGTACGTTTTTTATAGCTCTTGGCGAGATTTTGGGCTGTTAAAACGTTGCTCATGGTTGCTCCGGATCAGCATCTTGTTTTTTCGTCGTTGGCTGTTTCGGTAAGTTATCAGGGCGGATCACCGTCGTCACTTGTTCGTTTTCGTTACTGAAGGCGCGGTATTGTTGCTTGTTCAGATCGTAAACGATTTTATCAGCAGAGTTCATACTGCCATTTTGCTCAACCTTGGCGGTGCCGATGAGCGTGAGCAAACGTTGGTTAATATTAAAGTGGATCTCTTGCGCGCTGGCAGTGGTGACTGTGCCATCTTCCTGTTTCTGCTTGAAGGTAGCGGGATTGCCTTTGGCAATCAATATACGATCTTCTTCTTTCGATGGTGAAGATGCACTTAATTCATCGGCGTTAAGACGCATCTGTCCCTGAGTGACCAGCACCGGTCCCTCATAAACAACACGACGATTTTTAATATCGGCAAACCAGTTCTTGGCTGCGATCTTTACCTCTTGCTGCAGATTAACCTCAGCAGCGGTGGTCATAAAACAGGTTGTGCCGAGGAGGGCCGCCAGAAAAAATTTATTTGCTCTCATAGGTACCTTTAATGTCGCTCAACAGTTTCACTTGTTGGGCGTTTAAATCGGCATAAAGCCCAATGCCTGATGTATAAAAACCACTTCCAGTGATATCTATTTGCTCTTTTGATGTCATGATCATCGTGGTCAGATCAAGTTCGAGATACTTGGTCGATAGCGACTGGATCGGGTCATCTGGGGTAATGGCGTCGATAATAACATCTTTTTGCAACACCACCTTATGATCTGTGCGGTTTAAACGCCCCTCAACCGCCGTCATTTTCCATTCGGCCTTACTGTTATTGGGGAAGATGTGGTACACAGGCTCAGTAAATAGGGTGACATCATCTTTGGCATAATGTGCCATATGCTTCGCCGATACACGAGTTGCCATTTTGCCATTTTCATCAAAGCTGACACTTTTCAGATTTGATGCGGTGTAATCTGGCCGCTCTTCTGTGCTGACAATCCGCGGTAGCTGGGTATTGCGTTTACTCTGCACCTGCCAGTAAAGCACTAGCGCGGCAGTAAAAAACGCAATAATAGCGATGGTTACTCGGTTCATACACTCATTCCGTGGGCTTGCTGCAACAGATCTTGGCTCAATAATAGTAGGTCAGCGAGTTCACGTACTGCCCCATAACCGCCATTGAGTGAGGTGACAAAATCAGCCTGTTGTTTGACGACGGGGTGACCATCAGCCACACATACTCCTAAACCTACTTGCTGCATCACCGGCAGGTCTACCATATCATCACCAATATAAGCGACTTGTTCTGCGCTGAGTTGATAGGTATCAAGCAGATGTTTAAATGGCACTAGCTTATCATCAATGCCTTGATAGATATGCGTAATACCCAATGCGATCATGCGACGTTCGACAATATTAGATTGGCGACCAGTGATGACGGCAACTTGAATATTGCTCGACAGCAACGCTTTAACGCCATAACCATCGCGCGTATGGAATGTCTTTAGCTCTTCACCGTCATTTCCCATGTAGATGCGGCCATCAGAAAACACGCCATCAACATCGCAAATAAGCAGTTTGATCTGTTGCGCTTTGTGCCACACATCGGCACTGATTTCGCCATAAAAACTTTGATACTGACTCACATCACCCCCGCATTCACTAGATCAAGCATGTTGAGTGCACCAATCGGGTGCTGCTGTTTATCGACGACGATTAGTCCGTTGATATTACGGTCATCCATGATTTTCAGTGCTTCTGCCGCCAGAATGTTTTCACTCACGGCAGTACATTTGCGTGTCATCACATCGGCAATACAGGTTTGGCGTAAATTCACTTCCGCATCAATCACTCGACGTAAATCACCGTCTGTAAAAATGCCAACGAGCAGATTGTTGGCGTCGACAATAGCGGTCATCCCCAATCCTTTACGGGAGATTTCGTACAAGGCTTCGGTAATGGTGATGTTGTCGCGCACAATCGGTGTATCGTCGCCTTTATGCATAATGTCACTGACTTTAAGTAACAGTTTACGGCCCAGCGCGCCCCCCGGATGAGACATGGCAAAGTCATCTTTGGTAAAGCCTTTGGCTTGCAGTAGCGCAATAGCTAGCGCGTCACCCATCACCAGCGTTGCCGTGGTGCTCGATGTTGGTGCGAGTCCGAGAGGGCAGGCTTCCTCTTCTACATGAATGCACAGATGCAGTTGCGAGTGTTTAGCCATGGTGGATTCTGGATTGCCTGTCATGGCTATCACGGGAATACCTTGGCGTTTGAGCACGGGCATCAAGGTGAGGATCTCATGGGATTCACCTGAGTTAGAAATCGTTAGCACGATATCGTTAGGGCTTAATACTCCCAAGTCACCATGGCTGGCTTCGCCTGGGTGGACAAAGAATGCTGGCGTGCCGGTGCTGGAAAGCGTGGCAGAGATCTTATTACCGATATGGCCTGACTTACCCATTCCCATGACGATTACTTTACCTGAGCAGTCCAGTATCATCTGGCAAGCTTGGGCAAATTCGGTGGAATCGACAAATTGGTACAGGTGATCGAGTGCCTGTTTTTCGATGTCGATAACTTTGCGCCCCCACTGACGCAACTGACTAGCATCTGTCATAGTGTTTCTCGTATTAAGTCGTTTTCGTACCGTCGAACACCATTTGTTAGGCGATTTAAGCTGGCTGACGGGACGTTAAATCTTATCTTTGGTCGTGGTTCACGTCATTGGCTTTGGGTTGCACTCCCCATAGATTATTGCAACACATGGCACAATGAGGTGTTTTTTGCTTCCTAATCTATCTTTGGCGCGACAATTTGGCAAAAGTGCTTCAGTGCACTCTCGTCACGCCAATAGCGTATCTTTGGTTGCTAAATGATTAGCAGTAATCATGAGTAATTAATTATTAATTCCATGATTATTATCGATTTTTCAAGTTGAAATGGCGATGGTTTATCTTTTAATCTGCGATAGAAGACAAATCGCTACGCTTGTTTTGAATCGATTTTTCAAAAAGTATTGCGCATTGTCGCTGCATTTGCTGCAAATGAAAAGAGTTACGATGCCTTGGTGTGGCGGTTGTTTAGACCAACTGAATTGCGTACAATTCAATCCCCACAAATGAGCTTGCGAGTTGCTATTTTAGTGATTCAGTCAGAGTTCAGAAATCGGTTGCTAGCATGCAGCTAAAATTGGGATGAAGGGACTGGAATCATCCTCCACTTGCCCACAGGACAGGTGGCATCTACATTCAAATTCCTGTTCAGGATTTTCTAACGGATTCAGACATGAACCAAGAACAGACCACATTGGTCGAAATCAACAATCTCCGCTTCAGTCGTGGCTCGAGGGTGATCTACGAGGACATTAGCCTCAAGATCCCTAAAGGCAAAGTGACTGCCATTATGGGGCCGAGCGGGATTGGGAAAACGACACTACTGAAGTTAATCGGCGGACAGCTGTATCCAGATAAAGGTGAAGTGCTGTTTGATGGACAGAATATCCATAAATTAAGCCGTAATGCCCTGTTTGAAGCACGTAAGCGTATGAGTATGCTGTTTCAAAGTGGCGCGTTATTCACGGACATGAACGTGTTTGACAACATAGCCTTTGCGCTACGAGAGCACTCAGGTTTACCGGAAGAGATCATTCGCCGTATTGTGCTGATGAAACTTGAAGCGGTGGGGTTGCGTGGTGCGGCACAGCTTATGCCGGGCGAACTTTCTGGTGGTATGCAACGTCGAGCAGCCTTGGCGCGTGCCATTGCACTTGAGCCTGAAATGGTCATGTACGACGAACCTTTTACCGGACAAGACCCTATCTCGATGGGGGTTTTGGTGAAACTGATTAAAGAGTTGTCTGATGCCTTGTCATTGACTTCCGTGGTGGTATCGCATGATGTGGCTGAAGTGCTTAGCATTGCAGATTATGTATATGTGATTGCTGAGCAGAAGATCATTGCCCATGGCACACCTGCTGAACTACGGCAATCTGACAATCCCCAGCTCCGCCAGTTTATTGATGGCGAGCCAGATGGGCCAGTGCCATTCCACTTCCCAGCAGCAGAGTATAAGAAGGAGCTTTTGGGTGAGCATAGTTGATTCTATTGCTGCGTTAGGCGCTCGAGCGATTGGTATAGTGCTTGGGTTAGGCCGCGCTGGCATTATGTTATGGGGAGCGTTACTGCATCTGCCTCGATTTAAAAAAGGCACACCACTGCTGATCAAGCAGATCTATGTCGTGGGTGTGCAGTCGATGGTGATTGTGATCGTTTCCGGCTTATTTATCGGTATGGTGCTGGCGTTACAGGGCTACACCATCTTGGTCGATTTCGGTACTGAGCAGAGTCTTGGCCCATTGGTGGCGCTGAGTCTATTGCGTGAACTCGGCCCTGTAGTCACGGCGTTGTTGTTTGCCGGCCGTGCGGGGTCAGCATTGACCGCCGAACTGGGTTTGATGAAAAGTACCGAACAGTTATCTAGTCTCGAAATGATGGCGGTGGATCCACTACGTCAAGTGATTGCGCCGCGCTTTTGGGCTGGATTGATCAGTATGCCGCTGCTGTCGGTGATGTTTGTCGCTGTCGGTATATATGGCGGTTATCTGGTCGGCGTATCTTGGAAAGGTATTGATGAAGGTGCGTTCTGGTCAATTCTGCAAGCGGCTGTTGAATGGCGCCAAGATATTGTTAACTGTTTGATTAAGAGTGTGGTATTTGCTTGGGTGGTAACGTGGATTGCCTTGTACCGCGGTTATCACTTAGTACCTAATCCTGAAGGTATTAGTCGTGCCACCACGCAAACCGTGGTGCAATCAAGTTTGGCCGTGTTGGCTTTGGATTTCCTGTTGACCGCCATCATGTTTGGTTAAGCATGTGCGATCATATTTGATAAAGATAAGTGATTGGTAACGAATTATGGTGACGAAAAAGATTGAGTTACTGGTAGGCGTGTTCTTACTGGCTGGCTTGTTAGCGTTTTTAACTTTGGTTTACAAAGTGGCTAACGTAGATGTGAGTACCAATAGTGACACCTATACCCTAACCGCAGAATTTACCAATATTGGTGGGCTGAAAGTACGTTCGCCCGTCAAAGTCGGCGGTGTGGTCGTTGGTCGTGTAAGTGCGATTAACTTGGATGCTAAGAAATTGGCACCGGTGGTTACGCTCAGCATGGATAAGAAATACGCCGATTTTCCAGAAACCAGTTCAGTGGCAGTGCTGACTTCTGGTTTGCTGGGTGAGCAATACATTGGCCTGACCCCAGGCTTTATGGATGATGGGATTGAGATTTTAAAAGACGGCGATCGTATTGCCGATACCCATTCCGCTATGGTGCTGGAAGACCTCATTGGCCAGTTCCTATATAGCAGTAAGGATAAGTAGGAGAGCACAACATGAAAAAATTTATCTATGCTGTGATGTTGTCCATCGCCGCAACCTTGGGTTCGCAAGCCATGGCGGCCACTGCCCATCAAGACTATAAAGACCCATACGCGATGATCAAAGCGGTAGCGGATCAAACCTTCGCCCGCTTTGAAAAAGATAAGGCGTTGATTGATAAAGATCCCAACCACCTCAAAGTGATTGTGAGTGAAGAGCTGATGCCATACATCGATGGCCGCTATGCCTCATATAAAGTGTTGGGTACTTATCTGCGTGAAACATCTAAAGAGCAGCGAGATGCATTTAGCGATGCGTTCGAAGGCTATTTAGTTTCTACTTATGCGCAGGCGTTTACTGAATACACTAACCAAAAAGTGGAATTTGGCCGTGCCACTGACTTTAGTGGTGAAAAGATTGTAGATGTGCCAGTGCAAATTGTGGAAAATGGCCGTCCGCCGATTAAGCTGTTGTTTAAAGTACGTCGTATGAAAGACGACACATGGAAAGCGTTTGACTTAGTGGCTGAAGGTATCAGCTTGCTGAGTTCAAAACAGACCGAGATCGCTTCACTGATCCGTGCCAAAGGCATTGATGAAGTGATTACTATGCTGAAAGAGAAAGCCAATGCGTCGGTTGATGTCAACGGACCCAAAGGTAAGGATGCACTGTAATGCAAGTTGAGTCACAAGGAACGACTTGTCTTATCAGTGGACGCTTGGGCCAAGAGGATGTAAAACGCCTGTGGTCTAAGCGCAGCAGCTTAATAGCGGACAATACGCAAGTGCTCGACTTAAGCGCACTTGAGTATGTCGACAGCGCCGGGATGGCGTTTTTAATGGAGCTGCTGAGCCAAGCCAATGGAGAGCTGGTGTTGAAAGCGCCCTCAATACAGGTAAGAAAGCTGGTTTCTTTATACGATTTAGAAGCCTTTTTTACAGAATGATATCGTGAGTAAGGTTAACTCAATGGATACCAAAGAGATCGAACAACTGCTGCAGCAGGCGCTAAACCTCACCGAAGTTTATGTCACGGTGGAAGGTACCCATTTTAAAATTGTTGCTGTTGGTGAGTACTTTGATGGCATGAGCAGAATTAAGCAACAACAAGCTATCTATGCACCGCTCATGGATCGCATTACCGGTGGTGAATTGCACGCACTGAGTATCAAAACATTTACTCCTGCACAGTGGCAGCGAGAAAAAATCTTTAACATGCCCGTATAGGGAGCGTTTGTGGATAAGTTATCAATCCAGGCGAGCGGCGCGCTCGCCGGTAGTGTTGTGATTTCTGGCGCCAAAAATGCCGCATTGCCTATCTTAATGGCAGGCGTGCTCACCGATGAGCCCTTCCTGTTATCCAATGTTCCCAATCTGCGTGATGTAACGACTTCATGTAAGCTGATCAGCTGCCTCGGCGCTAACGTTGACGCCGACGGTCAAGGTAACGTTGCCATTGATGCCAGTAGTATCAATGAGTTTTGTGCGCCGTATGAGCTGGTTAAAACCATGCGCGCATCCATTTTGATCTTAGGCCCGCTGTTGGCCCGCTTTGGTAAAGCTGATGTGTCTTTGCCTGGCGGCTGCGCCATTGGCGCACGTCCAGTCAACTTGCACCTACATGGTTTAGAGTTGATGGGTGCCAAGATTGAGGTGAAAGAAGGCTACGTCAAAGCGCGTATTGATGGCCGCTTACAAGGCGCACATATTCTGATGGACATGGTCAGCGTTGGCGCTACCGAAAACTTGCTGATGGCAGCAGTATTGGCCGAAGGCGAGACCGTGATTGAGAACGCCGCTCGTGAACCTGAAGTGGTTGATCTCGCCAATTGCTTAGTGGCGATGGGCGCTAAGATCCAAGGGATTGGCACTGCCACCTTGAAAATCCAAGGGGTTGAAAAGCTGCATGGCTGCCGTTACCGCGTGATGCCAGACCGTATTGAAACGGGCTCATTCTTGGTGGCTGCGGCGGTGACTCGCGGGCGTATTCGTTGCTTAGATGCCGATCCTGCCTCGCTTGATGCCGTACTGGTCAAGTTAGAAGAAGCGGGCGCGCACATTACCGTTGGTAATGATTGGATTGAGCTAGATATGCAGGGGCAACAGCCGAAAGCTATCAGCATCAAGACCCAACCTTATCCAGGCTTCCCTACCGACATGCAGGCGCAATTCTGTGTACTTAATGCGTTAGCGTCAGGTACTGCACGCATTACCGAAACGATTTTTGAAAACCGTTTTATGCATGTGCCGGAACTGATCCGTATGGGCGCTAACATGGAGCTGGAAGGCAACACGTGTATCATCCATGGTAAAGATTACCTCAATGGCGCACAGGTGATGGCGACCGATCTACGTGCATCTGCGAGTTTGGTGATTGCCGGCCTAATGGCTGAAGGTGTGACCGTGGTTGACCGCATCTATCACCTCGACCGTGGCTATGAGCACATTGAAGCTAAGTTCAGCGGTTTAGGTGGCAAAGTCACCCGTATCAGCGAATAAGCGCAGACATAAGCAATCTTAAAATGAAAAACCACTCGCTCGAGTGGTTTTTTGTTGCCTATCTACTGGCTACTCCGGTGGCTGGTGTGTTACGACTGTGCTGGCAATGTCTTCACACAGTTTCTGCCGGAGACTTTGGCCAGCGCTAACGCTTCATCCACCTTATCTAACCACTTATCGGGCGAGTTTACTTCATCATCGAGCTGATATATGCCAATGCTCACCGTGACCTTGATGCTTTGGTTGTTATAGCTAAATGACGCTTGTTCCACATCGCGTCGGATCAGCTCCGCTTGGGCTATCGCTTCAGCCGCATCGGTTTGGCTCAGAAGCACCCCTAAGGTTTCGCCACCAAAGCGGCCACCGATATCGGTGTCACGCAGATGTTTTTTCAGAATGTGCGCCACTTGCTGAATGGCGCGATCTCCGGCGATATGACCTTTGCTTTCATTCAACTGTTTGAGGTGATCAAGATTGAGCATCATCATTGATACTGGCTCATGATAGCGGCCAAATTGCTCATAATGGCTTTGTACTTGCTGTAACCAGTGACGACGATTTAGTAGCAAGGTTAACGCATCGGTTTGGTTATGCTGTTGCAGTTTGTCGCCAACCGCTTCCAACTGCATCTTATTAATCGCCATGTCGGTTACATCGTACACAATCATACTGATGTGGCTAATCTGTCCGGTGAGCGAAGCTAACGGCAGCAGCGTGATGTTTTGATACATAAACTCGGCACGGCCGGTAATCGGCCGATAGTTTTTAAATTTGAACACATATGGCCGCTGCTCCCAACTGATGAAGGCTTGGTTCTTGAGGAGAAACACCGACTCCATCTTTTGCTTCAGCCACTGCTCTGGCAGCGCCGGAAAGCGTTCAAACAGGTTATCGCCTTTGATGTCATTGGGGGATACGCCGCTGTGGTTTTCCATAAAACCGTTCCACAGCTGGATATTGAAATTACGGTCAAGCACCACTAATCCTACTTCAATGGTTTGCACCATATCTATGAGCCAGTGTAGTTCATTCATTGCGTCCAGATCGTTTGGCATACTTATGAGTTCTCCGCCGCCGTTAGTCCATCAAATAGCCTAGTTTGAACTCCAGTGTCGGCATGGAGTCTTCGGTAAATAGCAGTAATAGATCGCACTGCACATTGTGGCCTTCAATCTGGTAGTTGATCTCCATCGCCAAGGTGCGGCTCCAACGGTCGGAGTTGTCGTGGATCAGATCATTGACGGTGCAGTGACGCCCCAGCACTACCGGATGGGACTGGCTGAAATGCATATCTAACTGTTCGGAAATACCGTTGAGAAACGCGCCAATAAGCACGTTGCCGGTATCCATCATCACTTCAATTTCGGTATTTGCCGTATCGTTCATGTTCATCAGCTTAGCCATGTCGGCAAAGCTGCTATCGTGAAATAGCAGTAACGCTTCTCCCGCAATACCGGCACCAATAAACCCCTGACATAAGGCGGAGACTTTAGCATCCGCCTCAGTGGCTTTTAGCGCCATGGTGAGTTCACTGACTTCCAACACATTGACGTTGGGGATTGGCAGCAGCACAAACACATCCAGCAGTTTAGACAGGAGATCTGCGGCCCGTCCCATCGCCACGTTTGCGACCTCTTGGCAGGCGTCGCGCAGATCGACCTTAATCATCGGATTATCGACTTCCGGCTCAGCGTCTCTTAGCGCTAGCGTAAGAATGCCGTACTCTTCGAGAATGTTAGTGATGGCGTCAGCGCTGACGGGTTTTTGAATAAAATCGAGTGCGCCAAGGGCTTTTACACGTTGGTGCGCTTGGATCTGAATATCGCCGGAAACCACAATCACCATGGCAGGTAAATCGTCTTGCTGAATATGGCGCAGTACGTCGTACCCGTCCATCACGGGCATATTGAGATCAAGGAAAACTATCTCGCCTTTGCCGGCTTTAATCGCTTCCAACCCTTCAGCACCGTTGGTGGCATACGTAATGTCCACATCCCACTCTTTGGGTAGTGTGCGGGCCATCTGTTTACGTGCCAGCGCGGAGTCGTCACATATAAGCACCGGAATGGTCATAGAAGCTGCATCTCCATTTGGGGTTTTCACCGGAGGTAGATAGTTGCGCCCCTAAGTATAAGAACAAAATCAGACCTATGCGGTGTCTAAATATAAAACATTAGTCGTTCGCAGATTAATTAAGCAGATGTTAATCAAACATATGTGTTAGCGCAGTGCGGCAACAGACATACCTCTAATAATGCTGAGGCATTCCGCGTAAGCGGTGGGTTGTGACAAATTGAGCGCTAATTGTTGTTGGCGTGAGCGGCGAGCGACCTGTTCGCTCAACTTTAATTGCCGTTGTGCTTGGGTGGCTAATGAGGCGGGCGCGCCATCAGGCGATTGCAGATCGAGCACTGGCATAGCAAACAGGCCGTAGTTATCAGCTAACTGGCGGTTATGAGCGGGATCGGCGGAATAGGGGTTAACCACAACTAACAGATTGGGCATGGTGAGCTGCCGTTGCGCAATCATCTCCATGACCAACGCAGCAGTCTGGTCTTCGGTCACTAATACCCAACCACCGGGATATTGCTGCATTAACGGCGTGACTTGTTTGATGGCATCACCAAGGTACAGCTGCTGCGATTGGCGCAGTTGTTGCCATTCATCGTCACTGCGTTGGGCGGATGGCTCACTGCCGCGGTTTTGTACTGTGCCATCGCCTGCTTTGCTGACATCTTCTGCTTTGGTGGTGAAATTGATCGGTGCGGGCAGGGCTGGTGGAGCAATGCTAAAGGTGGCCCAACCGTGAATGGGCAGTTCATCACGTAGGTAAGCAATAAGCCCCGGCGCTTCTGCCGATTGTCCTAATGATGGCAGTAAAATAACCGCCCCATGATGTTGTCTGCCTTGCCATGACTGACTGAGCACTTCGACCTGTTGGCCTTGTACATCAATGGTTTGTTGTTTGGCTTCGCCCACGGCACGGTTCTGCGCCAGCACAGAACAGCAACCAAATAATAATAGGGCCAGCCAATATCTCATTGAGTCACACTCCAATAGTTAATCTGCTCATTATAGAAACTGTTGGCTAAATTTAAATGGCTAGGGGCAGTTTATCTTTAGTGTTTAATTTTTGTTCAAATTAAACGCGTTATGAACGAGGCGAGACCAGCGACGCTTAGTCAACT
>NZ_JBLXAT010000034.1:0-34595 GCF_048265805.1 Shewanella sp. | reverse complement strand
TCTTCCCCTCAGTCGGGGCGATTCAGGTTTCTTTCAACCTGACGGGTTTGCCAGCTTCGCTGGGCAAACAAAAAAGCCCGATGCACTTAGTGCATCGGGCTTAAATTATCGAAAATCCGTGAGAAAGCGACAGCGCAATACGACGCCGGCCACCTTCCCTAGACGTTGCAGTCTTACATCTTATAAGTAAATTGCAAACCCGCTAACCACACGTGGCCAGTCGCTTCACCTTGGTAAGTCACCTGCGCCAGATTCAGCAGTGATTGTGTCTCATTGATTGGCGAATCACCGTGCGCTTCAATATAAGTTACGCCTAAGTCCACCGTCATCGCATCACTCAGTGCATAACCGGCACCTAAGCTGAACCACAGACGGTCGCTATCAGGGATAGTGATAGTACGGTGTTCATCGGTAACAGCAGTTTTATCCAACGCCATACCCGCGCGCAACGTCAGCGCTTTGGTCGCTTGATAAGTACCACCGATTGAGTAACGCCAGTTGTCTTTAAAGTTTTCCGCTTTTACCAGATCAGAATCAGCGCCTGACACTGGTTTCTGTTCATGTGGGAAGTAAACCACCAGCTCGTCAAACGTGCTCCAATCAGTCCAGTTGATGCTCGCTTGTAGCGCAAAGTTGTCGGTGATTTGGTGGTAAGAAGCCAGTTCAGCAAACGCTGGCAATTCCAATGGAATATAACCAGGTACTTTATCGCCAGCACCAGAATACAACGCACCGTCAGCGTGACCTTCAAGATCCAGCTTCACTTTGCTGCTATACGCAAAGCCGATACGGTTGTTGTCGTCGATTTGCCAAGTGGCCCCCGCACGCCATCCCATTCCAAAATCATCACCTTTAAGATGTTTTAGCTCACTACCTGAAGCAGGCAGTTGTGCCGCAACAGTTGCTGGCAGCGTAGGTAACCCACGTACGCTATCGATCCAAGCAGGTGCGGTAGCACCGATTTCACCTTCACCATAAACAAAGCGCATACCACCACCTACAGTGAAATGACGGTCAATTTTATAGGCAATGTTGGTGTTCAACTCAACGGTAGTAACAGATGTTTTATTACCAAAGATCGCCGCAGCGTGGCTAGCAGGTAACTCGGTCTCTAAACCGTAGTTAGAGTTGAGTGCTAAACCCCATGTCCAGCGATCGTTCAATTGGCTTGAATAGTAGAAGTTAGGTACTACAGCATTGTTAGCCACGTCGTTCACATCCGCCGGCACGGTCAAACTTTGTGGCAACAGCGGTGAATCAATGGTGATGTTTCCTGGGGTGTTGACTTCAGGCATGACGTAAACAGCGCCAACAGAGACCTGACGCCCTTCAAGGTAGCTCAACATTGCAGGGTTACGGGCTTGCACTGATGGGTTTTCGGCAGAGGCCGCTTCACCCGCAAAAGCACGACCAAGACCTGTGGCCGAGGTTTCAGCTAACTGAAAACCTGCAGCTTGTGCTGGTAATTGCACACCCAGTGCGACTAGCGCGGCAGTCACCAGAGTCAGTTTAAATTTTTGAGTCATTGTTGTTCTCTAAAGAGTGAATTTATAAAAAAGTGGATCTTATAGTTTTTCTGGCTGGCGAGTTTACTTCTGTAGAATATCTTTGCAAGTAAAAAGGCAGAAACAGCAGATTACGCTGCAAAGTATAATTAACCAGCATTAATCACTATCAAACAGCGGTTTAAAACATAAGAAAATAAGATTGAGATGCAGCTAGATTCGCTTTACCCACAGTCAAAAAATAGAGTAAATACGCAAATAATTAATTTTTTCAAATCGTTATAAATAATCAGTGAGTGAACACTTGTTTACTAGAACTCGCCCATCTAAACAGCATAAATGGCTGCTAGAGGCCGTACTATCGGCACATTGGCAGCAAATTTAGTGCCTATAAGCCTGTGGCAATCAGCCAAATGTCTATGATGTATGAAAGACAGAGTGAATGTTGCTACGGTGGCGGATATGAGTTTTTACCGCACGGGAACAAGCAAAACTGCCGTGGAAAGATGCAAGCGAAACCAGCCATCCACCCAGTTACATCGCTACTGGTAACAGCTGTATGTGCCCTGCTGATGCGGTGATATTTGAATCGCCGTCTGACCATCTCACTGCGTTAATAGATGCAATACCCATAGATGTGCCGCAGTTGGTGCAGAGAGCAGTATCTATCCATCGCCACGGCAGGTACTCACAGTTTCAAAAAGCCCAGACAGGCTTGACGCAAGCGTATTGTTGCTTTGTTCAAACGACGACATGCGCCACTATTTATTACATGCTTTCGCTGCTTGTCGTACTGGTGAAGACGAGTGATGCGACAAGGAGCTCCCACTCGCGCCAACGGCAAATCACGTAGAGACACCATCACCATGGCATTAAAAAAGAGGCGCAAGCGCCTCTTTATCTTCACATTTTTAATGTAGTGACAGCAGTTATTTTGTCATCAACAGCGCCAAGCCGGCACGGTTTGCTCATATTGGCTGATCTCGGCTTCATGCGCCAAGGTCAAGCCAATGGCATCTAAGCCGTTGAGTAGTTTATGGCGGGCCGATTCCGCCAGCGTAAAGGGGAATTCAGCGCCAGATGGTGACACCACTTTGCACTGTTCCAAATCCACAGTGATCTGCGCACCTTCATTCGCACTTACTTCCATAAACAACTGTTCCACTTGCTCAGCAGGTAACTTCACTGGCAACAAACCGTTGTTGATCGCGTTGCCATAAAAGATGTCCGCAAAGCTAGGGGCGATAATGACGCGCAAACCGTAATCCGCCAGCGCCCAAGGCGCGTGTTCACGGCTGGAGCCACAACCAAAGTTTTCCCGCGCCAGCAAAATAGTCGCCCCTTGGTAACGTGACTTATTCATCACGAACTCAGGATTGGCTTGCTTGCCAGCATCATCCAAATAACGCCAGTCGTGAAACAGGTGCACGCCAAAGCCGTCTTTGGTGACTTTAGACAGAAACTGCTTTGGAATAATCTGGTCAGTATCAACGTTGGCGTTGTCCAGCGGCACGGCAATCCCTTGATGTACAGTAAATGCCTGCATGTTACTTCTCCTCTGCTGGCTGACGAATGTCAACGAAGTGACCAGCAATCGCGGCTGCGGCCGCCATTGCTGGGCTGACCAAATGGGTACGACTACCACGGCCTTGGCGACCTTCAAAGTTACGGTTGCTGGTAGATGCACAGCGATCGCCCGGCTCCAAACGGTCGTCGTTCATCGCCAAACACATAGAGCAGCCCGGCAGACGCCATTCAAAACCCGCTTCGATAAACAGCTTGTCTAAACCTTCCGCTTCCGCTTGCGCTTTTACTTGACCAGATCCTGGCACCACAATCGCGCTTACCGTGGCAGCCACTTTGCGGCCTTGAATCTGTGCCGCTGCACTGCGCAGATCTTCAATGCGCGAGTTAGTACACGAACCGATAAACACTTTGTTGATGGCCACATCAGTCATCAGTACGCCCGGCGCTAAGCCGATATATTGCAGCGCTTTTTCCATGCTGCCTTTGGTGACCGGATCAGTTTCATCGGCAGGATTTGGCACCGGCTTATCAATCGCCACCACTTGGCCGGGGTTAGTGCCCCAGGTCAGTTGTGGCGCAATATCTTTGGCTTCTAACGTGACGGTTGCATCAAATACGGCATCTTCATCGGTTTTAAGCGCCGACCAATCGGCCACCGCTTGCTCCCAATCACTGGCTTTCGGAGCAAAAGTACGGCCTTTTAAATATTCAAACGTGGTAGCATCGGGTGCGACCATACCCGCTTTGGCGCCCATTTCGATAGCCATGTTGCATAAGGTCATACGACCTTCCATCGACAGGTTGCGAATGGCTTCACCGCAGAATTCCACCACGTAGCCAGTACCGCCATCCATGCCGATTTTACCGATAATCGCCAGCACGATGTCTTTAGCAGTAATGCCATCTTGCACGCTACCGCGCACTTCAATCTTCATGGTCTTGGCTTTTAGCTGACGCAAGGTTTGCGTCGCCAGCACGTGTTCCACTTCTGATGTACCAATACCAAATGCCAAGGCACCAAATGCACCGTGGGTGGCAGTATGTGAGTCACCACATACAATCACTGTGCCCGGCAGCGTAATGCCCAGCTCCGGCCCCATCACGTGCACAATGCCTTGATTAGGATGATGAATATCGTACAGTCGCACCCCAAAGTCTTGGCAGTTTTGCTGCAAAGTTTCCACCTGCGTACGTGCCATTGGGCTTAACGCATCCAAGCTGGCGCTTTTGGTGGAGGTGTTGTGATCCATAGTGGCGAAGGTTTTTTCTGGCGCGCGCAGTTTGCGGCCCGCCATTTTCAAACCACTAAATGCTTGGGGCGAGGTCACTTCATGCACTAAGTGACGATCGACATAGATAATGGGTGCTTCACCCGCAGGCTCAGCAACGATGTGGGCATCCCACACTTTTTCATATAAGGTCTTGCCCATTACACACCTTCCCGCACGGCTTGGGCGATAAAGTCACCCATCTGGCTGGTTGATTTCGCGTTATGGCGTTGATCGGCTGCCAGCAATTCACCGGTCAAATAGCCTTCAGCTAACGCTTTACCTACGGCACGTTCAATCGCGCTCGCGGCGTCTTCTTGTTGCAGACTAAAGCGCAACATCAGTGCCGCTGACAGAATTTGTGCCACTGGGTTAGCAATGCCTTTACCAGCAATATCGGGGGCACTGCCACCAGCAGGTTCAAACAAACCAAAACCGCTACCGTTCACTGATGCGGATGACAGCAAGCCCATCGAACCGGTCAGCATGGCGATTTCATCAGACAGAATGTCACCAAACAGGTTGGAACATAGCACTACGTCAAAATCGAACGGACGACGCAGTAATTGCATGGTGGCGTTATCGATGTACATATGTTCCAGCTCAACGTCTGGATAATCTTTAGCAACCTCTTCAACCACTTCACGCCACAACACTGAGCAAGCCAGCACGTTGGCTTTATCAATTGAAGTCACTTTTTTACGGCGGCCTTGGGCAGTTTCAAACGCGATTTTGGCGATGCGGCGGATCTCTTTGCGGCTGTAACGCATGGTATCGAACGCTTCTTCCGCTTCACCTTCACCTTGGCGACCTTTGGGTTTACCAAAATAGATGCCGCCAGTCAGTTCACGCACACACACCACATCAAAACCTTGTGAGGAGATATCAGCGCGCAGTGGTGATAAACCTTCTAAACCGCTATGTAATTTGGCGGGGCGCAGGTTACAGAACAGCTCAAAGTGACCGCGCAATGGCAGCAAGGCACCACGTTCAGGTTGTTCATCCGGCGGCAAGTGCGTCCATTTAGGACCACCGACAGAACCAAACAAAATCGCATCAGCCGCTTCACAGCCTTTCAGAGTACTTTCCGGTAATGGACAGCCTTGGTTATCAATGGCGGCGCCGCCGACATCGTACTCGCTGTAGTTGATTTCCAGACCAAAACGTTGTTCTACTGCGGCCAGCACTTTACGTGCTTCAACCATGACTTCTGGGCCAATGCCGTCGCCGGCAAGTACCGCTACCTGATAACTCATACTCCCCCCAATTCCTTTTTAGCTAAGATTTTTTGTTTCTGATCTGCCACCAGATCAGCGCGACGAACTAAGTTCATCACATAAATTAATGCTTCAGCAGAGGCTTCAACCACATCGGTAGCCAAGCCTACGCCGTGAAAATTCTGTTCCCGATATTTGGCGGTAATATCCACCTGCCCCAGCGCATTTTGGCCTTGGCCTTTGGCGCCCAATTGATAGCTGATGATATTGATTTCTTCGCCGCCCAATTCAGCAATCGCGTTATAGGTCGCATCCACTGGGCCGTTGCCGTGTGCTTTAGCGGTTTGAGCTTCACCATTGATATTCAACGTCACGGTAGCGTTAGCACCGCCTTCGATAGAATCTGACTGGATCTGCAATTGCTGCAATTTGTAATGTGGTTCACGGTCAGATTTACCTTCCATAAATACCAGCGCTTCCAAGTCATAATCGAATACTTGGCCTTTCTTATCCGCCAGTTTCAGAAAGCTATCGTACAGTTGATCCAGCGAGTAATCGCTTTCGCTGTAACCCATCTCCTGCATGCGATGTTTGATCACGTGGCGACCAGAACGTGATGTCATGTTCAGATGATTACGGTTCAAACCAATGCTTTCTGGGGTCATGATTTCGTAGGTGTTTTTCGCCTTCAACATACCATCTTGGTGAATACCTGATGAGTGAGTAAAGGCATTGCCACCGACAATCGCTTTGTTGGATTGCACGGGCATATTACAAATTTGGCTCACCATTTGAGAGGTACGGTAAATCTCTTTGGTGTTGATGTTAGTTTCTACACCCATCACATCTTTACGGGTCGACAGAATCATCGCCACTTCTTCCAGCGAACAGTTACCTGCACGTTCGCCGATTCCGTTCACGGTACATTCAATCTGACGCGCACCATGCTGTACTGCGGTAATGGAGTTAGCGACTGACAAACCTAAGTCATCGTGGCAATGCACTGAAATCACCGCTTGATCGATGTTAGGTACACGGTTAAACAGGGTTTGAATAATGCCGCCGAATTCGTTCGGCACGGTGTAACCCACAGTGTCTGGAATATTGATGGTGCGCGCACCGGCGGCAATCGCGGCTTCAACCATACGACACAGATTATCAATCGGCGTACGACCAGCATCTTCGCAAGAAAACTCCACATCATCAGTGAAACGACGCGCATATTTTACCGCACCGACCGCCATCTCTAGCACTTGGTCAAATGAACGCTTCAGCTTGCTTTCAACATGAATGTTAGAGGTAGAGATAAAGGTATGAATCCGGAACTGATCTGCCACTGACAGCGCCTGTGCTGCCGCATCAATATCTTTCTCCAGCGCACGTGATAACGCACAAACGCGCGAATTTTTGATGGTTTTGGCAATGGTTTGTACCGATTCAAAATCACCAGGAGATGACACAGGGAAACCCACTTCCATGATGTCTACACCGAGACGTTCCAGGGCCATGGCAATTTGCAACTTATCTTTTACTGACAAACTTGCCGCCAGCGCCTGCTCACCGTCACGCAGCGTGGTATCGAAAATAAATACTTTATCAGACATCGGGATTCTCCGTCGGGTCCACTTAGCTCAATGAAAAAACGTTAAAAACAAAAAACCCCGCGACTATGGCGCGGGGTTTTGAGTTGTACTTGCTGTCTGGCAAACAGCGTTAACTCCTCCGCGCAACACCTGCGAGAGTAAGGAGGAGGAGAGAAAGAGTTACATTCTTTATCATTTGCCAGTCAACCAAAATTCGTATGATTTGTTGCAGCTGCGTTATCAACTGCATGTTTAGGTGGCTCAATAATTAACCTTGAGGGGTGCCGCTGTCAACCGCAATTTGCGGAAAAACGATAAACTTTCATTAATTTTATTCAATCACCATTGAGTGACCGTTTACATTATCAATTACTCGGGTATATAAGGCATATCAACAAATTGTAATAAATGCAGGATAAATCAACCTTTAAGCATCTTTTTTAACCGTAAAAACAGTATAATCACTGCTCAGCACGACCAATTGTTTGTATCTTGCTTCGGAGACTAAATGGATTTTCGTTGTTGGCTGTCGGGTATCGTCCTTTGCCTATTGTCATTATTCACGCGCGCAGCCGAATTAGAACCTCTGGTATTAGAGGTTTATCAATACCCAAAGCAAGCGGCTGAAACCATCAATCAGCTCGAGCAGCAAGCAGATCAACTGTCTTCCACTGATCTTGTTCGATTGCAATTATTACGTTGCCAGCTCCTGATCCAACAAGGTGATAACCAAAGCGCCGTTGAACTGTCTCGTCAAGGCCAGCTAACGGCTATCAATCATAAATTAGATATCGCTGTGCCCTATTTTGGCGTCTGCCAAGCGGAAGCTTATCAAAATATCGGTATGATCGAACGCGCGTTGCCATTACTCGACAACGCAGCAATGCAGGCAAAGAAAAATACCGATCAACAATTGTTAGTGTCGGTGCTACGTATCCGCGCCGAAATCGAAAACACCTTAAGTAACTATGCCGCCGCTATTGAAGATCTGCGTATCGCCATGGATATTTACCCTGAAATAAGTCTTCAGAATATCACTTGGGCATATCCTCCGCTGGCTTACATCTATGCCGATATGGCTTCAGTATTGACAGCGACAGACGACCCAGCTCAGGCATTACACTATTTAAGTCTGGCCAAGGCCGACGTTTCCGCAACAGGGAAAGTGAGCCACCTTTTGTCATTGATGTATGCCTATGTAGCTGTGGCACAGGGAAAGGTCGAGCAAGGTAAAGAACAATTAGAGCTTGGGGTTGCCAGTCTAAACTTAGTTGAATCAGACATAGAAAAAGCCACCTCATATATGCAGATATCCGCCGTATATTTGATGCTGGATGATCTACCTAATGCCGTTTATTACAATGATGCTGCAACAGCTATCTTTAACAAATTTGGTACACTGCCTCAAACCATCAACAATGCGCGGCATTCAGCACGTATAAAATTGCGCCAAGGTGATATTGATGGTGCACTTGCGGCTATCGAAGAGTCTCTCGAGATCGCTAAAGCACTATCCCAACCCTCAGATGTTGCCATCGCCTTACAGTTAAAGGCGCAAATTTTTTATCACCAAGAAAAGTATAAAGAGGCTTACCAAGCCATTAACTCCGCAATGGCTGCATACAAAGAGGGAGTAACCCATCTCAGCAATACTCAGTTTATGCAGTACAAAGCCAAGTTAAGCCTGCAAGAACAACAGCAATCTAAAAACCAACTTGAAGTTAAAGAATCTTCACTGCTCGCGCAAAAGCGCCTTAATCGTGCGCACATGATGATTTATCTGTTGCTGGTCGTCATTGCCATGCTGCTACTGTGGATCATATTGAAGCGCTATCCATGGCAAGCAACCAAGCAAAAACCAACCGTCGAAAATGATGAGAAATGGGCTGAAACGGCGATAGAAACCGCCAAAACGACGGCGTCGCCACTGAGTTTGTTAGTGGTTAATATTAATCACGTGCAGCAGATTGTGTTGCCTCAGCTGCAAGAAGAGTTAACCCATAAGTTGCGAGAGCAGGACAAAATCATTGGTAACTCTCTGGATAAGCTACTGATTATTTTACCTTACACCTCTGAGGATGGGGCACTACGCGTACTGCGTCAGCTAGAACCGGTGGTTAACCAGTTTAGCTCGTTCCCAACCTCGATTGGTTACGCGGAGTTGCGACAGCCCGATAGCTTACAATCGTTGGTCAAACGTGCTCAGTTCCAACAGTTATCGCGCGCCAAAGAGCGAGGCATTCCGCCTCAACCACCTCTAGCGTAATCGGCAATCTCGTCAATAAAGCGCTGACCAAAGCGTGACCACTTACGCTCACCCACGCCACTGACCGCTAGCATCTCTAGTTCAGTGGCGGGCATAGTGGCGGCCATTTCTGCCAAGGTCGCATCATTGAATACAAGATACGGCGGTACATCGTATTCTTCGGCAATGTTGCGCCGCAGTGACTTCAACCGAGCGAATAGACGTCTGTCGTAGTGCTGCGGTGTGCGATGACTATGCGGTTTTTGCGTCATGTGTGACAGCGTCAATCTTGGCTCAGCTAGCATCAGCGCGACTTCAGCACGTAATACTGGCCGTGCAGCTTCCGTTAAGCGCAAGCTGGAAGCACGTGAAATATCTTGATTGATTAAGCCTAAGTGGATCAGTTGCCGCGTGACACTCAGCCAATACTCAGCGCTTTTATCTTTGCCTAAGCCCCAAGTGGATAACTTGTCATGTCCACGTTCAGTGATTGGCGCCGAGCGGCCACCACGCAATACTTCAATCACATAGTTCAAACCAAACTTTTGTTTGAGTCGATAGATACAGGACAGCACCTTCTGCGCGTCTTCCGTACCGTTGTAACGCTTAGGTGGATCAAGGCAGATATCACAGTTACCACATGGCGCCGCCGCTTCACCAAAATAATGCAACAACACTTGGCGGCGACAGGTTTGCGCTTCGGCAAAAGCTACCATGGTATTGAGTTTATGCAACTCCACTTGCTGCTGAGGGCCTGGCTCACCCTGATCAATCAGATGCCGTACCCGTTGAATATCCGCGGGGTCAAACAGCATCAAGGCTTCTGACGGCATGCCATCTCGACCAGCGCGCCCCGTCTCTTGGTAATACGCTTCGATACTCTTAGGTAAGTCGTAATGCACTACAAAGCGCACATTGGACTTATTGATGCCCATACCAAATGCCACGGTGGCGACCACTATTTCCAGCTGCTCTTTAATAAACCTATCTTGCACACTGGCACGCTCATCGGTGGTCATGCCTGCGTGGTATCCCTCAGCATGAAAGCCTTGTAGCCGCAGGCGTTCGGCAACTTCATCGACACGCCGACGGCTAGCACAATACACAATCCCTGCCGTACCTTGCTGGGTCTTAATAAACTGACGCAGTTGATTCGCCGCATTGAGTTTCTCCGCCACCGTATAACGAATATTGGGACGGTCAAAGCTCGATAACAACGTGAAGGGTTGGATATTGAGTCGCTCACAGATATCGCGACGCGTCGCTTCATCCGCAGTAGCGGTTAACGCAGCAACAGGCACTTGGGGAAACAGTTGTTTCAATCGGCCTAACTGTGCATATTCAGGCCGAAAATCGTGGCCCCATTGGCTAATACAGTGGGCTTCATCAACAGCAATCAGTCGCAGAGGGAGATGGTAGAGTCGTTCAATAAAATCGTTACTCATTAAACGCTCGGGCGCGATATAGAGCAGTTTGATAGCGCCTTGGTGTAGCTCACGCAGCACTTGGAGTTGCCGCTCGCGGCTTAATGATGAGTTCAAAAAGGCCGCATTAACCCCCATCTGTTGTAGCGCGTCAACTTGATCTTTCATCAGCGAGATCAACGGTGATACCACCAGCGTCACCCCATCCAGCAGCAGCGCAGGCAGTTGGTAACACAAACTCTTACCACCGCCTGTTGGCATGATGATCAAGCAATCTTGGCCAGCGACTAACTGTTCAATAATAGCCTGCTGCCCTTGGCGAAATTCGCGATAACCAAAAACCTGACGCAGCACATTCGCCGCAGCGGAGCCTGTTGTGGTTGTCGCCTGAATTGAATGTTGCTGACCCGATTCCATGAATTATGTACTACCTCATCAAGAGGCGTCATTGTACTTAACCCTCAGGCAATACGCACCCGTTCAGGCTGATTAATTTGTGCGACAAATTTGCACGACGAACCGCGAGGTGCTGTTGACCTTTGCCACTCGTTTTTTAGCATTCAGATCGGAATTGAGGCAAGGAAGGTGATGTGGTGGGTAGCATTCGCCACCAATAACAGCTAACGCTGGATAGATCCCGCGCTGTCGCTGCCCGAAGGATTCATTTAAACGCAGGCTAAACTTTGTTGCATCCCGCTTACTTAGTTGACTAAGCGTAGCCGCGCCCCGTTCATCACTTGTTTGATTTGAACAAAAATTAAACATGAAAGGCCAACAGCTCCGAGTAACGATATATCATCTTTCACTTGTGAAACACTGCATTAGTCCGCACAATCGAACTCCCTCGTTCAACTCAATAATCACCATGGCCGACACGGAATACCGCAAAGGGATCGTACTAGCGCTAAGCGCGTACATCATTTGGGGCTTTGCTCCGCTCTATTTTAAGCTGATTGATCAAATCGCCCCAGTACAAATCTTGGTACATCGCATTATTTGGTCGTTCATACTGATGGTTATCGTCATTTTGATGATGGGCGGCTATGGCAGAGTCCGTGAAGTACTGAAGCGTCCTAAGCAACTGATGATCCTCACCACCACGTCCATCTTGGTTGCGGCTAATTGGCTATTGTTTATTTGGGCGGTGAACAACAATCACCTGCTTGATGCGAGTCTCGGCTATTTCATCAATCCATTGGTCAATGTGGTGTTGGGGCTGCTGTTTCTATCGGAACGCCTCAGTAAATTGCAATGGTTTGCGGTCGCGATGGCAAGTACTGGTGTGGCTATCCAAGTGATCTCTTTCGGCTCGATTCCCGTGGTATCTCTGGCACTAGCAGGCACCTTTGGCCTGTACGCACTGCTGCGTAAAAAGGTCAACATTGATGCCATGACGGGTTTGGTGGTGGAAACAGCAATCTTACTTCCCCCTGCATTGTTGGTGCTTTGGTTTGCAGATGGTGAGCACGCATCGCATTTGCTTAGTAATGGTTGGCAGTTGAACGCGCTACTCGCTACGGCGGGGGTGATTACCACTATTCCGCTACTATGCTTTGCTGGGGCAGCGGTGCGCATTCCATTAAGTACCTTAGGGTTTTTCCAATATGTCGGCCCAAGCATCATGTTCCTCATGGCTGTAATGGTTTTTCACGAACCATTTGATATAGAAAAAAGTATCACCTTCGGCTTTATCTGGAGTGCACTACTGATATTTACCTTCGACATGCTACGGCGACGTCGTCGCTTGGCCGTCGCGTAGTTGTTGTAACAACGCTGGCGCTTATGGCGTACTAAGCAACAAGCTAAATCCCAATGTTGTCGGGATATAGAGCAGCTGCTGCGTATTAGATACTGCTACCAACGCCTTACCATCTTGTTTTAGCTGAAACCAACCTAAGTGATAACCCGGTAAACCAATACCATTAGTACGCCATGACAATGCAGACGCATCATCGTTCTGCATATCAACCACCTTGGCGTCAGCCAAGTTAAGATCACGCACTATAAAGCGGTAATTCGAGTTGTAGTTGCTGATGTGCTAACGCAATTGAGGCGCTACTGGCTTGCCAATACATTCAACCAAAGAAGCCAACCAAAGAAGCCAACCATGGCGATGACCAAACCGACAGAGACTGAGGTTGCCGCCGCGGGCATTTGCCGTTGCCAAATAAATAACATCAGTACAATAAGAAAAATAATCAGGCCAGCAAAGCTCCAATGGGCTGCTATTGAGAGAGGAGCAAGCGTCGCGATTTGATGTGTCATATCCATATTCCTAGCATGCAAACATGGATAAAGTATGAGCAGCGTATACATAATATGTTAACACTGCTCAGACCGATAAATTACAGATCGAGCGCGAGGATCTTAGAACGACGCTGATAATTATACAGTTGCTTCTTCTTGGTCGGCAACGCATCAACATCCACCATTTGGAAGCCATGTTCCAAGAACCAGTGAATGCTGCGAGTCGTCAAGGCAAACAAACGTGAATAGCCACGAACTTTGGCTTGGTTAACGATATTTTTAAGCAGCAAACTGCCGCGGTCCATATCGCGATATGACGGATGTACCACTAAGCAAGCAAACTCGCCGGCATTATCTTCTTCAAACGGATACAGTGCCGCACAGCCAATCACCATGCCATCGCGTTCGATGATCATGAACTGCTCAATTTCCATTTCCAATTGCTCACGGGAGCGGCGCACCAAAATGCCCTGCTGCTCCAATGGACGGATCAGATCAATCAAACCGGCAATGTCTGAGATTGATGCACGACGCAAACGCTCAGCGCTCTCTGTCACAATCTGTGTGCCAATACCATCACGGGTAAACAGCTCTTGCAGCAATGCGCCGTCTTCTTGGTAGCTCACTAAGTGACAGCGCGGAACACCTGCTCGGCACGCATCAATAGCGGCTTTCATAAATGCCAACGTACCTCGGTCCGTTTTGTTGTCGGCCAGGCTAGTCAACATCCGCTGTGCATCATTTGGCATCAACTCGGCAATGACATTGCCTTCTTCGTCTTGCACCCCATGATTAGCACTAAAACCAATAATTTTGTCGGCTTTCAGTTTGATGGCGACTTGAGTGGCCACTTCTTCCGCCGTTAAGTTGAAGCTTTCACCCGTTACAGATGCCGCGATCGGCCCCATCAAGATGATGCTGTTTTTTTCCAGCTGTTGCTTCAGTCCTGCGGTATCAATACGACGAACTTTCCCTGACAAACAAAAATCAATGCCGTCTTCCACGCCTAGCGGCTGTGCAATCACAAAATTACCGCTAACGACGTTGATCTGCGCGCCCTGCATTGGGGTGTTAGACAGGTTCATCGACAAGCGCGCAGTGATGTCAAATTGCAGCGCCCCAGCCACCTGCTTGATCACTTTCAACGTGCTGTCATCAGTAATGCGTACACCGTTGTGATAGGCAGGATCAATGGCATTGGCTTCTAACGCAGCATCAATCTGCGGCCGCGCGCCATAGACCAACACCACTTTGATGCCGAGGCTATGTAACAAAGAGATATCGTTGATAATGGAGCGAAAGTTGCCATCTTCAATGGCTTCACCACCAAGCATAACGACAAATGTTTTGCCACGATGGGCATTAAGATAGGGAGCTGAATGACGGAATCCGTCAACCAATTCTGTGGTACGCACCGTTAATATCACCTTCTGAAAGCATTCGGCACGTTTACGGACAACGGCCGATTAAACAGGCGCCATGCTAATGCATTTTAATTCACTATAAAAGCATTTATTTTCACTTAAATTAAAATTCACAAGGAGTGATAGCTGGCCGATTTTCACCGAGACTGGCCATAGTGTGCGACGATTTTATGGAAAAACCAAATAAAAAAGCCTCTGTAAAAACAGAGGCTTTTTTCAGAATCCAACATAATCGAATCGATTACTTAATTTTGGCTTCTTTATAGATAACGTGCTGGCGAATCACTGGATCAAATTTTTTGATTTCCATTTTTTCAGGCATGTTACGTTTATTTTTTTCGGTAGTGTAGAAGTGACCAGTCTTGGCAGATGATACCAATTTGATCTTCTCACGATTGCCTTTAGCTTTAGCCATTTTCTATTACACCTTCTCGCCACGGGCACGAAGTTCAGCAACAACTACTTCGATACCTTTCTTGTCGATAATGCGCATACCTTTGGTGGAAACGCGCAGTTGTACGAAACGCTTTTCGTCTTCCAACCAGAAACGATGGTTCTGCAGGTTAGGCAAGAAACGACGACGAGTTGCGTTTTTCGCGTGCGAACGGTTGTTACCAACCATAGGACGCTTGCCAGTAACTTGGCATACTCTAGACATGTCAATCTTCTCCAAAAAACAATTTTAACGCTCGAGCATTAATGTACCCCGTATGGCCGTCGCCCGAGGCACAAAGAGGGCGCATGTTATACAGGATAATTGAAGAAAGATCAAGCATTCGATCAATTCAACCACCCGCGTTCGGCAAAGGAAACGATCTCTAAATCCCCTACAACCATGTGATCCAACAGGGGAACATCAATGGTGGCCAGCGCACATTTTAATCGCTCTGTTATTCGTCTGTCCGCCATGCTGGGCTCTGCCACACCCGAGGGATGGTTATGGCAGACAATCACGGCACCTGCCTGTTTTTCCAAAGCAAGGCGAACAACTTCCCGCGGATACACAGATGCAGCATCTAATGTTCCACGAAATAATTCTACAAACTGAATCACCCTGTGCTGACTGTCCAGCAATAACATTGCAAAAACTTCATATGCACGGTCGGACAATTGTCTCATTAAATAGTCACGAGTTAAATCAGGATTTGTCAAAACCGTGCCTCTTTGTAGCTTTTCACGCGAAATTCTGCGCGAAATTTCAGCAGCTGACTGCAGTTGGGCAAATTTCACCGGTCCAAGACCGGGAATTCGACTGATTTGTTGCAGTGGTGCAGCCATGATTTGCCGTAACGAACCAAACTCCGCCAACAGGGTTCGCCCCAACTCAACGGCGTCTTGTCCTGGCAGGCCATTGCGTAGCAACACCGCTATCAATTCGGCATCACTAAGCGTCTCAGCACCGCCGCGCAGTAATTTTTCTCGTGGTCCCTCTCCGTTGGGCCAATCTTTTATTCCCATATGCGACTCCTTTCGCGATTCACAAGCTAACTTATCAAGGTACACTAACCTGCTACAGGCTCGATACAGATCACGCGCGCACCAGCCAAAGAGTGATTATGCCCGATAATTTGCGATGTGTACTCTGCCCAGTCGTTAATGCTTTATGTTAAGGTTAGTGCTTACTTCCTAGTGCAATTTATAAGCTATGAGCCTAACAAATCAAAAAATACTGCTGGGGATTGGCGGTGGTATTGCTGCCTACAAATGTGCTGAATTGGTCAGACGCTTAAAAGACCGCGGTGCTGAAGTCCGCGTAGTGATGAGCCACAGCGCTAAAGAATTTATTACACCGCTGACAATGCAAGCGGTATCCGGCTATCCGGTCGCCTCAGAATTGCTCGACCCCGCCGCAGAGGCAGGCATGGGTCATATTGAGTTAGGCCGCTGGGCCGATCTATTTGTGATTGCGCCAGCAACGGCTAACATTATTGCCAGAATGCGCAGTGGCATGGCGGATGAATTGCTTACCACATTAGCGCTAGCCAGCAACGCGCCAATCGCCATCTGCCCCGCAATGAACCAGCAGATGTATCTACATGCTGCCACCCAAGAAAATATCGCCGTGTTACGTCAACGCGGCGTACATATTTGGGGCCCCGCTAGCGGTAGCCAAGCTTGCGGTGAGGTTGGGCCTGGTCGTATGTTGCAGCCCGATGATATCGTTGAATTGGCAGCGCAACATTTTGAAGCGCCGCTGCTTGCCGGTAAAAAACTGCTGCTGACCGCTGGGCCAACCCGTGAAGCACTCGACCCAGTCCGTTATATCTCCAACCATAGCTCAGGCAAAATGGGCTTTGCTATTGCGGCGGCAGCAGCAGCGATGGGCGCCGAGGTGACGCTGGTAAGTGGTCCGGTAAATTTGACCACACCAGCCAATGTCACCCGCATTGATGTCGAATCAGCGCAGCAGATGCTGGAAGCAGTAATGCAACATATCAACGGCCAAGATATCTTTATTGGCTGTGCGGCGGTGGCCGATTATCGTGCCGCGACCGCTGCTGAGCACAAGCTGAAAAAGACCTCCACCGAGCAAACGTTGCAACTGACCTTAGTACAAAACCCCGATATTCTCGCCAGTGTCGCCGCGCTAGACGTGCGCCCGTACACCGTTGGGTTCGCCGCCGAAACACAAAACGTTGCACAATATGCTAAACAAAAACTTGCCCGCAAAAACCTCGACATGATTGCGGCAAATGATGTTTCAAAGCAAGGACTTGGATTTAACTCAGATCAAAATGCGCTGCAGGTATTTACAAAATCGGACTGTGAAGAATTACCAGCAACCGATAAACTAGCGCTCGCAAAACAATTATTAAAACTTATCGCTGATAAAATAAATCACCATGAAAACTCCAATTGAAGTCAAAATTCTCGACCGCCGTATTGGTGACGAGTTTCCCTTGCCTGCTTATGCCACTAGCGGCAGTGCCGGCATGGATTTACGCGCGATGATTGATGATGCATCAATCACCGTTGCTCCGGGGCAAACCATCCTTATTCCTACTGGTATCGCTATTCACGTGGCCGATCCATCACTGGCGGCGGTTATTCTGCCGCGCTCAGGCTTAGGCCACAAAAACGGCATCGTATTGGGTAACTTAGTCGGTTTGATTGATTCTGACTATCAAGGCCCATTGATGGTGTCGTGCTGGAACCGCAGCAGCGAGCCGTTCACGCTCAAGGCCGGTGACCGCTTGGCCCAACTGGTGTTTGTGCCTGTGGTACAAGCGCAATTTAACGTGGTGGAAGAGTTTGATTCCAGTGAGCGTGGTGAAGGTGGTTTTGGCCATTCAGGCACGCGCTAATTAGGTGTAAGCAGTATGGCCACAAAAGAAAAGTTTAATCGGCGCGAGCATATTTTGCAGTGCCTAGCGCAGATGCTGGAAACCAACCCAGGTCAGCGTATTACCACCGCCAAATTGGCATCAGAAGTAGGTGTCTCAGAAGCAGCGCTTTATCGCCACTTTCCAAGCAAAACCCGCATGTATGAAGGGCTGATCGAATTTATCGAAGAGTCACTGCTGACGCGCATCAATCTCATTATGGCGGAGGAGAAAGACACCATGCGCCGTTGTCAGTTGATGTTGCATCTGCTGCTGGTATTTGCCGAGAAAAATCCCGGCATCTCACGGCTACTGAACGGTGATGCATTACTGGGTGAGCATGAGCGACTGCGCGACCGCATTAATCAACTATTTGCCAAAGTGGAAACCCATCTAAAACAGATCCTGCGCGAGAAGTCACTGCGCGAAGGACAGAAGTTCCACTTAGATGAAGCGATTCTGGCTAACATGCTGCTTGCCATTGCTGAAGGCCACATCGCCCAGTTTGTGCGTAGTGAGTTTAAAGTGAAACCCACCAGCCACTTTGATGCACAGTGGCAGTTTATCGAAAACCAACTGTTGCAAAGTTGATGGGATTTACCGATAACCATAACCGCCAAATTGGGCGGTTATTTTTTGTCTTTTTTATGTGAATTTACGCGGTTTCGCGCTATGCTTCGCCCCCCGTATATAATGTGAGTATTGTCACACGCTGATACCACATTCGGGGATGTTAGCCCGAAGGAGATTATCGATGTCATCATTAAGTGAAGCAGCCATTACTGTACGCTCAGCACTCGCAGAGCGCGGATTAGAAACGCCGATGGTGCCGTGTCAGCTTAGCCCTGAAGAACGTAAGACTAAGATTGAAGGGCATATGCGTGAAATCCTGCAATTGATGTCATTAGATCTGACTGACGACAGCCTTGCGGACACACCAAAGCGCATCGCCAAAATGTACGTTGATGAGATTTTCTCAGGATTGGATTACGCCAACTTTCCTAAAATCACCGTGATTGAAAATAAAATGGGCTTTGATGAGATGGTACGCGTGCAGGATATCAGCCTCACCAGTACCTGTGAGCACCATTTGGTGACCATTGATGGCACCGCAACCGTAGCCTATCTGCCGCGTAAAAAGATCATCGGTTTATCGAAGATTAACCGCATTGTGCGTTTCTTTGCACAGCGTCCACAGGTACAAGAACGCCTCACTCAACAAGTGTTAGTTGCGCTGCAAGCACTGCTGGAAACCAAAGACGTGGCCGTAAAAATGGATGCAGTACATTACTGCGTCAAATCTCGCGGCGTGATGGACTCCACCAGCTCAACCACAACTACCGCACTCGGTGGCATTTTTAAATCCAACCCTGCCACGCGCGCTGAGTTCCTACACCCAAGCCGTTAATGACCAAGTGGTGGATGTAAAAAAGCCTGACTCGAGTCAGGCTTTTTGCTAATTTGCATTCAAACTGAAAGGCTTAAATACCGTACTGCTCACGATAAGCTTTTACCGCCGCCAGCTCCGCATCTTTACCTACTGTTTGTTCTAAATAAGCAATCAAATCTGCCAGCTTGATGATCGAGACCACTTCGCAACCAAAGTCACGCTCAACTTCTTGAATCGCCGACAGCTCGGCCTTGCCCTTCTCCTGACGATCTAACGCAATCAACACACCAGCCAGTGATGCCCCCGCTTGCTGGATGATTTCCATTGATTCGCGGATTGCGGTACCTGCAGTGATCACATCATCCACCAGCATTATGCGGCCTTTGAGCTCACTGCCCACCAAAGTGCCACCTTCACCGTGATCTTTCTTCTCTTTACGATTGAAGCAGTAAGGCGTGTCGATGTCATGGCGATCAGCCAAAGCAACCGCGGTGGTGGTCGCAATCGGAATTCCTTTGTACGCTGGGCCAAACAGCACATTGTATTGAATGCCTGCATCCACTAACGCAGACGCATAAAAACGGCCAAGGCGCGCCAGATCACGGCCAGTATTGAACAAGCCTGCGTTAAAAAAATACGGGCTTTTACGGCCAGATTTCAAAGTGAATTCGCCAAAACGCAGTACGTTACGTTCAAGAGCAAATTCAATAAATTCACGTTGATAAGCTTTCACTATGGCTCCAAATTCAACTTAGCAGATTAACTTAAGGCTGCTTTTTGTGCATCGATGATTTCACGAATACCGTGCTTCGCCAGTTCCAGCATTGACAGCAGTTCTTCGTGACTAAATGGTTCGCCTTCGGCGGTGCCCTGCACTTCAATCATCTTACCAGTTTCAGTCATCACCACGTTCATATCGGTTTCGGCAGCACTATCTTCCACATATTCCAAATCAGAGATAGGCTCACCGTTGTAGATACCCACGCTTACCGCTGCAATGAGGAATTTCAGCGGGTTGGCTTTGATAACACCCTTAGCACGCGCCCAGTTCAGTGCATCAGCCAACGCCACACAAGCACCTGTGATTGAAGCGGTACGGGTACCACCATCTGCTTGAATTACGTCACAGTCGATAACGATGGTGTTTTCGCCGAGCAACTTCATATCAACTGCCGCACGTAGAGAACGGCCAATCAAACGTTGGATCTCTTGGGTGCGACCAGATTGTTTACCACGCGCCGCTTCACGATCCATACGGCTGTGAGTCGAACGCGGCAACATGCCATATTCAGCAGTCACCCAACCTTGCCCTTGTCCTTTCAAAAAGCGTGGTACGCCTTCAGTAAAACTGGCAGTACACAGCACTTTGGTATCACCAAACTCAACCAAAACTGAGCCCTCAGCGTGAGCGGTATATTGACGAGTAATAGTGACGGGACGAATTTGAGCAGGAGCTCGATTACTAGGGCGCATGGTGACTTCCTTCATAAAAAATTTAGCGTGTATTATAGGGCCTACGCCCACTAAGTGCCATGGCAGAGACTATGTTGCTTTAATCACTGCCGCCACGGGTTTATAATCACTGATTCAATATTTGCCAGTAACAGGATTTACTTATGATCCATAGCATGACCGCCTATGCCCGTATCGAACATAAAGCCGACTGGGGTACAGCGTCTTGGGAACTGCGCTCTGTAAACCAACGCTACCTCGAAACCTACTTTCGACTACCTGAGCAATTGCGCTTTTTAGAGCCAGCACTGCGCGAGTTACTGCGCAAGCGTTTAAACCGCGGCAAAGTCGAAGTTAACCTGCGTTATGACCTTGCCAGCACCCAGCAAAATGAGTTGAGTATCAACCAAGATTTGACCCACCAACTGCTAAAAGCAGCCCAATGGGTGAAAGATGAAGCCCGCGAAGGCCACCTCAATATTATAGATGTATTACGTTGGCCAGGGGTTGTTGCTGGTGCAGAGCAAGATATGGAAGCTATCGGCAACGAAATGCTCGCCGTATTCAATAACGCATTGGATCAGTTTGTGGAAGCGCGCAGCCGCGAAGGTGCAGCCATCAGCGAGATGCTGACTACCCGCTTAAATGCCGTGGAAGCGCAAATTGCCATCGTACGCGAACATATGCCAAAAGTGATTGAATGGCAGCGTGAAAAACTCACTTCTCGTCTCGCCGAAGTGCAAGGCGAACTTGACCCTATTCGCATAGAACAAGAGATGGTACTACAAGCGCAAAAGCTGGATGTGGCCGAAGAAATGGATCGCCTAGAAGCCCATGTCAAAGAAGCCCGCCGCATCATCAAAAAAGGTGGCGCAGAAGGCCGTCGCCTCGACTTTATGATGCAAGAGTTTAACCGCGAATCGAACACCCTAGCCTCCAAATCGATCTCTACTGACATCACAGCCGCAGCCGTTGAATTGAAAGTACTTATCGAACAAATGCGCGAGCAGATCCAGAACGTTGAATAGTGTCTATCATCGTCCAATCATGATATTTAACCACTGATTTAAAAGGACTTTAACTTAAATACTATCCACCACCGTCCATAAGTACCCACCAATATCTAGTTATAACTGGTGGGTAATATGGTGGGTATGTTAGTATGCCACCCACCATTATTGGTGGGTAAAAGTGCCCATATAAAAATATCAATGGGGATAACTGGTTATGAGCAAACTGACGGTAAAGGAAGTTGCGGCAAAAGCTAAGGGCGAAGCTGGACGTTATGCCGATGGTGGTGGGTTATATTTTGTCGTGCCAAAATCTGGTTTGCCGTATTGGATGCTTAGATACACGATTAATGGCAAACGCAAGGAGATGACATTAGCAAAATATAGTGATCTATCTCTGGCTGACGCACGCCTTGAAGCTGCACAGCAAATGAAGCAACTTCGTGAAGGAGCTGATCCACTCGTAGCGAAGAAGCGAGCTGAACAAAGCGATCTAGCTACCGTTGACGCACTCTTTGAAGATTGGCACCAAGGTAATGTAAAACGCCTTAAACATCCCCAAATCCCCGAACGCGTTTACCGCAAAGACATCGCTCCACACATTGGCGGCTATAGCTTAACCAGTGTAACAGCACGAGACATACGTGATGTGCTGAACGCAATCACCAACTCTGGTCGCCCAACGATTGCCAACGACGCACTACTTTACTGCAAACAGCTGTTTAATCACGGCATAAAGCTGGATTTGCTCAGCGCAAACCCAGCGAGTGCTTTTTCGGTATCTGATGCTGGTGGCGTGGAACAAAGCAAAGACAGAGCCTTAACTATCGAAGAAGTTACTCAATTCTTTAAGGTTGCAAAGGAAAACAGCGTTAGCTTTGCCCGAGATAACTATCTAGCCTGTGCTCTGCTCGTCACATTAGGGGTCAGAAAATCTGAACTAACTGAAGCGAAGTGGCAAGAGTTCGATCTAACCAATCAAGTATGGAAATTACCTAAAGAACGCAGTAAATCAGGCGTTGGCATCAATATCCCTCTACCGCCTATCGTGCTTGAATGGCTAAAAGAATTGGAAATGCGAGCCTGTGGCTCAGAGTATGTTTTTCCAAATCGCCGCTCAGCCAAAAATCCTCATATGGGGTCAGACACGTTAAATCGCGCCATCACCAAGCTTT
Source organism: Shewanella sp. (assembly GCF_048265805.1). Taxonomy (GTDB): domain Bacteria; phylum Pseudomonadota; class Gammaproteobacteria; order Enterobacterales; family Shewanellaceae; genus Shewanella. Next base: position 11,805 of record NZ_JBLXAT010000034.1, on the reverse strand, counting down.
TCGGCCATGAAGCTGGCAAGAAAAAACAACCACCTAATTTGATGGGGGATATGGCTCATTTTACCGTACATGATCTACGCCGTACCTGCCGCACCTTGCTTGCAAAACAAAGCACGCCAGGACACATCGCAGAACGCTGCTTGAACCACAAATTGAAAGGCGTAGAAGGGATCTACAACCAGCATGATTATTTTGAAGAAAGAAAAGAAGCACTGACAAAGTTGTCAGAATCTCTCTCAAAGATCATAGTTCTGAGCATATAACGATATGAAATATTGAGTCGCCACTACTTCACTTGATAACGTACGGGCCGATTAAGTTTTGTCGCCACACAATCTTCCTCTGCGCGCTTCAGCCAGTCGTGTAGTTGTGATTTATGTAGTCCAGTAGCTTCAACTAGATAGTCTACTGTAACAGGTCGTTGTGCTAAGCGTTTAAACTCCGCAATAAAAATCTGATAAAAATCAATTCTAGTTGATTCGACTACTTTATCTTCTGGTATCGGCGGAGATGCAATAGGGCTTTGAGGACCTAGCTCATCGACATTGCAATACGACGTTGCATCAAGAACTTCGGAGCCTACCGCACCAAATAAATCTATGTTATCTGCCATTGCGAACAAGTCTTGCGATTCACCTAAAGATGGAGCTTGTTCTTTACTCACTTGAAGAAATAGATCGGATATAATTAAACTTTCCACATCTGCTTCACACCACTTTCCCCCCTTGGCAACTAAATCGGCATTACCAGCCTCTTTGTCGGAGGTAGGTCTCACCCACAATGGAACCCAAGATTTTTTTAAGTTTTCTTCAGCGCCACTCCAAGTTCCACCTTTTTTGCCGGAATGCACTACTAATGAACTATCAGCCAGACAGTAGATATATTTATTCCGCGCCATAGCATTGCCAGCATTGAAACCCGCCTCAGGATAAAACGGCGAAATCAGTACCACATTGCCATTCATTAATCCCTTTCGCCATTTCGAGCTGGTGGCAGATTTAAGTAGGCTATCTGCTAATATTCCAATAACATAGCCATTGGCATTTACCGCACCGAGCATAGACTCCTGATCAACACCTCTTGCCCCACCAGACACAATGTTCACACCTTCATGTGCAGCCTTTTCACCCAATTTTCCAGCGAAAGACAACTCACTCATTGCCGCGTTTCGCGACCCTATAACAGCAAGTCCGCCAGCGTTAAGTAGCTGACGATTACCACATCCGAACAAAACGGGAGGGCTATTAGTGTCTAAGCGTTTTTTTAAACGTTTAGGGTATTCAGGATCAGAACGCGTAACCACCCACAGACCAGCTCGTTGCCATTTTTCCATGGCTAGAGCAAGGCTATGACCACGATTTAATAACTTTACAATCCGTTCAGAACTAATTTTTGAATCGTGCCAGTTACTCAGTAAAGCAGAAGGTTCATTCACTAACAGCTCTGCTGGGCTCAAAGCGTTCTCTTTCAACCACAGGGCAAAGCGTCCCCATTCAGTATTACTGAGGGGCTTCGCATCATCACCAGCGGATTTAGAAAAATAGCTGGTCAGTAGTAATGTAGCTTGGGCTGTTTTAGACAAACCACCGGTTAAATTCATGAATCACTCACAGAAGATGAAGCAAGTGCAATAGGAAAAACTACACCACTGCCTGCTTGTTGTAAAAGGGCTGCTATAACGGTCATCGTCCAGCCAGAGTCCACAATATCATCGACCAATAATACGGGAGCATTTGGAATAATTTCTACAACCTCAAAAGCACCATCCAAATTTCGGCATTGGTGAAAGCGATTCTGCTGACCTTTCTGTGGTTGGTTATTTTTAACTTTGCTAACCGCATGCACGAACGGCAATCCCAGCCGTTCTGCTAGTCGGCTAGCAAAATCCGGCACCAATTCAGGATGGTTACGGGAAGGAACACAACAGACCCATTCCGGCGCAGGATTTGGACTCCAACGTTGCTCAACCATTTCGACCATCGCCTCAACTAATTCATCGGTGAAATGACCGATGTGTTTGTTGTCAGCGACAGTGCGTCCCCAACCAGCATCGCCCCAACGAGATAAGACCCGGCCTTCCTGTGCTCGAAGATGCTGCGGCAAGTTTCCCCGAAATCCATACTCTAAAAACGCATTGGCTGCCACCTGCGCTTTAGGGATGATGACCATTTCCGCATGCTTAAGGAATATACCTGCACGATGTGCCAGTGCAGAGTCAACCGGAGTGTTTATGACTGGATGTCTTAAGCAGGATGAACACTTACCACAAGGTGTGATATCGAAATCGTCCAGTGCTTCGCGTAAAAAGGTCATCTTGCAGCCGGTATCTTCCAGATACGCTTGAACCTCCTGCCATTCCTGCACACGCTGCCCAGTTAAGTGGGCAATTCGGGCGCGATCCATTTGATAGGGGACCGCTGTTCTACGCCAATTACTACCAACTTTAATTACAGGAGCGGGGCTTTCAACGCTGAGCAGCTTCAGCACTTTTTCAATTTGACTGTGCCGCAGATTGGTTTGCTCTTCAATATTGCGAATAGACAAACCATCACTTCGTTCTAGAACATCTAGGATCTCAGTGACATGCCCCTCTGATGGAAAAGCAGAATCACGGAAAAACTCGTGGATATCCTGATCTTCCAATCCCGACATCAACACACCTATAGCGCGATCAATCCCGCGGCCAGCACGACCAACCTGTTGATAGTAAGCGACGATTGATCCTGGAGCTTGGTAATGGATAACGAAGCTGAGATCGGGTTTGTCATAGCCCATACCTAAAGCCGTGGTGGCTACAAGCACTTTAAGTTGATTGGCCAGTAATAGCTCTTCTAGGTGCTGGCGATAGCTATTACTGTCGTCAAAGCCGTCAGCCACAGCGCTGCCATGATATGCCCTAGCATCTATGTCATTATTTCTTAACCATAGTGCTACTTGCTCAGCATCTCGTACTGTTAACGTATAAACGATACCTGTTCCCGGTAGCGTTGGAATAACTTGCGCAAGCCATGCCAGTCGAGACGCTTGATCAGGTGAAACCATCGTCTGCAACGAGAGGCTTTCCCGCGAAAGGGGACCGCGCTGAATTTGAATATTACCAAGTTGACTCTGAATATCAGCAACTACACGGTTATTGGCGGTAGCTGTGGTGCCAAGCACTGGAGTATTGGCAGGTAACTGGCGCAGAATATTCACGATACGACGGTAATCAGGACGAAAATCATGACCCCAGTCAGAAATACAATGCGCCTCGTCAATCACCATCAGAGCTATGCGGTCGGCAATGGGTTGCAAGACGTTTTCAATAAAGTTGTCATTGGCTAGTCTCTCTGGCGAAATCAGTAAGCAATCGATTTGATTATTGAGAATTCGCCTAGCAACCGTCTGCCAATCAGCTGTATTGGTGGAATTCATGGTCTCGGCAACAATGCCCAAACGCTGCGCCGATTCAATCTGGTTACGCATTAACGCCAAAAGCGGCGATACAATAATAGTTGGCCCCATTTCCCTATCACGGAAAATCTTGGTACTTATAAAGTAAACCGAGCTTTTGCCCCAGCCCGTTCGTTGCACCACCAGCAGTTTCTGCCGCTGGTTAACTAAGGCATCGATAGCTTCCCACTGTCCGTCACGAAATTGGGCGGTTGGGTCTGCTAGTGCTGTTTGCAACAATTGTTGAGCGCCTGCTCGGTCCATAATCACTCCTTGATTTGGGTATCTCACTATTCACAAGTTTCCATAGTAGAAATCTACCGGGATAGATGATACTTCAATTTAAAAAATATAACGGTAAAACATTTAGTTAACTAAAATACCAATTAAAGATTACAGGCTTTGATACATATCAGATAACAACAAAGCCTCTAAATAGAGGCTTTGTTGTTATCAATTCAAGCTGTCAGCCAATGCTGGCTACCTAATACTTTTTCTGCGATTGAAATCTGCCGCACGGTAAATAGCTGCTTTCTGGCATTCCATGAATGCACACCTTCCACTATCTGGTCGGTATTTCTTGCCTGCTCATATTTATTCAGCCAATGGACCGTCGCCAGAAGCTCCAGACCTTGCGGCGATTCAAAGCCATCAACCAGTTGCGATACCTTTTCAAACCGTTCACGGGTGTCAGGATGCTGCACCAGAAAGTTCTGAGCCTCTTCAACTGCACCAGGCACAAGATGGAGCTCTTTATCAGGTACATCACCGCCGTCAGAATATCCAGAAACAAAGTGCCCCTCAATCGCATTGAGCACATGACGCAAATTCTGTGCATAAGGGCCATAATGCGCCTTTTCGTATTTCAAACGTAATGGCTCACCGGCCTCTTGCATGAAATACAGCAGCTTATGCACTTCCAGTAGTGACACGGTCGGATCGAGTAAACCTTTCAGGTAGCGCTGCATTAATTCGATTAACACGGCTCTACCTGCGGTCATCTTTGGCACGGCTTTCTGTTTCACCATTCTCTCGTTTTGCGGAGCGCCTGCTGGCTCATACAGCAATACTTGAACATCACTCAACGGCTGCATCGCCGTTTCGATTTTCTCTCGAACCACCAGCCAATTCAATCCACCTAAACCCGCGCCTAATGGCGGAATGGCAATGGATTTAATGCCTAACCTTTGTATCTCTGCAACAAGAGCAACAAGACCAGACTCAATGTCTTCTATGCGGCTCGCGCCCTTCCAATGACGTTTGGTCGGGAAATTGATAATAATGCGAGGGTTGGCAAGCTGTCTTGTTTCAAAGATAAACATCTTGCCTGGCTGCACATCTTTGTTCTTACAAGCTGCAGCGTATGCTTTAAAGTTTTCCGGCCATGCCTTCTTAAATTGCAAAGCGATGCCACGGCCCATAACACCCACACAGTTAACTGTATTTACGATTGCCTCTGCATCAGCACGCAGAATATCTCCACGAGTAATTTCGATCATGTCTACGGCCTCCTCAGTAATACCAATTTGAGTTAATTGTAACAGGCGGTTTGTGCGTCGCCATATGCAGCGTATTCATTACTTGCTGATAAACGTGCTGCAATTGTACAACAATTTGTTCAACCAGATGCCACGGAAAGCTGTGTTCCATCAAAAACTCTGCTTGCTTACCTTCTTTACAGTTTTTCCATTGTGTTGCACCAATTGCAGCCCAATCCAATTCATGAAGCTGTGCTAAATCACTCCTATCTTCAAAGTAGTACGAACCGGCATTGGAAAGGGTAAAGGCCCAACGGAGTCTTTGCTGCTGAGCCCATTGTACTGTGGCATTAAGATCTGCTTGAAGATGGATGATCGGCCCTTGCCCCCCTCTGTATGCCAACTCAGGACTGTCTGCCCGATAAATCATGTAAAGCATGACTGAACGAGGGCAAAAATAAAAAGGCACACATTGACCAACATACAAGCCAGGATGACTATTCAACGTCAATTTGTTTAGACGACGCTGCTTAATCGTGTTCATGCCAATCGTAGTTCCTGCCACATTCTGCGCGATGATTTGCGCATCACATAACAGCCCATTCGAACTCAGGATCGAAGCCAGTCGATCAACATGAACAATGTGATAAATTTTAGGCTGCGCAGGAATCTGCATAGGTCATCCTTTTAGTGAGGCGTAGACAATGTGTCAACCTGATCACAGCGAGACAATTCAAACTCAATACGCCCAATCTTCATATGCTAATGGCAAGCTGTTCAGTAGGTTACAACGCTCACGCCAGTTCGGCATAAATTTATCCAACGTCGCTTAGCTTGGGTGTTACAGCTTCCCCCGCTTTGTCTTCATTTTTACTTTGTTCGAGTTTCGTCCATACCTAAACTACCAATAAAAACTACTGAATATCCATCAAGAAGGACTGTCGACTGATTAACTCACTACAGTGCTAACCCAGCACCATTATGCTTCAACCAAGAAACGTGTTTTTGATAGTCTGGTATAACTTTATCAACCAAATTCCAAAAAGCTGAACTATGATTACGCTCAATTCGATGAGCTAATTCATGAACCACAATGTAATCGAGTACAGCAAGTGGTGCCATCAAGCAACGCCAGTGGAAGTTGAGATCGCCTTTCGATGAACACGAAGCCCAGTGGTGTTGAAGCTCCATGACGCGGATAGCACGGTAATCTACACCTAATTTGGGAGCAAAGTGCTCTACCCGTTTACTAATACGTGATGGTTTTCAAGTGCTTAAGTTTTTCCCAACGCGCTTTTTCCGGCACGTAGAAATCAAACTGCTCTTCATCTTCTAGCAGAAGCTCGATTTCATCATCGTCGTGCCCCTCTGCTTTCAGCTCGCCGACCTTTGCTTGATAGTCCTTATGGAATTGGTCCGACATACGTTTAAGGAACAAGATACCAAAGATGTATTCCTTGTACTCAGAAGCATCCATCTTGCCTCGAAGAATGTCACAAGCTTTAAAAAGCTTGCTAGAAAGTTTAGAAAGTGACAGTTTTTTATTCATTTTAATTTTGCTTATTTAATGTGTGGATAACATGCACATGAGTAAATGCATCTGCAATTTTGGCTTCGGCTCTGATGTGGTTGTATCGAGTTAACGCGATTGTACCTGTTGTATTTACAGGGACAATCGCAAACGTTCTTATAACTAGCAGATTGCACCGTCATTAGTCTTTTCAGCTACAAGCGCTGAAGCCAAAAGCCCTTGAGTACATGGCAGATGCAGCTTTCCGCAAGAGTCATTGATCTCAAATGGAACCAGCCATAGCCTGAGTTTTTTGCCTGTTTCGTTAGAGCAGACATACTCAAGCGGCAGCTCTACAGCTGTATCAAATGCTGATTGCAGAGGATAAATCAAATACATATCTCCACAGCCATCTAAGTAGGTATGCCCATAGGCAAACATTTGATAGAGATCTGCAGTTGAAACACCATATTTAGCAGAGGCGTTATTCTCTTTCTGATCGAGAACTTTCCACTTGGTATCAAGAACAAAACAAGCTTGGGTAGCATCAATGACAATATCCGGTTTTAGTCGAAACCAATTAGCGGAATCATGAGTAACCAACCAATGAGAACGCGCTTGGGCAGTCATTTTGCTGGTGGGCAGCAGTTGGCGTTTAAGCTCTGCAGCTACATATGCTTCAAACACTGCTTCCATGGGAAAGAGTAACGAAAAGGCTTGCTGTGTTCCCAGCATTGACTGCGGCGATAGTCCTTCGAGAATGATTTTCGCCCAGGCTAATGGCATCTCATAAGTGTGCATACTGCGATCTGAGCGAACATTTTCAAAATCTTTAACATAGTCACAGCTAGGTGGAACAGCATCAAAAGAAAAACGAAGTTCCTTAATTAACCGCTGATTACTGGCTAGCCGAGAATACTTAGCGACTATCGTTAGCGCACTGTGAATTAATCGGTTTTCAGCCCTATCGACAGAAAACTCATCAAAATTTACCGCAAAACGTTGGCGGTTAACTAGGTTATAGCGAAGTTGACGAGAGACACTTAGTTTTCCTTTTAGAAATAACAAGTTGTCCTGTTCTCCTCGATAATCACTTCGTAAACCACGTTTTACCAAAACGCTAACTGCTGTCAAAAATTGGCTTATAAAAAGCTCCATAAGGGGCATTTTCTGTGTTTTGATATTGGCTTGGTTAGTTTGTAAGTGTCGAAATTCTTTAAGACGCTTTAACATCCAGAGTAAGGTCATACGCCCCTGTTCTGACGTATAACACTCTGTTTTCCTACCAATTTTGGGTAAAATTTCGATTTGAGTACCATCAGGAGTAATGACAACTCCCGCGAAATTTTGTGCTTGGAGAACTTCTCGCTGATGTTGGATTCGCAGCTTAAAGGCTGCTTGAGCAGCCTCTTTTGATAAACATAATTGTTTTATGTACTCAAATGCTGGACGCGAAATTTGGCGAAAACGTTCTTGTCCATTGCAGGGTAACTCAAAACACAAAAAGTCGTACTCAAAGACACTAATGAGTTTGCCATCACTAACCATCAAAGAGTCCCTGCGGTTTGTGGGTCGTAAATAGCAATGTAGGCAGCAGGTTGTTCCCAAAATTTGTTATCAGATTGAAGCTGATAACTTGTACACGTGTCTATATCGAAATCGGCGTTACTGCCAAACAACGCACCTAAATCAACCTCATTACTGAGAACGAACGCTACCTCTTGATTAGCCTTTTGATTATCACCAAGAACTAAACGAATCTTTTGCCAGTCGTCAAAAAAGTACTCTTGCAGTAACGGAATAATTTTATTTTTGAATGCAGAAATAAGTAGTTCGAAAGCTCTGTCTGGATCTTCATCTTTCGCGGCTTCAAAAGCGGGAAAGAAAAATGCATGACCCAGCGTGTGCTCACGATCGTATAGGACACTGATACGTTCATTCATCGCTGTGAGAAGACGCGATAGATCAATACCTTTGATTAAGGGGTGCTCGGCTATTTTAGATGGGTCAGGCATCAACTCTTTAAAATCAAAGCGACGCCGTAATGCAGTATCCATCAATGCTAACGAGCGATCAGCAGTATTCATTGTACCAATAAGGTAGAGGTTATTAGGAACTGAAAATGGCATTTGCGAGCATGGTAAGGTTACTTGTAGTGCTTCAGTTTGATTCTGACCGCTACGCTTAGAAGGTTCGATCAAGGTTATCAATTCACCAAAAATCTTAGAAATATTGCCACGGTTAATTTCGTCGATAATCAGCACGTAATTTTGGGCTTGTTGCTGTACTTGCGTTTGTTTTAGCACAACACCGTTTGAGTTCAGGTGATCCAAAACATCAGCAACAGTGAGCCGTGATAGTGGATAACAAGTGGAAAGGTTAAAACTGGTATTGCCATTTAGCGCCTTAAACTCGACAGATTTATCTGTTGCTAACCAAGTTATATGTCTCTGATGTCTAAAATCTGAACGACTAGGTACAGCCGATTCAACATATTGATAGTCCCCCGTCACGACACCAACAGCGCCAACCGAAGTTTTGCTATCAATACACAGTACTAGGTCACCAACCTGCATCTGTTGGCTGAAATAGTAGAGGGAGTTTTTCGCATTTTTCCCTAATGATTGATGGTAAGAATTCTCCTCATCACCAGTAAGATCGCCCGTATTTCCCCAGCCAATGGCCCCGATTCCGTTGGCTAAGCAGTAATCTTTGGCACTATTTTTTTGCGCGCTTTCAATTGAAAGCTTCCAAACCTGGCCAGATTTGTTAATTTCATTATTGACGGTATAACGGCTTGCTTGAGCATCTTCACAGATTTCTCTAAAGATGCCTTTCTTCACGAAATAACGGATTACATCAGGATTCTCTTCGCCACTGAGCGCACTTAAGCCTTCAACAAAGTCCTCATAGCCATAGCTCTGGTGAAATGTGACAAAACGAATACGCTTATCTTTAACTAGTTGATTGTATTTATCCTTCAACTGTTTCCTAGAACTCCAACTAAATTCAGGTTCGGCAACAGCAACAGCGGATTCTATTGTTGAATAGGTTTTGCCCGTTCCTGGAGGGCCAAAGAGGATTTGGTTCAACGGCGCGATGAGATCACTATAGGAATCATCATTATCGGGATTATCCGAGTCATCACTATCAAATTGCTCACCACTTACTTTACCTTCAAGCTCATCAGCCTTTCGCCATAGCTCCATACCGTATTCCAACGTTGTTTTGGTCCCTCGATACTGTAACAACTTAGTGTAAGCAATTGAGTGAGTTAACGGTCTTTCATCAAGTAACACATTAAATTTTTTAAGCTTGTAAATAGGCAGAACTAAAGGAGCATTATGATCTTGATAAATAAACGCCAGTTTCCATTTTAGAACTTGCTCAAAATCCAGTGACTCAATTTTTTCGAGTTCTGCGTGCTTAGCCGCTTGAATAACCAACAGTATTTTCGATTTGATGTTAGAAAATGCCTGTTCTGCCGATGAACCATACTTTCGTTTCCATGAATATACATTGTCAGAATCAATAAATTCTCGAATCCCTTTAGGCTCAGATTTACGTTTATAAATGCCGAATTTAGAAGCATCACCACCTTTAATGGAGCCTAAATAGCGACCAGCACCAAATTCAATCCAATACGCAAATGTATTTTGATCATCTACGGATGTGTACTCTTCAAGACTCAATGACTCTATACGCTCAACAGGCCATTCATGAAGAAATTGCTCTAAAAATTGTTGGCGTTCTTGATTACTAATACTCATGTAACTTAATTTCCTTTCCTTGAAATAAACTGGAGGACTTCATTTTCAGCTTACTAAAACGACTCTTTAGTCATTTCTAATCCCAAACGTATTTTGCAAGATGTGACTTTGCTCTTTGCTGTCCAATGGTTACTGGGGAATTGTCCGGAATTGATAACATTGCCTGATTCTTTAGTCACATGGATCACACCATTCCAATGTGACAATCTGGGAGTCTCCTCACTTGGGTCTAATAACAACAGCTTTGTGATAATTGACCCCGAGTTATCACTGTCAACGAACTCGTAACCAACGACAAGAGCCCAATGTGCACCACCTCCCTGCCAGTCGATCCAAATAAGTACAGGTTTATCATCATCAATAGCATCGGCAGTTTTATGCGCTAGTTCCTTGGTACTTTTTGCTTTAATTGGCTCAATGTTAATCTGTGAATAGGGAGAGTTCTTGAAATAGTTGCCTAAACGAACCAAATCATCCTCATCAGTACCATCTCGAACCATCGCGTTAAATTCATATAAACTGTTCATGAACTTACCAATTCGAGTTCGCCCATCTAATCGAGCTAAACTAGTCACTTCGTCGCGAGTTACAGCACCTTGATAAATCAACCCCATCAATACGCTGTATGGCCCGCAAGCCCCGTCCATATCCCCTTGTCTTAGTGCGACTTTCTCATCATCGGATGTTTTCACACCTTTAAAACTAAGCTCTAGACGTTCAAGAATCCTTATTTGTTTCATAACAACTTCCTTTAACACCGACTCATCAGCTAACTTGAATAGTGAGCCAAGGCCTCTGACAGCTGACGCTTAATTCCGTCTCTTAACGACTTAGGCTCAAGCACCTCAATATTGACGGCGTGAGACATTATCCACCAGCGCAATTGCCAGCTATCGCTTACCGTAGCGGTGACCAATGACCATTCGTCGTCGACTTTGCTAAGTTGCATATCCGTTGACAGCGGTTGCTCAGCAAGGTGATTAGCTTGTTGTGCCCTAACCCGTGCTTTGAATAAGATTGGTTCAGAAGCATCGTCACTTTTGAACTCCATTCCACCAGCATTGAGATACGCCTGCAGATCAAACTCTCGTTCAGGGTTTTTAGCCCCATAAAGCTTCGCATCATGCATACGGTGCATAGCGAACCGTCGAACATCAGTATGCTCGCCAACAGTCGCTAGCAGATACAGTACCTGACCACGCAACACCAAAGCTAACGGTGCCAATCGATAAGCTTTGGGCTCAGACTGATGAATCGCTTGATACTGTACATCGAGTTGTTGTTCGCGTAGCACCGCATTTTGTACTCGTTCCAGCACGTTTTCATTGATGGCTGGCGGCTTGCTCGATAGTTCAGGCCCTACACTTGCGAATTTTTGCGACCAATTACCCAACTCCTTTGAATTAGATAAGGTGCTCGCAGCAAGAGCAAATTGCGATGCTAGCCCTTTGAATAACGACTTGGGTAATAAGGACGTCAACGAGCGTTGGACCAATAGCAGTGAGACACTATCGGAAAATGAGAGTCCGTCGATCAAATGTAAGCGGTTAATAAACCCCACATACCAATAGTACCCACACTTTGACATAGTGCCTTTTTCAACGGAGGCACTATG
>NZ_JBLXAT010000033.1:10722-39314 GCF_048265805.1 Shewanella sp. | reverse complement strand
ACCGATTATCTGGAGGACGTATTAACAGCGGGATTTAGCAGTGTGTTCAATTAATAAGCATTCATGCGGTTGCCCTTGTCTTAATCTGATGTAGGGGGCTAATAAAACTGAACTGACTATGGTAGGAAGTTTAACAGAGATGTCTATGAATAACGACTGTTTTCTATTTACCCAAAGTTCAAATCTTAAACCGTTAGCCAACTTTATTTCCTAAACCGATTGTGTGCACAAAACCTCGTGGGTAGCTCAGCTAACGTGAAAAAATTTCTCATTTATATTCAAGGTCTTGATGTCTTTTTTGACTCGTAATATTTATAATACGCTTCAACTGTTAGAGGCAGCTTGTCCTTTCTCGAAGTGAGCCAGCCATGAGAACCCAACATGCGATCTAATTCTGTTCTCGATACTTTGTGATCAATCTTAGATAATATTGAAGTAACTAACTTGGATAGTTCGGAATCTCTTTCATCCCAATTTACTCGATCTACATGTTGAGTTTTTTTCGGCTCAGGAAGATGTTGATCTAACCAGCTAGGATGATGGAAGTACAACCAAAAAAATGCAGCTTCACAAGATTGTCTAACATCCTGCCGACTAGAATTAAAATGATGTTGGCAATATCTTAATATTTGGCATTGATACCGTCGTTTCAGTGAATCAGATTTACACTTCTTTCTCCACTCAACTAGCCCGGTTGTTATCGAAATAATTAGTTCAACACTACCTGATGAAATACCGAGTTTACGGGCAATTTCTGAGCGGTGAAAGCCTTTGTATGCCATATCAATAATACGTTCTTTGACTATATCTGTTATTTTCTTTGGCTTTAGATTTACAGGGACTCCATGCTTTAGAGCTACCGCCTTGACATAACATCTACTTTTACCAATCTCTCTGCTGACTTGTATCATCGAAACTCCATATTGCAATAGAGCACAACAGCGAGCTTCAGCTTCACAAGCATCGCGGGATTTTAGCTCTGATGGAGAATCTTTTGTCTGTAGGTATTCAAAAGAGTGCTCGTGGGTAAGAAAAAACTCGATCAGCAGGTGTTTAAATGGATGAACGTGAAATGAACCATTAAGCAATGATTCGATATACCTGAAATCCTTATTTGACGTTATGCGAAGTGGATTATTGGAGAGCAAGATTTTTTCTGACAAGTCATATAGCGCATTCATTAACTGAATGCGCTTTACTCGGCTAGTTGTTGTTACAAATCCTTTTTGAGCCAACAGAGGTTTATATTGCATTGAATCGCGATTATGTAACGAGTGAGTTTGAATAGAGCGGAGTTTTCTTTCTGCAAATTCGGCAAACTTTATAGCCAGTGGTTCACACTTTTCCTGATGGCGACCCGGAGTTGGTAAAAAATTCGAGTTAATATGCTCTCGTCCTTTAAACCCATTATGTGAAAGCCAAACACCATGGACAGCACAAACATCCACACCAGGAATTTGATGTATGCAGTGCCAATAAGCAACGCCGGTGTTATGTAAATCGTCATTAGCACACAGTGGGCAATACTTTACAGTTAGTGGTTCGCATTCCCTGAATTTAGATAGCTGACAAGCTCTGATTAATTCATTCAATGATATTGAGCAATCACAGATTAGATGTTGATATCGAGGCAGGTAATGAGAAAACAGAGGCCTTAATGTTTGGTTGCAAAGTAACTCTGGTGCCGACTCACTAGTAGAGCGACTAATCGCTGTTAAATTAGCCGAAAGATAAGGATGAATGACTGCTCGTCGGTTACCAACTAAGGCAGATAAAAATTGTTCTTTTATAATGCCCGACGAGGATAAAGAACGAACAATGCGGCTAAAAAGGGTTTCATCAGGCAAAGCCCTTGGCAACTGCATAATAAACCCTTTTGTTACTAAGTTTATTTAACTATAGGACAGTTCTGATAAAGGATCGTCCAACAAAACCCTTCTCCTTCGCAGGTATTGAATCGGGTCATCGGCTTCCGAAGCTTGTTGAAATAGGTCTGGTTCCCTGATCCTGGTGGATAAATCTACTGCACCTAACAGCTCTATAATCTGAGAAGAAAACTCTGGATGCTGAGGTTTAGTTATATCACCAGTTTTATCAACAGATACGGTAGCCGTTTCGGATCTACGTTGTTTACCTTTCGGTAAAGCAATTGATACTCTTACTTGGTTAATTTCCTCTGTTTGTTTAGATAATCCACAAGCAACAGCATTACCAGCACTTAACGTGGCGACGGTGATTCGCTCATCCATTGAGCCAATAGCTAAGCGCTGTGCTTCCCTATAAGTGCGACTTGCCATATCAATATTGCCAACAGAAAGCTGGTGTATAGCATCATTAAGTTCTTCCGTAAGCTCTGTATAAACATTCGTCCATTGATATTGCCAAAGTTGCTCTATAAATGCATTCCATGAAACACTGTCCCTTGCCAAGACTGACATAGTATGATGGTAACCACTTTCTGCTCGACGGGCAGCCTTGAGCTCCTTAATAAGAGACTGATCAAATGGAGGATTTGCCACGAAGAAGAGTGGCACACCTAGTTTGTTCACAAGCCTATGCAAAAATCTTAACAAGTTGTTTTCACCACCTGTTCTTTTGAACTGAAGGTTCTGCATTTCATCAATAACTAACATACCTAGAAAACTAGACTTGATACACTGCTCTAGCTGTCGAATTAAAGCACCTATGGTTCCTGCTGGTTTAGTTTTTTCTCTATCAAGTGCTAACTAATGTTGATAATATTTCTTCACACAAATCCCTAACGCTAGAATTACTAGGACAGTCGACTTTTATCCAAACCACTTGTTTACTTAATTCTAATTGCTGATCTTGATAGGACTCATGAACAATAACATTTGGGAAGTAACCCAGAACTTGTTCAATCATCGAAGTTTTGCCGACACCGCTTTCACCAATGAGAGTCAGCCCATCTCCTTTAGGCTGAAAAAAGCCTGTTCGAGGTTCGATGTCTGGTCTTTCATCAACTAGATAATGTAGGTACTGTGCAGTGGTAGGGCTAAGTGGATTTTTCGCCGAATACCCCTTTTTAATAGATCGCTCCACTGCTCTAAAACATGCTTCATAATCAGTTAGTGGTTGCCTAATTTCTTCAATACGATTTAGATACTCATCGCGAACCAATGGATCTGGGTGATCAGCGATTTCTTCCGAGTAATCAGGATAATTGCTAAAATCCTCCATGACACTCTCCCATGATTTCTTGGTTGGGAGTGCCTCTATAAGCGGATTGCCCTGATGCTCAGGTAAAATTGCCTTTTTATATACAGCAGATTCCACTCTCATGACCCACCTCCATTGGTTCTTCTTTTTCTACCTTTTGGTAACGGGATAATTTTATTACCTAAAGGGGAAGAATAAGGGGAAACATTAGTATCTGAAGTCTCAGAGTCTGATGAAATTATATTTGTTGTAGCTTCTAATTCTTCCTTTCGGCGCTGACGGGTGTTGCTCGTTTTGTCTTTAAAAGAGACATTTTCAGCAATTTTACTTCTACGCTTAGCTTGCCGAGTGACTTCCTGACGATGTCTATGATCATCAATTGATGTCGTTGATATAGGGGTTAGTTCTTTCTTAGTATCGAGCCAATCCTGAATAAATGCAGCGTCAAACATAGACTTATCACCCAAAATTCGACTTCGAGGTAACAAGTAACACTTAATGAATTTTCTATTTTTGTCTAAGCGAACATAAATATAATTAGTTGTATTTTCATCAATTCGTGCTTCAAGTTTCCAACGTCCTGATGACCTAGCGACAGAGGCTAGATTACGCTCTTCAACATCTGCACAAGAATAGTACATACCATTAAAATATATTCCGCTTCGAGTCATACTGACTTCAGCTGAAGGCAGTAATCTAGCAATAACTTCATCACTATTAGCTAATTGAAGTTCATGTTTATGCTTAGCAAGATGTATTTTCCAGTAGTTAATAGGGGTTGGAGAAAGGTCATGCTCAACAAGTAGAGGGCTAGAAAAGGCTAAGTCATCAAAAATTGACCGATTATGTTCTAGAACAGCTTTTATAATTTCAGCTGTAACCTCTCTTAACGTATAGATTGCATCTTTTCTTGGATCACGGCTACCCCGAACAACCAGCCCACCTCTCGTTGTCCCTAGTAATTCGTGAACTACTTCATCGTTAAGTATATCAAATCTTTTTTCCACAACTCCCTTACAATCAGGTCGATACGGTGGCGTAAAAGATAGTTGTGTCATAGGCGTCAGAGCTTTCTTTGGTTGTATGCCAATCATTTCTCCATTGTCGCAAACCAACTCTTTAGGAATATGAGCACACGGCCACTGTGAATCACCTATCTCTATCCCAAAACTCTTACAGTAATCAGATTTTGGCAGAAAACAATTTGTTAATGCCTGTCGAGCTGCACGCCATGATGCATGGTATAGCGATACGTGCATACCGACTATCATTCTACTCGCTCTATCAACCACTATGTAAATTGTCGGCCGCCCTAAAATATACTGAGAGCCAAGTTCAGATACGATATGGACATCTGCAACCGTTGCATCAATTTCAAAATGAGCTCCTATTAGGTAGCTGATATCAGTGATGCTGCCAAGTACGCTTCTTTTATTTCTGAGGTAATCATTTTCTGACGTTCTTTTTTTGATTGTCAACTCTTTACTAAATAGCTTTTTATGCCAGTATCTGAACTGTTTCTCTGTTGGTACTTGAGGGGGAATACCAATGGCTTCTGCTAGTTTAATTTCTTTTGAATAACTATCTTTGAGCAAATTTTTATAAGTTTTTACTAGCGTTAACCCCGACTCTTTAAGGTAGTACTTCTTTAATGCTTTTTTAAAATTTTTCTTATCATCAGCACTAACAATAAACTTAGCCGCTCTATCAACAGCTGTGGTCCTTGGTTGTTTTGGGGCCCCCAATGGCTTTGTAGTTGGGGTCCGTTCAGCCCCCAAGCCTCCACTGTTGGAGAAAGCTGGTAACAAAGCCATTTTGTCCTGACCATTTCGCCAATATAGGGTAAGCAATCTAGCTAAAGATTTACGGTCTACGCCAATTTCTTCTGAGTATCTAGCAAGCTTAGGTGAGCGTTTTTTTGTTGAATAATCAAAGATAAAGGTTCTGTCGAATACAATACCTTTGATGAAGTCATAGTTTTTATCTCGACGACCAACGTGATCATCTGAAATATTTTCTTCATCAACAAGAAGATAACTTGGCAATTCATAAAATGCCTGTTTAGCGTTACGGCCAGAAATAAGCTCGATAAAACTTTCTAGTGAAACAGCTATGGGTCTTACCGTTGCGGAAGAATCGTCTAACGAAAATAAAATAACAGATTCAACATCCTGAAATATATCTAACAAACGATATAGACCGTCTTTTAGCAACTCCGAATCATTTACGCTCCAAACACTATTTCTAGCAAGCTCCATATAGCGTCCCCCCTTGATGTTCAGAAACATACATCACATCAATAAGCCCTGATTCAGAAATATTTGTTGATAGATCCACCTCAATCAAGTGGTCGGCGATGAGGAAACGAATTAGCAATAAAGCATCATTATGGGAAGTGATGTTCATTGAGATTAACTGATTACAAAGGTCTTCAACGAAGAATTGTCCAACGTTTATTAGCGAGAGGGCGCAATCTAATTGCTCAAAAGAAAAGCTAATCGGATTCTCACGAAAAGGGGATGAAGCCCACGCAAGGTTGCTACTTTGGACCCTAGTTAATTCATTGCCGGTAAAGTATCTAAACTTAATCCCAAGCAACTCCCAACATACTCGTTCAATATCGATTTTCTCGGCCACTCGTAGATCGCTAGATTTACCTTCAGGTTTGACTGAAATCGCATGGTATATAACACCTTGGGGGGTGTCTATCGTGAGCAACTGATCAGTTGTCATGATGATAGGCTCTTTCGTATGAGGATGGATTGGGTGCTCAACACCGAGGATTTTAGCTACTTTCTGTGTAAAATTTAGAGGAAAAATAGGAAACTGCTCTCTGATATCAACCACACTGCGCGAAAATTCAGCGAGATGAAAGTGCTCACTCTCTATCGAAGACATCATATGGTGATCTCTTTGAGACTTCCTACCATAAATTAGCGAACGTTTTCCCTCAGATTTTACATCCTGAATTCTGAGCCAAGGTTTGTACTCAGAACCTTGACCGATCCCATATTTATTTTTTAAAGCTCGCTCAAAGTCTTGAAATGAATCCAGTTTACGCCCACGTCCCATACTCAATCCAATAATATCTATCTAGATTTATCATAGTAAGCTAAATCACTACGGGCAAACTTTATTGTCAAAAAAATCTTCTTACGGGCAAACTTTATTGCTTACGGGCAAACTTTATTGTCTCTACACATAGTTACACAAATTGGCCAGCGGCAAAGCCACTACTCCAGCAAAATTGGAAGTTATAGCCACCGAGCCAGCCGGTCACATCGGTCACCTCACCGATGAAATATAGCCCCGGCGCTTTCTTCGCTTCAAAGGTTTTTGAGCTTAATTCGTCAGTATCTACGCCGCCCAACGTCACCTCGGCGGTGCGGTAGCCCTCAGTACCGTTCGGTTTGATTGACCAAGCATGCAGATGTGCATGTAGCTCATCTATTTGGCTATGGGTGAGTTGGTTCACATTGGTATCGGGCAGTTCATGGCTGTCATAGAGTATTTCGATGAAACGCTTAGGTAATAAGCTCGCAAGGCAGTTTTTCACCGATTTTTGCCCTTGAGTTTCACGCCATTGCAGCAGTTGGGCTTTTAACTCAATCTCCGGCAGCAAGTTGATGCTCACCGCCTGACCAGCGCGCCAAAATGAACTGATCTGTAACACCGCCGGGCCAGACAAACCGCGATGGGTAAACAGCAAGTTTTCTTTAAAGCTAGTGCCATTCTCACTGGTGACAATGCAGGGAATGCTGATGCCCGCCAACGACTCAAAGCGGGTTTTATCATGCTGATGTAAGGTAAACGGCACGAGCGCCGCCGTGGTAGGGAACACCTTTAAACCAAACTGTGCCGCAATTTTGTAGCCTATCGGCGTGGCACCTAATTTGGGCATGGTCAGCCCACCAGAGGCAACGACGAGTGACGCACATTGGTAACTGCCTTGCGCCGTATCCACTTGGTAACCGCCGTCAATGGCGTTGACCGATAGCACTTCACTGCGCAGCTCAATATTCACTCCGGCCCAGTCGCATTCGGTCAGCAGAATATCCACAACGTCTTGCGCGGAGTTATCACAAAACAGCTGGCCTAGAGTTTTATGGTGATATTGCAGCCCGTGGCGCTCTACCAGCTCAATAAAGTCCTGTTGGCTATAGCGGCTTAGGCACGATTTTACAAAGTGAGGGTTATTACACAGGTAGTTTTCTGGGCTGGCATTCACATTGGTAAAATTGCAGCGGCCACCGCCACTGATCAAAATTTTACGTCCCGGTTTTTTGCCCATATCTAATACGGTGACTTGGCGGCCACGATAGCCCGCTTGTGCGGCACACATTAATCCTGCCGCACCGGCACCAATGACGATGACATCAACCTGTGTCATGTGTTGTTCCCCATGTGAATTTGGCGGCATTGTAGCAAAACTGGTTGGCTTCGCCATGTTTGGTGAGTCGGTGAGCTTTCGCGCTCACTGGACGAGTTAGGTTGATGGCTTCGCCATACCAAGCTGCGCTTGGCGTATATGGCTTTCAGCCATTGCAACCTGTGGTTGCGAACGTCGTGAGCTTTCGTGCTCACACTACGATTAAGTTTATCACTGAGTGATTGCAAACTTCGTTTGCGAAAGTCGTGGAAGACATACAGGAAGTATTAATACCGCGGAGCACATATATGTGCGGGAGCGGTCACACCAGAGGATAAGGTGATGCTTGCCTGCATTGATGTGCTAAATCGCCTGCAGCGGGCTTATGCACACGCATCCTTGTGGCACGCTGTGAATCCATCCATGGAAGCTCGACGCCAGCATCCATGCTGGCGACGGCCACAAGTCCGCATGTGCTGGGAATTCACGGAGTTATCCTGTGAATCACGATGTGTTTTCAGGCTTTGTTGAAAGGCGAACGATTGCTTGATGTCTGCTCAACGCACCTGAGCTGCGCCAAGGGGAAAGGGCGTTGCCTGATAATTCTGTGGGTTAGCTGAGCTTTAATTGGTGGCTGTCCCCAAATTTCTACTGAGTTTGAATTGGTCGTTGTTCCAATTTTTATCACCATTTTTATCATAAATGCGACAGATAATTCAGTGTGGTTATCGCTGGTCTATCCAGATTTTTCAAATGGTTAACCGCAATTACACCGCTGTCACTTTGTGCTAATATTCGCCACTTTCATATTGGCTTACATAGGGATAGATGCCTGTGAATAGTTTTTTGCGTGTGGTTTTACTATGTTCCGGTTTGCAATTAGCGTGGCCAGTATTGGCTAACCAAACCTTGGCCGATCGTATGTTGGACGTACGTAAAGTCGAAGGGCTTGATGTTTACTATAACCTGAGTAATGGCATGCCATTGCAGGGCGAATACCGACTGGTACGCGACAGCCAAGGCTACACATTGGCTGCGTTTGATCAAGGGCTGGTAAACGGCAGCTGGCAAGTGTTTGACCAGCGCAATCAACGGGTGTTGAACGGACAATATCAAGCAGGTAAGCGGCACGGTGAATGGCAGTATTTTGCGGTTGACGGTGCAGTAGAACAGACCGAGTTTTATAACGCTGGCGTGGCGACTGGTGAATGGCAACGTTTTAATACTAGCCAGCAGGTGGTTGAAACAACGCGCTATGACAATGGAGAGAAAACTCAGGTCAATCGTTTTTACAATAATGGCAAACCGCAGAGTGTAGAAACCTATCAGGCTAACTTGCGCCACGGTGTTTGGAAAACATTTCACCCCAACGGCGAAGTGGCTGAACTGTGGAACTATGCCAACAACCAACTCAATGGCTTATACCAAAGCAAGAATGAACAAGGTGAGGTCATCCTTGAGGGCCAATACAACGCCAACGGCCAGCAGCAAGGCGAATGGGTACAGTATTACGGCGCCGACAGCCGCGCGGCGACGGTGTTATACAACGATGGCAAGCGGCATGGTCTAAGTGAGCAATTCAGCCCCGATGGCTCGTTGACGGTGAGTTGTAATTATCAGCAGGGTGTTAAGCATGGCGCATGCAAGGAATTTAACAACAATCAACTGGTGAGCGTTACACACTACCTGCAAGGCAAATTAGAAGGTGAGTTGCTGCGCTACAGTGTCGAAGGCCAGTTACTGCAACAGCAAAATTACTACAACGACATGCTGTCTGGTGAGCAACTGCAATACCACCCTAACGGCAAATTATCAAAGCGTGCTAATTACCATACCAGCGAAGTGGGTGCTAACGGTCAATACCCATTGCATGGCGCTTTTGGTTATTACGATGAAAATGGCTTACCGATTGAAACCGCCAATTTTGTCATGGGTGAACGTGATGGCACGCACAAGCGATACTCTGGTGAAATCTTACTGGAAGAGACTGAATATAAGCAGGGTAAACGCCATGGTCTATCAAAAACGTTTTACAGCTCAGGTGAACCACGCGAGCAAAATACTTATGTTGATGGTCAACTAAATGGCCCATTCAAAAGCTGGCATATGAATGGCACCTTGCGCGAGCAAGGGCAGCGTAAAGATGGCCAACTGGTCGGCCGTTACGAATTATTTTACGACACGGGCAAACCGCAAAAGCTGGAAAATTATGCTAGCGAGAAAGAAGCCAACGCCTACAAATTCGATCTGAACGGTAAATATCAACAGTGGGCCGCTAATGGTGATCTCACACAAGAGGGCAACTATGTTGATAACAAACGCCATGGCAACTGGATCACTTACTATCAAGGCGAAAAAAGCCGCGAGCAAGAGTTTGTGGCGGGTAAGTCCGAAGGCCGATTTGTTGAATATTATCAAGGGCGACGCCGTAGCAGTGGCTACTACTTAGATAATCAAAAAACGGGCGAATGGGTGGAATACTATTATCAGGCGGATGACCCAACCTATGGCTTTATTCCCGAAGGCACCGTGAGATATAAGACTCATTGGCTCGAAAATAAGCAGCACGGCACCGCCGAATTTTACACTGCCAAAAACATCCTCTATAAAGTTGAAAACTGGCAAAAAGGCCAAAAGACCGGTGACTACAAAGAGTTTTATGTGAGCAACGGTGAAACCAAAATCGCGGGCCAATTGCAGAAAGGGCAATGGTTTGGTTTGTGGCAGTCATGGTATGAAGACGGCACGCTCGCTCAGGCGGTTCATTACGACGACAGTCGCAAACATGGCCTCGCGCAGGAATATTACGAAAATGGCCAAATGAAGAGTGAAATTGAGTACGAATATGACAAGCCACACGGCAGCTACAAGTCGTTCCACTCAAACGGTCGGCCACAACAAAAAGAAAAGTACGTGAAAGGCTTAAAAGAAGGTCCCGCAGAATACTTTCATAGCAACGGCAAAATGTTGGAGCAGGGCACTTACTTACATGACCGCAAAGAAGGCGAGTGGCAGGAGTTCTGGACCAATGGACAGGTGAGAACTCAGGGCAGCTATATCAGTGGACGCCCGTCCGGTGACTGGCAGTATTTTGATCAACACGGCAAATTAATCAAAACCGAATATAAAGGGTAAGCAATGCGTGGCGCAGTGTTATTTCGTTAGCACTGTGCTTGATGAATAGTGTGAGCGGTTGCGCTCACATCGTGGTTGAGATCGATGGCTTCGCCATACCAAGCTGCGCTAGGCGTATATCGCTTTAAGCCATTGCAACCTGCGGTTGCGAAAGTCGTGGAAGACATACAGGAAGTATTAATACCGCGAAGCACATGGATGTGCGAGAGCGGTGATGCTCGTTCCACACCAGAGCCAAAGGGCGATGCTCGTCCCTCAACAACATCCATGTTTAACTGCCAGCTCGCCATCCATGGCTCGCGCTCATAAGCACACTCATCGTAGATGAGTATTCGCCCTTACCAACCCCGACGACGCCCCACGGCGCAAAACGCTGCGGCGCTTCTGGTTTGCCATTTTCGCAAATCGCCACCAACTCGGAATCCATTCCTCGGCGCTGCTTTGAAGCATCGACGTACAGGATGTACTAATGCCGTGGAGCACATGGATGTGCGGGAGCGGCGAATATCTCGATTGCTCAATGGCTGCCTAACGCACCTGCGCTGCGCCAAGGGGAATTGGCGTTGCCTGATAATTCAGTGGGTTAGCTGGATTGAAATCGGTGGTTGTCCCAATTTTGCTTGAAATCGGTGGTTGTCCCAATTTTTACAGTGGACATTAAATTGTTGGCGGCAGCTTTGTTCTTTCTATTTGCTTTAGCGACGACACATTCTTTCTGATGCCATATCCCAGTATTCTTGGGCGGTGGTCATGTTCATCTCATGTCTTCTGCTGTCGATATCTTTTATGTCCTGAACAGGAAAGGGGATAAAGTTAGTTCCTTCACATTTGCCCTGTGTGCCATACAGTTGTGGACTGTGAGTCCGGTCATAGAGATAGGCGTAGTTGGCAGGATTAATCTTGCCTGCCAATGCTAGCGGTTGCATAACTTGCAGCATACTTTGTTGGAATGTTTTATCGTCGTCAGCATGTTGCACAATAATCCAAGCCGCTTGCGAAGCCTCTTCGCCGACCATATCGACAGTCGGCCAGCCAAATTCGGCAACAATCTCTTTTACTCTGTTAGCTTGCTTAGTGCGAAGAGTTTCAAAATCCTGTCCGGTTTTACCGCGTAGCGTGTTCTGATCTAGCTCCATCATCTGCTTCAGTTCTTGCCGCAGACTGGAATATTCATCGTTGGCGAATGAGTAGTTACTGACAGCGCACAACAAGATTACTGAGTACAAAGTTTTCATATCACTCCTCCATGAGACTTAACGGTTATAGCATCGGCCGCTATGCAATGGCTAGTTTTGTGAGCTTTCGTGCTCACTCTACGAGGGCGATAGGGCTGCGCCATACCAAGCTGCACTTGGCGTATATGGCTTGCAGCCATTGCAACCTGCGGTTGCGAAAGTCGTGGAACTACTCGTTCCACACCAGAGCCAAAGGGCGATGCTCGTCCCTCGCCCTTTGGAAACCCGACGACGCCCCACGGCGCAAAACGCTACGGCGCTTCTGGTTTGTCATTTTCGCAAATCGCTCTGATTCGCGGTCCCTCGCTCACCATCGCTTCTCGATATCCATATCTCGATTGCTCAATGGCTGCCCAACGCACCTGCGCTGCGCCAAGGGGAAAGGGCGTTGCCTGATAATTCAGTGGGTCAAATGAGTCCTAATTGATTGGATGCACTATCTTTGTTGTAAAAACATGAAAACATATATTAAATACTTTAAACTCAAAATGTTATGCGTTTTTTTCTAGCTTTTATCACAAAATTCTTTATTTTTGAGACAAAAATGATTCAATAGAGTAATCTTAAGTCAGAAACTTAAGGATTTTTTTATGCTCAAAACACCTCCTAAAAAAAGTAAAGGCCTTCAAAGTGTAATCAAGGATGTGCCGCACGATGAAGTTAATGCCCTCTTACAAAGGTATATGAAATATTCAACACCTTTAGACGAGAAGGGGCGGTATGATTTTTATCATGATTTTTTTTATCGAGTTGAAAAAGGCTTGGATCCTGATGTGTGTTGGGAGATAAAGAGACAAGCAAGAACTCGCCAGTCAAACTATGCAATAACTATAGGTGACAGCGCTAGGTGTACTGTGTATCTCACGCCAAAAATGTACGCTGTAATGTCCTTATGTGACAGGACGGCAACAGATGCTGCTTTAAAATGGAAATTAAATCAGATAGGTGAGGAAAAACACTTCGAATATTTATTTAATGATTTAGTGGAAGATGAAGCTATAAGTAGTAGCCAATTAGAAGGTGCAGCAACAACAACTAAAGCTGCTAAATCTTTACTTAAAAGACACTATAAGCCTCGTTCTGTTGACGACCGAATGATTATTGGTAATTTCAAAATGATGAATTTTGCTTGGAATAATCGTAACGAGGAGCTAAGTTCTGATTTATTGTTAGAGATGCATAGAATTGGTGTTGAAGGGATTGAGGATGTTAAATATTATCCTGGTGCGTTCAGGAAAAATAATGATGTTTATGTTGCCAATTCAGATGGGGATGTTGTGCACATGCCACCTTCTGCTGAAAATATTGAGAAAAGGATTGAGAAAATTGTTCAGTGGGCAAATAAAAACCATGCTAACACAGAATCTCGTTCTTACATTCATCCGATGATTAAGGCCATAATTCTTCACTTCGCAATCGGTTATGAACATCCATTCTGTGATGGTAATGGCCGTGTAGCTAGATCTTTATTCTATTGGTTCATGTTTAAATCTGGTTACGCTGCATTTAGATATATTGCAATCAGTAAATTATTGAAATCATGTGCTGTAAAGTATGGGAAAAGCTATATTTATACTGAAAAAGATAAAATGGATTTAACTTATTTCATCGATTTTCAATGTGAAATTATAGATAGGGCCATAACTGAATTCAATGATAAGTATGAACAAACTGTTAAAGAAAATGAAGAGTTTAATAATTGGCTTTATGAGTCTGGTTTGTATGGAAAATTAAATGAGAAGCAAAGGATTGTTTTTCAGGTGGCTAGAACAGGTGTTAGTAAAAATATTACCTCATCTGAAGTTATGGCTGGTGTAGATTGTTCTTATGGTACGGCATCAAATGTATTAAATGGTTTGGTGAAGTTGAATTTGTTTAAAAGAAAAAAATCTGGAAGATTTTGGGTATATAATGTTCTACCATCAAAAACTATAATGAATAAATGGAGTGATAACGAACGGTTAGTGAATGCCTTTAAAACTAAATAGAAAGTTATCAATATTTTTCCATTTTGCATTTATATTTTCAGGCAACTCCAATTACCCCTCGGCGCGGCGAAGGTGCGTTGGGCAGCCATTGAGCAATCGAGATATGGATATCGAGAAGCGATGGTGAGCGAGGGACCGCGAATCAGAGCGATTTGCGAAAATGGCAAACCAGAAGCGCCGTAGCGTTTCGCGACGTCGGGGCAGCAAGGGGATTTAGAAGGGCGAATACTCATCTACGATGAGTGTGCTTATGAGCGCGAGCCATGGATGGCGAGCTGGCCGTTAAACATGGATGTTGTTCGAAGCCGTCTAGCCCCCTTATCCTCTGGTATGGAACGAGTAGTTCCACGACTTTCGCAACCGTAGGTTGCAATGGCTGCAAGCCATAAAAGCCAAGCGCAGCTTGGTATGGCGAAGCCATCGAGCTTTAGCAACCGCAGGTTGCCATCGCGCAGCGATACGAACCCACCGTTGCCAACCGGCAACAAAAAAGCCCGCAATGCGGGCTTTTCCAGTCAAAACAACGAAAGGTAAATTACTTACCTTCGTTATAACGTTCTGCACTAGACAGGATCTCAGCACGGGCAGAAGCGGCATCTTCCCAACCGTCAACTTTAACCCACTTGCCGTCTTCCAGATCTTTGTAGTGTTCAAAGAACTGTTTGATCTGTGCTTTCAGCAGTGCTGGCAGATCGTCCACATCGTTGATGTGTTTGTATTCTTTAGAAATCTTGTCGTGTGGTACGGCAACGATTTTCGCGTCTTCGCCTGACTCGTCGGTCATTTTCAGTACGCCAACTGGACGACAGCGGATTACGCTACCTGGTTGCAGTGGGTATTGAGTAGGTACCAATACGTCAACTGGGTCACCATCCAAGCTCAGAGTTTGGTTCACATAACCGTAGTTACATGGGTAGAACATTGGTGCAGTCATCATGCGGTCAACGAACAAAGCGCCGGTGTCTTTGTCTACTTCGTATTTGATCGGATCATGGTTTTGTGGGATCTCGATAATAACGTAGATATCATCTGGCAGAGATTTGCCCGCAGGCACAGCATTTAAGCTCATGTAAGTATCCTTTCACTTAACAGTGGAATCTTGGCCGTCTGGACGGCGCGAATATCAGTGTGGCGGCTATTATAGCGCGAAAGCGTGGCTTGCCAATGCTGACAAGCCTATCCGTGCGATTGAATTACTTGTGGTAGTCCAAGCAAGTGGCCACTTCATTGCTGGAGCCGAGGATCACCGCCACCCGTTGGTGGATCGCTTCGGGAGCAATATCCAAAATATTTTGGTAGCCAGTGCTGGCGCGGCCGCCCGCTTGTTCGACTAATAAGGCCATTGGGTTGGCTTCGTACATCAAGCGCAGCTTGTATGGTTTGCCAGGATTTTTACAGTCGGTCGGATAGGTAAAAATACCGCCGCGACAGAGTACACGGTGCACGTCACCCACCATGGCGGCAATCCAACGCATGTTGAATGATTTACCGCGAGGGCCGCTTTTGCCTTGCAATAGGTCGTCGACATAACGCTGCATTGGGCTTTCCCAGAAGCGTTGGTTAGACATGTTGATGGCAAACTCGGCGGTATCGGCCGGAATTTTCACTGCATCTTGGGTGAGCAGAAATTCGTTGGTGTCGGTATCAAGGGTAAATAGTTGGGTGCCTTTGCCGGTGGTCAGTGCCAACATGGTGGCGGCGCCATACAGCACATAACCGGCGGCCACTTGCTGACGGCCAGATTGCAAAAAGCTTTGTTCGCTGACATCACCTTTGGGCGCGGGTAACACTGAGAAGATGGTGCCCACCAGTGAGTTAATGTCGATGTTGGATGAACCATCCAGTGGGTCAAAGCAGACTAAAAAGTCACCGCTATCGCCGCAAACTACCGGCTCATCTTCCTCTTCTGAGGCCAACGCGCGCACATTGCCTGCTTTTGCTAGGGCATCTTTGAGCATGTCGTTGGTGATCACATCCAATTTCTTTTGCGTTTCACCTTGCACGTTTTCGTGGTCAGTGGTGCCCAGTACGCCTGCCAGTGCACCACGGCGCACCGCTTGGCTAATGCTGATTGAGGTATTGGCAAGGGTGTTGAGCAGATGAGTCAGTGATTCCGGAACGGCTTTTTCCGCAAGGGCTTGTGCCAGCGTTTGCATACTATTTCCTTGTTTCCATGAGGGGCAAATGGTGGAAAGGTATAATTAATCCCCGTATATGCACTGCATCGGCATTGGCCTGCTGATGCAAGGCGTTTGTGAACCTTTCCTCAAGGCGTTCATAATACCCGATTTGGCGCTGGTTTGTCTGCCATGGGCAAAATAGGGCAGAATGTCGACTCGCATTGGCAAGTTAATCGATCACCTCGGAAAATAATAATGAATCGACTTAGGATGTTCTTTGTACTTATGGCAATTCCCCTGACATTAGCGGCCACCTTGGCTGAGGCGCAAAGCCTTGAAGGTGGTAAAAAAACACTGACGGTAGAGCGCTTGTACGACTCGCCAGATCTGGCGGGTAAAAGCCCACGCCAATTGAAGATTTCCCCCGACGGCAGCCGCGCTACCTTTTTGGTTGGCCGGGCGGATAACCAACACTTTTATGATTTGTGGCAGATGGATATCGCTAGCGGTAAGGTCAGCGTATTGCTTAACGCCGACAAGCTGGCGCAAGGCGAACTGTCGGATGAAGAAAAAGCCCGCCGTGAACGCCAACGTATCTATGGTGAAGGCATCATGGAATACGCTTGGTCGGACGATGGTAAAGCGCTGCTTATCCCCGCATCAGGCAAGCTGTATTACTACGCGCTGGCTGAAGGCAAAGCTAAGCTGCTGCCAACCGGTGATGATTTTATTACCGATGCCAAACTGTCGCCCAAAGGCCACTTTGTCTCTTACGTGCAGGGGCAAAACTTGTGGCTGTTAGATTTAGCCAGCAACAAGGTGACCCAACTGACCAAAGACGGCGGCGGTGCCATTAAAAACGGCATGGCTGAGTTTGTGGCGCAGGAAGAGATGGGCAAAATGAGCGCTTACTGGTGGGCGCCGGATGAGTCGGCTATTGCGTTTAACCGCGTCGATGAATCACCGGTGGAGCTGGTGACGCGTAACGAAATCTACGCCGATGGTATCAAGCTGACGCAGCAACGTTACCCCTATGCGGGTAAGCCCAATGTGCTGATTAAGCTTGGTGTGATTACGCTGGCTAGCAAAAAAATCAGCTGGGTGGATTTGGGCAAAGAAACCGACATTTACCAACCACGGGTGAAATGGCTGCCCAACAGCAAGCAGCTGTCGTTTGAAGTGCAAAGCCGCGATCAACACGACTTGGATCTGCGTGTGGTGGACGTGACCAGTAACAGCTCCCCTGTGACTCTAGTGCATGAGCACGATGATATCTGGCTCAACCTGAATGATGATCTTAACTTCCTCAAAAGCGGCGATTTTATCTGGACCTCAGAGCGCGATGGTTTCAACCACATCTATCTGTTTGACCACAACGGCAAGGTAAAACAGCAACTGACCAAAGGCGACTGGGCGGTGGATAGCATCGACCATGTGGATGAAAAGGCGCAGTGGATCTACTTTGCGGGCCGTAAAGATAGCGATGTCGAAAAGCACCTCTACAAAGTGAAGTTTGACGGTACCGGCTTAACCAAGTTGTCGAACAAAGGCGGTATGCACAGCGCGGTATTTGCGGATAACAAAGCGATTTATCTTGATTACTTTGACTCACTGGCTCAGCCACCGCAGATCTCTTTGCACGATGACAGCGGTAAGCGTTTAGCTTGGGTGGAAGAAAACGCCGTAAAACAAGGCCATCCGCTGTATGACTACGCTGGTCTGTGGCAACTGCCAGAGTTTGGCACCCTGAAAGCGGAAGATGGGCAAACTTTGCATTATCGCCTGTTTAAGCCGGTCGATTTTGATGCCAGTAAAAAATACCCAGTGCTGGTTCGTGTCTACGGTGGCCCACACGCGCAGTTAGTGACTAACTCGTGGAGCAGCCAAGATTACTTTACCCAATATCTGTTGCAGCAAGGCTTTGCGGTATTCCAACTGGATAACCGTGGCTCAGGCCATCGCGGCACCAAGTTTGAACAAGTGATTTATCAGCATTTGGCCGTGGCTGAAGTGGAAGATCAGAAAAAAGGCGTTGATTACCTGCGCACCTTGCCGTGGATTGATAGTTCACGCGTTGCGGTTTACGGCCACAGCTATGGTGGTTACATGGCGCTGATGTGTCTGTTTAAAGCGCCAGATTACTTCAAAGCCGCAGTGAGTGGTGCACCGGTGACCGACTGGCGCTTGTATGATACCCACTACACCGAGCGTTATCTGGGCAATCCGGCCACCAATGCCGAAGGTTATCGCCTCAGCAGCGTGTTGCCGTATGTGAAAAACTATCAAAGTGGCTTGTTGATGTATCACGGTATGGCCGACGACAACGTGTTGTTTGAAAACAGCACCCGCGTGTATAAGGCGCTGCAAGATGACGGCAAGTTGTTTGAAGTGATGACCTACCCAGGTTCCAAGCACTCTATGCGTGGTAACCAAGTGAAAACCCACTTGTACAAAACCATTACTGACTTCTTAGAGCGCAAGTTGCAGTAAGCGCATATTTCTGCGTAAAAGCCGCTGGTGACGTGGGTCATCGAGCGGCTTTTTTAGTGCTATTTGCCGAGTGGGTTGACCGCTATTAGCGCAGCAACTTGCGGCCAATTTCAATTAGATTAACCCCAAATGGTGCCGATTTAACTGATCAGAGCAGTGTTGAAATTGCGCTAACCTTAGCGACATGTTTAACAACAACTATTGAGCAACCAATATGTTGCCACAATTGAGCCCGCAGGTATGTGCGCGCCGGCCTGAGCCATCGCGCCTGTTAACGATCGTCAATCGCTACGCTTTTTCATCCAGTTGTTACACTTAAGTTAAGGATGGCGCAAAAACGCGTCCTTTATTGAGTCGTTCCATTTCTATTCCAAAACCAGTGCAGATGCGGGAGAACTCACATGAGCAAACTCTTCATTATTGAACCGCAGGAAGCCGCTCAAATAGATGTCATCGCAAAAGGAGTTGAATTGGCTAAGCAGCTCGCCCTAGCGCCCGAGGTGTTTGCCTATTGCTATGAATATATCCC
This sequence comes from Shewanella sp., assembly GCF_048265805.1. Classification (GTDB taxonomy): domain Bacteria; phylum Pseudomonadota; class Gammaproteobacteria; order Enterobacterales; family Shewanellaceae; genus Shewanella. The sequence continues at coordinate 20,268 of NZ_JBLXAT010000033.1, read as the reverse complement.
TGATAACCCCGTGTTATTTGGGGATGCCCCTCAACAGATTGTTAAGCATAAACGGCAAGAGTTAACGGCACAGCTGTCTGCGCATGATATGGCGGATGTGCCCGTGAATGCGGTGTGGCACAAACATATGTGTGAACACGCCGCCGAACACAGTGCCGCAAACGATTTCAGCATGGTGGTTAAAGGTATTTACGCCAGCAACAACCTTTGTCCCAGCGATTGGCATCTGCTGCGCATGAGTAAGGTGCCTGTGATGCTGTTGACCGAGCAACCGCTGCAGCGCGGCAATACCGTGTTAATGGCGTTGGATTTAGACACGATCAAGCCCGAAAAACTGGCGCTGAACCAAAAGGTGCGGCAGTACGCGGCGCATCTGGCTGAAATATCCGGCGCGACCTTGCACTTAGCGTTTATTGTGCGGGTGCCACGGCTGATACGCGATTTGGCGGTTCTTGATTCTCATAAATTGGTGAAAGACGCCTATCAACGCCATCAAGCTGCACTTGATGATATCGGTTTGCCAAAAGAGCAGGTGCACTTTGTTTGCGGGGAGCCCGCGCTGTGTATTTATCAGTTGTCGTGTAGTCTCAAGAGCCAATATGTGGTGCTGGGGGCTAATCAGCACCAAGGCATTGCTGGCTTGGTGCTGGGCAATACCGCCGAGCAGATTTTGCAGCGCATTCGCAGTGATGTGTTGGTGATCCCCAAAGGGGCCGTTGAAGCAAGTTAAGCGTTGGGGCTGATGTGCCCCAACGTTTCATCTTTAGTTAGCGGGGTGTTTTCTTACGCATGCGGCGGCTCAGTTCCAGCAAGGCATCAGCGGCTGGAGTGAGCGGTAGGTTGGTGCGCCAGATCAAGCCGATCTGCCATGTGAGTTCCTGCTCCATGGCGCGGAATGTCAGTTTACTGCTATTCAATTTTTGGCAAATGGGTTCTGGCATAATTGCCAGCCCCATGCCTTCTTCCACCATTGACCCGATAAAATCCCATTGGCCACTGCGAAAGGCGATATTGAGATTAATGCCCAACTCGCGGGTAATGCGTGAGAACTGCTTGGTCAGCGAAAAATCATCGTTAAATACAATAAACGGATATTGCGACAGATCTTGCCAGCTGATTTTTTCTTTCTCTGACAAGGGATGATGCTGCGGCAAGCAGACTTTGAGCGGATAGGCTTGTAATAGGGTGGATGACAGCTGCTCGGTGTGGGTCACTGGCAGCGCAGTAAAGCCGATGTCGATGGTGTCTGCCAGCAAAGCTTGCTCGCTACCAAAGCCACCAAATTCTTGCATCTGTAGCTCCACGCCGGGATAGAGCTTACGGAACTCGGTAAGAATATCGATAGTGAGGCTGCTCATCATTGGGCACACACCTAAGCGCAGATGACCAGACTTCAATCCGCTCAAGTTAGTGAGGTCTTGCTCCATACGGTGCCACTGTCCCATGATTTGGCAGGCGCTGGTGTGAAAAATCTGCCCCGCTTGGGTCAGTTCCACTTTTTGGTTGCTGCGGATCAACAGTTGTTGTTCGAGGGATTCTTCCAGCCGCTGGATCATCTTGCTCAAGGTGGGCTGAGTCAGGTAGAGCTGCTCCGCTGCTCGAGTGAAGTTGCCGATTTCCACTAAGCGCAAAAAGCAGTGTAAGGTCTTGATCGGAACATTCATTCTATTTTGGCATCCTTACTATCAATTTAATTCATTTTACCTATTACGGTGTCAGATATTAATCTTTAGTCGAATAAATTGACAGGAGTATTTCCATGAAAGCATATCAAGGTGGTTGGGTTTCAGCCCTATTTGACGCGGCAACTGCGCCTGTTGAGACTAAGGCAAAAAAGGACACTGTGCAATCGCAACGTCCACAGCCAGCCATGGCCAGTAAAAAATTGAAACACGCATAAAAAACACCCGGCAAAACCGGGTGTTTTTTGTGGTGCAAGGCTTAGCCAAGGCATCGATGCCGCTAAGCAATGGGCGATTAGGCTTTTTTCACAAACTCAGATTTGAGTTTCATGGCGCCGAAGCCGTCGATTTTACAATCGATGTTGTGGTCGCCTTCGACTAAGCGAATATTCTTCACGCGGGTGCCCACTTTCAGCGGGTTAGACGCGCCTTTCACCTTCAAATCTTTAATCACGGTAACAGTGTCGCCATCGGCCAGTAGGTTGCCGTTGGAATCTTTGACGACCAAGCCATCTTCTTCGTTAGCACTGGTGTCATTTGGGTTCCACTCATGGGCACATTCAGGGCAGATCAACATGCTGCCATCTTCGTAGGCGTAGGCTGAGTCGCATTTCGGGCAGTTGGGCAAGTCACTCATGGCGTATTTCTCGTGTTATATGGGTTTATGTCCGCCCGTGGGCGTACTGCAAGCTTGGCTAAAGTGTAGCCAGTAAGACTCACTTTTATCGCCGGGCGCGGATTATAACCTCAAATTTAGTAAGGGTTCACGGTTTATGCTGATTTTGTTGCCAGAAACGGCTAATAAGGCGATGCGAACGCAGCCACAAAAGAGCAATGAATCACTACCAGTGACAAGGAAAACGTCGGAATAGCGAATGCAAAAAGTTGTTCATTAACACTGTCGAGGTGATGTTGGCAGGCTGCCGTATGACCAGCCCGCCACGTCTAAGCTACAATCTTCAACTGCAATTGTTAACTTGGTTCGCCGATAAGCGGCAGTTTGGTCATCATCTGTTTTAACGCGATGGCATCCCAAGGTAAGTGTTCGGTTATTCCCATGCCCACCACTTGAGCAACCTTACTGATGTCGGCTAATACCTCAACGACTTGGTGCATGTTGAGCTTACCCTGTGCAATTCCGTCAAATGTGCCTGACTGGATAGTCAGTGTTTGAGAATAGCAGGGCGCGAAATAGGCTTGGGTCAAGGACGTCCAAATCGAGGTGAATGGCTAAATATTTCGCGCCAGTAGCCTTAAACCATTGCAGCAGTGGTGCGCTAACTTCTTGCGCCAATTGGGTTGGACTAATATTGCGTAGCCCTAACGCTTGCATGCGTTGTTGTTCCCATTTGCTGGCATCATTAACCCCTAAATAACACACGTTTTCAGGCTTAATATGCTGTTTGACGTGCGCGGTAAACTCGTCATCACCATGACCGAGCAGATTACCCAACACTTGTGCTCTTACATCTTGTGTCGAATAGCTTCTACTCATACGTAGTCCATTTATGTCCCCTGTGCTATCAAAACACTTGTTAGCTTATCGGGGCAACTAAAGAAAGGTTCGTGCCCGGCATCTAGATACTCAATTTCATGAATATTAGCTCGCTGCGCCATAAGACGTTGAAGTTTTGGAGATATCGCGTTATCTCTCTGACATACAATATAAGCCTTGCTGATGTTGTGCCATGCTGGCGTTAATGCGATGGGGGTGATCAACGGTGTCAGTGGTTGCGGGCGAAATTGCTCGATGAAATGTTCCACCTGTTCACCAGTATAATCGTTAAAAAACGTGTGCTTAATAGAGGCGGAATCTAGTGTTAGTGTACCGTTTTCTTTATCAATGTTGGTTTGTGGACCCGCTGTTCCGTAACGTTTACTTTCTTCGCCAAGCATGGCGACAGACTCTCCATCCTGTGGCAAAAAAGCGCAGACATAAATGATCTTGGCAAATAGGAGTGGAGATATAGATGCAGCTGCTGTAACCGCAGCGCCTCCCATACTGTGGCCCACTAAAATGACGTCACCTTTAGATGACAATGCTTTTGCACTGGCAACTATTGCTTCAGCATAGGCGGCTAATGTTATTTGGCTCGCTGGTTGATGACTATTACCACTGCCGGGTAAATCGATAGCCAGTACTTCATGTCCCTCATTTTTTAGTGTCTTTGCGACGTTTTTCCAAGCCCATTGACCTTGCCAAGCGCCGTGAACTAACAAAAATTTTTGCGTCATGATGTTTCCTATGAAGTTATTAAGTGATTTGAGGTGGCTTTGGTATTGTTTCTAATCAGTTTAGGTATACATGTGGTGTACAAAAAAAGAGCAGGTTTTCCTAAATACACTGAAAGATTGAAAACCTGCTGGATAGAATTAGCGAGCAAGCTCGCTAGTCGAGTAACGGTAAGCTTAGTGATGGTAGCCATCACCTTGTTGAACTTTGCCGCGGAACACGTAGTAGGACCATGCGCTATAACCGATGATCATCGGAATAATCAATAGGGCTCCAACTAAAGCAAATCCTTGGCTTTCGGGTGGGGAAGATGCTGCAATTAACGAAATATTGGGGGGGACAATGGTTGGCCATAAACTAATGATCAAGCCGCTGTAGCCCAAAAATATCAATACTAACGTTGCCAGAAATGGTTGGTACGATGGTGATTGCTGTACTGACTTGATGAGCCTCCATGAGGTGAACAACGTTAATAGTGGAACTGGCGAAAACCACCAAAAATGCGGCAACGTAAACCAGCGAGATTTAATCGCAGCAGACATCAGTGGCGTCCACACACTTACTAGTGCAATGAAGACGAGTAAAATAATCGTCAGTGGGCGGGCGTAGCGACACATGAGTTGCTGTAGTTGGCCAGAGGTTTTCATGATCAACCAAGTGCTGCCCAATAGTGCGTAGGTGGCAACTAGCCCTAAACCACAGAAGAGACTAAATGGACTGATCCAGTCCAGCATGCCGCCAATATAAACATCGTTATCGGTATTGATACCTTGTACTAGGCTTCCCATGGTGATGCCTTGGCAAAAAGTAGCCAGTAGTGAACCCCAGAAGAAGGCTTTATCCCAGAATTTCCGATGCTCAAGGGTATGAGCCTTAAAACGAAATTCAAAGGCAACACCACGCCAAATCAACCCCACTAACATCAGAATGAGCGGTAGATACAGCGCACTCAAAATCACCGAATAAGCGACGGGAAATGCCGCCATTAACGCGGCGCCACCCAATACTAGCCAAGTTTCATTACCATCCCACACCGGCGCCACGGTATTCACCATTTGGTCACGCTGTTCTCGGTCTTTAATAAGTGGAAACAGAATGCCAATGCCTAGGTCAAAACCATCCAAAATGATGTAAATCATTACACCTAGGGCAATGATCACAGCCCAAATTATTGGTAAGTCGATACCCATTATTTGCTTTCCTCTAATGTGTCGATAGCGGAACCAAAGCGGACATAATCGGCGTCATGTTCCGACGCATCGTCTTGTGGCTGCGGGCCTTTCGCTATGAGGCGTAATAAATAGAAAATGCCTGTGCCAAAAATCGCGCAATAGAGCAATATGATGAGCAGCAACACAATGGCCACCCCTTCTACACTGTGCTGAGTAACGGCATCTTTAGTGCGAAGCAATCCATAAACGACCCAAGGCTGACGGCCAACTTCAGTGGTGATCCAGCCCGCTAGCAGGGCAATTAAGCCGCTTGGCCCCATTAACAACGCAAACTTTTGAAAAGCTCTGCTCTGATACAGACGTTGCTTACGGCGCATAGCCAAGCCCGCTAAGGCAAGCAGTAAAATTAGCATTCCCAAACCGACCATTACGCGAAAGCTCCAAAACACCACCGCTACATTAGGGCGATCTGCTTTGGGAACATCTTTGAGCGCTGGAATTTGCCCGTCAAAACTGTGAGTGAGAATAAGACTACCAACATGTGGCAATTCGACGGCATAGTGATTGGTTTCTTGCTCGTTATCTGGCAGTGCAAACAACACCAACGGAACACTTTCACCAGGCTTGTTTTCCCAGTGTGCTTCGATAGCCGCAAGCTTGGTGGGTTGGTGTTCCAAGGTGTTGAGCCCATGAGCATCACCAACAAGCAGTTGAAGTGGCATTAGAATCAACAATGCCCACAGAGACACGGAAAAGCTCACTTTAATGGTGCGTGCTTTATTGCCTCTTAACAGATGCCAAGCGGATGCCGCGCAAACAAACAACGCAGTACACAAGTACGCCGCCAACACCATATGCGCGAGCCGATAAGGAAAGGAAGGGTTAAAAATAACCTTCAACCAATCTACAGGTACAACATGGCCGTTGACAATCTCAACACCAGCCGGTGTTTGCATCCAACTATTGGACGCTAAAATCCATGTGGCAGAAATCAACGTACCCACTGCGACCATGACGGTGGCGAAGTAGTGGGTTTTAGGACCCACTTTTCCCCATCCTAAAAGCTGTACCCCAAGGAAGCCGGCTTCTAGAAAGAATGCGGTAAGTACTTCATAGGTTAGCAATGGGCCTGTAACGGGTCCTGCAAACGATGAAAATTGGCTCCAGTTTGTGCCAAATTCATATGCCATTACCAAGCCTGATACAACGCCCATGGCAAAGTTCACCGCGAAGATACGTGACCAAAACAGGTACAGATCCCGATACACAGTATCTTTTTTCCATAACCACATACCCTCCAAATACATTAAGAAGGACGCCAGAGCGATAGAGATAGCAGGAAAAATAATATGGAATGAAACTGTAAATCCGAACTGGATTCTCGATAGCATCAAGGTATTAAAAAACTCCATCAATCACCTCCAACATAGTATGGAGAACGGAGTCGCAAGGTAATGTCATTTGTAGGTAACCTCACTGGTTAAATTTTGTGTGTAACCTAACGGTTTTGCTAATATAAAAACAGGAACTGTTTTTTTAATTTTTATAGGAACAGATGTACTCTGTTTCTAGGTTATAAGCACACATACACAGTGTTGGGAGGCGCAGGCGATGGCAGATTTTCGCTATCAGCAGTTGATGCAGCAGTTGCGGTCGGGTATTGAGAATGGCCGCTGGCAACATGGCGATATGTTGCCTTCCGTCAGATCTTTGATGGCAGAAAAGCAGTTGTCGCGCGCCACCGTTTTACATGCTTTGGCCGAATTAGAGTTGTCAGGGTTGATTAAAGCAGAACCTCGTCGTGGCTATTTTGTTTTGCCCCAATCGTCATCGGTGGCGACACCACCTTCGCAACATCCAGAAACTAAGCCGCATCTCTTTAGCACCGATGAATTAATGCAGGATGTGATGCGACAAGGGGCGGCATTTGACTTGTTGCCTGAGGCTGGAAAATACGATGAAACGGGCGATGAACAAGCGTTATTACACCGTGCTATCAATCGGGCGATGCGCCATAGTCGCGGGTTGTCGCATCAATATTATGACGTTCCGCAAGGCGCTGAGTTTTTACGCCAGTTGCTTTCCAGTCGTTTACGACTGCAAGGCTGTAACTATGTAGGTGACGATTTGGTGATTACCCATGGCTGCCAACATGCGCTGTTTCTCGCCTTGATGAGTTGTACCTCGGTAGGGGATGTTGTGGCGGTCGAAAGCCCCGGTTTTTTCGGCACGTTGCAATTGTTGCAACAACTCGGCTTAAAGGTGTTGCCTTTGCCTTGCGATCCCGACACTGGCTTACAACCTGATGATGTAGAAAAGGCTCTGCAGTTGTGGAATATCAAAGCGCTTGTGGTCACTCCCTCTTTTTCAACACCTACAGGTGCTTGTATGCCTGAGGAAGCGCGCCGCGCGTTGGTCACGCTCGCTCAACAGTATGAGATGACGCTTATCGAAGATCATTTATATTCAGAATTGGATTTTCATGGTGTCAATCACACCCCTCTTGCAGCACTTGCGCCAGAACAGGTGATTTTATGTAGTTCATTTTCGAAATCACTATCAAGGGATCTTCGTTTGGGATTTGTGGCGTCTGCCACTAGAACGTCACAATTAACGCATTTAAAGCAAGTGACCACGTTAGCGAATAGCCGTTTTATCGAACAGGGACTGGAAAGTTTTATTGCGGATGGCAGCTATGATCGTCATTTGCAAAGATTGCGGCGCAAGTTGCGTGTGCAATGTCATGATCTGCAAACGCTACTGAAAACATCTTTTGCTGAGAGTTATTTTAGTCAGCCCAAAGGCGGGTTGTGCTTGTGGTTGGCATTCGCGTCGAGTGTGGATGTGATACAGCTTTATCAGCAGGCAAGAAGTATGGGCATTATTTTAACGCCCGGTCCCATGTTTACCAGTCAACCACTTATGTACCGCAATTGTTTACGCTTAAGCTTTGCGCAACCTTGGAACCTCGCAAGACGACATGCGTTAAATCAAGTGAAAACCTTACTGCAGTCATCAACTCACTCTTGAGGTAAATGCAGAAAATAGCAACGTTCTCCAAAAGTAGCCGAATTCATCAAACGTTATCGATATGTTGCAGCCTTATGCGGTTAATGAGTCCAAGTACGCATCATGGTAAAGTGCGCTCCATTCAATCGGTCTTGTTGTGAACACCATGAACGCTATTGCATGCCCTTTGTGTGGCGATACTCAAGCAAAACAGCCTGTGGCGGCACGTGTGCCACGTGACTATTGCCATTGCGGTAATTGCGCGTTGATTTTTATGTTGCCTAGCAGTCATCTGTCTTTAGATGACGAACGAGCCTATTACGCTACCCATGAAAATAATGTGCAAGATGATGGCTACCTTAAGTTTTTAAGCCGTTTAGCCACGCCAATGAAGCAATATCTGCGAATGGGGATGCAAGGGCTAGATTTTGGTTGTGGCCCTGGCCCTGCAATGCCAACCCTCTTTGCAGAGTTGCAGGTCGACTGCGATAACTATGATCCCTACTTTTTCCCCATTGCACTGCAGCCGCAGTACGACTTTATTTTGTCGAGTGAGTGTTTTGAGCATTTTCATCAGCCAGCGCAAGAGCTGGCCAAGTTGGTGGCACTGTTACCTAAAGACGGCTTACTCGGCGTTATGACGGATACTTGGCAAAGCCATGAGCAGTTTTATGACTGGCACTACACGCGTGACCCGACCCACGTGAGTTTTTTCCATCGTGATACTTATGATTGGTTATGCCAGCACTATGGCCTTGAGGTGGTGGAATGGCTGCCGCCAAGAGTGATGATATTGAGGAAGAGCGATAAGCTGTAAGTCATAAGCTATAAGTCGTAAGCTTTAAGCTGTAAGGAAAGTGGCGAGTCGCGGGCTGCGAGTGGCGCGCTTGAAGCGGACAGGCAGAGGAGCGTTGCGAGATGCAAGGCTTAAGGCTTAAGGCTTAAGGCTTAAAACTTAAAGCTCAAAGCTCAAAGCTTAAGAGATTGTTGCGGGTGGTGGGGTTGGTGCGGTAACTTTTGCTCGAAACTCGAAACTCGAAACTCGAAACTCGAAACTCGAAACTCGAAACTCGAAACTCGAAACTCGAAACTCGAAACTCGTCGCCCCGAATAAAGCGATGGCGTGTCCGCGAATACGGAGACGCCATCTGAAAACAACGCTAGAACATCATCCTAATGACTAACGTTTTTACCCAGCCGTTGCAGGAATACCCAACGGCTGGGGTGTTGCTCTTTGCCTAGTAACGAGTTACGAGCTATAAGCTATAAGTCACGGGCTGCGAGTCACGAGTTACGAGCTGGATGTTTGGCCACCGCTCGCAACTGCTTTTTGCCCTTGCTTTTTGCTCTAAGCTTGTGTCTCTTGGCTTACCGCTTACCGCTTACCGCTTACCGCTTACCGCTTACCGCTTACCGCTTACCGCTTACCGCTTACCGCTTACCGCTTACC
>NZ_JBLXAT010000033.1:0-10622 GCF_048265805.1 Shewanella sp. | reverse complement strand
GCTTTAAGCTCGTAACTCGCTTCTCGCAACTGCTCTTGTCTGTCATTGACTAAAGCTATTTCCCACAATCGCTTGTTTGTTGCTGGCCTGAGGTACATGGCATTGATTACATGAGTAATTACGGCCATTGAGTGTGCCGTTATCATCGATCACGTGTGATTTTGGAATGGCGGTGGCGTGCATCCGTTCCGCTTTGCCCCACGCATGGCAGCTCAAGCAGGTGTTACGTTTGAGCGTAATCGGGTAATCGGCTTTATGCGGGATCAGCGGTGGTTGCTGGGCATAGTTACGTGCCAGTGCGTGTCCTTTTTGTGGGTACAGGGCTAACTCTGTTGCAGGCTGGGTAATTGGCACAGTGGTGTCGCCTGCGAGTGATTTCACGTTCACTGGTGCAGCATTTTCACTGCTGTTTTGGCCGCTACAGCCGCTTACCGCAAATAACATTACGGCTAAGATTAAGGTCTTTTTCATTGTATTCTCTCCGCCTATGGCAATTGAAGCGCCGCTGTCGGCAGCGCTGGCTCGGCTTATTAGGCTTTTACCACTTTCACAGCGCACTTTTTGAAGTCAGTTTCTTTGGATAACGGGTCAGTCGCATCCAGTACCAGCTTGTTAACTAACTGACGCGCATCAAAGAACGGCATAAACACTACGCCACGCGGTGGCTTGTTGCGGCCGTTGGTATCAATGCGGGTTTTCACTTCGCCACGTGCCGACGCTACCAACACCGCATCGCCATCGGCTAAGCCACGGGCTTTGGCATCTTCAGGGTGTATAAATAGCAGGGCATCTGGCACCGCGCGGTGTAACTCAGGCACCCGGGCGGTCATGGTGCCGGTGTGCCAGTGCTCCAGTACGCGGCCGGTGCTCATCCACAGGTTGAACTCTTCGTTTGGCTCTTCGGCCGCTGGCTCATAGGGCAGGGCGAAGATCACCGCTTTACCATCGGGTTTGCCATAGAAACGGAAACCTTCTCCGGCTTTGACGTATGGGTCTGAGCCTTCGACAAAGCGGCGTTTGGTTTCTTGGCCATTGACAACCGGCCAGCGCATACCGCGGCTGGCATGGTAAGCGTCAAACTCCGCTAAGTCGTGGCCATGACCACGACCAAAGGCGGCATATTCTTCAAACAGGCCTTTTTGGATGTAGAAGCCAAAAGCGTCGGCTTCGTCATTCATGCTGCCTTTGCAATCGCTGCTTGGAAATTGATTCACTTTGCCGTTGGCGAACAGAATGTCGTACAAGGTTTTGTCGGCATATTCGGGTTTCTGCGCCAGTAGCTCGGCAGGCCAGACTTCGCTGACTTTGAAGCGTTTGGAGAATTCTACTAACTGCCATAAGTCAGATTTAGCACCTTCTGGGGCTTTGACCTGTTGATGCCACATGTGAGTACGACGCTCGGCGTTACCGTAGGCGCCTTCTTTCTCTACCCACATAGCGGTTGGCAGGATAAGGTCGGCGGTAACGGCGGTGATGGTCGGATAGGGATCAGACACCACAATGAAGTTTTCTGGATTACGGAAGCCCGGATAGACCTCTTCATTGACGTTTGGCCCCGCCTGCATGTTGTTGGTACACATGTTCCAATAGCAGTTAAGTTTGCCATCTTTCAGCATGCGGCTTTGCAAGACGGCATGGTAGCCAGGTTTGGCGGGAATGGTACCTTTTGGCAGCAGCCATGCTTGCTCACAGGTGTCGCGGTGCGCATCGTTAGTGACCACCATGTCGGCTGGCAGACGGTGGGCAAAGGTGCCTACTTCGCGGGCAGTACCGCAGGCCGATGGTTGGCCAGTCAGTGAGAACGGGTTGTTACCCGGCGTAGCAATTTTACCGGTGAGCAAGTGCAGGTTGTACAACATGTTATTGGCCCACACACCGCGCACGTGTTGGTTGATGCCCATGGTCCACAAACTCATGACTTTGATGTTCGGGTCGGCATAGCTTTTAGCTAACGCTAGCAGTTGTTCTTTGCTGGCGCCGCTCATTTCGCTGGCGTATTCCAGTGTGTAACTGCTAACAAACTTAGCGTATTCATCAAAGCTAATAGGCGTTGATTTGCCACTGCCAGCGTTTTTGGCTTTTTGCTCTAATGGGTGCTCTGGGCGCAGGCCATAACCAATATCGGTCTCGCCAAGGGCAAACTTAGTGTGTTTATTTACAAACTCGGTATTTACTGCGTTGTTTTGAATGATGTAGTTGGCGATAAAGTTGAGGATCACTAAGTCTGATTGTGGACGGAAGATCACGCCATTGTCGGCCAAGTCAAAACAACGGTTTTGGTAGGTCGAAAGCACATGCACTTTGCCATTAGGGTTATTGAGGCGACGACCAGACAACCGTGCCCACAAAATTGGGTGCATCTCCGCCATGTTGGCGCCCCACAGCACAAAGTGGTCAGCGGCTTCAAAGTCATCGTAGCAACCAGCGGGCTCGTCGATACCAAAGGTTCGCATAAAGCCGACAACTGCCGAGGCCATGCAGTGACGTGCGTTCGGATCGATGTTGTTAGTACGAAATCCGGCTTTGTGCAGTTTGGACGCGGCGTAACCTTCCCAGATGGTCCACTGACCTGAGCCGAACATACCGACAGAGGTTGGCCCTTTGGTTTGAATGGCGTGTTTCCATTTGGCGGCCATCGTGTCAAAGGCGACATCCCATGACACTGGGGTGAATTCACCTTCTTTATCGTATTGACCGTTTTTCATCCGCAGCAATGGTGTGGTGAGGCGGTCTTTACCGTACATGATTTTGGAAAGAAAGTAGCCCTTAATGCAGTTCAACCCTTGGTTGACAGGGCTTTCAGGGTCGCCTTTGGTGGCAACCACTTTGCCTTCTTTGGTGCCCACTAACACGGAACAACCTACACCGCAGAAGCGGCACGGGGCTTTATCCCAACTGATGTTGTCTTCCTGCGACGCTGCTTCGACCACTTTAATCGGCAGTGTGGCACCTACGGCGGTAGCGGCGGCTACTGCGGCATTCGCTTTTAGAAACTCGCGGCGACTGATGCTCATGGTGTTTCCTCGTTGTTATTCGTTTTAGTAACAGTTTTTAATGACAGTTTTGGTCAACTTGGTGGTAGATCAGGCTGCTGGAAAGCACCCCGCGTAAGCCGTTAATGGCTTCAACCTGATCCAGAATGGCTTGCTGCGATTCAGCCTCGACGGTGACGATCATCTTGCCGTCATCGGTGCAGGTATGAACCTCGGCACCTGCTAGGGCGCTGATCTGCTGTTGCAGTTGCGGTTGATGCTGTTGCGCAGCATGAATCACCAAGCTGGTGATGTGGTATTCCGTTGTGGTGGCGTCTGACATGGTGGTATTCACTCGACAAGCGGGGCTGCGTATAGCCCCCAGACTTTAGTGAGTAAAAGTCTAAAACTTACAAAATATGGGGATATACCTCTAGCGAGGTAAACGGGTAGATTGGCGATCACGATCATGTTTTTGGCGTGATCTGTATCGCATAACTCAGTGATTTAGCTGGTGCTTAACTAGCTTTTGCTTCGTAGTGAGTCGTGTATGACAGGGCGTGGATATTTGCATTAGGGAAGGTGCAATGGTTGCTATTCGATGCGTAGCCCAAATTGTTGCCCAGCTTCTCCCATAAACCGTAGCTTAGTAGCAGTGACTATAGCCGCGATTTTGTCGTTAATCTCGCGTTACCTCACCGACTAAACCTACGTTTTGCCGCTATCTCACTATCACTCAAGTAATATTCATTAAGATATTTTTAAGTTTTTTATGAAACTTAACCACGGGAATTGTGCGGTTTTTTGGCCGCTTTTCTTAAAAATGGATGAAATTTACTGCGACATTTGTATTTATATTACAAATTTTTAGCCTTATGTGATTTAGATGACGGAAAATTTATTGGCGCGAATATACCATGTGAACAGTTTCCTAAAATCTTGAGAGCGATCCGCAATGTCAAGTACTTCTGAGCGTGTAATCACAGTAAAAAAAGGCCTCAATGTGCCTATTTCTGGAGCGCCCAGGCAGATCATTGAACCGGCCGCATCTACTTCACAGGTTGCCCTGTTGGGTAACGACTATGTTGGCTTAAAGCCAACCATGTTGGTTGAAGTGGGAGACCGGGTCAAAAAAGGCCAGGCGTTGTTCGAGGACAAAAGTAACCCAGGTGTTCGTTTTACCGCCCCCGCCGCTGGCGTGGTTAGCGCGGTGAACCGTGGCGAACGCCGTGTGCTGCAATCGGTGGTGATTGATTGCGATGGTGATGATGCCATCGATTTCGGTGCCACCGAGCTAAGCACACTTAACCGCGATGCGGTGCAGCAAAAGCTGCTCGATAGCGGTTTATGGGCAGCACTGCGTACTCGTCCATTTTCCCGTGCTCCAAAACCAGGTTCGGCGCCCGCTGGCCTGTTCATTACTGCGGTGGATACCAATCCATTAGCCGCAGATCCTCGTGTCATTATCAATGAAGCCGCTGATGATTTTGCCTTTGGCATTAAGGTACTGCGCTTCTTGACCGACGGTACAGTTTATCTCTGCCAAGACGGTCAAGCCGAACCGCTGCCGGGTCATGATGTGGACGGTGTTGAAGTCTACGGCTTCCAAGGCGTGCATCCTGCTGGGTTAGTCGGTACTCACATGCATAAGTTGATGCCCGTAAGCTTGGAGCGCCAAGCATGGCATATCAACTACCAAGATGTGATTGCGGTGGGGCGTTTATTTGCCACGGGTCAGCTTGATAGTCGCCGCGTGGTGGCGTTGGCTGGTCCAGCGGTGAATGATCCACGTTTGCTACGCACTGTGGTGGGTGCCAAAGCCAGCGAGCTGGTGGCGGGGCAGATCAAAGATGCTGATACTGCGCGGGTGGTTTCAGGTTCAGTGCTATCAGGCCATGCGGCCGAGGATGAACTGGACTTTTTAAGCCGATTCAAGCTGCAAGTCTCAGTGTTGCAAGAAGACCATGCAGCAAGCGTATTGCCATGGGTTCGCCCCGGCACTGATAAGTTTTCCATTACTCGTACCGTGTTATCTCGGTTCCTCCCTCGCAAGCTGTATGACATGACTACCCATATTGGCGGTGCTAAACGCGCCATGATGGCATTTGGTCAGTTAGACCGCGTGATGCCGCTGGATATTTTGCCCACTTTGTTGGTGCGCGATCTGGTGGTGCGAGATACCGATGAAGCGCAACTGCTGGGCGCATTAGAGCTGGATGAAGAAGATCTGGCGCTGTGTACCTTTGTCTGCCCAAGTAAGTACGACTTCGGTCAGGAGCTACGTGCTTGTCTGACGATCATCGAGAGGGAAGGTTAATGAGTAAATCCAATAAACCCGGACTTCAGGACGCGTACTACGCGCCCGGAAGTACCATTAAGGATTTTTTCCGTTCGCTGTTTATCGGCCACGGTGGCAGTACTCAAGACACAGTGCATGTGCGTGATGCGATTGACGTAAAACGTACCATGACCATTGTTGCTATGTGTCTGTTACCGGTCATCTTGTTTGCTATCTACAACATCGGCTTACAAGCACAGCTAGCATTAGCAGGCGGCGCTACATTGCCCGACACTTGGCACCAAGCGATTTATCGCACCTTGTTTGGTGAGTTCTCTGCTGAGACGGGCTTTGCCGGCAAAGTGTTTTATGGCTTGGTGTATTACTTGCCAATCTATCTGGCGGCGTTGGTCACTACGCTGTTTTGGGAAGTGGTGTTTGCCAAAGTCAGAAAACAAGATCTGCACGAAGGCTTCTTTGTTACCGCCTTGCTGTTTAGCTTATGTATGCCAGCCAACATCGCCTTGTGGTTGGTGGTCATGGGTATCAGCTTTGGTGTGGTCGTCGCCAAAGAGCTGTTCGGTGGCATGGGGTATAACTTTTTAAACCCTGCGCTAGCGGGTCTGGCCTTTATCTATTTTGCCTATCCCACGGAAGTCACTACCGTGCAGCAACTGGTGGCCGTTGACGGTTACACCAGTGCTACCACATTAGAAACCGCTGCAAAGAGTTTCCGTATCGCTCAGCAACTGAGTTTTGCTGGCGCGGACTACAGCTGGTTTCAAGCGTTTTCTGACCCTAAATGGTGGGATGCTTTCTTAGGTTTTGAAGTCGGTGCTGTGGGTGAAACTAGCACCTTGGCGATTTTGATTGGTGGCGGATTACTGCTGCTGACTCGTCTGGCTGATTGGCGCATTGTCGCTGGTGTGCTGCTGGGCATGATACTGACTTCTATCGCGTTTAACGTGTTTGGCGATGCTAAAAATGTTTACTCCTCCATGCCGTGGACATGGCATCTGGTCACCGGCGGCTTTGCTCTGGCAATGATGTTTATGGCGACTGACCCCGTCACCACCGCGTACACCCGTCCGGGCAAAATCATTTTTGGTTTGATGGTTGGCGCAATGGCGATCGTGATTCGTGTGGCGAACGTCAAAATGCCTGAAGGCATCATGCTGGCGATTCTTTTTGCCAACTTATGGGCGCCGCTGCTGGATTCGCTGGTGGCACGTTTCAATATCAAACGGAGGATGAAACGTAATGGCATTCAATAAAGACAGTATTGCGGGCACCATGGTGTTTACCATTGTGTTGTGCCTCGTGTGTTCCTTCATGATCACAGGCACTGCAGATGTGCTCAAAGAGCGTAAGCTCGCGAAGAAGCGCGATGAACTGATGCGCAACGTGCTGGTCGCCGCCAATATTGATGGCGTCACTAACGATAACTTCCGTGAGATTTTCCAAGCCAAAGTCGAACCACTGTTGGTGAATCTGGAAACGGGTGAACCTGTGGTAGTTGAGAACGTGCTGGATTACGACGCCAAAATGGCCGCTATAAATCCAGATACCTCCAGCTCGATTAGCAAAGATATTGCCAAAATTAAGACCCGTGCCAACAACGTCCGTATCTTCAAAGTTAAAAACGACCAAGGTCAACTGCAAGCTTTGGTGCTGCCAGTTTACGGTAAAGGTTTATGGTCAATCATCTATGGTTTTATCGGCATGGAGAAAGATCTCAACACCGTACAAGGCATTGTGTTCTACGAGCATGGCGAAACCCCAGGTATTGGTGATTTCGTTAACCATGAAGAGTGGCGCATGACCTGGCACGGCAAGCAGATCTACAACAGCAACGGTGACGTGGCGTTGAAGATTGTTAAAGGCGGAGCTAAGGCGGGCGATCTCAATGGCATTGATGGTGTCAGTGGCGCAACTCGCACTGGTGCAGGCGTCGAAAAACTGATCCAGTTCTGGTTTGGCAAAGAAGGCTACGAACCACTGCTGGAAAAACTGAAAGCGTCGGGGGTGTAACATGAGCGCACGTACCTCAACTCGTGAACTCGTCATTTCGCCAATTTTTGCGAATAACCCTGTAGCAATGCAGGTGTTAGGGGTGTGCTCCGCCTTGGCGGTGAGTAACTCCATGCAAACGGCGTTAGTGATGACCTTGGCAGTGACCTTTGTATTGGTCTGCTCCAACTTCTTTATCTCGCTGATCCGCCAGTTTATTCCCAACAGTGTGCGCATTATTGCGCAGATGACCGTGATTGCCTCGTTGGTGATTGTAGTGGATATGGTGTTGCAAGATTTGGCACCAGATCTGTCTAAACAGCTGTCGGTGTTTGTCAGTTTGATTATCACCAACTGTATTGTGATGGGCCGTGCGGAAGCCTTTGCCATGAAGGAACCTCCGCTGCTGTCGGTGATGGATGCTATCGGCAATGCCGCCGGTTATGGCTTTATTCTGATGTCGGTGGCGTTTGTGCGTGAATTGCTGGGCGCAGGTTCGTTGTTTGGTCACGAGATTATTCAAACTGTGGCAAATGGCGGCTGGTATCTGCCGAACGAAATGTTCAAGTTACCGCCAAGTGCATTCTTCTTGATTGGCGTCATCATCTGGGTGGTTAACATCGCCCGTCGTAAGCGCAAGTAAGGAGCCGACATGGAACACTATATTAATCTGTTTATTCAGGCGACCTTCATTGACAACATGGCGCTGTCGTTCTTCCTCGGTATGTGTACCTTCTTGGCGGTATCGAAGAAAGTCTCAACCGCGTTTGGCTTAGGTGTTGCCGTTATCGTGGTGATGTTGCTGGCCGTGCCAGTGAATCAGCTGATTTACACTTGGGTGTTGAAACCGGGGGCGCTGGCATGGGCTGGTTTGCCAAATCTGGATTTGAGTTATCTGCAGCTCATCACTTTTATTGGGGTGATTGCCGCTTTAGTGCAAATTCTGGAAATGGTGCTCGATAAATACGTGCCTGTGTTATATCAAACGCTGGGTATCTTTCTGCCGTTGCTTACCGTTAACTGTGCGATTTTTGCCGGGGTTATTTTCATGTCGAACCGTGATTATAACTTTGGCGAGTCAGTGGTGTTTGGTACAGCTGCGGGCGCGGGTTGGGCATTAGCCATTGTGTTGTTGGCGGGGATTCGGGAACGGTTGAAGTTCAACAACATTCCAGAAGGCCTACAAGGCATTGGCATTACCTTTATTTCCACTGGTTTGATGGCGCTGGGCTTTATGGCTTTCGCTGGCATCACCCTATAGGCATTCAACAGAAGGTACATACAGATGGAAATGATCTACGGCATCGGCATGTTTACCCTGGTGGTATGCCTGCTGGTAATAATTATTCTGTTTGCTAAAAGCCGCTTAGTTGAAAGCGGTGATGTGACGCTACGCATCAACGATGATGATGCAAAAAGCGTGACGGTCGGTTGCGGCGGCAAATTGTTGGGCGCCTTGGCCAGTAAAGATATCTTTGTGCCATCGGCTTGTGGTGGCGGTGGTACATGTGGCCAATGTCGCGTGCATATCAAATCCGGTGGTGGCGATATTCTGCCAACTGAGATGGATCACATTACCAAGAAAGAAGCCAAAGAGGGCTGCCGTTTGGCCTGTCAGGTGGCGGTGAAGTCTGACATGGAGCTGGAGCTAGAAGAGGAGATCTTTGGCGTTAAGAAGTGGGAATGTGAGGTGATTTCTAACCGCTCTACCGCGACTTATATCAAAGAGCTGCTGCTGAAACTGCCCGAAGGCGAAGAAGTAAAATTCAAAGCCGGTGGCTATATCCAGATTGAAGCCCCCGCGCATACGGTGTACTACAAAGACTTTGATATCCCTGAAAAATTCCGTGAAGACTGGGAAAAACACCACCTGTTTGATCTCGTTTCTACCGTGAATGAAGAGGTGATGCGCGCTTACTCTATGGCCAACTATCCGGCCGAGAAAGGCCGCATTATGTTGAACGTGCGTATTGCTACGCCGCCAAGCGATAAAGTGCCGCCAGGACAGATGTCATCTTATATCTTCAACCTCAAAGCGGGTGACAAGGTGACTATCTCCGGCCCATTCGGTGAGTTCTTTGTTAAAGAGACTGACGCGGAAATGGTGTTTATCGGCGGTGGTGCAGGGATGGCTCCGATGCGCTCACACATTTTTGACCAGCTTAAAACCCGCCAAACGCAGCGGAAAATGACCTTCTTTTACGGTGCTCGCTCACTACGCGAAGTGTTCTATCGAGAAGACTTTGACGCCTTAGCGGCGGAGTTTGACAATTTTGAGTGGCACTTGGCGTTGTCTGAGCCGTTAGCGGAAGATAACTGGAGTGGTTACACCGGCTTTATTCATAACGTGGTGTATGAACATTACCTCAAAAACCACAAAGCACCGGAAGATTGTGAGTTCTACATGTGCGGCCCGCCGATCATGAACAGCTCAGTGATCTCTATGCTGGAGGGCCTTGGTGTAGAGCGCGATAACATCCTGCTGGACGACTTTGGCGGCTAAGCTAGCCTACATGCTCCACGTTAAAAACAACGTTGCATTTATGTAACGTTGTTTTTTTTATGTGACTATTTGTTGCGCTAGGCACACCTTTTAGGCATGATGAAAACCGTGATGTATAACAAAGTAACCCACTTGAATACGTGTGAAAGCATGTAATTTCAGCTAACGGACTCAAGTAAAAGGAATTGTTTATGCAACGGTTAAAATGCCCATTTACTATCGCTGCCGCGTTACTTTTGTGTGTATTCGTCTATATGTTTACCGCCCACAAAGACGCGATTAACCAGTGGTTGATGCCAGATAGCCACTCTGCACTGTCACAGCAAGTGAATAGCGATACCAGTGCCAATACACATAATACGTTACGGCACGATTAGTACCTTAGAAGAACGGATGGGGAGCATTTATTGATTGATGCCCCCGCATTTTTTCTAGCCAACATATTCGTTTATCCTGCAGCATTATCTCTCGGGCATTCCCCACCAAATCTTGTGTATCAGCCCGCCAGCATATGATCACCGTGGTTTAGCTCGTTCTCTCAGCGTTTGCATTTACCCTGTGCTCGCATCAATAGGGCATGCCACTAACGGCGTTGTTGTGACGCAGCATGCGTCGGCCGTAAACATCATTACTTGCATTAGCAGAGCACTCACACTGGGATTGACTCAAACAAGCACTGATATTGCGTGAGGCATAGTATGAGCTAAGCGCTTGTCACAAAAGCATCAACTGTCTGTCACTGGGCTGTAAACGCCTCTTTATACCTTAGCGCTGCGATTATGCGTTAGGGGCTGTTTATCTTTGCTGATTGTTTTTGCAGCAGGCAGCGCGTGATTTAGGCAAGGCAGGTGATGTGCCG
>NZ_JBLXAT010000032.1:0-43444 GCF_048265805.1 Shewanella sp. | reverse complement strand
ATTTGCCTTCTTGCCGCTGACGATCAGCGATCAGTGCGGTCACAAACGTGAGAAAACTGGCGGCATCGGTGACCGCATCTAATTTATCGGTAATATCACTCATAGTGACTTTTCCCCTCGACTATTTTTTAACTACGCGTGCGGCTTGCCAAACTGGCGGCAGTAAAAGTCCCATTGCTCACGTTCGTGTTCCAGCCATGTGTAAGCGGGTTGCTGCGGTTCGAGTGTGCTGTAGTGGCGAAGATAGTCACTTTCATCGCGGAATTGTGACTGCCAAAACAGCGATAATTTGAGATTCGACTCGAAGATGTATGCGTCATCATCTTTGACCCATTCCGCCTGATATCTGTTAAACGGGGCGGGCGGGTATTGCAGTTCAATGCTATGGCTGAGAAACAGCGCGTCGCATTGTGAGTAAACCACTAAGTCTTCCCAAAAATTGAGTATGTCTGGCATCGGCCGCGCTTTGATGCCTGTGATAGTGAAGTAGATGCGCTGGTGCGCGGGGTGATAAACAAAGCTATCAGCCGTTGTAAAGATCACTGGGCGGTCTTTGCTGGCTTGCACTGCTGGATGATTGGCTAACTGCTGCTGTATTTGCCGCCAGACGGATTCATCTTGGCAAATAATGTAGCCATCGGTTTGTGAGTAGACACTCATGCGCCTCCTTTCCCTGTGCTGAACCATGTCGCTGCCCGAAGGGTTCATTTAAACGTCTCCTGAACTTTGTTGCGCCCAGCTTGCTTAGTTGACTAAGCGTCGCAGGTCTCGCCTCGTTCATAACGCGTTTAATTTGAACAAAAATTAAACACTAAAGATAAACAGCCCCTAGCAGCTGGTTAGGTGGGATTGTAGCGCGGATAAAGCAAAACTGCGATGACGTACCGTGGTGAACCTGTTTGGGTGGCGACGATGACTCACGGGCGGAGCAAGAAAAATCCGAGTATCTGGGATACTCGGATTTGCTTGGTAGATCAGACTAATGTGAGGTTTTAGCTCATCAGTTTAGCGTGATTCAAACGAACCTATATCTGGGGCGCTACCGTTGTAATTCAACCCGACATTCGTCCCCGCATCAATCAGGCGGCTACCGGATTTCAGGTGGAAGAAGTTAACCACGGGGAGGCTACCATCGCTCTGACGTTCGGCCAGTAGGTCGTTAATATTGGTACTTTGGAAATCCGATGATGAAAACGAAATACCGTTCCAGCTGTTGTGGCTGATGTTGGTGGAACCAGCACCAAACTTATCGCTGTTGTCACCATTTAACGAGATACTGTTTTTGATTGTCAGGCTTCGCAGTTGTCGATCGCTGCCATCACCTAAACCAAAGTTACGGTCATTATCAAACGCAATGGCGTTGTGAATGGTAACCGTGCCGCGGTTACTGTTTTGGTCGTAGCCATCAGCGGTATTGCCAGCCGAAATGGTATTGATGTACAGGCCGTTGTGGGCTAAATCTTTGTCATCGCTACCACCGGTTTTAAAGCCATTACCATCACCCACCCCTTTAACACCGTTTTTCTGGTAACCATTTCTGATCATCCAAGTGTATTCCATGGTGGTGGTCACTGAGCTGCCGTTATCACGTAAGTAACCATCAAAACCGTCATCCAAGTTGTTCCACGCTCGGCAACCGTAGAAGTAGTTACCGGTGCCTACGGTTAACTTGGCCGCAAAGCCGTCGGCGTTTTCTAGGCTTGAGTCAGCGTTGTAATAGGAGTCAGAGTTTTTGATAAAGTTATACGCGCCGCCACTACTGATCTGCAGCCCAGTATCTGCGTTTTCATAAAATTTCATAAACTCAACGGTGTTATGTGAGCCTGTCATATACATACCGTTATCGCCGGCTTTTTTGATATCAAAACCATAGATATGCCAATAGCTGGCGCTGACTTGGAAGCCACGGTTATTACCATCTTCTGACATGGCCGAGAAATCAAACACTGGCCGAGCATCACCAGGATAGGCACTGAGCACAATCGCTCTCGATGAGCTGCCATTGCGTTGGATCTTGATGGTGTCTGATGGATAGTAAGTGCCGCGACGAATATAGATAACATCGCCCGCGCTGGCATCGTCGATAGCCGCCAGTAAGCCATCTAAGGTAGAAACGACAGTGGCATTAGCATTAACGCTGCTGATAAAAGAGGGATAACCGTTGGTTAATGGTTCACTGTTCGCGCCAGCACTGCGAGCCGCAGCTGCGGTTGGGGCTGCAGCAGAGCTGGAGCTATCTGCGGTGCCAGAGCCACCAGAGCCGCCTGAGCCACCACCAGAACCTGAGCCCGTCGAACTGCAGGTACGAGTCACAGGCTCAAGCCACCAACGTTGCGAGCTACCACCGCCATCTTGGTTTTGATAAATGTTTGCGCCCTCTTCAGAGCCTGCGACAGTCATCAGGAGGCTGGAGTTGGCATTGATGATCTGAAACGCCCCATTAAAGCTGCCGGAGGTGACTTGCGTCAGTTGCCATTGTTGGCTTAGCGAGCTGCTGTAAGGTTTTTGTTGAATCGTCGCGCCATTACTTCTGGAACCTTCTTCCACGGTTGCCGCATAAGTGGTATCAGATGCTTGCAGCGTCCAATAGCCGTTGCTTTGCCGATTCAGATAAAAGCGTTGTGAGTCGCTACCGGTATTTTTTTGGGAGATGACATTGGCCTTTTTAGCGGTTGATTCCGCCGCGACCAGCTTATCAACACCCGCACTGACAATTTTATACACGATGCCGCTGACGGGCTGATCGATACAGTGATCAGCCGCATAACTCTGTCCGCTGAGCATCATTGCGCCCAGCACTCCGGCAGCCGTTAAAGTCAGCTGCTTTGTCACGTTGTAACCTTTCATTGTTGTAGTTCCTTCTAAGTTAACTCAGGGTAAAGCTTTGGGTATCGCTCAGTAACGACCACAGAAAAGCGCAGCTACTGATGCAGATTGGGTTGGGCACGCTATTGTGGGTGCCCTTTTTAATGGGGTGGCAAAACGGTGCAAACTGGTGTGGCATGGTGCTTAGTAAGGCGCAATGCCCAATGTTGAACAACGTCCGCTAACGCTAACGGACGATGCATTCGCGGAGTGTGGCCCGTCGCGCTGGCAAAAATAACGGCACGTGAGGAGTGTTTGCGGGTTATCCGCTCGTCCCGCGTTAAACGAAAGACTGTTGGATGATAAAGCGGATCGCGGCAAGTATTAGCGATAATAACTTGATATTTATGTGAATATTCAACATCAACTAGATATGCGGGGGGAAAAGCCATCACAACACTCCTTGCTGCATAAACTTCATTCCATGTGAATTCGCATCAAACTAGCTGATGTATAAATATTCAGCAATAGTCCGTTGGTCGCTTTACATTTGGTCGTTTAATATCGTCAGCTTTACAGCGGTTATTGGGGTTACCGACTTAGTGAATTTTGTTGGCATAGCTAATGGCGGTGTATGCCGTTTTGACCTGCTCATAACCATATTGGCGTTCAAGCCTTTTGATAATGAAATGGCCGCGTGCCATATCTTGGTAGTAGTCGGTAAACATCGTATTGAGTGCAGCTCCGGCGACGGCGCCGATAATCGGTACCGCTTGCGCTGCGGCTTTTTCGGTAATCACCACCCCAAAGCGGGCAGTGATTTTTTCAATCAAGGCGGCGAACCATTTACCGGTTTGTGTCGGGGTGAGTTGGCTGACGGTATGTTTAGCGGCAATCTCAGCCAACTCTTTGGACAAGGTTTGCATCGCCTCTGCGGTAAAGGTTCGGGTGGCGTAGTAGGCGGTATCAATCGCATCATCGTCGGTCGAGGTGGGACTACCTAAGGCAAATACCTCCAAGCAGGCTTGTTTGGTCTCCAACTGTTCGAGGTCGAAGCCTTCACTTCTGGCGATGTCCGCCACGGCGCGCAGCATAATAGTGGTTGAAACGGGCAGTTCGACGGCCAGTGCAGTGAGGCCGAACGCCCCTCCCACAGCGCCAGATATGGCGGCAAATACCTTGTTGGTTTTGGTGGATGCTTGGCGGTTGGGGTCATTGTTTAAGCTCCACAATGCAGTATCAGCCGCCTTGTGTAACGCGGTTTTTACCAACGCGTGAATTTTATCTTCTACCTTACGTGGCAGCCTATCCATGAGGTAATCCAACGGCTTACCGACGAATTGGGTCATTTTTTCGGTAATGGTATCTTGTTCTAGCAGGCTTACCGCTTGCTTGAGATCGCGAAGATCCGTTTCTGCTAGCTTCATGCTGTTAACCTTATTTAAAGCAGATACTTAGATAGAATCACGTATGTGCTAATCTAAGCGCCTATCGCGTTGAATACCAGCGGATAATACGGCAATTTATCACGGGGTTTAAGTTGAAAATCAGTCGTGTCGCAGCGGAGCCACAAAAAAGCGGCGCTCATTGCTGAACGCCGCGTTATCACGCCTCTAAGTTTATCAAGTCAGCACGAGTACTGACTTGAATGTCAGGCTTAACCGTGCAGTTGTGCCAACATCGCGGTGGCAACAGCGGCGGAACTGGCGGGGTTTTGGCCGGTGATCAGTTTGCCATCTTCCACCACATAGCTGCTCCAATCTTCGGCTTTAGTGTAGTTAGCGCCGAGTCGGATAAACTCATCTTCAATCAAAAAAGGCACCACATCAGTTAACTGCACGCCCGCTTCTTCGCCGTTGGTAAAGCCGGTGACATTACGGCCTTTGATCAGCGCTTCACCGTTGCTGGCTTTGACATTACGCAGCACCGCTGGTGCGTGGCAGACAAAACCGGTGACTTTGTTGGCAGCGGTAAAGGCTTCAATCAGTTTGATGGAATCGGCGGAGTTGGTCAGATCCCATAACGGGCCGTGACCACCGGGATAGAACACCGCATCAAAGTCGTCAGCTTCAACGTTGGCCAGTTTTACCGTGTTCGCCAATGCCTGCTGCGCTGCGACATCATCGTTGAAGCGGTGAGTAAGTTCGGTCTGGAATGCTTCCAGCGCGCTTTTCGGATCTAGCGGAGGTTGCCCACCTTCTGGCGAGGCCAAAACTACCTCGGCGCCAGCATCTTTGAAGGTGTAATAGGGTGCAGCAAATTCCTCTAGCCAAAAGCCAGTTTTTTCACCAGTGTTACCCAGTTCGCTGTGGGATGTCAGCACCATTAAAATTTTCATCAGTCACTCCTAAGCCCAGATTTGGGGCTCATGTAATCATATGTTGGGATAGTTTGTGGCGCTAATTGCTGCACGCTACTCAGCCAGTTAAGAGCGGTAAGCCATCGCCTCCCTACGCTAGTCAACATGGTCTTATTTACCTGCTGCCAGCAGCCGAGAGTGTCGATGGCGTACTCATCTGGCGTGTCGCATAGCCTGTTCGCGTCTTGTCTAGATAACGCTCAGTTTTACGTCGACATTGCCGCGAGTAACATTTGAATAAGGGCAGACTTGGTGTGCCGCCTCGACTAAGGTTTCGGCATCAGTTTTGTCGACACCAGGCATTTCGATCTTCAGCGCAATGTCGAGGCCAAAGCCTTTATCTTCTCTAGGGCCAATACCCACTTCCGCGGTGACTTTGGTGTCATCTGGCACTTTGACATATTGGGATTTGTCGCTGGCCGCTACTGACTTCATGGCACTCAGAAAACAAGCGGCGTACCCAGTGGCAAACAGTTGTTCTGGGTTGTTACCAAAACCACGGCCACCCATCTCTTTCGGGGCACCTAACCATACGTGCAATGAACCATCTTCAGTGCGGGCAAAGCCATCTCGTCCACCTGTTGCAGTGGCGGCGGTGCGGTACAGTTCTTGTTTCAACATAACAAACTCCTTAGTGGGATTGATTTATTTGCCGATGGATTTAGCTTACGACTAACTAGAGCAGTGGTGGTAACAATGCTATTTTGGTGGGGGTATAAATTAATTTATGGGGCGTTATGTCATTAGTTCGTTTGAGAACCTTTGTTGAGGTGTATCGCCAACGATCAATCAGCGCAGCGGCGCGCACCTTGAATTTGACCCAGCCAGCGGTGTCGCAGCACATCGCGGGATTGGAAGTGGCGATTGGTCGGCCGCTGTTTGAGCGACAGGTCAGTGGGGTGGTGCCCACCTCCGTCGCAGATGAGTTAGCCGCGGATATTGGCGACAAACTGGATGAGGCGGAAGCGGCATTGGCCTCGGCGCGAGCGCGTTCGCGCGATGTGTCCGGCGCGTTGCAGCTGATTGGCCATGCAGATTTTATGGCCGAAAAACTGGCGCCAGAGTTAGCGCCTCTGTTGGCCGCGGGCATTCGTGTACGGATGCACACAGGTGATGGCCCAATGGTGACGCAAATGCTGCTGGAGGGACATTGTGATTTGGGGATGTCAGCCCATCCGGTGACCGATAGCCGCCTTAAAAGCGACACCATCTTTGCTGGCAAAGTGGTGGCGGTAGCCGCCCCCGCGGTGGTGGCACGCATTCAACAAGCGGCTGACTTTGCCAGCGCGTTGCTACAAGAACCATTACTGGCATATAACCTTGAATTATCGCTGGTGGACCGATGGTTGCAGCGCAATCGTATTGAGGCACCAGAGTTGCTGCCCGCTATGGTGGGGCAAGATTTACGCGCCCATCGCAGTCTGTTGGTGCAAGGTGTGGGTTGGTCGGTGATGCCGCAATTTTTGTGCGAACGTGAACTGCAAAATGGCGAGCTGGCCTTGATTCCTGCCCCCAAAGCCCATACTGACATACATTACTACCTGATTTGGTTGCCCAGCGCATTGCGCCAACCGCGAGTGGCACATGCGCGGCAAACGTTACTGCAACGTTGGCACGTGGCTTAATTGGTCGCATTTTTTAGGAGATTCGCATGGCAAATCCGTTTCATTTCTATCAGTCCAATCAAGGCCACGGATTGGCACACAATCCGTTGAAGTCAATCATTGCACCTCGGCCGATCGGTTGGATCTCCAGCTGTAATGCGGCTGGGGTGGCTAATCTTGCGCCGTATAGCTTTTTCAATGTGTTTGCTGACACGCCACCTATCATCGGCTTTTGCAGTGCTGGCTGGAAAGACAGCGTGGCTAATATCGAGCAGACCGGAGAGTTTTGTTGGAACCTTGCGACTAAGCCGCTGGCGGCGCAAATGAACCTGAGTTGCGCTGACGTAGATAGTTCGGTGGATGAGTTTCAACTGGCAGGGTTGGCTGCAGCACCATCACAATTGGTCAAGCCGCCGCGTGTGGCCGCTAGCCCAGCGTCATTTGAATGTAAGCTCACGCAGCTGATTCGGCTGGAATCCGCCGCTAAGCAACCGCTAGATAATTGGCTAGTATTAGGTGAAGTGGTGGGCGTGCACATTAATAAAGCGTTTATTAAAGACGGCATTTATCAAACCATTGCGGCAGAGCCCATTCTACGTGCCGGTGGCCCCGCCAGCTACTTTGGGATCAGTGCGGAAACCGAGTTTGAGATGGCGCGGCCATCATTAAGTGAACTGGGGTTGTAGGAGAGCAACATGGCTTCAGGTTGGGCGCAAGATGGCGCCGATTTACAGCAGATTGAAAGCACTGTTGAAGATGGCGTAAACCGTGCGCGCCAAGCGCTGCCCAAGGGAGAAAGCTTGCATGAGTGCGAAGAGTGCGGCGAACCAATCCCTGAAGCGCGGCGACAAGCGGTAGCTGGCGTACGCCTATGTATTCAGTGCCAAGCCGAACACGATAAGCACGCTGAGCGCTTCGAAAGCTACAATCGCCGCGGCTCTAAGGATAGCCAACTACGTTAGTGTGGTGAGTGTGAATGAGGCTGCGCGGCTTTATGGCGCATCATACGGATCGCCAGCAAGGCCACTAAGTTGACCAACAGCAACGGCAGTTGTAGCTCGGGCCAAACGCCGTGAAACTCCGGCAGTAGTGACATAGACTTGTTGAGATAGACGCCATCCTTCGGGAGCCAATCCAACACAAATAGCAGCAAAGCAATGGCACAGCACAAGGTGCCAATTCTGACCAGCCAAATATTTACAATGTTCATATCCATTTGAACCTTCTAATAAATATCACTTTTTCGTCAATTAAACACAGCGATTTTTGGTTTTGTGACCGCAACATCTCGCTGTTGATAAGTTCATTCTTTATACTGATAATTTGTATTATAAAAATATAATTTTTACGTCACATCCTGTGACGGGGTTGAGGTTGCAGATGTTTCGCAGTTGCTGCAGCCAATAATGTTGCCTATTGGGGAGCCACATATGTGTAAAAGGTTAGCTGCGTTCTTCTTATACCGTTTCAGTATATTCACACTTATCTCAGTGTGTTGTTCCTTTCCCTGCTTTGCCAAATTTATCGCCGTGACGATGAGTCAGGAAGATAACTTTCGTAATCAAATCAGCAAAGACATTGAGCGGCAAATTGATGCGCGTGGTGATGTCAGTTACATCGATTCCGCCGACGGTGATTTTAGCACGCAATTGCAGCAAGTGCGTCAATTTGTGCACGCAGGCGCCGATGCGATTGTGATTTTTGCCGTGGGTACACCGGAGCAAAATCGGCAACTATTTGCTTTTGCGAAAGATGTACCACTGATCTTTATCAACACTGAGCCAGTGGACGATCTAGCGACCATGCCAGCGAATACAGTGTATGTCGGTTCTGATGAGCAGCAGTCTGGCACTTTGCAGATGGAAGAGCTGGCGCGGCTGGCGAACTACCAAGGCAAAGTGGCCTTGCTGATTGGCGATGAAAGCCACCCCGCCGCGCGCGCCCGCACTGCGGATGTCAAACGAGTACTGGCAAAGTATCCCAACATGTCGCTGGTGGTCAGTGGTGTGGCGCAATGGCAACGCAACCAAGCGTACAACTTAGTGGCTGACTGGTTAAAGCAGCCTGTGCCGTTCGATATTCTGGTCGCCAACAACGATGAGATGATCCTCGGTGGCTTAATGGCGCTAAAAGAGGCGGGCAAGCGACCACAGGACTATTTAACCGGCGGTATTGATGCCACCGCCGAAGCGCTGCAAGCAGTGCAAGGCGGAGATCTGAACGTCACGATTTTGCAGGATGCGGCCGGACAAGCCAGCGCCGTAGTGGACGCCACCTACAAACTGTTGCAGCAACAGCCGGTAGTCTCGCCATCGTGGGTGCCATTCCGCTTGGTCACCGCCGACAACTATCGTATTTATCAATCAACGCATTAGAGGCCGGAAAGATGTCATTAATTCAACGGATTGTGGTCAGCTTGGGCCTACTACTGCTGGCGCTCGCGTTAGTGGTGGTGGTGAGTTATGTGTCGATCAGCCGCATCGAGCGCGATTTAACTGTGCTGTCGGATGAAGGTTTGGCGACCTCACGTAGCGCTAATGCGACTAAGCTACTGTTGCTACAACAAAATAATGAGTTATTGCGCATTTTTAGTGTAACACAAGCCGCTGACGTCACGGCGGCAACCGACGCGTTTGCAGCGTTAGATCAGCGTGTAACCCAGCAACTTAACAGTATTGCGCCGCAACTGCTGCGGCAAAATCAGCAACTGCAACAAGCCAAGCAGGAGATTGAGCAATACCGTGAGCAAAATAGTGCAGGGGCACGCGCCATTGTGAATTCCCGTGCTGAAGCATTGGTATTGCAGCAGCAGATCCAACAGCAACTCAAAGTGCTGAGTAATATCGAAGTGCGCTTGGCATACTACCTCAATAAATACAGCAGTACCGCAGCGATTAAAGGCCTCGCGCAAGATGTGCGTCAAGTGTTGAATGCGTTCAATCTTTATATGGTAAATCACGACTTAGACCAGCTAAAAAGCGGTGTTGATGGCATGCAGCGGGTGATGCTGGAGCATTTTGAGCAACTGCGCCAAGCCGATGCCGATAAAGGCAAACTATTCAGTTTGATGCTGACGCCATTGCTGGCGCAACTGACGGATGAAACCGGTTTATACCAACGTTATGTGCAACAGCAGCAACAGCAAGCCGCCATTGATAACTTGCTGGCGACACAGCGGCAAACCGCACAACAATTGCAGGTTGCTGCTGATACCTTTGTGCAGCAGGCGCAACTGAAGGTGGAGCAAGCGCAGCAGCATACCAACAGCAGTTTGCAAAATATCAAACGGATTATGTTGTTGATTAGCGCCGTTGCCTTAGTGCTAGCGGTGGTGATTACGCTGAGTATTTCTGGATGGGTTCGACGCACCATCAGTGCGTTTCGTGAGGCGCTGCAGCGCATGGCGGCGGGCGATATGCGGGTTAATTTTGCCCAAACTGGGCGAGATGAATTTAGCGAACTCGGCGGTTACCTCAACGGCTTGGTAAAACATTTGCGCGATACCTTGAGTTCGCTGCATTTAGCGTCGGAACAGTTGGCGGTGGTGTCTGATCAAAATGCCGATGTTAGCGCGCGTACTACCGATGCTGTGGGGCAACAGAAACAGCAACTGGAAGTCACTGCCTCCGCCATGACGGAGATGGAACAATCGGTGCTCGACGTTGCTGGTCGTGCGCGTTCCACGCTCTCCGCCGCAGAGGAAGCGGAAACCCGCATGCAAACGGTGGCCGAACGCCTTGAGCAAACCATGAGTAACATTCGTACCCAATCGGTACAGCTACAACAAGCAGCGACCAAAACGGTGGAATTGAATGACTATGGTCGTCAGATTGACTCCATTATTGAAACCATCGACACCATTGCTGAGCAAACCAACTTGTTAGCGCTCAATGCTGCTATTGAAGCGGCACGGGCGGGTGAGCAGGGCCGCGGTTTTGCCGTGGTGGCCGATGAAGTGCGTTCGTTAGCTGGGCGCACCAAAAACTCCACCAGTGAAATCCAACGGATGATCCAGATGATGCAAGAGCTGATCACCGCGGTCGTTGAGGTGATTGATGGCAACGTCCAGCATAACAGCAGTAGCGTGCTGGTGGCTGAACAGGCGGAAACTGAGTTAAGCAACATGCGTGAGGTGATCGGCCGTATTGTTGAAATGAATATGGAGATTGCTGCTGCGACCGATCAGCAGAGTCAAACCGCCGCTGAAATCAGTGCCAGCGTGGTGAATATCAGCCAGTCGGCCGAGCAAACTGCACAAGGTGCCAGTGATAATGCGCAATCGAGCGCAGCGTTACGGCAACAATCACATCATCAGCAACAGTTGATTGAGCGCTTTAGCCTATAACTGATGCCACCGTGTTTAGCCGTCGCCGCCAATGGGTTGGCGCGGCTGAACGCACTATCATCGTCACCTAACTGCCCTGCAACCCCTGCCTTGGTGGTTTTGTGTACAATTTATTTTTCTGCGTTCTCACTAAGCGACTAAACTGGAAATAGGTAGAGATTTGCCTAGGGTTGGCGTAAGCCAAAGATGGCGGATCAGTTATTTCTGTATAGGAGTGAAGTCAGGATGCACGAAGGGGTATACAGGGATCCAGCGCGGCTGCGTCAGCATTGGTTGAGCGGGACGTTAACTTATCTGTTAGCACTGGTGATTATTGCGGTGTTGGCATTACTGTCTCATTACTTAGTGCAAAGCATTGTTGATGAACAGGAAGCCACGGCGCGAGTGGTTAACTTGGCCGGGCGGCAGCGGATGTTGTCGCAGCGCATCACCTTGTATGCAGGCGAATTACGCGAAGCCACCTCCAGTGAATTACGTGAACCACTGACCGCTGAATATTTTGATGCCATCAGCACGATGAGTACCATGCACTATGCCTTAATGAACGGCTCCAATGTGCTCAACATCCCTACGCCCAGCTCAGACAAAATTCAGCAGATTTTTAGCCAACCGCCAGTGGATTTACACAAAAAAGTGGTGAATTTTCTGGCGCTTGCTGAGGCCGTCACCGATGAAACGCTCAGTACCGAACAACGCAATGAAGCTTATCTGCAACTCAAAGCGGCTGCTCATAGTGATATTTTGCAGTCGCTCGATACCTTAGTGTTGCAGTTTCAGACCGAAAGCGAAGCATCAATTAAGCAACTGCAACAGTACAATCGTTTCTCACTGGGTGGCTTACTGCTAACTTTGTTTTTAGAGGCATTTTTCATTTTTAGGCCACTGCTTCAGTCGTTGCAACGCCGTGAAAAAGCGTATCTCAAACTGCTGCAAGAGATGGATGATGAAATCGCCGATCAGATGCAGTTTCAAACCTTTAATGATGCGCTAACACAGTTACCTAATCGGCTGTCTTTGTTAGAAAAGATTCAGGCATACATCGACATTGCTCAGCAGAATAAAACGCATGTCATCGTGATCTCTATTGGGTTAGACCGTTTTAAAGACGTCAATGATAGTCTCGGCCATGATCTGGGCGATTTGCTGCTGTTAGAGTTAGCGGAGCGCTTGAGCGATATCGCTACCCGTCATCGTGGCATTGTGGCGCGGGTGGCTGGCGACGAATTTGCCATTGTACTGGAGCAAGTGGATGAACAGCTCGAACTGGTGCAGTTTATGCGGCAGCTATCGCAATCGATCTGCTTGCCGTTCGAGCAGGAAAATGTATCGATGCAGGTCACCGCTTCGCTCGGGTTGGCATTTTATGCCGACGATGGTGCGGATGCGCGCTCGCTGCTGATGCATGCCAATCAAGCGATGCGTAGCGCCAAAGATGAAGGCGGTAACTGTTTTCGGTTCTTCCAGTCGGTGATGACCAATAAGATGACACGCCGCATCAAGTTGGAGCAGGAGTTGCGGCAGGCGCTTAACAGCAGTGGTCAATTGATGTTGTTCTTCCAGCCCAAAGTGGCATTGGTCTCCGGTGCAGTGACCGGTGTTGAAGCGCTGCTACGTTGGCATCATCCCGAAGAGGGTATGCTGTCACCGGTGGAATTTATTCCGATTGCTGAAGATTCGGGCTTAATTCAAGAGTTAGGCGACTGGGTGATTGTGCAGTCATTATGGCAACTGCGAGAATGGCAGCGGCAAGATATTTTTATCGAAATGGCGATCAATGTGTCGGTGAAACAGCTGCTACGCGGCAATTTGAGCGACCGCATTACTAGCTTGGCGGAGCAGATGGAGATCGACCCGCGCTATGTGCAATTGGAAGTCACCGAAAGCCATATCATGGATAACATGAACCGCATTATGCAGCAGCTACAAACCTTAGCTAAAGCGGGCTTCTCGCTAGCGATTGATGACTTTGGTACTGGCCACTCCAGTCTCGCGCGGCTGCGTGATCTGCCTTTTAAAGTGTTGAAAATCGACCGCTCGTTTGTGATGAACGCCATCAAGGAACGCAAAGACCAACAGCTGGTGGCGGCGATTATCGATATCGGTCATTCATTGAATAAATCGGTGATCGCTGAAGGTATTGAAACCATTGAGCAGCAACTGCTGTTGCAGTCGTTAGGTTGTGATGAAGGGCAAGGTTACTTATATTCGCGGCCGCGTCCAGCCAAACAGCTGACAGGGCTATTACAGCTGGGAAAGATTGAATTGGGTGCCGATGTGAGTGTGAATAACTAGGGGCTGTTTATCTTTGCTGGTTATTTTTACAGCAGGCAGCGCGTGATTTAGGCAAGGCAGGTGATGTGTCGTGTAGTTATTCTCCACCAACAGCGCCTAACGCTGAATAAATTGCGCGCTATCGCTGCCCGAAGGGTTCATTTAAACGCCGCCTGAACGTTGTTGCGCCCAGCTTGCTTAGTTGACTAAGCATCGCAGGTCTCGCCTCGTTCATAATGCGTTTAATTTGAACAAAAATCAAACACTAAAGATATAAGCAGCCCTTAGCACGGTGGTGTGATAAGGACAATAAAAACCCCGCGGTGCGGGGTTTTTATTTAACGGCTTACCACACTTTTACGCGTTGCTCTGGTGCAAGGTAGAGTTTGTCGCCCGGTTTAACGTCAAACGCGTCATACCAAGCATCCAAGTTACGTACGGTCAGCGCACGGTACATGCCAGGGGCGTGACCATCGGTCGCGATACGTTGACGCAGCGCTGCATCACGCATTTTGGTTGCCCAAGTTTGCGCAAAGCCGATGAAGAAACGTTGGTCACCGGTGTAACCATCAATGACGGGGGCAGGTTGGCCATTCAGTGAGGCGTGGTAAGCATCCAATGCCGCGGCAAGACCAGCTACGTCAGCAATGTTTTCACCCAGCGTCAGCTTGCCGTTGACATGCAGATCAGGGAACGGAGCATAAGTATCAAACTGAGCGGCTAATGCTTCACCTTGCTGTGCAAAACGGGCAAAGTCTTCTTTTGTCCACCAGTTACGCATCGCACCAGTGGAGTCAAAGGCGGCGCCGTTGTTGTCAAAGCTGTGGCTGATCTCATGACCAATTACGGCACCAATAGCGCCGTAGTTGTAGGCATCATCGGATTTGGCATCAAAGAATGGCGCTTGCAGAATACCCGCTGGGAAGTTCAGCGCATTTTGTACCGGCAGGTTCACTGCGTTCACAATCTGCGGGATCATCCACCACTCGTGTTTGTCTTGCGGTTTCCCAATCTTCGCCAGTTGTTGCGCGTAGCGGTACTGTTCACCGGCCACTTCATTCGCGTAGGCATTGTTAGCACTTACTTGGTAGCTGCTGTAGTCGGGCCAAGTGTCTGGATAGCCGACACCCACAACCAAGGATTTAACTTTCGCCAAGGCTTCTTGTTTGGTGCTTGGTGCCATCCAATCCAATGCGGCCACGCGATCGTGGAAGGCGTTGATGATGTTATCCACCATGTCGCTTACTTTCGCTTTAGCCGCAGCAGGGAAATAACGTTTCACATAGTCCTGACCAACCGCGTCACCTAAGTAGTTATCCAGTGCACTCAACGCACGTTTATCGCGGCTACGTTGCTCTGGTGTGCCCGACAAGGTGGTGCCGTAGAACGCAAAATGGGCATTGTCTAACTTGCTTGGCAAGACATCGGTGTGGCTGTTGATCTGGTGGAACACTAACCAATCTTGCCAGTTTTGCAGTGGTTCGTTGGCAACCAACTCTGACAACGCTGGAATGGCGCCTGCGTGATAGGCATCAAAGTGGTCGAATTGGTCGAGATGAGCAGCATTAAAGAATGCATCCCAATCAATGCCTGGGGCTTTGCTGGCAAAATCGGCGCGGCTCCACACGACGGACGCTTTGGTGAAATCTTCACTTTCGGCGCGAGTCACATGTGCTTGGGCAATTTTGGTTTCCAACGAGAATACGCGTGCGGCTTTTTCCGCCGCATTATCAACGCCAGCTAGTGTCAGCAATTGCTGAATATATTGCTGATATTGCTGACGAATTTGTACCATTTTTGGGTCATTCGACAGGTAATATTCACGCTCTGGTAGGCCTAAACCCCCTTGCAGAATATAGGGCAGCACTTCGTTTGGCGTGGCTAAACCTTGGGTCACAAATAAGCCGAACAGGTTTTCAGTGGCAAAATCGGTGGCATTGAGTGGGTCAACATCAGCGCGCAGGTTGCTGCCGAGCACTTGTGACAGTTCAGACACATTGCTGATAGCCGCGTAGCGGGCAAAATCCACTGCCAGTGGCTGCATGCCTACCGCATCAATGGTGGCGGTATCAGTGTAGGCTTTATAAAAATCGGCGATACGCGCTTCGTCGCTGCCTGCGGGGTGTTGAGTGTTCACTAACTCATTGATCAACGCCGCTTTGTGTTTTTCGGTGGCATCAAATGCTACTAAAAATGCGCCCGTGCTAGAACGGTCGGCAGGGATCTCAGTCTCACGTTGCCAATTGCCGTTAGCGTAGTTGTAAAAATCATCGCCTGGCTTGATGCTGCTATCCATGGCATTGAGATTAATGCCGATGTTCGCTTGTGCTGCTGCCGTTTTGGTTACGGGGGCAGGGTCGCTGTTGGTTGGCGCTTCGCTACATGCGGTCAGGGCGCCTAATAAAGTAGTGCTGACCGCAACGGCAGTCATCAATTGCTTAAACATAGGATCTCTTATTGTTTGTCTTCGGTTGAGGTGGACATTTTACTCAATGCAACGTGGCGCATGAGCGGCTTTAAACGGTGAATTGTGTGAGCCAATGTTTCAATCTGCTGCAAGAGGCTAATCAATCTTGCTAGGCGTTGTTAAGTAAGCGGTGTACTGACAATACGCCGCTAAGGTGTTTCTGGGTTAATTTGGTGATATTGGCGCAGTCGTCTCTACCGATTCGGCGGTCGTTGGTTGCTCCAGCAAGCGGAACCGAATGACAAACAACTGATGCTGATCTGGGTAGATACGCCGTATCAAACCTTGCAACTGCTCCAATGCCAACCCTTCCTGTTGCGCGTGTTGTTCATTGATATCTTCAATAAACAGCGGCTCAACTGTCAAAATCTCAATTTCAGCAAAGGCTTGATGCGTTTCTAAGGTATACGCCGTTACCCGTGTGCCGGGGCGATAATGACTCTCGGCATAATCACGGATAGTGATGTGCTTGTCGCCGGAAAGAATCAACGGCGCGAGCCACTCAAAGAAGGTAATGCTTTCTGGATAGTCTGCCATAACGGGGATCGAAAATATTGCTTGAGGGGCTGTTATACAACAGCTCGTGACGAATAGCGTCATTAAATTTTAGCAATGACACCATGGTAACAACAGTCGTCATGGTCAACGGTGTTCACATTTGCGACCACTTTCCCACGCGCTACGATGATTCAGCCTTGTTGCGTTGCCGCGTTTTGAGGGTGAAGAATTGGCAACCAGCGCGGTTAGCGTGGGTTGGCAGTTCCCAGGCATCGCAGAGGTCTTTCATATGATCTTTAGTGCGAGTGAAATGACGGCACTGACCACAACGGTTCATCATAA
The DNA here is from genome assembly GCF_048265805.1 of Shewanella sp. Lineage (GTDB taxonomy): Bacteria > Pseudomonadota > Gammaproteobacteria > Enterobacterales > Shewanellaceae > Shewanella. Next base: position 26,753 of record NZ_JBLXAT010000032.1, on the reverse strand, counting down.
TGGCTCCATACTCACTAACGTGAGGTTGAGAACTTTTAAATGGTGCATATATTCGCGAATAATCAGCAGCTTGGCGTAAAACTCACGGCTGATATCTGACTCGGAGGCTAACGGTGGCCGGCCTTGAGATATCTCTGCATAGTAGCCAAAAATACGTTCGAGTTGTGGCCGTGGCAATTGCATGTGGGCGGCGGGGTTAACCCCGGCGAGTTGCGCTAGCTGGATTAAGAAATCTTGTTGCGTCACCAATTGATGAATGCTGCCGAGAGTCGGAATGGCACGCTCTATTTGGTCTTCAATATAGTTAATGCCGTGCTCTACATCGTCTGGGGTTGGCGGTGTGTGCTGAAAAAATCGACTGGCAATCAGTTGATAGCCGACTGGCAGCGTCACACACTGTGAAGTGGTCGTTTGATAAAAATAGCTCTGCACGGTATCGATGTGCAGCACCGTGGCGTTATCGAGAGCGTGCTGTTGTGCGAGCTTAGCAAATTGTGCCATTAAGGCATCAGTAAGTTGTTCCATGATGATGTTACAGCAAGCATTGATGATGCGATTGTAGCCCCAAACTTTTGCATGAAACGTGGTCTACGCCGCAGCAATTCAGCTTTAGTATGCCTACTCCTCGCTACACCAGTTATCCCAATGCGATGCGGCGGAGGGATGGATATCCACCCCTTGGTTGAGCCCAGCCACAAATGCGTCGGTTTCTGCCTGCTGCATACCGGTTTCATTGAAGTTTTGTACCTGAATGTTGCCCAGCAGCTTAAACGGTGCTTTGCGATAGGTTTGATAGGCTTCTAATGCCACGTTCATGCCTTTGAGCCACACCTTAAAATACAGCACACTCATTTGCTGTGACTCGTCGCTAATCACCCCTTCTTGGCTATAGGTCCACGCATCTGCGGTCTCGGACAATTGCGTCAGCTGCTGTTCGGCTTGAGCGACGGCTTGTTGCTGGGTTTCAGCTTCAAAGTTGATCAGCGACTGCTCTTCATTTTGAAAGGTGATGGCATAAGGCACCATGGCTTGATCTGCGGTGAGCGTGTCTACAACGGAAGCACTGTGCGCCAGCGTGAAACCTAATAGCTGACCAATGTATTCATGGTCCATACCTTTCTCCTTACTTATCCACGGTGACAAACACCAACAAGTGAATTTAGCCGCTTGTTATTTGGGCAGTTAACGTTCAGTGTGAACGTATTTGGCGGCAGATGCCAGCCGAAATTGGCGTAATTTTGCTATTAAGACAAGGAATTAAGGATAAGCCACGCACTCAAGTTGCTGCTCAGGCGCAAAAGAGGCCGTCAACTGGTTACCTTTGCCGCGGATCTCTTGCTGCGCGTTGGCATAACGAAAGCCTGAAGCGGTTGGCTGTTGCGGTAGTGTGATTGTTTGGTCGCGGTAATGAATAATCGCTTCTTGCTGCTGATTATCAAATTTCACTATAAAGCTTTCACCGTTACGGCAGACAAACTGGGAGGAAGGCGCCGAAGCGGATGATTGAGGTGCTAATTGCTGGCAGCCTGTGACAAAAAATAGCATGGCAAACAACGCAAGTGTGGTCGTGTTATGCATCATTAAACCCTCCATTGTTTCAATAATGCTATGGGCAAACTAACTCAGTTTGACTGAACGGCGACTGCATCGGCAAACCATTGAGGCAAAGGACGTTTTGTCCATTTGGTAAACCGCCGTTTGTCACCGATATAGAAATTACGATAGGCCTGTACCGCATTCCCCGCCACTTTAAACTGTTCCGGCATCGCTTGTGGAAACGGTGTTAAGCCAGCACGAGCGTACTCAAGTTGTGCTATCTGGCGCAATACGGCAATGGACTTGTGATCGATGACTTTATCGAAACGGTAACGGTACTCAGTATTTAGCGCATCGGTAAGCTGTACCAGCCACTCGAAGTTATCGTAAGACGCTTCTACCCACAATACGCACGGATGTTGCGTATGCGTTGACTTGTACGGCGTGACAAATCCTTTTTTGTTGAGCGCCGTACAGAGCAGTTGTACCGATTCCAGAATCATTTTGATCACGTGTTGGTCGCAGTGATACTGCGCGCACTGGGTGATATTTTCATCTAAAACAAAGATATTCATGTATGGGGATTGTGGGTGAAAACTGTTGTTTGATACGTATTCTTAGTGTGAGTCGATCATTCGCAGCAAATTAAAGTGCAAAAATATGCAAATAGCGATAGAACGCGACTATTTTCGTTAAGCAATCGAATAAGGGTTGCGGTAAGATTGGCGAATAATATTAAGACACTCGTAATTTCATCGATATAGCTGGCCGATTTTCCTATCGCATCAGCTGCGTGTTAGCGAGTGTTGCGTCCGATTAAGCAAGAGTCCGATAGAATTCATTTATGCGCTACTTACTTTACGCAGAGCAGAACTATTCCTATGCCATTTTGCGGCCACTGCAAGACGCGATACATCGTCGTGGCGATGAAGTGGTATGGTTTTTAGCTGGTGATGAGATTCGGCGTGACTATTTGCATGCAGATGAGCGTGAATTTACCTCTATCAAAGATGCGGTTAACTGGCAGCCCGATGTTGTGTTAGTGCCTGGTAATCATGTGCCTAAGTTTATTCCGGGGATTAAAGTCGGCATTTTTCACGGTTTCAATGTCGCCAAATCAACACGTCCAGATGATCGTGGGCATTTTAATATTCGTGGTTGCTTTGATCTGTATTGTACTCAAGGACCAAACACCACGGTAGGCTTTCAACATCGAGCAGAAAAGTATGGTTTCTTTGGCGTGAGGCAGACAGGGTGGTCAGCGATCGATCCGTTATTCCAAAATTTACCGACGGATTTACCCAACGATGGCAAAAAAACGATTTTGCTGTGCTCAACTTTCACCAAGGAACTCTCTTGTGCACCACTGCTGATTGAGAACGTTCGACAACTGCGGGATAGCGGCAAATGGCGTTGGCTAGTGCAGTTCCATCCCAAAATGCCGCAAGAGATAGTGGCTGCCTATAAAGCGTTACAAAATGAATATCTGACCTTCGTTGAAACTGATAATGTTATTCCATTACTGCAACGCGCCGATCTTATGGTGTGTGATACCTCATCTGTAATGACCATGTTCCTACTGCAACGTAAGCCAGTGGTGACTTTTCGGAATCAAACTCGTGGGAATACTGAGCATCTGATTAATGTCACTGACGCTAACCGACTTGAGGAAGCGATTGATGACGCACTCAGTTATCCGGCAGCGTTGATGGCAAGAATTGATCGGTTTATTGCCGATACACATCCCTACCAAGATGGTAAGTCTAGTGAGCGGGTACTGGCGGCGGTTGATGACTTCCAGTGTACCCAATATGGTAAATTGAAAGCCAAGCCAGCCAATATTATCCGTACCCTCAAAGAGCGTAATAAGCTGGGCTATTGGAAACTGTAAGTCCCCATCCAGTCACTCCATAAGCCCAAGGCGCTGACTCAGCGCCTTTCATGTTTTTCGCTTAGTGGTTTTTTGCCACCACGGTGATGGTGTAGTGCGCCAGTAAGTCGGCATAACTGTGGGATTGGCTAATCAAACTTGCATAGCGATTGCTGTACGCCCAATCATCAAAGAACGCTGTTAAGTCGTTGCGGCTATGGGCTTTCGCATAAGTGACAAACTGCTCAGTGGTGGCACCCGTGGCGTAATACTGTTGATAAAAACCACTCAAGATACGGTTAAATGAGTCGGCGCCTTCAATATCATAAAGTAAGTGATATAACGGCATGCCGATTGAGTAGATACCTAGTCCACCATTATTGTTATCGAGCAATGGCGGCAAAGTATTGAGGTTTTGCTGCGTTAACGTCTGCTTTAACCCATTGAATATATCGTTGGTCTCTCGGGCTAACATGCCCGGCTCATCGAGCTTGTCGGCGACTAGATATTGCAGAAACGTCGCCAGTCCTTCGTTCCAGCGGGGCGAATGGCTTTCTTGAAATTTCACATTCCACAGGTGACTCAGCTCGTGATACATCTGCGAGCGGTCGGTAAAACCCTCTTTCACAATCAGAATTCCCGTACGGTCGGCTTGTGAACCGTACCCTTCGGGAAGCTCCAATACACTATATTCTGTAGGTGTCTGCAGCGGGCCAAACCACTGACTATACAGTGAAAGTGCGGTACTGCTGCGGTTTAAGAACAGTGTGGATAACGCTTGGTCTTCGAGTGAGAACAGGGTTAAGCCTTGCTGTTGGTACCGTTGATACTTGGCGATGGTGAAGTCCATTCGCCACGCTGGTTGGGTGTTTTGGTAACGATAACTGATATGGCTGGTGGTGGTGTTTTTGGCGACTAATCTACCAGCATTAGCGACTACATAACCTTCGGGGACTTCCACACTGACGTCGTAATTAAAAGTATGCAGCCACCATTTGGCATGGCGATTTACATCATCATTGGGATACAGCACCTGTGGATAAGCGTAGGCATCTTGGCGAATGATGGAAAAATCTTGATTGATGCTGTCTTTGACATAGGCCAAACCAGTTTCGACATAGCCCAGAATCATGCCTTCAAAACGGAGATTGATAGTAAAGCTTTGTGCTGGCGCTAGTGGTTGCGGCAACTGCACCTCAGTGTAATTCACCTGCCGCTGTGGGAAGGCTTCGTCACTGAGCACTTGTTGGGTAAACGTCAATGGCTGGTGTTGAGCATCGGTAACCGCGTTGATATGCAGTAAGCGATAAAGCGTCAGCGGAATATGATCTGCTGGATGGTCAGAACAGTTTGTGATGGTCAGTTGTGCGCTGGCGCTGAGGTTTTCATCGGCTAAATTAAGTTGATAAGTCATCTTGTAGTCGGTGGCCACCAACTGCAGTTGTCGATGAGCAAAACGCTCCGCCTGAGCTGCCCCGCTACCAACCAATAGCACCAGCGCCATTATCCCTCGTATCCTCATGCCATATCCTTATGATTTATCGTTATTTATTAGGTATGGGCAAAAGGTGTCTGAGTTATCGGCAAATTGCTAGCACCTTGATCACATAACTGTTTAAAAGTTAGCCGTGATTAGTACGCATGGTGCCGGCAACATGTCGTGTTATTCCGGCACGCCAGCGTAGTGATGGTGCAATGGATTTACCCGCCACAGAGGTTCTTCATACACAAAGCTTCCGGTGAGTGATTGCATATAGTGCATGGGACGCATGGCTTGCATCAGTTCGGGTAATAGGTCTTCGATATAGCGGGTGTGCGCTTCTTCAGATTCCCAATACGTTTGTAAAATGAAGTCGCGGGATTGTTGGCTATTTCGCCATATATACCCGCCCTGCATGCCATTTTGTTTCGCCAGTGCGGGGTTCCACATCGCCATCTGATCACGGATAAACTGCCGCTCATCTTTAACGCCGTTGCAGTAGACGGTGCGAATAATGCGCGATTGGTCGCTGCTGGGCGATGCTGTGGGAACGGCGAGCACCTGCTCGTAGAGCACCGATTTTAATTCGCTTACCGATTGCAGATCTTGGTTTTTTGCCAGAAATTGCGGATGCTGGGTCGCCATAAATTGCTGCAATGCTTCGGGCGTCTGCCAATAGCCGAAGATAACCGCGTGATGACTGACCGCTTCCCATCCGCCCGCTTGCCCTGCAAACCCCTCAATCGGCGCTAGCCCTTGCCAAATGTTTTGCGCAGTAGAAAAGGCTTGGCGTTGCTCGCGTGGAATGATGCAGCGGATCAGTTTGAGCACTGGCATTGGGGCTCCTTGAGAATGCGTTGTGGTTACAATCCATTAAGACTAAGAGTTCTGATGTAAGTCTAGTCGGATACTGCCACTTTGGTGGGAAATTGCACCAAAATGGCTCGGGCTGTTGACCTCTCATATTTGATTTTTGTTCATATCAAACGCGTTATCCACGAGGCGCCGCCAGTGTCGCTTAGTCAGTTAAGCAAGCTGGATACAACAACGTTGAGCGTGCATTTAAATGAACTCTTTGGGGCGTGACTGAGGTCAACCGCCCCGTGTTAATGTAGGCTGCGCTAGTTGCTCAACTGGCGGATGCCAATTGCTGTTGCTGCATCAACTCTGCTAACAGCTGTTGCTGTGATGCGATGTCTGGCACGTTGAGTATTTGTTGTTGAACAAAGTTTTCAGCGTCGGGATAAGACGACTGACGAATACGTTGTGCCGCGGCTTCAATATCATAGGTGGTCAGTTTAAAGCTGATCTGACCGTCAAGCAGTACCCAACTAGCGCCGTTACTGCCGACGGGCATCCCGGCACTGCCCGCGTTAACAATGCGGCACTGTGTTAAGCGCCGTTCATAGGGCATGTGGGTATGACCACAGACAATCACGTCGGCACGATGGCGGCCAAGCATCGGTGTTAACTGCTCCACGGGCGTTTGCTCAGTAAATATCTCGTGGTTATCTCGCGGCGTGGCATGGCAAAACAACATGCGCCCCAACTCAGGCGAATGGATTTCGCTGCTGAACTGCCAGTTAACAATCTGTTGGATATATTCCTGTTTGAGCGTTTTGGCTAACCAATGGATCTGATGCGTGGCATAGGGTGTTAACGTGTGCATCGGTTGGTGGTTGAGGCAATTCAGCAGATCAGTTTCAGCATTGCCCTTTAACAACACTTTATTGCCTTGGTATGAGTCCAATAGTGCCAGTGTTTCATTGGGCATTGGCCCAGTAATCACATCTCCACCAACTACCAACATATCAATGCGTAACGTAGCGATCTCTTTTAGCACCGCTTCGAGCGCAGTAACATTGGCATGGATATCGTAAACTGCCGCGACTCTCATGATCATACCTTGCAATATTGTGATAAGACTAAGCGGCAAGGTTGCCATATTTGTCGCGCTAAGCTTGCGATCAGCTGACCATTTTTTGTGTTGCCTGCAGTAAAAATTCGACTAACACTTTTACCCGCGGCACAAGATCTTGATGGCGCAGATAGACCAGATTGATAGGCGCATTGGCACAGGCAATGTCAGGTAACACCTGCACTAGTCGGCCCGCTTGAATATCTGTGGCAACATCGCGAAATGACTTCATCACAATACCAACGCCTTGCAACGCCAACTGGTGCCCAGCTTCGCCATCGTTACAGAGAAAGTGGCCGTTGATATGCACTTGAGCTTGATTAAAACGCCACTCTGTTTCGGGATGTTGGCCGATGACAATACAACGATGCTGCGCCAGCTCAGCCAAGGAGTTGGGTTGACCAAACTGCTGCAGATACGCTGGTGCGGCACAGATGATGCGGTTATTAGGTAATAATCGGCGGGCAATCAAACTGGAATCTGGCAGTTCACCGTAGCGGATAGCGACATCAATATTGTCACTGATCAGATCGCAGACTTGGTCATTAAGCAGCAACTGCAATTTAATTTGTGGATATTGCCGCGTAAATTCGCCGATCAGTGGCAATAGCACCCGTTGGCCAAAACTGTTGGGCGAGGTAATTCGTAGGCTGCCGGATAGTTGTTGCTGCTGATTGAGCAAGGCTTCTTCCGCCTGTGACACTTGCTGCAAAATCCGCTGTGCGTGCTGATAGAGCGTGGCGCCTTCGCTAGTGACCGACAAACGGCGGGTACTGCGATGGATCAGCTGTAGGCCTGTGCGCTTCTCTAAGTTGGCTAAGCGTTTTGAGGTGGCTGCCAGCGAAATACCTAACTCATGCGCTGCCGCGGTCAAGCTGCCTAGGCTGACCACTCGCTCAAATACCCGCAAACCACTGAGATCATTTAAGCCATTCATTGTTAACCAATCAGAAAGAGTGTCTTTAGATTGTGTCCATTTAATCAAGGTTGTGCACTACATACAATGATCAGCTCACGCATCGCTAAAGATAAGCGAATCCGCAAGTTATTGGAGGCACTATGGAAATCAGATTAGATGGAAAAACAGCACTGGTGACAGCATCGAGTGGCGGTATCGGTTTTGCGATTGCCAAAGGCTTAGCGGAAAGCGGCGCTAAGGTTGCGCTCAATGGTCGCAGCGAAGCCACCGTGGCCGCCGCTAAACAGCGTTTGCTCAGCGCCGTGCCTAATGCCGATATTGCGCTGGCGGTGGCTGATTTATCGTCCGCAGATGGCTGTGAACAGCTGTTACAGGCAGTACCTAGCGTCGACATTCTGGTGAACAACGCCGGCATTTATGGCCCGCAGGATTTCTTTGATACCGATGACGACACCTGGGAGCAATATTGGCAAACCAACGTGATGTCAGGCGTGCGTTTAGCACGGGCGTATCTGCCTGCCATGCAGCAGCAAGGTTGGGGGCGAGTGGTGTTTATCTCTTCAGAATCGGCCCGCAATGTGCCCGCCGATATGATCCACTATGGCGTATCAAAAACCGCGCAGCTATCACTCAGCCGTGGTTTGGCTAAGCGGGTAGCCGGCAGCGGTGTGACCGTTAACTCGGTGTTGCCGGGACCAACCATTTCCGATGGTTTTGAAAGCATGGTTGCCGAAGAAGCGGCGCGTACTGGCAAATCGGTAGAAGCCATCGCCAAAGAGTTTGTGATGACGCATCGCGCTAGCTCAGTGATTCAACGGGCGGCTAGCGTTGATGAAGTGGCCAATATGGTGGTGTATGTCTGCTCTAGCCAAGCATCGGCTACCAGTGGCGCGGCATTACGCGTTGATGGTGGTGTGGTGGACGATATTCTCTAAGCGTTCGTAAATTCTTTACGGTGCCAGCCGCTATCTTGTTGCGTCGCGCGACTTTTCATACGTCGCAGCGGTTGGGTCATCAGTGCAAATGAATAAGCGTCGCGGGTCTCGCCTCGTTCATAACGCGTTTAATTTGAACAAAAATTAAACACTAAAGATAAACAGCCCCTAGGAGGTTAGCGATGGATAGACAAAAATTAGGTAATACCGGATTAGAGATTATGCCGCTGGTATTTGGTGGCAACGTTTTTGGTTGGACTATCGACCAGCAAACCAGCTTTGATATTTTGGATGCGTTTGTTGATGCTGGTTTTGATACTATCGACACTGCGGATTGCTACTCACTGTGGGCACCCGGTAACCAAGGTGGTGAGTCTGAAGCCATTATTGGTAACTGGCTCAAAGCTCGCCCAGGCATGCGCGACAAAGTGAAGATTTTTACCAAAGTTGGTGCCGATCTGCAGCAACCTGGCAAAAAAGGCTTAACTGCAAACTGGATCAAACAAGCGATTGATGAATCATTAGCGCGGTTACAAACCGACTATGTCGATCTGTATTTTGCCCACTGGCCTGACCCTGACACCGATTATGCCGAAACGCTGCAAGCGTTTAACGAGCTTAAACAAGCAGGCAAAATCCGTGCGATTGGCGCATCAAACTTAAATGCCGACCAGTTGCAAGCCTCGCTCGATAGCGCCAAGCCGCTCAACATTACCCCGTACCAAGTATTGCAGCCAGAATACAACCTGTATGACCGCAGCGGTTTTGAAGGCACACTGCAAGACTTGTGCGTTACAGAGAATATCGGTGTGGTGACTTACTACAGCTTAGCGTCGGGCTTTTTATCGGGCAAATATCGCAGCAAAGAGGACTTAGGCAAAAGCGCTCGTGGTGAAGGGATTGGTAAATATCTCGATATTAAAGGCCATGCGATGCTAGCCACGCTGGATAAAGTGGCCGAAGCGCATCATGCACAACCAGCGGAAGTTGCGCTCGCATGGCTGATGGCGGCGCGCGGCGTTACTGCACCCATTGCTAGCGCCACCAAGGCACAGCATGTGAGCAGCTTTGCTAAGGCGGCAGAGTTGCGGTTAACCACTGAAGAGTTAGCATTGTTGACGCAAGCAGGGATCTAACAAGAGTAGCTCCAAAGTAAACGCCAAAGTTGAGCCAACCATCCTCGAATGGTTGGCTCTTTTTTTACAGCTCACTCCAGCGGCGTAGTAGATTGTGGTACACACCTGTCAGATTAAAAATTTCCTGCTGGTCTGCTTCAGCGGCGGTGAGCGCCTGAATTGATTGATCGAGCTGGAACAAAATCCGTCGTTGTCCTTCATCACGCACCATACTTTGCAGCCACATAAAAGCGGCGGTGCGTTCACCGTGAGTGACGGGTGTGACTTGGTGCAAGCTGGTGGAGGGGTAGAGAATGGCTGAACCCGCGGCTAGCTTTACCGTTTGCGTGCCGAAGGTGTCGTGGATCACCAGTTCGCCGCCTTGGTAATCGTCCGGCTCACTCAAAAACAGTGTGGTGGATAAGTCGGTACGTACCAAGCCATCTGCGGTGGAACGTATGGCATTATCGATGTGATAACCAAAGGTTTCGCCGCCTTGATAGCGGTTAAATAGCGGCGGATAAAACTGCAGTGGCAAGGCGGCCGAGACGAATAATGGATGGGCTAGCAAACGGTCCATCACTAATTGGCCGAGATCCAGTGCGACGGGGTTGTCCTTATCTAACTGCTGATTGCGTTTGCGGGTTGCGGCCATTACGCCGGAGGTCTGGTTGCCATCAATCCACGGTTCGGCATCAAGTTTCGCACGCAGTTGTGCTACTTCAGCTTTGGAAAATAACTGCGGAATTTCAATAAGCATGTTAAGTATCCTTAATACGCAAAAACGGCACCGACGAATGGTCGGTACCGTGTTATCGCTTTGCTAACAATTAAAAGTGAAATTCAGCACTTAGCATCGCCATACGCCCAGGGGCGATATTGGCAAAGTGCGCCGCGTACGCCTTATCAAAGTAACGCTTATCTGTCAGGTTTTGCACATTCAAACGCACGGTAACCCAATCATTGAAGCGATAAGAGGACACAAAGTCATAGCGCCAGTATGAAGGGATCCACAGCGTGTTGGCGGTGTTGCCGTATACCTTATCCATGTAATACGCGCCTACGCCAGCATTGAACTGCTCAGTGATGTCGTAGTTGGTGAACAGACTAAAGCTGTTTTTGGCTGTATTTGGAAAGCGGTTACCGTTGAGATCGGTGTTAAAGCCGTTGGCTTCCAACGTGGCATCCAAGTAAGTGTAACCACCAAAGGCGTGCCACTGCTTAGTAATGTCACCTGATAAGCCTACTTCAAAGCCTTTCACCTTCTGCTTGCCAACGTTGTCTTGTGGGGCACCGCGGCCAGCTTCGGTTGCTACGCGAGCGTTGTTTTTCTCAATCTGGAATACCGAGCCATTGAGCGATAGCCTGCCGTGGAACAGATCCCACTTGGTGCCTAACTCAATGCTCTTGGTATCTTCTGGCGCTAAGTCTTCGTTACCACTGCTGAGGCTGTCGCTACCATCACCATTTGAGGTACCCGGTGGGTTAGATGAGGTGCCCCACGCCAGATAGATACTGCCGTTTTCCGTGGGTTTATACAGTGCAGAGAGTTGATAGTTGACGAAGCTATCTTCGTTGGTCAGCGTGGTATCGCCACTGACAGAACTCGAATCGTAGTCATCCCAACGAATACCAGCGTTGATAAAGATTTGCTCGGTTAGCTCCAGCGTGTTGAAACCATAAACCGAACGCGTATCGGTTTCCGTCACGCTCGGTGTGGTACTGGCGGTGATAGTGCCCACCCAAGGATCGTGTGGGTTAGGGCTATCCAGCACGGTACAGTTGTAGTTGGCCAGCATATCCGCATCGCAACCCGCACCACGGCCGTTGCCAGTATCGACGCTGTAACCTAGGTTATTGGTACGTTCATTGCTGAATTCGGCACCCACGGCAAAACGGTTTGGCATACCGGCAATACTTACTTCGCCAGACAGTTGCAACTGCGTGGCTAAGGTTTTGGTGGCGGAGTTGCGCGATTTGGTATTACGCCACACATAACCATTGGCTACGTTACCCGCGGAGTCATCTGGGTTGGTGACGATATATTGGTTGGTGTTGCGGCTGTAGACCGTTGTCGAGCTGAAGTGCAGGTTGTCGCTAAAATCGTGATTAATCAGCACTGAGCCGGTGTCGTCACTGTTGTCACGAAAATCGCGCGACAGCAGACCATAGAAATTATCGGCATCGACCTTAGCAGGGCGGCCTGTGGCTTGGTCGTACGGAATACCATAATCAGGCACGTCATGGCTTTCAAAGTGGTAGTACTCTAAGGTCACTTGGGTGGCACTGTTTAGCCCAAAGGTGAGCGATGGTGCCACGCCCCAACGGTTACCCGATACGTTGTCGCGCCCTGGTGTATCCGCGTCGTGGCTCATCAGGTTGATGCGTACTGCGCTATCTTCACCCACCATATGGTTAACGTCCAAGGTGGCACGTTTTAGAGCGTCGGTGCCCAGCGCCACATCAGCATTGATAAAGTCACCCGCACGGGCTGTTTTAGTGACGATGTTGATGCTACCGCCGACAGCGCCACGGCCGCTATAGACCGAACTTGGGCCTTTTAACACTTCAATCTGCTCAATGTTGAAGGTTTCACGGTTTTGCGAGCCAACATCGCGCATACCGTTGATAAAGGTTGACGATTGCGCATCGTAACCACGAATGAATGGACGGTCGCCATATGGGTTGCCGCCTTCACCGGTGCCAAGGGTAATACCCGGTGTCGCCCGCAATGCGTCAGTAAAGCTCTGCGCGCCCATGTCTTTAATCAGATCTTGGTTAATCACAGTCACCGTCTTAGCACTGTTGAGCAGGTCATCAGTGAATTTGCCCGACTGTACGCGACGGTTGTTGTAGCCTTGGTATTCACCATTGACTTCAATATGTTCGAGCTTTTTCTGTTGTTTTTGCTGCTGCTGTTGCGCTGCATCATCAGCCAATGCTGGGCTAGCTCCCACGGCCATCCCTAAGGTTAACGAGCCTAAAACCGTGGCGCCTAAGCGTACGCGCTGACGGTGTTTTTTGGTGTTCATCATTAACAAGTCCTGATTGAGTAAAAGGTTTGCGGAATAACTACGTTGGTTGTCCGCTTAATTCAGCGACGTGCAATATATGATGTTAAATGAATAGTAGCAATAACCATTCTCATTTGTATTTCGTTGATTTGGATCAATAAAGCTTAAATTAAGCTGAATTTTTCAAATCAAACTTATTGAAATATAAAGAAATGATGATGCCAACGACTGTGACGGATAATTTACACTTGTTAATTGGCCCGCTGTGGATAAGTCGCTGGGCGAGAATACGTGCTAGAACATGGTAAACAGCGCGGGAGAAGCGTTGGGAACACGCATAAACTACCATGCTCAACGGTCAGCTAAGCATGGTAAACGTGCCACCATTAGTGGTTATAAATCGCGTCCAACATATGAGCTAAGCGCACTGCGCCATGTTCAATACGCTGCTCGATAACGGGCGAATTGGCATCCACGTAGGCTTGCCCCAGTTGTTGATTCGGCTGGTACTGGCGATAGATTTTACGTGTAAGTTGCAGCGACTCATTACCCCACTCGGCCGGAGTTCCGCTGGCATCAAACTGCTGGGCTTTGGCGGTTGTGGCAAGTTTATCACCCCAGCCATGCCAATCTTCCCCCACAAGATGTTCGATAATACCGTAATCCCAAATGCCATGCAGGTTGGCGGGTTCACCAAAGAAGCTGACTTGAGTCTTGTTGCCGCCCCAATCGTCGGCATAACTCACATGCATCGGTTGGTGTAGATCGCCGACAAAATGGGCAAAGAAGAACAGCGCTTGCCAGTCTTGCGGATCTTTTTGCAGCTTAGCTTGCATCTCCTCAATACCGCTTAACACGCAGCCTTTTTCGGGGCAGTCACTGGCGGTCAACTGGTGGTCATCGTGGGCGATGTTGACGTAGTGCAGGTGTTTGGACCAATCCCACTGGTGATCTTTCTTAATGTCATCGGCCCAAGTACATGCTTCGGCAAATGAATGATATTCGCCCTGCTTAGCAGCAATGGCATCTAGCGCTTGTTGAGTTTTAGGCGTTGTTAAGTCGTATGCCGCTTCACAGAACGCTTTATGACCGGTGAAGCCCCAAGCATGTGCTTGTGAGGCGCACAAAAATAAACATAATCCGAGCAAACGAACCATAGTGTGTCTCCTACTATCAGTGAGTGGCATTGTACTCGCCCAAGATGACAGGCAGAACACGCAAAGCAGCCAACGCGGTAAATTAGCGTAACAAAATATGAAATGAAACAGCCCAGCACCTTAGGCGCTGGACTGCCGAGTGAACCTAAGGAGCGGGAGTCAGAATGCTGCAGCTATGATCTTGCAACAGTTCAGGGCTAGCTTTCTCAAGGCCGAACCAGCTAGCGCGCAGTGCCAGTAGCGCTAAGCGGTTGTCGGGTAAGGTGGTCAGCGCCACACCATATTTGCCCATATCGTCTTGCTCAACGCCGAGCTCGCGGGCGATACGCTTGAATGAGCTTTCTGCATGCAGTTCGCTTTCGCTTAAGCTACGGATCTGATAATCACTGCCGTCCAACTCCACGTTTTGCCATTGGTCAGTGAGCTGCGGTGCCAGCGTATTGAGCGCGCTGCGGATATCGGTGCGTAAGCAGGAAATATGAATATGCATCTGGTTTTGTGTACGGCCATATTCGGAGTTGATCGCCAGCGATAGCGCAGAATCCGCGATCGGTTGACCATATTTTTCCGCCAGTAAGTGGCGCTCATCCCATGCTAACGCAAAAAACTTGGGCGCATTTGCCGCTAATAGTGCCGGGCTTTCAGTCCCCGTGATTTTGGCAACGGGCATCACTAAATATTGCAGTGGGCCATTGCGATCTTTGAGGGTGACATAACCTTGCGCTTCATCCACCTTAGTGCATGGCGCGGGATTGGATTGTTGCTCCATCCCCACAACGCAGCGCTGGCTGATCAATTGCCATAGGGCATCAGGGTTATGAGGATTGGCAGGAGCAAAGTACCACCAGAGCGCTGCTGCAACGGTCAAAATCGGCACAACGACCAGCAGTTGTTTGGTTATTTGTTTCATTTTTTTCAATAGGTTTCTGCGTTTGGCGGCATTTTGCAAGAAAAGCTGTGCCCTGTCATGCAGGGAATTGTGAGATTCCGTGACCGAAGGCGTGGTTCATCATTTTCACTTGGAGCGCTGTCACACCTTAGCAGGGGGCGTGATCTGCTGGGTTAGCTGAGTGAGCGTGTAGTGAACAACATGGTCTGATACAAAGGATAGCTTGCTCGCTGGGAACAAGCTCTCCTGTTGCGGTTAGCTGGGTTGTTGCACTGGGTTGTCGGCGGTTGCTGCTACTGCCGGTTTTGCGAGCGCCCAGATACTATCCGCATCACCATTCACGGCGCGCTGATAAGTCCGTTTGGCGGCATAAGCAAAGCCCGCTGCGCTAACTAAGGCGACAATATCCACCATCAAGGTGGCTGGCGTGCGTGGTGCCCATAGGCCGAGTGAGGGCACGCACAGCGCCACCAGTGAGCTGAGTGGCATAGCCAAGCATAGTAATGCGCCAAGCTGTAGTAGGCGAATGGCACCGCGAGCGGCGCCGGCGACAAAGCTATAAAGTAGTGCGGCGGCAAAGCACAGGTAGTAGATCCATAAATAGCTGTAATTTACGTTATCGAGTACTGCGTATAGCCATTTTCCCAGTACCATGCTGGCGGCAATCGCCACGACACTGCCTAAGCAACACCCGACCGTGAGTGCGGCCATAATGCGCACGCGTTTGGGTTGCTGTACGGGTGCCGTTGCCGATTTCTGCAGTTTGCGGCGCTTTTCCAGCCACAGCAGATTGCCACTGTAAAACAGCATCGCGCCGCTGAGACCCAAGCCAAAATAGAGCCAGCGCCCCGCCATACCAGCAAAACTACCAAAATGTAGGCCGAAAAATACTGACACTATGCGTCCCCAGAGTCCCTCTTCACCCGCCGTCATCGTGCTAAACAACACTTGCTGGTTATAGGGATTAAGCGCGAGAAAATCGGCGATTGGGCCGCGCATTAGCGCGCTATCGCTATACATCTCGATGCGAGCCATCGCCCGTGGGCCATCCAGCCCCGCAAAGTTGATACCGCGTGCATGGTAGTCGATGTGAAAGCTGTTGGCTGTGGTCAATACTTCGCTGATCACTGGCAGTGGTGGCGGTTCCGTCGGTGCTTGCATAGCCGATCGCGGCATAAAGCTAGGAGGGTTTTTATAGATGGTTTGATTCAACGCATCGTAAAACTGATCGTGAAACGCAAACACCACCACCGTTAGTGCGATGACAATATGAAACGGCAACGCGGTGATGCCAAGCAAATTGTGGGTATCCAGCCAAAAGCGGCTTGGCCCTTTGTTACGCCGCAGGGCAAATAGGGTTTTGACTAAAGTGGGCAGTAAAAATATCACACCCGACACTAGCGCGATGAAATACAACATTGAGGCCACCCCCATGATCAGTACACCGAGCTGTTCATGGCCGACGTTGCCAATAATCCCCGCAGTACGGTGTAGCTGGTCAATTAGTTCTGCCAGTTGATTGGGCACCACCTTCTGGGTAATCAATTCACCTTCTGGGCTTAATGATGCTTGCCATTGCGGCGCATCAAGATGCACATCGTGGTCACGGCTCACTTGCGACCAAGTTAATGGTGCATAACGTGGATCGTCTGGGTGAATCACAAAGCCTTTGCTGATTTCTGGATGCTGGGCATGCGCCTTAGCGAGCAGTTCATCCAAACGGTTGACTGGCACTTGCGGCAGAACATGAGATGGCGGCGATGCCCAAGCAGCCAACTCCGTTTTAAACATGGTGAGCGCCCCCGCAAAGAAGCAGACAAATAGCAGAATGCCGCTGGTGATGCCGGTCCACAGGTGCACTTTTTGGTAAATTCTTAAAATATCGCTACGAATTTGCACGGGGTTACCTCAATAACAGCAATAGTGCCCATGCCAGCACATTTGCGCCGCCGAGCCACAACAGCGCTCGTGCTGCTGAATGAAACAGATAGACCAAGCTCACCACGCTAAGCCAGATTGGTGCCACTAACCACATGTTAAATTGGTACTTATCCCGCGCTTCAATGCCTCCTGGGCCGAACCATGCAAATAATCCTACTAAAGCTAATGCCAAGGTAAATCCTAATAGCACGCCAACCATAGTTTTACTGAGCCAATCTGGACGCACCTTTTCGACGTGTAGACGACGGGTTTCACTGTGATTCATTTCAATGGCTCCCGCTTGCAGAGGCTAATCAATGGCAGAGTGCCAAACATCATGCTGAGTACCAGTAACCACCAAAAGAACGCCGCAGCCGGTGTGAGCACTATGTGCCAACCACATAGACTACACAGCAACAACATATAAGCCAGATAGCGCCAAGGCGCGACAGCAATGGCTTGAGGCAGCAACGCTTGATGCTTACTGCTGAGATAGAGCAGCGCTACGCCAATAAGCATAAGTAGTAGTAAAAAACCGTAGAACAGCGCGGTATTCATATCATCTCGCTTGTACGTTCGTTTGAGTTAACCGTTGGTTAATGAACATCGCAGACTAATTAATTATTTAATGATAGTCATTATCATTTACATTAATTTGAGAACTGGCGCAAAATTTTAGCGAGAGGTGAGAGTGAGCTAGGGGCTGTCACTGTGTTGGAAGAGAACGGCCGATGGCCAGCATGATTGTTAGCCACCGCTCTTATTGGCGTTTTTTGCTTGTCTGAGTCGGTAGAAATGCGCCGAGGGGGTGAAGTACAACACTGCTTGTTCCCCGTTGCTGTCGACCACATGGATTTCATCGCATAGGGGATCATTAATCAGCCGCTGGGCGGTGGGGCGAACTTGAAAGAAGTACATCGCATCATATTCTTCTTGTACAGAGACGGTGACGTACGCAGTTTGTGGTGTGGCGCCATCACCGGACGATACCAGCGATTGCATCAGTCCATCGAACCAACGGTAGTGATCATCTGACGCTGCTTGCTCATCTAACTGCTCTAACGCCATGCTGGTCATGTAGTGGATGCGAATATCAATAGGACACTGCTGCAGCCATTGCTGGCCAATTTCGGCTAATTTGGCCCAATCATCGACATCCGCTGCTTGGTAAATCTCGGCTAATGGGCGGTTATCGCTGCAACGTTGCTTATAGTTGTCGGCCCAACCATAGACTACTCGCATGGCATCAAAATCGACATCGTCAGCCCAATTGACCGCCGCCGTGGTTTGCTGGCTTTGGGGTGATACCGCACAAGCGCTCAGTAGCATAGCGGCAACCAAGCTAAACCAAGCTTTCATAGGTGTTCCTCATGTGGGCATGCGTGCCAAACTCGCGTGAAACGTTAGGCTAACAGTTATTGATTGTTCGGTAAAAAAAGTCAACGTTATTTATCACTTAGAGGGGAAGCGCTGACGTATGGGAGGCTGTTAATGGTTGCTTATGGGGGGGGGAGTAGATGTCATCGAATTTGTTACAGTTATCACTAAAATAGTAATGAAAACGATTCTCAGTAATGTTATCGTATTTACTCTTCAGCAACTCAATAATAATGAATTTTTACTATGCGCTATCATCTTCTTCCTCTGAGTGCAGCTATTGCTGCAGTGTTGTACCCAATGGCTGCTACGGCAGAACAAACCAATAACGATAACGACCAGATTGAAAAAATCACGGTGACAGGTAAGTACACCGTGAGTAAAACGATTGATACCGCGACGGGGTTAGGTCTGACCCTGCGCGAGACGCCACAATCCGTGTCTATTTTGACTGCTGAGCGTATTCAAGATCAGGCGTTAAATACCGTGGTTGATGTGGTGAATAACGCGGTTGGTTTATCTTCATCAAAAACTGATAACGTGCGTAACGGCTTTAGCGCCCGTGGTTTTGCTATTCAAAACTATCAAATTGACGGTGTGCCGTTGTCGTGGAGCCTAGGTGGCGACGCGGGTGAAACGGTATCCGATGTCTCCCTCTATGAACGCGTTGAAGTGGTACGTGGGGCTACCGGTCTGTTGACAGGTGCTGGCGACCCATCCGCGTCGATTAACTTAGTGCGTAAGCATGCTGATGCCACAGAACTGACTGGCTCTATCCAACTGGATGCTGGTAGTTGGGACAAAAAGCAGGTGACCGCTGATGTCGGCAGTAAACTTAATAGCGATGGCACGGTACGTGGTCGTTTAGTGGCTAAGTATGTGGATAACAACTCGTTCCAAAACTATTACGAAGACCATAAAACGATTCTTTATGGGGTAGTTGATACTGACATTACCAACAGCACCCTGCTGCGTGTCGGTATGGTATACAACAACAACGACCCACATGGTGCTATGTGGGGTGGTTTGCCAGCGGTATTCGCTGATGGCAGCGCCGCTGATTGGGATGTGTCAACTACCACTGGCGCGGATTGGACTCGCTGGGAATCCACCAACAAAAACTATTTCGCTAACTTGAACCATATGTTCAGCAACGGCTGGCAGTTGATCGCCAACTACAACCGTATGGAATACGAAAGCCAATCGCACTTGATCTACATGTCTGGCGCATTGGATGAAGCAACTGGTACTGGGTTGGTAGGACAACGTTATAACAGCCATGCAGAAAACAACTCCAACAACTTCGACGTGCAGTTGAAGGGGGATTATGAGTTGTTTGCTCGCAGCCATGAGTTTGTCATTGGTGCGTTGTACAGCAAGCAAAAAGGCTATACCGATACCTACGAGCCACTACGTGACGATATGAGTGGTTACGATGCTTACCCTGTAGAAGATTTCTATAGCTGGCAGCATGGCAATACTTTCGCTGAGCCTGAATGGGCGGCTACCGCTGACCGTAATCAAGATCTGGAAACTGAACAAAAAGGTTTCTACGCTGCAACCCGTTTATCCATCACTGATGAATTTAAAGTGATTGCTGGTGGCCGTATCTCTAGCTGGAATCGTGAAGGCATCAGTTGGGGTGATGTGAACTTCGGCAATAACGGTGAATTTGTCCCTTATTTCGGTGCGTTGTACGACCTGAATGAGCAACACCGCATCTATGCCAGCTACACCGAAATTTTCAATCCACAAAACGCTCGCACCGCCGACGGTAGCTTTATCGATCCGTTGGAAGGCAAATCTTATGAGTTAGGTTTGAAGAGTTCGTTCTTTGATGACCGCTTGCACACAACTGTCGCGGTGTTCAAGATCGATCAAGACAACTTAGCAGTTAACGATCCAGATTACGTTCCTACCGAAGAGCAATTGGCTAATGGACAAACCTCTGCGTCAATCGGCGCTCAAGGTACAGAAAGTGAAGGTTTTGAGGTTGAAGTAGTTGGGCAACCTGTTGATGGCTGGAACATCTCTGCAGGTTATTCGCAGTTCGAAGCCGAAGATGCCGATGACAATAAAGTGCGAACGACAGCACCGCGCAAACAGCTGAAATTATTTACCACCTATCAGTTCCAAGAGGTGTTACCTGAACTGACAGTGGGTGGCGGTATCAATTGGCAAAGTGAAGCTTACTCAGAAAGTAGCACAACACGTATCGAGCAAGGCTCATATTCGGTTGTGAACTTGATGGCGCGTTATGACATCAATGACAGCATGGATGTCCAAGTGAACGTTGAAAACCTGTTTGATGAAAAATACTACGCCTATATGTCAGCCTCAACGCTGCCATACAGTGTGTACCACTATGGCACTCCACGTAACTTCACCGTGAGCTTCAAATATCGCTTTTAAGCGGTGTCGCATGCGGTGGCAGATACTGCCACCGCCGTCATACCGTGCAGTGTGAATACGTGAGTTGATAATCGATGATTGGTGCAGGGACTCATTAACACCATGAATAAATTATTGCGTTCAATGCGGGTATTTACGGCCACGGTTGACCTTGGGTCGATGAAAGCGGCTGCCGAGCAACTCAATATGAGTACTTCGGCGGTGAGTCAGCAGATCCAAAAAATGGAACAACGCGCGGGTGTGGTATTGCTTAACCGGACTACCCGCAAGCTTACGCTGACCGATGTTGGGTTGCAGGTGTACGACAACTGTTGCCGCATGATTGCCCTTGCAGAGCAAACAGAAGCGCTGCTGAGTAACTACAGGCAGTTACCTTCTGGGGTGCTGAAACTTTCCGCTCCGGCGGGCTTTGGCGGCCATATGCTCAGTGAGCCGATTCGGCACTTACAAAACGCCTGCCCAGATATTCATCTCGATCTCAGTCTGCAAGATACGTTACTTGACCCGGTGCGTGAAGGTATCGATATCGCCATCCAAATTGGCCCTTTAAAAGACTCGTCGCTATATGCGCACCATCTGTGCCGCTGGCGGGTAGTGCTATGTGTGGCGCCAAGTTATCTCGAACTGCAGCGGTTAAAGCTGCCAAGTCATCCCAGCCACTTGCTTAACTGGCAGCGCATTGGACATTCGCAGTTTAAAGGCCGATTCAGCACATTGCGCCATAGTCGCCAGCGCGTATTTGAGCTGCCGCCGAGCCAGTTTGATGTCAACAATATGCAGGCGCTGCAAAGTTTCGTGGTTGATGGTCTCGGCTATGGCGCCTTGCCAGAACCGGATGCCATTGACTTATTGCGACAAGGCCGCCTAGTACGGGTGCTGCCTGAGTGGCAACTGCCGGAAGGTAACGCCTACGCGCTGACGCAATCACGCGTAGTACCACCAAAAGTCCGTCAAGCGCTCAATATTCTCAAAGCATGCTTTGCTCGATACGAACAATTACTAGCCGCTTAGTCATGCTTAGTTACCAGCGGCTATCACGCTCACACGCCAAGCCATCATGATCGCCATCCATTCGAGTATTGGGGCAATTTTCTAAGAAGAACTGCGCTTCGGCGCGGGAATGCATCTGCGAGCAATAGATCCGGCCATCACAACTCAATGCCGCTGCTGGCTGTGCATTGTCGAGTCGGCGTACCGTGCTGGCACTGCGGGCGGCATCAACAAACTGCTGTTTTAGCGTTTGCGACAGTTGGTTCGCGTTGGGGGAGGCGGTGGCAGGTTGTCCAAAAAGATGTTGCCAAGATAGCCAAATGGCATAACCGAACAGTAAATAAAACAGCAGGCGTTTCATGAGGTTTTGTCATCCTTAACAAGTAATAACGCTGGTTTTTCCAACAGCGCGGCGCATCTTCTCGCAAAATGTCCCCCTTGGCAATAGTAAAGGTTTAATCATGCTCCGTGCTTAAGTATGCTGAAGCGCGAGAATGGGGGAGAGTGTATGAATAACACCGCATTGGTACTGGAAGGTGGCGGGTTACGGGCGATGTACACCGCCGGGGTGTTGGATGCCTTTTTAGAAGCTGAGCTAGATTTTCCGTATGTGGTTGGTGTGTCCGCTGGCGCAATTTATCCGGCGTCTTATCTGTCACGTCAGTCTGGCCGTAACCTGACGATCCAACAGCGCTATTTGGCTGACAAACGTTATATGGGCTGGCGTCATTGGTTAAAGAACGGCAATTACGTCAATGTCGATTTCACCTATCGCCGTATGGCTCATGAGTTAGTGCCGTTCGATTTTGCGGCATTTGGTGCCAATCCGGCGGAATTTAAAGTGGGCGCCTTTAACTGCCGCAGTGGCAAGACCGATTTCTTCAGTAAGGCAGATTTAGCCAACCATCAGCGTTTGCTTGATGTGCTGATCGCTTCATCCAGTTTGCCGTTTGTATCGCCTCCGGTAGCGATTGACGGACAGACCTATCTGGACGGTGGCATTGCCGCGCCGATACCACTGGCGCAAGCACGGCACGATGGTTATCAGCGGCAGTTGGTGATTTTGACCCAAGATGCAGACTATCGAAAATCGGCGTTTAAACCTGCCTGGTTGGCAAAACGGGCTTACCGCCGTTACCCCAAAGTGGCTGATGCGCTGCTGCAGCGGCATCACGTGTATAACCAAGCGTTGCGCGACTTGTCTGAGCAGGTCGCCGCTGGCAACACCTTAGTGATCCAACCGCAGCAACCGCTTGGCTTAGATCGGCTAGAACGTCGCTTTGATAAAGTGGCCGCCGTCTATCAACTCGGTTTGACCGATGGTCGCACAGCACTGCCGCAGGTGCAGGCGTTCATAGATTGTGGCGCATTCAGCAAACCGCAAGATAAGGTTGTGGTTAAATAGCAAAGTTTAGGTGCAACAACCAGTCACAGTGGAGTCGCTATGGCGAATATCATGCTGATTGCCAATCTTAATTGCGATCGAATTTTACAGCTTAATAAATCGTTGAAAATCGGTGGCCGTTATCACTACGACGATGGTGGCCGTCGCTTAGGTGGCGGTGGTGCGAATACTGGCATCGGTCTGGAGTGGGCGGGTCACAGTGTGGCGCTGGTAAGCCAAGTTGGCCGTGACGAACTGGGCGATTGGTTATTGGCACAAGCCAGCGTTAATGGTTTGGATTGCCGGCGGGTCTCGCGTCACCATGGTCAAACGTGTGAAATCATGTTGCTGATGACACCCGATGGTGAGCGCACCATTATTCGACCACAGCGGCCATTGTTTCAATTGGCGACCCCGCCCAATTGGCAAGAGTGGCAAGCGCTGTATCTCAACTCATCGGCTGAAGGTGCGGCGAGTTGGAGTAAATCGGCATTGGCGCACACCTTGGTGGTGGCGCAATTAGCCAAAGATGAACGGCCACGCCCCTGTCATATTTTATTGTCATCCCAGTCTGACATGCACGAACGTACCGAACTGAGCATGTGGGACTACGGCCGCCGCATTGCGGGTGACACGTTAAAGTATTTTATTATCACTGAAGGTGGTCAAGGCGCACGGCTGTATCATGCCAATGGTGAACAACATGTCGATGCAAAACCTGCCGAGTTGGTCGATAGCACTGGTGCGGGTGATGTGTATGCCGCGGGGTTAATCCACGGATTAGTGTCGGGATTAACTATCGCGCAAGCGATGCAAGAGGCGGCCATCTGGGGCGCATTCGCGGTAGCGTCGGAAGCGTCTATCCCGAGTGAAAATCTGCGCTGTTACCTGCAAGGTAGCCACAACTAAGTGATGTTCACTAAGTTGTGGCGCTGACTGAGCGGCAGTTTTTAGCCAAGCGGTGCGATTGTCATCAAAACCCTAAATTACCGTCATGCCGCTGTCATGTCGGCGACCTAATATGTGCTCCGAGCCGATGGGAACCATCGCTTCATGTTTGTTTGACTCTCCCTTTCGCAGCATTGATTGTTTCTAAGCGCCTCGCCGTTGTGCGAGGTTTTTTTTGTCATCAGTTTGTCATCAACGCGGTGCAGACTCGATACGGTCTTAACTGCAAGTACCTTGTGTTGTTCATTGACTAGCAACTTTCCTATTCACCCCGTATGTGGCTACTGCGGGGTTTTTTCTTATCTTGCCGTCGTCATCAGCCCCAATACTTTTATGTTGTCCATTTGTCGCCATGGCATAGCTATGGCACAGTAAGACGTTTAATGACTCATGAGTGCCACTTGTGACGGAAAGGGAGCTAATAGGACGTCGTAATATGCCGATTGCATTATCTGGTTTGTATGTAGGAAATGGCCGAGCCTTTACCGCAGAGGTGGAGAGTGGCATCAATAGCAAAGTGGCGGTGTCCAGCCTACAAGTGGGGCGCCACAGCGTTGAGCACGATGGGCCCGTTGATCTGAAAAATCACGGTGGTGATGATCGGGTATTGCACCATTTTCCGCGGGAACACTATCGTTTTTTCAAGCAGCAAGGGCTGATGAGTGCTGAGCGACAGGCGCCAGAGCTGGGAGAAAATATCTCAACGCTCGGTCTGTTAGAGCAAGATGTATGTATTGGCGATGAAATTGCTATTGGCGAAGTGCTGCTGCAAATTAGTTTACCGCGCTCGCCCTGCTTTAAAACCAACCTCCAATTTCAGCAACGTGAGTTTGCCCGCATGATGCAAAATACCGCGCGCTGTGGCTGGTTGTATCGAGTGCTGATGCCCGGCACCATTAATTTGACGGACACGGTCACGGTGACAAAACGTCATTGTGAGATCAGTGTGGCCGAGGCGATGCGGCTCTATTTTGCTGAGCGATTTGATGCCGCCGCGTATGAAAAATTGCTGTCAGCGCCGGGGTTAGGCAATGATTGGCAGCGTAAACTACAACAACGTTTGGCCACAGGTGTTATAGAAAACTGGCAGAGCCGACTCTATGGTACAGCAGCTTTTTATCAAGGATGGGACGAGAAGTGATGGATTTACACACGGTGACTAAAGAAGAGCGCGATATGGGCATTCTGGTGCATGTCGCCAGTTTTGCAGGTTATATCATCCCTTTTGGCACGATTTTGGGGCCATTAATTGTGTACCTGATGAAGCGTGATGAATCTGAATTTGTTGCAGCTTGTGGTAAAAACTGCCTCAATTTTCAAATCAGTTTGGCTATCTATTTTGTGATTAGTCTGATTCTGGCCTTTGTGCTGGTGGGGTTTTTACTGATGGGAATACTGGCGTTATTCAACCTGATTGTTACTGTCATCGCGGCAATTAAAGCCAGCGAAGGCGAAGTGTTTTCCTACCCACTTGCCATTCGCTTTATCAAATAACGCTACGGCTTATTGGCCATATCCGCCAGTGCTCGCTGGCGGTATTGCCACATCGCAAACACACCAAACACAAACGCCTGTAGATAATCTTTACCTTTGAGTGGCATAACGCTGTGAAACACCACATAGAACATCAACAGTTGCAGCAAGTGCATCATCACCGTCACACCCAACAGAATGTTCAAAATCAGCGAAATATTGCCGCCAAAGGGCATAGCAATGTTGTAAAACATCAGCAACCACGCCAGCAGGGTGAGCAGTTTACCTAAGTTAATCAGCATCGGTTGTCTCTCGTTGCAGTTGATACAGGCGATAACATACTTGTCCCGCCACTTTTTCTTTCAGTTGTACCCAGTCTGCCGGAATCGGCAGCGCGGCCAATTCACTTTCGACTTCGACATAGATCAGCGCTAAATCATTTAACCAGCCGTTACTGCTCAGCAGTTCGATGCTTTGCATTGCTAAGCCTTTACGAAATGGTGGGTCGAGAAACACCAAGTCAAACTGGCGATCCGCTGGTTGCCCTAACGCTGTGATGACATCACGATTGAGTACTTCGGCATGCTCGCATTGCAGTGTGGCCAAATTTTGCTGCAACTGTTTGGCCGCAGGGCTTTGTAGCTCATAAATGCGGGCAAATTTGGCATAGCGCGATAGAGCTTCTAGCGCCAGAGCTCCACTTCCGCCAAAGCAATCCAGCACCTGACAACCTGCAATATCTCCACTGAGCCAATTAAACACGGTCTCACGTACGCGATCAGTGGTGGGACGCAGGCCTTCAAGATCGTGGATTGGCAACCGCCGAGAGCGCCATTGCCCCGCAATAATTCTTACCTGACCACTGCCGGGTCGATTCTTGGACATTTTGCCCCCGTGATTTTGCCTGAAGAAATAAAATGGTAGACTGTGCCGATTATTTTAACGCCGTCAAAATGCAGCAGTTTTTCACTGCCAAGCCATGCCGGCAATGTGAGCGCCGCTATTCTATAACAAACTCGCCGTAGAAGGCGAAGCGCAAAGCGGCCAATAGCGCGAATACACAGGGCTAGCCGCCCCTATTAAGCAGCCGCCAACCATGCGGTTGCCCGTGACCACCTATTACGATTGAGCATTGATAACGAATGGCTAAGAAAGGTTTTTTCTCATGGTTCCGCAAAGATAAAACGGCGCAGGAATCTGTTCCCGAAGAGCAACCGTTGGTTGAAACGCCCGCCGAAGAAGTGAGTGCCAGTGAGACGAGCAGCAACGATACGGCAGCCACTAACGTGGCGAGTGATGAGCTTGCGCATCCAAGCGTCAGCGCGGAAACTCTGCCAGAGCCAGAGCCAGAGCCAGAGCCAGAGCCAGAGCCAGAGCCAGAGCCAGAGCCAGAGCCAGAGCCAGAGCCAGAGCCAG
>NZ_JBLXAT010000031.1:0-45295 GCF_048265805.1 Shewanella sp. | reverse complement strand
GATGAACAAGCGCTGTTAACCTGCATGATGTATGTCGATTTAAATCCGATTCGCGCAGGCATTGCCGACAGCATTACCGACTCAGATTTCACCTCCATACAAGCACGCTTGAAAGAGCAGCAAAATCAACCCGTAGCGCCAGATGAAATCTCCGCTCCATCGCGAAAAAACAAACAACAAAACGCCACTACCACATTAAAACCTTTACTGCCTTTTGATGGCGCAACCCATGCAGACACGCAAAACGGTATTCCTTTCCATTTTGCTGACTACCTTGAATTGATTGACTGGACGGGACGTGCCATTCGGCGAGATAAGCGTGGAGCTATTGCAACATCAGCACCTAAGCTACTACTAACATTAGGCATTGCGACCGATGCATGGATGCAAAGTGCCATGGAGTTTAGCAAACAATATGCCCGCGCTTGTGGTAGTTGGGCGGCAATGTGCGAATTTAAAAGCCGCCAAGGCGGTAGATGGTGCCGTGGCAAGCAATACAGCAGTGAGCTGTATCAGTAACACAAACAGATAAACCGGCTTTTCATCAGTAACCAGTGAAACTAGCGTGGCGTTTCACCCACTTCGTATACCCCAAATCATGCGATTACACCGATTTGATCGCCGTCATACCAACAGAACGACGCTAAACAGCTTTATTTCTCACCTAAAAGCGGTTTAACAACAAAAGAACGAACTAAAGAAATAGCCTACAAAAATGATGTCTGTCCTTATATTTTTCGCGAAAATCCAAACAAAAGGAACAACCAACAAACACAATTCGTGGCTGTCCCAATTATTCTCTCGAAAATCCAAACAAAAGGAACAACCAACAAACACAATTCGTGGCTGTCTCAATTATTCTCTCTCGAATTATTTTGGACGATTAATCACCTGTGGATCTGGGCTAATTAGTGAGAGAGAGTTAATACTATTACTTAAGATTAGACGGAAACTTGTTGTACCTACAGAGTGGTCTAAATCGCTTAGATAAATTTCCTTTCCATCATTAGAAATAGCAACCTCATCCACAACCCCATCAAATGGAGTAACAAAACCAGCGCCTATGAACTTTAATTCACCAAAGACTGAAGCTACTTCAACTATTTGATAAGTAATAGTCCCACCTTCTTTCATTATGACATTACCAGTGCATTCAGCACCATTAATAGAGTAACTAAAAACAGGTTCATTTTCAGAATCAGCAGAAATACTAAGTTCTATAATTGTATTTTGTTCAGTGATCATTTTTTCATCCTTACATGTAGTGATTGAATACAGTTTCTTTAACACCTGACTTTTTAAGAATCTTTATTTGTTTATTACACTCGGCATAACGATTAAGTAAATAACAAGTTTGAACAAACGGCAATATCTTGGATATTGAACTATCATTGGATACCTTATCCTTCAAAACATTAAAAACTATATCGATAATATTTTTATATTCATCTTCATTAAGATTATTTTTTAACGATTGAGCTAAAATTAGCTTCGATGATATCCAATAAAAAAGATAATCATCATCTATTGTTGACAACTTACTCTCATCAAAATATTCTCCAGCTTTCTTAGATGAAGCAATAGATTCTTCATACTTTCCTTCGTAAAATGATTTATATGATTTTGCCAAATTTACTAACATAATATCAAAATCACTCAAATCTTTATTATAAATACCAAAAATTCCATATAAATCTACATTTTTATTTATAGGTAGTGAAAATATCTCCAACTGAATCCTTTCAATATCACTTTCCCATATTTTATTATTAGGATCCTGCTTTAGCGCTTCCTTCTTATTTTTTATTGACTCCAAGAATAAAGAATAACTTTTATTATAATCCTTCAAAAAATTGTAATATCTAGCTAGCAGCCTTTGATTATTGGATAAAATATCCAATAAATAAGCGTTGTTTGAAGTTTTAATACTCAATAAAATATCAATATTTTCATGAAGAGTTTTTATGGACAATTTGCTATTCCCAGCGGCATCATCAGCATTTGCGACCCAAGAGCGAGTATCAGCAATATCTGCTAATAAATGTTCATCATGAGGATTGATTTCAAGTAAATCTTCCTTAATAGATAATGCCTTTTCAAATAATTCTATGGCCTTATCATATCGCTGCAATTTCATTTCTACAGATCCTAAACTACTATTCGCGTATGAAAGTTCCATTAACGAATCATAATTTTTAGGTTCTATATCAACCATATTCTGACTAAAAAATAAGTAATCACCAAAATGCTTAGCAGCTCGTAACCAAACTGATGAATCATACTCCATCTGCCCTTGCCAAAACGCATTAGCGCCAAGGGACTTCAGCAATTCGAGGTTGTTGGGCTGCTGTTTTAATAGCGGCAAAAACTCCTGCTCTGCCGCGAGCAAGGCATTTTTGGCTTCATCGTTCTTGCCACGGGAGTAAGCCACTTCGCCAATGAGTTCCAAGGTTTGCCCATGCTGAAAACGGCCTTCAAAGCCCAAGGTTTTGTCCTGAATGTTGCCTTTGGCGGTAAAGTATTCCAGCGCCTTGCTGGAGATACCGTCCAGTAAGTCCATACGGCCAATGCTACGCAGCTTGTCGGCAAAATCACCCACCATAAAGCCCAGCAGGTTTTCTGCATCGAGCCTGCGGGCGTTAGCTTGCTGTTCGGCATCAATACTACGGGCGCTCATCAACACCGAAATCAGCGTCAGTGCTGCGAGCGTGGCGATAGTGCCACGACGTAGCCAACTGCGGCGTTTGGCGCGCTGCTGGGAAGCTTGAATAAACGCCTGCTCGGTGTCATCCAGCATGAGCAGCGGATTATCAGTAAGCTGCTTGGCATCTTGTAGCGGTTTACCCTCTTGCAGCAAGTAGGCACTCGCTCGCTGTTCGCTTTGCCAGCGGCTGGCGCTGTGTATCAACCGCGCTTGCTGCGCTAGCATCTCTTTATGTTGTTCAATCCATTCGCTGGCACGCGACCAACGGCGCAGTAACGCTTCATGGGCGATATGAAAGCTGGGTTCACCTTGATGCAGTTGTGAGACAAACAGCCGCCGTTCGACCATAGCTTCGACCAAGGCGCGTTCGCTGTCGCTTTGCAGTTGTTGCCATAGCGCACTACGACTGGTGACAGACTGCTCATCTTCACGCAAGGTAACTAGCAAGGACAACACCCGTGGCAGTGCTTGGCGTTGATTATCACTGAGTTTGGCGATAGCCTCTTCGGCGGTGACGCCAATGGCCCCTTCTAGCTCACCTAACTCGTGGTAAACACTCACTAACATGGTGCCGTCATCAGCGCGATTGAGGTACAGCTGCTGCAACATATATTGCAGCATTGGCAGCGCGTCGGGGTAGTTGGCCGCTTCACTGCAGAGGATTTCATCCAACGGGGTAGCAGTGCTTTCATCAACTTGCCAACTGAGCCCAGCAGCCACGGCGGGCAGACGGATCATCTGCAATAGTTCTTGGCGGCTTGGCGGCGCTAAGTCAAAGTGGGCACCACGGCCTTTACCAGCACGCAGGCTCTGGTAACTCACCAACTGTGGGTAAAATTCGTTACGGCAGGCACTGAGCAGTAATACCGCACCGCAGGTGGCCAGCTGTTCCAGCAGGTCAATCCATTGTTGCCGCTGTTGCTCATCAAACGCTGGTGAAGATAACAATACTTCGAGACGATCAATAAACAGCCCAAAACGGCAGTTATTGTGGCGATGAGCTTGTGTGTGAGCCGCCAAGCGGTTCAGTACCGCTGTGGCATCTTGCTGCAGTTGGCTGGCGAGCGTGTCGGCGCTTTCGCCAGCGAGCACTGGCATGTCGTCCAGTTCCCAATCGAGCATGGCGGAACCGAGCGCTAGCCATAGATTGTCACCACTGACATCCGCCATATCCAGTGTGGCATACGTCAGCAGTTGTACGCCGTAGGCGCCCTGTGCGGTCATGAGATTAGGCATAATGCCTGCGTTGATTAGCGATGATTTACCGCTACCACTCGGGCCCAGCACTAAGCAGAAGTCGCGCCCATATTTGACTTGTTGGCCGATGCGTTCCAGCAGCAATTGGATCTGCTCACTGCGGCCAAAAAACACCTCGGCATCTTCAGCGCTAAAGGCGCGCAAGCCTGGGAAAGGGGATTCGCCTTGCCACGCGGGCGTAGTCGCCACCGCTTGCTCAGAGCCAACAGGAAAGCGCACCTCGGCCAGCGTGCGATAACCACGTTTGCGGATGGTTTCAATGTAGATCGGCGCAGTAGCGCTATCGTCCAACGCCCGCCGCAGTTGAGCGATGGTTTTATGCAGTGGGTTGTCGCCCGTATCAATGCCCGCCCAGCAGTGTTCTAGCAGTTCATCGCTGCTAATGACGTCACCTGCGTGCTGACACAAGTAGCTGAGCACATCCATCGCTTTAGGTTCGAGCTGTCGTTTTTTACGTCCCTGTTGCAATGTATTCGCGACGGGGCTTACCTGCCACTCGCCGAAAAAAAAGATGTGTTCCGCCATGAAACGATTCCCATGTGGTCAATAATTTGTCAGTGCAGCAAAAATCTGACACATCAAGGCATTATGTCAATGTTAACATCTAATCACCAGTCACTTTTATTAACAAGCTGTGTAAATTTAGTTACAAGGATGAGATGGTAAAAATGCGATACATATGGGGTTTTATTTTGCAGCGGTTCAGGCGATCATAGCGCGAAGTGAGTGATGTTAAGGAATATCTTATGAGCAGCCACACAGTGACCAATCTCAAGCTCAAGCGTAAATCCCGTTTGTTAGAGATCACCTTTGGCGATGGTAGCGTGCACCAATTAACCTGCGAGTTTTTACGGGTTAACTCCCCTTCTGCCGAAGTACAAGGCCACGGTAACCCCAAGTTGGTGACCCACAAACGCAATGTGAATATCAGTGCCATGGAACCAGTAGGCAACTACGCCGTTAAAATCGTATTTGATGATGGCCACGATAGCGGTTTGTTCTCGTGGGATCTGCTGCATGACTTTTGTGAAAATCAGCAAGCTTACTGGGAGCAATACTTAGCGCGCTTGCGTGCTGAAAAAGGTTCACGTGAGCCGTTGATTGCGATGAACATCAGCTACAACTAAGCCATTACCCTCAGCGCGCGAGCGGGCCAACAATGGCTTCGCCCAGCGCGCGATTATCCCGCTTAGAACGCCAGCTATCGGGCAATACCACCTGCTGCCACAATGTTTGACATAAGCTTTGTGGGTCATGCCAATCACCCGCCAACAGCCAAGGGACTAACACTTCACCTACATCCGGATAGTGAATGGGTTGCGGATTATTGCCTTTAAGCCACCGTTTAAGCACTTGTGAGTCAAGCGTGTACATGTGGTCAGCTGCGGCCAGTAACGCCAATGCTGCTACATTGGATAACTGTTCAAACTGCCCCTGTAACGGTTTAACCAGTAATTTTTTGCCTAAGGCCATCGCTTCGCTGGCTAGCTCAAAACCCGCATTACCAATAACCCCACTGCAACACCCCATATCCCGCTTAAATCCCTCGCGATTAAAGCCATGCCAATGAATGTGGTCTGCTAGTTCAGGCGGTGCAGCACTGGCGTGATATACCAAAAATTGGTAATCGCTCAGTGGGCTGAGTAACGCGGCAATATCGCTGGCTGATTCAAACGGCAAATAGACTAAAATAATGTGCGCCTGCCGCTTTGCTTGGCTATCCACCTCAACAAACGGCGGCAAAATGGGGTAACCAAAATGGTGCCAGTGACAACCGAGCGCCAGATCGGCCGGGGCAAAGTTTTCCAGCAACCAATCATTAAACCAACTATTGCCAGCTTTAGGCACAGGGTAACGTAATGCCGCTTGGTGGCTAATACTGATGCACTTAACCCCTTGGCGCTTAGCTGCCCATGCTGTGATCGGTTCAAAGTCATTGAGTACCAGATCGTATTGGCTTAAATCTAGCTGCCGAATATCACGCCATAAACGCCATAACGAGTTATCGACTACCGTAGCAGGCACATTGATTTTGCCGTTGCGGGTGACAAACGACAGCCCTGCCCGCACTTGATACTCACCAAAAGGTGCCATATCAAAGTAGCCTGCGGCCGCACGGCCAGAGAATAGATAGTCAACCTCCACTTGATGGTTGGCAAAGGCCTTCGCCATGACGCGAGCGCGGCTTAAATGACCATTTCCGGTGCCTTGAACACCGTACAAAATGCGCATGTTTTATCCTTGCAGGCAGTAAGAAGCATAGAAGGTGGCACTACTACCGAGCAGCATGCCCGCGATGATATCGGTGGGATAATGCACGCCAAGCACCACGCGCGAGCAAGCCACCAATGACGCCCACAGTAATAATGGCAAGGTCAACATCGGTAGCTCCAGCGCCAGCGCGGTAGCAAATACAAAAGCTGCGGCGGTATGGCCGGACGGCAAACTAAAGCGATCAGAAGGTTCAAAATCAACGGCGATATCAGCCGCTAATGTATGGCAAGGGCGCGTTCGGCGAATGGTATGTTTCAGTAACAAGTAAAACGGCAGCTCAATTAAAAATGCGGCCAGCAACAGGTTGAAGAGGTGCTGCCCTTGTTCATAAAACAGTAGCAACAACACAGCAATGTAGAGATAAAGCGGCCCATTGCCTGAGGCTGAACAAGCAAGCGCCAATGAACGTAAGCGATATTTACGCCCCAAATAGAGTAGTTGGCAAAAGCCTAAGCGATCCCATTCTGCGAGTCGTAGCAGCATAGCGGTCACTCCTGTGCATCGTATGCGGGCTAAATTAGCTAACCGCGATGACGTGAGAGTGACAGTTGCTCGACAGTTTTATGACAAAGTTGATGATTAAGCGGTTACCGGCTCGGAAGATTTATTGCGATATAAGCGCACCAGATGAACGATATTAACAATAGCGACAAAGCCGTTCATCACTGCGACGGGCATGGCATTAATCGAAATACCGTAAGCCACAAACAGCACGCAGCCGACAAAGTTTATCCAGCGCAGCCAGATAATATCTTTCATCATCAGAGAGATAGCGACCATCAATGAAGCAGCGTAACCTACAATTTCCACGGTATTTAGTGTATCCATATTCAGGTACCTCAAACCAGCAAGGCCCTCTGCCATCCATAAGCTAAGTGGGGGATCCGTGCCCCTAAAGCAGCAACAAAATTAGAGAAAGGAATTTTTAAGGCGCATATAATAGCAGATCGCAGTAGATCGGGTCATGCAATTTCACGGTAAACTGAAGTGCAGATCACGGGGGTTACTGCTGGAAGGGCGCATTGAAATAGGTGTAAATCTCATAACTTGCGTGACTAAATACACTTTTCTTTTGAAGAAACCCTTATATACTGACGATGTTGTGCTAACCCTTGTCCAACAAGGCCGAGCTGAAAAAACAGGAGTAATAAAATGGAATACAACACTTCCGAACTGTGTGATATGTACCTGGATGTTGTTGATGTAGTAGAACCCATGTTCAGTAACTATGGTGGCTGCAGTTCCTTTGGTGGTGCGATTTGCACGATCAAATGTTTTGAAGACAACGGTCTGATCCTTGACGTATTGCAAGAAGACGGAGAAGGCAAAGTACTGTTAGTTGATGGTGGTGGTTCATTACGTCGCGCACTGGTTGATGCAGAAGTGGCTGAACTGGCTGTGAAAAACAACTGGGAAGGCATTGTTATCTACGGTAGCGTGCGCGAAGTGGATGCACTGGAAGACCTCGACATCGGCATTCAAGCCTTGGCGTCTATCCCTGTCGGTGCTGATGCCAATGCGGTGGGTGAAGTCGACATTCCGGTTAACTTTGGCGGGGTTACCTTCTTACCGGGCGACCATATCTACGCCGACAATACAGGCATTATCCTGTCGCCAGAGCCGCTTGATATTGAATAAACCGCATTAACGCCGTAAAAGCCGACCTCAAGTGTCGGCTTTTTTGTCGGGGTAAACTCTGAGCCGATCACTATTCACAACGCACGGTTTGTGGTCTAATGCACCACCTAAATTATCAGCGATATGCCTAATTTTTAAGGGATGATCACACCCTGAAACGAAAGGGTTTTAGTACATCAGTATTAGCGCATACACTTTCACGCAATTTATAGCAGTCATAGGAATACACGAATGTCTGAAGACTCATCCAAGAGCACCCATTTTGGTTTTAAAACAGTTGAAGCCGATAAGAAAGCGGATATGGTCGCAGGTGTTTTCCACTCGGTAGCCACACGTTACGACATCATGAATGATGTACTGTCTTTTGGTATTCATCGTCTTTGGAAACGTTTTACCATTGAGTGTGCCGGCGCTCGCCCAGGCATGAAAGTATTGGATTTGGCCGGTGGTACGGGTGACTTGACCGCCAAATTCTCTCGCTTAGTTGGCGACACAGGTGAAGTAATATTGGCCGATATTAACGATTCCATGCTCAAAGTTGGTCGTAGCAAACTGCGCGATAAAGGCATTGTGAATAATGTTAACTATGTCCAAGCCAACGCTGAAAACCTGCCATTCCCCGACAATACCTTTGACATTATCACCATCGCTTTCGGGCTGCGTAACGTGACCGATAAAGATGCAGCATTGAAGTCAATGCAACGTGTATTGAAGCCAGGTGGCAAATTGCTGGTGTTGGAATTTTCTAAGCCTAAACACGCCATCATGAACAAAGCCTATGACCTGTACAGCTTTAAGATGCTGCCAATGATCGGCAAGATGATCGCACACGATGCCGACAGCTATGAGTATCTGGCAGAATCTATTCGTATGCACCCCGATCAAGAAACGCTGAAAGGCATGATGGAAAACGCAGGCCTTGAGCAAGTGGATTACATCAACATGACCGATGGCGTTGTGGCACTGCACCGTGGGTACAAGTTCTAAGATGCAATTCACTCCAGTCCATCAATGGCGTTTGCTGTGCTGCGGCGCCATTGAAACGGCACTCGCTAAGGCGATGAGCCTCTCTACCATTGAGCCCAACAAACTAAAGCCACTGCTCGGCAAAGTGTTTTGCTTTGAGCTGTCAGAGTTGTCATGGCCGATGTATTGGGTATTTAGCGACGAAATCCAAATCCTAAGCGATTACAGCGCTGCGGTAGATGTACGCGTTAAAGCGGATGCCACGCAGTTGCTAAAATTGCGTGAAGGACAAAACCTGACCGAGTTGATCAAACAAGATAAACTCAGTATTGAAGGTGATTTGGCCTTGCTGCAACAGTTTAGCCAGTTTTTGCAACAGCTGAATCCAGATGTGGTTGAGCCGCTGTCGCGTTACATTGGTGATGCGCCAACACACTGGCTAACAACGGGGCTGGCGCGCGCTGGCAGCGAGTTGCGCACCGTCGCCAGTAAAACTTGGTCACACCTTGGGCAACTAGCCACTGAGGAATACCAAGTTGCGCCGCACAAGCTTGAATTTATTCGCCAGTGCGACAGAATTGAGGAGCTTGTGACTCAAGTCACTTCGCTTGAGCAACGTATCGCTAAATTGAAGGACATCACCACTCCATGAGTTTCCTCAGCAGTATCAAAAGAGCCTATCAGGTCGTCGCTATTTTCCTGCACTACGGGTTGGATGAGTTACTGCCGAAAAAGATGACTCCTTGGTACTTTCGCTTATGGCGTCGTAGCCTATTTTGGCTGCGCAATAAACATAAGCAAAAAGCGGGGGGCGAACGTCTCAAACTGGCAATGCAGGAACTGGGGCCGGTTTACATTAAATTTGGTCAGATGCTGTCGACTCGCCGAGATTTGCTCAGCGACGAATGGGCTTATGAACTGGCGATGCTACAAGATCGCGTGCCACCGTTTGATTCGACATTGGCGCGCACAGCGATAGAAACTGAGCTTAAAGCGCCAATTGAATCATTATTTGATGATTTTGATGACAAGCCGTTGGCCTCAGCATCTATCTCACAAGTGCATACTGCCACGCTAAAATCGAACGGCAAAAAAGTGGTGCTTAAGGTACTGCGCCCGAACGTTGAAAAGCAGATTTTGGCGGATTTGCAACTGATGAGCCAAACCGCACATCTGCTTGATAGTCTGCTGGGACAAGGCAACCGCCTACGCCCAGCCGAAGTGGTTGATGATTACCGCACCACGATTCTGGGCGAACTTAACCTCAAGCTTGAAGCGCTAAATACCGTACGTTTACGCAATAACTTCCTCGATTCTAATGCGCTGTATGTGCCTTATGTGTATGAAGATTTATGCTATCCACGCTTAATGGTGATGGAACGTATTAACGGTATTCCGGTATCCGATATTGCGGCACTGAAAGCGCAAGGCACTAATTTACAACGGCTGGCCGAGAAAGGCGTTGAGCTGTTTTTTACTCAGGTATTTCGCGATAATTTTTTCCACGCCGATATGCATCCCGGCAACATCTTTATCTCGCGCGAAAATCCACAAGACCCACATTACATTGGGCTCGACTGCGGCATTATGGGCACGCTGAGCGATACCGACACCCGTTATTTGGCGGAAAACTTTTTAGCGTTTTTCAATCGCGATTATCACCGTATTGCACAACTGTA
The DNA here is from genome assembly GCF_048265805.1 of Shewanella sp. Lineage (GTDB taxonomy): Bacteria > Pseudomonadota > Gammaproteobacteria > Enterobacterales > Shewanellaceae > Shewanella. Next base: position 34,777 of record NZ_JBLXAT010000031.1, on the reverse strand, counting down.
TGTTGAGTCCGGTTGGGTATCAGCAGATACCGATATGCAAGCGTTTGAACAAGCGGTGAAAGTGGTGTGTGAGCCGATGTTCAACAAGCCGCTGAACGAGATCTCCTTCGGCCACGTGCTACTGGAGTTGTTTCGCACCGCGCGCAGCTTTCACATCATAGTACAGCCACAGTTAGTGCTGCTGGAAAAAACCCTGCTTTATATCGAAGGATTGGGACGGCAGCTCTACCCACAATTGGATTTGTGGAAAACCGCTAAGCCGTTTCTCGAACAGTGGATGGCGCAACAAGTTGGGCCTAAGGCAATGTTTTCGAAAGCGAAAACCCAGCTGCCTTATTGGTCTGACAAACTGCCAGAGCTGCCAGAACTGATCTACGATAATCTCAAACTTGGACGCAATCTGCTGGGCAATCAACAGCAGATGCTGGATAGATATCTGCGCCATCAACAACGGTCGCATACAAGTAATTATCTGCTAATTACATCTGCGGTTTTGTTGATCTGTGGCACGATATTATTCACTCAGGACGTTACACTTTGGGGCGCAAATGCCTGCGTGAGCGCTGGAGCGATAATCTGGTTACTCGGATGGCGATCCAGACCAAAGATCCGAAAATTTTAATTCGTTATTTACTAATCAACGGTTCATAATAGAGCCGAAAAATTGATTCAAGAGGAAACCTTCATGGGTGGTATCAGTATTTGGCAACTTCTTATCGTCGCATTGATCGTAGTTCTATTATTCGGAACGAAAAAACTGCGCGGCATTGGTGGTGATCTGGGCGGTGCAATCAAAGGCTTTAAGAAAGCTATGTCTTCTGAAGAAGAGCAGAAAAAATCTCTTGAAGATACTGCAGCAACAAAAGACAACGCTGCTGAAACCAACGAGCAGCCTAAATCTGAGTCCAAGGAAAAAGAACAGGCGTAATCCTATATGTTCGACGGTATCGGTTTTTCCGAGCTGCTGCTGATCGGGATTTTGGGGCTGGTGGTTCTCGGCCCCGAACGTCTACCGATTGCAGTGCGCACGGTTTCCGGTTGGATCCGCGCTATGAAGCGAATGGCCAATTCGGTTAAAGACGAGCTTGAGCAAGAACTTAAGCTTGAAGAGTTGCAGGCCGATCTTAAAAAGGCTGAGCAAAAGGGCCTTGGCAACCTGTCGCCAGAACTTAAAGATTCTCTCGATCAGCTCAAAGAAGCTGCGCAGGCAGTTAATCGTCCCTATGAGATTGACTCATCACCATTTTCTAAAAATCCGCCCAAGTTTCACGACGACAGTGAAACTGGCAGCATATCGGTGACTCCTGCTCCAACCGCTGATTCTGAAAAAGATAAAAAAAGCGAGTAATCCATGTCGCAACAGCAGCCGTTAATCAGTCATTTGCTGGAACTGCGCAATCGTTTGCTCAGAGCCATTGCCAGTGTTTTGCTGGTATTTGTTTGCCTAGTGTATTGGGCAAAAGATATTTATCACTACGTCGCCTTGCCGTTACTGCAAGCGATGCCTGAAAGCGGCACTATGATTGCCACCGATGTGGGAGCGCCGTTCTTTGCGCCATTTAAGCTCACCATCGTGTTGTCGCTGTTTATTGCGATTCCTTACGTGCTGTTTCAAATCTGGTCCTTCGTGGCACCCGGTTTGTACAAGAATGAAAAGCGTCTAGTTTTTCCACTGTTAGTGAGCAGTACCTTACTGTTCTATCTCGGTATTGTGTTTGCGTATTATGTGGTCTTTCCCGTGGTGTTTGGCTTCTTTGCCAACGTTGCCCCTGAAGGCGTGCAAGTCGCCACCGATATTAGTAGTTATCTAAACTTCATTCTCAAATTGTTCTTTGCTTTCGGTTTAGCCTTTGAAATTCCCATCGCGGTCGTATTGCTTTGCTGGGCGGGAGTTACAACACCTGAAGACTTGAAGTCAAAACGTCCATATATTGTGGTGGGTGCCTTTGTAGTCGGTATGTTACTGACCCCGCCTGATGTGTTATCACAGACCATGTTAGCAGTCCCTATGTTGCTGCTATTTGAAGGTGGTTTGTTAGCCGCGCGTTTCTACAGACCCGCTGCAGATGAAGAGGATGAAACTGAGGAAACCGAGCAGCCCTAACGCGAGTAACGCTAGTAACCTATTGCGCATCATATTAAGATAACGACATTATTTGATTGATAAGGGACGTTTTTGATGCGCCACCTATGGTTAGCTATGTTATCAGTAGGTTTCACGCTGCCAGCAATGGCCTCAGTTGAACAATCATTGCAGCAATGTGTTCAGATAACCAATGATACACAACGCCTCGCCTGCTTTGATGAACTCAGCGCATCAATCAATACCGCAAACATTCAGATAGAGGTAGCTACACCAGCTACCTCATCTGTACCCTCGCCCAGCAGTTCTGCCGTTGATCGTTTTGGCGCCAAGCCGAAAGAAGCCATCAACGAACCTGACGAGATCAAGCTCACAGTTGCCAGTATTAATAAATCGCCCCGCGGTGCCTTAATTATTACTTTTGAAAATGGCCAGATCTGGCGGCAACTGCAAGCTCAACGTTATCGCTTGCGTCCAGGCGATAAGGTAACCATTGAAAAAGCGGCTTTGGGGTCATTCCTTCTGCGAGCGGAAGGACGTAATCAGTCTACAAGAGTGCAACGCGAACAGTGAGTCGCTACATAGATATCGCCGTCAATCTGTTAGGTAGCAGTCTAGAATCACACGCAGAGCAAGTGATTGTTGACGCCGCTGCTGCGGGCGTATCGCCACTGATACTGATCGGTAGCGAACTAGATGAAAGCGCACGTTGCATTAGTCTCTGCCAGCAATACCCACAACAGCTTTACTGTACTGCAGGTGTGCATCCTCATCATGCAAGCAGTTGGCAGCTTAACAGTGTTGAGCGGCAGCGAGAGTTATGCGCCGCCAATGCCGTTGTGGCGGTTGGTGAATGCGGTTTGGACTTTAACCGCAACTATTCAACCCCAGTGGAACAACGCCAAGCGTTTGCCGCCCAACTGGCATTAGCCGTTGAGTTGCAGCTGCCAGTATTAATGCATGAACGTGATGCGCACCAAGAATTTCTGGCCATGGTGCAAGAATATCGTCCACAGCTCAAAGGGGCGCTATTACATTGCTTTACGGGTGATATTGCACAGGCAGAAGCCTATTTAGCACTCGATCTGCATCTTGGGGTGACAGGTTGGGTCTGTGATGAACGACGCGGTCAAGCCCTTGCCGAAGCGGTCACTATCATCCCAAACAATCGATTATTGTTAGAGACAGACAGTCCCTATCTGTTACCGCGAACACTGAGACCCAAACCTAAATCGAGTAAAAACTTACCGCAATACTTGCCCCATATTGCCGATTATGTTGCGCAGTTACGGCAACAACCCGCGGAAGAATTGGCCAACCAGTGCTATAACAATAGTTTGCGTTTCTTCGGACTGGATTAAGCATGGGATATTGGCTGAAAGGTTTAGCTGGATTGTTATTGCTGCTCATGTGCAGTTCTGCTGCCGCAATTGAGGTCAGTAACAGTAAAGCGCTTGATATGGCACTTGTTCCTTACGCTTTAGTCACCGAACAACCAGCTCATGTCAGTTTCGAACAAATTCTACAATTATCTGCAGACCAGTGGCACCCCGCCAATGATGGGACACCACTCAAAATGGGGCTGAAAGGCTGGTGGTTTTACGTAAAATTATCACAAGCAGGTGTGGGCCAACGTGACCGCATTATAGAAATAGCTAATCCCAACATTGACCGACTGACTATTTATCACAGCATCAATGGTGTATTAGTTGAACAGAAAGTCCTTGGTGACACCTTACCCTTCTCACAACGTCCACAAGCACATGCTAATTTCCTCCTGCCATTTGAGATGAATGAGGGAGAACAACATGAGTTTTGGCTTCATTTAAGTTCGGAAGGCAGTAATTATCTACCGGTGCACTTGTGGTCGCCCAGTGCATTAATGCAGCGCCACCAACCTCGGGAGCTAATTAAAGGGTTCCAGCTGGGGATCTTATGTGCCATCGGATTATTTTCGTTATTTATGGCATTAGTGACCCGCTCGTTTACTTATGGCTATTACTCAGTCTATGTGTTGCTAATGGCTTTGTTGGTTGGTTGTATGAATGGCACTGCCTTTCAGTACCTTTGGCCAAAATTTCCGACTCTGCAGCAGATTGTATTGCCATTAACCATTCCTTTAATCGTCGCATTTTGTGCCCTGTTTACCGAGAAGACTTTACTGCTCAAATATCACAGCATACCTATGCTACGTATTTGCCGCGCGATGGCGGCAGTATCAATAGTCTGCGCCGCTATAACGTTAGTGGTGAGCCAGTATGCTGGGCTGTTTTTGGGCATGGTACTGGTAATAACGGGATGTTTAGCATTGGCAGTGATGACCATCATGCAGGCGGTCGCGGGTAATAAGCTAGCCCAACTTTATGCCTTTTCATCATTAGGGGTCATTATTGGTTCACTATTGACGTGTAGCCAATATTTCGGTCTGATTGTACTGCCCGTTAACCCAAATACACCGATCCTGATCGGCCTAACAGTAGAGATCATCTTGAAAGCAGCCGTCTTGGCTATCCGTTATAACGAGGAACGCAAAGCCAAGGCCGATATTCAACAGCAGGCATTATTACAAGCTGAACGTATTAGAGAAGCCAAAGAGGAAGCACTGCAAAACGAAGCCGAAAGCAACGCACGGCTAGAACGTATGGTACAAGAGCGCACCTTAGAGCTGGAGTTTGCCTTGCGTGAACTGAATGACGTCAACCATAAGCTTACTGAACAAACGCAAATCGATAGCCTGACTGGCGTGCGCAACCGCGCTAGCTTTGAAAAACGTTTACAGGCGGAAGGACGCATTAGCCGTCGGCAGCAAACACCACTCGCCTTACTAATGTTGGATATCGATCATTTCAAAACCATTAACGACACCTTTGGCCACCTCGCGGGGGATGCCACCTTGAAGGCTATCGGAGAAACGTTGCGCACCAATTTGAAGCGTCCGGGCGATATCGTCTGTCGCTTTGGTGGTGAGGAGTTTGCTGTCATTCTGCCGAATACTGATACCGAAGGCGCATTAGCACTGGCAGAAACGTTACGCATCGCGGTGTCAAATCTCAATGTGCATTGGAATACCCAAAAAGTACCACTCACAGTGAGCATTGGTGTTAGCTCCAATATTATTCACTCAGATGATCACATAACCTTGGTATTGAGTGAAGCGGATAAAGCGCTCTATCGTGCTAAAAAGCAAGGACGCAATCAGGTCTGCCTCTATCAACCAGAACAGGACGCCGAGCCCACACTTGGGGTCTTGGCGCCAAACGCTTAATGTCGCATTGCGGCCTACAACTGCCTTTTAAAAAACTTTAGTGATCCCTGTAACAGCCGTAACGTTGCGCACTTCTCAACCTTAATCAACAGTGCTTCAATCAAGCAAGACTAGAGTCACAGTTGTTAAGGACGTAGAATGCATAACCATATAAAAGCATTTCTGGCGACTACTGCTATCTTTTTTGCTGGTCACAGCGTTGCAGATCCAGGATGCAGTTTTGAAGAAAATCAGGGGGGCTTCATGTCCACCTGTAAGCAGGAGAAACAAGAAGTGATATTAACGGGTGTGGTTAATGGTCATAAACTCGTGACAGAGCTGCCACCATTTATGAGCGGCTATGAAGAGTATCAAGTTGATACCACGGCAATTTCGCCAATTAAAGCTGTTACTAAACCTACTGAAATTGTTGTAATTATCGGTACTTGGTGCCCCGATTGTCACCGTGAAACACCGCGCTTTATTCGCATCATGGAAGCGGTGAACAACCCAAATATTAAGGTGACGTTCATCGGCGTTGATCGTCAAAAACAAGATCCTGACGGCCTAGCCGCGAAATACGATTTCAAACGCATTCCAACCTTTATGGTGATCCAAGACGGTAAGGAGATTGGCCGTATTGTGGAACGTCCAACTGAGTCGTTAGAAAAAGATTTGGCTAACATCCTTAAATAGCCACTCGCTAACCACGTTAAAGGCTCCCACGGGAGCCTTTATTATTTCGGCTGCATATCACGTTAACCGCTGCTGTAACATTAACAAGACGCCTTCTCGCAAGGCCCCGCCTGACAGGCTGAGTTGACTAATTTGCAGTTGTTGAAAGAGCGCCAGCAAGATAGCTACGCCAGCGGCAAAGGTTGGCGCACGCTCAGGTGATAAACCCACGATGTGCGTAAGTGATAGAGAGGTTTGACTGAGGATCTCTTGTTTGAGCGCTTCCAGCACAGGATAAGTGATAGTTTCCGATACGCCGCGATGTTGCAACACTTCCACCACCGATTGCACCGCACCAGATGCCCCAACCACCGTGTGCCAACCAAGCGTCAATAACTGTTGTCGATATTCGGCTAGACAGCTAGCAACTGCGGCCGCAGCGTCATCAAAATCTAATGGCTGTAGCGGCGCTTCACTAAAAAATTGGCGATTAAATGTCACCGAACCAAAGGGTAAGCTAGTTTTAAATAGCAGTTGTTCACCATCACCGATAATAAACTCAGTGCTGGCGCCACCGATATCGATCACTAGACGGCGCCCTTCACTGTGCGTCGTCGCCACCATGCCTTGATAGATCAACTCGGCTTCACGCATGCCGCATATCACTTCAATCGGGTGGCCTAATATGGGGAGCGCACGACGATTAAATTCATCGGCGTTGTTGATAGAACGCAGTGTGGCGGTAGCAATCACCGCCACGGCATCTTTGCCCACTTTGTGTTGCTGCAACATGGCGGCGAACATTTGCAAACAATCGAGCCCGCGTAACATCGCCTCTTCTGTCAGCGTACCATCAGCCGCTATGCCCTCTGCCAGCCGCACCTTACGCTTGTATTTAGCAATAATTTGCGGCTGATTTCCGACAGTGTGCGCAACCAGCATATTGAAACTATTAGAACCAAGCGTGATAGCTGCGTACGACTTCAAGATGACTTATTTCCTGCGGCTGCGGTCACTACTGCTGCGGCGTGGACGGCCAGTATTACTGCGTTCACGCTTCGCACCGGAACTGTTTACGGGACGGCGACGCTGGATCTTAACAGGCGCAGGAACATCGCTAAGCAACGCATCGCTGTCATAAGAGCTCACAGGGATTGAGTGCTGAATGTAGCTTTCAATCGCGGGTAAGTTCAGCGCGTATTCTTCACAAGCAAAGCTGACAGAAATACCTTTGTGACCCGCGCGGCCAGTACGACCGATACGGTGCACGTAATCTTCGCAATCATCTGGCAGGTCAAAGTTGTACACATGAGTCACGTCAGCAATGTGCAAGCCACGGGCGGCCACATCGGTAGCCACCAGAATATCCAACTCACCTTTGGTAAATTGGTCGAGAATTTTCAGGCGTTTTTTCTGTGGGACATCACCCGTCAGCAGACCGACACGGTGACCATCACCTTCCAACCAGCTCCAGAGGTTTTCACACTGATGCTTGGTATTGGCAAAAACAATCGCTTTATCTGGCCAGTCTTCTTCAATCAGACTGAGCAGCAACAACACCTTGTCTTTCATCGACGGATAGAACAACTCTTCTTTGATGTTGCGTGAAGTCTTCTCTTCCGGTGCAATTTCGACTTTGACGGGATCATTCATGTGATCATAAGCCAGTTCCTGCACTTTCATCGATAACGTGGCAGAGAACAGCATATTCAAACGATCAGCAGCATCCGGCATACGACGGAACAGGAAGCGGATATCTTTAATAAAGCCGAGATCGAACATACGATCGGCTTCATCCAGCACCACAGCTTGAATCGAGTTTAAGTTGATAACGCCTTGACGTACATAGTCGATGATACGGCCGGTGGTACCCACCAGAATATCAACGCCTTGATCTAAGACTTTACGTTGGGTTTCGTACGCCTCACCACCATAAACGATACCGAGTTTTAACCCAGTATGTTTGGCTAACAAGCTCCCGTCTTTGGCAATTTGAATCGCCAATTCACGGGTAGGTGCCATAATGATTGCACGCGGTTGATTTAACTGGCGCCCTTCTGGACTAGCGGTCGTCAACAAGTGGTTAAACGTTGCTACCAAGAACGCTAATGTTTTACCAGTACCCGTTTGTGCTTGTCCGGCAATGTCCTTACCTTGCAACAGCACAGGCAAAGATAACGCTTGAATGGGTGTACAGTGTTCGTAGCCAGTTTCTTGCAACGCGGCGAGCACTTGAGGCTGCAACGGCAAGTCGGCAAATTTTTGTTGGGATAAATGTGTTTCGCTCATAGCGGAGAAGCATAGCAGTTAGGGTTGCAATAAGATATACGATAGTTTGAAATAGCCACAAGGGAAAATGGCGACTTGAAACGCTGTTTTGTGGCCCAATATAAAGGTTAAGCCGATTACATACCAGTAAAGGCACCCATTTGGAGAACATCATGAGTGACAAAATTATCTACGTAAGCGATGACAGCTTTGGTAACGACGTGCTGAAATCTGACACACCAGTATTGGTAGACTTCTGGGCCGAATGGTGCGGACCATGTAAAATGGTGGCGCCAATCCTCGATGACTTAGCTGGTGAATACGAAGGTAAACTGACTATCGCCAAACTTAACGTTGACCAAAATAACACAACTACAGTGAAGTATGGTGTGCGCAGCATCCCAACTTTGTTGTTGTTCAAAAACGGTGAGCTGGCTGCAACGAAAGTTGGCGCGCTGTCTAAAACTCAATTAAGAGAGTTTATTGACGCTCAAATCTAAGCCATTAGGCTAAGTTTTGAGTGACGTCCAACACGCTCTTATCTAAAAAGCGTGTTGGACGGTCTAAATCTCTGGACGATCCCATCTTTCAGTGCTAACGTATTAACCAGATTCTATCTAAACCCACTTCTTCGCAGTTCAATCATCCTTCTTCGAGTCAATAATTGAGTGGTTGACCGCGTAGCTTTTTCGCTAAAACAAGACCCACCAGAAATGAACTTAAGTGAATTAAAAAACAAGTCTATTGCTGACTTAGTCGCGCTGGCCGAAGCCATGAACATCGAGAACATGGCGCGTGCCCGTAAGCAAGATATTATTTTCGCCATTCTGAAAGCCCACTCTAAAAGTGGTGAAGACATTTTTGGCGGTGGTGTGCTGGAGATTTTGCAAGACGGATTCGGATTTTTACGTAGTGCCGATGGTTCTTATCTTGCAGGCCCCGATGACATTTATGTGTCGCCGAGCCAAATTCGCCGATTCAACATGCGCACGGGTGACACCATTTTTGGTAAAATCCGCCCGCCAAAAGAAGGCGAACGCTATTTCGCACTGCTGAAAGTCGCTGAAGTCAACTTCGACAAACCTGAAAACTCCCGCACAAAAATCCTGTTTGAGAACTTAACCCCGCTACATGCAGAAGAACGTCTGCGAATGGAACGTGGTAACGGTTCGACCGAAGATATCACTGCTCGTATTCTGGATTTGTGTTCACCTATCGGTAAAGGTCAACGTGGTTTGATTGTTGCTCCGCCAAAAGCGGGTAAAACCATGCTGCTGCAAAACATTGCGCAATCTATCAGCTACAACAACCCTGAAGTGACCTTGATGGTGTTGCTGATTGACGAACGTCCTGAAGAAGTGACCGAAATGCAACGTCTGGTGAATGGTGAAGTTATCGCCTCAACCTTCGACGAACCAGCAAGCCGCCACGTTCAAGTTGCGGAAATGGTGATCGAAAAGGCCAAACGTTTAGTTGAACATAAAAAAGACGTGGTGATTTTGCTCGATTCTATCACTCGTCTAGCGCGTGCTTACAACACCGTCGTACCTTCATCAGGTAAAGTACTGACCGGTGGTGTAGATGCTAACGCACTGCATCGTCCGAAGCGTTTCTTTGGTGCTGCACGTAACATCGAAAACGGTGGTAGCTTGACCATTATCGCCACTGCGTTGATCGACACGGGTTCGAAAATGGACGAAGTGATTTACGAAGAGTTTAAAGGTACTGGTAACCAAGAGTTACACCTGTCTCGTAAAGCGGCTGAAAAACGTATCTTCCCAGCGATTGACTTCAACCGCTCAGGTACACGTCGTGAAGAGAAACTCACTTCTGCTGATGAACTGCAGAAAATGTGGATCCTGCGTAAAATCCTCAACCCAATGGATGAAGTTAGCGCGATGGAATTCCTGATCGACAAATTGGCGATGAGCAAAACTAACGATGAGTTCTTTAGCGCTATGAAGCGTTCTAAGTAATCTGTTGGTTAACCCCATAAAAAGCCGCTCATTAGCGGCTTTTTTGTTTTAGGAATTTCATCTAATCAAGTGCCAATGCAAAGGTCAGCGACTAGTGCCGACCTAAAACTAGCAACCTATGTTAGCGCGGGACAGCTTAGCACGTTATTGTGGTTTTTCCTCTAACCCAACGGTGGTCATCCACTGTTCAAAGTCGATAATATTCGCGGGCACAATGACGCGGTTGCCCGCTTTTCCTAGCTCACCCAGCGTTGCCAGATATTGCTCACCCAGTTGCATCCGCAGCGCATTTTCGCCGCCCGGCGCACTAATGACGGCTGCCAGTTTCTCAATCGAATCGGCTGTGGCTCTAGCGATTGATAGGATCTCTTCGGCGCGACCTTCCGCTTCATTAACACGGCGCTGCATTTCCCCCTCGGAGACGTTAATCATCTCCTGCTTCACCCCTTCAGAGCGATTGATGCGGCTTTGCTTGTCGCCTTCACTTTTTGCCAATAACGCACGGCGTTCACGTTCCGCATTCACCTGCATCTCCATGGCATTTTTCACGGTTTCCGGTGGAGCGATGTTTTTGATCTCGTAGCGGTGCACCCGAATCCCCCAGCTTGCACCGGCTTGATCTAAGACTTCAACCACCTTGGCGCTAATCAAATCGCGCTCCTCAAAAGTGCGGTCCAGTTCTAAGGTACCGATCACTGAGCGGGTGGTCGTTTGCGCTAATTGAATCGCGGCATAACGGTAGTTGGTTACGCCATAGCTGGCTTTAATTGGGTCAACCACTGACATGTAGATCACCCCATCCACTTCAACATTCACCTCATCACTGGAGAAACACTCTTGCGGCGGTACGTCGATGGTTTCCTCTTTCAAATCGTGAATGTAGGCGACTTTGTCCACAAACGGGATCAGTGCGTGAAAACCGGCATCCAAAGTAGCGTGGTATTTACCTAGGCGTTCGACAATATAAGCTGATTTGGTGGGCACTAAGCGAATAGAGCGAAACAGGTTCACAATGAACACCAAAAAGATAACGCCCCAAATGCCAAGTACGATTAAATCGGTATCGACGTTGTTCATGCTTTTACTCCTTTAGCCGCATTCACACTACCAGCCACTTGCTGCATCCCCTCAAAAAAACCTTCCAGCTTGGCGAGTTCCGTTGGTACGACAGCCACTTCTGACTTTTTCATGATAGCGCCGAGTTGATCAATAAATTGCTCTTTTAACTGCATATTCATCGCCTCATTACCGCCGTTAACCGCAATGGCTTTGGCTACCATACTCATAGCTTCAGCTTGCGCATTTGCTACGATGGCAATCTCTTGTGCGGTACCTTTAGCTTCGTTGATGCGCTGCTGCTTTTTACCCTCAGAAATGTTGATCGCTTCTTGACGCTCGCCTTGCGACATATTGATGGTAGCTTCTTTCTCAGCGCTCGCGAGGGTGATTTCCGCCCGCTTACGGCGTTCCGCTTCCATCTGTTTCTCAAGCGTGTGGATCACATGGCGCGACGGGGTAATGTTTCTGATTTCGTAGCGCAACATCTTGATGCCCCAAGGGTTTGAAGCTTCATCTATTTCGCGCACAATCGATTCATTGAGGTTGTCACGTTCTGAAAAAGTTTGGCTAAGACTCAGCTTACCGATTTCTGAGCGCATGGTGGTTTGCGCCAAATTGATGGCGGCCAAGCGATAATCTTCGATACCGTAACTAGCAAGCTTGCCGTCCATCACCCGCAGATAGACCAAGCCATCGACTTCCAGTTGGATATTATCTTTTGAGATACAGCTTTGTGGGGGTACGTCGAGCACCTGCTCGCGGGTGTCGTGTTTATATGCCACACGATCAAAGAACGGAATAAGAAAATGAAATCCTGGTGCTAATACAGTGCGAAATTTTCCTAATCGTTCAATCACATGTACTTCACGCATCGGTACAATCAACATAAGCTTGTACAGAATGAACAGCACCAACAAAAATAGGATGGTAATGGTTAACATTGCAATCTCCCTGCAATTATCATTCGATGTTGACTAGCGGCTCCACCACTAGCGCTATATTGTCACGGCATACCACGCGAACTTGGCTGCCAGCAGCAATTTGACTTCCGTCGCCCAAAGCGGGCCAATCTGCGCCCTGAAAGCTCACGCGCCCAAGTTGTTCGCCCGGCCCAATGGTTTGTTTAACAACGGCAATTTTGTTGTAAATATCGAGTTCTTCATCGGTGTTGTCTACATGGGAATCGCCCCCCACCAATCTTTGGGTTACTTGCCGAAAAGCCAGCAGTAACACGATGGAAGCAATAAACCACAACGTAAAGGCTTGGGCTATGCCACTGATAAGCCCCAGCCACAGTGCTGCAGCAACAACTAAACACGCCGCGCCGAGAAACACGACGATACCGCCTGGGATGATCAACTCGGCCAGCATTAATAGCACGCCAGCGATCCCCCACCAAAACAGTGAATTTGAAGACATTCATTCTCCCCCTGTAACTGCCTCCACAGCAGCACTATAACAACAGTTTTACCGCCTAGCGACATATTATGTCAAAATTTACTTAAAATTATCGTTCATAGGGGCTGATGGTGACCTGTTAAGCCGTTGACGAATTTTAAATCTGATCACAAATATTTAATTTTTTTATGGATTACGGCATAAGCTTGGGTCTAAAACTTAACTTATCATCTATAAAAAATATTATTTTTCATAGCGTTAACGATAAATATTCAATTTAATGCTAATAAGCAAAAAATCTTTGAGTCTGAGGGCGTTTTTCCCTATAGTGCTCGGGATTTTTACTCGGTGACAACAAATAGAATTCGCCCACCAGACTTAGTCGCAGACTGAATTTAGCGGACGTCGCAATAGCCGGTAAAACGACATTTTGCTTCCGACTCTACCAAGGGAAAAACGATGAAGAAAACCTGTTTATGTCTGGCGCTACTCGCTGCCGCCCCTCAGGCATATAGTGAAGATTGGGTTCAGTGGACTGACACCAGCGTCACCGTACTTTATGGCGATGATTACAAGCTAGCGAATTCCGATGAACAAACTACTGTTACAGTGGAATCAGCTGGTGCATGGAAATACGGTGATTGGTTTGTATTCCATGACTTTATCAACTTCAACGGTGGTGTGGGTGATTCGCACACTAACTACGGTGAAATCTCGCCACGTTTTAGTGCCAGTAAAATTCTCGGTACTAAAGTGGGGGCAGGCGCGATATCTGACGTGTCATTAGCGTTCACCATGGAACATGGCGAAGGCCCAGTAGAAACCTTTCTGTACGGTGTAGGTTTAGATGTGCAAGTGCCTTACTTCACCTACTTGCAGCTGAACACTTACCGTCGTGATGCCAATGACAACAACAGCAGCGGCTGGCAGTTTACCCCGGTATATCGTGTTGATATTCCAGTAGGTAGCAGCAACCTAGTCATTGATGGTTATATCGACTGGGTATTTGCCTCTGACGAAAACGACTACTCCAACAACATCCATATCAACCCGCAGATCAAGTACGATCTGGGTTCGGTAATCTTTGGCCAATCACAGAAAAACCGTCTGATGGTAGGTATCGAGTATGATTACTGGAAAAATAAATATGGCGTGGATGGCGTAAACCAAAACACCTATTCACTGATTGTGAAATACCACTTCTAAGCGGCCATCGCTTGGTTTGAAACTCCTCGGCTCGCCGGGGAATTTTTGTTTGTGCCGTATCTACGGCAACTTCACAGGTCGAACAAAGGAAGGTGTGAACAAGTTCTGGATTGGTAAGCCATAGCAGTTCCAGGCAGCTAACCACGGACATGCTGGAGCATGGAAAAGTTGGCTAACGAAGAAATGCGTTAGCTTACAAATCCCCGCAGGGCGAGGCATACAGCGTCATCTACCAGATTGCAGTTTTTGCAAAGGGTTCACCATTCGCGGCAAACTGTGCCTTGCATCTGAAAGCTGTATCCCCACGCAGAGCACGCATAGGACTTATTCGCACCTTCCCAAGCACGGCTCGGCGATTGAGCCAAATGGCAACAGCAGGTAACATAAGCCCTCTTAATTATTCCCCCTCGTATTTTTGGAGCTTATCAGTTGGCACTCATCCGTGGTTCATTGGCGTTTATCTGCTACGTCATCAACACCCTATTTTGGGCAATCCCAATTTTACTGGGGAGTTTAGTTAAGCTGATTCCGCTCAAGCCATTGCAACGGGTTTGTAGCCGTTTTCTTGATGCCTGTGCCACTGGCTGGATCAGCACCAATGGGCTCATTGAACAGATATTCCATCCGGTGCAGCTGCACATTGAGGCGATGCCAGAACTCTCAACCAAAGAGTGGTACATGGTGATTGCTAACCACCAAAGCTGGGTGGATATTCTGATGCTGCAACGCCTACTCAATGGCCGCGTACCATTTTTGAAGTTCTTCTTAAAGCAGCAACTCATCTATGTGCCTGTATTGGGGCTGGCGTGGTGGGCGCTCGATTTTCCATTCATGCGCCGTTATACCACCGCACAACTGAAGAAAAACCCTAAATTAAAGGGCAAAGACATCGAGATCACCCGTAAAGCATGCGCCAAGTTTAAGCACAATCCGGTCAGCGTGATGAACTTTGTCGAAGGCACTCGTTTTCTGCCTGAAAAACACACCAAGCAGAACTCACCTTATAAACACTTGCTACGTCCACGAGCTGGCGGCATGGCGTTTGCGCTATCAGCAATGGGTGACCAGATTCAGCAACTTTTGAACGTCACTATTCACTACCCCAGCAAAATCCCGACCTTCTGGGAATATATCAGCGGCAAAGTGAAGCATGTTTACGTGGCTGTGGAATTGAGCGAGATCGGGGCCGAAATGCGTGGCGATTATATGAATGACCGTGAATTCAAACAGCAGTTTCAAGAAAAGCTGAACCAGATTTGGCAGCACAAAGATGAAGTGTTTGAACAGCTGCAATCCAAAGCTTCTAAGGAGGACGTTTAATGCTCAATTTTCTGCCGAGCCCGCTACTGTTTTTTATTAGTTCGGTATTGCTGGTGTTAAACACTTTGTTGTGGAGCTTGCTGGTGTGTCTAGGCGGCTTAGTGAAATTGCTATTGCCGATCAAAGCGATCCGCATCAACATGACCCGTGTCATGAACAGGTTCATGTGGGCGTGGGCTACCTGGAATGGTGGCATTCTGCACTTGATAGCCAAAGTCGAATGGGATGTACAAGGTCTAGAATCGCTGCACAGAAATGGCTGGTACTTGGTGATCAGCAACCATCTCAGTGGCTTTGATATTGCGGCACACACCTATGTGTTACGTAACCATATTCCAATGCTAAAGTTCTTTTTGAAAAAAGAACTGCTGTATATTCCGCTGATGGGACTAGGTTGCTGGGCGTTAGATATGCCATTTATGAACCGCACTAGCCCAGAAAAGCTAAAAAAGAATCCCAAATTGAAAGGTAAAGACTTAGCGACAACTCGCCGCTCGTGCGAGAAGTTTAAAGATTTGCCGACATCGATCATCAACTATGTCGAAGGTAGCCGCTTTACCGAAGAGAAACGTCACCGCCAAAAATCGCCGTACAAACACCTGCTCAAACCTAAGGCTGGCGGTATTGCCTTTACCCTATCAGCCATGGGTGAGCAATTTGATGCGTTGTTGAATGTCACAGTGGTTTACCCTGACGCCCCCGCGGATATTCTTAGCAGCGTGATGCACGGTAGAGTGCATAAAATCATTGTGCGAGTGGAGCCGATGCCGGTACCACAAGTCGATGCTGAACGCTACTTTAGCGAGCCAGAATATCGCGTAGAGTTCCAACGTTGGTTAAACGGTGTGTGGGAACAAAAAGATGACCAAATTGATGCGTTATTAACTGAGCAGCCAGACCAAAGCGGCAAACCGAAAGACAGCAGTTACAACTCACAACTCGCGTCATAAACAGCCAGCCACTGGCTCGCCTGTAACAACTGCAACTCAGAAAATGTCACGATGCCCGCCGCCTGTAAACGGGCGGCGGTCACCCCCTCACCGTCAATCAAGGTTTTACTAAAACTGCCATCGTAGATCTGCGCAACCCCGCATGATGGGCTGCGCGCTTTCAAAATGGCCATAACCACACTTTGAGCCTTCGCCGTCTGTAGGGCTAACTCTGCCCCCGACTGAAAAGCAGCAGTGACATCATCCCCGTTAATGGTAAGCACACGCTCACCTTGCTGCTCCGCCGGTGGCCGTGGCGTCTGCAAGCCACCTGCACACTCGGGGCAAAATGGCACCAACCGCTGTTGCTCACGTAACTGCGCCAACAACGGATGTTGCTGCAAATTGTGGCCGCCATCGTAACGCACCAATTCGCCTAGCAAACAGGCACTCACCAACACTTTTGCTTGCATTGTGAACTATCCTTTATGGGTATCGCTAATAGCGGCTTACTTTACCTTGCCATGCAATGACACTCCATCGCCTCGCCACATTGTTGACAAAAGATTGCTTCATCACTAATTCAGCTTATTAGACAAAAGCATGAGCCAAAATATAAAATATCACTATTTATCAATATTATAATTGATAACTTTAGCTACTTTTAGACTTACGTCTAGCCATATAGATTGTTGACAACAAGCCAAACCGTTCATATTGTGAACAACATTGTCAACAATCTCTCATTGAGTAAGCCGTATGCAACCGCAAAAAATCACTGCTGAGTCTGCCACAACAGATAAAAACCAGACGCTGGTTGAGCAGATTTTGGTGCAGATCCAAGAGAGCATCATCAAAGGCGAACTCCGCCCCGGCAGTAAGATTAATGAACAAGCCCTTGCGGAAAAATACGGTATCAGCCGTGGCCCAACGCGGGAAGCGCTGCAACAGCTAGAACGCCAACGCTTAGTCGTACGCATTCCCCATGTCGGCGCTCGAGTAGCAACGCTCACCATTGAAGAACTTAACGACCTGTACGAGCTGCGCAGCACTTTAGAAAGCATGGCCTGCGAACTTGCCGCACAACGGATTGACGAGCAACAGCTAAGCCAATTATGGGCGCTGCTTGAACAGCAAGAAGCAGATCTCGCGCGCGGAGATAGCTATTTTCAGCAGGAAGGTGATGTTGACTTTCACTATCAAATTATTCAAGCCAGCGGTAACCGCCATCTGCAAGAAACGCTGATTGGCGGCTTGTACCACCTGCTGCGCATGTACCGTTATCAGTGCACTAGCAGCTCGCGGCCAGTCCGCGCGATTGCCGAACATCGACGCATTGTGGAAGCCATTGCTGCGCGTGATGCAGAACTCGCAGGCTTGTTGATGCGCCGTCATATTGAACAAGGTCGCCAAAACACCGAACAGCGACTGCGACAGTTAACCGCGCAAGAAGCTAGCGCCGTTTCCTGAGCTAACTCAAGGAGCAACACTATGAAAAAGAGTGCTGGATTACGCTTTCGCCAAGCGCTAGATGCCAATTCACCGCTGCAAATTGTCGGCACCACTAATGCGTATTTCGCCTTGATGGCGCAACAGGCTGGCGTGCAAGCGCTGTATCTGTCAGGCGCTGGGGTAGCCAATGCCTCCTACGGTTTACCCGATCTTGGCATGACGTCAATGAACGACGTGCTGATTGATGCCTGCCGTATTACCTCTGCCGTAGATTTACCGCTGTTAGTGGATATCGATACTGGCTGGGGCGGCGCGTTTAACATTGCCCGTACCATCAAAGAGTTTGAAAAAGCAGGCGTTGCTGCGGTGCACATGGAAGACCAAGTATCACAAAAGCGCTGCGGACATCGCCCCAATAAAGCCGTGGTGAGCACCGATGAGATGGTGGACCGTATCAAAGCTGCGGTGGATGCCCGCCAAGACGATAACTTTGTGATTATGGCGCGTACCGATGCGGTAGCCGTGGAAGGGTTGGAAGCAGGCATTGAACGTGCCGCCAGATATATCGAAGCGGGTGCCGATATGATTTTTGCCGAAGCACTGACTGAGCTTGAGCAATATCGCCACTTTAAAGAGGTAGTGAAAGCGCCAATTCTCGCCAACATGACCGAGTTTGGTAAAACAGAACTATTCGGCAAAGCACAGTTAGCTGAGGTGGGTGTCGAGATGATTCTCTATCCGCTCAGTACCTTCCGCGCGGCCAACCAAGCGGCGCTGAAAGTGATGCAAGCGCTGCTGCAAGATGGCCATCAACGCAATGTGATCGACACGATGCAGACCCGAGAAGAGCTTTACGACTTTCTGGGTTATCACAACTACGAAGACAAATTAGATCAACTATTTAAGTAACACATAGCTGGTCAATCCGGGCGAACGCGTCCAGGTGGTGGCTTGACCCAATGCCGTACAGCGATGCACTCATATGGGATGAGTATATCGTTGCCATAACCGATAGCGACTGAGGTCGCCATACGATAAAGCGTTAACGGAACGAGGGAAGCAGTCATGACTGACAAAAAACTGGGCGGCGCAGGTTTGCGCGGTCAAAGCGCCGGAGAAACCGCACTCAGCACGGTAGGAAAATCAGGTTCAGGCCTGACTTATCGCGGTTACGATGTCAAAGATCTGGCCGAGAATACCGGCTTTGAAGAGGTCGCCTATCTCATTCTTCACGGTGCATTGCCCACAGCGGCCCAGTTGGCGGACTATCAACACCAACTAAAAAAAATGCGTGGCCTACCGCAAGCATTAAAAGAGGTACTGGAACGTATTCCAGCCACTGCCCACCCAATGGATGTGATGCGTACTGGTTGCTCTATGCTAGGCAACTTAGAGCCAGAACATCATTTTGGTGAGCAACTGCATGTCGCCGACCGTTTGCTAGCCGCCTTTCCGTCAATCATCTGCTATTGGTATCGCTTTAGCCACGACGGGGTGCGTATCAATACCGAAACCGACGATGATGAAATTGGCGCGCATTTTCTGCATTTACTGCATGGAAAAGCGCCCTCACCGCTGCATGCCAAAGTGATGAGCGTCTCGCTGATCCTCTACGCCGAGCACGAATTTAACGCCTCCACTTTTACTGCCCGCGTCTGTGCCTCCACGCTGTCGGACATGTTTTCCTGCATCACTGGCGCTATCGGCTCGCTGCGCGGCCCGCTGCATGGCGGCGCCAATGAAGCCGCCATGGCACTTATCCAAGATATGCGCAATGAAGAGCACGCCCGCGAAGTGCTGCTGGGTAAACTTGAGCGCAAAGAGAAAATCATGGGCTTCGGTCACGCCATCTATCGCGAGTCCGATCCACGTAATGCCATCATCAAATCATGGTCAGAAAAACTGGCGAACGAAATCGGTGATGACCGCTTATATCGGGTGTCTGTCACATGTGAAGCGCTGATGTGGCAAGAGAAAAAGCTGTTCTGTAACGCGGATTTCTTCCACGCCAGCGCCTACCACTACATGGGCATTCCCACCAAACTGTTTACGCCCATTTTTGTCTGCTCACGGCTGACAGGTTGGGCGGCACACGTGATGGAGCAGCGTGCTAACAACCGCATAATTCGTCCAAGTGCCGATTATGTCGGTGAACAGTTACGCCCAGTAACGCCGATAAGTCAGCGTTAATGAGTCAGTTTTGAACGACGTGCCAACCACGCCAACGAGTCATCAGGCAGCGGCGCAAACCGCGGTCATCAGTTGAGTGCAAGGATTATGAACACACGCTATCGCAAAGCTCTAGCAAATACAGGGCTGGATTATTTCGACGCTGCAGCGGCGGTGAACGCCATTAAACCGGGGAGTTGGCAAGGCTTGCCATATACCTCGCGGGTACATGCTGAAAACTTAGTGCGCAAGGCTGACCCCACCCACTTGGACAGCTATTTAAACCAGCTAATCGAGCGCAAACGCAACTTAGATTTTCCTTGGTTTCCTGCCCGCGTGGTGTGCCACGATATTCTCGGCCAAACCGCATTAGTCGATTTAGCAGGGTTGCGTGATGCGATTGCCGAGCAAGGTGGCGATCCGGCCAAAGTGAATCCGGTGGTGCCGACTCAGTTGATTGTCGATCACTCGCTCGCGGTAGAACACGCAGGGTTTGAAACCGATGCCTTTGAGCAGAATCGAGCCATTGAAGATCGCCGTAACGAAGATCGCTTCCACTTCATCAACTGGTGCAAAACTGCCTTTGATAATGTCGATGTGATCCCCCCCGGCAACGGCATCATGCATCAAATTAACCTTGAGCGCATGTCACCAGTGGTACACGCCCAACATGGCGTGGCCTTTGCCGATACCTTAGTCGGCACCGACAGCCATACACCGCATGTAGATGCCTTGGGAGTTATCGCGGTTGGCGTTGGCGGTTTAGAAGCGGAAAGCGTGATGCTAGGTCGCGCTTCGTGGATGCGCTTGCCTGATATTGTTGGTGTAGAACTCACCGGCAAACCCGCGGCGGGCATTACCGCGACCGATATCGTGTTGGCATTAACTGAGTTTCTACGGGATCAACGCGTGGTATCAGCCTATTTGGAGTTTTTCGGCAGCGGTGCGGCACATCTGACACTCGGCGATCGCGCCACCATTTCCAATATGACGCCAGAGTATGGCGCCACTGCGGCGCTGTTCTCGATTGACCAGCAAACCTTAGATTACCTGCGACTCACCGGCCGTGATGAACCGCAAGTACAGCTGGTGGAAACCTACGCCAAAGCCGCAGGATTATGGAGTGATACCCTCACGCAAGCGCAGTACGAGCGCACGTTGACGTTCGATCTCTCCAGCGTGGTGCGCAATATTGCTGGGCCATCAAATCCGCACAAACGGGTGGCCACCAGCAGCTTAGCCGACAAAGGTATCGCCAACGACTATCGTCAGCAAGGTGACTTGATGCCCGACGGGGCTGTGATTATCGCCGCCATCACCAGTTGTACTAACACCAGTAATCCACGTAATGTGATTGCGGCAGGCTTGCTGGCGCGCAACGCCGTAGCTAAAGGCTTACAGCGTAAACCATGGGTGAAAACCTCGCTGGCGCCCGGCTCAAAAACCGTCAAACTGTATCTGGAAGAAGCGGGCTTGCTCGCCAGTCTGGAATGCCTAGGTTTTGGCGTGGTGGCCTTTGCTTGTACCACCTGCAACGGCATGAGCGGTGCGTTAGATCCGCTCATCCAGCAACAGATCATCGACCGCGATTTATACGCCACCGCCGTGCTTTCCGGCAACCGCAACTTTGACGGCCGCATTCATCCCTATGCTAAGCAAGCGTTTCTGGCATCGCCGCCGTTGGTGGTGGCTTATGCGATAGCTGGCTCCATTCGTTTTGATATCGAAAAAGACGCTCTAGGCTATGATGCCGCAGGCCAAGCGGTATATCTCAAAGATATCTGGCCGGACGATGCGGAGATTGATGCCGTTATCAAAACCGCCGTCAAGCCAGAGCAGTTCCGCCAAGTATATGAACCGATGTTTGCGCTCAAGGTCGACTACGGCGAAAAGATTGACCCGCTATATGATTGGCGGCCGATGAGCACCTATATTCGTCGCCCGCCCTACTGGGAAGGAGCGCTCGCCGCCGAGCGCACGCTCAAAGGCATGCGCCCATTAGCAGTGCTGGGCGATAACATCACCACCGATCATCTGTCGCCCTCCAATGCGATTATGGCCAGCAGTGCCGCAGGGGAGTATTTGGCCAAAATGGGCTTACCGGAGGCTGATTTTAACTCCTACGCGACCCACCGTGGTGATCACCTCACTGCGCAGCGGGCCACCCTAGCCAACCCGAAACTGTTTAATGAAATGGTGCGTGATAGCACTGGCGAAGTGATCCAAGGCTCACTGATGCGGCTAGAACCAGACGGCAAGCAACTGCGTATGTGGGAAGGCATTGAAACCTATATGCTGCGCCGCCAGCCACTTTGTATTATTGCCGGCAAGGATTATGGCCAAGGTTCAAGCCGTGATTGGGCAGCCAAAGGTGTGCGCCTTGCGGGGGTTGAGGTCATCGTTGCCGAGGGGTTCGAACGGATCCACCGCACCAATTTAGTCGGCATGGGGGTGTTACCACTGCAATTTATGCTGGGTACTGACCGCCATACACTCGCGATTGATGGCCGTGAAACCTTTGATGTGTTGGGCGAGCCGACGCCAGGCGCCACATTGACGTTACTGATCCATCGCGCTAACGGTAGCAGTATTGATGTGCCAGTGCGCTGTCGCCTCGACACCGCAGAGGAAGTCACCATCTACCAAGCAGGCGGCGTACTACAACGTTTTGCACAAGAGTTTCTTGAGGAGCAAAACACATGACCAAGCAACTAAAAATCCCCGCGACCTATATGCGCGGCGGCACCAGTAAGGGCGTATTTTTTGCGTTAGATGATCTGCCAGTTGCCGCACAACAGCCAGGGCCTGCACGCGATGCACTATTGCTGCGCGTCATTGGCAGTCCAGATCCTTACGGCAAACACACCGATGGCATGGGCGGTGCCACTTCTAGCACCAGTAAAACCGTGATTTTAAGCCGTAGCCAACAGCCGGAGCACGATGTCGATTACCTGTTTGGCCAAGTCGCAATTGATAAACCGTTTATTGATTGGAGTGGCAACTGCGGTAATCTCACCGCCGCTGTCGGCGCCTTTGCCATCAGCAAAGGGCTAATTGACGCCAGCCGAATCCCGCAAGATGGCGTTTGTACCGTACGGATCTGGCAGGCCAATATTCACAAAACCATTTTGGCGCAAGTTCCCATGGCCGCGGGTGACGTGGTGGAATGCGGTGACTTTGAGCTCGACGGCGTGACCTTTCCCGCCGCTGAAATCCCAATCACCTTTATTGACCCTGCAGATGAGGACGACGGCGGCAGTATGTTCCCTACTGGCAATCTGATAGATGAACTGGAGGTTCCACCATCGCTGGTGCCTAGCGGTAAGCTACAAGTCACGCTGATCAATGCGGGCATCCCGACGATTTTCGTTAACGCCGCCGATATCGGCTATCAAGGTACTGAGTTACAAGCCGCCATCAACGATGATCCACAAGCCTTGAGCCGTTTTGAGCAACTTAGAGCCTATGGTGCGTTGAAAATGGGGCTGATTAAACAGCTCGATGAGATAGCTGCACGACCACATACGCCGAAGATCGCGTTTGTGGCGCCAGCCGCAAGCTATACCGCGTCCAGCGGCAAAACCATTGCCGCCACTGACATAGACTTGTGCGTACGCGCACTATCCATGGGCAAACTGCATCACGCCATGATGGGCACCGCGGCAGTTGCCATTGCGGCCGCAGCAGTAGTGCCCGGCACCTTAGTCAATCGTGCCGCAGGTGGCGGCGAGCCTCAACGTCTGCGCTTCGGCCATCCATCAGGCACACTTAACGTGGGCGCCAGCGCTGAGGTCGTGGCTGGACAGTGGCAAGTCCGCCAAGTAGTGATGAGCCGCAGTGCCCGCGTCTTGATGGAGGGCTGGGTGCGCATTCCCGAGGACAGCTTCTAAGTCACCGAGTTTCAAGCCAAAAAGGCCTTGCTTTTCCCCCTTCCGGCAAGGCCTTTTTTTTATTCCTACGGCGATAAAGCCATATCAACTACATTTGTTATAAGGTATGTTACAAGCTTTGCTAATTAGATGACTGAGTTGCCGTTGTTTCGAGTTCTCTGCCAATGGATGTTGATTGTCGGCGCAGCTTTATGCTGTTGGCCGAATGCAGCCGCTATGCCACAGAAATATCGCTTTCAACATATCAACAGTCTTGATGGCCTGCATCAAAACAGTGTTTACAGCCTATTTGAGAGCGACAGCAGCATGCTGTGGGTGGGAACTCAAGATGGGTTGCATCGTTATAACGGCACCGACTTTACCCTCTTCCGTCCCCAAGCGGACGATCCAACCAGTATTAGTGATTCCTTTATCGTCGATATGCTGCAACAGGGCAATACGCTGTGGGTCGGCACCGTCAGCGGTGGGGTGAATGCATTAGACTTAACGACCGGCAAGTTTAAGCAGCTCACGATAAAAAATGGTAAACCCAGCTTACGTATTTACCAGCTAGCCATTTTTAACGATCAATTGTGGGCGGCCACCGAAGATGGTCTTTATCGCCAATCGGCCCCACTGCAATTAACTAAAGTGGAATTGGGGCCACTGACCAGCCCAGTGGTGACGCGCATTCTCAGCATTGATTCGCAAACGCTGTTGCTCAGCACTGAACACCACGGCGCGTTTCTGTATCGTGACGGTCAATTTAATCCCTTTCCACTGCCCGATGGTGCGCAGCAGATTAGCCAAGGGCATGTGGCAGCGGACAATGCAGTCTGGCTGGCGCTCGGTAGCGAGCTTTGGCGTTATCCCTCGCTTGAGCAACCGCCTCAGCGCATTTTTAAGTTAACCGACCATCGCCAGACCATTCGAGACTTTATCTTTGACCATCAGCACGGCGTATGGCTTGGTGGCATCGGCACCGGATTGGTTCACCTTTTGCCGCGGCAGGGGCAATGGTTCGTTGAAAAGATCCAGCACCAACCAGATGAGCAAGATAGCCTGAGCGATAATGACATCACCAGCTTGCTGCTCGATAGACAAGGCAACTTATGGGTGGGCAGTTACTACTCGGGCCTCAACCGTATCAATATTGATCGTCAGTATTTTGCCCATATCTACAACAAGACCGATACCCAACGGCTCAGACGTAATAATAATATTCGCGCCATTTGCCGCGCTGGTGATGGCCAATTGTACGTTGGCACCAACGATTCAGGGCTGTTCCGTTTGACAGATAGCGGCAAATTCGAATCACTTAACGCGCTGTTTATGCCACTCATTGGTGCAGAAGCGAGTGACGATTTACGCGTGCTGGATATCGCCGCCGATACCGACAATAGCCTCTGGTTAGCCACCAGCGCAGGACTATTTCAATTGGCGCTGCCCAATACGCTTATGCCAATTGAGCTGCCACAAAACATTACGCACATTCGAGCAATCAGTTTAGATAGCAGTAAACATCAACTGTGGTTTGCGGCGCAAAATGCCTTATATCGCTACGATGTTGCCAACAAGCAACTCAATAACATCAATCTCAAGTACGCCACACCGCAACCCGATAGCGCCATTCTCAATCTGCGGCGTACCCGCAGCGGCCTGTGGGTGATGACGATGAACGGCTTATACCAACTGGCGAGCAACGGCGATCTGATACGCTACTTTTCACCGCAGGAGCTGCCACATCCTATAGTGCGTGACGTACTTGAAATGGACGATGGCAACATATGGATTGCCACCCACGGAGGGCTGGTATTACTACAAGACGATGAACTAACTAACTTTAGTGCCACCCATAAACTGTCGAATAACACCATCTATGCCTTAGCTGATGACCACTTAGGCAATGTGTGGTTTACCAGCAATGCTGGGGTCAGTCGTCTTGAAGTCGCTAGCGGTAAATTCCTCAGTTTCAACGAGAATGAAGGGCTGCAATCGCTGGAATTTAACGGTGGCGTACGTTGGCAGGATCCGGACGGTAGCATCTGGTTTGGTGGCATCAACGGCATCAACTATTTTCAGCCTAGCAGGATTCCAGCAGCGCGGCAAAATGTTGAAATTGCCCTCGCCAGCTACCGAATAGGTGAACAACTGTTCCCGCTCTATCGCTTCACTGACAATATCTATATTACTCAACATTACAGCAACGAGTTGCTGAGTTTTAAAGTCACCCCCATCGACTTTAGCTACCCTAATCACCACCAATATAGCTTCTTACTCAAAGGCTTGGAGAGTAATTGGCACCCGTTCGAAGCGATGAACGAGATCAGCTACACCGCAGTGCCCGCTGGCAGTTATCAATTACTGGTACGCCACAAACTCACTGGTAGCGCTGAGTTTAGTCAACAGCAACTGGCCGATATCACCATTATTGCGCCATGGTATCGCACACCATCAGCCTACGTGCTGTATTGCCTATTCTGCGTGATAATGATTGCGCTGCTTGCACGCCACTATGTCAAAAAGTGGCATAAAGAGAAGCAGATACAGCAGCAAATCAGTGATTCACACGAGCGCTTTAAGCTGGCGATGTGGGGCTCAGGGGATCGGTTGTGGGACTGGCACTTGGTCAGCGAAACGCTCACCATGACCCAACTCAGTCAAGATAATGAGTTAACGCAGCAACTGACTCGGCAGCAATATCTTGCGCTGATCCATCCCGAAGACCGCCAAGTGCTGCAACAAACACTGGCGCGTTATTTAGCTGGCAAGATCCCCTATTTTGAGGCGGAATACCGCAGCTTCTCCGCGGATGGCGAATGGCGTTGGCGCTTAGATCGCGGCAAAATTGCCGAAGTGGGCATACACAATACCCCAATTCGTATGGCCGGGACCTCCACCGATATTACTGATCGTAAGCAGCAGGAAGATGAACTTAAGCTGTCGCATCAAGTGCTGGAAAGCATGAATGAAGCGGTGGTGATTTGTGATTTGGACTATCGCGTCATCTCGGTAAACCGTGCCTTTAGCGAGACCACAGGCTACCAAGAGTCATGCATTCTCGGCAAATACTGCTTAGCGCTCACGCGTGGTTTGTACCCAATAAACCATTACCGCGATATCGAACGTATCTTGCTGACAGAACACCATTGGTCTGGCGAAATCCAACTACGGCAAGCCAATGGAACGGTCATTCTGGCGTGGCTAGAAGTGAATCAGGTGGTTGACCACAACGCCGAAGCGAGCCATCTGGTCATGGTGTTCAACGACATTACCGATCGCAAAAAAGTGGAAGAAGATCTACGGCTATTAGCCAATTATGACCCCCTCACTGGGCTGCCTAATCGCACGCTATTTAAAGAACATCTGAAACATGCGCTAGACCAAGCCCAACGTAATGGCACCAAAGTCGCGCTACTATTCCTCGATCTCGATCGCTTTAAGACCATCAATGACTCTAAGGGTCATCATGTCGGTGATGAGCTACTCAAAGCGGTAGGCCAGCGACTAGCTGGAGCCGTGCGTGCTGGCGATACGGTGGCCCGTATCGGTGGCGATGAGTTCACCATCATTCTGGAAGGTGTTGCCAAGGCCAAAGCCGCCACTGTGATTGCCGAGAAGATCATTCATCTGCTCGATCAACCGTTTGAGCTGTCGCAAAATACCCTCGATATCACCACCTCCATCGGCATCAGTCTCTCGCCTGACGATACGTGTGACGTGCAAGAACTGCTGAAGTATGCCGATACCGCGATGTATCACGCAAAATCGATGGGACGCAATAACTTCCAGTTTTATAGCAGCCACATGAATGTGTCCGCAGTGCGCCATCTACAACTGGAAACAGGCTTGAAACAAGCCATCAGTAAAAACGAATTAGAAGTGATGTATCAGCCCAAATACAGTGTCACCAGCGGCTGCATTGTCGGTTGTGAGGCGCTGATGCGTTGGCACAGTAACGAGTTGGGGCCAGTCTCTCCCGCCGAATTTATTCCGCTCGCAGAAGAAACGGGGCTGATTACCAGTATTGGTTCTTGGCTGCTCGATCATGTGGCACAGCAAATGAGTCAGTGGCGCCAGCAAGGGGTTAGCCTGCTGCCTGTCGCAGTCAACATCTCCGCCAAACAGCTACAACATGAGTTGCTAACAGAGATTGAACAGATCCTGCTGCAATATCAGCTACCGGCACAGTTACTAGAAATTGAGTTAACTGAGTCAGCAGTGATGAAACATCCGAAGCAATCTATTGCCATCTTGAATCGTCTTGAAGCCTTAGGGCTTAGCTTAGCCGTCGACGACTTTGGTACAGGCTACTCCAGTTTGGCCTACCTGAAGCGGTTCCCGATCAATACCCTAAAAATCGATCGCGAATTTGTCCGTGATATTTCAGAAGACCCGGATGATGCCGCGATTACTAGCGCGATTATCGCCCTCGCCCACAGCTTAGAACTGCAAGTGGTCGCCGAAGGGGTAGAAACGGAGGAGCAGTTACAATACCTCGCCAGCCAAGGTTGCGACCAAATCCAAGGCTTCCTGCTCAGTAAGCCGCTAGCGGCAAGTGATTACCTCGCGTTATTACTGCAACAGCAAGCACCTGCCTAATCTTGAATTCTCAGCAAAGCGTATAGATCAACTTAGCTATAAAACAAAAGACCCCAGCGCTTGGCTGAGGTCTTACAGGGAACTACTCGAGATTATTTCTCAAGATGAGGCACTTTTTGCAACCAACCCGTTGGGGCTTGGTGGTGACCTCTTTGAATGGCGGTGTAGGTATCGTAAATACGTTTTACGTTAGCTCCCACTTGACCATCAGCCACGGTCACCACGCGGCCATCCTCAAAGATGTAAGAGCCCACAGGCGATACCACTGCGGCGGTACCAAAACCACCGGCTTCAACAATCTCACCGGCTTCAATACCCGCAATGAAGTCATCCAGTTTGATGGTTTCTTGGCGTACATCACAACCCAGCGTTGGCGCCAGCTCAATGATGGATTGTGAGGTAATTGACCGCAAAATAGTGTCGGTAAATTCTGGAATAATCACTGTGCCATCTTTCAGAATATGGAAGTGGTTCATCGCGCCCGCTTCTTCCAGATAGGTGTTGGTAGAATCCAGATACAGCACTTGCGCCGCACCCGCTTCAGCCGCAGCACGACCAGCACGCAAAGAGGCCGCATAGTTGCCAGACGCCTTAGATGCACCAGTACCACCAGGCACGGCACGGTGATATTTCTTGCTGATCAGCAAGCGAATCGCGCTTAAGTCTTTACCGTAGTAGGCGCCACTTGGGCTCACCACCACGCAGAAGGTGTAGCGAGTAGATGGACTCACTGACAGGCGATCTTCCGTCGCAAAAATGAATGGCCGAATATACAAGCAAGCACCATCTTGCATTGGGAACCATAAACGATCCACATCCAGCAGCGCTTGAATCGCTTGCTGTTGGTCTGCTTCAGCAATATTCGGAATACAAAGAATGTCGGCAGAACGGTTTAAACGCTCAGCATTTTTATTAATGCGGAAAGCGTAAATCTCGCCATCGTCATGCATAAAGGCTTTAGCACCTTCGAAAATGGACTGACCATAGTGCAATGCCATTGCACCCGGTGCCAATTCAAATGGGCCATAAGGCACAATACGCGGATCACGCCATTCGCCATCGTAGTAGTCCATCAAAAACATATGATCAGTACGTAACCGACCAAACCCTACATTACCTTCCGGACGGAACTGCTCTTGACGGCGTTCTGCGGCAGGCTTCAAACAATACTTGATTTCCATTGTGTACAACCCTAATTATCGTCTAGGCAGACTAGGAATCGTACGATTGAAAGTCAATAGCCATTAGGCCGCTTTGTCAAAAGGATGAAAATTTTTTTGGCAACAATTGTCAACAACCACTGTTTTCCCTTGCACTTAGTAGTATCACGGGGTTAAGTACGGTGATAAATGCAGCAGTCAAAATTTGCCCGCTATCCAGCATGGTCAACAGGCTGCTAGAATCCCATCCCTATACTAACCCCAGGAGGACTCCCTCATGAGCCTTGAATTACTGTCCCAACTGGAACAAAAAATTCAATCAGCGCTGGAACATATCGAGCTGCTGAAAATGGAACTTGAAGAAGAGAAAACAAAAAATCAGCAGCTCACAGAGAAAAACGAGCAGTTGCAGCAAGACCTTGAGACGTGGAGCGACAAAGTGTCAGGTCTGGTAGGATTACTGAATCACGAAATTAATTAGTGTCATTCAGTGAAAGCTGCTTGGTTTGCGAATCAAGCAGTTGATTTAACTCAATTACCGCTTGCTTCACTTTTGGCAGTCCCGCATTTTTTGGTAACAAAAACCGCCCTCGTTCGAATTCCAGTCGTCCTAAATCCTTTACCCAAATAACGCCCTGCATAAAAATTCGCGCATGCTTGGCAATGAGTTTAGGGGCATAAACCGGAAAAACACGCATTGAACCCTCCTAATTTTCGGCTGAATCCAGACATTTGACCACAGTGCACTCTAGTTAGTTTCATACTGCGATCGCGATTTTTGGCAGTTCCAGATTAACTCCATGAATCATTTGCTTGTTTTTATGTTGCCAATTTTTTGACGCAATGCTAAGTTATTGACGTTACTCAGGGTAAAAAACTGAGCCATTGGCTCTAAATCCGTACCACCGCTAGGTTGTACGGTTTTTTTTACATAAAAAAAAGCGATGCCACAGCATCGCTTCTTTAACACCACCGTCGCAAGTTACGGTTGAGTACTCAAATAAGTTACCAATTCCATCATCTCGTCAAATGACTTCAACGATTCGTTTTTGATCAGATATTTGTCATTGATGATGATTGCAGGGACGCCTTCAATACCGGAGTTTTGGGTAGCACGACGCATTGAATCCACCATGCTATTCACCATAAATGAACCGGCAGCCGCTTCGAACTTCTTGGCATCAACCCCATTCGCCACGTAAAAGGCTTTTACCTCTTCCAGCGACTGAAAGCGATGATGCTTTTCGTGGATCTCGCTAAATACCAGCGGTTCAATCTGCTTGGTCACGCCAAGCACTTCTGAGATCGCAAAAGCACGGCTCATCACTTTACCCATATCGCCGCCGATAAAATCAACGTGATTCTGTTTGAACTCCATCCCTGCGGGCAGGTTAGCTTCTAACTGCGGAATATACTGCTTAGAAAACACATAGCAGTGTGGGCAATAGTAAGAGAAGAATTCAGTGACATGAGGTTTGGCACTGGCTGGCGCACTGCTAATCACCTTGTAATTCACACCTTCTCTAAAATCTGCGGCATTTGCTGCCAAGGGAAGCAACAACAAGGCTGCCAACATCCAAATCTTTCTCATGACCTTTCCTTTATTTTTAAACTAAGCCTGCAAATTCATGCTGGGCAATAACATAGCGTGTCTTTTGAGTCGAATCCAACAATTCAGTTCCGTAATGATGTATCAGATACGACCTTTTTAATAAGGGATCAAACTCAACGGCGGTTGTGACAGTTGCTGTAACTGCTCGGTAAAACTCTGGTATTGCTGTTGCCAATACTGTGGTTCGGCAAACCATGGAAAATGTTGCGGAAATGCCGGATCGTCCCAACGGCGGCAAAGCCACGCGTTATAGTGCAACATGCGTAAACCACGCAGCGGTTCAATCAAGCGCAGTTCAGCGGGATGAAAATCACAGAATTCTTGGTAACCCTCCACCAGTTCTGCCAGCTGCGCTTGTTGCTGCTCGCGCTCACCTGACAACATCATCCATAAATCTTGCACCGCTGGGCCGTTGCAGGCGTCATCGAGGTCGACAAAACCTGGGCCATCGGGCGTCCACAAAATATTGCCGATATGCAAATCGCCATGCAGGCGCATCACTGATGGCGTTAACTTATGCCATTGTTGCTCAATGGCTTGCACTAACTCTGTGGCGCTGCTGAGCACTTGCTCGCGCCACTGCGCGGGAATCAAACTTGATTGCTGCAATACTGTCAGCGACTCAGCACCAAAGGTCGTCGGCGTTAAACTGCGGCGCTGACTAAAGCGACTGCCCTTGGCGTACTGATGCATACGGCCAATAAACTGACCAACCTCAAATAGCTGCTCAAGGTTATCAACCTCGAATTGTCGTCCGCCCATCGAAGGAAACAGCGTAAAGAGATAACCTTGGTATTCATGCAGCGTGGCACCATCAATGACCACGGGTGCAGCAATGGGGAACTCCTCCGCCAATAGCTCAGCCGCAAACTGATGCTCTTCCAATATCTGCGCCTTACTCCAGCGCTCAGGCCGATAAAATTTCACCACATAACGATTGCCGCGATCACAGCGAAACTGATACACGCGGTTTTCATAACTGTTAAGTGCGATGAGGCCTGTTTCTGGATAGATACCGACAGATTCAATTGCCGTTAAAATCAGATCGGGCGTTAAACCCGCAAAATGAAACGCGGAGCTGCTCATAGTTGTGCCTCCAATAACGACTGCAGATAGGCTAGCACTTCCACATCCGCACTGTCTTCGCTATTTAACCAGCAACAACGGCCGTACAACTCAAAGTTAAGCCACAAACGGCTGTCTTCAAATTCCACCAGCCATTGATGGCGATCAGCGCCCCACTGCCGCTCCAGCACACGCAGATCCATCGCTTGGCACAACGCTGCGGCTAGCCCATCAAATGCATCAAAGTCGATGTCGGCACTCATCGACAAACTCACATTGGCGCGATCAAGCCGCAGATCGCTCACGGCGGCTAACGCAGAATTACTCATGATTTTTTGTCCTTAACTGCTGCACGACATAATTAACCCTTCGCCCCATTGTGGCGGACGCGCCGCATAATGAGCCAGCTCAGGCTGTTCGTCAAAGGGCTTTTGCAGCAGTTGCTGTAAGGTGCGTAAGCCTGACAGATCGCCAGCTAACGCTTGTTCTGTGGCTTGCTGTGCCTGATAGTTACGCAGAATATACTTGGGATTAGCTAAGCGCCGCGCCTGTTGCCATGCATCGAGATCTGCCACGGCTTCAACCCGTCCGCAGTAATGCTGCCACCAGCTATCGAAAGCATGCGTATCGACAAATTCATCCCGCAGCGCTGCGGCATTCTCGGTGGGGGCGATAGCACTAAACTGGCGCAAGGTGTTGGTATAATCCAATTTTTGCTGTTCCAGCAGTTGGGTAAAGCCGCCGATCAATTGCAGATCAAAATCAAGCGCATGCGAGTCATCCAACTGCGGCTCAAAGCCCATTCGTCGCGCCATCAAGGCAACATACTCGGCCACTAGCGCAGGCTGATAGGCGCGTAGGCCATCCACTAAATCATCACTACTCAGCAATGGGGTTAGCGCTTGCGCCAGACAGCGCAGATTCCACAGCCCGATGCCAGGTTGCTGACCATAGGCGTAGCGGCCTTCATAATCGGAATGGTTGCAGATGAAGTTCTCTTGGAAGGTATCGAGGAAGGCGAACGGGCCGAAATCAAAGCTATCGCCGACAATCGACATGTTATCGGTGTTCATCACGCCGTGGGCAAAACCGAACGCCTGCCACTTGGCAATCAAACGGGCAGTGAGTTGCACCACTTCAGTAAACCAAGCCTTATAACCCGCAGTATCGCAGCTAAATTGTGGAAAATGCTGGGTGATCACAAAATCGGCCAAGCGTTTCACACGGTCAGTTTGTTGCTCACCGCTAAAGGCATAAAAGCTATGTTCAAAATGGCCGAAGCGAATATGGCTACGCGCCAACCGCACTGTGGTCGCGCCTTTCTCCAGCGTTTCACGCCAGACGGGTAACGCTGAACCCACTACCGCTAACGCGCGCGTGGTTGGAATACTTAACGCAGCCAGCGCCTCAGACACTAAAAACTCACGCACGGCCGAACGCGTTACGGCGCGGCCATCACCGCGGCGAGAATATGGCGTAGGCCCCGCCCCTTTTAATGCCACATCCCAACTGCCCTGCGGGCCAACAGCTTCACCGAGAATAATGGAACGCCCATCACCGAGCTGCGGTGAATAGCCCCCAAACTGATGGCCGCTATACACTTGGGCGTAATAACGTGCGTCAGCATAGCGCTGATTGCCGGAAAATACCTGCAACAACTCTTCGCTAGGCTGTTGCAGCCCTATCAAGGCAGCGGCGTCATCACTCCACAGCAGCCAATGTGGCGCAGGCAATGGCGTCGGTAACACCTGTTGATAAAAGCCGTCGAGCTGCTCAAAAAAATCTTGTTTTAACTTCATGGTTGCTTAGGCGTAAAAGTGTGCCATTGGTCACACTTTACCACATCATGCTCATCAAGCTGACACTGAAAGCCGCATTGGTAAACAGCGGCCGTTTCGGTGAGATATTCCAGTCCCTCAGCTTTCTTTTTACATTGCTCAAGGCTCGCGTAATACCCTTTGATGGCATGGTAATGATCGCTCTCCGGTACCGATTGCTGACCAGCGTAGTAAAACAAAGTCCACTCGGGGGTTTTAGTACAACCGCTGACCATTAGTATTAGCGACACTGCCGCCATAGTTACTGCAATACGCATTACCGCTCCTCATAGGTGATTGCAATAAAAAGGGTGGTCAGTAGACCACCCTGTTCCAACTTATACTTGCTTAGTTATTCGCTTTTAGCACGCGCTTTTTCAATCCGTTGTATACGGCCCTCAAAGCCGCTGACGGTGCCATCTTGTAGACCGTAGTCAAGTGCTTGCTGACACAAGGCGACGGCAGTAACAAAGTCGCCGCTGTCGTTACACAAGGTAGACAACTGCATAAAGCCAACCCCTTTGAGTTCACCTTTAGGTTTGCGTTTGATTAGCACTTCGCTGCTGGCGGCAAATACGCTTGGATACTCGGCGGCCAGTTGGGTACCCAACTGTAAATATGGCGCATTTTTACGTTGTTTGTAGCACTCCGCAATCACCGCTAACATCGCATCATGCTGCGGAACGGGCGTGCTAGCGGCCTGCCATTTTTCTACCGCTTTTTTCAGTGAGGCGTTGCCCCAGCTGACCTCTGCCGCCGCTAATGGGGCAACTTGGTTAACGTCTTGCTGTGCTTCTGCTTCTGCTTCTGCTTCTGCTTCTGCTTCTGCTTCTGCTTCTGCTTCTGCTTCTGCTTCTGCTTCTGCTTCTGCTT
>NZ_JBLXAT010000030.1:0-45795 GCF_048265805.1 Shewanella sp. | reverse complement strand
TCATGTTTTCCATCTTTACAATACGTATGTAATCGAGCTCGTAATCCGCCCGCTGCATCTTATTCTTCCTTTTCGCTATCATTTTATCTATCACGTTTTGTAAACGCTCTCCAAATTTTTCTTGCAATTTAGGATCGACAAAACTCAATAGTTTTTGTTTATCGCCATCGACTAGGGCTTGTTTATAAGCGAGGCATTTTTCAATGAAGATAGGATCTTGGTTATCGGTAGCATTAAAGGCAAAGTTGATCTCGCTAGCTTGGGTATTTGTAACCAGTAATAGCAAACTACTGGTAAGCATTGTAGATAGTTTCATTAGACGTCCTTTTAGTTAACTTACTAACAATAAATGATTAAATGGCTGGTAGTTTTATTCCTGCCAAAGAATTTTTACCTGCTGAGGGTCATTTTCGTTTAGGTATTGACAATTAATAGGTGCCGAGGCTTCTGTTGCGTTGATCTTAATACGTAATGAGGCTTTAAACTGAGTACCAGGGTCAAAGTCAACACGTGCTGAAGTATCCCCTGTGAGTACTTCTACATTGTTAGAAAAGCATATGTAATAGGTAGCACGTGCGTCCGGCACTGTTATGCCATAAAGATCAATATCGGCTTCCCCTGGAGCTACGGTGAGTTCTTTTGTTCGTCGACGTTGTCCGGCTGTTGACTCATCGATGACGTTATCATTTAAACGAACTTCAAAACTGTCATCAGCTTCATTACCATTGTCACCAAAGGTGAAAATGAGTTTAGTGGCACTGATGGTTACATTGGTTTCTGTACTCTGTTCGCCAACTTCAACATAGAGTTTGCCACTCACTGCATTTTCCGGCACCTTTACCGTTAACTTGCTGGTACTTGCGTTATGGACGTCCGCCAGTACACGATTATTAAATTTATCGACAAAGAACACTTTGTTGCCGTCAATGTGTTCGGAGAAACCTAGGCCACTAATTGTCATCTCCTGTCCAATCATAGCCGGCTGAGGATTTACACTGCCTATAGCTAAACCACGACCAAAGGTTAGATACTGTGGTGAGGTATTTTCTGTGACTGTATTTGCTATATCATCTTCAAAACGAAACTCTAATGATACTTTGGAGTCCGCTTGCATTTTTTGATAGAGTGAAGGTGGAAAATAGAAGGTGGCTTGTGTACAAGAATCATTAACTATATAGGAATCATCTAAATTTCCATCGTTTTCAATCGTTAATTCTTCATCGTTTCCTGTTGTCTCATCTTTGAAATATATCTCTGGATAGACTGGGTTACCAAAAATACTGTGGGCTGGACAAATTCCGGTTCCAGTTACTGTAATAAATGTAGAGTAGTCATCTAGGCTTAATAATCCTGGCTCCATTTTTAGTAAGTGCATCCCCCAATTTATACGGTAATCATAATGTTGTTTGAGTGTGAATAAGTTATACCACGCCTCTGCAGCATTTAAGCCTGAGCTAATTGCATCAAGAACGGTGTAAATTTCTTTCAGTTGACTATAGATGGGAATAAATGCTTCAGCTATTTTTGTGATAATTGCGTTACGCACATCTTTCATAAGTGAGTCTAGGTCATAACCCGCAGCCTTAAAAATCTCAGAAAGTAGTGGACCTAAATGCTGTTCAGTTAAAATAGTATCTACTTCATTTTTAACAATACTGTTTAGTTCACTAATAATATCGTTCATTTCCGTTGTTGTAACGCTGCCATCTTCAAAAGCTTTATTAACTGCATCTGCCAACCCTTTGCTAACTTGGGTGGCCATAATGATCTCAGAGATATGTATTT
Source organism: Shewanella sp. (assembly GCF_048265805.1). Lineage (GTDB taxonomy): Bacteria > Pseudomonadota > Gammaproteobacteria > Enterobacterales > Shewanellaceae > Shewanella. The sequence continues at coordinate 44,010 of NZ_JBLXAT010000030.1, read as the reverse complement.
TATTTTTACCTTCTTTAACTATATATCCGTTAGGGTCAATACCACTGCTATCATTTTTCTTGGTAGATGCAATGATATTTGTTATTGCTTGAAAACTTTGCCATAAACATCGATCTATAAGGTTGCGCCAAAAAATGGCTTTTGCAGCGGTTACTTTTGAATCATCAAGTAGTATGTCACCTTGTGAACCTGGAGTAATTACTTCAACCATACAGTCTTGGTATTGACAAGCCGCTATCTGCTCGTCTTGTGACCATAGAGCGATAGAAAAAGGGGAGAAAGCTACAGGTGCTATCATGTTTCGGTCTATTAACGATGTAACGTGATGATAGCTTTTGCTTTTACTACTGTTTGTTGGATCGATGCCGACAACGGGAGATGAGTCGATGCTTAAGTCTGCATTAATTCTATAAACAGCTGTACTCAAATACATCTGGGTGCTGTTTTGTACTTCCGTATAACCATCATAGGAAAAAAGCTCGCTAATTGAGCCTCGAGTGGGTTCCACTTTAATACCGTCCTGGGATTCTGATGGTGAAATTGTTGGGCGAAGATCATCAGTGTTTACATTAGCTAACCCTTTATTGGATGCATTTTTTCGCCATTTTTTCATTGATTGGAGATAATTTGGATCATTTGTTTGGCTATTTTTTTTTAGTACCTGCTGAATTTCATAAATCAACCCTGCAACGTCAAGGTTGTTAATAGCAAAAGTTTTTTCTGGATCATTAATACCATTACGCACGTAGCTAGCTAGTTGTTGGTAGGCATCTATAGTCGGTAATTGATCACGGGCTTCACGAATTTGTTGTTCAGTTTTGTTATAAAGATAACCAGTGAGAGCCATTGCTTCTATGGTTGAATCAAGAGTTAATGTAACACTTGTGTCTGACGGCATAATGATGGCTCGTAAAATAATGACATTATCACTATTACTGACTAGCACTGTGTCAGGTGATGAAGCTTCAAACCGATAGTCAGTACCATCAATGTCTGCCAAGTTAGTATATGCTTCTGCTATGTATGATACATGGAATGGTCCCGTGAGATTTTGATATTCATTCGGAACCGTAATGTTTAACGCGACGTTTCTACCTATCCAAAGGTTGAGATAACGTGACTCTCCATATTGATTAGATAAATAGGCTTGGCCGCTAACGGCATCATCAGGCACGGTAAATTGTGCCGAATATTGTGATGTAACATTTAGTGATATATTTTGGATTCCCCAATTGATTTTTGTACCGCTAACGAAGTGCTCACCGGTTACCGTAATCGTATCACCTGGTGCGGCATTGGTGGGAGATAGTTTATAAAGCATAGGTGTATTGTTATCGAGTAATTTAACTCGCAATTCATTGGTGCGCTTGCCGTCTGCGACCACAAATAGATCAAATTCTTCACCTCCTAATGCAATATTGGCAAAATCAGGTATTACTATTTCAAGTTTATTGCTATCAATTGGGGTCGCTTTAATATTTACGGGCTGGCCGTTATTTCCACGTTTACTTAAAACGACAAAAACATCGCTTTCTGGCAGGTTTTTTCCTGAAATGGTTAGCGGTAGGTAAGCCATTGCTTGGTTAACTAAATCGTCACCGTTATTGGTGGTAAAGCTAGTTGCTGACAGAGTGACATTGCTATTAAGTATTAGTGGCGTCAGTGGATCTGGATCATTACTATCAATCAATAAATCGCCATCATCGTCCACATCGGCGTAATTGGCGATATGGTCGCTATCTGTATCAATCCCTAGCTGATCAATACTATCGTTAATTCCATCATTATCACTGTCGGGATCAACAAAGTTGGGTAGTAGGTCGGCGTCTTGATTACCGGTACCTTCGACACGGTCTGGAATGCCATCACCATCGCTGTCATCATCCAGCCAGTTAGGTATTCCATCGTTGTCGGCGTCGAGCAGGCGCTCTGTTTGGTTGATAAATACGTGGTATTCATTACCATCTAATATTCCATCTCCGTCAGTATCTTGCAACTCAGGATCCATCCCCAAGGCGAGCTCTTGTTCATCAGCTACACCATCGCGGTCTTGATCAAGAAATACGTCAATGGTGTAGGTAAAGCTATCTGCACCATTGGCATACTTATCCGAAACGCTGATGTTGTAATTGCCAACAGTTTTGGGAAGAAAGAAAATCGTTGCTCCGATACGACCGGTAGTATCAATTGCCAATGCTGATGACTGTACGACACTACCATTGTCATCCAATATCGTAAGAATAGGGGTAAACTTTGGGTCATCTTTGAAAAGCACTACACTGATGTATTTTTGTGCTTCCACTTGGGCTTGGCTAATCGAGATTTTAAAATCATCAATGTCTACTTCTTTATCAATAACCCCGCTAATACGGGCTGGAATGCTATCGATGATATTGGCTTGACCAACGTTATTGTTGAACTCTTCTTCTTCAATGGTAGGCAGTCGGCCGCGACTGGGATCAAAAGGAAAGTCATCAAGTTCATCAGGGACGCCATCGCCGTCTTCATCAGGATTTTCCCAAGTGCCTACATGTGGGCCAGAGTCACCATTATCTGAGCCACCACCTTCATCACCATTATCAGTGCCACCGTTGTCTCCGCCGTTACCGTTGTTGCCAGTATCCGGAACGGTTACATCGCTGCCATTGGGGTCTGTTTCATCTAAATCACCATTACAGGCTGCTGTAGCAAGGGCTGCGGTAAGTAGTAATGCTAAGTATTTTTTATTCGTCATTTATCATGTCCTTACGAAAATTATTGGCGAAAAGGCGTTTGCATCCGCATCAGTCCTTGGGATGTCATAGCCAGATATTTATCTCCACTGGCTTGCCCTAAAGCGTTGCAGCGCAGTTGTTGAGCGGAGGGATTAAAAAGCAGTCCTGAAGAGACCACATTCTCAATTACTGAGTTGGCAAAAGGCACCACCATTTTTTGGCACCATTGCACTTCGATTTGTAGCAAGTTAGCGTCTTGTAGGTTGATCTGACGTTCATCTGAGAGCTGAGTTAGTGCGGTTGAACGGTACATTAAGTTATCGTTGGGGATTTCTTGGTGACGGTCTCGTCCGTAGTAGATTTCCACCTTAAACTTATTAAACACTTCCTCATTTGGGTTGAGAATGGTGACTCGACCAAGTAGTCCAACGGCTGTGCGTGCCCGAGTATAAGCACTGACTATGTCACCGATTCCAGTACCGTGGTTGTAGAGTGGCATCATGCCCTCGGTTAAGCCGCGGTTGATAGCACTCATACTGCCATAGTTGATTGCACCTTCACGCACGGCTTTAACAGTTGCTGCATCCAACGTACTTTTTGCGGAAAATAGAAATGCCCATTGCACTACTAGCATCATCACTACCAGTATGATTGGCGTCAAAAACGGCAGTGACATGTTGAACTCAAACATGCTTTGGCCACATTGATAGCTACGTAGCGATCGCATCATTCAGCTACCCGATTTTGCTGTTGTTGTGGGGTTGCTTGCAGCTTGACTAACACTTGTTCTAGAGCATTAATCTGCTGGCCTACTGCGGTATTGCTGTTGCCCTGTCGTTGCGCAGTTTCTAATACTTCAGTAGCTTGTTTAATACGCACTAAGCTCATGTTGTACCAAGCTTTTTGGTGTTGTGGTGCTTGTTGTATACAACGCATGTAGGCGTTGATTGCTGCCTCTTGTCGGCCAGTGCGCGTGTAGATATTACCTAAGCGAAACCAGCCGTCAGCATAGTCTGGCGCCATTGCTAGAACTTGCATGTATAGGCTTTCTGCTTGCCCTAGCATGGCTTTTTTATAGGCCACCTCAGCTTGGGTTTGCAGCGCCATAATATTGGGGTGAATTTCCTGTTCGACGTGGGCTTGATGTGGGTTACTGGCTGCACACCCGGTGATGGTCAGCAGTAGCAAAATAATGGCTATTAGTTGGCCCATAACAACGTGTCTCCCGTGGTGATTTGATAATGTTCAGCGCTGCCACTAGCAAGTTCCAACGTATATTTGGCTCCCTTGCAAGCACTGCTACGCCATGGTTTTAGCTGTTTGGCAATCTTGAGTATTTGCAGTTGTTCGTTGAGGTAGACCACATCAATGGCATAGCTCATGCCCATGGTGTGAACCGCATTGCAAGGACTGATCAACATGCCTTGCTCACGGGTAAGTCGCGGTCTACCAAGCAAACCGCGTAGCCGTAACCAAGGCGTATTGGCCAAAAATACTTGTGGCAATTGCTGGCCGTCATTGAGTTGTAATGCGCGAACTAACATGACTTACATCTCGTACATAATTTTCATGGCAATTGGAAATGCCAAAATGAGAAAGGTCACCGGAAAAATGAACACGATTAGCGGAAAAATGAGTTTCACTGGCGCTTCGAGGGCTTTTTTCTCGGCTTTTTGAAAGCGTTCAACGCGGCGTTGGTCGGCTTGGATCCTTAAGGTACCGCCTAGGCTAGCCCCTGTTCGTTCGGCTTGTGCTAGTGAGCTAACCAAACTGTTGAGTTCAGTTATCTGTACTCGTTCTGCCATATTGCGAAAGGATTGAGCGCGGGACATGCCAGCACGCATATCGCGGATCACCTTTTCAAACTCGATTTTAAGTGGGCCATTTGGGCCACGCTCAACCGCTTGAGTGAGTGCGCCAGACATGTTGAGACCAGCCTCAATGGCAAGGGTTAGGTAGTCGAGATATACCGGCAGCACCCGAACAATGGCAATTTCGCGTTTTTTACGCAGATCGTTCAGCGTCATCATGGGCAGAAAGTAACCGAAGATGCCAGCAATCAGTAGGTAGCGCAGGTTAACGTCATCTAACATCACACATGCACTGAGGGTTAGTCCGATAGCGAACAAGGTACTTAGAATGCGGATGGCAAAATATTGCTCCGCGGTCATGATGTACGACAGTCCTGACACCTGAAGCTTTTTGGAAATTCGTTCTAAATAGTCGACACTGAGTTTTTCACTAATATAAAAGGCTAACAGTCTAACCAAGGGCCAAATGGCCTTAAGCCCTGGTGATAGTGGATCCATAAACTCGCGGTTATCTGTAGGTACACTTTGATAAATGCGATGGCAGCTAATTAGCAGTAATACCAATGCCAAGGCGAAACAAGTGACAATAATGTTGACCATAGTTCAGCCTCCTACACATCAATCGATACAATTTTACGGATCGACATATAGCCGCAAATCAGCATTAGTGAGGCAATGACTATCACCGCCCAGCCCATAGGTTCAGATATCAATCGCCCCATGGTTTGTGGCTCCATCTGATACAGCACTATGGCGATAAATATTGGCATTGCGGTCATTACAATGCCTTGAAGACGTCCTTGTGCTGTCAATGAATTGATTTTGCCCTCCATCTCAATCTTGCGACGTAATGTGTCGGATAAACGAGAAAGTACTTCCGCTAAGTTGCCTCCAACATCTCGTGAAATCTGCATGCCGGATACAACTAACTGAAACTCTTCTTCGGGGATTCGTTGAAACATGTTGTCCATAGCTGTATTGAATTCCACGCCTAAGCGTTGTTCGCGTAAAAAGAGATGAAACTCGTGTTTGATTGGCGCATCCATCTCATCGGCCATAGTTTCAATGGCGGTGTTCAAGTTGGCTCCTGATTGCATTGATGTGGCGATCATATTGAGACCATCCGGTAACTGGTGCACAAACTTGCGACGACGACGTGCATGTAAAAAGCGGTAAGCAAAACGTGGCAGGAATGCCAAAATGACGCTGATAATGATGCCTAAGGTCCAAGAGCCGACCACTAACCAAATTAGTAACGGGCCAGTAAGGATAGTGACAATGTTAATGATGAACAGCTGTTGTGGCTCAATGAACATGAACATTTCAGCCAAGTTGACTTTTGCATTGACGGTAAACCGCTCTTGGTAGATTTTGGCCCAGCGAGCGGATAGGTGACGTAGCGACCAGACCAATAACACTACTGAAATAAAGGTACAGCAGAGAATAAACAGAATATCGTCCATGCTACTCCTCCCGTTGAAAGATGCTTAAGTCGACTTGAATACCATCTCGGCGCAGTTGTTCGTAAAACTCTGGAATTGCACCGCTGGCAGTAAAGAAGCCTTGCACCTTGCCTTGCTCATTAAATCCAGTTTGTTGAAACTTAAAAATTTCAGAGAGCTGAACCGTATTTCCCTCAAGTCCAGTCACTTCACATATGCTGGAGATTCGGCGAGAACCATCGGCAAAACGTGATTGCTGCACAATGATGTTGATAGCCGAGGATATCTGTTCACGTATAGCCTTGGCTGGCAGATCCATCCCCGCCATCATCACCATGACTTCTAGACGAGATATACAATCCCGGGGAGAGTTGGAGTGAGCTGTGGTAAGTGAGCCATCATGGCCAGTATTCATCGCCTGTAGCATATCGAGCGCTTCACTACCCCGGCACTCACCTACAACTACTCGGTCGGGCCGCATACGCAGGCAGTTTTTTACTAAGTCACGAATTTCCACCGCTCCTTTGCCTTCTTGGTTGGCTGGCTTGGCTTCTAATGACACCAGATTTGGCTGATTTAACTGCAGTTCCGCCGCATCTTCTACGGTGATAATACGTTCATTTTTCGGGATAAAGTTAGACAGCACGTTAAGTAAAGTGGTTTTACCTGACCCTGTACCGCCCGAGATAATAATGTTGCGCTTTTGCTTTACCGCTATCTCAAGAAATTGCGCCATAGTTTGGCTCATTGAGCCAAACTTGACTAAATCACTGCACTCCAGCCTTTGCTGCATAAATTTACGGATGGTGATACATGGCCCTTTTAGCGCTAATGGAGGAATGATAGCGTTGACACGAGAACCATCTTTCAGACGTGCATCCACCATAGGTGAACCTTCATCGATTCTGCGGCCAATGGGGGTCACAATCCGTTCAATGGCACCCAGCACAGCTTGGTCATCGGAGAAGGAGATATCTGATAAATAAAGCTGACCTGCTTTTTCATAGAAGATCTGGTCATGACTATTTACCATGATTTCTGACACGGCAGGATCGGCAAGTAGCCCCTCTAATGGCCCTAGACCGATGGTCTCATCCAGCACTTCCTCAATTAATGCTTCAGGCTCAATACTGGTAGGGAGTTTTATTTGTTGGACAATTTGTCGGATCAGTGTGCCACTGCGTTCGCGTAACTCTTCATCGCTCATCTCATTAACATTGACGCGGCGCAAATCCATCTGTGTTAGTAGTTCTTTATGCACCTTGCGGCGCCACGTATTACGAAAGTTAATCTCTTCTAATTGTTGTGCGGTGTGCACATTGGCCTTTGGGGCTTTTTCTGTAGCAGAGTCAGTAGTGGCCACTGTTGGTGAAGTCGTGCTGCAATTTATAGTGTTGATGGTGGCATTTGCACTAGCGGGAATTGCCACGGGGGCTTCGCCTAATGTGGCACGACTGTCTTTTTCCTGTAGTCGTAATAGATAATCACCAACTTGCACTTCGTCATTGGCTGAAAGTGGCCCTGCTTGCTGGCAGCGATTGCCGTTAAGCTTAATACCGGTGCGGCTGCCGCTGTCTTTGATAAACAAACCATCAGCTGTTTGGTAGGCAATGGCATGAGTACGCGCTACTTTTAAGCCGCGTAACACAATCAGATGGTCGGTGTCCTTGCCAATGCTGCATTCATAGCCAACACACTGAAATTCACCAACATTTGTACCTTTAGTGGTATTAACTACAATGCTGAACATACTGCTTCTCCCTTAGTCCAGAATGTAGAACGGCTCAATGTCTTTGGCTTCATCCACCATCTGACGGCCTCTAGCTAGCTGCTCATCATTGGTTTGCCCGGAATAGATGACGTGCGGGGTCACAAAGATTACTAGCTCAGTTTTGTTTTCTCGAAAGTCGCGTGATTTGAAGAGTTCGCCGAGAATGGGGATATCACCCAGCAGTGGAAACTTGTAGATGGTTTTTGACATCTCGCTGTTGACTAAACCAGAGATCACCATGGTTTCGTTATCTTTGACGTTAATAACCGATTCAGTGCGGCGTGTGAGTACCCCGGGGGTACCGTTCGCGCTGGCAACCGATGGATCGATGGAGCTGACTTCGGCCTTGACGTTACTGGTAATGTTGCCGGAAGCATCGACGTATGGTTCGATATCTAATTGAATACCGTATTGCTTAAATTCGACATTGCTGGCGCCGAGGCCGGAGGTCGTTTCAATTGGGTATTCACCACCAGAGAGAAAACTTGCTGGAGTGCCAGAGCGAGTGGTGAGATTCGGTTCTGACAGGATGCGAGCATCGCCTTTTTGTTGTAACAAATTGATCTGCGATCCAAGGCCGCTGACGATACCAAAATAGCTCCAACCACGATTATCTAAGACGCCAATGTTGTCTGAAATTGCGTCTGAAATAGTTTCGGCATAACTTGATGCGGAAGTGCCTGTTAATGAAAACAATTGATTAGTCGTAAACCCTTTAGCTACGCCATAGACTGGGCCATCCGCCACCGTTTCCCATTGTACGCCGATATCTTTCAGTCTTTGTTTATTGAACTCGACGATCTTAACTTCCATTTTCACCATCGGTTTCAGTTCGTCGGCATAGGGGGTGTACTCCACTAAGTTGACGATGTCCGGTGCTAATTTGATGATCTGTTCCAGCGCTTGTTTGCGTTCTTCTGAAACTTTGCCACGCAGGATAATCAAGTTGTTGGCCTCCGTAACGCTGAGATGAGGGAAGCCTGAAAGTAATTCTTTGAGTTGTAGACTGGTTTTGAAGGGGTTGTCTTGAGTGACTACTACAGACAACTTTATTAGTTTGCCATCTTTTTGCCATAGCTGTAGGTCAGATAAACCAGCGCTATCACCAATCAATAACACACCTTTGTCATCAATCACTTTGGCACTCATCACTTTACCGTTACCGACGACAATACGTTCAACATTATTGGCTTTGTACAATTCAACAGCGCCGACATATAACTGTATTTGATGGTTGTTATGGGCCATTACTTGCAGCGAAAAAAAACATACGGCAAACAGAAATAAAATCTTAGTTTTCATACTGATTCTCAAGCTTATTTATTAGCGTTTTGGTTGAGAGAAACAGCGTTAATCGGATAACGCTGATAGGTGGTTTTCACTTGACCGCCACCGGTGATGATTTCTACCTTTTGTTGAGTTAGATTTTTTGCAAAGATCTCACTTTGATAAAGTGATTGAAATTCAATAGGTAAGTCTTCAGTGGCGTTACGCAGTAGCGTGACTAAACTTCCTTTACTCTTGGCTAGTGAAACTCGTGCCGCATCTTTGAGTGATAACGCTAAGGTGACAGTGTTGTATTCGGTTGGATTGTCAAACATCTGTGTGGCTAATTCATCGGGCACATCAATACTGCGCTTGCCAGTGGCTAAGACTTTGGCGTTGGCTAACAAAAGCTCCAGTTTCTTTTGGTTATTGCTTCCGCTAGTACCTGAGGAGTTTTCTGCGTCAGTTTGTTCTTGATACTGTAGTAACACGTCGACGCGATCAGAAGGAACCAACATGCCTGCGTTAGAGCTGATCGCATCAACATCAATGGTCACCGCCCGCTGACCCGGTTCCAACAGGTCGGAAAAATGTACCGCTCCAGTACCTTGCACGTAGCTTGTTAGTAATGGGCGTCCCCCTCCCATAGGCTCGACCAAAACTCTACCAACAACATCGCCAAAGTTATTGGGGCTCAAGGCGGTCATCGGCATTACATCTGCTGGCACACTACGAACTGACATATTTTGTTCAGAGATCACGTCGCCGATGTTAAGTGGCATTTTGGCCACGAGTACATCCATCATTTGGATGTGATTGCCGGAGAGTTCATCGCGAAGTTGCTGTTCGCGGGTGGCAAAGTAATTCTTGGTTGCCCATGCCGCGATAACGCCAATCAACAGCGCGACTATGAGTAACACCCAGTTTAGGTCTAGTGATTTGATTCGCATCTAAATTTCCTTATCTTGGCGCGAATGATTGTTAAAATGGTAGCGTTGGCAATGACTTAGCAAAGGAAAACGCGCTGTACCAATGACGCAATGCCTCTATACAAATTTGCATGACGTTTTGATCGTTAGTTATTGGGGTAAATAGTGCGGCGACGATAGCGCCACATACCACCAGATATTCAATACTGGCTTGTCCTCGTTGAATTTTGGTCATAGTTAGCCTCCATCTGCTGATAAGTTGGCAACAATCGATACATGTCCGGCCATGCGATTAAACGTAATATCGACCGTACTACTGCCACTACTCAGCATTAAGGCTCCTTTGCCTGCGGTAACGTCTAATATGTCGCCGCTTACGGTCCATCCTTGTCCCACAAAATAGTTGTAGTAATAGCGATAGGCACTGCCGATATCGCTGCCACTCCTGAGCAGCAAAGTTCGGCCTCTTTTGAATAGATCTTGGCTGCGTATATCTGATAACACTGTGCTGCTGGCAAGCGTCGGAAATGCTAGCGAATTAGCATTGGCAGTGACTGCTTCATTTTTACTGATACCCACATAAACCAATACGCCTTTTAATTGCGGTTTAATCCTTGCGGTTAGCAAATAGGGTGGCTGCAAGCTATTAATAATGAAGTCATTACCAAATTTCTGTTCATCGAACTTAATACTGCTGTCTTTCCATTGTTGTCTGAAAAAGGCTGCGGTTAGCATCGGGGATGTTTGCTGATCTGTGACTGCCCAAGTACGCATTGGTATGCCGTTGAAGTTCATATTGTCTGCCACTATTTCTACAGTGGCGTTTTTAGGAAATTCCACATTTGGCCAGTTTTGTGCCGCCAGAGATTTACCACAAAGCAACAGCGTTAAAAGGAAAAAAATTCGATACATCATTGTTCTCCGCAGTTTGCCGTGCCATAAGTACACAGTTTGTTAGCGGGAAGCGCATTTTCATCGATATGACCAAATTTAAGTGAGCTAGGGTCTAGTTCTTGCGCAATAAAACCTGCGCCAATTTGCAACACTTCTATCGCACTATTATCAAACAGTCTTAAAGGTACTAATTCGCTCACTTGTTTGCGCACATGACGACCGCCGTTTGCATTCCAACCCGATGCTAACAATGCTGCGGAGCCATGAGGGACAATATCTATCTCGTCGAACGGTGCCATGTAGTAACGTACCAACGGTGAGCTGACATTGGTGCGATAATACTGATCTTGCTTAAGCGTAAATCCCGTCATGTTTAATAAACTAAGCGCTCCGCTAACGATACTATTAGCGGTACCTGGGACCTTCCCCGCTGATTCGTTGGTCAGCAGGCGAGGTGACGAGTTGCTATTGGCGCTTTGCTGTTGGTTTGGATTTTTGAACAGGCTGCTGTTGTCGTTATCCTGCTGCCATTGCGCCTGTAATAGCGGATGGCTGTCACGATCCCAATTCCAAGGCTCGCTATTGGATGGCTGTTCACTCGTAAGTATTTGGCCGTCTTTAGCATAGAAGCGTTGTGGTAAATCTTGTGCGATACGTGTTTGTGCGCGGATTGCCACATTGGCACCGTTACCACTGCTGTTATTTGGAGGTGCACTAACTCGCCATACAGTACGTTCCCAAGCGCTGTATTGCGCTGCTTCAATGGCGCGATGTTGCACTCCTGCAATTTTGCCCATTAATGGCACCAGCAATAGCAAGGGGATAATGGCAAAGCTTAAACCAATAACACTTTCCGCCAGTGCTTGTCCCTGTTGTTGCCGCCATGAAAATAAACTCATCATATGAGCTGGCTCAACGTTAATACGGCGGTTTTTTCCGCGTCGGTCGCAGCACTCAAGCGCACTTGCCAAAATGGGTTATAGAGATTGCCGTACTCCATTTTGTTATCACTACGTGCCCAATTGATGCTGTTTTGCATAAGGTCGCGCGGGCGAGAGTAGTACACTTTGGCTGCGCCCATGGCGGCTAAGCGGTCTTGCCCTAGATGTTCCTGCGTAGCAGGGTTGATGTTTGCTTCACTGGCAGAGATAGAGCTGGTGGTGTGTAGCTTTTGTTGCTCCTTGGTGATTACCACCACTATGTTGTCAAAGCTATTGCTGTGTTGTTGTTCACTACTCAGTGAGTAAAAAGGCATGACACCCATGTAACCACGGTAGTCTTTTTGTTCATCATCAGCTTTACGTGAAGCGCGGGTATTAATATCGCGACTTTCCCCCCAGTATTGTCTACTGGATATAGCGTCCATATCTGCGCGACTATCAGACGACGTAGCGCCCCAGCCAGTTTCCCTCTCGCGATGACGCCAACCACAACCATGCCAGCCACAACTCCAATTGGATGTATGTAGTGAAATAGTGTCCATGGCTGTCCACGATTCAGGCTGTTCGCCACCATCGTTATCGACTAATGTGCTACCACCTGCTTTGCTCAAGGAAAATTTAACTAAGCCCAAATCTAATTTGATCAGGTCATAGCTACGTCGTTTGGTGAATGGATCTCGTGAATCGGCGATGACTTTCTTGAAATCTTGATATTGGCTACTAGTATCGTCGCCGTTGCGGTATTGCAGGGTTTGATAACTGAACCAAAAATCTTTGAGTCGGTTCAATAACATGAAATTCTGTACCAGCTGCAGTTTGGTATCGGGGTCATTGGCTGCAGTTATTTTTCCGCCTGACTCTAGGGCGGCGGTAAATCCTGCAAAATGAAACACATCCTGCGCGCCACTCAATGCGATTAATACTGCAGTTTCAGCAATTTGTGCGATTTCTAATGCGGGTTGCATCACGCGATCAACGATCGCTACGGCCCTAGCAATCGCCGCGACGACAATGTTGACATAGGGCACAGGCCGCAGTACTCGGTCAGCATTCTCGGTAAAGGTCTTTGCCATGCTGAACCAAGATGACAGACCTACCAGTTGAGCGACCGCAACCTGATTAGCTACCGATGCGCGGTTGGTATAAGCCTTAAAATTTAGGTCGCGACTGGCAAATTGTGCCAAGCTGTAGGCGGTATTATCCGCAGTGTGCTGCAGCTTAGTGCCTTGATTATTAAGCTGATAGGTATTGAACGCAAACAGCACAGCCATCAAAGTAAAGGCCATGAGTATTAACGACAACACCAGCGCTTGTCCCCGCTGACGCGATAGCATATTCCTACTCCTTGGATATCTATCGAAGTGTTGTTTTTAAATTAAATCCGTTTTAATTAGTCAGTTTTCGAGTTACTTGAATCGCCGCCAGAGCCAGCTGTTCCCCCGCTAGCGCCATTAGCGCCTTTATCGTAGTTACCCAAGTTATATTGAGCGTTTGCGGTTGAGTTAGCATTTGAGGCTGAGCTTTGTGCAGCACTAATAGAGTCACTAGCACTTTGGCCGGACATTTCGCTAGATAGCCCAGCAACTTGATTACGAATGGTTTGTCCAAAAAAACTGTACACACCGATTGCTGCTACTGCGATTAGTGCAACAATGATTATGTACTCGGTCATTCCTTGGCCTAATTGATGTTTCATAGAGGTTTTAACCCGTGAAAATATGACGGTAGGGACTGAAAAATATCCAGTCCCGCCATTTTTAATGATTAGTTGCTGCTACTTCCACTAGCACTATTTGCGCCTTTATCATAATTTCCTAGATTGTAATTCTGATTGGCTGTGCTATTTGCTGATTCAGCTGATGTTTTGGCTGCACTGATGGAATCATTAGCGCTTGTCCCTGACATTTCACTTGAAAGACCTGCTACTTGGTTACGTATTGTTTGGCCGAAAAAGCTGTATACGCCTATGGCAGAAACAGCAATTAGAGCCACGATGATAATATACTCGGTCATTCCTTGGCCGCGAATTCTACGTATTAACATAATGTTTATCTCTCCCTGATAAAAAACATTCCTTAGTTATCGTGACGTTAAATTTTCTAGAATTAGCTTAATATGTCAATAACAAGTGAGGCTGTTTTTTATTCTATTTTGGAATTTAAACTGGTCACTTTTAAGCTATAATATATATGGATATAAAAATTATGTTATTAAACAATGTATTACTTTTGATTTGGTATTTGCTTATAAATAGAATTTTTATTGTGTCTATATTGATTTTTATCAATTAGATTATCTAGATATGTTTTTTTAGGTTTTTTATTTGTTAATAAAATGTATTTATGAGTGTGTGTAATAAGAGACTTTTATTCCTTTTTGTCCATATGTGGTGTCATTTTTTTGTAGGAGTGTTATGAATGTGGTGTTTTTTTGACTAATGGCATTTTTTGGCTTTTCGTAACGCGCTAATCAATTATTCTAAGAATGATGTAACTGTGGTGAATATGGAGTCGGTATATTTGTGGGAGACTCTAGTAGGAAAGTATTATTAGTTAATCCTTAACAGGATGTGCGGCCGTTAAAACTGCCTGTTTTACTCATTTTTATATTATCCGTAGCCATTTTGTATTCTCAGGAAATCTGAATTAATTCAATGCGACTTAATTGACGCTGTGGATCTTATTTCACTTGTTAATAGGTCCAGCGTTCAATTCATATCATTCGAGCTGCATGCTTTCCAGTCAGGCGTTTAGTACGTAGAAATTTTCTAAGCTTTATCGAGATATGAGCCATGTATATAAGCCGAGGCTTACCTAGGATGATGGGCGCTTTAGCACATGTACCGTGCAACAGTATACAAACTATTGGCACTGCGCGAAGCGGGGGCGTTTTACCACATGCACCGCGCAACAGGCCGCATGTTACGTCTTGTGGTGACGGGGAAAACATCGCATTGCGGTATTAGCCAAGGTCTGAGTGTTGAGGCTAGCTGTTGGCGATTATGGTTTCCCATTGAGCACACCGACAACAGCTAGTCGCATTTCGTTCGGGTTAGCGGTTACAGCTTGATCAATGTTCTGCCTGTCACGGCGCCGTTAACGATACGGGCGGCGTATTCGGGAACTTGCTCTAGGGAAATGGTGGTACCTGCTTGTTGATAGAAGCTATCAGGCAGCAGTTTGAGCAGATTGTCCCACGCTTGTTCGCGTTGTGGGATTGGGCAGTTAACAGAGTCGATGCCTAGCAGGCTGACATTACGCAGAATAAATGGCATGACCGTGGTCGGCAAGGCGGCCCCCCCGGCTAAACCACAAATTGTGGCAACTCCGCCATATTGGATTTGAGCGAGGGCGGTAGCCAGTACTTGATTACCTACGGTATCGACTACCGCGGCCCAGCGCTGTTTTTCCAGCGGTTTGGCGGGACGGTCTAACTCGGCGCGGTCAATCACGCTGCTAGCACCAAGATCAGTGAGGAGCTGTTGGTTTTGCGCTACTCGGCCAGTGCTAGCGCATACTTGATAGCCCAATTGCGCTAGCAGAGTTACCGCAGTGCTGCCAACGCCGCCACTGGCGCCAGTGACTAAAACTTCACCTGCATCTGTTGGCACGTGCGCATCGAGTATGGCTTGCACACATAACATGGCGGTAAGCCCAGCAGTACCAATGAGCATGGCTTTGGCGCCATCGCAGTTATTTGGCATTGGTACTAGCCATTCCCCTTGCACTCGAGCAACTTCTGCCATACCGCCCCAATGCGTTTCACCTACGCCCCAACCAGTCAGGATCACCGAGTCGCCTACCAGAAAACGTGGATGGTCGGAATGTAATACCTCACCCGCAAAATCAATACCGGGTACCATGGGAAACTGGCGAATAATCTTGCCCGTGCCGGTAATGGCTAAGCCATCTTTGTAGTTCAACGAACTGTGGCTGACTTTCACGGTGACATCGCCAACAGGTAGTTGCGCTTCAGTGATGTTGCCGATGCTGGCTTGGGTGTTGCCATCGTGCTGCTCAAGTATCAATGCGGTATACATGTGTGCTCCTTTACGACCGATAAACGACTGCGTTTAACCATCCACCTTACGTGAGCGGCTAGCGCCAATAAACCTCGACTTTAGCCGAGTGATTAAAATGTGTGGCCACGCACATTTAGTATCGACGGCGCTGGCTGGGTGTCACAGTATGTCTGAGTTGCGAGTTGCGAGAGTTGAGTTTTGAGTCACGGGGTGCGAGTCTCGAGCTGCAGAGCAGAGCAGAGCAGAGCAGAGCAGAGCAGAGCAGAGCAGAGCAGAGCAGAGCAGAGCAGAGCAGAGCAGAGCAGAGCAGAGCCACGACGTGAGACTATTGCTGCCGTGGCCTTGTGGACTAATACCCCGTTAGCTCTAAATAGCCGCTGCCATTTTGGGTACCGCTGACGCGAATCGGCCCTTCCCAATAGCTGACGGATAATGGCATGCGGGCTTCGTTGTTGAGTGCCGTTATCTGCAGTGCTAACTGTTCACTTGGCAAGTTGAGCTGCCAAACTATCGGGTAACGGCTGCCTGCCACATTATGCCAAGCTGTTGGTTGCATAGTGATTTGTGCCGAAGATAGTGGCCGTTGCCGACCATCTGGCCACATACGTTTGCCGCTATAGAACGGTGCTTCGCCAGCGGTGGCGCGCAGTTGAAATAGCATCAGCGCCGAGCCATCCTCTAGCCGAATGGCAAACCAATCCCAACCTTGTTGCTGGCGAGTAAGAAACTCAGAGCTCCACTCGCGATCAAGCCATGCATCACCTTTGACATTAAGCCACTCGCCATCGCGCTTCACTTTACCGCTGACATGAATAAACGGCTGTGAGTAGTAATAAGAGGCCACTTTGCCATCCGCACTTTTTACGCTGTAGCCGTCATCACCCTGTTGCACCAGCGGCGCATAGCTAGTGAGCTGCAAATCATAGGACAACTTGGCGTCGGTTACCTGTAAGCGTGCCGGTAATAAGCCTTGATTTGGGTTGCTGCTGTCGGCTGTGGCACTGGCTTGCCAGCGCCAGTTATCGTTCCACACTGTTAGGGGCATACCACTGACCCCTGCTGGGCTGTCGTTAGTACGAATGTCGCGGCTCCAACGCTCCGCCGTTTGATGGCTATTGGCAAAAGTGAGCGCGGCATGAGTCATCCACAATTGGTTGCTGGCCCACGGTGAAGGATTATTTGGGGGTTGGCTACCGAGCGCGATGCGGAATTGCGTCCATTGTAGGCCGAGTGGCTCACCGCTTTCGGTCGTCAAGTTAGCGGTGAGATACCACCACTCCTGCCTAAATTGTGGGTGAGCCAAATGATCTGCGGGAAAATGGAGCGGGCGATTGGGCACCACTTGCGCGTAATCGCTCGCACCACGTCCCATAAGTTGCCCCATGGCGGGTGTTGAGGTTGTCGGCTGTTCGCAACCGCTCAAGAGCAGTAACGGTAAGGCAATTAACCCGCGGTTCATTACAACACCTCCTGTTGTAGCGAGGACACTAACGAACGGCGGCTTTGCCAATACAGCGGCAGCAATACCGCCACAATGCAGCAGAGTAGTGATAGCAACACCACGCGCCCGTAAGCCACCCAATCCCATAACATGGGAATAGTCCAACCAAATGCTTGCAGGGTCACTTTGTGGATGAGCAAAAAGCCGAGCAAGGCGCCGAGCGGTAGGGCGATGAGGCTGGTCAACAGCACCACTAAACAGATTTGTAGCAATAACATCAACCACAGCTGTTTCTGCTCAACACCGAGTGCCCGTAGCATCGCTAGCGGCGCTTGGCGCGATTGAGTCATCATCAACACTGCGCTAAACAAGCCGATAGCGGCGACCAATAAGGTTAAGGTGTTGAGTACCAGCGTAATGCTAAAGGTTTTATTAAACATGGTGATAGCCGTGGTACGGATCTTCTGTTGGCTGTAGATCTGCGCGGGATTGAGATCAAGCTGCTGCTGTAACTCTTGCGTTAGTGCATCAACGTCGGCCACTTGCCCAAATGCGATGCCGAGCGGCTTCGGCGGCAGTTGCAGTTGTTGCCATGTGCGTTCGCTCACCACCACTTCCCCTTTGGGATTGCCATAGTCAAAGTAGATAGCGGCCACGGTAAAAGGCTGCGGTTGCTGACACTGACTATCGGCGCATAGGGGTAATATGTCACCAACATGCAGTTTGAGCTTGAGTGCCAATGGTTCACTCATCGCTATTGCGTCAGCCTGTAGCATCTGTTTCACCGCTGCTTGTTGCGCAGCGGTGGAACTCGGTTGTTTAAATACGGTGGTTTCTTCAATGGATAGTGCATCACGGCCCACCAGATTGATCGCTAATCCAGCTTGAGGCTGTTTGGCATAGTAGCTTGCTTGCCATTGATAGAAGGGGATGACCTGGGGATGATGTTGCTGCATATAATCGGCAATAGCGGCCACGCGGTCTTCACCTGGATGCAGATAGAGATCGGCATGCAGCCGCACATTGAGCCAACTGCGTAGAGTGTAATCAAAGCTGCCAACCAAACTGTTCATGGCGATATTGGCGCACAGTGCTAACACCAAGGCCATCATGGCTAAGCCCAATGGCGCGATCAGTTCTCGGCTTTCTGCTACGGCGTAGCGCCACAGTCCAGTTTTGGCGAATGGCACTAGCCAGCTGAGGCTCCATTGCAACAACTGCGGTAGCAACAGCGGAATCGCCAAGGTTAACAGCCCCAGCAGTGCAAGGCTTTGCTGATGTTGCTGGCTGAACGGGTAAGCCAGTGCGGTGAGGCCAAGTAGCACTAACCCCAACTTAAATAGACGCCGCTGGATGAGATGATGCTGCATGGTTTGCAGATAACGTTTGCCCCCTTGTGCCAAACTGCCGTGGCTTAAGGTGCGGTATAAAGGTACGCAGGCCAGTAAGGCGGCGAACAAAGTTAATCCCGCCCCTTGTGCCAGCCACTGCCAGTGCCATTGTCCGGGCAGTAGGGTCGCGCCATAAAGCTGCTCAAGTGTCATCGCCACCATAGGTTGTAGCCATTGGCTCAATTGCAAAGCCAGCACAAAGCCAATGCCTGCACCAACGACAACCAATAGCAGCAACTCAGCTAAGAGACTCAACATAATGGACCGTCGGCTGATGCCTTGTTGCATCAGTTGAATCAATAATCGTTGCCGTTTCATCAGGCTATATCGCACACCGTTGTAGGCGATGAATAGTCCAACCAGAAACGCAAGCAGCGCCATGGCGTTTAAGTTGAGATGAAAACTGGCGGTTAAATCGGTCAGTGCTTGGCCGTGGTCTTGCAAGGTCAATAACAGGTCATCAATGGTGATGCCCGCACCGCTTAGTTGCTGTTTGAGCTGTGCTTGCCCGCCAAACAGCGCGATATAGCTAAGCTTGTTGGGTTGCTGTAACAGTTGCTGCGCTAGGCCAATGTCAACAAATAGCCGATGGCCTAAATTGCTGCTGTCGGGCAGTGCGATAGGCGTAAGCTGTGTGCCTGCCAGCGTGATAGTTGGGGAGAATTGCGCTGTAAACCCTAGCGCTTGATATTGGCTGTGACTCATCAAAATAATCGGTTCACCAGTGAGCAGTCGCGCTAGCGGAATGGCCGAGAAATCGATATTGGTTGACGCTGGATCTTGGTGAACACCTGCAGCGGCTAGCGCCGCAACCACATCACTACCGGTGATCTCCCACTGCTCGCCATCGGCATCATCGACGTTACCAGTGATGACTGGCAACGCATCAATGCCTGCACGGCGCATGGCAAAGTAACGTTGCTGATCAATCATGCCATTACGAGTTTTACTAGAAAGTAGTGCGCTGGCTTGTTGCCCTAGCGCTTCCCCCGCGTGTTGATAACTGTTGATCGCGTTGTCGTTGGTAGCTTTAACCCCGACTAACAGTGTGACCGCCAGAATCACCCCTAGCAGAATCGCCCCAGCTTGTAGCGGTGCATGACGGTAGTGCGCTAAATATACGCGCAGCGCGTGCCAACTTAGGCGCCCATCATTCATAAATTTGGCCTTGATCTAAATGCCAGCGTCGCTGCATATATTGGGCGGCGGTGTCACTGTGAGTCACCATCAAGATGGCGGTGCCTGCATCGGCGGCGAGTTTCACCAGTAACTGCATGACTTCTTCACCTGCTGCGGCATCTAGGTTACCTGTCGGCTCATCCGCCAGTAGCAGCGCGGGTTGGTGGGCAAGGGCGCGGGCAATGGCGACACGTTGTTGTTGGCCGCCAGAGAGCTGTTCAACCGCCCGCTGTTGCAGGGTTTCAATCCCCAGTTTTTCCAGCAGGTAGTCACACCAATCATTCCAGCCTTGTCCGAGTAAACTCAGCGGAAACAAAATGTTATCGTGCACGTTCAAGGGAGTTAGTAGATTGAATTGTTGGAATACTACGCCGAGAGATTGTCGCCGAAAGCTGCTCCATTGCGTGTCGCCCCACGCTTGCGTGCTCTGACCAAGCAGTAGTAGTTGGCCGTCATCGGCTTGCTCAAAACCACCAATAATATTGAGTAGGGTGCTTTTACCGCTGCCGCTTGGCCCCGTGAGCGCGACGGTTTCGCTAGTATTAATGCTGAGATTAAGCTGATGTAATACTTGATGATACTGACCACCATCAACAAAGCCTTTTGTGACTTGTTGTAGATTGACGATGGTTGAGGGCTGCGAATGTTGCATGAAAATCCTTGGGCGAAATCCCTGAGACAGCCCCTAGCTTAGCAAAATTTTTATCAGCCGCGGTGGCTTATCGTTGTTTCGGGGGACAACTATTATGCTGCTAACTGATTGTTTGAATTTGTGTATTAGCTCAAGTCGTTAACAACAAAATTTCCACCCAGCATCATAAAAAACTGTGTATATTGACGCTTTAAGCTAATGTTGTGTATTTGTAGCGATTTTTGTTCATCTGTTTTTGGCTCCGTTGTCGCTAAGCATCAAAAGAGAGTGATTCATGCGAGATACTGCCTCGTTTCAAACGTTCCGTCGCCGCATTCTGTCTCAATTGGCGATGCCACTCATCGTGGTGATGACCATCATCTATTGCGTTGCTGGTTGGCTTAATTATCAAAGCAAGCAACAGCATTTTTTTACCCAATTACACGAGCAAGCAAAAGACGCGGCTGACCGTCTACAGTCGCAGTTGCAGCGGGCTCGCTCTAATACACAAACCCTTGCCAGCTCATTGAGTTACACCCAATGGCAGCGTAACAGCTTGCCCAGTTATCTATTCACTATTCTGTCTAATCGTGTTGAGGACAACAGCGCGCTGTTCGGCAGTGCTATCGCGTTTAAACCCAATGTATTTGATGGCACAACGCGATTTGCACCCTACGCCTATCGGAACGACAACAACATTGCCACCTTAGATATTGGTCAGGAAGCTTATGACTACAGCAATGGGGCGTGGGCGTGGTGGAGCGAAGCGTTGAAATACCCAAACGGCTATTGGACAGCGCCCTATTTTGATGAAGGCGCTGGCAATATTCTAATGGTGACGTTTTCTCAGCCGTTTGGCCCCACAGACAGCTATTTTGGGGTGGTCACTGCTGACATAGCACTGTCCTCATTGCCCGAGCAGCTTGGCGTAGACGCCACACAACTATTGGTGGTTGATAATCGCGGTATGCTGATTTCAGCGCCTGGTTATAATAGCCATCAGCCGATGCCTTTGCAGCAATGGTTGGCAACGACAATTGACACGCCGAGCGCGGCGATGGTGATGGCTGCTATGGCACAGGAAATCACGCTCAGCAGCGTCGATGGTGTCCGCTATTTTGCCAGTGTGACTGAGGTGCAACCGTTGCAGTGGCGCGTCATTGTGCTAACGCCGGTGCAGCAGTTATGGCAGGCATTTATTTGGGATTTCGCTCTGCAAACGCTCGGTTTGTTGCTGTTTGTTGGCTTGCTGGTATTAGCCAGCTATTTTACCGCGCGACGGCTAACCAAGCCGCTAGAGCAATTAGCACAAGGCATTAACCAGTTCAGCGAAGGCAGTATTGAGCGCTTACCTGATCCCGCTCGCGGTGTGCGTGAAGTGGCGGTATTGACCCACAGCTTTAATGCAATGGCGCAGATCTTACAGCTGCGTGAGCAAGCCTTGCTGGATTCTCGCGGCAACCGTTTTGCGCAGTTAATCGATGGCATGGGGGACAAATCATTCTATTGTTCCATGGTTCAAGCAGGGCAATTGACACAGGTCAGCGATGGGGTGAACAAAGTGCTCGGTGTGCCGCCAGATTTAGTGAAGCGTAAATATCAGCGGTTGTTTTCCAGTAACCCCATTAATGAACAAAACTGGCTATTAATGGAGCGAGCGTTTCGTGGTGAAACCGTGCCACCACATCAAGTGGAGATGCAAGCGGCAGACGGCACCTTACATCGCTTGGATGTCTATATGCAGCCGTTTATTGATGACCATCACGAGGTGTTGTCTGTCGAGCTACTATTCACCGATGTGACTGAGCAATTTTCCGCCGCAACTTGGTCAAATGCGGTGCTAGAGGCTGCGCCAGAAGCAATGCTGATTGTAGAGGACTCGGGCGCGCTGGTATTCAGTAACAGCCGCTGCCAAAGTTTACTGGGCTACAGCGCGGAACAACTGCTAAACATGACGGTAGAAGAGTTGCTCCCTGAGCGGTTTCGTTCTCAGCATTTACCGTTGCGGCAGGCTTTTTTTGAATCTGGTCAAAACCGTGTGATGGGGCATGGTAAAACCTTTCCGGTATTGTGTGCCGATGGTCGCGAGTTTCCGGCGCAAATAGGCCTTAGTAAACTGCCGGTAGATCTAAAAGGTCGCCATCAAATTGCCGCCTCCATTCATGATATGACCGAGCAACTGGCGGTTGAAAAACAGATCCGCGAGAGTGAATCACGTTTTCGCAGTTTAGCAACCAACGTGCCGGTGGCTATTTTCCGTGTATATATTAAAGATGATTGGCCGTTAGAGTTTGTCAGCGACAATATTGCCGATATTACTGGCTACCCGCCATCGTATTTTTTCAATAACCGCAATTCGGCCTATGCCGAGTTATTGTTGCCAGAAGACCTCCCCAAACGGGTTAACGTGATTGAAACTGGCATTGCTGAACATCGCTCGGTTGAAGTGGAGTATCGGATTCGCCACCGCGATGGGGCGATCCGCTGGATCCATGAGCGTGCTAAGGCCAGCTACGATGAGCAAGGTAACCCGGTATATTTTGATGGCAGCTTAAACGATATTACTGAAATCAAACTTGCCAACGAACAGCTCTATCAATCGCGTAAGCAGCTAGAAAATATTACAGAATCTATTCCTTGTACTGTGTTCCAGCTATTTGTTGGCGCAGATGACAAGCGCACCATGAACTTCATCTCCAACTCGTCCATTTCCACGCTGGGTATCCACCGTGATGAGCTGGTCGGTAATGACAATGTGATGTCGCCGCGTATTCATCCAGACGACCGCAGCGAGATATTTAAATTGCTCAATGGTAAGCAGGGCATGCAGTGGATGGCGATATTCCGCTATCTGCACCCCAATGGTGAATATCGTTGGTTAGAGTCAGGCGCACGCGGCATCAATACCGCTGAAGGTATTTTGTGGAACGGTTACATGATGGATGTCAGTGATCGTAAACAGATGGAAAACGAGTTAGCCCGCAGTGAAGCACATTTCCGCGCCTTGTTTGATTGTGCTGGCATGGGGATTGTGAATCTGGACGCTTCCGGTGTGATTATCGACAGTAACGATTTCTTCGGTAACTACTTGGGCACTGAGGCTCATCTTTTGAAGCATCGGTTATTCACCGATTTATTACAGGATAATCAAGAAGAGGCAGCCGCCTTGTTGGCGAGTTTGGTCGCTGGAGAGCACCAAGGTTTTAGTGTGGAATGGGCGCTCAAAGTTGCCAACGGTCGGCCTAAATGGATGGCGGTCAACGCCACGGTGCGTGGCGAGGGGGCTAACTTATCTATCGTGATGACGATGGCCGATGTATCGGCATTAAAAGAGCTGTCACAAGAGCTGTTAGTCGCGCGTGATCAAGCTGATGCGGCTAGCCGCGCGAAAAGTGACTTTTTAGCCAACATGTCGCACGAAATTCGCACGCCGATGAATGCCATCATCGGGTTATCGCAGTTGTGCCTGCAAACCGCTCTCACGCCAAAACAGCAGGATTATCTGGAGAAGATTGAGCGCTCATCGCAATCATTATTGGGCATTTTGAACGACATTCTCGACTTCTCCAAAATTGAGGCTGGGAAACTTGATATTGAAACTGTGCCGTTCCAGTTGGATAACCTACTGGAAGATTTAGCGGATATGTTCTCATTGCGCGCTGCTGATAAACAGTTGGAGCTGCTGTTTTCCGTTGCCGCCAGTGTGCCGGGGGCGCTGATTGGCGACCCGTTGCGCTTATATCAAATTTTGGTCAACTTGATGGGCAATGCACTCAAATTCACTGAGCAGGGCGAGGTGATGCTGTCGGTAACTGAGTTGTCGCGTCATGAGCATGAGATTGAGCTGAAGTTTGCCGTTAAAGATACTGGCATCGGCCTGACCCAAGAGCAGCAGCAAAAGTTGTTTCAGTCATTTTCACAAGCCGACAGCACCACCACCCGCCGTTACGGTGGCACTGGCTTAGGCTTGGCGATCTCCAAACAACTGGCACATTTGATGGGCGGTGAGATTGGTGTTGAAAGTCTATATGGGCATGGCAGCACCTTCTACTTCACCGCTAAGTTGCAGATTGCCGATAGCACTCAACTTAAAGTAACCGAAGAGCTAGAAGGCATGCCGGTATTGGTGGTGGATGACAACGCCACCGCCCGCTCGATTCTCAAAGCGACGCTGACAGGTATGGGCTTTGAGGTGGATACCGCGCGTGGCGGCTATGAAGCGTTACAAAAATATCAGCAAAAGCAGTACGGCTTGGCGTTGATTGATTGGATGATGCCTGAGATGAACGGCATTGAAACGGCCAAAAAACTCAAAGCGTTAGATGATAACCCGTTGATTATTATGATTTCTGCCCATGCTAGTCATGATTTGATTGAGCAATTAACCGCTGATGAAATCAACGGCTATGTTGCCAAGCCTGCTAGTGCTTCGCAGCTACTCGACTCCATCATGGTGGCGTTAGGACGCAGCGGTGTGGTGCATATTCGACGCAAATTGCCTAGTGCTGACTTACCGTTACAACTTCTGCAAGGGAAGCGTATTTTGTTGGTGGAAGATAATCAGATGAACCAAGAGGTGGCATCCGAGTTTATTCGCATCGCCGGCATGCAGTTGAGCATTGCCAATAACGGCCAAGAAGCGCTGGATATGTTGCAGCAGCAACCATTTGATTTGGTGCTAATGGATTGCCAAATGCCAATTATGGATGGTTATCAGGCCACACAAGCCTTGCGTCAACAGCCTCAATTTGCCGACTTGCCGATTGTGGCGATGACGGCCAATGCCATGTCGGGCGACCGTGAACGTTGTTTGGCTGCGGGGATGAATGACCACCTTGCTAAACCGATTGAGGTCAAGCTGTTGTACCAGACCTTACTGCATTATCTTGCGAGCAGCGAGGATAATAACGATGCTGTGGAACCCTTGGAAGAAACCAGCCCGTTGCATTCTCACCAACTGGTGACTTGGCCTATCTCCGACGAGATTGATGTTGACCGCGGTTTGCAGCTCGTACAAGGTTCAAAACGCTTATATCAACGGATTCTGGAACGTTTTGCCGCAGGGCAGCATGATATTGTGCAACAGGTACGCCAAGCGCTAAGCGAACAGCGTCAGCAAGACGCACAACGGATGCTGCATACGCTTAAAGGTTTGGCTGGCAACTTGGCAAATAAAGCCTTGGCGCAACAAGCCGAGCAACTGGAGCAACTGTGTGCTAAGCAGCAAACCATCAATGATGAACAATTCTCTGCATTAGAGCGCCGTATTCAGCTGATTGTGAGTGCGATATCAGCATGGCAACAAGGGGCAAATGCTACGCATAATGAGCTGAGTGCTGCACTGACCGATGTGTCAGTCATCGAGCAATTACATCAAGTGCAACGGTTACTCGATGATGCTGACCCGAGCGCTGCGGATGTATTAAAGCAGTTGTTCCAGCAAGGTGATGAGCCGTTACAGCAACAGTTAACCCCGTTAGCCAACTTGGTCGCCACGTATCGTTTTGATGAAGCGAACTTGGCAATAGAGTCCCTACTCGCTAGAGTGGAAGCGTAACAATGGTAGGTGGATACTAATGGAACAAGCGACAGTGTTAGTTGTGGATGACACCGCTGAAAACATCGATATTTTGGTGGGGATTTTGGCGCCTGATTATAAAATCAAAGTCGCCATTGATGGTTATAAAGCGCTGCAACTCGCCAAGCGCTCGCCGCCGGACATTATTCTGCTTGATGTGATGATGCCTGGGATTAATGGCTACGAGGTGTGTCGCCAATTAAAACAAGACCCGATCACGCGCCCCATACCTGTTATTTTTATTACCGCCATGACCCAAGAAGCCGATGAACAGCAGGGCTTTGAACTGGGCGCTGTGGACTATATCTCCAAACCGATCTGCGCTGCGATTGTGAAAGCGCGCGTGCGCGGCCAGTTGAATCTTTATGATCAACAACGTCACCTTGAGCAACAAGTGAAAGCGCGTACTTTAGAGCTAGAGCAGACGCGCTTTGAAATAATCAAACGCCTCGGACGTGCCGCCGAGTATCGTGACAATGAAACGGGCACCCATGTGATCCGCATGAGCCACTATGCACGTCTGTTGGCCGAAGAGTTGGGCATGCCAGCGGCATTTTGTGAAACCTTATTTAATGCAGCACCGATGCACGATGTGGGCAAGATTGGCACCCCTGATGCGATTTTACGGAAACCCGGCAAGCTCGATCCTGATGAGTGGGCGATCATGCAGCGGCATGTGCAGATTGGTGCCGAAATCATTGGTGAACATCCCGATCCGTTATTGCAGATGTCACGTAAAATTGCGTTATATCATCATGAACGTTGGGATGGCACGGGCTATCCCGAGGGATTGAGTGGTGAGCAGATCCCGCTAGAGGCTCGTATCGCGGCGCTGGCCGATGTGTTTGATGCGCTCACCTCTGAACGCCCATATAAGCGGGCATGGACGGTGGAAGAAGCGCTTGAGCTATTGCAAAAAGAGCGTGGTAAACATTTTGAACCCAAGCTTGTAGATGCTTTCATGCGTATCTTGCCGCAAGTGGAGCAGATCCGCCTCGAATACGCCGATGACCCCGAAGAGTGGGCGCACGTGCAGCAGAGAAGTTAACAGCAGTTGCGAGATGCGAGTAGCGAACAGCTGAAAACAGTTGCGAGACGCGAGTTGCGAAAAGCGACGGTCAGTAGCGAGCTAAAGCAAAAAGCGGCTCGCAACTCGCCGCTTTTTGCTTTTCATCTTTCGTTCGATGCTCACCACTCGCAACTCAAACCTGTCGTCACTTAACGTTTTCGCTTCCCATCTTTAGCTCGAATCTCGAATCTCGAAACTCGAAACTCGAAACTCGCCGCTCCTAACTCAAACCTAGTCTTCCAGACTGTACGGCAGCGGTTGCACGGTAAGAACGCTGCTGTCATCGCCAGCAATACGCAGTTTAGCGTCAACTTCGGTGTCGTTCGGCAGCACTGCAGTCAGTAACACGAGTTCACCTTGTTGTGCCACTTCAATAATGGCACCTACTGGACGGTAGCTATCTTCCAAAGCAATTTCTAACTGGCTATTCAAATCGACGGCCGCGGCGCTATGGCCTCTAACGATGTACAGCGCGCGCTTATTGCCACCGCGATATTTCATGCGGGCCACAGTTTCTTGGCCCATGTAACAGCCTTTGGTGAAACTGATGCCGCCAACGGCTTGTAGATTACACATCTGTGGCACAAATTGGTTTTGATGTGCTGCTGGCAGGTTAGGGTAGCCAGCTTGAATTTCTAATGCGCGCCATGCAACAGCATCATATTGCGCAACGTCGGCAAATGGTTGTTGTGCCGCCGCAGCAATCACCACGATAAAACGTTCGCCATCTTGCAAAATCACACCGTTATCAAGCTGTGATACTGCAACGGTGGCATCAAACTGGCTAAAGTTATCTGTTAACCATTGGCGGGCTTGGCTACCTGCAACGCCGTAAATGGCGAAGTCATTACTGGCATCGCTCAGCTCGGCTTTGCTAAAGACCGCATATTTTTGAAACTCTGGCAGATCCAACGCTAAGGTATCTTTGGGCAGGAGCATCATCAGCGTGTCGCCCTGTAAAAATATGCGTGCTGCAGACCACATCTTACCGCGTGCGTCGCAGTGGGCGCTCCAGCGCCAATCGTTAGCAGCAAGACTGGTGATGTCTGCGGTCACTTGGCCGTGTACAAAGGTACGGTTTTGCTCGCCAGTGACGGCGATTAATCCCAGATGAGAGAGCGGAGAAACCAGTAACGCTGGTGTGTCAGCATCTAAGGCCCAATCGGGCGCTAAAACAGAATTGCCCATAACAAAATGTCCTGCAAAAAGTTGCCATGTTAGTGTGGCGATTGTAACGGATCTCAGGCAAATAAACAGGGCGTCACTATGGACGCCCTGAAAAATTCACTTGGCAATATCGCTGCTTACGGATAGTGCGAATAAGTTCCGTGCGCGTACTACGGGGATTTGTCAGCTAACCATTGCTTTGTTAGCCAAGGTTGCCATGCCCCAGCATGTCCGCAGTTCGCTGCATTGAACCGCTATAGCTTACCAATCCTGTGTGTCGCCAAGACCTGTTCGCCTCTTTTCCTTAGTACAACAAGCGGGTGCGAATGGTGCCTTCAATCGCCTTCAGTTGTTCAAACGCTTCTGAGGCTTGGTCGGTGTTCACTTCCATCACCACGTAACCAATCTCTGATGTGGTTTGTAGGAACTGTGACGCAATGTTGATGCCTTTTTCAGAAAATGCTTGGTTAATCTTGATCAGAATACCTGGGCGGTTATGGTGAATGTGCAGCAAACGTGAGGTTTCGTGATATTGCGGCAATGATACTTCTGGGAAGTTGACGGCAGATACGGTTGAACCGTTGTCTGAGTATTTCGCCAGTTTGCCTGCGACTTCAATACCAATGTTCTCTTGCGCTTCTTCTGTGCTACCGCCGACGTGTGGTGTCAGAATCACGTTGTCCAAACCGCGCAGTGGGGTTTGGAATTCATCGTCATTTGATTTTGGCTCAACAGGGAATACGTCCACTGCCGCCCCAGCCACTTTGCCGGCTTTGATCGCTTGTGCCAGTGCGTCGATATCGACGACGGTACCGCGAGAAGCATTAATCACGAAGGCACCGTGTTTCAACGCTTCTAGCTCTGCCGCCGCAAACATGTTTTGCGTTGATGGGGTTTCTGGTACGTGCAAACTTACGACGTCCGCTTGCGCTAACATCTCCGGCAGTGAACGGATCTGCTGTGCATTACCCAGTGGTAATTTGTCTTCAATATCGTAGAAGACCACGCGCATGCCCAGCGTTTCCGCCAGAATACCCAGTTGGGTACCAATATGGCCATAGCCGATGATACCGAGCGTTTTACCACGTACTTCAAAGCTGCCTTTCGCACTTTTCAGCCAACCGCCGCGATGAGCGGAAGCACTACGTTGAGGGATACCACGCATCAGCATAATGATTTCACCCAACACCAGTTCAGCAACTGAACGCGTGTTAGAGAACGGTGCGTTAAATACTGGCACGCCCATCCGTTCTGCGGCTTTGAGATCGACTTGGTTAGTACCAATACAGAAGCAACCCACACCGACCAGTTTTTCTGCGTGTTTGAGTACGTCAGCTGTCAGTTGTGAACGGGAACGTAGCCCAACAAAGTGTGCATCTTTGATGGCGTTAATCAAATCGTCACCCGACAGTGCACCTTTGTGATAATCGATGTTGGTGTAACCAGCGCGCTGCAATGTATCTACAGCTGATTGATGGACGCCTTCCAACAGCAGGAACTTGATTTTGTCCTTGTCCAGCGAGTGTTTCGCCATGATTTCGATACCCCTTAACGATAGATTGATGCGATGTGTTAAGCTCCCCCTCAACACTCGGTTCAAATTAGCACCTTTTTTCTTCGCTGTGGAGGGCTAGATGGCTAAAGTGTTTATTTTAGTTCTAGAACAATGACGATCTGGGAGTAGAAAATTGAAAAAAATGGCCCTTTGGCTAGTAGTTTATACAATGGTGTTGCTGTGGTCGCTGTACCAACCGCACGATATTTTTACTTGGTGGATGGAAGCGCTACCCAGTTTAATTGCCCTGCCATTACTTGGTTGGTTTTATTGGAAACATCGGCCAACACCACTCATTTCCGTATTGGTTTTGCTGCACTGTTGTGTGTTGTTTGTCGGCGCCAAATACACCTACGCTGAAGTGCCCTTGTTTGATTGGATTGCCGAACTGTTCGATTGGCAACGCAACAACTACGACAAGCTGGGGCATTTTGCTCAAGGGTTTATTCCTGCCATGTTGTGTCGTGAAGTCTTATTACGACACAACGTGCTTAAACCTAGTGGCTGGTGTGGTTTTCTCTGTGTCTGTTTTGCGCTGGCACTTTCGGCGTTTTATGAACTCATCGAATGGTGGGTTGCAGTGGCAACTGGTGATGGCGCCGAAGCATTTCTTGGTACCCAAGGTTATGTATGGGATACCCAATCCGACATGCTATTCGCGTTGATTGGCGCAATCTGCGCCATGGTAACATTGAGCGGTTGGCATAACCGTCAGTTAGCGGCACTTAAGCAACTGTCAAAAACATCCGCCTAAAGGCTATTGGGCGATACCGCTGCCAGCGCATACACTGTGTCGGGGTCGATTAATAAGGAATAACTAAAATGAGTATCTGGTTTCGTGAAGTGACATTGGAAGACTGCGCTCGCCTTGACAAAGGCCTCGGCGGTAAGGGCAGTTTGATGCAAACCTTAGGCATCAAAGTTACTGAAATTGGTGAGGACTATCTGGTTGCGACCATGCCCGCAACGCCAGCAATCCATAACCCGATTGGTATGGTACATGGCGGCGCCAATGTGGTGTTGGCCGAAACGGTGGCTAGCTATGCGGCTAACTTTGCGGTTGACTTTGAGCAATACTATTGCGTCGGGCAAGAGATTAACTCCAACCACATCAAAGCTGCTCGTAGCGGCGAACTCAAAGCCATCACCAAACCTATTCACCTCGGCCGCCGTACATCGGTATGGGAGATCAAAATCTACAACAGCGCCGATGAACTCACCTGTGTATCACGCATGACCGCCGCCGTCGTCAAACGGCCTGATGTGAAGTAATAACTTCGAATTTCCCATCTCAGCCCTTACAGAACTTTGTGGGGCTGTTTATCCAAAACATGCACGTCATCTAGCTATATCAACAATAATCTGTTGCCAATCTAAAAGTTAATGACAACAGATTAAAAATCTTCAGTAATATTATTCATCAATATATTTCCCCCAAAGAACCCAACGACCTGGCAGGAATTTGTCCTGATTCTGAATAAGGTACTCTTCCCATGCATTTATCTGAGCGTCTTGTTTTACCATATAAGCATCACAATCAAACGGAAAATACTGTCCTGTATAAATAATTAAGTCATCAAAAACTGTATTCAGGCGACTTCTTACACCTTCATAGCGATGGGTTCGTAAAATATGCAAAAGGTCAAATTCATGACAACCGTCTCCGAGACCATCATAGTGTTTATTGATATCCCTTATTTCCAGGATCTTACTTTGCACTTCACTCCAGAGCGTCTGTAAATACGTTGCTTGCAGCTCTGGGACATTCCATTCATCCTCATCATCTTCTCCTTCAAGATCCATGATAATTTCATATACTTCTGCGATACGTTCAAAATCTGGGTCGTCATCTAACTCTTCATAAAAAAACTGACACATAGCATTAAACACATTCACACGATATTCCACATCCGGATACTTTAATTGTTCAAATAACCAGGTTAATGCTCGTAAATTCCCCATCCCTACAATACTTGTCAAATAAAAAGCTCTTAATTCAATAGGTTTCTTGTCTACAAACGCAGTTAATATAGACAAATCAGATGGGCCACTGAAACGCGCAAGTGTATCACCATCATCATATTGTATTCCTTCAGGACTTTTTATATATGCTAAAGTATTAATCTGTTGTAACAACAAAAAAGTACGAGTGTAATATGACCTCTTATCTTGAGAAATCTTATTGATTAAATCAATCGAACGCTCGGTATAAAAATACCCCAGAACACTAGTGAAATCACCCGGATATTTAAATTGACCATTTTCAAAAAACAAATCCAAGTGTTCAGATCTTCGATTCCTCTCGATATAATTACTAACACGATATAGCCATCTTATATCTTCTACTCGTTTAGTTTTTAGATAATTAATAATAAAATCGGCCTCATTATCTTCCAATAAGTGAAAAGAATTATAGTCATCCCAATTATCTATTGTAAATGATAGAGAAAACATTTTATCGAGCACATCGGTGTTTCTAGATAAGTACACCACATGCCAAGCTGCAGCTTGAAAATATCGGTTATATCTTTGGTCGGCAAAATCTGGAATGGAGGTAACGACCTCCGGTTGATCGGCCAACTTCCTCACATATTGGTCATAACGATGTTGGGCATCATAAATTGCATCCAATTGAGCATCATCTTCTCGATGTAATCTCTCCAATAAGTTACTTTGCTCTTCATAAAGTGTAGCTGCAAACTCTAAACTGGCTCTTGGCATCGTTTTTCTCTCCTTCTAAATTATGCTGTTGCCCCTGGACATGTCATCTCTATTTCAAGTGTCACTGGTGGCATTAATTGACTTAATTCCTTTGCCAAAGTGGTGATGTCCCTGTCAGTTAGCTGCCTATTTTTTCCATTTTTCTTTTTCATCAAGTCTTCCATGTTACTATCTTGACAAAGCCTAGAGCACCCACCAATTTTCGTAGTTGATGAGGATTGGCTACGCTGAACCGTCATATGGAGTGAAATTTCTAGCTACAACAAGGAGTGTTGTTATTACCATTTTCTATCGCTATTTGATTGATTTTTAATGAAGGGCGAATACAAGATACTCAAAACTGCATGACGGCTGATGACCAGAACCGCACGCTGTTATGCCCCAGTGCCAGCTTGCCGCGGTGGAAATACTTAAGCCCCCACACGGCGTAGTCGCTGTTCTATCGCTTATGCTTATTCGTTAAAGGTCACTCGCGTTGATTGCTGCAATGGCTGGCTGCGGCTATTGCTAAATGTTTGGTTGTCCTCTGTGATGAAAAACACTTCTAGCTGTTCGCGTTCGGCTATCGTTTTACCTGCCTTCGGGCCTAAACAGAGCATGGCAGTGGCCCAAGCGTCACCGACATTTGGATTGCTACCGAATACTGATGCTGACACTAACTGGTGGCTGACAGGATAGCCAGTGCGTGGGTCCAGAATATGTGAATACTGTTTACCATCAGCATCGAAATGGTGGCGATAGGTGCCCGAGGTGTCCAGTGTTACGCCACTTTGATCGTTAATCGTCACGACAGCGTAAGGTGTGCGGTTATCAGTAGCATCGTTCTCTGGCCGTTGAATCGCGATACGCCATTGACTGCCGTCCGGCTTATGACCGCGGATCTTCATATCGCCGCCAAACTCCACCAAGTAGTGCTGAATATGGTGCTGCTCTAACACCTTGGTGAGTTTGTCGATGGTATAGCCTTCGCTCATTGAAGAAAAGTTGAGTTGCAGTTGCGGCAGGGCTTTACGGATCTGCAATTGCGCCTTATTTACCTCAACTTTATCTATGCCGATCTCTGACTTAACTTGAGCGATCTGCTCCGGAGTAGGCAAGTTAAATATATCTTTCTGAAAGCCCCATAGGTTAAACAACGGGCCAATGGTGGGGTCGTAGCAGCCATCGGTCTTGTGGTTAATCTCCTTTGCCGTTTCAATCAGCTGAATAAAATCTGCCGATGCAGCTTGCCAATCGGTACTGCTGCTGTTGTTAAATTTTGAGATGTAGGAGTCATCGCGATAGGTGGATAACTCGGCGTCAATTTGCGCCAAGGTAGTGTCAAATTCGGCTTCAATAGTCGCGGTGGCAACGGGCGGATTGCTCCACCAACTGATGTGATAACTGGTGCCTTGGGCAAAACCTGCCACTTTCTGCAACGGCGGCGGTGAGTCGCCCCGCAATAAGAAATAGAGAATGGCACCGATAATCGCGAGGTAGACAACAATTTTGACCGGGGAAAGAGCTGATTGACCTAGGGACGCCACGTGATGAACCTTAGCATAGGAAGATGTGGGCTGAGTTTACCATTACCCATGAATCTGCGGCCAGCGCTGCTTGTTATTGAATGTTTACGGCGTATTGTGTGGTGACATCTACGCACTGGCGGTGGCTTGTGTTACCGTCTTTTTCATCTAACTAAGCGGCTGGAATATTGATGTTTTTTTGGAATGTTGACCCTATCTTAGTACAACTTGGTCCCATCACACTGCATTGGTATGGGCTGTTGTTTGTGGGTGGTTTTTTGCTCGGGTTTCGTGTGATGCAGTGGATCTGTCAACGCGAAGGTTATCCGACAGAACCGTTGGAAAGCTTACTGTTGTATATGTTTGCCGGGGCAATTATTGGGGCCAGATTGGCGCATGTACTGTTCTATGACCCTGAGTTTTATTTTGCTCATCCGATAGAGATTTTAAAAATATGGCGTGGCGGTCTTGCCAGCCATGGCGGCACCGTCGGTGTCATCATCGCCATCTGGCTATTTTTGCGAAAATACCCGCAGAACGGTTTGTTGTGGTGGTTAGATCGGTTAGTGATCCCGACAGCGTTAACGGCGTGCTTCATTCGGTTAGGCAATTTTATGAATTCTGAAATTGTCGGTTTGCCAACGGGCGGTAACTGGGGCGTGGTGTTTGCGCGCATTGATAACTTACCGCGCCATCCGGTGCAACTCTATGAAGCATTTAGCTACTTGGCGATATTCATCCTGTTATTCTGGTTATATCGCCGCAACGCCATGAAAGCCAAAGGTTTCAGCTTCGGGCTATTTATGATTTTGGTGTTTGGTAGTCGTTTGCTGTTGGAGTTTGTAAAAACCCCACAAGCTTCCTATGAAGCGGGCAATATGCTGACCGTTGGGCAATGGTTGAGTATTCCCTTTGTGCTACTGGGCATCTTCTTTGTGTGGCGCAGCCGATATCATCGGCCTAAAGCGGTGTAAGTCTGCCTGTTGCACGCAATCCTTGCCGCTGAAATTATCTTGGTCATTGGGGCGTTTGTGCCGATGACCTTTAGCGGCGGGGAAATGGGGGCGGCGTGGTTTTTACGGTCAGTATGGGGATAACGCTGGCTTTTAGCGGGGGATTGATAAGCAATATCAACTAGCTGGCTAAATTTTTGGCATTCGGCATTTTCGTTGTGATCGCGATCGAGCATTTGTACTTTAGTAGTTTAGCCAAAGTGAATCTTCTATTCTAATAGCCCCGCACCAATCAGTTCGCCACGTGTTGGCCTACGCTTACGAAAGCTGGGTCCGACTGGGATGTTGTGCAGTTATTTAAACATCTCTGTTAGGACTCGAATCTATGTCGTACCGAATGATCGTCGACACCAATCGTTGTGTCGGTTGCCATGCATGCTCTGTGGCGTGTAAGCAAGAGTTTCAAGCCCCACTCGGCCACTTTCGTCAAATGACGATATACCGTGATGTTGGCACCTTTCCAAACGTTAAGCGCGAATTTCTGCCTATCTCTTGCCGTCACTGTGAACACCCAGATTGCATGGTGGCTTGCAGCAACAAGGCGATCTACAAGGTGGACGGGACGGTTCAAATCGATGAAAGCCGCTGCGATGGTTGCGGCCACTGTATCAGTGCCTGTTCTATCGGCGCGGTTTACGTTAATCCTCATACCCAGAAAGCTGAAAAATGCACCCTGTGTTTGCACCGCTTAAACGTGGGGCAACAACCCGCGTGTGTCTCTACTTGCGTGGCTGATGCTATCACCATTATTCAAGATGGCGAGCCAGTACCGAGCGAGGCCGAAGGCATTAAAAAGCGCGTGTCAGATACGCCACGTAGCCGCCATATCGGCGTGTCTCAAGCGATGATCGACAAGCTACAAGATGGCAAATCATTCGATCCACATCTGTATGAAATCGACCAATGGGGTGAGGTGTAAGCATGGAACGTCGTGAGTTTCTTAAAAAATTTGCTGCCACGGTAGCAGCAATGCAGTTGGGAGAGGTGATCTCTCTGATGCCCAACGCGGTGGCGGCTGAAGCACCACTGGCCGCAATGACCCGTGATCGCTTGGCGGACAGCATTGCCGATGTCATGCGCGTCCCCAGCGTTTGCCTTAACTGCTCCAACGTCTGCGGTATGGATGTGTTAGTGAAAGACGACCAAATTCTTGGGGTTGAAGGCAGTAAAACTGACCCAAACCCGCAAGGTAAGCTGTGTGCTAAAGCCCACGGCGGTGTGTCGGCGGTTAACTATCCTGAGCGTATCGTCTACCCACTGAAACGGGTCGGCGAACGTGGTTCAGGCCTGTGGCAGCGGATCACCATGGAAGAAGCCTATGAGATGATTGCTGCCAACATCAAACCAGCGATTGCCGCAGGGCATCCTGAGCGCGTGGTATTCCACGGTGGCCGTAACAAGATTGGCGACATTGTGGGGCGCTTTATGAATGCGGTTGGTTCGCCAGTCGTGTTGAACCACCGCGCACTGTGTTCTGCCAACAAACGTGCCGCTAACTTGACCTCAATCGGCGATAAAGATTGGGAAACCGTTGATGCCGAACGTTGCCGTTACTTCTTGAACTTTGGTTCTAACTTTTTAGAAGCGCACCAAGGTGGCTTCCCGATGATGCGCCGTTATGTTAAAGCCAAAGCGGCTGGTGCAAAAATGGTGACCTTTGACGTGCGTCTATCAAACACCGCTGGCCGCAGTGATGAATGGCATGCACCGTTCCCGGCATCAGAAGGCGCGGTAGCGTTGGCGATGGCCCATGTGATCGTCAATGAAAAACTGTACGACGCGGCGTTTATCAACAATTGGATGAACGTGACGTTGACTGAAATCACCGACTTCCTCGCGCCATATACGCCAACATTTGCGGCAGCAGCTTCAGGCCTTGCCGCTAAAGATATTAGCCGTCTTGCTCGTGAATTTGCCGCAGCGGCACCTGCGTGTGTGGCGTTTACCAACCGCGGTACCCAAGGCCACCAAAACGGATTTAACAACGAGCGCGCTGTGGTATTGCTGAACGCGTTGGTGGGCAGTGTGGGCGCTGAAGGTGGCTACGCTTACGGTGGCTCGCAAAGCATTAAGGGCAATAATTTCCCTGAGCCAGCGCCGATCCCTCCTAAGCCTAAATTTAGTACCGATCTGGAAGATCCAAAACAGTATCCACTGTCTAATCACTGGGCCAAAATGAAGGTGAGTGAACTGGTGTTTGATAAGTTGCTTAAAGGCGAGCATCAAGTGGATTGCTACTTGTCTTACACCATCTCCGCGCCGCAAAACTGGCCAGAAGGCCCGCAAGTAACCGTTGCGGCGCTGAAAGATGAGCAGAAAATTAAGTTCCATGCCTGCTCTGACGTGGTGTACTCCGAGATGGCGCACTACGCCGATTTGATTCTGCCTGATGCGACTTACTTTGAGCGCTACACCATTGATGCGCGCAACGCCTATGATCTGCAACCCTACATGGTGCTGCGTCAACCTGCGGTAAAACCGCCGTTTGATTGCGAAAACTATGCCGACACGCTGATCAACATTGCCAAACGTTTGGGGCCAGATATTGCTAAGTATTTTGAATTTGCCTCTTATGAAGAGTTTGTGGCTTACCGTTTGAATTCATTGCCAAAACGCGATGGTTTGAACGGCTTTGACTACATGAAGAAGCATGGCGCGCTAGTGTGGAATAAACCGAAGAACTATCGCCCATTTGAGAAAAACCTAAGCGCCGAGCAACTGGCAGACACCACAGTGGAAAACGGGGTGATCTACAAAGCGAGCAAAGGCAAGAAAGAAGCCATCGGCGTGATGCAAAATGGTGTGGCTAAGCAGGGCTTTAAAACGCCGTCACGCAAGTTTGAGTTGCATTCACCCTACGTGGTGGAGATGGCGAAACAGCTTGGCAAGCAGGACGACGGCTGGCCACACTTTGCCTTCCCTGAGTCGATGACCAAGCGCAAGCCAGATCAACTGATCCTGACCACCTTTAAGTGGAACGTGCATACCCAAGGCCGTACCGCACCGCAGAAATATCTGACCGAAATTGTGCACGACAATCCGGCGTGGATTAACAGCAAAACCGCCAAGCGTTTGGGCGTAAAAAGCGGTGACTTGGTTGAACTGACTTCGTACCGCCCGGTGACTGATTACCAAGTCCATAACCCAAGCGACGTGGTTGGTAAACTGAAAGTCAAAGTGGTGGTAACTGAAGGTATCCACCCAGACGTGATTGCCATCAGTAACTCGATGGGCATGAACTATGGCGGCCGAATTGCTGAAGGTCGCAACGGCAAACCAGCCGATTTGCCAGCATTTGCCCAAGTGGAAGATGCCGATATGCAAAACCAAATCTGGTGGGATAAGCAACATGGTGGTGCGGGTAACGGCTTTAACCCGAATAGTTTGATCCCGATTAACCCATCACCGCTGGTGGGTAACCAATCGTGGAACGACACCATTGTTGATGTGGTAAAAGTGTAATTTTCACTTAATTGAAGAATTGAAAAGGGAGCTGCGGCTCCCTTTTTTGTGGCGGGTAATAGCCCGCTATTTGGCGGGCTCAAACAGTTTATACACTTGCTCAACCACCTGAGGATACAGATCTTCGCGCTGATATTGATTGATGTAATACAGCACCACTAATTGATTTTGCGGGTCAACCAAATAGCCGGTGCCCATCATGCCGCCCCAGCCGTAGGCTGTGTTGGAGACTGCCTCAGCAGGGGCTTGTTTTTGAAATATTTCAAAGCCTAAACCAAAGCGAAACTTATCATCGGGATCTGCTTCATCACTTGGCAGGCGGTTGATGGTGGTCATCAACTTAACTGTTTCCGGTTTAAGAATACGCACCCCGTTCAGCTCACCTTGATTGAGCATCATCTGCAAAAACTTAGCGTAGTCACCAATAGGGCCATTTAAGCCAATCGCTCCTTCGGCATAAGTGTGCTCAGGATTAACGGCACCACGGCGATAGAGATTCGGCTCGGCGATAATATTGCCATCAATACTGCTATAGGCATTGACGAAGCGGCTCAGCTTCTCTGGTGCATAAAACCACGCGGTATCGTTCATCCCCAGTGGTTTGAGTACCTGTTCCGTCACATATTGCTGCAGTGTTTGGCCGCTGATACGTTCAATCATATAGGCCAACATATTGGTGCTGGTGTGATAGTGCCACTCGCTACCAGGGTCAAACCCCAGCGGCCAGCGAGCGAGTTCTTCCATCTCATCTTTTAAGTAACGGCGTTGATAGTTATCGCTGTGGCTGCGTTGGCCAGAGGGATACATAGTGACCGGTTGACCATCCCACACTAATGTTGGCAGATCGGTTTGTTCGGCATCGCCCCAACGCAACTTAGGCACTTGGCCAGCATTAAACCCCGCCGTATGTGATAGCAAGTGCACAAAGGTCATTGGTGTTTTTACTGGTCGGGTTTTATAGCTACCATCGGCCGCAACCTCTGTTATCACTTGCTGCGGGATCTCGGGGAAATACTGACTCACCGGATCATTAATATCTACCAAACCTCGTTCTACCAGCGTCATAAAAGCCACAGATACAATCGCTTTAGTTTGTGAAAACAGCACGTAGTAATCATCAACTGCTACTGGTGTTTGCTTGGGGACATCTTTCCAACCAAAACCTTTCTGATACACAATCTGACCGTCTTTGACTACTAAAGTGACCACGTTTGCCAGCTTATTACTGTCGATATAGGACTGTAATAACTGGTCTAATCGCTGCG
Organism: Shewanella sp.; assembly: GCF_048265805.1. GTDB lineage: Bacteria > Pseudomonadota > Gammaproteobacteria > Enterobacterales > Shewanellaceae > Shewanella. The sequence goes on along the minus strand of NZ_JBLXAT010000030.1, from coordinate 4,244 downwards.
CTTCAGCGGCATTGATGGTGTTGGTGGTTGGCATTGCCACTGGTTTTGTTACCGGTGTTGCCGCAACGCTGAGCCAGCTACAGCTACTCAGTAGCAGCGGCAGCAACAGTTTGTGCAGTAAGTGGCGGCGTGGACGCGCGAACGGCGGAGCAGGCGTTTGCATGGCGGTATCCCTAAGCGTGCAAATCAGAGTGAACACTATTTATATGATAATTAACCTGGCGAATACAGCCCACAATGCAGATTACTGCGGTTGGCTCACATGGGGTTATTACCTAAGTGTCCGCAACTGTCCGTTCCACATACCTAATTACACATTCAAACATTTTGTGGCTGTTGTTATTTTGCACAATGGGGTAACGTTATTTGGTCGCTTATTAGCATAAACAGTAAATACGAACGTGGCATCAACGTTAGATGCGCGTAGCAGGAGGCTATTTATGACACGGAAACTATTACTCGCTTTATACACACTGAGTGCATGGTCCGGCGCGGCATTGGTACAGGCCGAAGAACTGCCATTTTTTAGCTCGCAAACCGATTTGAACCACGCAGCCTTGCAGTCTGTCAGCAAGGATGATGCGTTACCAACAGGCGTCAACACTACTGCTAACACTGACCGTCGTATCGAACATACGGTTAATCAGGCTGCAATTTCAACTGCGCGACAGCAGTTTGCTGAGTTACCCGCACAATATGTGGCTACGGTGCAGAAATATAAAAAAACTGAGCAAGCAAGTGCTAAATCTGACCTAACGGGGTTTGGTAATAACGATGATGAACTCGGTGTTAGCTTTTATCCGCTAAATAATGACGTCAGTTTTTCCGTCACATTTAAGCAAAATCCCAAAGATGAAACCGACCCGTACCACAACGACCCGTTTCATGAGGATGCCAACCACAATGACCCTAACTTTAGATAGATAACGTTGCGAGCGCTTGTCCCAACCCTAGCGCCTCATGCCCAATCCTATCGAATGCCCACGGCCAATCACCGCGGGCATTTTTTTCGCTGCTTTTTTATAGCGCAGCAAACAGTGTAGCTGTTTCTAATCTTAAAAACCAATCGCCATAATCATCTTTAATCGTTTTATTTGTGGTCATCGTTTCTCTACTATGCATTTCAAGCAAGGCCACTGACTCAATGGGAGCAACTTATGGCCACAATCGTTGATTTAATTGAACTTTGGTTAACTCCATCAGCACTAGAGGACGGTAACAATGACAACTAACTACATCACTAGCCAAAACGGCGCTCCAGTAGCCGATGATCAAAACTCAGTCACCGCTGGCGCTCGCGGTCCTGTGTTACTGCAAGATTTCCAACTGATTGAAAAGTTAGCGCACTTTAACCGTGAGCGGATTCCTGAGCGGGTAGTGCATGCCAAAGGTACTGGCGTTTACGGCACCTTCACCGTGACCAATGACTTAAGCCAATACACCATTGCAGACCACTTCCAAGGCGTGGGCAAACAAACCGAAGTGTTTGTGCGTTTCTCTACCGTGGGCGGTGAGATGGGCTCCGCCGATGCCGAGCGTGATCCACGTGGCTTTGCCGTACGTTTTTACACTGCACGCGGTAACCACGATGTGGTGGGCAACAACACGCCGACCTTCTTCCTGCGTGATGGCGTGAAGTTTCCTGACTTTATTCATACGCAAAAACGTAACCCAATGACCAACTTAAAAGATCCGCAAGCGATGTGGGACTTTTGGTCACTGAACCCAGAAGCGCTGCACCAAGTGACGATTTTGATGTCTGATCGCGGTATTCCGGCCAACTATCGGCAAATGCACGGCTATGGTTCGCATACGTTCTCATTCTGGAACGCGAAAGGTGAACGTTACTGGGTGAAATTCCACTTCCGTTGCCAGCAACCGATTGCCAACCTGACCGAAGCGCAAGCGGCGACAGTCAAGGGCATTGACCCAGACCACGCCCAACGCGACATGGTGGCAGCGATTAGCGATAGCAACTTCCCGCGCTGGCAGTTGTGTGTGCAGATCATGCCAGAAGCGGATGCCGAGAAATACTACGTCAATCCGTTTGATTTAACTAAAGTGTGGTCACACAAAGATTACCCGCTGATTGAAGTGGGCATGCTGGAGCTAAATCGCTTGCCACAAAACTACTTTGCTGAAGTTGAGCAGGTGGCCTTAGCACCAAGCAACTTAGTGCCAGGCGTGGGGGCATCGCCCGATAAAATGCTGCAAGCGCGCTTGTTCGCCTATGCGGATGCCCAGCGTTATCGCATCGGTGCCAACTATAACCAGTTACCGGTGAACTGCCCGCATGCCACGCAGGCCAACCATCACCAACGTGCTGGTGCCATGGCAGGTACCCAATGCCCGTATCATCAAAGCCAAACTGGTGGCGATGCAACACCCAACTATGGGCCAAACTCGGTCGAAACTGGCTTGCAGGACGCCAGCCAATTTAAAGAGCCGCCACTGCGTATTGATGGTGACGCCGACCGCTACAGTCGTTTCGACCAAGATGACTTTACTCAAGCTGGTGATTTATATCGCATCTTCTCGGAAGAAGAAAAGCAACGCTTGGTAGCGACCATCGCGTGGACATTGAGCCAAGCAACGCACGATGTGCAGCAGAAGATGATCTGCCATTTCAGCCGCGCTGATACTGATTATGGTTCACGCGTTGCGAAGGCATTGGCTAAGTAACTTAGCTCTGCCTGATGTGGATTTGGAAAGCCCAACGGAAGTTGGGCTTTTTCTTTGGCTAGCGCCAAAGGGGAGTTGCCTTGTTGTTCTGGCGGCTACATTTAGCAATGGGTATTTGCTGCGAGATGGTCGCGCTAAATCACCTGCGGTGGGCGCATGCACAGATGATCCAGTGACACGCTGTGAACCCATCCATGGGCGCTCGGCCTCGGCATCCATGCCTCGGACGGTCACTGGTTCATCTGTGCCGAGGAATCACAGTGCAATCCTGTCGAGTTAGAGTTGTTTGATAAAACTTTACAGCAATTATGGTTTGCCATTTTCGCAAATCGCTCTGATTCGCGGTCCCTCGCTCACCATCGCTTCTCGGCATCGACGTTCAGGATGTACTAATGCCGTGGAGCACAAGGATGTGCGAGAACGGCGAATGTCTCGATTGCTCAATGTCTGCCCAACGCACCTGCACTGCGCCGAAGGGGAATTGGTGTTGCCTGATAGTTCATTGATTAGCTGATTTCAATTTGGTGTGTGTCCCAATTTTTCTCCGGATCCAAGCTGCCGTTGCTTGTGGGATCACAAGTAAAGGTCCTTGGCGTAGCTCGAAAACCCCAGGCATACAGCAAGCACTGAGTAACGAGTACCTAATGCAAGCAGGATTGTATTCATTGAGAGATGGATGGATCGCAGTTCACTATCCTAATCAGAAGATGAATGAGGTGTTCTAAATGAACCGCCCTGTGCGGGGCCGCATGCAGGGTGGTGTGGGGGCTGGAGGCTAGATACCTCCGGCTACCCGATTAGGCAGATTCAGCACCGACTTTATGCTTTAGGCTTTGAAGATGCGATATGAACATATCAAGTTGCTCTTTAGTTACAGCGAGCGGGAACTCGCCATGACCTGAACGTAATACATCGTGATGATCAACAAATAATAGCTCGTTTGTTAAATAATCATTGTATTCGGCGCGAGTCATTTCATGCATTGTCGGAATGTCTGCTGCTTCAATTTCAATTGATACTTTCAGTCTTGAGTTTTGCATAAAGCCTCCAAAATTTGCCTAACGCCGCCAACAGCGGCCGAGCGAAGCGAGGTCCAGCGCACGAAGTGTGTGATGCTGTTTGGCTTTGTTATGCATAGTCAGAAAGTCTCGCCTTTGTTTTTAGCAATGCTGCTCTAAACAACGAATCATCCGGATCACCGGAGGATTGCTCAATGTAATATTGGATGATCGGTAACGACATGTGTCTATACTCAGGGAACTCTCCCAACTGGTAAATTGCCATGGCTTGCTGAGTATCCACTAAGGGATTTCCTTCAGCCGTTCGGCCTGCAACCCACTCAAAAATCTTGATGAACTGCTCAAATCTTTTGTTGGCCTGCGCAATCCGCTGAGAGTGCATGTACTTAAAAGCCGTGAAGCAAAATGCCGCAACACTCACAACCGCAGTAATGTATGGTAAATACTCCTTCATATCACCTCATGCATAACGTCTTAGTATTTATGCGCTGTGCTGTTTGCAGGGCATAAATCGCTTGTTGGACTTGGCCGCTGCCACATCCA
>NZ_JBLXAT010000029.1:0-48427 GCF_048265805.1 Shewanella sp. | reverse complement strand
GCCAAGAAGAGCGTTTCCCATAACAAGCCTAATAAAACAAACCCCGGCTAAAAAACCGGGGTTTGTCATTAATCTGAGGGCAGCGTAAGCTGCCCTAAAAAGAGATGTTGAATTATATAAAGCCAAAACGGCCAACTCTACACAGAGCATGCTAAAACGCATATTGAAGTGTGAACGCTCAAACTCCGTAAAGTAACGGTGAGTTAACTTTGCGGAGTAAAGGAAGCTATAGCCAAATAGTGTCGAGCAACACTCGGCGAACTCCTCTTTTTGTAAAGCCATACAAAACTAATACAGCTCCCACCTGTGCAATACGATCCAGATCAACATCTCGATGATATTTATTTAAGTGCTGACATCGGCGATAACGAAATCTTGCCACAGTGCAAAAAATCAATACTTGCTGATAGGCTACATCCAAAACTTGCGAGCAAACATCTTGATTTGCGGGTAAATTTACGGCAGGTTGCTAGTTAAAAATACGCTTAGAAGAAAAAATAAGCATACGATACAGAAAATGCAAATAGGGTGTGGAAAGCACTTGCGATTCCGTAACGCAACTGTATAATTCGCTCCGTTCTCTGATGAAAGCATCTTGAAGAACAAATTAAAAATATGTGCCAGAGTGGTGAAATTGGTAGACACAGGGGATTCAAAATCCCCCGCCCTTAAAAGCGTGACGGTTCGAGTCCGTCCTCTGGTACCATCTCCCTGAGAGATAATAAGCCGACATTAAGTCGGTTTTTTTGTGCCTGAAATTTGATATCGGTTTTAAACTTCAAATACAGTTGCTGCTAGCAAACCTGTGAGCACAGGGGATTCGCTCTCAACAACATCGGCCCTGCCTTTAAAAGCGTGACGGTTCGAGTCCGTCCTCTGGTACCATCTCCTTGAGAGATAATAAGCCGACATTAAGTCGGTTTTTTTGTGCCTGAAATATGGTGTGCCGGCGGTTTTAAGCTCCACACTGTGTTGCTAGCAAGCCTGTGAACACAGGGGATTCGCTTTCAACAGTATCGGCCTCGCCCTTAAAAGCGTGACGGTTCGAGTCCGTCCTCTGACCATCTCCGAGTGAGATAATAGGCCGACGAAAGTCGGTTTTTTTGTGCCTGTTTTCAGGTGATTATCACACCCAGCCTCTCTCGTTTACCTTTACGCTTTTTCATCAACTTCCCACTGTTAGTCACGCGCTTTAGTCGGTTCAATCGTCAATCTTTGCAAGTTTTTTTGCTTGTTGTCACCGTTACCTTAAATACCTCCATCCTGTAGTAGCGTAAGAAGTTGGGGTCCCACATGGTGATCTGATCCAGTACTGTCGCGCGTTTACATGCACAGGCACAGTTTCGTGCAGATGTCGCTGCTGCTACAGGAGTTAGTTGGCATTCGAGCTCAGGGATTGAAACCTGCGGGGGATTGCTTAGCCGAAGCGGTATTACTGGGCTTATCAACGCCGTGATACTTGTCTATTTACTGGTCATCTTGGCTGGTTGTACTGAAGAGGATGTACTAAGCTTGTGAAGATTAACATCTGCTAACTGCTTGTTATTTAGTATGTAGCGGCTCACGTTAGCGATAAATGTCGAGTCATGTAATACGGCGTTTATGCGGTTCGTTTTCATCACGCTTAAACTCGGGGGCTGATACAGTTAGGGATGTTGTTGCGGATAATATTTGGACTTTGCACTAAGGAAAGATTATGCAACGTGTATTATTGCTGCTGGCTACCATAGCCACTTTGGCTGGTTGTGCCAATCAACAACCTAGCGTGGATGCGCCGCCAGCATTATCGGGGATCTGGCGTGTAGAAGATGTGAATCAACGCGGTCTCATTGATAATAGTAAGGTGACGATGCAGTTTGATGCATCGGGACGGATTTCAGGTTCGGCAGGGTGTAACCAATATAGCGGCACATACAGCAGCCGCAGCGGCAAGTTTTCTGTCGCGGGGGTGGTTTCTACGCGTCGAGCCTGTGTACCGAGTTTAGGTACGCAAGAGCAAGATTTTCTCGCCGCACTCAATGTGGTCTCTCATTATGAAATTACCGAGCAAGGCCAGCTGATTTTCTACGATGCCAATAACCAACCCAAGTTAACATTGATGGAAATGAAGCGACAAATCCAGCCAACCCATCCTGCCGATGCTGGCGCCAAAGTGCCACCGTCAATGTTTGATTGCGACACGATTGGTACTATTTCGATGAAGTTTCTTGGGCCGGAAACCATCATGCTATCTAACGACAAAAACTCTGCGGTGCTACTGAGATCGCCTTCGGCGTCTGGCACTTTGTATGTTGGGCAAGAGATGTCGTTTTGGAATCAGCGCATGGCCAGCGCCACTGGGGCTAAATATCTTGGCAAGAACATCACCTTTTGGAATAAAGGTGCGGAAGCGACGTTTAGTTTGAATGAGCGCAAATTCACTTGCAGCAAACGCGCTAACTAACCGAAATTATTGTTTTGCGGTTAACAAGCGGCGCTCAATGAGTGCCGCTTGTGGCTATTTTACAGACGGTGTTTAGTGCATTATTGGCCGTATTCAATCAGGCTTACAGTTCAATTTCTAATGAGGTGATGGTGCGGTAGTCACTCTGCTTAGGCGCTTCGCCCTGCTTATCAGCCACGGGCGATGCCAAATGTTCCCACACAAATGATACGTCAAAGTCGATATCATCGGTCACTTCAAATTCGCTACTAAACTTGGCGTACTGTGCGTCGCCACCCGCGGCAGTTTGGGCCACGGTGTAGCGATAATCAAAACTCAAATCGATCGATGAAGAGAACTCATATTCCATGGTTGAGGCTAAGTAAACCGAGGTTGATGAGTTGATATCGCTTTCACCGTCTGCGACATTATCAAAGCGGGTGTGTTGAAATGCTGGGCCTGCGGCCAGATCCCAAGAAAAAGCATCAGTATCAAAGAAATAGTAACCCACCTCTGCACCTAACGTGTATTTGCTACCGATGTTTTGGAACGGATCACGATAGTATTCAAAGAACACCGGACGGAAGTAGATGCGGTGGGTGTAGAACCAGTCAAAGGTGCCATGGGCACGAATATTTTGCTCAGTGGTGTCGGTTCGAGTGGTTGGCTATACCCTAGCGTGGCGCACAGACCAAGGAAGATGATGCCTGCAACAACGTGAGAGACTGGCATAGTGTTATGGATGATTTTTATCAGCATGACCTCTATGTCTTTGGGAGATATCCTTCTCTTGGCGGTGGGAGGCGGTTGCTCCACGAGACTACATCTGTAGGCTCGTGGAGTGGAGCTACTCGGTGGATTAGTGATCTAAATAGAGATAGTTTTGCCAGCTCTTCATGCGGATAAGTACTTTGCGCATCACCGATACATGTTCGAAGTGATGTGAATAAACGGCGATCTCCACATTGGTGCCCATCGGTAGGTGGTATTCATCTAAGTTATCGTCGATTTTCAGTTTGACGAATACTTGCCCTGAGGTCACTAACGCTTGGGTGCCCAATAAGCGGCCTCCGGCTTGGATTTGGCTTTCAGCAATCGCAGGGAGAATCTCCACCACATGGCCTTTAAAGACTTTGCCGGGAATGGAGCGGAAGAGAAACTCTGCTTCATTACCGGGTTGTAAGCGCATCAACGAGTTTTGACGAAAGGCGCCTACGTAGGTACGTGGTTCAGCATGAACAAAGGTCATGACTGGCGCGAGCGGTAAGGGAACCGCCATTGCCCCTGGGCGCAGTGCTACTTGAGTAACATAGCCATCGGTTGGTGCTCTTACTGTTGCTTGCTCCAAGTTAAACTCGGCGCTGGCGAGTTGTGCTCTGGTGGTGGCAACGTCGGTGTTTTCGCCTTCAAACTCTGATGTTTTCGCGAGGCGGGTAGCTTCCTCTTGAGCGATTGCGGCTTTGAGCGCCGCTTGTGCCGCTTTGAAATTTTGTCTGGCGGTGTCCATTTGCTGTTCGGTAAAGGCGCCACTTTCATAGCCTTTTTTGTAGCGTTGATATTCACGTTCAGTGCGGTCTTTATCGGCTTGGTATTTTTCAGTATTGGACTGGGCTTGTACATAACTGGCATCCAGTCGCAGACTTTCCTGCATCGCTTTAGCGAGCGCTGCTTGTAGGCGCACAACCTCAGCCTTAAACGGCGTATCGTCAATTTTGAATAGTAAGTCTCCCTTATGCATCATGGTGTTAGGCACTGCATCTACCTCAGTAACGCGGCCACGAACCCCTGGCATAATCGGCGTTGTGGTATAGATTTGTGCGCCAACGGCGGTAAACGGGTGGTTATAGTTCATCAGCAAAATCAGTGCACCAATAAGGATGATGCCACCCAGTACGGCTGTTGGTACCGACCACTTGTTCAGCGGGATCTTAAAAATTTTGAATATCGCTACACAGATGGCGGTATAGGAAAGAATCAGCAACATATCCATGTTTGAGGTCCCTCAAAAGTTGGTCAGCGCGTTATTCTGCCGTGTCGTTTTTCGGGGCGGCCACCGGTGGTGTTACCGCGACGGTTTTCGGTTGGCCTAACTGTTGAATTTGCGTTTCTAGTTGGCTGACTTTCTCTGCCAGCAGCGAGATTTTATGCAGATTATCTTGATGTTCGCTTTCCAGCTTATTGAAGCCCCAACCGCGATCATCACGCCACAAGGTGGCCCAAATCCACAGGAACGGCCATAAGGCATGTAGGGTAAATAAACTGACCCAGCCCGCGGCGTGTATTGCATCTTGGTGCGGGTGATTACGCTTTTTAGCGATATCGTAAGGAATGTCATGAATGGCGATAATGCCGTAAAAGATGGTCAAACTAACGAATACGAGCATGCACAAGGCAAAATAATCCAAAAACATATTAAGTCCTTTTAAGCAATGACTTGACTGTAGGAACTGCCTCTCAGCTACTGCCAATACGGTACATTATTCCAATAGATGTTGACGCGATATTAGTCACATTAAATTTACGGTTTTTTTACATGTTTCAGTATAGATCATGCGGTGAACTTGTGGATGAAGCGGCATCGATCTGGCGCAGTACGCCATCGTCCGCAATATTTTCCATGACTAAAGGCTACTGCTAACAACGTGTGCCGAGTAACATTTGGCTTGAAGTGGATAATTCCGGAGCACACTCGGGAGCTATTCGAGTCTTCCTAAGCTCAATATTGGTGAGATAACGACCAATGCTGACGGAGCTTACAACCTAAACCAAGGTTGGGGGGCAAGCGGCTAAATTCGCCAATATTGGCGGAAGGGGGAAATTTGCAAAAGTGCGATAGTCATGGTGTGGGCGCTGCGTCAGTGGAACACGGCTAAGGGTATGGAATGTTGCCACAGTCGTTGCAGTGGCAACACGGTATCGCGGGGGTTAGGCAAACACTACGTCAGCCCAACGTGCCAGACCGGCAGTAACAGAGCCAAAGTCGTTACCGCTGACCAACGGCACATCTGGCAGCACATCCGCTACCGCTTGGCGCAGAATTGGTGAACGCGCTGAACCGCCGGTCATAAAGATGACATCTGGCTGTTCACCGCTTTGAGAAACGGCTTCTTTGACTAATTTACTGATCTGCTGTTTTGGCGTGTCGAGGGCTTGCTGCATCTCATCGAAGTTAATGTCGAAGGCCACGGTTTCTTTATCTACAGCGATCTGGCTGTTGTATGTTGGTGACGCAGACAGCGCAATTTTCGCTTCCTCGGCGCGGCGTACAATGCCGTAGCCCAGCGTGTCATGATAAACCGCTAACAAGCGTGCCAGTTTTTCCGGTTGTTGTGCTTCCTTGTGCAGCAGTTTTAGCTCCGCCAAGTTACGTTGACCGTAGAAGTCATTTTGTGCCGAGAGATCGTTGATCGCGATTGGATTCCACAACTGTTTCATCGGCATCTCTAAACCTGATTGCAGCAGAGTGCCAGCGCCAAAGTGGAGCATGAGCTGGTTAAACGCGAGATGGATATCCAAATCGTTACCGCCGACTCGTTGTCCGCTATGCGCTAACAAGCTGGCGCTGCGATCACTTTTTCCGCGCCAGTTGGGCCCCATGCGTAGCAGTGAGCAGTCAGTGGTACCACCACCGATATCGACCACCAATACAGTTTGTTCTTGGCTGAGGCTGGCCTCGTATTCGAGCCCTGCGGCCACCGGTTCAAATTGAAACTCAATGCGCTTGAATCCCGCACGGGTAGCGGCACGGCGTAGGATCTGCTCTGCCTGTTGGTTGGAGCTTTCACCGCCGCTGCCTTGGAAGTTGATTGGTCGGCCAATTACGGCATCATCAATGGCTTGTTGGCTTGCCTGCTCGGCGCGTTGTTTGATGTTGGCCATCATGGCGCAGACCAGATCTTCAAAAAAGCTCAGCTGTACCTGATGTAATCCCATCGCTCCCAAAAAAGATTTGGGTGATTTGACGTAATACAGATCTTGCGGATGGGCGAGGTACAGATCTAACGCTGCTTGGCCGAACAACAGATCTTCTGCATGCAGCTCAATGCCTTCTTCACGGTTGGCCGCCATCGCGCGGCGTAACAGTTGCTGCCCCGTAGCATCGCTTGGTTGAATATTGCTAAAGCGAAACAGGTGCTCAGACACGGCATCACGCGTGGGGGCGGCTAAGGTTGACGGCAGATAATGCTGACCATTTTCTAGCGCTAACAGCGTGGGCACGCCGTTGACCATACTCGCTACTGAACAGTTAGATGTGCCGTAATCAAAACCAATATACATAGTGCGCCCCAGCCGAGCTAAAAAGAAAAGCCGCATAAACTATCGTAAAAGCGCCGCGAATGCCAATGTTGATTACGCCCACGCGCCATGAGTGAGAGTTACGCGTGTCTTGGCATAAGTGGCATCACGCCGCGTAATTGCTGCTTGGTTGAACTCAGCATTAGCAGGTACGATGGTGGTTCAACACTGTCGCACGTCAGTGGCAAAAAGTCAGCTGCGCAGGTGGCCTCATCATAGTTAATAATACATGGAGCCTTGGCGTTATGTCGCCATCGGCGCCCCCGTTCATCCACTTAGCAATAACTTATCTACCGCATCAAGGACGCTATGACAGACATTCTTCTCATTACCTTTGTATTTTTAGTCGCCGGTGTGGTTGCTGCACCGTTGGCATCGCGGTTTTCACTTGGCTCCGTATTAGGCTATTTGCTCGCGGGAATCGCGATTGCACCGTTACTGTCAGCGCTAGGCGTTAACGTGACTTCCGTACAACATATTGCTGAGTTTGGTGTGGTGATGATGTTGTTTTTGGTGGGCTTAGAGCTAGAGCCCAAGCAGTTATGGGCGATGAAGTACCGCTTGATGGGCCTCGGTGGTGGGCAGATTTTACTGAGTGCGGCGATCATTGCGCTGATTGCACTAGCGTTGGGGCAAACATGGCAGGTGGCACTGGCGATCGGCTTAATGTTTTCGCTGTCATCCACTGCGATTGTGCTGCAAACCCTCAATGAAAAGGGCTTGATGCATTCCGATGGTGGGCGCGCTTCGTTCTCCGTGCTGCTGACACAAGACATTGCCGTGATCCCGATGCTGGTATTGTTGCCGCTGTTGGCCGCGGGCGATATCGGCAGCGCTGCCAGTGTGCATGAAGCGACCAGCCAAATCAGCTTGGTGGTCGGTCTCAACAGTTGGCAAAACGCGTTGGTGACGATTCTGGCAATTTTACTGGTGATTGGCGGCGGTAACTATCTGATTGCGCCGATATTCGGTTTTGTGGCAGTGGCGCGTCTGCGTGAGTTGTTTACTGCTACCGCATTGATGTTTGTGGTTGGCGTTGCGCTCTTGATGTCGCTGGTGGGCGTATCACCAGCGTTGGGGACGTTTCTGGCGGGATTGGTGTTGGCTAACTCGGTATATAAACACGAGCTGGAGGCCAATATTGAACCCGTTAAAGGCTTGCTGCTGGGGCTGTTTTTTATCACCGTGGGCGCCCGCATCGACTTCTCGTTGTTAGTCGCTGATTTCTGGCTCATCCTCGGGTTAACCTTAGTATTGTATTTAGTTAAAGTAACGGTGCTGCTGGCGTTGGGCGCTGTGTTCAAAGTGCATGGGCATAACAAGTGGTTGCTGGCGTTAGGTGTGTCGCAGGTGGGGGAATTTGCCTTCGTGCTGTTATCGTTCACCGTCGCCAGCGCAGTGTTATCGCAAGATTTGGCGGATATTTTGATGCTGGTGGTCGCGATGTCGATGCTGCTGTCGCCGCTGATGTTCATCTTTTACGAGAAAGTCATCCTGCCGCATTGCAGCCTCAAAATATCGAACAAGGGCGACGATATTCCACCGAACGATGCCAAGATCATCATTGCCGGTTCGGGGCGCGTTGGCGGTATGGTTGACCGTATGCTGCGCAGCGCTGGATTTTCTACCACAGTGATTGACTACAGCCACGAGCGATTAGAAGCGTTATCGCGTTTCAAGGTAAGTACCTATTTTGGCGATGCAACCCAACCGTCAATGCTACATTCAGCAGGGATTGAGCAAGCGCAGTTACTGGTGGTGGCACTGGATGATGCTGAGCAAATCTCGCGGTTGGTGCGCTACGTCAACAAGGCCTATCCACATGTGCACATTATTGCGCGAGCTGTCGATCGTCATCATGTGTACGATCTCTACGCCTACGGTTGCCGCGATATTATTCGTGAAACCTTTGATAGCAGTTTACGTATGGGGCGCAGTGCCTTTGAGGCGTTGGGGATTTCCCATGAAGCAGCAGAAGAGATGAAAGATGTGTTCAATGAGTATGATCGCCAGTCGATGATTGAAGTGGCTGATGTGTACCGCATTGGCGTACCAGTGCACGAGAACGACGCTTATGTTGCGCGCGTGTTTGAGCTGCAACAAACTTATGCGCCGTCGATGGAAGCCAAGTTACGTCGTCTGCGAAACGGCACGGACAAGCCGCAAAAAGGTAAGGCTAAATAAAATACTGGCAGCCACAACGCCCTCACACAACAGCGCAATCGGCTGCGGCTCTTTGCGCTAGCTTTTTGTTAAATTGGGCGCAGTACCGCGGTTGCTGTGGCCTCCACGCTCAATGATCAGTCAAGCAAAGGCTATGAACTTGCTGGCGCATAACCTTAACCGTGAGCTGGATAACGTTAAAACCCGAGTGAAATAAGAGCGCATCGAGCAGGGACATAACCGTGCTGGTTATCGTGGTGATGCGTTATGTGGCTTAGTCTTGTTATTGTGACCGCTGGTGTGGTGGTGCTGCACTATTACGCGTGAGTACCGTATGTTGTGCGCTATATTTGCGCGTTAGATCGCAGGCTACCGTTGCAGGAGTCGATACACTGGCCAATCTTTATGTGTGCAGCAGTCGGTGGCCTATGGATTATCGAATCAATCGCATGTATCTGATTGCTGCGGCAATCATCTCACCTTGTTTATCTCTGATATTGCGCGACGATAGTATTTTAGCGCGCAGTATCTGTATGTTACTGGTGTTTGCTAGTTTGATTTTTGCGGCGTTATTCCACAACGAGTGGGCCAAGAATCAACAACGTGATCAGCAGGATTAAGCGTCACGGCGTTAACCGCATTATCGTGCATCAGCGGCGGGGCAACTTAGCCAGTGCGCTCACGTTATTTGTCAGCGCACTTTGCTGTGATAGGTCGTGACAACGGATCTTAGTCTAGTTGCACTTTCATCACGACTTTACGCACCGCTACTGGCGTATCCAGTGTGGCAGCCATGTGCATGTCGCTCGGGAAGAAAATGGCAAATACTGACGGATTCAGCGGCATAAAGTGCGCTTTATCACTGTGTTTGCTGTAATCAAATTTCGCAAAATCATACTCAGCGTTATAGGGAATATCCGCAGCTTGGTCGGTCAGTGGCTGATAGCCAAACTCTTCATGACCGCTGATCACATATTGCACATCCACATAGCGGCGGTGCACTTCAAACATCTCCTGATCTTGCGGCTTGGTTTCATATTCATTGATGATCGCCAGCAGTTTGTCACCATCAATTTTATGTACCCCTTTGCTCAGCTTGCTGAAATCTGTGGTGGCAATAAAGTCGAGCGCAATGGCTAGGCGTGAGTGCAGTTGGGAATAGTTGTGGCGATTCGCGAGGGTATCAACAATCATAATCAGCTCCATGAGAAAGTGCTGGGCAAGTATATCGCTTGATAATAAAGAGGCCAGCAACTTTGCTGGCCTCTTGCTGGATAACGCACGTTTTAGACGCTGTAACGTTGAAGCCCTGTATGATTACTCGATGCGATTTAATCGGGTATTTTTGTCTTTGTTACCCTGCTTTGAGGTAACATACCGGCCAATTTCGTGAACCCAGATGATGATTAGCCAAAGCGACCTATGAGTACGACGAATTCCACTTCCATTGCGGCGCAACCTTCTTATGTGGTGCTTCCTATGCAACATACTGCGGCAACGGTATTGGCGTTTTTGATCGAGCGCTTTCCTCAGATTGGCGCTGAGGTTTGGCAAGCGCGGGTACGCGATGGCAAAGTGCATTGGCCCGATGGTGAACGGATTAGTGCTAGTACCGCTTATCAAGCGGGTGCGCGCGTTTGCTACTATCGTGAAGTGCCCAAGGAAGCGCCTATCCCGTTTGCTGAGCAGATCCTCAGCCAAGACGAACATAGCATATTGGTGTATAAGCCGCATTTTTTGCCGGTCACGCCTGGTGGGCAATATGTGAATGAATGCCTGGTCAACCGCTTACGTCGCCGTACTGGCATCGAGACCATTATCCCTGCACATCGGCTCGATCGTGATACGGCAGGCATTATGCTGCTGGCGGTATCAGTGGCCAGCCGTGATCCACTGCATGCGCTGTTTCGTGAGGGCAACATCCACAAAACGTATCAAGCAGTGGCCAAGCTCACGCCCGAGCTGGCAGTAATGTATGCTGACGGCGTGTTAACGCAACCCCATTATTGGACGGTGCGTAACCATATCGAGGTGGGCTCCCCCAGCTTTACCATGCGCTGTGTGACGGGCGAGGCCAATAGCCATTCTGAGATTTGTTTATTAGCGGTGCAGGATGGCCTTGGGCTATTTGCGCTGCGGCCAGTTACTGGCAAAACCCATCAACTGCGGTTACATATGCAAACGCTGGGGATGCCGCTGTTGCATGATCGCTTCTACCCCATGTTACAGCCTAAACAAGCTGATGATTATGCGCAGCCACTGCAGCTGGTGGCATGTTGCTTACAGTTTACCGATCCGTTTACTCAGCAAGCCCGTGAAGTGCGCTGTCGCGGTTTTGAAACCGAATTCGGCATGGCACCGCTACAACACGATCCATGGGAAAATAAGCACGTGTCAACAGCCCCTAGTGCATAACACCTTACTGTTGACTGCACTGGTGATGCCATAAAAGGTAATGCGGCGACCGAACAAGCTAAAGTGGTATCTTCCTTGTTGGCACTGATTGCGGGGGTTAAGACGTAAGCGCTATGGTTGCGGGCACTGCGTTGTCTCAGTTTCAGCCTCGTTCAGTGCTGATGCACTATGGATAACCGGCTCTCTGCTGAGCCAGTTATTCAGCGAACGTTGGATTAAACATCATTCATTAACTGGCGCAACACTGGCGAATTCAGCGCACAATAAGGTATAACGACGCCACTATTCATTTTCAATTTAAGGTCGTCACTATGCCTGTTACTCAACTCGACGCGAAAACTGCGCTTATTGTTATCGATCTGCAACATGGCATTGTGCAACTACCACTGTGTCATCCAGTACAACCCGTTATTGACCAATGCGTTAGCTTGATCAACGCCTTTCGTGCCAAACAGCAACCCGTTGTGTTAGTGAATGTGGATGCGGCACCAAGTGGCCGTACTGAGTTCGGTGTGGGCGGGAAATATCCTGATGAATTTGCCGCATTGATCCCTGAGCTAAATGTGCAACCTAGCGACATCCTCATCACTAAGCCTAACTGGGGCGCGTTTATCAACACAGAGTTGTATCAACAGCTGCAAGCTAAAGGTGTAACCCAAGTGGTTGTAGTCGGTATTGCTACCGCTATCGGGGTGGAATCAACAGCGCGTCAGGCGTTTGAGCTAGGTTACAACGTGACCGTTGCCGTTGATGCAATTACTGATTTGAATATCGACACCCATAACAACAGTGTGGCTAATATCTTCCCTAAACTGGGCGAAACTGGCATCACCGCTGAGGTGTTGGCATTGTCGCAAGCCTAAGAGAAGCCTCTCAGCATAAAGGCTGCATTGCGGCCTTTATTGTTGTTAACGTGGTGATGCTGCCAGTTGCCAACGTCGTTGGATAAATTCTAACAGTAAACCTGCGGCCAAACCCGCTGCCGCGTTGACGAACAAGCTAACTCCAGCGGTTACCGCAATCACCAACATACAAAATGGTCGTCCATCAATTAAGCGGCGTGACCACGCCAACTGTAAGCCCGCGGTTGATAGCAAGCTCCCGAGCACTGCCATCGGGATCAGATTCAGCAGCCAAGCAACGTTTTCTCCCCAGCAGAGTGCCACGGCTATGCAAAAGCCGCTAAATATTAGCGGTGCCCACATACGGCGGGCGCCAAAATGGTACTGCGCGACTAAACCGCCCGCACCATGACACATCGACATTGCACCAAGTGGTGCCAACAGCAAATTGGCCAATCCCGAACTCGTCGCGAATGCTTTGGGGGTAAACTTAGCCGCGTCGTCGGGAAATTTCTCTCGGGCGATCATGGAGGAGGCAATGACGGCGTTGGTCAGTGTTAATGCCAGTTGTGGCAACACCAGCAATGTGAGTGCGCTTTGCCACTCGCCACTCGCAGGCCAGCCAAGTTGCCATTGAGTATTGTTAAACGTAAATGCGACATCACTGCCATGGTAGTACTGCCAAATCATACCGCTGATAATGACCAGTGGCATAGCAAGATGATGCCAAGGGGTAAAACGCGCTAGAAAAATAATGGCAAAAGCCCCAAAGCCAATCAGTGGCGACAACGACATCATCTTGGTGCCAATCCACAGCAATTGCAGGCCAATGGCGAATTGGATGCCGGTGGCGACCGCTTGCGATACCTGTCGCGCCAGCCATTCAATCGCACCACTGAAGGCCAAGGCGAGCAAGATAATCCCCATCAACATCGCACTGGCCTGCATCATGCCGGGGCTTAGCCCTTGTGCAATCACTAAGGCGGAAATCACCTTCATTGGTTGAACAGGGATGGGGCGACGATAAAACAATGCGACGGCTAAGCAAAAAAGGCCAAAACCGAAAAAGATCCCTTGCGGAGAAAACTGATTGAGCGCGATCAGGCCCAGCACCAGCGGTAGAAAGGTGCCTAAATCGGCGAAAGCGCCGGTAAACTCATTTAACAACTGTTTTGCTGATGGTGCGCTCTTGGCAGCTTGCGTCATAGAGGTTGCCGTAAATAAAGATAGTGCGACATGGCAAGTATAGTGCCAATTTTCTGAGGTTGCGTGCTCACTCAACTCCCCAATTGACGGTAATTATCCATGTCATTCCGCAGCCAATAGGACAACTTGCTATCGCAGTGAGACGGATTGTCTTGCTGAGCCGACTGTGCCACATTGTGCTAAAAGGGCATTTTAAATATTACTTAACAGTGATGTATGGCTGGACGTTAGGTATCGCTCGATAAAGTTCCTTTATTTGCAAAAATTCTGACTATCTTTAATAGACAGAAAGCGGCAGTGTTATAACTCACATTCGCTCGGCACCACAAAAATAAAGAGCGGTGTATTTGGGAGAGATGGCAATGAAATATCGTTTGTTAGCGGGCAGTATCGCACTGGCCTTGGCAAGTGGCCAAGTGTGGGCGGGACAAGATGTATTTGAAACGCGGATGGATGCGATGGGCGGCACTGGTGTAGCAGCCGGTAATCGCATCAGTGCCGCATTCGTCAATCCGGCGTTGATGAGTTTACCCGATCGGCAGAGTGAAGATGTGAGCTTGTTGCTACCAGCGTTGGGGGCTGAAGTGGCCGACGACGATGACATGATTGATAAGTTTGATACGCTGGAAGACAACTATGATGCCTTAGATGCCGCTATCAACCGTGGCGATAGCGCTGGCATTTTGCGCTACCGTGATGCATTGGTCGGTGACCTTGAATCTCTGCGTGGCAATGTCGCGTTTGCTAACGCGGGGCTAGGGCTTAATGTGGTGTTGCCCTCCAGTAATAACTTATCGCTAGCACTGTTTAGTAAAACCTATCTTGAAGGCTTTGCGGTGGCGAATATTAGCGACGCTGACATTCTAATGTTAAGCACTATTGACCCAACCGCACCGCCAGCGTTAGATAATCTAACCTCGCAAGGGCGCATAGTGGCTGGTGCGGTAACCGACCTCGGTTTTGCGTTGAGTACCGCTTTTGAAATCAATGAGATGCCTGTCACCGTGGGGATTGCGCCCAAGTATCAGCGGCTAGATACCTTTAACTATGCGGTCTCTGCCAACGACTTCGATGTTGATGATTTCGATAGTGATGATTACCGCAATGATAACTCCGGCTTTAACGTGGATATCGGTGCGGCTATTCAGCCGATGACAGGGTTAACTGTGGGGGTTAGTGGTCGTAACTTGGTGAAACAAGAGCTCACCACCGTGATGTCTCAAGGGCAGCAGTTGACGTACCAAGTAAAACCTATGGTGACCGCTGGTGTGGCGTATCAATACAGTGGCTTTACGGTGAGTAGCGACCTTGATTTAACCGAGAACCAAAAGTTTGCCGAGTTAGAAGGACCGAAATATTGGCGTATGGGTGGCGAATATCAACCTGCGAGCTGGTTTGCGGTGCGCGTGGGTTACCGGCAAGATTTGAATGATGTGACGCCTGATATCTATTCTATCGGCACCGGCTTTACCATTGGCAGTGCTTTTAGCATCGATCTGACTGGCATGTTCGGTAGCGATGATGCCTTGGGTGGCGCGCTGCAAACATCGTACTATTTTTAATACTGCTCACCACAATTTGGCGCCCACTTCGGTGGGCGTTTTTGTTACCAGCTGTAGATGGATTTTGCCACGAGTACCAACACGTTGATGGCGCATAAGCCTAAGGTGAATTGTCGAGTGCGACGGCGGTCAATATAGGGCACGATGTAGTTGGAAAGCCAAAAGCCGATGAATACCGAAGGCAGCAATAGCCCAGCGAGCAGTAGGTGGCGCAAGTACAATTTACCCACGGCAAATAAGATCACTAAGCTAATAAGGCTGCTCAGCGCAAAAAAGGCGGACAGTGCCGCGCGAAATTTGCCCGCATCGCGGCCAGTGAGCAACAGCGCCATCGGTGGGCCACCAATGCCCGCAATGGTGCCAAAAATCCCAGAGAATACTCCCGCCAGCGTGATGCTGAAACGGTTCACTGGCGCTTGATAACGTTTAATACTGAGCCACAAGGCAATGGCAACAATCGCCGCGATGATCAAACCGAGTACCGCTTGTGGCGCAATTATCAGCAGTCCCGCACCGATCAGACCGCCGGGAACTCGGCCAAGTAGCCCCCATTGCAGGCCGTTAAATTCGAGATGGCCGCGTTCGCGCATTAACGTCAGTAACGAGATGGAGAAACCCATCAGAATCACTGGCACCGGCACCAGTTCAGGATCGATAATGTACAGCAGGGGGGCAGATACCACAGCGAGACCAAAACCAATAAGGCTTTGGGTGATAGCGCCAACAAAGATCACCAGCGAGGCGAGTAGTAGCGTGGTTGGATCGATAAGTTGCAGCATGGCAGGAAAGGTGAAGCGGCCAAATTCCTCCGCTTCTTCTTAGCTTATTCTAACTCTTCCCATTCAATGCCCATTTCGTCCATCATGCGTTTGGCTTCAGCGGGAATGCTATCGGGCAGATCTTTTGACAGATCTTCATCGTTTGGCAGTGGCTGGCCGGTGTAGGCATGTAGGAAGGCTTCACACAACAGTTCGCTGTTTGTGGCATGACGCAGGTTATTCACTTGTCTGCGAGTACGTTCATCAGTGAGAATCTTCAACACTTTGAGCGGAATCGACACAGTGATTTTTTTCACCTGTTCGTTTTTCTTGCCGTGCTCAGCGTATGGGCTGATGTATTCTCCGTTCCATTCAGTCATCGTTGCACCTGCTATATCTTAAAATCGCCGCAGATTTTAACCCCTTGCCCCGCACAGTCAAATCTCGGCAGCTAAAAAACTGTGCTTACTCATGGAATTCTATACTTTTGGATGTCTAAACGTCTATATGCCTATTGACGATAGTGGTTAGCTTGGTAGAATTTAGCCGTCCAGACATCTAATCATGATGTCATCCAGATTGCAAAGGAGTCGAAAATGACAGAGCGGAAATTAGCAACAGCAGCTGTCCGTCAGGGGATTGAATCCGATACTCAGCACGGCGCCGTAGTTCCGCCGATTTATCTTTCGACTAACTATGCCTTTGATGGGCACAAAACGCCACGTGCATTTGATTACAGCCGCTCAGGTAACCCTACACGGTCGATTCTTGGCGATGCACTCGGTGAACTAGAACAAGGTTGTCCTGGCGTCGTTACCGCCAGTGGCATGGCGGCGATCACCTTGGTGACCAGTTTGCTGGGGCCGCAAGATCTGTTGGTCGTACCGCATGACTGTTATGGCGGTAGTTATCGTTTGTTTATCAACCTTGCTAAAAAAGGCAACTTCAAGCTGCTAGTGATCGACCAAACCGATGCCAAAGCGGTAAGTGATGCCTTTGCCCAACAGCCGAAAATGGTGTGGATTGAAACGCCATCCAACCCGTTAGTGCGTGTGGTTGATATTGCGGCCATGGCGGCTGAGAGCCATAAAGTGGGCGCGCTGCTGGTGGCTGATAACACCTTCTTATCGCCAGCGCTACAACAACCGCTGACACTGGGTGCCGACATTGTGGTGCACTCCACCACCAAATATATCAACGGCCACAGTGATGTGATTGGTGGCGCGGCTATCGCCAAAGACCCTGAAGTCTCTGAACAACTGCACTGGTGGTCTAACACCTTAGGGCTGACCGGTGGCGCGTTCGATAGTTACCTCACGTTGCGTGGCTTGCGTACGATGGCACTGCGGGTGCGTGAACACCAAGCCAATGCGCAAAAAATTGTTGAACTATTAAGCCATAGTGACCAAGTCACTAAGGTGTATTATCCCGGTTTGAAAGATCATCCCGGCCACGATATTGCTGCCAAGCAACAAAAAGGCTTTGGTGCGATGCTGAGTTTTGAACTTAAAGGCGGCGAAGCGGAAGTGACAGCCTTTCTTGGTGCATTAAACTATTTTTCAACGGCAGAAAGTTTAGGTGGCGTTGAGAGTTTGGTAGCGGTACCTGCTACCATGACTCACCGAGCTATGGCGCCAGAAGCGCGCGCCGAAGCGGGCATCAAAGAGACATTGATCCGCATGTCGGTAGGGATTGAAGATCCACAAGATCTACTCAATGATATTGCCGCCGGTTTAGCTGCCGTGGCAGCCTGTTGATTATTGGAGCACTCATTTAAATGGCGCGTAGTCACTTACATAAATTTGGCGGTTCGAGTCTGGCAGATCCAGATTGCTACCGCCGCGTAGCGCATATCCTGCTCACCCATGGACGCCCCGATGATTTGATCGTGGTGTCAGCAGCAGGCAAAACCACCAACTTCCTCTACAAACTATTGGCACTGCGCGAAGCGGGGCAACTGTGGACTGAAGAGCTGCAAGTGCTGATGAACTATCAGCAGAATCTGATTGAACAACTGCTAGGCGCTGAACAAGCCCGCCAGGCGCGTGAACGTTTGAGTACCGATCGCGCGCAACTCACTACCCTGTTACAACTGGCCGAGCTGAGCGACTATCAGTGTAATGAAGTGGTCAGTTTTGGTGAACGTTGGTCAGCCCGCTTAATGGCTGCCTTACTGCGTGAATCTGGCGTGGCGGCATCTAATATCGATGCACGGCAACTGCTGGTGGCAGATGAAGGCGCCGTACCGAAAATTCGCGATGCCGCATCACGCCAAGCGGTACAAAAGGTACTGGCGGAACATCCCGATGAACGCTTAGTGATCACCGGTTTTATCTGTGCCAATCCCCATGGTGAAACCTTATTGTTGGGGCGTAACGGCTCAGACTTCAGTGCTACCTTGATCGCTAGCCTCGCGGATATTGATCGCGTGACTATTTGGACCGATGTTGAAGGCGTATTTAACGCCGATCCAAACAAGATCCAAGATGCCAAATTGCTAAAAACCATGTCATTGGCCGAAGCTGACCGCTTAGCGCGCTTAGGCTCGCCAGTGTTGCACTCGCGCACGCTGCAACCGCTGTTTGATACCCACGTCAGCTTGGCTGTGCGCTCTAGCTATGCACCACAAACTGGTTTTACCTTGGTGACGCCACAAAGCGACGCCGCCAGTGCGCCGGTGGTCACTAACTTAGACCAAGTGTTATCTGTAACCTTGCAGTTAGAAGGTGATTGGCAAGCGTTGCACGAGGCGCTGGTGAATGCTGGGCTACTGCCGTTAGCGCACTGGCAACACAGTAAATTCCGTCACGAAGTGGTGTTTACCGCCGAGTTGCGTAAGCAAGTGCAAGCTTTGTTGACCTCAGTCGCTAGTGAACTGCAAATCAGCGATGTGCACGAGCATTTAGGCTTTGGTTTAGTGGCGTTGGTCAGCAGTGCCGCATCGCAATATCGTCGCAGCTTTGCGCGCCTGTTGAGCCGTGACGCACGGCCGCTGTATCAAGATGAACTGAGCTTGGTCACCTTAGTGCCGCAAGGGCAGGTGGCATTGCTCACCCAGAAAGTACACCGTCGCTGTGCTGGCCCGCGTAAACGTATCGGCATTATTGTGCTCGGTGTCGGCAATATTGGTGAGGCGTGGCTGACCTTGTTTGAGCAGGCACAGAAACGCCTGAGCCGCGAGCTTGAAGCCCAAGTAGAATTAGTTGGCATTGTGCGTTCCAGCGAAGCCCTAGTCGATGATGAAGGTATCAGCCCGAATGACTGGCAAGAGCGCATGGTAAAAGAGGGCTCACCTTATCAATACGAGCATCTGTTTGAACGGATTGAAACCCTGACGGCCGATGAGTTAGTCGCGTTAGATATCAGCGCAAGCTCAGCATTAACTTTGCAATATCCCGAGTTTTTCAGCCGGGGTATTCATATGGTGAGCGCGAATAAGTTGGCGGGCTCTGGTCCATTGACCTTCTACCGCGAATTGAAGCAGATGCTCAGTAACCGCCGTTTGTTTTGGCGTTATAACGCCAGTTGTGGCGCGGGTTTGCCGATCCAACATGCGCTCAATGATTTGCACAACAGCGGTGATGCCGTTGCAGCGATTGGCGGTATCTTCTCTGGCACGCTTTGTTGGCTGTTCGAACAGTACGACGGTGTTAAACCGTTCTCAGAATTAGTGCTGCAAGCCAAAGGCTTAGGCATTACCGAGCCCGATCCGCGTGACGATCTTTCTGGCCGTGATATGCAGCGTAAGTTGTTGATTCTTGCCCGTGAAATTGGCCTAGATCTCGAGTTGGAAGATATTCAACTGAGTTCACTGGTGCCGCCACAACTGGTGGATGTGCCGTTGGACGAGTTCCTCAGCCGCATGCACGAAATGGATGACGATATGGCGCAGCAATTTGCCGCCGCGACAGAACAAGGTAAAGCATTACGCTACGTAGCGGCCCTTGATCGCTCTGGTGACAAGCTGATTGCCGAAGTGGCACTGCAGTGGGTTGAAAGCTCACATCCGTATGCCAACTTAACGCCGGGCGACAACGTGTTTGTTATCCGCAGTGCTTTCTACCAAGGAAACCCGTTAATTATTCGGGGGCCGGGTGCCGGCCGTGAAGTCACCGCCGCTGCGGTACAATCGGATCTGGTGCAGATTTGTAAAGATTTACTGCAAGATTAAGTTATCAAAATGTTTTAAAAGGCTCCTTGATGGAGCCTTTTTCGCTATCTGAAATGGCACTAAGCCGCCCGCCGCTTGCATCTAAATTCCTGACGTGGCTATGATGCAACACATCACTGAAGGAACAGTGATATCAACAAACTATCTATTTACAAGGAGGTAGAGCTGATGCCTAAGCCAATCGCTTCTTTCTCACTATTCACCTGCTTGTTATGTTTACTGTTTAGTATTGGCGCCACTGCGGGGCAGTACTCCTACGACCGCTCGTTAGACCATTCCACCTCAGTCGCCGGTGAAGATAACAATAACAACGGCATACGCGATGACGTGCAAAACTATATTGACTCGTTGCCCGACTCTGAAGCACAGAAAAATGCGCTAAAGCAGGTATCTCAAGCCATTAATGAGGCAATGGAATTAGTTGTTAACGGCGATGCCAGCAGTTCTAAATTGCATGCCATGAGTTGGACAGTATCAAAAGCAGTAGCTTACTTATGGTCACAATACGATGAGTTTAACCGCTGGTAATAATTTATGTCATTTCATGTCATAAGTAGAGAATGGACTCTTATTATCGGTGGGGCTAGAGCGCTGCCGTCTACCTGAGTAAACACGGAGGTTGAAGCATGAAAATCTGCAAAAACAAGTTAATCAAAGTCACGCTTATATGCATCCTTGGCTGGTTAGCCACAGGTTGCAACGAAGATATCAATAATAATGATTCTCCATCGAATAATGGCGCCAGTGGTAGTGGTGTAATGTCTGTGGCTATGGCGCTGGAGCAAGTCGATCAAGAAATTGGCGAGTTAGATCACTCCACATCTGTGGCTGGAACGGATACTGATGGTGATGGTGTACGCGACGATGTAGAAGACTACATTGCATCGTTATCAGATAGTCGTGCGCAACAAAATGCATTACGGCAAACCTCGGCAGCTATCAGCGCTGCAATTGCTGTCGGTAACAATAATAATGCTAGCGATGCGCAGTTGCGTGCAGTTACCCAGCAACTCTCTCGCGCGATAAAGTGCCTTTGGTCACGCTATGATAGTAACGCTGCGGCTAAAGAGCATTCCGACTTAATTCGAAAGATTACCGCTAACACGCCAGAGCGTTTTAATGCTTATATGCAATATAACGCTGCCATTGATGGTTTTGCGATAAAATTGCCGCGAGGAGATACCTGTGATGATTAAGTATTTTCAAGCACCTCTATGTTATGTACTCATTTTAATATCCTTTATTGCCTTACCGTTAAAAGCGGCTAATCTATGCGAAAATCGAGGCTATGTTCTGGGGTTCTTTAATGGCGTGTGGAATGACCCGACAGTAGATGGCGCTTTAGGTGGTTTGTCGGCATTAAAAAATATCGTCGGGGAAGAATATAATGACGAACCCGTTGATGCCGAATTGTTTTATAACCACACTGGTAGCGCCGTTGGCGCATCTTGGTGGCAGGACATTGCCGAAACCTTTATGCAGCGCGCTAACGAAGTTGACGAGTCAGGTGAGTTGAGCCACCGTTTTGAATACCTTTGGGAGGTGATCACCGATGGTGGCTCATTTTGGGATCGCTTAATTGATCTGGTGCCTGCCACTGCCGGTGTGCTTGATGCACTTTACGCGCAGTTTATGACCAACATTACTGCTGAGATTGTAAGCTGGTTTAGTGATCCACCTACAGACGCTGATTATGCCGAACATAGCGCGCGTTTGGATGAGTTTGCGTTGCAGGGACAAAAGCTGCTTCTAGTTGCACACTCACAGGGAAACTTATTTGTGAACCATGCCTATGATTATATATCACCAAAAGTGAGCCCTAATAGTGTCAAAGTTGTGCATATCGCGCCTGCTTCACCGACATTACGTGGAGATTATCTATTGGCTGATATTGATGTGGTGATCAACGCATTGCGTATTCAAGGTGTGAGTAGTGTGCCGGATGTAAATCTTCAACTGCCACTATCCGTTAAAGATTTATCGGGGCATACCTTGAACGGTACTTATTTAGATGAAACGCGTGCTGGCTACCAAGGTGTCACGCAACAGCTACAAACATCTTTAGCCACTTTGGTCACTCCTCCTGCTAGTGTCAGCCCAGGCTTTTTTACCGTTTCATTAACTTGGGATGGTCCTGGCGACATGGATCTCCATTTGTATGAACCTGATGGTGGTCATGTGTTCTATGCTGCTCCTGAGGGAGTTACAGGTACACTTGATGTGGATAACCGTGTCGGTGAAGGCCCTGAGCACTATTTTGCTTCCTGTGATGTCAATAAATTACAGACCGGGCGTTACACTGTTTCCCTCAATAACTACGACGGTGCTGACGGACGTAACGCTGTGGTACAAGCTTATTTTTATAAAACAGGGGTGCTTGCTACGCATGAGATTGAAGTTGGCGAGGCTCGTGGTGATGAAGGTAATACCAACCCTGAGTTTGTTATGTCACTTGATGTGTCGTTAGATGATAATGGTGAATACCAAGTCAGTGCACCTTAGTTGTTTATACAGTGGAGGGCAGGCTTTTATCTGTCCTTTTACTCACCAAAGCAGGCATTGCCTGCTTTTTAATGGACAAATATGCTACAGCGTGTAGCTTGAAGCATTATGACCTCAACAGTATGAGTAGCGTGATGGAACACGAAAAACTGAATTATGTGGAGTTTGCTGCCAAAGATTTAGCGGCGACTAAAGCGTTTTTTGGCGCGGTGTTCGGCTGGCAGTTTGTCGATTATGGGCCAGATTACACAGCGTTTGATAATCAAGGGCTAGAAGGCGGTTTCTATCACTCCGAGCTGGCAAGCCAAACCGCCAATGGTGGCGCGTTGTTAGTGTTTTACAGTGATAATTTAGAAGAGACGTTAGACAAGGTAGAAGGCAATGGCGGTCAAGTGGTCAAAGCTATCTTTACTTTTCCCGGTGGCCGTCGATTTCACTTTGTTGAGCCAAGCGGTAATGAGTTCGCTGTCTGGTCCAATGCGCTTGTATAGCCGTATTAAGCTCATTAATCAAGCATGAGTATGTTAGTCGAAATCCTATTATCTGCGTTACCAACACCACCTGTTAAAGCGTTATGGCAATCGATGTGCCAGTCAAAATTATTAACTACCATGGTGCTTGGCAGCAGTTTGTTCATGGTTGCCGGTGCCATGTGGTTATGGCATATGTTGCCAGCCTAAGGTGTTCACCAACAAATTGGCATAATCGGCCAATGCCTGTCGCCGCTGGGCTAAATCGTGTTCAGCGGATACCATCACGCCACCGGTAGCGGTTTTTTGCCCCAAACAACGTTGTGCTAGCTCCATTGAAATAGCTAACTGATCGACGAGCAGTTGTTTGGTCGTACGGCGGAAATCATCTAATACAAATGGTTCGCTAAAGTTAAGTGGCTGTGCAGCCTTCTTCAGTACGCGGCTGAGCGTGTCGGCAGATAGCGGCTTAGGCACTTTACTGCGATGGCGTGATGCCAACAGGTAGCCGCTGCCACCAGTGAGCTGCTGTAACTCCTTAAGCCAAGCAATAACTGCAGGTGCTAACGGCAGATACAGTTGCCGTTGGTTGTCGTCAATACGCCACAGGCCTTGCTGTAAATCCAGTTGCGTCCAGCGCGTTTCTAATAGCTGCTTTTTTCTAATGCCAAGCGCCAGTAACAAGCGAAATGCCAGCTGATAGCTACGGTCAATGTCATTGTCTCGCGCTTCCAGTGCGCCAAACAGTTGCTGCAGTTCCATTAGGCTGAGTACGCGCTCGCGGCGCGGATGAGTGAGATGGAAATCGGCTGGCGTTAATCCGGCGGCGGGATTAAGTGCTAGCAGTTTTTTGGCGCAGGCAAAGCGAAATAGCTGCTTGAGATAGCGCAACGCCTCATTAGCCACACTGGGACGACCGCTGCGTTGGATGTTGCCGATCAATAAGGCAATATCTTGCTGAGTCACTTCCGCTAGCGGAATGCGCCCGAGCAGCGGTTTGATCTCATGCACAAAAATTCGGTAGGGCTTGTTTTGGGTGGTGCGCTGCAGTTGTTCGTCATCATACCAAGTCAAAAATAGGTCATTTACGCTGACGATCTTGCTTGGTTTTTGCTGTTGTCTATCGGTAAGCGGGTTACTGCCTTTGGCCATTTGAAGCTTCACCACGGCAGTTTTTAACTGAGCATCTGCCAAGCTTACCGTCGGATATCCCTCACCATCTAACGTCATAAAGTGGCGTTTTCCGTTAAAGCTATAACGTACTTCCCAGCTGGCTTTCGCTGGTGCGGTAACGCGTAGATAAAGCCCATTACCACAGTGTTTACGGCATGGTTTGCCGAGTAAATAGGCGAGTTCCAACTCTTGTTCTGATAGCATGTTATTTGATGTAACCATTTATTTGTAACCTATAGTAATATATAAAAAATATTTAAAAATAAATAGTTATAATTTTTGATGTGGTTGAATTATTAACGCAGATTATGGTGTGGGCGTTAATGACTTGGCAGTCACATGATGTGTGACGCGTATCGGCAACCCAGCGTATGTCACTGGTGATTTGCAGCTAAACTTGTAGCACAAGGGGAGGTGTGATTAGTCCTGTTGGCATTCAGCATTGGCCTAATATTGGTAGATGCAGCGTGGAGCGGTCGTTTGTTGATGAAATGATCATTTAACTTGACTTCAATCTCAGTTTCTCTAGTATACGGCCATATAGACGTCCAAACGTCCAGATAGATAAACTTGAGGAATTATTCGACATGGCTTTTCATCACGCGCAGCATGCCAATTCACTTAACCAAAGTCTTGCCGATCTGAACGGTGACATTAACGTTTCGTTTGAATTTTTCCCGCCATCGACACCTGAGATGGAGCAGATCCTGTGGAGTTCGATTCAGCGTTTACAGCCGTTGAATCCTAAGTTTGTCTCAGTGACTTATGGTGCCAACTCTGGTGTGCGTGATCGTACTCATAGCGTGATTGAACGTATCCAACAAGAAACCAACTTGGTGGCTGCGCCACATTTAACCTTAGTGGATGCCAGTGATGAAGAGCTGTTAGAGCTGGCCAAACATTATTGGAATACCGGTATCCGCAATATTGTGGCGCTGCGTGGCGACTTGCCAGATGGCAGCCCAAAGCCAACGCGTTTTGCTAACGATTTAGTGCGGTTGCTGAAAAGCGTGGCGGACTTTGATATCTCGGTAGCAGCCTATCCAGAAGTACATCCAGATGCCGCGAATGCGCAAGCGGATTTGATCCACTTAAAACGCAAAATTGATGCGGGTGCCAACCGCGCCATTACCCAGTTTTTCTTTGACATTGAATCTTACCTGCGTTTCCGCGACCGCTGTGTGGCGGCAGGTATTGATGTTGAGATCGTGCCCGGCATTTTACCCGTGACTAACTTTAAGCAACTCAAGCGCTTTGCCGGTATGACCAACGTATCGTTACCCCGTTGGTTGCATCGCCAGTTTGAAGGCTTGGATGATGACCCAGGTACGCGTTCACTGGTGGGGGCTAACGTGGCTATTGATATGGTCAAAGTGCTCAGCCGTGAAGGGGTGAAGGACTTCCACTTCTATACCCTGAACCGTGCCGAACTGACCTACGCCATTTGTCACACCTTGGGGGTTCGCCCACCAGCGCAGACGGCGTAAGCTGCACCACATCACTGAGCCCGCATGTTGCGGGCTTTTTATGTCTGGTGCGGCCGCTAACCGCTGTTGCTGTGGTACACTTTGCGCACCAAGGTTAGCGCTAATACGTTATGAAAGTATTGAAGAAAAAGGAATTTCCCGATAGTTACACTATCGAGCCGGCACTGCCTGAATATCGACAGGCGTTATCGCTTCATGCAAAGCTATGCCCATTTGGAGCGGTTTGTGACCCATACCTTGCGGCGTCAAGGTTGCGGTGTGGATTACACTGGTTCCTACTATGCCTGTGAAGTCACTGAAGATGAACAGGATGAGTATGACATTGCGGCAGGCTATGTCGAAATCAGTTGTTCGCTGTATGATCCGCCTTATGTGCAGCTTCTAGAGGCTGACTATGTAGAGATATTGGCGCAAGTATGTGACATCCGCGGTTTACCTGAACGCGCGGCGTTATTGCGTCGTTTCAATGCTGAGCCACAACTGGCCGATACCTTACTTGAGGCCAACCCCCGTCGCTGCCAGCAACGTTGGCAGCAGTTTGTGCCGTTTATGCAGCAGTATTGCCATTGGCAGGTGCAAGACGGTCGCTTGTATTCGCCAGATGGCAAGGCGTTTTACACCATTGCGGCCTTTACCGATGATCTGGAGGTGATGTACCGCGTGGCGCAGCATACGTTGCAACACTTGCTACATCCATCAATGCCACATCAGTTTCCAGAGTACGTAGCTACGCAGATCACCGAGTATCAAAACCGTGTGCGAGCGCTGCAAGCCTATTTCACGTGGGAACAGCAGCACAACGCTTGCCCTTAGTTGCTCGTTATCGTCCCCTTCAAGTAGCAACCACTGTGGGTTGCTACGCTCATTCACTATCAACCCAGTCCGCTACACTTTATCCTCAGCTATATCAGTCATTTCTGAATCATCGCGCTCACTGACTGCCATTTATGTCGCAAAAGTGTGATGTAGATCTTTTTTAGATTTTTTTAATTTACCATTTACTTAGCAGGCTAAATAAATATAATGCTTCGCTTGCTAAGTAAGTGGAGAACGTCATGGCCGACGACAAAGAGCACTTGCGCGAACATTCATTAGCTGAACATCTTGGCCGCTGCCAACGCTTATGGCGCATGGTTGCCGATGCTGAACTAGCACCGCTAGGACTCACGCATCCGCGTTGGACCGCGTTGTGGAAACTACGACGCATGGGCGACGCTATCAGCCAAAAGCATTTAGCTGAATCGCTAGAGATTGAGCTTCCCTCCTTGATGCGCACCTTAGGCCAGCTCGAAGAGCAGGACTTAATCAAACGGGTGAACAGTGAGACCGACAAACGCGCACGTATTGTTTATCTCACCGAGGCAGGCAAGCAGTTAATCACCCAGCTAGAATCCAAGATTGTGGCTGTTCGTGCCGAATTACTGCGGGATATCACCGCAGAACAACTACAGGTTTTTGAAACCGTGCTGGATAAAATCACTGCATCTGCCCAGCAAAAGCTACACCAATTCAAAGTATTAGAAGACTAAGGAGCGTTGTTTTCAACATGACACCTGATCAACAATTTGCCCGCATCATTAAATTCGCTATCTGTGGGTTTGTTTTGCTGTTTGGCTATTTCATTTTTGCCGACATGACCGCGCCGTTGACGCCGCAGGCCATGGCGACGCGCTTAGTCACCAAAGTTGCCCCCCAAGTGTCAGGCAAGGTGACTCGAGTCGTGGTGACGAATAACCAGCACGTAACTCAAGGTCAGCTGTTATTTGAGATTGATCCGGCACCATATCAGTTGGCATTGGAGCAAGCGCAGCTCAACCTTGAACAAGCACTGCAAGACAACGCCGAGTTAGATGCCCAAATTGCTGCGGCCAAAGCCACAGTGGTTGCCGATGAAGCCGATTTGGAGCAAGCGCAACGCGAAGCTAAACGGTTACATGCATTGGTGGCCGATAACAGCGTGTCTCGCCAGAGTGAAGAACAAAGCGATACCGAGGTAAAAACCGCCCAAGCCACACTTGATGCCGCCAGAGCCACACTGCGCCGTTTAGAGGTGTCGCGCGGCAATATTGGCGATGACAACCTGCGCATGCGCCTTGCCAAAAACCAACTGGATCAAGCCAAACTCAATCTGTCTTACACCCAAGTGAAAGCCGATGAAGACGGCATTGTCAGTAACTTGCAGTTGCAGCAAGGCAGTGTGCTCGCGAGCAATGCTCCAGTGATGGCATTGGTGTCTGACAAGCTAGACGTGATTGCCGATTTCCGTGAAAAAACTATCCGCAATGTGACTTCAGGTTATCGCGCTTATGTCACCTTTGATGGTAACCCAGGCAAGTTGTATGCCGCAGCAGTCAGCAGTGTTGATGCCGGGGTGAGTGCCGGACAATTTACCGCCGATGGTTCACTTGCCTCACCAGAGCAATCCAACCGTTGGGTGCGTGATGCACAACGTTTGCGACTGCATTTTAAGTTGGATGGGCGGGTTGACCACGAACTGGCCGCCGGTGCGCGCGCCACCGTTCAGTTAGCGCCAGAATCAGGCGTCATGAGTTGGTTTGCCAAAGGCCAAATCAAATTTATCGCCCTGCTGCACTACATCTACTAAAGGCTGTTATGTTTTTACCTCATATGTCGTTAACCGCTAACGACTTACGTCAATGTTTACGCATCGCCACCGGCGCTACCTTGGGCTTTGCCCTCTGTAAGGTGATGAACTGGGATAACGGCGTGTTCTTTGTCGTTACGCCCATGTTGCTGCTTGGGCTGGTACCAGTGATGAACGGCCATGCTGCCAGACAATTGATTGCGGCTAACTGCATCTGTGGGATCGCGGTTGGTTTGATTGGCGGCATCTGGGGCACACATCCAATTGCCATGTCATTGCTAGCGTTTGTACTGTTTTTGCATTGCTTTGCCAGCATGTCAAAAGGCTCGCTGTTTTTATATGGCGCCAACAGTGTGATTAGCCTGAGCATCATGCTGCACTTTGCTAGCTATCCCAGCACCAATGTGAACGACCTTATCCTGCTCAACATCATGGCGTCCTTCACTTCTGTAGGTATCGCCTACTTGATGAAGTGGTTGATCCCCGATGTGGAACCGCGTCAGGCTCCGCCTGCGCAAGAGAAACTGCCACACCGACAGCGCCACGAAGCGCTACTTGGCGCCAGCATGGCCACCATATCGTTCGTCGTATTTCAGATGTTTGATCTGCAAGACTCGTTATCGGCTCAAGCCACATCGTTATTGCTGCTGTTTCCTATGCATTGGAACGGTGCCTTGGGGTATGCCCGTAAACGCGCCTACGGCACCATTGTTGGCGTGTGCATGGGGCTGGCGGTGCAAATCTTACTGTACGATTGGGCCGAGATCTTACTGTTCCTACTGCCGCTGTTCTGGATCTGCCTAATGCTGTGTGCCCAAGTGCATGTGAAAGAACGCTCCGGTTCTGGCATCGGCTTTGGTTCGATGACCACGCTGGGGATTCTGTTCGGTCAGTACCTATCGCCCAACGGCGACATGGTGTTTAGCGCGATGTACCGTATCAGCAGTATTCTTGGTGCTATCGTTGCCTCGCTAGTGGTGATTTATCTGATCCACCGTTTCCTCAATAGCTTTGAAGCGACCCGCTTTGGCGTGTAGTTTTGCTGGTTGTCGCATTAGCTGATAAGTCTACTCAGCTAATGCGGCCAAGCTGTTTATCCTCGTTTTCTGCCGTTGTTGCTTGCCGATATACCGATAAAAAATAGGGTTACTTGACGCTATTTTTGTTATAACCATAGGGGCTGTTTATCTTTGCTGGTTGTTTTTGCAGCAGGCAGCGCGTGATTTAGGCAAGGCAGATGATGTGCCGTGTATTATTCTCCACCAACAGCGCCTAACGCTGAATAAATTGCGCGCTGTCGCTGCCCGAAGGGTTCATTGAAACGCCTGCTGAACTTTGTTGCGTCCAGCTTGTTTAGTTGACTAAGCGTCGCAGGTCTCGCCTCGTTCATAACGCGTTCAATTTGAACAAAAATTAAACACTAAAGATAAACAGCCCCTAGTTTGCCTCTTGTCCGCAATGCGAGGAACTTTCTATGTTCACTAAAATCCTATGGGTGCTGGCGTTTACCGCTGCTAGCGTCGTTTCAGTCAATGCTGAACCGCTCACCTTTGGCACGGCCGTTGAGGCCGATAAGCTCACGGCGGTATCGACCATTTTAGCCACACCGAACGACTATGTAGGCAAACAAGTCACTATCAAAGGCGTGGTCACCAATGTGTGTGAAAAACGCGGCTGCTGGATGACGGTAAAATCAGACCAACGCTTTCAAGAGCTGTTTATCAAAGTGCGTGACGGTGACATGGTATTCCCCATGAGCGCGCGCGGTAGTGAAGCGATTGTCACCGGTAAGCTGAGTGCGGTGCCACTGAGTTTGGAACAAAGCCGCGCCTATCTTGCCGATGAAGCGAAAAAGCAGGGCAAAGATTTTGATGTGGCTAGCGTGACTGAGCCGGTCAATT
The DNA here is from genome assembly GCF_048265805.1 of Shewanella sp. Taxonomy (GTDB): domain Bacteria; phylum Pseudomonadota; class Gammaproteobacteria; order Enterobacterales; family Shewanellaceae; genus Shewanella. The sequence continues at coordinate 18,454 of NZ_JBLXAT010000029.1, read as the reverse complement.
TTTACCAGCTGGCGCCGAGCGGAGTGAAGATCTTTGAATAGCTCGGCAGGTAAATGGTTAGGTGTTAATTGGTTTAAGTTCAACCGTTCATTACATCGCGATATTGGGTATTTTTGCGTGGGGCTGACCATTGTGTTTGCCGTCTCTGGCATTGCGGTTAATCATATTCGCGATTGGAACCCCAACTATCAGGTGTTGCAATCACAGCAACAGTTGCCCGCACAGGCATGGCAGCAGTTGAGTGATAGCCAGTTAGAGCAGCAGATGCTACAAGCGGCCGATGTCAATTTGCCAAAAAAGACCAGCTATTGGAGTTCAGCGCATGAATTTAAGCTGTTTTTGCAAAACGGCAGCAATCTCACGCTCGATACGGAGCGCAGCGTGCTAAGCGCTGAGCTGATTAAACCGCGTTATGTGCTGCAAGCGTTTAATAAATTGCACCTCAATGAAGGCCACAGCACGTGGGTGATCTTCTCCGATCTGTATGCGGCGATGTTACTGTTTCTGTCGCTGTCGGCACTGTTTATGGTCAAAGGTAAGCACAGTCCGTGGCGCAAACGTTCAGTGTTGGTGATTGCGGGCATCGTGCTGCCTGCTGTGTTTGTGTTTATGTAAAACAGCGGCGAGTTTCGAGTGGCGCGTTGCGAGCTAAAAGTCAAAAGCTAAAAGCAAGAGCAGTGGTGAGTTTTGAGAGGCGAGTAGCGGGCGGAAAGATAAGGCTGTCGCGAGTGGCGCGTTACGAGCTAAAAGTCAAATGCTAAAAGCAAAAACAGCGGCGAGTTTTGATTGGCGCCTTGCGAGCTAAAGGCTCAATCCCGCGAGCTGTCGCTCGAATCTCGCGACTCGAAATAATCTCTCACAACCCGCGACTCGAATCTCGAAACCCGCAACTGTTTATCCTATTTCTGTTGTAACCGTTCAATCAACGCCTGCTGATATTCCGGTAATTTGCTGCGTGAAATACGTTGGAACATCAGCGCTTCAAGGTAAGTCATACCTGCATGCAACACGCTGGCTTTCATCGGCCAAAATACATCGGCTAACTGATGTCAAGGCGGCCTTTTTCGGCGTAGGTGGAGTCACTGCCCGCCGAAAAAAACGATCAGCAGCTCCTAGCCTTCAATGTGATACGTGGCTACACCTACGTGGAGTGGAATGCTAAACTGTGGCTCATTTCGTTAAATGCGTGCCAAAGGTGATGCTGTGAACCCAATTATTGCGCTGTTAAAAGAGAACAATATTAGCAACGAGCAAATTAGCGAGTTGTTTCAAACCTTGACCCAAAACCCGTTGGCGGCGATGGCGACCATCGGCCAATTGGGTCTGCCCCCAGAAAAACTGCAACTGTTGATGGGGCAGGTGATGCAAAACCCTGCGCTGATCAAAGAAGCCGTAGAAGAGCTGGGCTTAGATTTCTCTAAAGTGGAAGCGGCCAAAGCACAGTTGAACAAGTGATATCACTTAGCTGTTAGCCCTAGGCCGTTATGCGTTAGCAAACGGCCTTTTTGTTGGCAGATGGCATTTGTTTGTGACACCAAGAAATATCTCAGTAGAATGCCCACTCTCGCGGCTCGCCGCGCTGTTTTGCCTTCCAACTCATAGGCCGCAACCATGAAAAAGTTTTCCAAAGTACAACTCAAACAGCAAGCCATTGTGATGAGCGTTGCTGACGCGCTTGAAGCACAAGCCCGCGCTGAACTCCCCGGTATGCTGCAATGTTGGTTTAACGTGGAATACCAGTTGTTTCCCAGTTCATTACTGTTGCGGTTTCAGTTTGAAAACGAAACCGCGTTAGCGGCAGCCGAGCCAGAATTACTGGCGTGGCAGAAGCGATTAAGTGCTGCGATGCTCAAAAAAGGCGTGGTGCTGAAGGATATGCGCAAGAATTTGATTTTTACCCTAGCGGGTCCAGAGGATTAGGCTGTTTGGATGCGCGAAACGGGGGCGCGCTTTTGTCGCAAACTGCGTTTGCGAATGTTGCTGGCAGTTTCCGTATTTTGTCAGCTGACTGACGAGTGGTTTGCGAACTCTTCGCGCTAAATCGCCTGCAGCGGGCACATGCACAGATGATCCAGTGACACGCTGTGAACCCTCCATGGGCGCTCGATCCTCGGCGTCCTGCCTCGGACGGTCACTGGTTCATTTGTGCTTGGAATTCACGGAGTACACCCGCCGACTTATATGTTGTTCTTACCTATTAAACGGTGAATGCCTCGATTGCTTGATATCTGCCCAACGCCCCTACGCAGCGCCGAAGGGGAATTTATGCTGCTTGAACGTTGGCACTTTCATCGGTATCGCAAAGTGTTGCTTGCATCATTTGATGTGCTAAATCGCTTGCAGCGGGGACGTGCATGGATGCACTAATGGCGTGAAGGACAGGACGTCCGAGAACGCCCCTTATGCACAGATGCTCCAGTGACATGCTGTGAACCCATCCATGGGTGCTGGGCGCTCGGCCTCGGCATCGACGTACAGGATGTACTAATGCCGTGAAGCACATGGACGTGTGAAAACTGTCATGCCTCGGACGGTCACTGGTTCATCTGTGCTGGGTATTCTCGGCGTACTCCTGCCATTTCAGAGTCGTTCTTACTCATTAAACGGCGAATGTCTCGATTGTTCTTGTCTGCCCAACGCACCTGCGCTGTGTCGAAGGGAAATCGGTGTTATCTGCAAATTCCGTGTGTTAGCTGGATTAAATCAACGCTGTCGCTATTTATAGCTTTTTGTTCATAATTTTGTGCTAAGTAGATGGTTTACATCATATGTGTACATAATTTTGATGTTATCATTGGGTTTTAGGTTGATTTGTCATAATTTTAAACAAATAAATAAATATTTATCAATTTGTTTTAAATATTGATGGATAAAGGTTGTGTATCTATAATATTGAACGTTTATATTGTTAAATTTATTTATGTTCAGTTTATTGTGCATATGAGTACCTTGATATGACGAGTGATTATCTCAGCTATGGCGAGTTAGTGCTGGTTCGGTACCTCGCAATTCATCAAGCAGTGATAAGTAAGTAGAGTGTTGGGGGGCTGCATGAATAACGACACATTAGAGAATATTGAAAAATTACAGCGCCAGTTGCTTGATTCCGTGAAGCAGTTGGACGAAATGAAGCGAGAGCTAAACCGCTCCATTGATCAACATAAGTACCAATCGCTCTACGAGATTTCCAATACATTGGAGCTTGGCAAATTGTTGGCAGAGTTCCGCATTAAAGAGCGGATAGATGTGTCAGATCTTGCGCTACAGTCAGATGCTTCAAGAGGCACGATTACCCGTATCCTTGATGATCCCAAGGGAACATCCATCGCCACCGTGCTAACGGTTGTCGAGGCGCTAGGGGGCAAACTATGTATCGCAAAGTGATGGTGTTGCTGCATGGTGTTCATGCGGGAGATCTTACCCAGCAGGACGATCAGTATTCATTTCAGTATCTTGCCGACTACGCTGGTCCCCGCATTTCTCTCAGCTTGCCAGTTAGAGCTGAACCCTATGTATCACAAGGTGTACTGCATCCCTATTTTTCATCGTTAGCTCCAGAAGGATGGCTGCGACGGGTGTATAGCAACCAACAAAAAATTGATGAAAAAGACTTGCTGGGCATATTGATGGAAAACGGGGATAACCTTTTGGGTGCAATCGAAATAAAAGGGTACTGATAGATATGTCTAACTGTCGCATTACGCTGCAAGCGTTGCAGACTCCCGCAGAGCAAGAAACTGGTTTCTCCAAAGCGGGGATGAAAGCGTTGGCTGGGTCAGCTAATATTAGTTTTGAACTGCCGTTCACCGCTGCCGAATTTGTACAACAAAAACCGGCGAAACAGAAAGGCATGAGCATTTCTGGCGCGCAACCCAAATTACAGTTAACACTTGATAGCGCTAAACGACACTTTGACATTATCGACAGCCAAGGCGCATTCATACTTAAGCCCTCCCCCCCCGAATTTCCTTATCTAGCAGAAAACGAGCACTGCATTATGTCGGTGATGAAACAACTTAAGTTTGAGATACCGCCGTTTGGCATGTTGCAGTTTGCGTCTGAACCGGGCAAAGCGACTGAGTATGCGTTTGTCATCAAGCGATTTGATCGTGCCGCAGATGGCAGCAAAATACATCAAGAGCAGTTAGATGGGGCAATGAATATTGCCGAAAAATATGGCCGAATTGATGCGGGTAAGCAGATGGTTAGCTATGAGACCATTGGCCGATTTTTAAAAGACCAAAATGTATTAAAAACCTTGGCCGATATACGTGATTTTTTTCGTCGGGTGGCCTACGCATATCTACTGGGTAATAACGATTTACACCTGCGCAATTTCGGCATTGTTGCGCCCAATAGACTCGCTCCCGTTTATGATTTTGTCAGTGTTGCGCCATATTCCGCATACTTTGCTTCTGGTTACCTTGCTTTGCCACTTTTAGCCATCGAAGAAGGTGAGCAGCAACTGGCGCCAGGGTTTGAAACTGCCTATGGTGAATACCTTGGGATCGACTTTTTACTGTTTGCCAAAGGCCTAGGTTTAAGTGAGAAATTCGCTTTAACTATTATTCAGCGAGATTTGCCGAAAGAGGCTGATAAGGTACTGTCAGTTATCCATGATTCGCATATGCCCGAGGAGATGAAGGCCGTTGTCAGCAACTGCTTTAAACAACGTTCCAATCGTATGCAGATCGTTAGCGCCCCTTAGGCCGTTTGGAGGCGCGAAGCGGTTTCGCGCTTTGTGTTGTTGGTGTTGCTTGCAGTTGCGGTGATTGCATGTGGCAACTTATCAACCTGTCAGCGCTGATGCACCAAATCGCCTGCAGCGGGGACGTGCATGGATGCACTAATGTCGTGGAGGACAGGACGTCCGAGAACGGCCTTATGCACACACATCCTTGTGGCACGCTGCAAGTACATCCGAGTAAGCTCGACGCCAGCAAATTACATCCATGTAATTTGCCAGCTCGCCATCCGTGGCTCGCGCTCATGAGCACATCGCTATTGCGATATTCGCCTTGCTGGCGACGGCCACAAGTCCGCATGTGCTGGGAATTCTCGGCGCACTCCTGCCAATTAAATGTTGTTCTTGGCTATTAAACAGCAAATGACTCGATTGTTCGCTATCTGCCCAATGCCCCTACGCAGCGCTGAAGGGGAATCGGCGTTGCCTGTAGATTAAGGGTGTTAGCCGGATTAAATTGGTATGTCCTAATTTTTCTTGTTTGAGGAAATAAGGGGTTGTCATGTGTTGCTTAGTTTTTAGTTAGTCAGTTCGAACTATCGCCAGAAAAACATTGAAGGCGAATAATCACTCGTTATCAGCCTGCGGTATGCAATAGTTGAACTCACTGATTACTTTTCTGCTTCAGCAGCCAATTTTGATTTTTGCAAACGGGCAACGCCAGTAAACATGCCCCAAAAGAAAATCCCAATGCAAGCGATAAAAATGCCAATACCGACAGGGGACCCCCAGCTAAACCACTCAATGATCATAGGTAAATCTCCGATGTTGAATAATTGTTATTTATGTTGCAGTCGCTACTGTATGTGGCTTGTGTGCTGAATGCAACATGCGTAGTGTAAATGCCCTTAGAGTAAAGCCATGCAGATAAGGTAAAGCCGAAGGTCGCACGTTGTTATCGCTTCAGAACTAAATTGGTAGGTGCCCGAGGTGACCATCTCAGCACCCATCAATTTGCGTAGAGCTGTTCCTAAATGTAGGCCACTGGCCTCATTAGTTATCATCGTGCTTAGTTTAGCATCATTTAGCAAGGAGCCTTGTAGTACAGGGCTTTGCGAGTGTATGCGTATAAACCCAAGCCAAATAAGGCTTTCAGCAGGGTGCAGTACAATTAGGAACACTTATTTAGGCTGAACCTTCACATGGAGTGAACTTGTACAACAAGGAGTGTTGTTATGACCGTTGCCCGCCGCCGTTTGATTGATGTTGAATCAACCCCTTATTACCACGTCATTAACCGTTGTGTACGCCGCGCTTTTCTGTGTGGTGAAGATGCCTTAACTGGCCGTAGTTACGAGCATCGCCGAGAGTGGATTGCCACTAAAATCCGCCAGCTTTCGGCTATTTTTTGTATCGATATTTGTGCCTATGCGGTGATGAATAACCACTATCACTTAGTGTTAAAAAATGATGCCTGTCCTCATATTTTGCCTTTGAAAAGCAAGTTAAGAATTTGAACAATACAGTTACTAAAATCAAGGCTGCTGTGGATGATATAACGGGCAGTAAAATTAAAACAATTGTCGCTAAACAACCATTGAATGATAATGGCCCACTTAAACCATCGGTTTCCCTCTCAGAAATGAGCAACAAATACGACATTGAAAAGAAACAGGATATCCCCCATGATTAAGCGCCACATTGACTTTGACTCACATAGGTTCATACCGCTTGAAGCGTTAGAAACATTTGAGGGGCTTCTCTCCGATGATGATGGTCTATATGACAATATGCGTCGGAATAATGGTGGTAGTGTGATGGGCTTATACATTACTGAATCATTAAATGCGGTGTCTAATTCAATAATCGCTGATTGCCCCAAGGCCACCACCTTACGCTATCTAAAGCTTGCGAGAGAGTTTGGAGTCGCCCATTTTGCTCAACATGTGCGACATGGTGAGACCTTTGAGGTCAGCATTAATGGCCAGCAGATAACGCTGACTGGCCGTTACAAAGGTGACTACACCGACAGTAACGCTTGGTGGAAAACCTACTATACCGCCATTGTACTGCGCGATATCGACGCCATTAATAGTTTGCAAAAAGTACAACCTAAACATTTTGCCATGGCCAATGTTCCTAGTAGCCCGTTTGATTTGGCCTTAGTCGCGGTGCTGCAAGGCTTGTTTCAACAAGATGCTAATATGGCCGAACGCTTAAAAGTGGCACTGACTGCTGAGATAAAAGGCGGCAAGGCGCGGGAAAAACGAACCAATCACTTATTTATCCCGCTATTACCGGTTATCCGTTGTATCTTCACCCCCGATGCCGAAGCGGAATTTAATCAGGTGGTTAAAGAAGCGGTAAAGCTGCATAAGAAATTTTGGAATGGGGACAAATATGACTGCGCTGGCTGGATATCGTTAGCGCTTACTGCGCTTGCCGCCATCGCCAAAGCCCGCAACGGCTGGCAGCTCGACTTTGAAACGGACTATATCCCACAGTGGTTAGTGGATGGGGATTTCAGCTAAGGTATTTTCTTATTCGAACTCGTATAAACAGGCTACTTTTCGTAGCCTGTTTTCGTTCATACAAGCTAGCAGATATCAGATATCTCAGGTTAGGGGGCGGCTGTACGAATAAGTTCCTTGTATGCACTGCGGGGCTGTGTAACCCATAGCCTTTAAGCGTTAGCCAAGGCTGCCATGCTTATGTCTGTTCTAAGCAGCTATCGCCGCCATATCCAGCGTGTAGCGAGCAATTTGTCATTTGGCCGCTGTTAGCTAAATCCTGAGTCACCTTGGGGGGCTCACTCAATATAGTTAATGGTCAGTGTACCTACATAACCTCGATAGATGAGGCTTGTTTGACTGGGTGTTTGCTGATGAACATAGTGGCCGTTCTGCCATACGGGCTCAAAGTGGCAAAAATGGGGACATCCACCAAATTAACCTCAGATAACATACTGAAATTACAAGCAACACCAATTCCCCTTGGCGCGGCGTAGGTGCGTTGGGCAGGCATCAAGCAATCGAGATATTCGCCGTTCTCGCACGTCCCTGTGCTCCACGGCATTAGTACATCCTGTACGTCGATACCTCGAAGCGATAGTAAGGAATGAGCGATTTGCGCAGATGACAAACCAGAAGCGCCGTAGTGTTTCGCGACGTGGGGCGTCGTCGGGGTTGATAAGGGCGAATACTCATCGACGATGAGTGTGCTTATGAGCGCGAGCCAAGGAAGGCGAGCTGGCAATTAGACATGGACGTCATTCGAGGCCGTCCAGTCCCCTTGTCTCGTGGTGTGAGCGCGAAAGCTCACGACCTTAGCAACCGCAGGTTGCAATCGCGCAGCGATAAATCACGCTACATGCAATGTCGTCAGTAACAGACGAACTCCGAGAATTACCAGCACAGATGAACCAGTGACCGTCCGAGCCATGGAAGGCGAGGCCGAGCGCCCATGGATGGGTTCACAGCGTGTCACTGGATCATCTGTGCATGCGCCCACCGCAGGTGATTAACTAAGTCAAAGCCATCAGGCGCCATCAGTGCAACGTGGAATAACCCAACCTCCAAACACCACTGCGCGCAGCGCAGGATGACATTAGTCATCCACCCACAACTGCGCCACGTCTGCCGCAACAGCAGACCTACAAACTTGTTGAAAACACGACAAACCACTCGGCGTTTGTCTGCGTTCCTCCGCATTGTCAGTCATACGACAATAGAAAATACTCAATAAAAACATATTGATGCAATTTCCACCTACCCTTGGCGCGTTTTTCGCAGCCACCCATTCGAATTGTGTTAGTCAACAAGCCCGAGGGAGGGACTCATTATGGCAATTCGTCAATGTGCGATTTACGGCAAGGGCGGCATCGGCAAGTCGACCACGACGCAAAACTTGGTCGCGGCACTCGCTGAAGCTGGTAAGAAAGTGATGATCATCGGTTGTGACCCAAAAGCAGACTCCACCCGTTTGATCCTGCACTCCAAAGCGCAAAACACCATCATGGAAACTGCGGCTGAGCAGGGCTCTGTGGAAGATATCGAACTAGAAGACGTGCTTAAAGTCGGTTATGGCGATGTGCGTTGTGTTGAGTCAGGTGGTCCAGAGCCAGGCGTAGGTTGTGCGGGCCGTGGGGTTATCACTGCGATCAACTTCTTGGAAGAAGAAGGCGCTTATGAAGACGACCTCGACTTTGTGTTCTACGACGTGCTGGGTGACGTGGTGTGCGGTGGCTTCGCGATGCCAATTCGTGAAAACAAAGCACAAGAAATCTACATCGTTTGCTCTGGCGAAATGATGGCGATGTATGCGGCCAACAACATCTCTAAAGGGATCTGTAAATACGCAGCGTCCGGTAGCGTGCGTTTGGCGGGTCTTATCTGTAACTCACGTAACACTGACCGCGAAGACGAGTTGATCATGGCACTGGCGGCCCAAATCGGCACGCAGATGATCCACTTCGTACCACGCGACAACATTGTGCAACGTGCTGAAATCCGACGCATGACAGTGATCGAATACGACCCAGCTTGTAAGCAAGCTGACGAGTATCGCGCGCTGGCGCAAAAGATCATCGACAACAAAATGTTTGTTGTGCCAGAGCCTTGCACCATGGATGAGCTGGAAGACCTGTTGATGGAATTCGGCATCATGGACGTAGAAGACGAAACAATCATCGGTAAGACCGCTGCTGAATTGGCGTAAGCGCTGCGCGGCAATCTTATTCAAGCATATATCCAAGAGGAACATGCGATGGAGATGACTAAAGAGCAAACCCAGGCCTTGATTGATGAGGTGCTGGAAGTTTATCCGGCGGCGGCGCGTAAAGACCGTGCTAAGCACTTGGCGGTGAATGACCAAGCCAATGCGGGCAGCAAATGTATTACCTCCAACCGTAAATCTCAGCCGGGGGTGATGACCATTCGTGGTTGTGCTTACGCTGGGTCTAAAGGGGTAGTGTGGGGCCCAGTGAAAGATATGATCCATATCTCGCATGGTCCCATCGGCTGCGGCCAATACTCACGAGCCGGACGTCGTAACTATTACACCGGTATGACTGGCGTGAACGCGTTTGGCACCATGAACATCACTACTGACTTCCAAGAACGCGACATCGTGTTCGGCGGTGACAAGAAATTGGAAGCGGCGATTGATGAGTTGGAGCAACTGTTCCCACTGACTAAAGGCTTGTCGATTCAATCGGAATGCCCGGTCGGTTTGATTGGTGACGACATTGAAGCGGTTGCCAAGAAAAAAGGCGCGGAGCTGGGTAAAACCATTGTGCCAGTGCGTTGTGAAGGCTTCCGTGGGGTATCGCAATCACTCGGCCACCACATTGCTAACGACACCATTCGTGACCATGTACTGGCGCCAAATGAAGGCAAAGCGTTTGAAGCCACAGAGTATGACGTTGCCATTATTGGTGACTACAACATCGGTGGTGATGCTTGGTCTTCCCGCATCATTCTCGAAGACATGGGGCTACGCGTGGTGGCGCAATGGTCTGGTGACGGCACCTTAGCCGAGATGGAAAACACGCCGAAAGTGAAGCTCAACCTCGTGCACTGCTATCGTTCGATGAACTATATCGTGCGCTACATGGAAGAGAAGAACGGTATACCTTGGGTGGAATACAACCTGTTTGGCCCAACCAAAATTGAAGAGTCAATGCGCAAAATTGCTGGCTTCTTTGATGACAAGATCAAGGCGCAAACCGAAGAGGTGATCAAACGTTACCGCGAACAGTGGGATCAAGTGATTGCTAAGTATCGTCCACGCTTAGAAGGCAAGTCAGTGATGTTGTATGTCGGCGGCTTACGCCCGCGTCACATCATCGGTGCCTACGAAGATTTGGGCATGGAAATTTGCGGTGCGGGTTATGAGTTCGCCCATAACGATGACTATGTCAAAACCACGCCCGAAGTGAAAGACGCCACTTTGCTGTTCGATGACGCCAGCGCTTATGAGTTGGAAGAGTTTGTGAAAAAACTTAAACCAGACTTGGTCGGCTCCGGTGTGAAAGAGAAGTATGTGTTCCAAAAAATGGGCTTTCCATTCCGCCAAATGCACAGCTGGGATTACTCAGGCCCGTACCACGGTGTCGATGGTTTCGCCATCTTTGCCCGCGATATGGATCTGACCATGAACAACCCATGTTGGAAAAACATGAAGGCACCATGGAGCAAAACGGCCGCCGCAGATCTGGCTAAAACCGCCTGATGCCATTGCAGCAAGGCCGTAGTAGAACGGTAGATAACCCGCGCCGGAGTTCACGGATTAGTGGCACGGTAGGAGAATAGTCATGACGCAAAAAGTCGAGCAAATCAAAACTGGTTACGCGTTATTTAAGCAACCAGAATATCAGGAGCTGTTGGCTAGCAAACACGCGACTTTTGAAGAAGCCGTGGAAGATGCCAAAGTCAAAGAGGTCTTTGACTGGACAACAACGAAAGAATACCAAGAGATTAACTTTAACCGTAAGCACGTCACCATTGACCCCGCCAAAGCCTGTCAGCCGTTAGGCGCAGTGCTGTGCGCGCTGGGCTTTGAAAAAACCTTGCCGTATGTGCATGGTTCACAAGGGTGCGTGGCTTATTTCAGAACCTATTTTAACCGTCACTTCAAAGAGCCTGTTGCCTGCGTGTCAGACTCAATGACTGAAGATGCCGCAGTGTTCGGTGGCCAAAAGAACATGTTTGCTGGCCTCGAAAACGCCTACGCACTCTACAAGCCGGAAGTGATTGCCGTTTCAACCACCTGCATGGCAGAAGTTATCGGTGACGACTTAAACGCCTTTATCGGTAACGCTAAAAAAGAAGGGCATCTGCCAGAAAGTGTGCCGACGCCATTTGCGCACACACCAAGTTTCGTGGGCAGCCACGTAACTGGTTGGGACAACATGTTTGAAGGTATTCTGCGCTATTTCACCATCAACGAGATGGAAGGTAAGCAAGTGGGCAGCAATGGCAAAATTAACATTGTGCCTGGCTTTGAAACCTACCTTGGCAACTATCGTGTTATCCAACGCATGCTCAAAGAGATGGATGTTGACTATTCCTTCCTGTGTGATACTTCCGAAGTGTTGGATACGCCAGCGGACGGTGAATATCGTATGTACTCAGGTGGTACGCCAGTGGCTGAGGTGAAAGATGCGCCGAACGCCATTACCACTATCATGCTGCAACCCGATCAACTGACTAAATCAACCAAATTTGTCCAAGAGATTTGGCACCAAGACGTGCCCAAACTCAACATTCCCATGGGCTTGGAATGGACCGATGATTTTGTGATGAAAGTGTCTGAGTTGACCGGCAAACCTATCCCAGAATCTATCACCAAAGAGCGTGGCCGCTTAGTCGACATGATGACTGACTCGCACACTTGGTTACATGGCGTCACTATCTCGATTTTTGGTGACCCAGATTACCTCAGTGGTATGTGCAAACTGTTGACCGAACTTGGTTGCGAAATCAAACACGTGCTGTGCCACAACGGCAGCAAACGCTGGCGCAAAAAGATGGAAGCCCAACTGGCGGAAACGCCATACGGTGAAAATGCGCAAGTGTTGGTGGGGCATGACTTGTGGCACTTCCGCTCGCTGATGTTTACCGAGAAACCGGATCTAATGATCGGTAATTCTTACGGCAAATTTATTCAGCGTGACACCAAGGCAAAAGGTGAAGAGTTTGAAGTACCCTTGGTACGCATTGGCTTCCCAATCTTTGACCGTCACCACCTGCATCGCAGCGCCACTTTGGGCTACGAAGGCGCCATGTATGTGCTCACCACCTTGGTGAATGAAGTACTGGCCAAGCTGGATCGTGAAACCATGGCCTTAGGCAAAACAGATTACGCCTTTGACCTTGTGCGCTAAGCCGTTACCGCAGGCAGTGCGTAATTGCTGCCTGCGGGTTGCTTAGAGGCAATGACCTAAGCACGGCGTAGTGCGGTGTCGGCGGATGAGTTCGCCAGCGGCAATGCGCCTTGCGCCATAACCCAAGGAATCACCATGGCAAACGTAATGATTCAGTACAACGAGCAGGGGGAACTGTGCCTCTATCTGCCCAAGAAAGATTTGGAAGAGGCCATTACCCACTTTGAGTTTGACGAAGAACAACGCTGGGGTGGCGAAGTACACCTAGTGAGCGGGGCGATCTATTACATCGATCCCATGCCATCTCGGCCCAAATTGCCGATAACTGTCCGAGCCAAACGGCTACAGGCAGCGTAAGGAGGAGCGGGCAATGTCACGATTTATTTCCGACGAAGCGGCACTGCGTGTCGCACTGGCTAGCCGCAGCTTGCCAGATATTGAACTGATCTCGCTGTTAGGTTTGCTGGTGCAGCACCTAGGAGAACCGTTAACAGAGGACAAGTTAGCCGGATTATCGCCGAAGGCATTTCGGTTGATGATTAGCTCACTGTCCAACACGCCCACGCGTAAAGATGTGAATGAAGCGTTGGCGATACTGATGGACAGCGAGGTGGTGTCGGTAGATGCACCAGAAATTATCGATGTGCCACCATTGCCCAGCCCTAAACTGACGGTAGCTGTTACCTCCAATCAAGGCGAGATGGTCAACGGCCATTATGGCTCCTGCTTGCGCGTACTGGTGTATGAAGTGAACGCCAGTACCCATCAGTTGGTGGATATTCGCCAAGTGGCAAGTCACTTATCGGGAGAAGCGCGCGCCGAACATATGCTGACGCTGCTCAAAGGTTGTCAGATGCTGTTTACCTTGTCGATTGGCGGCCCTGCGGCGGCACGCGTAACCCGCGCTAACATCCATCCAGTGAAAAAATCGGTACCGGAAGAAGCCGCCGTCGCCATGCAGAGTTTAAGCAGTGTGATTGCCGGTAATCCGCCACCGTGGATTGCCAAGTTGCTCGGTGTGGCGACACCCATGACCCTGTCAGCGGTGGAGGCATAATATGAGCACTATGTCGGCGGCCTCATTATCCGTAGCGGCGCAGCGCATCGCTACGATTGGCGAGCAAATCGCGTCTCATCCAGTCATCAACGAACAGGTGTTGATTGCCATGCGCAGTGAATTCCCATCACTGAAGTTTACCCTGTGTTTTGAAGATGATCTGGGTGAGCGCGAACCCTATCTGAGTTATGCCAGCTTTGACCTGCACTTGATGCAGTTACGGCAAGATAGCTGCGCGGGATTAACTTTCTCGCCAGAGGATTGCTCAGGCATTGTGGTCGCCTTACATTTGGATTGAACCTTACCCACTGCATGAGGAAAGATGCCAGTAAAGCTGAGTATTGTGCATCGGCCAAGCGCCTGTAGCGATTGGGCGCTGCTTGCCGCCAATAACAAGTGTGTTGGTCATATTTCCTTCCTGAGACTCTTCCTTGTCTCACATCAGTGTTTGGCTTTGTCATAAACCCGACAAAGCCATTTTTTTATGTCGGCTTTTTGGTTGACGTATCATGTAAAAACAATGAGTTAACTCTTGGCGTTCTCCTTGCACTTTCACCGTATCACTTTCGATTAGCCGTGCGCGGTGGGTCGAAATCGTTGCCACCGCCTACAGCAAGGAGCTAGCCATGAAGCCATCTGAGATCCGCCTACTGCAGGACGAGCCTGCGTGCGAGCATAACAAAGGCAGTAAAAGCGGCTGTGCGCGGCCAAAACCTGGCGCTACTGCTGGTGGTTGTAGCTTTGATGGGGCGCAGATCAGTTTGCTGCCGATTGCCGATGTGGGCCACATAGTGCACGGCCCCATCGCCTGTGCGGGGAACAGCTGGAACAATCGCGGCACACGCGCCGTTGGCGCTAACTTGTTTCGTCTGGGGTTTACCACCGACCTTAATGAGCAAGATGTGATCATGGGACGTGCCGAAAAGCGCTTGCTGCATGCCATTAAACAGCTGATTGAGGAACATAACCCGCCGGCGGTATTCGTCTATATGACGTGCGTGCCAGCATTGGAGGGTAATGACATTGAGTCGATTTGTAAGTTAGCCGCAGAGCGCTGGCACAAGCCGGTGATCCCGGTGGATGCCGCCGGTTTTTATGGCAACAAAAACCTCGGTAACCGTATTGCGGGCAGTGTGATGGTTAAACACGTGGTGGGCACCGCTGAGCCGCCAGCCAAACCTGTGATGCTGCATGACCCTTCGCGCAAGGTGCACGACATAGTGTTGATTGGTGAATACAACATTGCTGGTGAGTTCTGGCATGTGTCACCGCTATTTGAAGAACTCGGCCAGCGAGTGCTGTGCTGCATGGCGGGTGATACCCAATTTCATCAAATTCAAACCATGCACCGCGCTGATGCCGCCATGGTGGTGTGCTCGCGGGCGCAAATTAACGTCGCGCGGCGGCTGCAAGAGCAGTGGGGCGTGCCATGGTTCGAGGGCAGCTTTTACGGCATTGAAGATACCTCCGCCGCGCTGCGTGGTTTTGCCAAATTGCTCAATGATGCCAAGCTGACCGAGCATGTCGAGCAAGTGATTGCTCGTGAAGAAACCCGTGTACGCGAAGCACTGAAACCGTTTCGGGCGCAACTGGCAGGCAAGCGGGCGTTGCTCTATACCGGCGGGGTGAAATCGTGGTCGGTGGTCTCGGCATTAAAAGAGATCGGCATTGAGGTGGTCGCCACCGGGACGAAAAAATCTACCCAATCTGACAAACAACGCATTATCGACATCATGGGTGAAAACGCTTTGATGCTGGATGAAGGTGGTGCGCGACAATTGATCAGCACCTGCTGTCAACACAACGCCGATTTGATGATTGCTGGTGGCCGCAACATGTACACCGCGCTCAAAGCCAAAATGCCGTTTCTGGATATTAACCAAGAACGCCACCATGCCTACGCCGGATACCAAGGGATGATCACCTTAGCCGAAGAGCTGGTTCGCACGCTTAACAGCCCGATTTGGGGCGCCGTGCGCAGCCATTCACCATGGGAAAAAACACCGTGGGACAGTGGCCAAATGGCCGATGACAGCGAGTTGGCACCGTTAACCAGTAACGTCAGCGCATAACCCAAGGCATAGGAGTAACTCATGGCTACCATCAGTAAACAGAACACCCCGTTGGTGACGCAACCGCTAAAAACTAGCCCCGCCACCGGTGCAACCTTGGCCAGCCTTGGCATCAACCGCTGCATTCCGTTGCTGCATGGCTCGCAAGGATGTGGCGCGTTTGCCAAGGTGTACTTGATCCAACATCTGCGTGAGCCAATCCCACTACAAAACACCGCCATTGACCAAGTCGCGGCAGTGATGGGCGGTGATGACAACTTATTTGAAGCGCTCAAAACCCTGTGTCACAAAGAGGCGCCGCAGATCATTACCGTGATGACCTCCGGCCTGACTGAAATGCAGGGCACCGATACGTTTCGCGTGATTGCTGACTTTCGGCAACGCCACCCCGAATTTGCCGCCACCCGCATTGTGAATATGGCCACGCCAGATTTTAACGGCAGCATGCAAACCGGTTTCGCCGCTTGCGTCGACTCGCTGGTGCGCCAATTGGTACAGCCGCCATCGGGTAGGCAGCGGGTGCGTAAACAACTCAATGTGCTCTGCTCGGTCGGCATGACCAGTGCCGATATTGACACGCTGAAGCGCTATCTCGACGCGTTTGAGTTGGATGCGGTGCTGGTGCCGGACTTATCGCTGTCGCTGGATGGTCATCTCGGCGATGACGATTTCTCGCCCACCTCTACCGGCGGTACCTCAGTGCTGGAGATTGAGCAGATGTCCGATAGCGCCGCCACCTTGGTGCTAGGTCGGTCGCTGCTCGGCACCGCTAACTGGTTGCAGCAGCGCTTTAATATTCCGCTCATTGCGTGCGATATGGGCATGGGCATTGAAGCGATGGATAGCTTAGTGATGCAGCTAGCAAAACTCAGCGGGCGACCGGTTCCGAGTTGGATTAACCGCGCGCGGCGCCGCTTGCAAGATGCCATGCTCGATTGCCACTTTGTGCTGAGCAATGAAACGGTGGGCATGGCGCTCGAGCCAGATCTACTCATGGGTTACTCCACGTTACTGAGTGAAATGGGCATCAAACAGCCAACGGTTGTGACCACCGTCGACATGGCTGGCTTGGCCGAGTTGGACGCCGGCGAGGTGATCATCGGCGATATCCATCGGCTGAGCCAAACCACCGCTAACTTACGGCTGGTGATCAGTAACAGCCACGCCGCGGCGGTATTTGAACCCGACACTCCGGTGCTACGCGCAGGTTATCCGTGCCACGATCAGTTCGGCAATATGGATGTGCAGCAGTTTGGCTATGAAGGTAGCCGCGAACGCCTATTTGCGCTCGCCAATCTGGTGTTGCGGCATCATCACGACGAAGTGGCACCGCATATCAGTCGCTATCGTTTTGGCGCCGACCAAGTGACGCCACATCCGGCCACTGCAACGAGGGTAAGTGCATGACGACTGAGCGTAAATTACATATTGAACCGCAACCACAAGACGGTGAATTTCCGTTGAAAGTGGCGTTTGCCACCGCCAACCGCCGCCAAGTGGAGCAACATTTTGGCAGTGCGCGTGGCATGTTGATTTATGGCGTGGATAGCCGTGAATGGCGCATTCTAGCCGCGATTGAATATGCCGAAGCGGAACCCAAAGCGCATGACCGCTTGCCAGCACGCATCAACGACCTTGCTGGCTGTGCCGCCGTGTTTTGTAACGCCTGCGGTGCCTCCGCCATTCGGCAACTGCTGGAGCGCGGTATCCATCCGGTAAAAGTGGACGAGGGCGCAGATATTCACACCCTGCTGCTAGAGCTACAACAAGAGTTACAAGGCAAACCTATGGGCTGGCTCGCCCGTTCACTCAAACAAGTTAAACGCGCACCGAATAACGAAGCCGAGCGGCTACAAGCGTTAATGGATGAGGAATGGTGAGGCGCAGCTGCGAGCTAAATGCTTAGAACTTAGAACTTAAAACTTAGAACTTAGCGCTTACAACTTACAACTTAGCGCTTACAACTTACAGCTTACAACTTACAGCTTAGCGCTTACAGCTTAAAACTTACAGCTTACAGCTCTAACTACAAGATT
The DNA here is from genome assembly GCF_048265805.1 of Shewanella sp. Taxonomy (GTDB): domain Bacteria; phylum Pseudomonadota; class Gammaproteobacteria; order Enterobacterales; family Shewanellaceae; genus Shewanella. The sequence continues at coordinate 720 of NZ_JBLXAT010000029.1, read as the reverse complement.
TATCATCAATAATAAGGGAGCAACACCATGAGTCATGTCGTCGGCTATACCCGCGGGGGCGCGGAGTGGGAGCCACAGTACATCGAAGCCGTGAATCAACACAACTGCATTGGTTGTGGTCGCTGCTTTAAAGTCTGTTCGCGTAATGTGTTTGATTTGGTTGAAAAAGAAGATGCCGATGAAGACGATCTTTATGATGAAGAAGTCATGATGGTGATGAGCATTGCCGACGGCGATGACTGTATTGGCTGTCAGGCTTGCTCTAAAGTCTGCCCCAAAGGGTGCCATAGTTTTGCGGCCAAAGCGGCGTAGCTTGCGACGGCAGTTGCTGGTAGATGATGAGGTTGTCTGCTACGACTGATGTTGCTGGTTAAGTTCGGTGTTTATTCATTGCCGGCCACAGGCTTACGCAAGCGCATCCCTGTGGCGCGCTATGAATATATCCCTATAAGCTCGTCGCCAGCATCCATGCTGGCGACGGCAACAAATCCGCACATGCTAGGAATTCACGGAACTTTATAGCTATTGGGTTGAAGATGAAACGATAGAAATGGCCTCATCTATAATAGTTAAGTGATATTTGCTTCTTAGTCGATCACCTGATGCGCATCTAAAAATCTTTCTATTGTTGTGCAGGCTTAGGTCTGAGGAATCCCCTGATGATTTAGATAAAAATCATCAAATTAAGGTAGATGCGCATCTTGTCATGTGATCAAATGA
>NZ_JBLXAT010000028.1:0-52082 GCF_048265805.1 Shewanella sp. | reverse complement strand
GGGGTCGCGGGTTCGAGTCCCGTCCGCTCCGCCAACACATTAAAGCCTCGTCATGCGACGAGGCTTTTTTGTTTCTGTAGCACTTAAAAAAACCTAATGCTCATTAGCTGTCCCTGCAAATGTTACCTATTCACGACGCTTGCAAGGCGTCAATACAGCAGTAATTGCTGTTATCCATACCGCGATCACCTCAGCATGCCGTCACATACTGCTGCTGTAATGCAATCAATTATCAATCTGCGTGGTTCATCAGCCGCTTAGCTACATATTTGTAATCAATGCCTCCTTAATTTAGCGTGTTGTAAGTAACACTGACATATATCAATAATCCCGATAAATCATTTCCATAGAATACTCTGGTCGATATTGCCATTGGGGGGCAGCTGTTGACAGTGGCGACTTAGCGCCTGAACTGTAAAGGGATAACGGAGTATGAATCAGTTTGTCATTGCTAATTCGCGTGACTGTTTGGGGTGTCGTGCTTGTGAAGTCGCTTGTGTGTTGTCTCATAACGATGGCAGCTTTCCCGTCTCTGAGGCGTTGTTTCAACCGCGCATTCATGTGTTAAGGCATGAACGTGGTGCGACGGCCTTAGCTTGTCATCATTGTGAAGACGCGCCTTGTGTTAACGCTTGTGCGGTTGCGGCAATAACTTATAGCAATGGCGCCGTACAACTCAAGCAAGCGGAATGCATTGGCTGCCGTAACTGCGTTATTGCCTGCCCATTTGGGGCGGTAGAGATGGTCGAGTCAGTCGCACAACCATTGTTAGCGCAGAAGTGCGATTTATGTGTTCATGACACTTCTGGCCCTGCGTGTGTTGCTGCTTGCCCAACTGGGTCGTTGTCGGTGCTCAATAATGCCGATTTAGCGCAGCTACGGCGGGCGAAACAGCTGAATACCACAAGTGGTCGAGTTACACCTGCAACAGGCCGTTTTGGTGTATTACATCCCCAGATGAATTCGTTAGCGCTTCGACCCCGGCAGATGGCAGCTAAGGCGCCATTGACTGCACGCCAGCAGAGTTTCGTTGAGACCTACCAACCGCTTACAGCTACTCAGGTAGTTGAGCAAGCATCGCGCTGTTTAAGTTGCAGTGATAAGCCGTACTGCCAATGGCGTTGTCCGTTACATAATCAGATCCCTGATTGGTTACAGCTTGCTGCTGCGGGTGATGTTATTGGTGCCGCAACTTTATCTAATCGCACGAGTTCACTACCGGAGATCTGTGGTCGCGTATGTCCACAGGATAAGCTGTGTGAAGGTGGTTGTACGCTTAAGCCGAGCCATGGTGCGGTCACTATTGGTAACATTGAGCGCTACATCAATGACCAGGCGCTGGCGTTAGGCTGGCGTCCAGAACAACATGATGTCGAGCGCAGTGGGCACCGTGTCGCAATCATTGGTGCTGGTCCCGCTGGTTTGGGGTGTGCTGATGTACTTTTGCGTCATGGTGTGCAGCCGATTGTGTTTGAACGCCAACCTGAGATTGGTGGCATGCTCACCTTTGGTATTCCGTCATTTAAATTGGCAAAAACGGTGGTGCAGCAACGGCGTGAGCTGTTTAGTGAGATGGGCATCGAGTTCCGCTTAAACACTGAGATTGGTACAGATGTCAGTATTGACCAGCTACTAGAAGAATTTGATGCGGTGTTTGTGGGGGCAGGCACCTATCAATCTATTCCTGCTGGCTTGGATAACGAGCAAGCTAATGGTGTGTATGAGGCGTTAGTGTATCTTACCGCCAACACCAAACATCTTATGGGTTTGCCGCAGTTGCAACATGAGCCTTATATCAACTTGGCTGATCAACGGGTGATTGTGCTAGGTGGTGGCGATACTGCGATGGATTGCTTACGGACGGCACGGCGTCAACAGGCAGCTAGTGTCACTTGTGCTTATCGGCGTGATGAAGCGAATATGCCAGGCTCAACCAAAGAGGTGGCTAACGCCAAAGAGGAAGGTGCAGAGTTTCTGTTTAACGTACAACCAACGTCGATTCTATGTGATGACCACGGCCACCTTCGGGCCGTGCAGTTTGTCAGAACGGCGCTTGGCGAGGCCGATGCCTCCGGTCGCCGCCGCCCCCAAGTGCTGGTAGGTTCTGAATTTGAGCTAGCGGCCGATGCCTTGATTATCGCGTTTGGCTTTAGTGCCCATTCGATGCCGTGGTTGGAAACTGCAGGTGTTGAACTCAATCGTTGGGGCTTGATTGAAGCCAAACTCACTAGTCGCTATCCGCTACAAACCTCGCATCCTAAGATCTTTGCCGGTGGTGATATAGTTCGAGGCGCTGACTTAGTCGTGACCGCTATGGCGGATGGTCGTTTGGCGGCAAAGGGGATTGTTGCTTCGTTGGGGTTATAACCCGCAGTAACCATGTTAAAAAAGCGTCTGCAATACAGGCGCTTTTGTCGTTTATAGCGCAAGCTAAAAAGTCATCATCTCATACCTTTTTTGCGCCATTTGGCGTACCCTCTATAAGCAATATCGATTAAACGCAGGAGCATGAATGAAGCTGGAAATGATTTGTACCGGAGAAGAGGTGCTGTCCGGTCAGATAGTCGATACCAATGCAGCATGGTTCGCTAATGTCATGATGGAACATGGCATTGAAGTTCAGCGCCGTGTCACCGTCGGCGACCGCGTGGAAGATCTGGTTGCCGTATTTCAAGAACGTAGTCAACATGCGGATATTATTCTGGTTAACGGTGGTTTGGGGCCAACGTCAGATGATCTTTCCGCAGAGGCGATGGCCAAGGCCAAAGGTGAACCTTTGGTGGAAAATAAACAGTGGCGTGAGCATTTGGAACAATGGTTTAGCCAGAATAATCGGGTGATGTCGGCCAATAACCTCAAACAAGCGTGGTTACCGCAGTCAGCCATTATGGTGGATAACCCCGTCGGCACCGCTTGTGGTTTTCGCGTTAAGCTCAACCGCGCATGGTTGTTTTTCACCCCCGGTGTACCGTTCGAGTTAAAGCATATGGTTCGCGAGCAGTTCTTACCGTTTGTACAGCAAGAGTTTGGTATTAATGCTCATGTGGCACTGAACAAGATCTTGACCTTCGGTCATGGTGAATCCTTGCTGGCATCCAAGCTGGAGCCATTGACCATCCCTGCTGGTATTACTCTCGGTTACCGCTCCTCAATGCCGCATATTGAGATTAAGCTGTTTGCTCGCGGCGATGCGGCTATTGCGCAGTTGCCAGCGATCACTGAGCAAGTGAAATCCGTATTGGGTGCTGCCGTTGTTGCGGAAAATAAACCTACGTTAGCGGAAGAGATCCATTCCAAACTGTACCGCTCTGGCAAAACCTTAGCGACCGCCGAGTCATGTACGGGCGGCTTGATCACCAGTCAGCTGGTAGCGTTTCCGGGTAGCTCCAGTTACTTGCATCATGGGTTAGTGACTTACTCCAATGAAAGCAAAGTTAAAGTGCTTGGGGTGCAGCCGCAAACTTTAGATGATTTCGGCGCGGTGTCGATTCCGGTGGTGGAAGAGATGGCCAAAGGGGCGCGAGAGCTGTTAGATAGTGCTTTTGCTTTAGCGACCAGCGGTATTGCGGGGCCTGATGGCGGCACCGAAGAAAAGCCCGTCGGTACGGTAGCTATTGCATTAGCAACACGTAATGCGGTGTATAGTCAGATGGTAAAAATCTCGGGGCGCTCGCGCGAATTAGTCCGTTCCCTTAGCGCTGCAGTCGCGTATGACATGTTGCGTCGTGAGTTGAATGACGAAGCGGTGATTGTCGATTACAGCTCGATTAAACGTTATCCCAAGTAACTTCATCCATAATGAAAAAGGGCTCAATTGAGCCCTTTTTGCTATTTGAACAGTAGAATCAGTTGTCCCGGTTCCACCTTGATACTTTTCGTCATTGACGCGATTTTTGCCTCAGTGGCTTGGTTGCTATCCAACACGTAAATCGGTTGATTTTGTAACAGTACCTTGGCCTGATTAGCAAACTCACGTGCCACCGGACTAATCAGTGTTTGCAGTTTCTCTGGCGTTAACTGCACATCTTCCACCTGCATATCATCCAGATACAAACCGTGATTGCTGGGTTGATAGCGCGGCTTGGCGTTAAACTTTGCCACCATAGTGGCAGACAGTGGAAACAGTGGTGTCTTAATGATTAACGCTGCAGTGGCTTTCACTGAAATCCGCTCTGGTTGTTCACCGAGAGATACCTCCAGTGACTTAACCCCTGATTCAATCCGCATTTCGCCGCTATCCAGCTGGAAGTGCTTCACCACTTTGTCATTAAGATACTGCTGAACTTGCTGTTCAGACACGCTGTACTGGCTAGCACACCCGCCTAGCCAGTACAGCAGCGGTAATAAAAGTAACCGTTTGATCAACCTGTATTCCTCATGCCGGCGGCAACACCGGCGATAGTTAACATCAGTGCCAGCTCTAGTTTAGCACTGGGTTGAGTCTCCTTGCGAGTACGGCCGAGCAGCTCGGCTTGCAGGAAGTTTAATGGGTCGATGTACGGGTTACGCAGCTGAATAGATTCACGATTCCATGGATTGTGAGACATCAGATATTCGCTACCTGTGAGGCGGCTGACTACATCAATCCCTAGCTGTAAGCGATCGATCAGCTTTTTGCCCAAATGGTGCAGCTCTGTTGGCACTAAACATTTCTCATAATAACGGGCGAGGTTAGGTTCTGCTTTGGCAAACACCATCTCCATCATTGAGATACGTGTGGTGAAAAATGGCCACTGCTGTTCCATCTCTTTCAGTAGCGTTTCTTCACCGCGGTCAATCGCTTGTTGCAGAGATTCACCGGCACCGAGCCAAGCTGGCAGCATTAGACGGTTCTGCGACCAAGCGAAAATCCAAGGGATCGCCCGCAGGCTCTCAATGCCGCCGTCCACTTTACGTTTTGCTGGGCGACTGCCGAGTGGCAATTTGCCCAGCTCGATCTCGGGGGTCGCGGCCCGGAAATAGGGCACAAAGTCTGGCTCATTACGCACCACATCGCGATAGGCGGCTACTGAGTCCGCCGCAACACGGTCCATACAATCGCGCCACTCAGCTTTAGGTTCTGGCGGTGGTAACAAGGTGGCTTCCATCACGGCCGAGGTGTACAGCGCCAGCGATTGAATAGCGACTTTTGGCAAGCCGAACTTAAAGCGGATCATCTCGCCCTGTTCGGTCACGCGGATACGGCCTGCGACTGAGCCCGGAGGCTGGGACAAAATTGCATCATGCGCCGGCGCGCCACCACGGCCAACGGTGCCGCCGCGGCCATGGAACAGTACTAATTTAACGCCAGCTGCTTTACACACGGCTACCAGCTGATCTTGTGCTTTGTACTGCGCCCAGCCAGCAGCCATCACGCCTGCGTCTTTCGCTGAGTCTGAGTAACCAATCATCACCTCTTGCATACCGTGGGTGTAATCTCGGTACCACTCGATGCTGAGCAGTTGCTGCATTACATCCGACGCATTGGTGAGGTCTTCCAATGTTTCAAATAACGGCACCACGCGAATAGGATGTTTGCAGCCGCATTTTTTCAGTAGCAATTGCACCGCCAATACATCAGACGGGGTGCTCGCCATGGATATCACGTATGAACCTAAGGCTCGTGGTGGCTGGGCGGCAATTAACTTGAAGGTTGACCACACTTCGTTGACGTCATCCGATGGCTTCCACGTGTTAGGAATGAGTGGGCGACGGCCTCGCAGCTCTTTGAGTAGGAAGGTTTGTTTCTCTTCTTCACTCCAACTGGCGTAATCCCCCATCTCTAAATACTGGGTTAGTTCACTGAGTACTTCTGTGTGGCGGCTGGAATCTTGACGAATATCCAATCGCAGCATGTGAATACCGAAGCAAGCAATGCGGCGCAGCATATCTAGCAGTAAGCCGTTGGCAATCAGGCGCATGCCGCAGTCATACAAGCTGGTATACAGCATCATTAATGGTTTTTTCAGGTCATCTTCGTGCCAGATAATACTGGTGAAATCCACTTCTGGTCGGTGGCCTTCAATGCGTGCATTGAGATAGTCGATAGTGTTGCGTAGTTTTTGCCGAAGATCGCGCAGTACCACGCGGTAAGGCTCAGGGCTGTTGTTGGTGTAAGCCAACAGCTCATCGTTGGCCTTGGTCATCGACAGTTCATCCACCAATAGCACTATATCCTTAAGGTGTAAGCGCGCTGCGGCATGGCGGTTTCGGTCAAGCACCTCTTCGGTGACTTTAGCGGTAACAAACGGGTTGCCGTCACGGTCACCGCCCATCCAGCTAGAGAAGCGCACGGGGGCGAAGTCAGTGGGTAATTGCTCGCCGGTGCGGTCTTGCACTCGGTCATTAAGCTGACGCAGAAAATCGGGAATCGCTTGCCACAGTGATGCTTCAATAGTGGATAGTCCCCAGCGAGCTTCATCAACGGGCGTTGGCCGCTGTTCGCGGATTTCGTTGGTATGCCAAATTTGGGCAATCAATTGGCGCAGACGCAGATGCAACTGTGTGGTTTCCCGCTCACTTAGCTGGGTGTTCTCTAACGCGGCTAAGCAGTCCACAATGGCCGCGTATTTGTAGATCAGCGTGCGGCGCGAAATCTCAGTTGGGTGGGCGGTCAATACCAGATCGATATCGAGGTTGAGTAAACAGTCCATCATTTGCTGCTGATCGACCGCACCATCATCTAACATTTTGCCCAGCAGTTGCTCCACTGGATCTGGCACGCATACCATTTCATCGCAGTTGCGGCTAATGGTATGAAACTGTTCTGCAATGTTGGCTAAGTTGAGGAATTGGTTGAAGGCTTTGGCAACGGGCACCAGTTGATCATCTGGTAGCGCGGTGAGTAACTGCAGCATCTGTTCGCCTGCAGCGGTGTCACCTTGACGTGATTGCTTCGCTAGCAGTCGAATCTGCTCCACCTTATCTAGAAATGATTCACCTAGATCGGTACTCATAGTTTCACCCAGCATCTGACCTAACATACCGACGTTAGCTCTTAGCGGTGCATACATATCTGCCATTTATTGCGTACTCCATTCTGGTGTTAGGCATCGGCCAAACTGAACCATGCACAATACCCATCCTTTTACCTATTGGTCAATATGTAATACAAATGTGACAGCTGCGATTATGAATTCTTCAGTTATTTGCATTTGGTTTGCATATTTAGCGTTTTTGCCGCGTGAGCACCGCCATAATGGTGTTGTGGCCCAATGTGTCTGCCACGTTAAGCACTTTGGCATCGCTTGTGTTGTCGTTGCTCACTAGCCGTTGTGTGAGCTCACTGGCAAATTATTCGACAGTTGGCCAAAAAATCATTATATAAATATTCACATATATTGCATAGATAAACGATTGTGGTAATCTTGCACCCAATTCTGACGTATGTGAATCTCTGTCATCTGGCGCGGCCATGCTTGCCGCCATCGCGATGCTCACGGTTCTCCAAAAATAATAGCTGCGAATAATCCTAGTGGCGTTAAACTAAACAGCGTGCAGTTTTATTGGGCAGTACTATGCTGCCCATTTTTATTGATCAGATAACGATGCGAGTGCGATGAAAAATATTGCCATTATCGGTGCTAGTGGTTACACCGGCGCCCAAATTACCGCCCTTATTCAAGCTGAAGCAGGACTCTCCGTTCAGGGGCTGTATGTATCGGAAAACAGTCTTGACCAAGGTAAGCCTTTGGCCGAGCTGTACCCTGTTTATCAGCAAGTGAAGCATAGCTTGCAACCCTTAACCGCCGCAGCCAAAGCGGCGATTGTGAATGAAGCTGATGCCGTAGTGTTAGCTACTGAGCACGTGATCAGCTTAGAACTTGCTGCCTATTTTTATCAGCAAGGGTTAGCGGTATTTGATTTGAGCGGTGCCTATCGTTTTAGCGATGCTGCGCAATATCCAAAATGGTATGGCTTTGAGCATAACCAGCCGGAAGTATTAGCACAGGCGGTGTATGGTTTAGCGGAGTGGAATGCTGACGCCGTGGCTAAAACGCGCATGATTGCGGTGCCTGGTTGTTACCCAACAGCATCATTAACCGCGCTAAAACCATTGAAGCCATTTTTGACCGACGCTTATCCCGTGATCAACGCCGTCAGCGGTGTGACTGGTGCTGGTCGTAAAGCGCAACTGCATACCAGTTTTTGTGAAGTGTCATTAACGCCATATGGCGTATTGGGGCATCGTCATCAACCCGAGATTGCGACTCAGTTGGGGCAGGAAGTGATCTTCACCCCGCATCTTGGCAACTTCAAACGTGGCATTTTGGCCACGATTACAGTGCAACTCAAATCCGGTACCACCACTGAACAAATCAGTGCCGCTTATGGGGTATACGATAATTCTGACATCGTTAAAGTTATGCATAACCGTTTCCCGAAAGTGGACGACGTAGTGCTCACACCTAACTGTATCCTCGGTTGGAAATACGATGAGCAAAGCGGTTATCTGGTGGTGTCTAGTGCCATCGACAATTTAATGAAAGGTGCAGCGAGCCAAGCTTTGCAATGCATAAAGATTCACTACCAATTGGCTTAATGTGACCCATAAGGAGATTGTAATGAGCACAAATGAAACCGTATTGGTATTGAAGGTGGGCGGTGCATTAATGCAAAGCCCAGAAGGCCTGCAAGGTTTGATGAAAACGGCGGCCAACATGGTCAATGCCGGCCGCAAAGTGGTGTTGGTACACGGTGGTGGTTATCTGGTTGATGAACAGCTGCAAGCCAACGGCATGGTGTCAGAAAAAGTCGATGGCCTGCGGGTGAGCCCGAAAGAACATATGCCGATTGTGGTAGGCGCATTAGCTGGCACCTCCAACAAAGTATTGCAAGGGGCTGCGACCGCTGCCGGCGCCACGGTAGTCGGCCTGAGCTTGGCCGATGGCAATCTGGTTGAGGCCAGCATTAAAGATCCTCGCCTCGGCATGGTGGGGCAGGTCGCACCTAAAGATGGCACTTATTTGAAATTTATTTTATCGCAAGGCTGGTTGCCGATTGTCAGCTCGATAGCGATGACCACTGATGGCGAACTACTCAACGTGAATGCTGATGATGCGGCCACTGTATTGGCTAAATTAGTGCATGGTCAGTTGATCTTGTTGTCGGATGTACCTGGGGTACTCGATGGCAACGGACAACTGTTGAATAGTTTGAATCGCACACAGATTGCTGAGCTTGTCGCACAAGGCGTTATTGCCAAAGGCATGAAGGTGAAAGTGGAGGCTGCCTTGGAGGTAGCCGAACAGATGGGGCAACCAGTTCAGGTTGCTTCATGGCGAGATGCAGCCCAGTTAGCTGCGCTGGCCCGGGGAGAGCACATCGGCACGCAAATACAACCATAGAAAGGACGAATTATGAAGCACCTGTTGTCTCTGAAAGAACTGAGCCAATCGCAATTGTTAGCGTTACTTGAGCTAGCAAAAAAGATTAAAGCCGCACCTGAGGAATACCGCACCGCGCTGGATGGCAAAAGTGTGGTGATGCTGTTTGAAAAGCCCTCGCTGCGTACTCGCGTCAGCTTTGATATCGGAATCAACAAGCTGGGTGGCCACTGTGTCTACATGGATCAGCAAAACGGTGCTTTAGGCAAACGTGAGTCAGTAGCGGATTTTGCCGGCAATATCTCGCAATGGGCGGATGGGATTGTGGCGCGTACCTTTAGCCATGTGACCGTTGAAGAACTCGCCGAGTACGGTTCAGTGCCAGTGATCAATGCGCTATCTGACTTATATCACCCCTGCCAAGCATTGGCCGATTTTCTCACCTTGTATGAAAACGAAGGTGATCTGAAAAACGTCAAATTGGCCTACATGGGTGATGGCAACAATGTGACGCATTCACTGATGCTGGGGGCTGCGGTACTCGGCATGCAGATGACGGTTATCTGCCCTGAAGGCCATTTCCCAGATGGCTTTGTCGTGACCCAAGCGCAACAGCTAGCAGCGGCTTATGGTGGCAGTTTGCTGCTGACCTCAGATGTCGCCGCGCTAGAGGAAGTTGATGCGGTCTACACCGACACATGGATCTCAATGGGTGATAGCACCAAGCTTTCAGATATCGCCGCCAAATTTGGGCAATACCAAGTAACGCGCGAGCTGATGGATAAATATCAAGTAAAATACTTCATGCACTGCCTTCCAGCCCACCGCGGCGTCGAAGTCACCAATGAAGTGATGGATGGTGAAGGCTCGCTGATCCTTCAGCAAGCTCAAAACCGCATGCATGCGCAAAATGCGGTACTGGTAACTCTATTAAGTTGATGGCTGCGGCCTTGGAATTCAGGAAATAATCATGTCTATCGCAAAAGCAAATACTCAAGTAAAGAAAGTCGTATTGGCATATTCCGGCGGCTTGGATACCTCGGCGATTATCCCGTGGCTGAAAGAAACCTATAACAACTGCGAAATCGTCGCGTTTTGTGCCGACGTGGGTCAAGGTGCAGAAGAACTGGTGGGCTTGGAAGAAAAAGCCCTCGCTTCTGGCGCATCAGAATGCTACATCGTCGATTTGAAAGAAGAGTTGGTGAAAGACTACATCTACCCAACCATCGCCACTGGTGCGGTATACGAAGGCACTTACCTGCTGGGTACCTCAATGGCTCGTCCAATTATTGCCAAAGCGCAAGTGGAAGTTGCCCGTAAAGTCGGCGCAGATGCACTGTGTCATGGTTGTACCGGTAAAGGTAATGACCAAGTGCGTTTCGAAGGCTGTTTTGCCGCTTTGGCGCCAGATCTGACCGTGATCGCCCCATGGCGTGAATGGACCATGGAAAGCCGTGAAGATCTGCTGTCTTACTTGGCAGAACGCAATATCAAAACCACCGCATCAGCCACCAAAATCTACAGCCGTGATGCCAACGCATGGCACATCTCTACCGAAGGCGGTGAGTTAGAAAGCACATGGAACGAACCTTCTAAAGCGGTGTGGACTTGGACAGCTGAGCCAGAAGATGCACCTAATAAAGCTGAATATGTGACGCTGAAAGTAGAAAACTGCCGCGTTATTGAAGTTAACGGCGAAGCGCTGTCACCTTACGGCGTGCTGCTGAAACTCAACGAAATTGCTGCACCACACGGTGTTGGCCGTGTCGATATTACCGAAAACCGTTTGGTCGGCATGAAGTCTCGCGGTTGTTATGAAACCCCTGGGGGTACCGTCATGATGGCGGCACTGCGTGCTATCGAAGAGTTAGTGCTGGATAAACCAAGCCGCTCATGGCGTGAACAGATTGCCGGTCAAATGTCGCACTTGGTGTATGACGGCCGCTGGTTCACCCCATTGTGTGAATCGCTGGTGGCGGCATCAGAAGCTTTAGCGAAAGACGTCAACGGTGAAGTGGTACTGAAGCTTTATAAAGGCCAAGTTACCGCCGTTAAGAAACAATCACCTAACAGCTTATATTCTGAAGCATTTGCCACCTTTGGTGCCGACAATGTTTACGACCAGAAACATGCTGAAGGCTTTATCCGTCTGTACTCACTGGCCAGCCGCATCCGCGCACTGAACAGCCAAAAGTAAGCGAGTAAAGCGCAAGGGCGCCGCGGCGCCCTTTTTTATTGAACCGAATACGAGGGATTTATCATGGCGTTATGGGGTGGCAGATTCAGCGGTCCTAGCAGCGAGCTGTTTCAACTCTTCAATGACTCTTTGCCAGTGGATTATCGGCTGGTAGAGCAAGACATTCAGGGCTCAGTCGCATGGGCGAGCGCGATTGCGAGCGTAGGCATTCTAACGAGCGATGAACTTGTCGCTTTGCATAAAGCGTTAGCAGAATTGCTTGATGAAGTGCGTGCCGAGCCAGCGCAAATTGTTGCCTCCGGCGCAGAAGATATTCACAGTTTTGTCGAGCAAAAGCTGATTGAGAAAGTGGGTGACCTCGGTAAGAAACTGCACACTGGCCGCTCGCGTAACGACCAAGTGGCGACCGACTTAAAGCTGTGGTGCAAAGAGGAAGGCGCCGCAGTGCTTGAGTTGCTGCAAGGCTTACGGCAAGAGATGCTGGCCGTTGCTGAACGCGAAGTCGACGCAGTGATGCCGGGCTACACCCATTTGCAACGTGCGCAACCGGTCACTTTTGGCCACTGGGCGTTGGCTTATGTGGAGATGTTTGAGCGCGATATTTCGCGCCTTGAAGACACCGTGAACCGCCTCAACACTTGCCCTCTCGGCAGTGGCGCATTGGCGGGTACGGCGTATCCGATTGACCGTTATGCGCTGGCTCAAAGCCTTAACTTTGCCGCGCCAACCTTGAATAGCTTGGATAGCGTATCGGACCGTGACCACGTGGTCGAGCTGTGTTCCAACGCCTCGATTAGCATGATGCACTTGAGCCGCATGGCCGAAGATATGATCTTCTTTAACTCCGGCGAAGCGAACTTTATTGAGTTGGCGGATAACGTCACTTCTGGCTCATCCTTGATGCCACAGAAGAAAAACCCCGATGCGCTGGAACTTATCCGTGGTAAAGCGGGACGGGTTTATGGTTCGCTGGTGGGCATTCTCACCACCATGAAAGCGCTGCCACTGGCGTACAACAAAGATATGCAGGAAGACAAAGAAGGGCTGTTTGATGTGATCGACAGCTGGAGCTTGTGTCTAAAAATGGCAGCTTTGGTGCTAGAAGGCGTGCAAGTTAATCGCGACAACGCCCGTACCGCAGCACAACAAGGTTATGCTAACGCGACGGAATTGGCTGATTACTTAGTCAGTAAAGGCATGCCATTCCGCGAAGCGCACCATGTGGTGGGGGAAGTGGTGGTGCAAGCGATCAATGAAGGTAAGGCGATTGAGGAGTTGCCGCTGGCACAGTTGCAAGGTTTTGCCGCGGTGATTGCTGACGATGTTTATTCGAACCTGACCATTGAAGCTTGTTTGGAAAAACGTGATGTGCTGGGTGGCACAGCAGTTAACCAAGTGAAAGCTGCAATTGCTGCTAAAAAATAGTAGGGCTACGCTGCACCGCTTTCAAAAACGTTTGATACGTGTCGTCATGAGCTAGCGCTGGACTGCACAATAAAAAGCACGCTACCAAAGCGTGCTTTTTTGTTATGAGCCAATCATTGATGCTATTCGTTGGCGGCGACCACGGCCTCGCTGGCTTCATCGCGTTTAATACGGTAGGTGTACAAGGTCTGCAGCAGTTTATCTTCTAGCGCGAAGCGAGTTTCCATCGTGTCACCCAACTGGGCTAAGTCTTGGTCAAGCGCTAGCAACATGTCATCGTTTTCGGCGTTAGAGTAGGTATCAATAAAGTCGAGCAGGCTGTCGGTAGTTTCGAGTACCTCCGGCATGAGCCGATCAGTAATCGCAGAACCTTCAGGGAAGGAGTGCATAATATGGTTGATGATACGGAAATGACATTCCGAGATGTAATCCACCATATGATCACAAAAAATATGCACCTGCTGCAGCCCAGGTAAGGACTTTTCTGCAGCACCGCGCGGCGATAATCCAGCGAGCTTGAAGTATTGGATGAGCAGTTCTCGACGGGTTTGCAACCAACGGTCGATCAGGCGGCTTTCTCCACCCCATTTTTCTTCGGCTTGAGCGAGTTTTTTCAGCATATTGAGACTCCTTACCGCCTTGATAAATTAAATTTAGGCGAGTTCGACTCACCTTGGCAATCTTTCTTGACTCATCGGACGACTTGATGACACTACTACGCCAGTTTGTTTGCGTCATGACAACAAGAAAATAAAAAGCCCAGCGGCAGATAACTACAGCTGGGCGAGGAAATTTTTTAACGGGCTCGATGTGACGAGCTTCTTGATTGTTCTTGCTAGCGCAGAATTTTTATACCAAAGCGAGGGAACTGGTGCAACTGTTTTTGGTCTTAAGTGGGCTTAGTATGTGTCACTTTCCGCTATTTTATTTCAGTCCGTGATCTGCCATTCAAAACCATTCATTGTGTTAAATTTCATCGAATTGGAATATTCATGGTTGATGGTCACAGAAATACGGTGTTTCGGGTTACATTAGCGCAGCAAATGCTAAACTAGCGCCCCAGCACAACCAACCCAAAGCAACTCAAGGGACAGCCAAATGGCAGAATTGAAGAATGATCGTTATTTGCGTGCACTGCTGAAGCAACCAGTGGACGTAACGCCTGTATGGATGATGCGCCAAGCTGGCCGTTATCTCCCAGAATATAAAGCAACGCGTGCGCAAGCGGGTGACTTTATGTCACTGTGCCGTAACGCTGATCTGGCGTGTGAAGTGACTCTGCAACCTCTACGTCGTTATGACTTAGATGCGGCGATTCTGTTTTCCGACATTCTGACTGTGCCTGACGCTATGGGTTTAGGCTTGTTCTTTGAAGCGGGCGAAGGCCCACGCTTTGAACGTAAAGCTAATACTATCGATACCATCAAGGCGTTGCCAATCCCAGATCCAGAAGATGAACTCGGTTATGTGATGAAGGCCGTAAGCACTATTCGTCGTGAGCTGAACGGCGCTGTGCCATTGATTGGTTTCTCTGGTTCTCCTTGGACCTTAGCCACATACATGGTGGAAGGCGGTTCAAGCAAAGCGTTTGAACAGATCAAACGTATGATGTACTCAGAGCCTGCCGCACTGCACATGCTGTTAGACAAGCTGGCCGATTCGGTGACCCTGTACCTGAATGCGCAAATCGCTAACGGTGCCCAAGCGGTGATGATCTTTGACTCATGGGGTGGCGCACTGTCGCACGCGGCTTATCGCGAATTCTCCCTGCGTTATATGCAGAAAATCATCAACGGTTTGACCCGTGAAGCCGAAGGCCGCCGTGTACCTGTGACTTTGTTCACCAAAGGTGGCGGTTTGTGGTTGGAAGCGATGGCAGAAACCGGTGCCGATGCTCTGGGTCTGGATTGGACTATCGACATCGCCGATGCTCGCCGTCGTGTGGGGGATAAAGTCGCGCTACAGGGCAATATGGACCCATCAGCGCTGTATGCACCTATCCCTCGCATCGAGCAGGAAGTAGCTAACATTTTGGAAAGCTACGGTGAAGGTACTGGCCACGTATTCAACTTGGGTCATGGTATTCACCAACACGTAGATCCAGAACATGCAGGAGCTTTCGTGAAGTCGGTACACGAGCTGTCACGTAAATATCATAAATAAGCATTAGTCTTGCATATCTGTAAAGCCTCCTTGTCGGAGGCTTTCTTATTTTTAAGCACTATTTTCGTGTTAGAGGTTCAATCTACTGCGCTAAATCAATAAAATATGCCCTGATTTTCGGCATGCTGTGCAGGTTTGATTAGCAAAGCATAATAAAAGGATTTTCTAGGATTTGTCCTAGGGCTAAGGTGGCCCGTCTTATCAGTGATATGGCGTTATCTTGTAGGCGGTACTGATGCAGTTGGTGGGCTCACTCTATGTTGTTTAGCGATAGAATTCGCATCTTTATCTTGGTGTTTTGTGTTCCGGCATTATTTGCCGTGAGCTACGGTTTACATCAATGGTTTGAATACCGGATAGAACATCAGCGGACACAAACACAAGCGCTAGAGAATCAGCGCATTGTTAATCATTTTGAAACCGACACACGTCGGCTGTTGTTATTGGCGCAACTGTACGCGACTAATACCGATGAGGTGCAACTGCAACCGCAGTGGCAAGTACCGCTAGAGCAGCGCGGCGTGCAGGTGTTCCATCTGCAAGATAATGCGTTAACGCAACTTGGTAACAGCGCTCCCATTAACAAGCCGCTGCAACACGCTATCCTGCAACTACACTCCCTTGGGCAATACGGTTTTGGTGCATCGTTACTCGATCAACTCCCGCTGGCAATCGGCTATCAACGTGTCGGCGATGATGACTATATTTTAATGGTGCGTCAGTTATCGGCCAGTTACTTTGCCAGCCTACGCCAAGGCGAACTAACCAATAGCATCACACTGCAAGAAGCCAACGGCGCCCAAGTACTAGGCACTGGCAACCAGCATGCTAGTCAAGTGGCGGTGACGTCGGTCTCTGGTGTGCCGTTAATGTTAGCCATTCAACATCAACCCGATTTGTTTGCTGCCATGGCGTGGCGTAATACTGCAATGGTTCTCGGTCTGTGTGTTGGTGGCTTATTAATTATATTGCTCGGCTATCTGTGGTTGCGGCGTTATCTACTCACGCCATTTGGCGCATTAATGCGCCAAATCAATACTATTGACCTTACGTCGGCGCAGATGACCTCGCTTAATGCAGTCGGCCCGCAAGAGTTTCATGCCTTAAGTGACAGTATCAATAGTTTGCTGACGGGCTTCTCACACCACCGTGCGCGCGCTCGAATTACCTTGGAAGCAATTGCCGAAGCGGTGATTGTGACCGACCGTCAGTCCGTGGTGACTTATATGAACCCACAGGCTGAGAAGCTGCTGCAGCTTGCAACGCCGCTAGAGAAGAGCACCACTGTGGGGAATTTGCTCAATATTGATAACAGCCTTGATGCTGAATTGCAGCAGTTTATGGCATCAGCGAGCCACTCGATTGAACATCGTAAAATGCGTTTGCAGTTGGAGCAGGCCAGCATTATTGATCGTTCGCTCACCAACTTGCGCGATCAGCAAGGTGAGGTGATTGGCTCGGTAATGGTGTTGCGTGACATCACCGCCGAGGAAAAGCTCAAGCTTGAATTAAGACGCCGTGCCAACAATGACGCAGCCACCGGTTTGCTCAATCGCCATGCGTTTGAGTGCCAACTTCCCAACTACATTAACCATGCTCGGTCTATTGCCGTGTGTTATCTCGATTTAGAGCAATTTAAATTGATTAACGATAACTGCGGCCATGTGGCCGGTGATCGTATGTTGGCGCTGGTAGCCAAAGCGATGACCAGCGTTATTGGCAAACAGGGGCTGCTTGCCCGCTTAGGTGGTGACGAATTTGGTTTGGTATTACGTGACATCTCCGCCGTCGCGGTAGCGCGTCTGCTAAAGCAAGTGGCGCAGCAAGTGGCAATGCAAGCGGTGCATCATGAAGGTGTGCACTATCGGGTGGGAGTAAGCATCGGCGTGGCGTTTTATCATGGTCATCAGCCTGAAACTCATGAGTTGCTGAAAGATGCCGATATTGCTTGTATCGCCGCTAAACGCAAAGGCTCCAATAAAATCCATTTCTATGATCGACATGATCAACAGCTGAGTTACGAGCGTAACGCGCCAAAGTGGGCGCATCGCATTACTCAAGCGATTGAAACCCAAGAGTTGATGCTGTACTTCCAACCGATACGATCGCTCAATGGCATCAGTAAACGCCAGCGACTAGAGATCTTATTGCGCATTAAAGGCGAGCAAGGCCGAGTGCTACCGCCTGCGCAGTTTATTGCAGCGGCTGAGCGGTTTAAATTGATGCCTGATGTCGATAAAGAGGTGATCCGTAAAGCGTTTGAGTGGTTGTCACAACATCGTGAAGTCATCGGCACTATCTCACTGTCGATCAACCTTTCAGCCAACAGTTTAGGGGCTGACGGTATGATGGAATACATTGCTGATCAGCAGTTGATGTTTGATGTGCCGAGCAGCTGTATCTGTTTTGAAATCACCGAAACTAGTGCGATTCAAAACCGCCAAAAAGCGATGCAGATGTTACAACAGTTGCGCCAAATGGGCTTCGCCTTTGCCTTGGATGATTTTGGCAGCGGCTTTGCGTCTTATGGCTATTTGCGTGAGCTGCCAGTGGATTATGTTAAAATTGATGGCTGCTTCGTGCGCCAAATCGCCACCAATGCGCGTGACTTTGCCATTGTGAAATCGATCCACGATGTATGTGGCATTATGGGCGTCGAAACCGTGGCGGAATTTGTTGAGAGCAGTGAGATCATCGACAAGCTCAATGAGATTGGTATCAACTATGCCCAAGGCTATGCCATTGGACGTCCTAAACCGCTGGAGCAATATCAGCATGGGTTGCGGGTGGTTGGTGCCAATGTGAGTCAACTGCGAGGTCAGGCGGTTAACCAATAACCGTTGACGAACGCTAGCAAATAAAAACGGCGCATGAGGCGCCGTTTTTGATTGTGCGATTTACGCCGTGCGTAGGTTATTTACCTTGCTCACGGGCAATCGCGCGATAGCCGATATCAGTACGGAAGTAGACATCATCCCAGTGGATTTCATCAACCAGCGCGTACGCGGCTTTTTGTGCTTCCGTGACGGTGTTACCCAGCGCGGTGGCGCACAGTACGCGACCGCCAGCGGTGACGACATGTTCACCATCTAGCTTAGTGCCGGCATGGAACACTTTGGCGTTGGTATCACCGAGTGACAAACCATCAATCACATCGCCTTTGCGGTATGCATCAGGATAGCCACCGGCAGCCAATACTACGCCCACTGCGGCGCGTGCATCGTATTCCGCAGTCACTTTATCCAGCTCGCCTTTACAGCCAGCCAAACACAGTTTCACTAAGTCTGATTGCAGACGCATCATGATCGGTTGGGTTTCTGGATCGCCAAAGCGGCAGTTGTATTCCAATACTTTGGCGGTGCCATCTGGCGCAATCATCAAACCGGCATATAAAAAGCCAGTGTAAACGTTGCCTTCAGCGGCCATGCCGTCCACGGTTGGGCGGATCACATTTGCCACCACCCAATCGTGGATTTCTTGCGTGACCACTGGCGCTGGCGAGTATGCGCCCATGCCACCAGTATTCGGGCCGTTGTCGGCGTTATCACGGGCTTTATGGTCTTGGCTGGTGGCCATTGGCAGAATATTCTTGCCATCGACCATCACGATAAAGCTGGCTTCTTCGCCTTTGAGGAACTCTTCGATCACTACGCGCGAACCCGCATCACCAAACTTGTTGCCTGCCAGCATGTCATCAATAGCAGCATCGGCTTCAGCTTGGTTTTGCGCGATGATCACGCCTTTACCAGCGGCTAGGCCGTCAGCTTTGATCACCACTGGAAAGCCAGTTTCAGCCGCCAACTCGGCGGCATAAGCTTTGGCAGGAGCGATTTCTGTTAGGTTTTTGTAGGCCGCAGTCGGAATATTGTGGCGTGCCAAAAAGTCTTTGGTAAACGCTTTAGAGCCTTCCAGCTGTGCAGCGGCTTGGGTTGGGCCAAAGATGTTTAACCCAGCGGCGCGGAATGCGTCTACCACGCCGATAACCAATGGCGCTTCCGGACCAACAATGGTCAGCTCGACCGCATTTTCTTGCGCAAATGCCAGCAAGGCAGGCACGTCAATCGCGCTGATGTCGATGTTTTGCAGTTTTGGCTCGTGGGCAGTACCGGCGTTACCTGGCGCCACGAATACGACTTCAACATCGCCGTTTTGTGCGGCTTTCCACGCGAGGGCGTGTTCACGACCGCCACCACCAATAACAAGAACTTTCATAGAGTTATCCCTTCGCTGAAACGGCAGCGCTACGGCGCTGCCAGCAAAATCTTAGTGACGGAAGTGGCGCATGCCAGTGAATACCATCGCCATACCTGCTTCGTCCGCAGCGGCAATGACTTCATCATCACGGATTGAACCACCCGGTTGGATGATACAGCTAATGCCAGCCGCAGCGGCAGCGTCGATACCATCGCGGAACGGGAAGAAGGCATCAGACGCCATTACAGACCCCTCAACCACTAAACCTTCATCAGCGGCTTTAATACCGGCGATTTTCGCACTGTAAACGCGGCTCATTTGGCCTGCGCCCACGCCGATGGTCATGCCATCTTTCGCGTAAACAATCGCGTTAGATTTAACGAACTTAGCCACTTTCCAGCAGAACAGCAGATCTTTCAGTTCTTCAGCCGTTGGTTGGCGTTTTGATACTACTTTCAGATCAGCTTCGGTGATAACACCTTGGTCGCGGTCTTGCACCAGCATGCCGCCGTTAACGCGTTTGTAATCGAAGCTAGTGGTTTTTTCAGCCCATTGGCCACATTCCAGCAAACGTACGTTAGCTTTCTTGGCAACCACTTCGCGTGCTTCAGCGCTTACTACGGGCGCGATGATCACTTCCACGAATTGACGTTCAACAATCGCCGCTGCGGTTTTGCCATCCAACTCGCGGTTGAAGGCGATAATGCCGCCAAAGGCTGAAGTTGGGTCTGTTTTAAAAGCGCGTTCGTACGCAGCGAAGATGTCGCTATCAACTGCTACACCACATGGGTTAGCGTGTTTGACGATAACGCAGGCAGGTTCAGCAAATTCTTTAACGCATTCCAGCGCCGCATCGGTATCAGCGATGTTGTTGTAAGACAGCGCTTTGCCTTGCAGTTGGGTGGCGGTGGCTACTGATGCTTCATCAGCGTTCAGGTCAACATAAAACGCCGCATCTTGGTGGCTGTTTTCGCCATAACGCAGATCTTGTTTTTTCAGCAACTGAGTGTTGTAAGTGCGCGGGAATTTAGAGTCTTCTGTGCACTCCGCATCGCTGTGCGCTGGCACCATAGTGCCGAAGTAGTTGGCGATCATGCCATCGTACGCAGCAGTGTGCTCGTAAGCGGCAATCGCTAAATCGAAACGGGTATTGTAGGTAGTAGAGCCAGCGTTGGCCGCCATTTCTGCCAACACTTTGTCGTAGTCAGCCGCGTTCACCACGATGGTGACATCTTTATGGTTTTTTGCTGCGGCACGCACCATGGTTGGGCCGCCGATATCGATGTTCTCGATAGCGTCTGCCAAAGTGCAATCAGGTTTCGCTACCGTTGCCGCAAATGGGTACAAGTTAACTGCTACCAGATCGATAGGGCTGATGTTGTTGTCTGCCATTACCTGCTCATCCATGCCGCGGCGGGCAAGAATGCCACCGTGTACTTTCGGATGCAGGGTTTTAACGCGACCATCCATGATTTCTGGGTGACCGGTGTAGTCGGAAACTTCGACAACCGGGATGCCGTTGTCTGCCAACAGACGTGCAGTACCACCGGTGGATAGCAGTTCAACACCTTGCGCATGCAGGGCCTGAGCAAATTCCAAGATTCCGGTTTTATCAGATACGCTCAGCAGGGCGCGACGAATAGGTCTGGCATTATTCATTTTGGGTACAGTTTTCCAGTTTTAGTTTCAAGGATCTTTCGGAAAGCTCAATCTGATCAAGTTGTTGCGGTATAACCTGCATCGTGCTTTACGAAAATCCCTCAAAACGCATCGTATGGCTGCGCGCGAGCTGGGGGCGTATTCTACCGCAAAACCGCTGCTCCCGTTATTTTTTCTACGCGATTACACAATATCAAATCGTGAACAAAGGCGATGAAATAAACAGCGAAATGTCACTAATTTTCATTTGATAGCTGTTGACCTTGGAGTAGACTCTAAGGTTTATACTCCTGCATGAATCAACTACCGAGGTGAGTATGTTTCGTATCGGCGAGCTCGCAAAACAGCATGGCATTAACGCAGATACCCTGCGCTTTTATGAAAAACATGGGCTGTTAGCTCCCTCGGCACGTAGCGATAATGGCTATCGTGTTTATAGCCGCGACGATGCTCAGCGTTTGGCATTTATTTTACGCGCTAAGTCTGTGGGCTTTTCGCTCGGTGAAATTACCGAACTGCTGTCGATTGAAGTGAATAAATCGCAGCGTGTATGCAGCGATGTCAAAGATGTAGTTGATGATAAATTAGTGAAAGTGAATGAGAAAATTGCTGAGTTAGCGCGTTTTCGTTTTTCACTACAGCTCTTATCTGACGGTTGTTGTGGCGGCTCGCACAGCGCCGAGCATTGCACTATTTTGCAAGCACTGGAGTCATGTGACCCAGCAGATTTTTCGCAGTTAGCGGCAGAAACTCATGCTGATAGCTAACGTGGTCAAGTAACGGGAGAATGTCCATGTCGATTATGGATCACTTTATAGCCCTGTTTATGGAATCGGCGCCTTGGCTGTTGCTAGGGTTAATCTTAGCGGGAATGCTAAAAGTATTTGTACCAATGAGCTGGATGAACAAGCAGCTTGGCGGACATGGATTTAAAGCTACCTTAAAAGCCGCACTGTTTGGGGCACCGTTACCCTTGTGTTCCTGCGGGGTGATCCCTGCCGCAGTCGGCCTGCGTCGCAGTGGCGCGTCGAAAGCCGCCACCACTTCATTTCTCGTCTCCACGCCGGAAACTGGCGTTGACTCTGTGACGGTGTCTTACGTGTTACTCGGCCCATTTATGGCAATCGTGCGGCCAATTGCGGCCGTGACCAGTGCCATTGTGGCGGGGTTACTGGTTGGCCGCGATGAAGATAAAGCCGCGCCTGCCGATGAGGGGCAAGCACCCGCGGTGAAGTCATGTTGCGCGAGTTCCGCTACGGCGAGCAATGCATCGCAATCCGCCACAACGTTTAAACCCGCCACGTTTAAGCCGATGGCGGCCGCACCGTTAGTGAATAGCGGCGTAGTGGTGAATGCTGGCACGGAATCAAGCTGCTGTAGTAGCAAGGCGGCGAAAACCGAAAGTAGTTGTTGTGGCACTGACAGCCTTCAGGCCGAAAAGAGCAGTTGTTGTAGCAGCGAACCGAAAGTGGCCGGGAGTTGCTCCTCATCAGCCACGAAAACCGATAGCTGTTGTAGCTCAAGCGCAAGCAGTAGTAGCAGTTGCTGCGGTGATATGCCGTTAGCGAGCGATGCTAGTGTCGGTAAGAAACTATTACAAGGGCTGAAATTTGCCGCGACAGATTTAATTGAAGACACCGCGATATGGTTGCTAGTGGGCTTGTTCTTTGCTGCTTTGGTACAAACCTATGTGCCTGCTGATTTCTTAGCACAATGGGGCGACGGCTTACTGGCAATGTTGGTGATGGTGTTGGTATCCATCCCTATGTATATCTGCGCGACAGCATCGACTCCTATTGCGGCTGGCTTACTACTGGCCGGAGTCTCACCCGGTGCGGTATTAGTGTTTATGTTGGCAGGCCCCGCCACCAACATTGCCACACTCGGCGTGGTAGCCAAAGAGATGGGCCGCCGCGCGTTGTTGGGGTATCTCGGTGGCGTGTTAGGTGTGGCGTTAGTGTTCGGTTGGATCGTGAATATATTGGTGGCTAATTTTGGTTTTGAAGTCATGCCACAACTCGGTGAAGAACATCGCGTATTACCGGATGTCATTGTTAATTATTCAGCGATTATCTTAGCGGTGTTGATGGCTAAGGTGTTGTATGACAAGCTGCCTGGCAAATCTGTCCACAAGGATTGCTGTTCATAACTCATGATGTGCAGACAATTAAAAAGGCGCTCATTGAGCGCCTTTCGTATGTAACAGACTTGAGAAAACACAAATTTTCAATTTATTTGCCTGCTTGAACTGACTCCACAGAAGTGCCTTTACCTTGTTTTTTCGCGGCTTTTAGCGCACGTTTTTCTTTGGCCGTATGTTGTGGTTGTTTCTTTGCTTCTTTGCTGTTCTTGTGTTCTTTACTCATGGTCGTCCTTCCGTATTCTGTTAGGCGTAACCGTTAGACAGCAGGTGTTGCTAAGCTGTCCGGCGATTCCAAGATTCACTGACAGCTGGTGGTGGGATGTTGCCATCAAACCAGTTGTATCAAGCCCTCGCGGCTCGATAGATTCATTCTACGCTTTGCTGATAAAAGCGGAATGCTTCGCTCATATAATAATTTTTGCTTAGAAATAGGTTTTAATTTATTAGCGTCATAAAGAGGCTGGCTCGATACCTGTGGATTGTCACCTATTTGGGACAGTAGGTAAGTTTTGAGGTTACTAATAAATTTAAAGTAACAGTTGTACAATAGCGTCGTTCATGGTGACGCTCCATGGCCGCCTCCCAGCAAGGTCATGGCTTATTTGGTTAAGCTTGAGCGTTAAGTCTTCCGGAAGTGGCTTGGTCACTAAATGCCGATGTGGGAACGATTGGCCGTGCTTCCCGGCGCTTCAATCCCTGCCAATTATTCCACATCGGCTTCCGGAAACTTTAAGTTTTCCCTTCTTGTTTGCTAATCTGCATTTTTATCAATTGAGTGAGCGCCTTATGTTGTGGCAAACCCTGAGTTTTGCAGAGTTATCTACCGCCCAGCTGTATGAGTTACTGCAGTTACGCGTGGATGTTTTTGTCGTAGAGCAGAGCTGCCCATATCCCGAACTTGATGGCAAAGATTGCTTACCTGCAACCCTGCATCTGCTGGGCACTGATAGCCAAGGTAAGTTACAAGCTTATGCGCGTCTGGTGCCACCTGGAGTGTCTTACCCTGAGCTGAGTATTGGCCGAGTGGTGGTTGCTGCCAATGCGAGGGGGCAGGGGCATGCCCAGCAATTAATGCAGCAAGCCATCGCCGAATGTGCACGAGTTTGGCCGCAGCAGGCTATCACTATTGGCGCACAGCAATACTTGTTAGCGTTTTATCAATCGTTTGGTTTCAAATGTGTGTCAACAGGCTATTTGGAAGATGGTATTCCCCATATCGACATGCGGCGTGACAGCTTATAAGAAAAAAAAGGAGCCGATGGCTCCTTTTTTGTTATGGCTTGATATGGCGCTCAAGCGCGGATCTTCAACTGTGGGTCAAGATCAATATTGCCTTCACGGTCGATAGCGGCAAGTTGTTGGCTCTGGGCAACAATGGCCAGCGAGTTGTTGTAGACTTTTCTGATAAACAGGAGACGGTAGCCATATCCTTGCAGTCGATAAAAGGCCATTTTTTGTTCGGCTGTCAGCTCATGCCAAAGCTGCTCGTTTGGCACAGAGGTGTCGCGCCTCTCTTGATAAACTTGTTGTGGGTGGACCATAAACTTCGTCTTTGTGGATTCAACGGTACGCATAATAAATGCCTCGAGTTCGCCCAAACGATAATCGTCCTGATGCTACATTGAGCAACACTAATTTATCGAGCATTAGTGCCGTTCGCTAGTAATAAATGTAACGAAATGTCAATTTATTGAACTGCGTCAATTTCCGATGCGGAGTTTAACAGCTTTATGGTGCGTATTGGGCTGGCAATTTTGATGTTGGCCTGTTGTAGCACATTCCAAATCGCCATATTGATGCGGTACTTATCTTGGTAGTAACTGGCGGTGGGGATCCAGTAGCGAATGCCGAGTTCGAGCCCCGCATCGGTAAAGTTGTTAATGCCCACTTGTACCGGTTGTGCTTTATCTACCGCGCTGAATGAGGCGAGCACCTCTTCAATTAACGGAATGACGCGATTTGGCTCAGTAGCAAAATCGATATTTAGCTTAAGCTCCACCAACTTATTGGCGAAAGAGTTATGCAGAATTTCACCAATAATATGTTTATTGGGAATAGTGATCTGCTCACCTTCCTCATTAGTTAGCGTAGTCATGCCCAGATGGATATCGGCGACTTGGCCAGTGATCTCTTTCACTGTAATGGTGTTGCCGACGACAAATGGCCGAGTAACGATGATCGTGATCCCTGCCGCGTAGTTAGACAACATCCCTTGCACTGCTAAGCCCGCGCCGAGTGACGCCGCGCCAATCGCTGCAATCATCGGGGTGACGCTGATGCCGAGCTTACCTAAACAGATGATGATCACCATGGCGATAATAAAGAGGCGGATCAGATTGCTGACAAAGCCGGACAGGGTGACATCAATATTGTGTTGTCTGAGTTTGTTACTGGTCCAGTTGGCCGCTTTATTGGACAGCCATAAACCCAGCAGAAAGATCAGTAGTGCGCCGAGCAGTTGGAAGCTGTAATTTACTAAAAACTCGACAATGACTTGGTAGACTTGCTGTAGCTGCGCGAGTTCTTGATCTAGTCCATTTTCCGCCATAATGCGCTCCTTCTGCCGCAGTTTGGTAACAAAGTTTATGCTATGGTGGCTCACCGTTGGACGTTGTCCACGGCAGGCTCAATATACAACGAACTGACAAGGTACATAATGAAATCTCCAAAGTTGCTGTTGTTTTTCTGGCTGTTAATGGTGTCCTTCAGTGGGTGGGCGAGCGAATTCGCCATTGGTGATAGGTTGCCGAATGCCCAATTTGAAGATCAATTTGCCAATGCGGCGGTGGTCAATAACGAGACCCGCTGGGTGGTGTTTACCCGCTCGATGGCCGGTGCCGAGGTGGTGCAAGAAGCATTAGCAGGTGCGACTACGGCACAGTTGAGCCATGCCCACCTGATTTACGTCGCGGATATTAGCGGCATGCCATCGCTGATTTTTAAGTTGGTTGCCTTACCGAAAATGCAAGATTTGGGCTACAGCATCGCTTTGGATAAAGAGGGTGAGTTCACTAAATATTATCCTGTTGCTGATGGCACTGCGGCTTTGCTGGATCTGAAAGAGATGCAACTGACGCAAATTCGTTACTTTGACAGTGCCAGTGCGCTCAAGGACGCGTTACAACCTCTCCTCAGTCATTAATCTTTATGCCGATGTTAATCAGCTGTGTAATGTCGGCTATAGTTAATCCATTCCTAATGTTCGTGTTTGAACGAAAAATCTTATTTATCAATTCATTATAACAATGCAGTTTTTGTGACTGAAAGTTATCAAAAATTTGCAGAGTTAAATCGCTTCAATTGATTGATATTTATTGAATTTATTTGATTTGAATCGCGAGCCTCCCATATTGAATAAAAATTTACGGTAATGGCTAAAAAATTCATTGCATCGTAACTAAAAATGTCGTCTACTTCGCACGATTTTCAACCTGACACGGCGAGCAAATTGTTGCCGCATCACAATTAAGGAGACAGAAGGCTGATGAGCCCGTTCCATGCTATTGACGTAGCTGATTACTACGACAGCGAAACTTTTAGCAAAATTAAGGCGTTTGCCGACAGCAAGCCAACGCCATTTGTGGTGATTGATACCAACATCATCTCTAAACAATACGATGATATGGTACATGCCTTCCCTAAGGCTGACGTGTTCTACGCCGTAAAAGCTAACCCCGCGGCGGAGATCTTGTCCTTGTTGCGTGACAAAGGTGCTAACTTTGATATCGCCTCTATCTACGAGTTAGATATGGTGATGGATATCGGTGTAACACCTGACCGTGTCAGTTACGGCAACACCATTAAAAAGCGCCAAGATGTGCGTGAATTTTATAAGCGCGGTGTGCGTATGTTCGCGTCGGACTCTGAGCCTGATCTGCGCATGATTGCTGAAGAAGCCCCTGGTTCACGCGTATATGTGCGCATTCTGACCGAAGGTACTGAGACGGCTGACTGGCCGTTGTCGCGTAAATTTGGTTGTCAGAATGAAATGGCCTACGAGCTGCTCGTTCTGGCGAAAGAACTGGGCTTGGAACCTTATGGTATTTCGTTCCACGTCGGTTCACAGCAACGTGATATTGGTGCGTGGGATGCTGCGATCGCCAAAGTGAAAATGATTTTTGACCGTCTGCGTGATGAGCATGGCATTGTGCTGCAGATGATCAACATGGGTGGAGGTTTTCCAGCAAACTATCTGGACAAAACCAACAGCCTACAAACCTATGCGGAGCAGATCCACTACTTCCTCGTGGAAGATTTTGGTGAAGACTTGCCGCGCATCATTTTGGAACCTGGCCGTTCATTGATCTCTAATGCCGGTGTATTGGTCTCTGAAGTGGTGTTGATCAGCCGCAAGTCACACACAGCGTTAGAACGTTGGGTGTTTACTGATGTGGGCAAATTCAGTGGTTTGATTGAAACCATGGATGAAGCCATCAAGTTCCCGATCTTTACTGAACGTAAAGGCGAGCTGGAACGTTGTGTTATTGCTGGCCCCACTTGCGATAGCGCTGACATCATGTATGAACAATATGCCTATGGTTTGCCAAGCGATTTAGCGATTGGCGACCGCATGTACTGGTTAACTACCGGTGCCTACACCACCACTTATTCGGCGGTGTGTTTTAACGGTTTCCCTCCGTTACAAGCCTACTACTTGTAAGCGGTAACGGTTGGAAACAATAAGGGCGCCAATGGCGCCCTTATTGTTTTATGACTTGTAAGCGGGATGTTCCTTCAATTTATCAAATAGTTGCTGCTTTAAATCGAGCTTGCGTTTCTTCATCTGTTTTAGGTCGGCAGTGAATTCACTGGCAAGGCGGCGTTCCTCTTTGTGGATCTCTTTATCAAGTAGTTCGTGTTCATTGAACAGCTTACGGAACTCGCTGTCGTCGGCTTTTAACTGATCAACCAACGCGCGGTATTCGGAAAACATAGGCTACTCCTTAATATTCATTGGAAGTGACGCTTACGCAGTTATCGCCCGCGTTGCTATCAATAGGGTGAGTGCGCCCAAGATATCAGTGCATGCCGTTACGCTGGGTTTACCCAAGGCGACACAGGCGATAATCAAACTGTAATCGCACTGCCGTTTAATTGCACTATTCCCCTTGTCACAGTTGCTATTGTTTGATCTGAAAAACGTACGTTTTTATATGTGGTCAATGGCGTCGCTTTGGCAAATGGGGTAATCTTACTCTTTGCCACGCTGATATCAGCGTTTTATTTTTTAATGTATTGAAAAGGTTGACTTTATGGCGGACGTGTTTCACTTAGGCCTTACCCGCGACATGCTTAACGGT
Source organism: Shewanella sp. (assembly GCF_048265805.1). Lineage (GTDB taxonomy): Bacteria > Pseudomonadota > Gammaproteobacteria > Enterobacterales > Shewanellaceae > Shewanella. The sequence continues at coordinate 23,696 of NZ_JBLXAT010000028.1, read as the reverse complement.
GCCAGCTTGGCCATTATTCCCGGCGATCCAGAACGTGTTAAACGCATTGCCAATTTGTTAGACGAGCCAGTATTTCTGGCGAGCCACCGTGAATTTACCTCTTATGTTGGCAAGCTAGATGGTCAAGCTGTGGTGATCTGCTCAACTGGGATTGGTGGTCCATCAACTTCTATCGCGGTGGAAGAGTTGGCACAACTGGGCATTAATACCTTCCTGCGCATTGGTACCACCGGTGCCATTCAAACCAAAGTTAATGTTGGTGACTTGATTGTGTCGCAAGCCTCTGTGCGTTTAGACGGCGCCAGCCAGCATTTCGCGCCACTGGAATATCCCGCCGTAGCCGATTTTACTTGTACTACCGCCATGGTTGCCGCCGCGCGCGCGCAAGGTGTTGAGCCACATGTGGGCATCACCGCATCGTCTGATACTTTCTACCCAGGGCAGGAGCGTTACGACACCGTATCAGGCCGTGTGACTCAACGTTTCCAAGGTTCACTCAAGCATTGGCAAGAACTGGGCGTACTCAACTATGAGATGGAATCCGCCACGCTGTTTACCATGTGTGCCAGCCAAGGTTGGCGCGCGGCCTGCGTGGCTGGCGTGATTGTTAACCGTACTCAGCAGGAGATCCCTGATGAAGCGATAATCAAAGCTACCGAAAGCAAGGCGATCACGGTAGTGGTTGAGGCGGCACGTAAGCTACTGGCCTAAGCCGGCTACTATTATTGTCTGGACAGGTTGGCGAGCAACCTGTCCATGGCGCGATAGCCCAGCGCTTGGGCGATATGGCGTCGCTCTACCGCAGGTGACTGTGCCAAATCCGCAATGGTACGTGCGACCCGCTGTAAGCGATGAAAACTGCGCACTGACAAACCTAACTTCGTTACACTCTGCTCCAAAAACACCAAATCTGCTGCGGCAAAGCCCGATTGCTTTAATTCGCTGCCTGACAACTCACTATTGAGTTTGCCTGCACGTTGCAACTGCTGCTGTCGTGCCTGTGCTACGCGCTCGGCGATACTGGCGCTGGTTTCGCCATCACCGCTGTCTGCCGTTAGTGTGCCCGGTGGCAGTTTGGGGACTTCAACCGTGAGATCGAAGCGGTCAATAAATGGGCCAGATAAACGCGATAAGTAACGGCGGATCTGCTCCGGTGTCGCGCGGCTTTCTGGGCCGGAATCACCGCAGGGGCTTGGATTCATCGCGGCGACGAGCTGAAACTTAGCGTTGAATTTTAATTTGGCTGCCGCGCGAGAAATGATTACCTCTCCGGTTTCCATCGGTTCACGCAGGCAATCAAGCACTTTGCGGGGAAACTCAGCGATTTCATCTAAAAATAGTACCCCTAAATGTGCCAACGAAATCTCCCCCGGCTTAGGTATTGCACCGCCGCCGACCAGTGAAACAGCCGAGCAGGTGTGATGCGGTGAGCGAAACGGCCGCTGATAAAACTGCTGCGGTTCAAGGTGCATGCCTGCCACGGAATGAATGGCCGACACTTGCAGCGCTTCCTCATAATCTAGCGGTGGTAATAGCGATAAGATGCGACTCGCCAACATTGATTTACCAGTGCCGGGCGGGCCTAAAAATAGTAAGTTGTGGTTGCCTGCCGCGGCGATCTCCAACGCTTGTTTGGCTTGATACTGGCCGATGACCTCACTCATGCAACCCACATTTGGCGCGGGTGGTGTGATCCAGTTGGGCGAGTCGTGAATATTGGGTAGCGTTTGCTGTCCGTGTAGGAAGGCGGCGATATGTTGCAGATGCGCCGCCAAATACACCTGCTGATAACCGACCAGCTCGGCGTCAGTGCGGTTCGCTTGCGGCATCACTAAGCCAGCAGCAATTTTGCGGGCTTCAATAATCACAGGCAGCAAACCGCTACAGCCGCGGATCTCGCCGGTGAGTGCTAGCTCACCAACAAATTCTAATCCTTCTAATGCCTTAACGGGCAGTTGCCCAGACGCCGCCAAAATACCAATGGCGATGGGCAGATCGTAACGGCCACCTTGTTTGGGCAGATCGGCGGGTGCGAGGTTGATGGTGATGCGGCGCATCGGAAACTCAAAGCCCGCGTTGATAATGGCGCTGCGCACACGTTCGCGCGCTTCACGCACAGAGGTTTCCGGTAAGCCGACTAAGGTAAACGCCGGTAATCCATTAGAGAGGTGGGCTTCAACCCATACAGGTGGTGCATCGACACCGTTTGCCGCGCGAGTGGCTACGCGTGCTATTGCCATGACAGTTCCTTTGTCTATGTTGTAAAACTCATTTAACTAACGCAGCGCGAGGCTGGTTGGCTAATACGCCTAGTTGAGGATACGCCAAATTGGCTGTTGAAAAAAGCGACGTTAATTTTGGCGACTATTGAGCAAATTTTCTGACAATGACGGCAAAAATTTCTCGTTATTCAAGCAGCAACAGCAATGCTAGATTAGCGTCGATTTCAGTGCTACAGCAGTGGTTGTAGCGCAACTACTCATCTTAAGGATTAAACATGAAAGCGTTATTGGGATTGGCGTTGTTGGTAGTTAGCGGTTTTGTGAGTGCTGATGACGAGTTACCAGAGGCAAGTGCTGCAGATGTGCAACAACTGGTGCAAGTATGCCGCCAAATGGCCGTGGAAGATGAGATCACCAAAGAAGAGTTAAGTGAATATCTGCTGGACTGCGTGAATGACCAACTGAATGAGATGGGCTATCACCAAATTGATGCACTGCCTAAGTCTTAAGCAAGCAATTGTTTAGCTACAGACATCTCATCTTCATCTTTTGTAGCTATGCTTATGGCGATGGTTAAGGTCAACTATCTTTTAAACGTTAACCGATTATAATGTGTTCGTTTTTTGTTTCCCTCCTCCTGTTAGCTCGGGACGGTTGCCACATGTCGATATTTAACATGAAGCACATGTTCCTAAGTAACTAAGGCCGATTCGCTAACCGCAACATTGCAGTGAATGTCCGCGCCACTTAAATGATTGCTGTGCAAGCCTGAAGAGATGCAGGCTTGTGCTTACTTCAGGTGATGTATGAGTTTTTTAGAGAATGTACTACTAGTGGTAGGGTTAATAGGCGTGAGCTGTCTATTCTCTATGTCGGAAATTGCGCTGGCGGCTGCACGTAAAATCAGACTGCGACAGATGGCAGATGAAGGTGACCTTCGCGCCGAAAAGGTGCTGGCCCTGCAAGCGATGCCTGGCAATTTCTTTACCGTAGTGCAGATAGGTTTGAATGCTGTTGCCATCATGGGCGGCATTGTCGGTGAATCAGCTTTTACACCGTATTTTGTTAGCATGTTAGGTCACTTTATCGGCGAGCCGTGGTTAGGGCAGCTGAGCTTTGCGTTATCGTTTATTTTGGTGACTAGCTTGTTCATTCTGATAGCGGACCTCATGCCGAAACGGGTCGCGATGGTGATGCCTGAGCGCATAGCGGTCAATTTGGTAGGCACTATGTTGGTATGTATTACGTTACTGCGTCCGTTGGTTTGGCTGTTTGATAGCCTCGCCAGTGCCATTATGAAGCTGTTGCATGTGCCTATGGTGCGTAAAGATGAAATCACCTCTGATGATATCTACGCCATTATGGACGCGGGCGCGGAAGCTGGCGTGTTAGATAAGGGTGAGCAACAGATGATTGAAAACGTGTTCGAGATGCAGTCCTTGAGTGTGACTTCAGCGATGACGGCGCGTGAGAGTTTGATTTTCTTCCGCCAGCAGGAGTCAGAGCAAGATATCAAAGCCAAGATCAGCGTGCATCCGTACAGTAAATTTGTCGTGTGCGATGGCCCACTGGATAACCTCAAAGGCTATGTAGATGCCAAAGAGTTGCTGGTACGTGTCATTAACGGTAAGCCGATAGACTTGCATGACACCTCGCTGGTGCACCCGTGTTTGATTGTGCCTGATACGCTGAGCATGTCCGAAGCGATGGAATATTTCCGTCAGCAGCGCACCGACTTTGCCATCGTGATGAACGAATACGCGCTGGTGGTAGGGATTGTGACCTCAAACGATCTACAAAGTGCGGTAATGGGTGCTTGGTCGCTGCATGAAAGTGAAGAGCAGATCGTCGCGCGTGATGCCAACTCATGGCTAGTCGACGGGGTAACGCCGATCAGCGATGTGATGCGCGCCTTAAATATTGACGAGTTTCCACAGAGCCAAAACTACGAAACCGTGGCAGGTTTTATGATGTACATGCTGCGTAAAATTCCCAAACGTACCGATGCAGTGAATTTTGCTGGCTATAAGTTTGAGGTGGTGGATATCGATAGCTACAAAGTCGATCAGCTACTGGTGACGCGGATTAATGCCGATGAAATTGTGCCAGTGAAGTTGGAACAGAAGCTGTAATCTGCTAAATCACATCAAGGAAGGCCTTAACCAATGGGTCTTCCATACGCTTTTTCTTGCAACAACAGCCCAGCTCAAATGGGGCGATGGCGATAGGTGATTCCAGTTGCCGAATGCGGTCCATCATCGGGCTGTTGTTGACCACGACTTGCGGGGTAATACTGACACCGCATCCTAATGCCACCATCGGCACAATGGCTTCATGGCCACCCACTTGCGCATAAATTTTGGCGTTGATCCCCATGGCGGCAAACCACCGCTCCATTCGCAGGCGACCGGGACCATGGTCGGGCACAATAAAGGGTAATTTTTCCCACGGAATAGGTGATTGATCTAACAAGCTTTGCAGTTGACATTGAATGGCGGGGGCGATCACTGAAAGGGCGACTTTGCCGATGGGCGAGAAATGCAGCTGATGGGGAAAGTCTTCTGGCAGCGCGGCAATGGCAATATCAGCGCGTTGATTCTGCAGTTCGCGCATCGCATTGGCGGCATCCCCAGTAGTGAGGCTGATATCCACCAACGGCTGTTGACGGCGAAACTTATCAATGAGTGCGGGCAGATGGCTATAGGCTGCCGTCACAGAACAATAGATCTGTAACGTGCCGCGCAGCAGGTTTTTATCTGAGTCCAGCTCCTGTTTGAGCAGATACCAGCGGTGCTGCGTATCTTGGGCATATTGGCGAAACAGTTTGCCCGCATGAGTCAGCGCCACAGTGCGGTTATCCCGCTCCATCAACTTGCTGCCCACTTCTTCCTCTAAACGTTGCAACACGCGGCTCAAGGTGGACGGGCTGACATGCAAGTTGGCGGCGGTCTGGCCAAAGTGCAAGGTTTCACACAGATCGAGATAAAGCCGAATTGCGCGAATATCCATGGTTAGCCATCCTCATTTAACGTTTTTCACGTTGCAAAATCTGCAATGCAGTATGCCGAATATATCAATTTTAGCAATCACTATCATCGGCTATATTGAGTTATCGCCGCGTCCTTGGGGGATTCGGCCACAGAATTTTGTGATACAGGTGAGCACATGGCTAATTACTTCAATACACTGAGTTTGCGCGAAAAATTGGCGCAATTGGGACAATGTCGTTTTATGGATCGCAGCGAGTTTGTTAACGGCTGTGAATATATCAAAGATTGGAACATCGTCATTCTCGGTTGTGGTGCTCAAGGTCTTAACCAAGGTTTAAACATGCGCGATTCAGGATTGAATATCTCCTACGCGCTGCGCCCAGAAGCGATTGCCGAAAAACGTGCCTCATTCAAACGCGCTTCTGAAAACGGTTTTAAAGTGGGCACTTTTGAAGAGTTGATCCCCACTGCCGATATGGTGCTGAACCTGACACCAGACAAGCAACACAGCAAAGTGGTTGGCGCGGTAATGCCACTGATGAAACAAGATTCAGTGCTGTCATACTCACATGGTTTCAACATTGTGGAAGAGGGGATGCAAGTTCGCCCAGATATCACGGTAGTGATGGTGGCGCCTAAGTGCCCAGGTACTGAAGTACGTGAAGAATACAAACGTGGCTTTGGTGTACCAACGCTGATCGCCGTTCACCCAGAAAATGACCCGAATGGTGATGGTCTGGAAATCGCTAAAGCCTACGCTAGCGCCACTGGTGGTGACCGTGCGGGCGTGCTGCAATCATCATTTATCGCAGAAGTGAAATCTGACTTGATGGGTGAACAAACCATCCTGTGCGGCATGCTACAAACTGGCGCGATTTTGGGTTATGACAAGATGGTCGCTGACGGTGTTGAACCTGGCTATGCGGCAAAATTGATCCAACAAGGCTACGAAACCATCACTGAAGCGCTGAAACACGGCGGTATCACCAACATGATGGATCGCCTGAGCAATCCTGCCAAAATCAAAGCATTTGAGATTGCTGAAGAGCTGAAAGAGATTCTGCAACCATTGTTTGAAAAACATATGGACGACATCATCAGTGGCGAATTCTCTCGCGTGATGATGGAAGACTGGGCCAACGATGATAAAAACCTGCTGGGCTGGCGTGAAGACACCAACAACGCTGGTTTTGAACAAGCACCAGAATGTGATGAGCACATCGATGAACAAGAGTATTTTGATAAAGCTATCTTCTTGGTTGCCATGATCAAAGCAGGCGTGGAACTGGCGTTCGATACTATGGTGGCTTCAGGCATCATCGAGGAGTCGGCTTACTATGAATCACTGCACGAAACACCGCTGATCGCAAATACCATTGCGCGTAAACGCTTGTATGAAATGAACGTGGTGATTTCTGATACGGCAGAATACGGCTGCTACCTGTTCAACCATGCGGCTATTCCATTGCTGCGTGATTACGTCAACGCACTGTCTCCAGAAGCGTTGGGCGCCGGTTTGAAAGAAACGTCTAACGAAGTAGACAACCGTCGTTTGATTGAAGTGAATAGCGCTATCCGCAATACCGATGTGGAATATATCGGTGAAGAACTGCGTGGTTATATGACTGATATGAAACGTATTAGTTTGGATGCTTAACGTTTAAGTCAACGGGTTGCCGTTCGCGGCATCCGTTGAAGATTTATGGCTAACGGGGAACCAAAACAATAAAAAATTTAATGATTACGCAAATTTTTTATTGTGTTCATAAAAGCCTTTGTGATATTGCTTATTTACTGTTCCGCTCACGACTAGCGCGAGCGACAAAATGTAACGTAAACCACTTAAGCAGATTTATTAACAGGAATCGGTCTTCTAACGATGAACAACAGCCTCAACCTCCTCCTCGTGATTATTATCGCAGTGATTATTGGGTCACAGCGGGGGTGGCTCATGGCGCGAAAGATGACCTGAAGGTCCTGAGAATCATCGAACCCCCGCTCCGCAAGGACCGGGGGTTTTTCTTTTCTGGGGCGAGTAACACGGCAAAACGAGAACGTAAATAATGGAACAAGGGCAGACAATCAGCGGTAGTCAGGCAGTCATTGAGGTGCTGGCCGCCCATGGAGTTGATACGGTATTTGGCTATCCTGGCGGTGCCATCATGCCAATTTACGACGCAATCTATGGCAGTGCGGTACAGCACTTACTCTGTCGGCATGAACAAGGCGCGGCATTTGCGGCGGTGGGTTATGCCAGAGCGAGCGGCAACGTCGGCGTGTGCTTTGCCACTTCAGGCCCCGGCGCGACCAACCTCGTCACCGGGCTGGCGGATGCCATGATGGATTCCATCCCAGTGGTGGCTATTACGGGTCAAGTTTCTTCAAAGGTGATCGGTACCGACGCCTTTCAAGAGATGGATGTACTGGGCATGAGCCTGTCCTGCACCAAACACAGTTTTATGGTCACTAGCCGTGATGAGCTGATCCCAACCTTGTATCGAGCCTTTGAGATTGCCGCCTCTGGTCGCCCCGGCCCAGTGCTGGTGGATATTCCAAAAGATATCCAAGTTGGACAGTTGGAATACAAAACGCCGCTGCAAGCCGTAGCGAGCGAAGCCGCAATCGACCACAGCGCCATTGCCGCGGCTAACGAGCTCATCCGTCATGCTAAGCAACCTATGCTGTATGTGGGCGGTGGTGTGGGCATGGCTGGCGCAGTAGCCGAACTGCGTGATTTTATTGCCCGTACTGGCATGCCGTCGGTCTGTACCTTAAAAGCCTTGGGGACGGTGTCGCCAACCACTCCCAGTTATTTAGGTATGCTTGGCATGCATGGCAATCAAGCCGCTAACCATGCAGTGCAGGAATGTGATTTGCTGCTGGCCGTTGGCGCGCGCTTTGATGACCGTGTCACCGGCAAACTCAACACATTCGCGCCTCACGCCAAGGTGATTCATTTGGATATCGACGCGGCGGAGCAGGGTAAACTGCGGCAACCGCAAGTCATGCTGAACGGTGAGTTGTGCCAACTGCTACCACAATTAGGGGAAGCATTGAATATCGCGCCATGGCAGCAGTACTTGGCCGAGTTAGCCGTGCAATATGCATGGCGTTATGACCGTCCAGGTGAGCTGATCTATGCCCCGAAAATGCTTAATCAACTGGCCAACAAACTGCCAGAAGATAGTGTCGTAAGTTGTGACGTCGGCCAGCATCAGATGTGGGTGGCGCAACACATGTGGTTCCGTAAGCCGCAAGACCATCTGTCGAGCGCAGGCTTTGGCACTATGGGCTTTGGTTTGCCAGCTGCCATCGGTGCGCAGATTTCTCGCCCCAACGCCAAAGTGGTGGCGGTGTCTGGCGATGGTTCATTCATGATGAATGTGCAAGAGTTGACCACCATCAAACGGCGGCAGCTGCCAGTTAAAATCCTGCTGATTGATAACCAACGTTTGGGTATGGTGAAGCAGTGGCAGCAGCTATTCTTTGAAGAGCGCTATAGTGAAACTAACCTGTCAGATAACCCAGACTTTGTTACTTTAGCCTCGGCGTTTGATATTCCGGGACGGACAATCACCCAAGCGGCTGAAGTGGAAGGCGCCTTGGACGAAATGCTCAATGCCCCCGGCGCATATCTGCTGCATGTACGAATTGATGAAGCGTTTAACGTTTGGCCGTTGGTACCACCGGGTGCAGCCAACAGTGACATGATTGAAGATTTGGAGGCGTAACCATGATCCATCAGTTGGATTTGACCTTAGAACAACGTCCTGAAGTATTGGAACGTGTGCTGCGTGTGGTGCGCCATCGTGGTTTTCGTGTGTGCCACATGAACATGACCGCGCAGGAAAATAATAGCCTGCAACTGCACATGGCGGTGGATAGTGAACGCGCCATCGAGTTACTCAGCCGTCAACTGGAAAAATTATTAGATGTGACGCATTGCGTGGTTAGCACACCAGCCGCTATGTCACAAACCGTGAGTGCCTAAGCTGCAACATTGCGCCGCCATCACGACAACGCATTAAAAGATAAAGGAAGTTAGCAATGCCGAAATTACGTTCTGCCACCAGTACCGAAGGCCGCAATATGGCCGGAGCCCGCGCCCTGTGGCGTGCCACCGGAGTTAAAGACAATGATTTTGGTAAGCCGATCATCGCCATCGCTAACTCATTCACTCAATTTGTCCCAGGGCACGTGCACCTGAAGGATATGGGCTCGCTGGTGGCATCCGCCATCGAAGAAGCGGGCGGTATCGCCAAAGAGTTCAACACCATTGCCGTGGATGATGGCATCGCCATGGGACACGGCGGCATGCTGTACTCACTGCCATCACGCGAGTTGATTGCCGATAGCGTGGAATACATGGTTAACGCCCACTGTGCCGATGCGCTGGTGTGTATCTCCAACTGCGACAAAATCACCCCGGGGATGCTGATGGCCGCGCTGCGCCTCAATATTCCGGTGGTGTTTGTCTCTGGTGGCCCAATGGAAGCGGGGAAAACCAAACTGTCCGATAAACTGATCAAGCTTGACTTGGTTGATGCCATGGTTGCCGCTGCCGATGATCGTATCTCTGATGAAGACAGTGAAAAAATTGAACGTAGCGCCTGCCCAACCTGTGGCTCATGCTCTGGCATGTTTACCGCTAACTCTATGAACTGTCTGACCGAAGCCTTGGGCTTGTCACTGCCGGGCAACGGCTCAATGCTGGCGACGCACGCCGACCGCCGCGAACTGTTCTTAGAAGCGGGTCGCCGCGTAATGGCGCTGGCAAAACGCTACTATCAACAGAATGATGACAGCGTATTACCGCGCAACATTGCCTCTTACAAAGCGTTTGAAAACGCCATGACATTAGATATCGCCATGGGCGGGTCTTCTAATACCGTGCTGCACTTGTTGGCCGCAGCGCAGGAAGCGGAAGTCGACTTCACCATGGAAAACATCGACCAGTTGAGTCGTAAAGTGCCACACCTGTGTAAAGTGGCGCCATCGACACCGCTATATCACATGGAAGATGTGCACCGCGCGGGTGGCGTTATGGGTATTTTGGGTGAGCTAGATCGTGCTGGTTTGCTACACACTGACGTGCCGCATGTGGCGGCTAATGGCGGCACGCTGGCCGAAGTATTGGCGAAATACGATGTAGTGACCACCCAAGATGAAGCGGTGAAACAGTTCTTCCGCGCAGGTCCTGCCGGTATTCCAACCACGGTAGCGTTCAGCCAAGATTGCCGCTGGGAATCGCTGGACGATAACCGCGAAAACGGGTGTATCCGTAACCGCGAACACGCCTTTAGCCAAGAGGGGGGGTTAGCCGTATTGTTCGGTAACATCGCCGCCAATGGTTGTATCGTTAAAACCGCTGGCGTTGATGAATCCATTTTAAAATTCACAGGTAAAGCACGCGTATATGAGAGCCAAGAAGATTCTGTGGCTGGCATCTTAGGTGGCGAAGTGGTGGCTGGTGATGTGGTGGTGATCCGCTACGAAGGCCCGAAAGGTGGCCCCGGCATGCAAGAGATGCTGTACCCCACCAGCTACCTGAAATCTCGCGGTTTAGGTAAAGCTTGCGCCTTGATCACTGACGGTCGTTTCTCTGGCGGAACCTCTGGTTTGTCTATCGGTCACGTATCGCCAGAAGCGGCCGCAGGTGGTGAGATTGGCTTGATTGAAACGGGTGACATCATCGAAATCGATATTCCAAGCCGTGCTATCTCATTGAAAGTGGCGGATGACGTGCTGGCGAGTCGCCGTGCGGCGATGGAAGCCAAAGGCGCGCAAGCGTGGAAACCGGTATCACGCCAACGCCCAGTATCGCTGGCACTGAAAGCTTATGCCTTGATGGCGACTAGTGCTGATAAAGGTGCCGTACGCGATCGCACCATGTTGGAGGATTAATATGTTAGCGCTCGCGTCCCAGTCGCAACTGTCACTGGCCAACTATTACTTGCAGCGAATTCTGCTATCCAGCGTCTATGACGTTGCCAAAGTGACGCCGCTGTCTAACCTCAAAAAACTGTCGGCGCGGCTTGGCTGTGATGTGTTCCTCAAGCGGGAAGATATGCAGCCAGTGCACTCATTTAAATTGCGCGGCGCCTATAACCGCATTGCTGAGTTAAGCAGTGAAGAAGCCGCTTGCGGCGTGGTGTGTGCCTCGGCGGGTAACCACGCACAAGGGGTGGCGTTATCGGCCGCCAGTCGTGGTATCAGCGCGGTGATTGTGATGCCGAGCACGACGCCAGATATTAAAGTTGATGCGGTACGCCGGCTGGGTGGCAACGTTGTGTTGCACGGGCAAGCTTTCGATCAAGCAAACGAATACGCTATGTCATTGGCGCGCGACGAAGGTCGGGTCTATATCGCGCCATTTGACGATGAAGCCGTTATCGCTGGGCAGGGCACCATCGCCCAAGAGATGTTGCAACAGCAACGCGATCTCGATGTGGTGTTTGTCCCTGTCGGCGGTGGTGGATTAATTGCCGGTATTGCCGCTTACTACAAAGCGGTGAAACCGGAAGTCACCATCGTGGGGGTTGAACCTGTCGATGCCGCCTGTTTGAAGGCGGCCATGGAGGCGGGGGAAGCGGTAACGCTCGACCAAGTTGGTCTATTCGCCGACGGTGTGGCAGTAAAACGCATTGGTGCCGAGCCATTCCGCTTAGCCAAAGAGTACGTTGACGAAGTCATCACTGTGACGTCCGATGAAATCTGCGCTGCTATCAAAGATATCTTTGAAGACACCCGCGCTATCGCCGAGCCTGCAGGCGGGTTGTCACTGGCTGGGCTTAAAAAGTACATGGCTCAGCACCAAGGTGAAGAGCGTAAAGTGGCAGCTATTCTCAGCGGCGCCAACGTGAATTTTCACAGTTTGCGTTATGTGTCAGAGCGTTGTGAGTTGGGGGAGCACAAAGAAGCAGTGCTAGCTGTGACGATTCCGGAGCGTCCGGGCGCATTTTTGCAGTTTTGTGAAACCTTGGGCAAACGGGCGATTACCGAGTTCAACTACCGCTTTAGCGGCCGTGATCGCGCAGTAGTGTTTGCGGGGATCCGTGTTAACCAAGGCCAACCCGAGCTGGATGAGTTGGTGCGGTCGCTGGTTAGCAATGGCTTTGCCGTACAAGATCTCACCGAAGATGAAACCGCTAAGCTGCACGTGCGTTACATGGTGGGCGGTTTACCGCCAGAAGCCTTGCATGAGCGGCTGTTTAGTTTTGAGTTTCCGGAGCATCCCGGCGCCTTGCTGCAGTTTTTACAAACACTGCAAAGCCAATGGAACATCAGCCTATTCCATTATCGCAACCACGGTGCGGCCTTTGGTCAAGTATTGGCTGGCTTTGAAGTGCCCACTGCCGATGATGCAGCCTTTGCGACCTTCTTGGATGAGTTGGGTTTTGCCTATCAAGATGAAACTAACAGTCCGGCCTATCAACTATTTCTAGCGCATCGACCAAGTTAACTTTCCAAAAAACCTCCTTACTTTTTGCCCCATATATCGAATGCTTGCTCGGTGTATGGGGTTTTTTCTTGGGCGTAAAACTACGGTTAATTAGCCAAAAGCCGAGCAGTGCCCATTAGTCATCTGTGATATGGTCAAAGCTTGTGTCTGAGCAGAATAATGCACCGTGCCGCACGGTAGCATCGCTCACGATGAGCACAGCTATCAACCTCGCAGCTAGGAGACCCGTATGATTGCCGCACCGCAAATTCAAGCGTTTAATCCCCCTCGTCGTATTTTGATGGGACCCGGACCTTCAGATATCTTCCCTGAAGTGCTCGCGGCGCAAGCGCGGCCAACGGTGGGTCACCTCGACCCGTTATTTATCGGCATGATGGATGAACTCAAAGCGCTGATCCAATATGCGTTTCAAACCAAAAACGAAATGACAATTGCTGTTTCTGCTCCCGGTAGTGCAGGCATGGAAACGTGTTTCGTTAACTTGGTCGAACCCAGTGAAAAAGTGATTGTTTGCCGCAACGGCGTGTTTGGTGAGCGCATGCGCCAAAACGTCGAGCGTATTGGTGCGACTGCGGTGGTGGTTGATACGCCTTGGGGCGAGCCGGTTAATGTCGCCGATGTACAGCAAGCGCTGGCCGCGCATCCCGATGCCAAATTCCTCGCCTTTGTGCATGCAGAAACCTCCACTGGCGCGCTGTCAGATGCTAAAACCTTATGTGCACTTGCCAAGGAGCACGGTTGCCTGAGCATTGTTGATTCCGTGACCTCGCTGGGTGGTGTCGAGCTGCGGGTGGATGAGTGGGGCATTGATGCTATTTATTCTGGCAGCCAAAAATGTTTGTCGTGCGTGCCAGGCCTATCGCCCGTATCGTTTTCAGTGGCAGCGGTCGCTAAGCTCAAATCCCGTAAAACGCCGGTACAGAGCTGGTTCCTCGACCAATCTTTGGTGATGGGCTATTGGAGTGGTAATGGCAAACGCAGCTACCACCATACCGCGCCAGTTAACGCGCTGTATGCCCTGCATGAGTCGTTGCGCAAACTGGCCGATGAAGGCCTAGAACACGCTTGGCAGCGCCATAGCGACATGCACCAACTGCTTAAAACCGGCTTAGAAAAACTCGGTATCAAGTTTGTGGTGGATGAAGCATCGCGCTTACCGCAACTTAACGCGGTGTATATTCCTGAGGGCGTGGATGATGCCGCCGTGCGTAGCCGTTTATTGAATGACTACAATCTTGAAATCGGTGCGGGTCTTGGCGATCTTGCTGGTAAAGCATGGCGTATCGGCTTGATGGGCTATGGCGCCCGCCGCGAGAACGTTGCCTTGTGTTTGCGGGCGCTGGAAGAAGTGCTGGGCTAAGTGGCCGTTGAACATTAAAAAGCAGCTCATTGAGCTGCTTTTTAATTCTTTGCTGCCCATTCACTTTCTGTGGCATCGGTAAGCAGCCGTGGGCCACCGCGGTACTTTACATGAACCTTAAAGCAGCGGTCGGTATATTCTGATGTATTAAACCGCAGGCTGAACTTTGTTGCATCCAGCTTGCTTAGTTGACTAAGCAAGCTGGCCGCGCCGTGTTTATCACGCGTTTGATTTGAACAAACATCAAACATAAAAGTTCAACAGCCCCTAACAGCACCCTAATGATGTATCTGGGTAATTTGGTAGTTTGCAAGTCATACGATATGACTTTGCCGTGTTTGTCAGCTTAGACTCTAAGATCCATTGTCCCGCTACAGCAAGGAAATCCCTCTCGTGGTGCATCAATAGCACAGTGATGTTTAAACTCTGTGGTCAGTTGCAAACGGCTCGCCATGACAAGAAGCAACATCCCCCAAGGTGATTCAAACGTTGGTGCCAGAGTGGCAAACATCAATTCGATTAGCATCCTGTCTCCTCATGGTGAATCCCTTAGTTAGTCGGGCTCACCATCTATCAATCTGGGGCGATATGTTGTTTGTGGTCCATCGCCACCGTTACATGGTTGGCATCGAAAACAGGGTGTCATTGATGCGTGCAGTAACGCGTTAAACGGTACATGTCGCTGGTAAAAATCACCACGGGCCAGCACTCACTCCTCGGTTTGTTTTTCTTGTCACCTCTTACGGTTGATGGTGCCGCGCTTTGGCATAGGCATTGTTGTTGTATTGGTTATCACTAGGCTGAAGCTAGCGCATTGCATCAGTAACGGTACGCCCTTCATGCAGTCTCTCAAATCGGGGTAATTTGACTAACTCTTATACTTTCAACGGTTGGCTTGATACTCTTGATTTATTGATGTAACTACCTATATGTAACCATTTGTAATATTTTAAAGTAAATATAAAACAATAGCATATATAATTTAACGCGTACGAAGATATTATCTATATATTTTAATGATCGACGCTCGATTAATTACCGCTAAAACGGTGGCTTTGCTTTAGTGTGTCGCGGCTATGGTGGTGCAGCACTGCGGATATCGGTGGGTGTTTTGTTGACGTTGGTGTCGGAACACAATGCGATGCTCAGCAAGCAACTCGGGCGTTAGTGAACGGCTGACGCTCGATATTTGCTGCCAAAAATGGGGCGGTTACGCGGGGAAAATTACTGGTTATGGAGTGCAGTGAACAAGGTCATGCTGGTGGTAAAAATCACCGCTAACCAGATCCAACCACCGGTTTTAGATTTCACATGGCGCCGCTGATAGTGTTGCACTATGGCAGCAATATCGCCTTTTAGTTGACCAAAGCGGTTGATTTGATAGCGGTCGCTATCGGGCATAATCACGAAATATTCGCGGTGGGATTTAATGAACTGTTGTAGCTGCTTGACTGAGATGTCGCTGGCCTGTGCGAGTCGCGTAAGGTCGACGCCCTTGGGTGAGTTGGCGTGTAATACACGTAGTACTTGCTCAAGTTCGTTGGCTGTCATTGTTGGTGATGGCTACCTCGATAACTTTCGAATGTCGATAATGGCATCTATCCCTAGCCGTTGTAAATGATAAATCCCAACCGACATCTCTATTTACTGTTGAGCTGTATACTTCTGCTTATTGATCAATTGCTTGGTCAAACCATGCCATTATCTGTGTCGCAATTTCGACTCTGGCGGTGTTGGGATAAAAGCGGTTAGCCAACAGTACAATGCCAAGCTGATGTTCCGGAACAAACACCACATAAGCGCCAAAACCACCGGTTGAACTGGTTTTATTAAATAGTCGCGCCCCCGTGATGCGGCTTGCTACTGGTTTGACGGCGCGTGACTGCAAAATCATCTCGCTGCTATTGCCTTCGAGTAACACAGACTCTGCCACCGGGTGGGGATATTGTTCCCAGCCTAATCCTTGTTGCATCTTACCGAGCTGATAATAACCCACCTGCGTGGTGGCTATAGCATGCTGATAAGCGACTGCCAGTGTTGAAGGATCTAGCTGCAATTGCACATATCTGAGCATGTCTGTTGCGGTGGATTTAATGCCATAAGCTTCGGCATCTAATACCGCAGGATTTACATGCACCGGCTGTAGCTGTTGGTTATAGCCCCAAGCGTACTGTTGCTGCGCCGCAGCGGGCACTTCAACATAGGTATGGTGTAGCCCAAAGGCGGGTAGCAGTTGATTGGTGATTAAGTTGGAAAAATCATCGCCCAAAGCGCGACTGGCCAGATAGCCAAATAAGGCAATGCTTGGATTGGAGTACTGGCGTTGCTCGCCCATGGTGGTAGTGGGTTGCCACTGTTGAAAATAATGCAACATGTCAGCGTTATCTTTTACGCTATCAGGGAATTGTAACGGCAAGCCGCCAGCGCTATAGGTTGCCAGTTGCAGCATGGTCGCATTATCAATCGCGCTGCCTTTGAGTGCTGGCCAGTAATGGCTAGGGTGCGCAGTTAGTTCAATTTTTCCTTGGTCAATCGCGTAACCCGCGAGCAGCGCATTAAAGGTTTTACTGACCGAACCCAACTCAAAAATTGTATCGGAGGTGACGGGCGTTTGTTGTGCTAGCGAAGCCACGCCAAAGTTAAAGTAGCTCGCTTGCCCTTGGTAAGTAATGGCCACCGCCATTCCGGGAATTTGGTATTGCTGCATCACGGGTGTCACTGCGGCATTAACTATCTGCTGCAGTTGCTTAGGTTGTTCACCGTCGCTCGCTATCACCTGCATAGAGAGTAACGCGCTAGCGATAAGCCCAATAAACCGAGAACGGTAAGCGATAGTGTGAGATAGCGCTGACATGGTGGCCTAGCAAGTAATCAATGTTGGCTTAACCATAACTTAGCTGCTGGGTGAGTAACAGCTTATTTAGAGCGAGGCGGTAAAGTGCTGCTGTGGCTTATCTGCGGCGGAGCGGTGCTGTTACAAGAGCCGCACATCATGCTCGCGGCTGGATTTTTGGGGCTGATGGCGCTGCCAAAGTGTGGTGCTATTTTTTACAGTGCCATGGTACATGGCAATATCAAGCTCAAGCCTGAAGAGATAGCCAAGGCTGCTGACTAGCGCACTTTATAACGTGTTGAGCATGCGCTGTTAGCATATGCTCGTTAACTTAGTCATCCTCAAAAATAAGCTTGAAGCCGTCACGTTGGCACAGCGGGCTAGCCGCTAGTTTGTCTAGCTCGCCAGCTTTATATTGGCCGGTGATTTCTAGCTTACGTAACGCGGGCATGCGGCTACCCTGCAGAAATATATCTGGCAAGCTGTAATCTGTATCCACATTGGCATCAATGGATAAGTCGAGAAACACCTGTTCCAGTTTCGAAAAGTGACTGCTGAGCAGGTAGGTTAAGGTTTCATCGCTGATAGGGCCGCGGTTGAGGCTAGATTGATAGTCATCTAACTCTACGGATAACTCGGTCAATTCGGGTAAACTCAGGTTGGTTGTCAGGCTAAAATTACCCACTAAAGATAAATATTGTAACGCAGGCGAGTGGTTGAGTATGGGCGTCACATCGCCGAGCCAGCCCGTGGCACCTGGGCCGTTAACATACAGAAAGTAGTCACCTAAGTAGAGTAGTTTGAGTTTGGGAAATTCGGTTTGGCTTAGTGCGTTGATTAATGGGCGTAAATCGCGCTGATCGTACTGCGGATTATAGCTGCAATATCCCACGGCTAATCGTTCAGTTTGCGCGGGAAAGTCCGATGCGGCAAATGCCGTGACTAACGGCAGACCTCGCTCACCTAATACAAACTCAAAGCCAGTACAGCCAGCCGCCAGACTCGTGAGTGGCCGCCCTGCTTCTTCGGCACTAGAGGGAATACCAAAGCTGCAGGTAAGGGAGGTTGACGGCCGATGTTGGTAACTCTTTTGCTCTGCGGGCAGGGCGTTAATAAGCATTGATAACTGATCCATAGTTGTTCACCTAGCGATGCATTCGGCTGTCCTTAGCTGCTGCGGGGTAATCATCATAACCCAATGCTGATTTAAACGGGAGGGGGAGATTTGCACGCCGTTGCCAAAAAGTAAGGGCTCAATGTGAGCCCTTACTTTACTGCGTAAATAAGATTATTTGGCGCTGGTAGCGCGATTGACGTAGTCGATTGGTATCCATTCATAACCACTACCGTTGCTACGCAGGTGGCCAATACCCGGGAAGGCTAAGTGTGGGCCTGCGACCAGTTCGCCGTCTTTAGCAAATTCAGCAAACGCATTGCTACGTACCGCTTGCGCTTTAGACTGATCTTGGTCGTAAATAATGGTCACTTTCGGGTTAGCAAATTGCACTGCGGCGATATGGATGATATCGCCAATAAAGGTGATGCTTTCACCTTCGCTATCTAAGCGATAAAACGCGGCGCCGGGGGTATGACCAGGATGCACGGTGGCAGTAATGCCAGGCAATACTTGCTCGCTACCGCTGAAGGTTTTGACCTGTTTTGCATCAAGATAAGGTTTGAGCGTGGTACGGGCACCATCAAAATAACCTTGACCATAAGGTGAGTTCTTCATCTGTTCATTATCAAAGAAGAAATCGATATCGGGTTTGCCCACATGGATGGTGGCGTTAGTAAATACTGGCTTACCATCTTTGATCAGGCCACCGGTATGATCTGAATGTGAGTGGGTAAGTAGTACATCGGTAATATCCGCTGGTTTGATGCCGATAGCCGCTAAATCGGCCAGTACCTTACCGCCTTTGTCTGGGCCAAACATCTGACCCGCGCCGGTATCAACCAGCACAGTATGTTGTGGCAGTTGGATCAAATAGGCATTAATGGAGCCCTCTACCGGATTGCTTTGGAAGTTATACGCCAACTGCTTATCGATCTGCGCTTGGCTAATATTGCGCAGTAAGTTTTTAGCATCTTGTGGCACCGTGCCGTCGTTGAGGGCCGTTACCCGTACTTTACCAATTTGCACGGTGTAGCCACCGGCTTGTTGGCTGAGCAAGTGTGGTTCATTTTGAGCAAAGCTTAATGGGGCGTGCAGTAAAGCTGTGGCAAATAAAACCGTGGTTACCTGGCGTGAAAGCGTCGACATGGTATAACTCCTTGTAAATACGAGTGACAGCTATTGTGCGCCGTCACGCCGTAAAAGCAAAGTTATATGCATTATCAGTAATATATAAACAGCACATTGCTATTAACTTAATGTTTGCTGCTGATCAACTGCCAGTCTTGCTCATCTAAACCAAACAGCCCTTGTGCTGCGGCTTTGGCTTGTTGCAGTGTGGCGTAAGCGGCATCGGCGGTGAAAAATCCTTGCGGGCTGATGACTAAGTAATAGCCTTGCCGCTCCTCTCCCACAATCTCCAGTTGGATCTGCCGTTGGCTGCTGGGTAACACTCTGTCAGCTGGTGGTTCTAAACACCAACAGTTGGGATTGCCAAAAATGGTGCCAGTGGCATTGCTAAGCATTCTGATCATGGTTGTTATCTCGTTAAGTACCAACAGCGCTGAACCATTGGCTGGGTTAATCGTTAAAAAAACGGACTTCCTTGTCCAAGTGGGATTTTCCAAGTGAACTCGTTACGTGTGCTCCGCTTGATGGCGGGTGAGGTACATCAAAATCAGCAGGATCACGACCAGCAAGCCTGTCCCCATTAGCAGGGCGTAGTCTTCCAACTGGAGGATGGAGTAGAGCACGGCATAGAGCGCTGTCAGCATCATTAGCATTACGCCGCCTTGGCGTTTACTGCGGCTGGCACTCGCGACGTACAGCGGAATCGACAATAGCGGTACGGCTGCGGCGGCAATGTAGGCAGATAAAAACGCCATATGTTCCGACAGCGATAACAGCAACAGGTAAAACAGACACATCGCACAACCCACCAACAGATATTGCACCGTTGATAGCCGCGACTTTTGCCCCAATTCAAAAATCAGCAGCATGATGTAGGTCAGCAAAATAAACAGAATGCCGTATTTCAGTGAGCGTTCGATTTTGCCGTAGTGCGTGACCGGTTCGAATAGCGTGACGTTGGCAATCACTTCAGTGACACCACGTTCAACGTTAGCGCTAAATACCTGCGGATAGTTGCGGGTCAGGTGGCTAATGTTCCACGTTGCGTCAAAGGCTGAATCTGTCATTGTGCGGCTGGCTGGCAGATAGCCTTTAAAGCTGGGGTGCGGCCAATCGGCTTTAATGTGGATATGGCTGGAATCGCCCAGTGGCAGAATGTTTAGCCCTTCAGAACCCCGTAGCGTTAACGCATAAGACAGCGTGAATTGATATTGGTTAGGCGCAAGGGCTATGCGGCGTTGGAAGCCGGTAGTCATGCCGTAGATATTGGGTAACTGGGTGCCAGAATCGAGCGTTGGCATTTGCTGCTCATTTGCTAAATTAAAGCGAGTAACTTGCTCAATGGCTTGGTTATCCGATACGCCAAACACAATACGGGCATGGCTGATATCCCATTTGACTAAGTTCGCCATGTCGGGTTTGTCGATAACAAACTCGGCTTCGCCGCTGATATCGCCCTGATACACCAATGACTGATAAATACCGCGGGTACGAAATTGATGTTGCAAGTCGGCATCTAGCGTCAGCTTGTATGGCAGGATCACCACTTCATCATCAAACACTTGCCGTTGGCGTTCGACTTTGCCATCGACCTTAGTTTCGGTGAATTTTTCATATTGATAAGGGATCACTAACGCGGGCCCGCCGAGGGTTTGTTGGCTGCCCCAGCTTTGGCCGATTTCTTTAACCACTTGCTGATGTAGCTCGGCGCGCTCATTACTGACCGATTGGATTAGCCCCAGCGGCACCAATGATACTAGCCCTAATCCCACCAGAATACAGAGACGTACTGTAAGTTGGGCCCGATATAAGGCAGCGCCTTCGAGCGGCGCTTTGTTTTTATTAGTGCTTTGATAAATGAGGTATCCACAGCCGGCAATCACGGCCAAGGTTACGAGTAAGGTCAATGACGATGCTATGTCCAACATAGTGCTAATCCTTTAGTAAAAATAACCGCTAGGGGCTGTTTATCTTTGCTGGTTGTTTTTACAGCAGACAGAGCGTGATTTAGGCAAGGCAGGTGATGTGCCGTGTAGTCATTCTCCATAAACAGCCCCTAGATTAGAGCAGGATTAGGCGCCGACTGCTGTGGCAATCTGCGGGTCAATTGTGGCAAAAATATGGCAGGGGAATTTAGTTGCGTACTTTACGGCGTAATAAGCGTTGTATCAGTACTTGGCTACACCACACAATCACGCCCGACAGTAGCGCTGATACCAGCACATCCGCCGGCCAGTGCATTCCCAGCAGTATGCGGCTTATACTCACCCACCACGCCCACGCGATGAGCAAAAATGCCCAACCAAAGCGCTGTTGTGGCAGCAAGGCATAACAACCGCACAAAGCCAAGGTGCAGCTAAACAGGGTATGACCTGAGGGAAAGGAATAGCCAGTTTCAAACTGCCACTGTTGCCACACCAAACTGGAGAGCGGCTGTGGCAGTTGCTCCAGTGCTAGGCCATGCAGCAGGGTGCTGCGCGCTGCAGTATCGCTGGCGTAAAACTGGGATAAATCTAACAGGCCGTGATTGGCGAGGTATTCCACATAGGGGCGCGACTCTTGAAACAGATTTTTTAAGCCGTGGCTGACGATTAGATTGAGCCCCAACGCCAGTAAGGTCGCCAGCAACATCGGCCCGCGTTGCGGCGCAGGAATGAGCCGCCAGATGAGCAGTAGCACTACCGCGCTAGTGACGATACCCCAAGGGCGAGTACCGGTCATTGTGATGGCGTAGTTGAGGTTGGCCAATGAGCTGCTGAGATCCAACCAAGGAAATAACGATACCCCCGTACTAAACAGGAGTAGTGGCGGTAGCAGTAGCAAGCCCCAACTGAGCAGTAACCATTGGTTAGCAGGGAGATCTGTACGCATACACCGTCCTAGACACTGTGGGTTATGGGGGAGGCCGAGGTTCAGCGGGTTATCACCACAATGAGCAAAGCTTGAGATGCTAAACCAGCGTGAGCTGTTATGGTCGCAAATGTCGTGCAGGACTGCAAAAAGCTAATGTGACAAAAAAGGTGTGATTTAGCTCGCAGGTTACTGAGTTATATGTGTTTTTATACATTGATATGAAAAAATATATCGGTGAAATTTTTTATCAAACTCTAATAAAAACAACAGTGTGTTAACTTTATAAAATCATTATTTTTCAATGTGATAATCATTGTCTAGCATGGCTTCGATGATTTTTTTCAACCGATGCTAATTAACGGCCATTTTTGCGCCAAATAGGCCGATTGACAGTCGTTATTCCGGTGGAATAATGCGCGCACTTTTTTGTACATTTCGATTAATCACCATGTCAATTTATACTCGGCCAGTGCTGTTGTTGCTCAGTGGTTTGCTACTACTGACCTTGTCTATTGCGGCGCTCAATACCTTAGTACCTTTGTGGTTGGCGCGTGAACAAATGGCCACTTGGCAGGTAGGTATGGTGAGCTCGTCATATTTTGCTGGTAACTTGCTCGGCACCTTGCTAGCGGGGCATTTGATTCAGCGGTTAGGTTTTAATCGTAGCTATTATGTGGCCTCGATGACCTTTGCTATCGGCTGTGTTGGCCTAGGTATTATGACAGGTTTTTACAGCTGGTTTCTCTGGCGTTTTGTGGCTGGCGTTGGTTGCGCCATGGTGTGGGTGATCGTTGAAAGTGCACTGATGTGCAGTGGTACTTCACGCAATCGCGGTCGGCTATTGGCGGCGTACATGATGGTGTATTACTGTGGCACTGTAGTGGGTCAACTGCTGCTGACCAAAGTCTCTACCGAGCTAATGAGTGTGTTGCCATGGGCGATTACGTTGGTGTTGTGTTCAGTATTGCCATTGCTGTTTACCCGCATAGTCAATCAGCAACAACGGCCGCAACAAGCCAGCCATATGTGGTTAATGCTGCGTTTGCGCAAGTCTCGTTTAGGTGTGCACGGTTGTGTGATTTCCGGCATTGTGCTCGGCTCTATGTATGGTTTGATGCCGCTGTATCTGAACCACTTAGGGATGGACGATGCTAATGTTGGCTTCTGGATGGCGCTGCTGATCAGTGCGGGTATCGCTGGGCAATGGCCGATTGGCAAATTGGCTGACCGTTATGGCCGTCTGCTGGTGCTACGTGTGCAAGTGTTTGTGGTGATCCTCGGCTCGCTGGCAATGCTGGTGCATGCGGCGTTAATGCCAGCCTTGTTTATTTTAGGTGCAGCGGGTTTTACTTTGTATCCAGTAGCGATGGCATGGGCATGTGAAAAAGTGGCTCAACATCAGCTGGTGGCCATGAACCAAGCGCTGCTGTTGAGTTACACCGTCGGTAGTTTAGTGGGGCCGTCACTGACCTCCATGCTGATGGAAAAATTCTCCGATGGCTTGCTGTTTATCATGATCGCCAGCGTATCACTGGTGTATTTGATGATGTTGATGCGTAAAGGTCAGCGCCACCCTCGGCCAGTGGCACCAATTTAAGCCTTGTCTATGAAAAAGGCGCTTATTTAAGCGCCTTCATGAGTACCACGGTAGATGTGTAAGCGGTTAATAAACCCCACATACCAATAGTACCCACACTTTGACATAGTGCCTTTTTCAACGGAGGCACTATG
>NZ_JBLXAT010000027.1:0-53765 GCF_048265805.1 Shewanella sp. | reverse complement strand
ATTGAGCCACAGGACGTCGATAAAGGACGGTTTGGGGCGTCATATCGGGAGCTGCGGACCACTTAATCGCAGCTTCCTTAGAGATATAACGCCAAAGCATGGGCGCGCTCTTCGCCTCCAATGCCTTTTCTTGTTAGCTGTTTAATTACAAGTATCACTAACGTAGGTAATCGATGATTGAAGCAATCGAAACACACACGCGATCATCCCGCTTCGCTAAAATTAAAATCAATGCGCACTTTCAATGAATCTTAGGCAATTTATTCAATTAACGAATCTATGGTTTCAATGTGAGATTTGAGAGTCTTCAGTAATTTCTCTCTCTGTTTTTTACTGAGACTGGTATTTAACTCCGAGAGTAGATCAGCGTACAGGTATTCATTTTTTGCTTAGCCTTTAGGAGTGATTCAGACTTTAATGAATCAAGGTTTTTAATCAGAGAAGTAAACTGATTCGAAAATTCATCAGTGTTTCTCTCAAAAAACAACTGCTCCAACGCCGATCTAAGTTTTTTTGCTGTAAGCGTTTTCCTCAATAAAAGTAGACGCCATCTGTAATGAATAACGGTTAACTATACTTTGCTGTTGTGATGACAGGCTGCCAATGTTTTTTTCGATCGCTTCCGTTATTTTTTCTTGCCTTGCTTTAATTTCCTCATGTGCTCCCTGCTGTGCAAATTCTTCGAGCTCTTCATTATCACTCTCTGTACGCAACAGGGCGGGATTCTACTTTGCTCATAAGCTTCCTTTAGAGACATAATACCCTGCTTAGGGGCGGAAACACATGGGCTAAAATTAGGAGCGAAACGACGCAGCCCATATGTTTGCGTCCCAGCGAGCTTGCGAGCGACTACAGCAGATTGTTAGGCATTCGCGGCACTACTTAATAGATGAACCGTTACAGTGTAGTTTCCGTTTCCTGGCATTAACCCAGAATCCATTCCGATTTCTTTAAAACCGCAGCGCTTATAAAAGTTAAGAGCACTTGAATTGCCTTCTAGTACTTCAATAGAGAAAGGGGAATTGTTTATTGCCAAAGCTTTTTCTAACAATGCTTTACCTACGCCCTTTCTGTACATTTTCGGGTTAACGTAAAGCCATGCTATTTCTTCATTATCGAAAGCAATAAACCCTTGTACCTCATTGTCGCACTCAGCCACCAATATTTCATATTCAAATAAACCTTACTCGGCAGCTACTTCTAGTGGCAAAAAAGCACTTTCTAGGGACGCTGCTTTAAGTTCATCTGATCTTGCAAGATCATGAACTTTACAAAGGTCATTCCAATCAGATTTGATAAAACTACGAATGTTCATAATGTGCCTAACGCCAAGCTAAGCGGCGCGTGTTAGCGCGTCCTTGCTTGAGCGCCTCGTTAAATGCTGAACTCAACGATGCCACCTTGTTCAGCGTAAATTTTGTTTAAACCCGCCTGTAATTCTTTGAACTTGTCGAAATTTGGCGGAAAGTAAAAATGCTCTGATTTACCATTGCCTAGAACTACATGAATTCCATCACTGGTAACAGTGCATTCTTGCTTAAATCAAATGGAACCTATTTGCCCTTAAGCGCTTCTTTCGTTAAACACGGTAATCAGGTCGTATGGGGAAATCTAAAGGCCGCATCGTTAACTGGAAGCAAGAGCCTCCGTTTCTATAAGGGATAAACAACTAGCTACACGATGCTCTTCAGAACAAGAAAACGAGCCTATAGCACTTGGCCTATCGTTGATTGTTGCTACAAGGCTGAATATTAACCTGATTTATAACTCATAATTTTATGTTTTCGCTATTAGGAAACAAAACCATGGTTAACTGCACCAGATGGTTGGTTTTTTCTAAAGAGCGTACTGCTTGATATTGTGTCCTTTCTTCAACAGCAGTAGTCAGTGGTTGCTCGGCCGCTAGGTGCTTTGCCAGCCTCATAGCTATGCGCCGCTATTACACGGCGCATACTGATTATTTGCCAAACATATCCTCAAACTCAAAACCCTCGGCTTGCAGATGAGCCATGATTTGCTGTATCTCGCCCAGAGGACTAGGTACTGCTGCTCGTCGTGATAATTCTGCTTGCAGTGATTTTACCGTCGATAGCTGTGCTATCAGTTCGTTTAGCTCTTTTGCATTGTCGACCAAATCTTGCTGATAATGGACAAGTATTTGCTCACGTTCGCGCTTGTTGCCAGCACCAAAACGGTTCCACACCATCGACTTGATGTCGTTGCCATATTTCAATTCTTGATAGTCTTCATTCAAACCTTGCAGCTTCTGCTGTAAGGATTGCTCAAAGTGCTTAATCGCGTTGTCATCAAGCTCGATTGCCAGCCCGGGGAGCCACTGCTGAGCAAGGTGCATCATCACAAAAATATCATTGTCTTTTTTCGCCAGTGACAGCTGTTGCATCAATTGATGATTGCGCTGTTTGTCCTCATCGCTCTGTGCTTTATCTGGATGAAAAACCTTAGCAAGCTGCTTATAGAGTCGATTGATATCTTTGTGACGAAACAGCTCAATACTGTCTGACGATACGGCAGCGTCTGCCCACTCAGGTTCCCAATCGTCGCTTACGTCATCGTCCACGGAGAAATCGAATGTCTGCTCTGCGCTATTGCCTTCCAACTCACTGATAAACTTTGCGAATAATTCAGGGTCTTTAATGATTTCCACAAGCTGCTCATCATCCAGATCCAGCGGCATACCAGTTAGCTGTTCCACCTGTTCGCGAAAAAAGTCACAAGCTGCTGAATTTGTTGCTGGATTTGGCTCTGGAAATACCTCCATCATGGCTTGCTGGAACTGTTGTCGCAGAGGCTCCGTGCTATTCGCTCGGAACGGATTCGCTTCCAACGCCATCAACTCTTGCTCAATCCAATCAGCAAGCGTTTCTCGCTGTCTGTTACTAAGTGATTTACGAGGGAAGAAGTTAATCAGATGGCTGATCAGCGCCGCATTGGCAGCACATATCTCCAGCTCATGAGTTTTTAGTTTGTCTGAGAACTGTTCAAAAAACTTACTGATTTTGCGTTCATAACGCTCATTCGCTGCTTGTTTCTTTTCTATCTGTTCCCATAACTTACGCACTTTGGCCCAGCTAGTGGGAATACGTTGCTGTGGCGCTTTTATCGTTGCAGCAGTAATCGTTAATTTGGACATAAAGGATAAAATCTCATAACAGAAAATGCGGCACAGACTAGCACACGTGCACGCAATATTCTGCTAGTTGAGCGTTACCAATTTGCATACGATGACCCAAGGGCATCAAGCCACGCTGTCTAAGGACGGTGTTGGTGAAACCTTAAGGTGATTAACTCATCGAGTTGGTGTTGCTCTTTCTTAGCTTGGCGCAGTTGCTCTGCCATTTCGCGCTGCTGCAATAGCTTTTGCAGCCCTAAATTAAAGCCCACCTGCTTACTGCAGGCTTGTTGTTGACGACCAACATCTTGGCTGACTTCTGCCACCCGTTGGTGTTGTTGCTGACACAATCCCTGCATTTGATGCTTCATCTGCGCCATATTTTGCAGCAGTAAGGCATTGCTGCCGGGCTGCACCGTCAGCGCGTCGATATGTTCGTTGAGCTGAAATAAACGGGTTTCTTCTAACTGCTGCTGTTGTAGCAGTTCTTGCCGCCGCTGCTGCATATGCTCCAGCTTACGCTGTTGCAACTCCATGTACTTATTGAGCGACTTCATTAATCAACTCCATTAACTGCTGTTGACTCTGTTGGAAACTGACCGGTTCATACAACCCTTGGCACAGGAAAGCTTCCATCTTCGGATAGAGTTTGACGGCTAAATCTAGCTCTGGGTCTTCGCCAGTTTGATAAGCACCGAGCGGAATAAGCTCTTGTACTTCAAGGTAACGGCTATAAAGTTTTTTCAAGCGATAACAAGCTTGTAGCTGCTTATCATCAACAATCTGTGGCATCACGCGGCTGATAGATGCGCCGATGTCGATAGCCGGATAGTGGCCCTTTTCAGCCAAGGCACGCACCAACACAATGTGGCCGTCGAGAATAGCGCGGGCACTATCCACAATGGGATCTTGCGAATCATCGCCTTCGGCCAATACGGTGTAAATTGCCGTCATGGTGCCGCGGCTCTGAGCGCTGTTACCGGAGCTTTCTACCAAGCTAGTGAGCTTGCTAAACACCGATGGTGGATAGCCCTTAGTGGCAGGCGGCTCGCCGAGCGACAAACCAATCTCACGTTGTGCTTGGGCATAACGGGTCAGGCTATCCATCAACAGCAATACGTTTTTGCCTTGGTCACGAAAATGGCTGGCCAACTGATGGCTTAGTTCGGCACAGCGCATACGCAGCAATGGTGAGTGATCAGCCGGTGCGGCCACCACAATGGCCTTTTTCAGCCCCTGTTCACCCAAGGCATGTTCAATAAAATCGCGCACTTCCCAGCCACGTTCGCCCACCAAGCCCACAATCACAACGTCGGCATTGGTGTAACGCGTAAGCATACCGAGCAGCTTACTTTTACCCACGCCCGAGCCAGCAAACAGCCCGAGGCGTTGCCCTTTACCCACGGTGAACAAACCGTTAAGGGCGCGAATGCCTACATCCAGCGGTTCAGTCACGCCACGGCGTTGCATCGGACCAAGGTGCGGCGCTTGCAGTCGTTGTTTGGGAGCCGTCAGCGGGCCAAGCTCATCGAGCGGGCGCATCAAGCCATCCACCACGCGTCCCATCAAGCCTTCGCCTACGGGCACTGCCGCTGAGTTATCAATTTGGCGTACGCGCGCGCCTGCGTATAAACCGGAGACTGACGCCAGCGGCATCAAGAAGGCTTTATCTTCGTCAAAGCCAATCACCTCTGCGTCAAACCACTGGTCACGGCCTTCCACTTGGCAGCGCTGCCCCAGCGACAAGCGGCCGCCTGTGACGGTCAAGGTCAGCCCGTTGATGCTGAGTAAACGGCCGTAACTGTAATAGGATTTAGGTGGGTGTAGCTTGGCGGTCGCCTCAGCAAGGCGTTGGCTAAAATCAATCTGCATGAGGCATCAGCATAGGTTTAATCTGCGCCAGTACTTCGTCGAGTCGTTGCTGGAACGACAACTGGTGCAACTGATTATCGCCGTCAAACTGTACCTGTCCGCACGGCAAACTGTCGTCCACCCGCACTTCGACGCCGCCAATTTGGCTGATGTTTTGCGTTTGTAACCACTCACCATCGGCGGTGGCTACATGAATCGCGCTAATGGCTTCACGTCCTTGCAGGCAGGTTAAAACTTTTTGAATGGCAGCGAGATAGCTTTCTGGCTGTATGGCCAATTCAGCTTCAATCACTAACTGGCTGATGGCCGCTAAGCTGTCAAACAACTGCTCAGACAACTGCTGTTGTTGCAGTGACAGCTGTTGCTTCACGCCGTTGAGTAGGCTATCCAACTGCTGCTGATACTGCTGTTGTAGCTGCTCAACTCGCTGTTCGGTTTGCTGCTGGCAGCGCGCTTCCATCTCTTGGGTAAGCTGCTGCCGTGCGGTTTGTTGACCTTGTTTATCGCCTTCGGCGCGTCCTTCAGCAAGGCCGCGCTCGTAGGCCAATTGCAGCCGCTGATCTAAACTCAGCAGCAGCTCTTGACGATCTAAGGTGGGGAACGGAGAGTTTGCGCTCATCAACTAGCCCATCACCTCTTCTGGATAGAGACGATAATCGATGCGGCCTTCCGACATCATGCGGCGAATCACCTGCATGATTTCTAGCCTTGCTGCTTCAACTTTACGCACCGGCTGCGGCCCTAAACCGTCCAACTGTTGCTGGTACACTTGCGCCAAACGTTTCGGCAGTGACGCCAGCATGGCGGTAACAAATTCTGGTTTGGCGCCTTTGAGTGCCACAATCCACAATTCGTCGGAGATCTCGTTCATCAGCTCTGCACGCACCTCTTCGGTTTGATGCTCCAGCGTGTCAAAGTCGAACATCCGCTCTTCAATCGCGTTGGCGGTCTCTTGGTCGTGTTGTTTCAGCAGCGAGATGATTTCAGCTTTGTTGCCGTTGTAGCGGTTAACAATCTCAGCGACTTTTTCCACGCCATTAAGGCGAGCACCCGCTTGGTTGCCGACAAATTCGATACAACGTTCGAGGGTGTAGCGCAGATCATCAATCACATGTTCGCTGACTTCCCGCAGCCCCGCGACACGGAACAATAAATCTTCGTGGCGCTCTTTGGGCAGCAAGCTGATCACTGCTGAGCTTTGCTCAGCGGGCAAGAATGCCAACATCAGCGCTTGCATCTGCACATGTTCCTGCTCGAGGAAGCGGGCAATCAGTTCGGCCGGTATCCACTCCAGACGGCGCAGATCATCGACTAACTCGTTACCGTAAATATCATCCAGCATGCCGCGTGCAAGTTTACGGCCAACGGCTTTGTCGAGTGCTTTTTCCAGATAACGTCGAGACGCCCCACTGACACCACTTTCAACCCGATAACTATCAAAGAAGTGGCTCATGGTTTGCGTCATATCTTCCTGTGATACATGGGCGATCTTGGCCATGCGCTCCGACAGTGCTTTTACTTCGGTGCGACCCAGACGACGAATAACATTGGCGGCGTTGTCTTCACCCATGCTCAACAGCAAAATGGCGGCTTGATCTAGCTCAGACAACGGCTGTTTGTTGAGTTCAGGACTTTCTAGTTTCAATTTCTATTCCCCGTTCTACCCAAGTTTTAATAACAGCGGTAACACGCTCTGATTCTTTACTCGCTAAGTACTGCATATGGGCGACTTGCTCTTCAAACAGCGCGCCAGCTTCTGGCAACGCCATCGGTATGGGTTCTTCACGCATCAATTCTGTTTTGGCTGCAGTACTCTTCGCGCTGCTGGACGGGTCTTTATCCCCGTCCGCTTGCGTCTGACCATGACTGTTGGCCCCAAACTGCGGCTCATTACTGTTGCCAGCCAGCTGCGGCAGTTGGCTATCGCGTTTGCCTTTGACCAAATGGTTCACTAATGGGCGCACGCCAAAGAAGATCAGCGCTAAGGCAATTAAAGTACCGAACAGGTAACGGGCATATTCGCTAACCATCGGCAACTGCCACCAAGGGGTGTCGTCGGCCACGGCGGTAATATCTTGCGCAACAAATGGGAAGGTCGAAATGTTGAATTTATCCCCACGCGCTTCGTCATAACCGGCGGCGGTTTTCACCACATTGCCGAGTGATGCCAGCTGCGCGTCAGTCCAGCCGGCGCTTTGAGTTTCCCCCTCGCCGTTAACGCTTTTCACCGCTTCGTTGACCAACACTGAGATGCTGATGGACTTCAAACGGCCAACTTCATATTGGGTGTGAGTAACGGAACGACCGCTATCAAACTTGCGTTGCGCTTCTTGGCGTTGGTTGCTGCGGCCACCGTCGTTATTTTGTTGCTGGCCATTTTGATTTTGGTTTTGCGCATTGGCGGCGACTGGCGGCTGGTTGGCTAACGAGCCGGGAATGCCCATGGCCAGTTGGTCTTCGCTGCTGCCAGACTTGGTGTTTTCGGAGATCACCACCGTGTTAGGATCAAGCGTTTGCTTGGTCTCTTCAACTACGCTGAAATCAACATCGGCAGATACTTGGATGCGGTAGTTGCCCTCACCCACAATCGGCAGCAGCATAATCGCCGCCCGTTGCTCGATATTGCGTTCCAGTTTGTCGATAAACTGCAGTTTCTTGCTGGATTCTTTACCCACTGGTGAGGTATCAAACAGCTCTGCTGTTAGCAGTTCACCTTTCTGGTCAACTACCGATATTGCTCGCTGATCCATGCCCGGTACACTGCCGACCACCAAGCTAACAATCGCTTCCACTTGTGGCTGTTTCAGCTCATACCCCGGTGCTAAATCCACCATGACCGAGCCAGACGCCGTTTCCTCTTTACGACCAATAAACAAGCTGCGTTTTGGGATTGCCAGATGCACCCGTGCATTTTGAATACCGGTCATATTCATAATGGTGCGTGCCAACTCACCCTCTAAGGCGTGTTGGTACTGTTTGGTTTCCATAAACTGGCTGGCACCCATTTTGACTTTGTCAGTCAAACTGTTGAGGCCATCAGGCAGTGCGGCTTTGATTCCGCGCGCCGCCAAGGTGATACGGGCATCGGCTAACTTATCCGATGGCACCATAATGTTGCCAGTATCGGTATCGATACGGAATGGCACTTGGTCTTTGTCGAGGATCTCGAGAATACTGGCTTTGTCGTAATGTTCTTGGTTACCGTACAGCGGCACATAGTTCTTCGCGGAGGTCCACAAAATAATAACAATGGCGGCGGCCACTAACGTGGCTAATAAAGCGATTGAAGCTACACTACGATCGCCATTTTGCGGCCAGCCCAAACGGCCTGACAGGTTCACCACTTTTTCACGCAAACCCGCGCTATTGGCGCGGCTCGGGAAGTTGGCGCCGTCTTTCGTCGCTACTACGTCTTTCATTCAAACTTCCTACAGCGACATACGCATAACGTCGTCAAAACCATCCATCAGTTTATTGCGCACTTCCATCAGCATATTAAAGCTCAAGCTCGCTTTTTGGCTGGTGACCATAGTGCCAATTACGTCTTGTGATTCACCGGTATCAACCGCACGCATCATGTCAGATGCTAAATTCTGCTGAGCGTTGATATCGTGGATCACTTGCATAAAGTCCTGTTGGAAACCGCCGTTTTGAGCCGGAGCAATCTCGTTAGAGGAGGCAATCTGTTCCATGCTGTTCATGCGGCTAAGTAACAGATTTTGAGTTTCAATCGAGTTCATTTGGTGTCCCTAATCAAGATGCGATTGCGTCGATATCAATGCCAACTTCGCGCATTGCCGCGAGTTTGTATCGTAGTGCGCGTGTGCTCATGCCTAAGGCTTCGGCGGTGCGACTACGGTGTCCATTAAAGCGCTGCAATAAATCGTAAATGTAATCAAATTCAGCTTGCTTCTTGGTGTGGCGCAAGCGCCCACCACAATCTTCGTTAGCCGCTACTGGCACGGCCATCGGTAAGCCTAAATCTTCAGCTTGTAGCTCCATGCCGCGTGCCATCACTAGCGCGCGTTGCATGACGTTTTCTAATTCACGCACATTGCCTGGCCAGTCATAAGCCAATAGTGTTTCTCTGGCGGCACGGCTGAGCAGGTATTTGTCTTGACCGTACTTTTTGATGAAGTGCTGCGCTAACGGCAACACATCTTCCATACGCTCGCGCAAGGCAGGCCAGCGCAGTGGCAGTACGTCCAAGCGGTAGAACAAATCTTCGCGGAACAAACCTTGCGCCACTAATTCTCGCAAGTCTTTGTTACAGCAAACGATGATGCGCAGATTCAGTTGGATTTTTTGGTGGCTGCCGATGCGCTCTACTTCGCGCTCCTGCAATACCCGCAGCAGTTTACTTTGCAAGCTGAGCGGCAGCTCAGAGATTTCATCCAGTAGCAAGGTGCCACCATTGGCAAGTTCGAACTTACCAGCTACGGCACTTACCGCACCGGTAAAGGCGCCCTTGGTATGACCAAACAGCATGGCTTCCAGCATGTTTTCTGGAATAGCGGCACAGTTAACCGCGACAAATGGCTGCTTGCTACGAGGTGATGATTGATGAATAAATTGGGCGAGTTTTTCTTTCCCCGTGCCAGACTCACCTTGGATGCAGATGGTGGTGCCATTCGTTTGCGCTGCACGGTTGGCAAGACGCAATACCTGCTGGCTCACGGGGGATACCGCCACCATGTCACCAATATGCTGCTGCATAAAGTGTGCTTCACGGATAGAGGTGATCAGTTGCGATTGGCTATACGGGTACAGCAGATAGTCAATTGCCCCACCGGCTAGTGCTTGCGAAGCTAAGGCACTTTGCCCCGATTCGACAATGACGATAGTGGGTGTTGCCGGAAATTTAGCGCGAACAGCATTCAACCAAGCATCGACTTGCGAGGCTGAATTAACAAAGTCGATAAAAATAATATCAGGCGTTCTGGAGACATTATGTAGCTGGTCACTTTTTGTATAAATAAGTGATAGCGACTCCTGATTAAAACTTTCTAGTAACGTTGTCTTTGGCCGTTTGTCCGCTAGCCATAATACAGACTTACTGTTCATCATAATTACCCATTATTTTTGCGAATGAGCCTGATAGTTACCCGTCGATTTAACCCTTGTTCCAGAGTTTTATTATTTATGACCGGATAACGACTTCCATGTGCTCTCACTTCTAATAATGAGGATTCCATTCCAAATTCAACCAAGCGCGAGGCAACATCATCAGCGCGCTGCTGAGACAACACTCTATTTGCCGTATTGTTGCCTACGTTGTCCGTGTAGCCATCAATCAACACTTTGGTGACATTTCTATCCAAAGAAATATATCGAACAATATTTTTTAATAGTTCCAAGTCTTGTGCGGAACTTATAGTGCTTTTGCCAGTAGCAAAATAAAATTCGCTCTCTCTGGCGGTGTTCCAAGAAATTGGCGCCATTTCCGACAGACATTGGCGAAAACTGATCACGGCATCGGCACCGCTGGTATTGGTAAACAGTACATTTTTACGCCGCTCATGTTGCAGGTACGCAAAGGATAACCAATCACCCGCGGCAATGGCATCTAACACTTCACTGCCGATGTCGAAAAATTCTACTTTTGAATCAACAAAATGCCCGGTCGCCAATGTGGGATTAACCTGATCGGCCTCTTTTTTCCAGTCAGCATTTTGGATCTGTATCGCCGCTTCAGTTGCCGCGGCGTCAGGATGCTCTAGCGCAAAAACCAGCTTAGTTGCATGCTCAGGTTCACGTTGTAAAGAGACTTCACCAACGCCAGCTAAACGCTGACTTAAACGGCATTCAAAGCTGCTCTGCTTAATACTCCACGCGCCATTTTCATAAGACTGCTTCCACTGTTCAGAAGCTCGAACGGTGGAAATATATGAAAAAGACACTAGCAATAAGCCAACACAACTTAATTTGGCAACTAACATCAAAATTCCATGAAGTTATTACAAGCCTACCTGGCTCAGTTTTATTAATAAGCAGAGGGGAAACGGGAACAATCCAGATGACCACTTGCCACTAAGTAAATGCAACCCCGCTATCATATCCACACTTCTGTGGACTTAGACCGGTAGCTTTGCGTCCTGACTTTTCAATCAGTTTGCCAGTTAATTTCCTTAGCAACCATCTTGCAGAGAAGGTTACAGACAGATATTACTTTAGCTAAAGTATTATATTCACAGCTTACGTTCAACATTGTTACCAATATTTCTCACAGTTTTTATGGAAAAATGTATTTTTGAATCATCTTTGCGTGATCATCATCCCAAATTACCTAAAATATCTACTCTGATATTGTCAGGAACCTCATTATACGATAGGACGGCCAAGTTGTTTTGGGTAAATGTGCGCGCATAACGCGCTAACAGTGGTCGCAATTGCGGCACCACCACCAATACCGGGTTTACCCCTTGCTGCTGCATCTGTTGTTGGATCAGCGGCATCATGCGTTGGAACTGTTGCAATAGGTTAGGCGCAACCGGGAAACTATCTAGCGCCACTTTACCACCTTGCATCGCTTGGCTCAGTGCGTTTTGCAGCGTTTGTTCGAGTTTACTGTCGAGGCTAAAGGCGGCGAGTTCATCGCGTTCACCCATCAACTGGCGGGTAATGGCCCGTTGCAAAGCACAACGCACATCGGCGGCGAGCAAAATTGGGTCTTTGGTGACGTCGGCACTATCAACTAACGTGTTGGCAACGGTAACGGCATCTTTAATCGATACCAGCTCCCGCAGCAAATAACGGAACACTTTCAGTTGGATATTTTCATTAAGCGCCTTCTCTAAGGCACCTGCCAGATCCGGCGCAATCTCTTTTACCCGAGAGTTAAAATGCTTCACATCTTCAAAAGAGAACAGTTCATCCAGCGCGCCTTTGATCACCTTCCCAGCATGAGTTGCTATCACAGTGGGGAGATCCACCACCGAGTAGCCCATGTTGAGTGCACGTGATTTCGCTTCCTCTTTAATCCATACCGCGCTGAGGCCGTATGCCGGATCTTTGGTTATTTCACCATCGAGCTTGCCATAGACTTCGCCCGTATCCAGCGCCAACAATTGATGCGGTTTGAGGATGCCACTAGCAATCGGGATCCCAGACAGTAGAATGCGGTATTCTTGCGGGTTGAGCTTGAGGTTGTCTTTAATACGTACTTCCGGCAGCAAAAAGCCAAGCTGTTCGCACAGGTTTTTTCGAATACCACGCAAGGTGCCAATCAACTCCTCGCCCTTCTCTTTCTCCGCCATATATACCAGCATAAAGCCTAGCTCGATAGAGATACGGTCGACGTGTGGAATATCACTCCAGCGTAGCGATTGGCTTTCACTGAGTGACTCGGTGAGTTTTTCGACTTCTTCAAAGGGGTCGGCAGGCTGACGCTTATACAGCCGCCACGCCACATAAAACAGAATGGCAGCAAAGGTTAAAAACGCTAGCGTTGGCATACCGGGCACTATGCCCAGCACCACCATGATGAAACCCGCCGTAGCTACAGTACGTGGAGAAGCCAGTAATTGGGCACCAATCGCCTCCGACATATCCTCATCATCGTTCATACGAGTAACGATAATGGCTGAGGCGACAGCCAACAGTAATGATGGGATCTGAGCGACTAAGCCGTCACCAATGGTCAGCAAGGCAAAACGTTGGAACGCTTCGCTCATGCTTAAATCATGCTGGAATACACCAATGCTGACACCACCGAGCAGGTTGATCACTAGGATGATCAAGCCAGCAACTGCGTCGCCACGTACGTATTTAGACGCACCATCCATTGAGCCGTAGAAGTCCGCTTCGCGCGACACTTCAGCTCGCCGCGCTTTCGCCTGCTCAGGGCCAATCAAGCCAGAGTTAAGGTCAGCGTCGATAGCCATCTGTTTGCCGGGCAAGGCGTCCAGTGTGAAACGCGCAGCAACTTCAGAGATACGCTCACCGCCTTTGGTGATAACCACGAAGTTCATCACCATCAGGATGGCGAACACCACGATACCGACAACGTAGTTACCGCCGATAACGACTTCACCGAAAGCTTGAATCACCTTACCGGCAACATCGGCGCCTTCGTGACCATGCAGCAAGACGACACGGGTTGACGCAACGTTAAGCGTCAACCGCATTAATGTGGCTACCAGCAAAATGGTAGGGAATACCGAGAAATCCAACGGTTTACGGCTCGACACCGCCACCAACAACACCATAATGGATAGCACAATGTTGAAGGTAAATAGTGTATCAAGCGCCCAAGCTGGCAGCGGTAAAATGACCATCGCCAAGATGGCCAGCAGCAGCACTGGGATTGCGGTATACGGTCTGGTGAGGTTACGCCAGTTCAATGAAGATCTCCCACATACTAATGTTTAATAAACTTCTTCGGAATTTGTAGTTCGGGCAACGGCGCTGGTTTGCCGCCAGTGCCCGCTTTGTAAGCTTTAAGCTGCACCACGTAGGTCAGCACATAGGCCACCGCGGCATATAAGCCCGCTGGCACTTCTTGGTCAACGCGAGTAGACCAGTAGATCGCCCGCGCTAGCATCGGAATTTCCAAGACTTCTTTGTTATGTTCACGGCCAATGGCACGGATACGTAGCGCCATCTCATCCATACCTTTGGCCAGCACGAACGGCGCCTTCGCGTCCTTTTCGGAGTAACGCAGCGCCACGGCAAAATGGGTCGGGTTGGTGATGATCACGTCCGCTTTCGGTACCCGTTCTTCGATACGGCGGCGCGAAAACTGATATTGGATCTGGCGAATACGGTTTTTAATCTGCGGGTTACCGTCGGTAGATTTGCGTTCCTCTTTAACCTCTTGGCGAGTCATTTTGACTTTATCCAACACCGACTTAATCTGGAACGGCACATCAATAGCCGCTACCAATAGCAGCAAGCACGACATAATCATCAAGGTGAGAAACAGCAGTTGTAGTCCTTCGGATAAGGCCAGTTGCAGATCTTGCCGCTGTAAGTCGAGTAGGCGTCCAATAAGGTGCTGTAAAAAAAGCACTAAACACCCGAGCAGCAAAGTGATTTTGATGACCGATTTCAGCAATTCCATCAAACTGTTTTTGCCGAAAATCTTAGCTAACCCGGAGATAGGACTTAGACGATTGCCTTTAAAGGCGAGCAAACTGCTTTGGAATATTGCGCCGCCGGGTAAGGAACCACTTACCCACATGGCGATAAACAATACGGTGAGCATCGGCAGCAAGGTCATCATCATGTCATGCATCGCATCGCTGAGAGTAATCACCATCATGCTTTTATCAAACACCACAGTATGGTTTAACTGCATGCTGCGTTGCATCACCGTCGTGAACAGTGTGGTGAATAGTTCGGCAAACCACAGCATGGCAGCCACACCGATAATGATCAGAATAGCCGTATTAAGTTCACGTGAGCGAGCCACCTGCCCCTCTTTGCGTGATTCACGTAAGCGTCGCTCGGTGGGCTTTTCGGTACGTTCTTGGCTGGTATTCTCGGCCATTTAGTTGCCCACCATAAAGCGGCGCATGGTATCGAGTGCGTCAAACAATAACTGGGAAAACAAATTGCCTGCTTGGGCAAAGGTGAGATACACCACCACAAAGCCCAGCATTAATGTGAGCGGAAACCCAAAGGTAAACAGGTTAAGTGCTGGGGCCGAACGGCTGGCAATACCGAAGGTCATATTTACCAGCAACATGGCGATAACCGCTGGCAGAGCGACCAGCAACGAGGAAGCGAAGATCCAGCCAAACATGGTGAGCAACGCGTCAAAATTCAATGCTTCTAAGCTGTGCCCAACTGGCCATAACTGAAAACTGTCGACGA
Source organism: Shewanella sp. (assembly GCF_048265805.1). Taxonomy (GTDB): domain Bacteria; phylum Pseudomonadota; class Gammaproteobacteria; order Enterobacterales; family Shewanellaceae; genus Shewanella. The sequence goes on along the minus strand of NZ_JBLXAT010000027.1, from coordinate 38,947 downwards.
TCATCTGCAATCCCAGCAGATGGCCGTTAAACGCGAAAAACAGCAATACCATCATTAGCCACAGCAGGTTACCCAAAATCGACACTTGGTCGCCCGAGGCAGGGTCCATCACCATCGCCATCGACAAGCCCATCTGCATCGACATGATTAAGCCCGCTTGGTTAAACACCTCAAACAGCATGCGAAACGCCATCGCCATACTAAGCCCAAACACCACTTGCTCAAATGTGAATGCCACCATAGTTAACGAAAACGGGTCAACATCAGGCATAGCGGGCAGTTGGTGTGACAAGGCAAAGGCAAGGAAAAACGCCAGTAAAATGCGGCTACGCACAGGCACAGCAGGGTTATCCATCACGGGCATGGCCCAGAAAAAGCTCGACAGGCGCACAAACGGCCACCAAACGGCGCCCATCAATTGCATTAAATCTGTTCCCAAGACGGGCACCAGCGAACTCATCCAAACACTCCGGGGATCATCTGCCCGAGGCGGGTGAACCAATCCGTGAGCGTTTCCACAATCCAATGACCAGCGAAGATCAGCATCATCAACGTCACCAGCATACGTGGCAGAAACGTTAATGTTTGCTCTTGTACCGAGGTCGCCGTTTGGATGATGGCCACGATTAAGCCAACCACGAGGCTTGGCGCAATCATCACCAACAGGATTTTAATGATGGTCAGTACCGCATCACCGACCAACTGAATAGCAAATTCGGGGCTCACCAGGAGCCTCCGAACGTCGCTGCCAGCGTTCCCGCTACCATCGACCAACCATCCGCTAACACAAACACCATCAGCTTAAACGGCAAACTGATAATCAGCGGCGATAGCATCATCATCCCCATCGACATCAGCACACTGGCGACGACTAAGTCGATAATCAAAAACGGAATGAACAGCATAAAGCCGATTTGGAACGCTGTGGTCAGTTCACTTAATACAAACGCGGGCACCAACACATCCAGCGGAATATCTTCTGGCTTCATCGTGGGCGCTTCGTCGGCGATGCGGAGTACTTGTTGCAACTCGTTTTCACGGGTTTGCGCCAGCATAAACTTACGCAGAGGTACTTCGGCGCGCTCTAATGCTTGCTCGGTGGTGATCTGCTCTGCTTGCAACGGCTTGAAGGCGTTGTCGTAGATGTCGTGCCACACCGGCCGCATGATCAGTAACGTCAACATCAGCGCAATACCGACCAACACGCGGTTTGGCGGACTCTGCTGCAACCCCATCGCCTGCCGCAAAATCGCCAGTACAATCACGATACGAGTAAATGACGTGGCTACCATCAAAATGGCCGGCAGCAAGGTCAATACCGTCATCATCAACAAGATCTGCAACTTGATATTGTAGTCTTGCCCATCTGGCGTATTTTGGGTCGAAAATAGCGTCACATCCTGAGCGTTGGCCAGCAGCGGTACGCACCACAGCGCCAACATCAAAGCGATACGCCAGCCCTTACTCTGCAGCACTGGCTTTTTCCACGGCATCTTTAGCAAGGAAGCGAATGCCGTAATGGCCATCTACCATAACGACTTCGGCTTTGGCAAAGGCCACACCGTTGACCATTACGTCTAACGGCTCACCCGCCATTTTATCCAATGGCAATACATCGCCTTCTTGTACTTTACTGAGTTCACCTAGCGTCAGCTCGGCGCTGGCAACTTCTAAGGTAACGGTTAACGGCACATCGCTGAAAAACGCCATGTCTGGGCCTTTAGCGTTGGCGCCAACAACGGCCTCATCGTTCATATCATCCAGCTCAAGTGCATCCAACTCTGCTAGCGCTGCATCCAAATTATCGGTCATATTGTTGTGCTCTTACTTTTCGGTTACCTGAAATACCAATTTGCCATCTTCTTGCGCCACTTTGCCGGTAAACATCTGCTGTTTACCGATACGGAAGTTGGCGTTATCTTGCAGCGACAACGGCATGAACTTCCCGCCGAGTAGTTGCTGGAGTTGGCGAACATTAATCTGCTTTTCTAACAATACAGCGCGGCCTTTGACGGGATAGTTCATCCAAGCGCCCACAGCCATCACCTGCTGACTGCCGTCATGTACACGTGTGGGCAAGCTGGGTTGAATGATCATCGCCACTGGCAACCAGATAAACCAGCTGATCACTTCGCCATCAAGCACCATGCGGATCTTGTAAACCACGGCAGTATGCGTTTCTGGCAACGTGGGCGATTTCATCACTTCGGCAACGCCACCACTGCGATTCCCGCGCAGCAGATACTCAAGCCCACGCAGCAAGCGAGAGAAAATCCGTAATGCGATACGGCTTTCAGTGACAGTCAATTCAGCATCGGTATCATTGGCTTGCGCATTAACGCGGCCGCCCAAACACAAGTTGGCCAATTGCTGAATGGCGAGGTAATCCATCGCCATATAGGCATCGCTTTCAATGTCGTCGAGATCCATGCGCATCATCAACGGTTTGCCTTCGGCTAACCACGCCGCCATGGCAGAACCTTGGCAGCGAGAGATCTCAATATCGAAGCTCAAGCCGTTGATCAATTGCTGCAGTTCGGTCAGCAACATCTCCTTGATCTCTGGCCGCAACTTATCGGCCTCAAAGGCGGCGTGCTGCTGTTCACGCTGTTCATACGTCAATGGATAGCGTGCGGCCAAGGCAGCCCGTTCGCCACGCAATAACTGTGGATATTTTTTACGTTTACTCAAGCAAGGACTCCTGTTGCACACCTTGGTTGCGTTTATTAGGTTTGGATTGCACATGCGGATTAAGCAGCGCCACCAGTTTCAACATGCGACGGCGTTTGCTATCAGGTTCGCGGCGCCAATCCACACCGAGAAACATCAATTTTTCACTGATCTGACGGCGATGTACCACTTTGCCTTTGAGCCGCACCGTGTTGTCTACTTCAACCACGATGCGCGTTGGCACCTTTTTATCGATTGGCACCAACAAGCCTGTGCCACCCAAGCCAACGTCTTTCATAATGGCGTTACAGCCGAACCATTCGATAACGAGCGGCCAGCGCAGATTCACAGCAATACCTTCATGCTGTAACTCTTCGGGGGCGAGTTCACGGCTCAGTGCGTGGCGCTTATATATTCGGGCGTTGTCTTGATTGGAACTCATGGTTGCATCTCACTTAAACGCGTGACGGGCTGATTGGCTTTCGCCTCAGCCGCCGCTTGTGTTACCGCAGGTGCAGTGTCTTCCACAGTTTTAGTGGCAAATAGTGCGTTCAGCCGACGTTCGGCTTCGGCAGTCAAAATCAGTAACTCTACGCGACGGTTTTCGCTGCTGTTTTTATCTTGGGTATTCAGTAAACGCGTGGAGCCAAAACCGTTCACTTGCGCAACACGGTCAGTCGGCATACCGCCAGCAACTAACATCTGCCGCGCTTTTAACGCGCGTGATGATGATAGTTCCCAGTTACTGTAACCACTGCGGCTATAAGGTGTTACATCGGTATGACCAGAAATAATCACTGAGTTATGGATCTGCTTAAAGACGCTACCTAGGCTAAACAGCAGGTCTTCAAAAAACGGCGTCATCTCTTCTTGACCGCGCGGGAACATCTGATGCTCTTTGTTATCTTTGATGATCACCCGTAATCCAGAGGGAACAGCTTCGACTTGGAGGTTACCTTCCGCCAGTTGCTGTTTGGCAATCTCTTGAAAGTTCTGCAGCAGTGCCGACAATTCAGCGGGCGTGGCTGCCTCACCTTCTAACATCGAGGTTAACTTTTTACCTTGGCCGGCGACGGGGTCTTGTTCGCCCTTGGGAATGTTAAGGAATTCGCTAATACCTGGCACGGGATTATTCGGCGGCAGTCGATTAGTCACCTCTTGGTCGATAACCGATGGCGTGCCTCCGAGGTCGATAGGATATGGGCTGTTTTCTGGCTCAAAAAATGATGGGCTGCCATCAAAAATAGAATGGGTACGCATGTAGTGTGCCGTCTTGGCTCGTTCCTCTTTGCTGGAAACTTGCATCAACCACATCACCATAAAAAATGCCATCATCGCCAAGGTAAAGTCGGCAAAGGCAACTTTCCAAGCGCCACTGTGCTTCTGCCCAACACTGCGCCGATTCTGGCGACGAATAATAACACTTTCGGTATTGGTACTCATCAAGCAGCCCTGTTATTAATCCACTCTTCCATCATGTTGAAGCTAGGTTTCAGCTCCTCACGGATCAGTTTGCGGCCGGCATCGGTCGCGACAATTGCCACATGCCCTTTGGCGTGAGCCACTAACATGGCACGCACACATTCAAACACGGCGACATTTTTCTTCACGTACTGTTCCATGGATGAAGCGATCGGTCCCATCAAACAGTAACAACCAAAAATACCAAGGAAGGTACCCACCAACGCTGCCGCCACGTGCATACCGATGCCGCTCAGTGGGCCATCAAGATGCTGCATGGTGATAATGATGCCCCCCACCGCCGCGAGAATACCGAAACCTGGCATCGCTTCAGCGACAGACGCCAGCGAGTGCGATGGCTTCAGCTTTTCATCTTCGATAGTGGCGATCTCTTGCTCCAACATGGCGTCGTAATCATGGGAGGAAATTTTGCCCATGCTGAACAAACGCAAGTTGTCGCAGATAAACGTGACCAGCTGAGGAAATTCTCCCACCGAGGGATAGGCGAGAAAGATTGAGCTGGTTTCTGGGTTTTCGACGTGTTCGTCCAGATCTTTCAAACCTCGGGTACGGGCTAAGTCCAACAAGGCATACATCAGCAATAACAGGTCTTGATACAGCTGATCTTGACGCTTTACGGTCTTAAATTGGTATTTAAGTTGGCTGATCATCTCTTTCAGCACGTAGGGTGAGTTACCTACCACCAGCGCGCCGATGGCGGCACCAAAAATAATGATCATCTCGGCTGGCTGCCATAATGCAGCGACGTTGCCTCCGGCAAACACGAAACCGCCCACCACAGCACCTAATACGATGACCAATCCAACAAATTTTTGCATGGCGTTTCCTGCCTCTAGCCTTTTAATTTTTCAGTCAATAACTGCAATGATTGTTTATGCAGCTGACACACGCGCGATTCCGTTAGTCCTAACGTCAGCGCAATCTCTTTCATGTTGAGCTCATGGGTGTAATACAGTTGCAGCAAGATGCGATGCCGCTCCGGCAACAATGCCAAGGTCTTTTTCATCAGTTGGCGCACTTCCAACTGCTCAATATCTTCGTTGCTATCAGCAAAATGGGTTTGCTGCTCTAGCAACACTTCAAAACTTTCAACCACTTCCGCTTGCTCGAGATAGCGCATGTTCAGTAACTGCCGCTCGCTAATTTTGAGCGCAATGCAGATTTCACTGTCACGCGGTTCACGGCCGAGCTTGCGGCGCAATTCACGTACCGCATCGCGAAAGTCATGCGCCTCTTTGCGCGATTGGCGCGGCCGCCAATCCAAGCGACGAAACTCATCTAACATAGCGCCACGAATCGATTTGAAGGCATAGGCTTCAAACTGCTCATCCAGAGTACGACCATAGCGGCGAATGGTTTTTAACAGCGCCATCATGCCTATCTGTTGCAAATCATCGCGATCAGCGACAACGCCAATCTGCGAACGCATATGGGCGACAACACGCCGAACAAGGTGGGCGTAGCGATTTAGCGCTTCGTTCTCACCGGCCACTGGCTGGTTTTCTAACTGCTCACCAGCGGCTTTCCATTCGTGCTGCGCCAACATGGTTATGGCGCCTTACTGCAGGTAAACATTGGTGACGAGCACCTGTTCCAGTTGGCTGTCAATTTCCTGCGCTTGCAACGCTTCATTAAATTGAGTCAACAGCTGCTGCTGCACATCGGCCACATTTTCAAAAGCTTGTTTAGCTTGTTCGTGCGTAATGTTGGCGAAGTGTTTTACCAGCACGTTACGCAATACCGGCGCTTGCTGTTTCAGCAGATCAAGAAATGGTTGATTTTTGGTGGCTAGCGATAACTCCAGCACCAGATAACGCGAATAGTTGGCGTCGCTCACACTGACCACAAAACGTTGCATCGGGAAAAACAGCATAGGTTTAGCCGGTACTTTAGCGGCTTCAGCTTGCTCGCTGGCGCTAGCGCCTTTCTGGTTGGCGTAATAGATACCACCTGCAACCCCAGCGCCTGCCAGAACTAATGCAAGAATGATGGCGATGACTACTTTCATGTACTTCTCCTAAAACAATCCCTTATGCCTTATGCGAGACGATTAATCCAACCTTGCTGTTGATGAGCTTGTGTTAACGGCTCGTCGTCAAGCACCAGTGAATTGCTGTCTATCTGTTCCGCTATGTACTGCGGTTGTGGCTGCGATGACTGACCCTGCGGATCACTGTTGGTGAATACCGTGACATCGCTGCCCAATTTGTTCATCAAGGTGGTACGCAACTGTTCGGCGGTGGTTGCCATGGCATCTCTGACCGTCGCTTGACTGGCGTTGAGATGCACAATGGTACGGTCGCCTTCGACGCTAATGCGCACGTCGATACTGCCCAGACGCGGTGGGTCAAGGCGAATTTGCGCAACTTGTTGCTGAGTATCTAACTGCATCTGCACACGGTCTTTGAGCACGTTGAGCAATTGCTGGCCAATCGCTGCGTCGCTCGCTATCGGTTGGCGCTGAACATTGGCGCTGCCATGCGTTTCTAAAGACGGCGTGAGCTGTGCAGCACTCACGTTGGCTGCTGGCGTTTCAATACGGCCACCGGAAAGCTGAGTGTCATTAGTGGACGTGCTTTTCAGTTGTTGCTGTACCGCCATGGAGAGCGCCAACATATTTGCTGACAGGCCATTGCTGGCAGATGGCGTATTCACGGTAGATTCGACAGCAACGGTGGTCGCGATATTACTGGTCAACGTTTGCAGAGTGGTATCGCCTTGCAGCAAGCTATTGATTGGGTTTGCTAAATTCGCTGACGAGGTTTTAGTCTGCACAGTGTGACTATCTGCGCGTACCGTAGGTGCAACTGGCGCTGGCATTGGCGTATTGCTGGCTAACGTTGCATCTGGGCTGATGCCGTTGGTTACAGCAGTAGTAGATGTGCCAGTAGCCACCGCAGGCTCGGTGCTCACGGAGGCCGTGACTGGGCTAGTTTCAAACGTTTCATCCACTACAGGGCTGCTGACCAATGGCTGTAACTGTGCGGTTAAATCCGCGTTGGTCATGTCACGATCCGCGTTGGTCATGTCACCAACGCTCGAATAAGCGCTATCGGCTGCTGTAGGAACAACAGCGGTTGGCAAAATAAACAGCGATGACAGCCAACTGCTCGGTAAGCTATCACTACTATTATCGCTTTGGTCGTTATCCTTAGTTAACTCATCGGTATCCGCATTCACATCACTATCGGTTTGCGCTTGCGTCACTAACGCTTGCTCCTCACCGTCAGGCGATGGTGGCAACTGTTCACCCACCGCCGGAAATGCGCGGGTATCGCTAGCTAGCGCGTCGCCACTACGACTCACTTTGGCATTACTGCCGCCAGCACCGCTGCTAACGTTGGTTAAATTTATGGTGTTAAGCACATTCATTGTCATTAATTGCCATCCAAAGACGTTTGGTACGCCTTTATTCCCTCTTGATCGCGTAAATGCTGATCCATTTTTTGTTTGACTTGTGCTTGTTCCACTTCAAGTTGGCTAAGCAGCTTTTGGTAATGTCCCAGCAACAACGGCTTCAACCTTGGTGCTAAAGCGCGAAATGGCGCAGACTCTAACCGTTGCAACAAACCTAATAGTTCGGTGTCTAGGCTACGCAGTTGGTGCCACTGCTGACTCGCGGCGGCTTGTTGCATCGCCCGAATAAATCCCTGCACTTCACGGGTAAACACTAGCTGCTGATTATCTTCGCTACTCATGCCACTCACATTGTCCAAATCAATGTTGCGCTAAGCGCGATATTGATTGGTGACGATAACTTGTTATATCTCAACTGATACAAAACGATACAAAAAACATGCCACAGGATAACTAACTGTTTAATAAGGAGTATAAACCAACTCACGATCTATAGCGGAAGATTGACTTCCGCATCCATAGGAAGTGGCAAATGGGTGATTCCGCTAAGATCAAAAAGGGCCACCAGCATGGTGGCCCTTTAGGGAAGGTATCAACCTTAAGCTTGTGAACCAATGCCCTTCCAACCTTGTTGCAGGTTGGTCATCACGGTGCGGACATTGTCCAACGGTTCTATGGTATTACGTAAACTCGCTTGCAGTACTTGCTGGCCGCAGTGATCGTACAAACGGGCCATATTGGCGGCTAACTCACCACCTTTGTCTAAATCAAGCGATGCTTCAAGCCCACCAAGGATACGCAGCATTTTTTCCACGCTATTGGCTTTACGCTCAAAACGACGGCCATTGATATGACCCACTGTACGTTCTAACTCTTCTAAGAATCCATCAAACAGCATCAATACCAGTTGCTGAACGTCAGCGCCGGCAGCCTTACCTTCAACTGCGGTGTTTTGGTAAGCAGAATACCCCGTATCAAACATATAATTACCTCTGGGTGGAGTACGACATTAATTATTCGGAAAATGATGACATACTGGATTGCAGCTGGGAAATAGTAATCTGCATTTGCGTAAACTGGTTCAAATAGCGGGTGTACACGTTTTGCATTCTCGTATCAAAATCTTGCTGTTTTTTCTCAACCTTGGAGAGCTGATTGGTCAACGTATCCACTTTGGTTTTGAGGAAACCGAATCTGTCGCTGTAAGGTGACAGGGAGTCATTAAGTTTAGCCAGTACCCCATTTTCACCGGTGAGCATGGCTGATACTTGGCTAGAGTTAGTCTCTAACGCGTCTTCCAGTTTGGAAGTATCGAGTTCCATCTTACCGTCGCGGTTAAATTCGATACCGATAGAATACAAAGTGCTACCTTCAAACACCCCTTGGAAACTGCTGCGCATTAAGCTTTTGATATTACGCGCCATGCTGTCATTGCCAATATCATCATCAACTAAGCCGTCCATCAGGTCATTGTATTGCTTGACTATTTTATTAAGGTTTTCAGCAGTCTTGCCAGTATCTTCACCCACGGTAATCCGTAGCGGACTATCGTCGCTGGTTTGCGCTTGTTTAAGATCGATGGTTACCCCATCAATAATGCCTTCAAGCGAGTTAGTGCTTGAGGTCAGCGTAATCGAGGAACTCGAACCTAAACGCACTGACGCATCTTGCGCCGCCGTCAGTTCTTGCTGATTAGTGATGGCGTTGGCAAACGTATCACCTGCGGCGCTGCCATCACTGCTATAACTCAAGCTAACGTTGTTTGCAGCACCGGTTTCATTGCTGGTAAATACCAAATAATCGCCGCCACCACTGCGCATCACACTGGCGGTTACACCGGTATTATCGGCGCTGTTGTTCACCAGTCGTGCCACATCAGATAAAGCTGCACTCGCACCGAGCGATGACAGATCCACCACAAATTCGCTACCGCCGACACTAATACCTAAATCACCACTGGTTGGCAACGTCGTATTGCTACCGAAGCTCAACGCGATTTGGTGTGCTTGCGCCAGCTTATCGACGTGTAATTCATAAGTACCAGAAGCGGCCGTACTATCAGCGGTAACCGTGGCAACATCTTCGTTGGATGCGGTAGCAGAGTGCACCAGCACACTATCACCACCCAATAGGTCTTTTAATGAGTCGGCAAAATCAGTCAGACTCGTTCTTAACGCCGTAAATGCTTTCAGTTCAGCGTTAGCACTATTGTATTGTTGAGTCAGCAACTGGTCTTTAGCTGCTCTATCTAACTGAGTGTACTGTTCAGCCATATAGGCCGGATCCATACTAAGTGATGAAGTGCTTGTGGCCATCGCTGTGCTCCTGATTTGACGAGACTCAATAAAATGTTAACTAAAGGCTAAAACATAAAGGGTGGCGCCAGGCCACCCCTTAGAAGTATCAATAAAAACGGATACTTAACTGTTGCTAGGTGATTAACCTTGCAGCAGAGATGCGATCATCTGGTTAGTGCTGTTTGATACGCTCAATACAGATACACCAGAGTTCATCAACAATTGCTGTTTAGTCATTGCTGAAGTTTCTTCAGCATAGTCAGCGTCCATCAGGTTAGAAGCCGCTGAATCAGTCGCTTCTTTCATGTTGGTGACGTTGTTGATGGTGTGATCCAGACGGTTCATGCTAGCACCCAGAGATGAACGAGCTGAACCGATGTTACTGATTAAAGTATCAATTTCATCCATTGCGTCTTGGGCATTTCCTTGGGTTGTTGCACTGTCAGTGTCCCAAGCAAGCGCTGTACCAGCATATGTACCACCGGTACCGATAGCTGTGTTGATAGTACCAATTTCAGTAGAAACATCCACATCCAGAGTTTCGCTGGTTGATGCGCCGACTTGGAAAGTGATAGAACCTGAACCAAATTTGCCGTTGGTTGTGTCCAACAATGAAGTGCCTGAACCGTATGATGTATTGGCAATAATGCTCTGCAATTCAGCCCCAAGATCTTGATATTCGCTGTTCATTGCAGTGTATTCAGCAGAGCTGTTGGTTCCGTTAGCTGCTTGCGTAGCCAGCTCTTTCATACGGTCAGCGATGTTAGTCATTTCATCAAACGCGCTATCAGCAGTTTGCATCATAGTCATCGCGCTGTTGGAGTTATACAGTGCAGCTTTCTGACCAGTAGACTGAGCAGTCAGACGGTTAGCGATCTGCAGACCGGCGGCGTCATCTTTAGCTGAGTTAATACGCAGACCACTGCCCAGACGTTCCAGCGCGGTACCCAGTGCACCGTTAGTACGGTTCAGCTGGTTCTGGATAGACAGTGATGAAGAGTTGTTCATGATAGATAAGGCCATCGTTTATCTCCTTTGAATTCGATGTACCCCATCTATAAGCGGCGCTATTTTTGCAAAACTAAAATTTATTTTTCGAAAAAGTCCCATTAATTTCAGATAAAAACATAACTGCATGAATTAAAGCAATTTTTAGTTAATCATTAGAATTGCTATTTTGTGTAAACACCAGCTTTTCACTGCCCCAAACAGCTCACTTTTTTGCTGTGTAAAACATCACCCTTCTGCCTAGCTCTCGCGTGTTCACTGCCACTTGGTAACAACAATACCTGACTGCACCATAGCAGCAGTGGCAACCGATTGAATCGCCAAGCCCCAGCAAGCGAGTATGCTGCAACGCCAGAGAAAACAGATAAAAAAATAGCGCTCAACAGAGCGCTGTGGGTCGGGTTACTCAGCGATTTAACACTAAGTAAGCTTGGCTAATGGGATGCCAAACTGAAAGACACGAGGTTACGGGTAATATTGGCTTGAGCAATCAAAATCGGCACCGCATGGTGATTCGGTTGTTGCATCAGTTGCTGTACTTCACCATTAATCTCGGTCAGGTGTTCTTCACTCAATGGTGGCCGTTGTACTTGTTGTAAGCGCATTAAAATTTGCTGGCGACGGCTCTCAATGCCTTGCAACGCCGATTTGATATTACGCTGCAACTTCGCAATCTCTTGTGAGTAGGCTTCGTAGCGCGCATCGGTTTGCTGTGACAATTGTTGCAGATCGTCTAGTGCGTGCGGTTCATCGTTTAATGAGATAGCCACGGGATTACCCGCCGCCACCCGCACGCCGGTGCCCATCATCAGCCACGGCTCTTTTAACGCCGCACGACTCTGTCCATCGGCATGAAATAGCAGCTCGCTACGGCCAGAAACACTGACATCAATATTCTGTCCGGCAAACGCCTTGCTCACTGTTTGCAGGTTGTCATTGCGGCTAGCGCCCGCTGGTAAGTTCAGTGACACCGCCTTACCACTGCGTCCCATCACGATACTGACGGTTTCATCCATCGGCTTAGGTGACAACAGATCGACTTTGTTGGTTAACGCTTTGGTCAGTCTACTCGGGGCTTGCAGCTCTTGACTCTGAAAATGGTTATCCACCCCACCTTGCTGCAGCTGACGCTTCATCGCCGTAACCAGTTGATTAACCTTTTTCCCCACATCTGAACTATTGCTTGTTTGATGAATTTGCGTTTCAAGCGACTTTAGCTGGCGCGATAACTGCTGCAATGTGCGGGTGGAATGCTCGCTTTGGCTCATAGACTTAGCAATAGATGCTAACGATACCCAGCGTGACAACACCGCATGTTGTGTGGAGCTGGCCTGTTTAGTTACTCGAACGCTGGCGCCAGCGCTGTCACGTGCAACCACAGGAGAGGCGGCTGACGGTGCAGCCGTGGCCACACGGCCTTCCGCTTGTCGTTGGGATTCGGTAACCGCAGGAGCGGTATCTATCTGCATGATGTCGCACTATTCCATTACTAGCTAGATAAGCGAAAACAGTGAAATTTCACTGACACGATTATACACTTTCAAGGTCGATTCATATGAAGTGACCGTTTCGTTCAACTTAATGTAGGTTTCGGCATAATCCACTTGACTGATATCGTCTTTCAGCCCTTGGGTATAAACACCAATATCTTGGTTACCGTTTTGAATATCTTCTAACGAAGCGCGTGTTGAACCTACTTGGGTCAACTGATTAGTCAATGACTGCAGAAAACCATTAATGCCGTCAATCATCGCCCGCGATTGATCCCCCACAGTGGCATCACCTGGCGTGCTGGTCAGCAGGTTCAAATAATCATTCATTTGATTGAGGAAGTTGGCGTTAGGATCAATAGCATCACCAGTGACATTACTGATCACTTTCGAGTCTTCCGAAACAGCAACTTCACGGATATTACTATCACCCATGTATTGATACTGACCAGCAGCATCTTGCTGGAATGGCATCACATCGGTTTGGCTACCAGAGAAAAAGTAGCGGCCATCACCGTCTTTGGCATTAAGTAAATCAACCACTGCTGGGAATAACACACTCATCTGCTTAGCCAAGGCACTGATCTCGTCATCGCCCATCGACGCATCGGCGGCGGTGGTGGTGAGATCCACCAAGTTATAAAGAATATTGACCGCACTATTGAGCTGCGTTTCTTGCTGCCCTAAGGAGTACTCCACTTGGTCCATGTTGGACTGATATTGGTCCAACGTACTGAGTTGGCTGTTCAAGGTGAGCAACATCACCGAACCCAATGGGTCGTCCGACGGCTTTTGAATACGCTTATTAGTCGCTAACTGTACCGAATAATCGTTATACGCTTGGGTACCGTTGTTGATGTTCCGAATAATATTTTGGTGATATAGATGCGAACTGACTCTCATGTTCACTCCTTAAAACATGTTCAACAACGTTTGGAAAGTTTCATCGGCGATGGAGATCACCTTCGCATTGGCCTGATACATCTGCTGGTAATACAGAATGTTAGACGCTTCCTCATCAAGGTTTACCCCCGAGAGATTATCGCGTGCAGCCACGGCGTTATCGTTCAACGCCTGCGTTGTCGCCACGTTACTTTGGTTTTCTGAACTTTGCGACGCTAATCTTCCGACTAACAAGGAATAGTTGTTAGATTGCGATTTGAATGAATCGACCACACTTTGAATATTGCTGTTATCACCCACACCGCCAGCTGCGACCCAGTTACCACCAGCGTCATATTCACCGCCGATAAACGCCAGTTTGTCAGTGGTGATTGCGGGATTCACGGCGAAGGTGCCCAGCGGATCGGCCGCATCATAGGTGAACAGTGGAATACCAGCGTCGCCATTTAGGTCAAAACCTTGTGATAACGCGCTATTCACATCATCTGCTAGTTGGCTGAGAATACTGCTCATGGCATCTACGGTTGGGGTTAATACATCGGTATCTGCCCCAATTAAGCCACCGAGTGAACCGCCGACATTAGACGTCAGACCAAATTGCTGACGTCCAAAAGTGATAGAAACATCGGTACGGTCAACCGTCATCTTCGCCGCTTGGCTTCCTACCAGCAGTGGCGACCCATTGTTGGTGGAAATATTGATTGAACCGTCGCGTTGTTCGCTGACCGAAATCCCCACATAGGAAGCCAGTGATGTCACTAACTGTTCGCGGCTATCTTTTAACGCCGCAGTGGCATCGCCATTGGCCGTCGCAGTGCGAATTTTCTCGTTGTAATCCGCCAGTTTTTGCAGCGTGGTATCGACGCTGCTGGCGGTCTCGCCCAGCTGTAAACCTAGTTGGTCGCGCTGGTCGCTAATTGCGCCGTTAATTTGCGCCATCTTGTTCACCAGCGAAGCCGCAGAAGACAATACCTCTTGACGATAAGCTGGCGATTCCGGTGCAGTCAACGCGGAACTTAAGGCATCAGCAATGGTGCTGATAGCATCGTTGAAATTGAGTGAATCTGTGCCCAACAGCTCCTCAGCGTAACCGAGGTAACTCTGTTTGCTGTTGTAGAAAGAAGCATCCGATTGCGTACGCCAGATATCTTGGTTATAGAAACCATTGACTACGCGGTCAACGTTATTGACCACTACCCCGTTTAGATTGCCGGAGGTAGCAAACTGCGCTGCTTGGCGGCTATACCCCACCGTAGCAGAGTTTGCGACGTTATTTCCGCTAACGGTTAACGCTACATTAGCAGCGTTTAAGCCCGAAAGCGCATTAGACAACATACCCGGCATAACTACCTCTCTTCAGGAAAATCGACACCGCTGGCCATTAATGGCTGGGAAAAAGCGGCTCCTTCTATAGGTAAGGCGACCGTTTGTTGCGAATCCTTTAATTTATTTTCAAGATGATGCAAATGCCCGCTGAGCTGTTGGTACATCTGCTCGGCTAATCCCACCTGACCGGAGGAGGCCATATACTGTGAAATCTGCGTATTGTAGATGTCTTGATACATGCGCTGTTCGCGGCTACCGAACATGCCGTCATCACCGCTCACCGCTTCTGTGGCACTGTTCATGTTTTTCAGTACCAGTTGCAGAAACATCGCTTCAAACTGTTCGGACGCTTGCTTAAGACCGTCAGCCTCACTCAAGTTACCGTAGATCTGTTCAACTTGTTTAGGATCAATCGCCAGCATACGCGTGAGGGCTGGCGAGACTTCATTTGCCATGACGCAAATTCCTTATATCACGATCAGGTCGGCTTCTAACGAGCCGGCTTTATCAAGCGCAATCAAAATTGACATCAACTCAGATGGCGTAGCGCCTAAGCTATTAATCGCTTGCACTATGGTTTCCAATGACGTGCCATCAGGAAACACCATCATATTATTGCGCTGCTGATCTACGCTCACATCACTGTCGTTTACTGGCATGGTTGTGCCGTTAGAGAATGGGCCTGGTTGGCTCACACCTTGGCGTTCAGTCACAGTAATCGTTAAGCTGCCGTGGGTGACGGCAGCTTTGTGTACCCGCACTAATTCGTTAATCACCACCGTGCCAGAACGGCTGTTAAAGATGACTTTTGGACGTTGACTGCCCTGCTCTACTTGCACATCTTGCAGCATCGACATAAAGGTATTGAAGTCATTAGGATCGCGTGGTGCGCTGACTACGAGCTTGCTCCAGCTTTCGGCGTTGGCTACGCCAGCACCAAATATCTTGTTGATGGCATTAACGACGTTACGGGCTGTTTTGTAGTTAGGTGATTTGAGATTTAACACCACTTGTCCCGCTTGGGCGGTACGCGACAAAATTTCACGCTCCACCGTGGCACCATTGGGGATCGTCCCAGCTGTAGGTACATTAACGGTGACTGACGAGCCAGTACTACCTGAAGCGTTAACCCCACCCACCACTAAGTTACCTTGTGCAAGGGCATACACCTTACCGTCAACACCGCGCAATGGTGTTAACACTAAACTGCCACCTAGCAAGCTCTTGGCATCACCCAATGAACTGATGGTGACATCAATGGTTTGGCCTGGGCTAGCGTTGGCAGGCAAGGTGGCTTGTACGCTAACTGCCGCGACGTTTTTAGTACGCGGCAAGTCGCCTTCATCCATCTTCACGCCAAACTGCTTCAGCATGTTGTTCAGCGACTGTCCGGCAAACTTAATCTGTGATTTATCGCCAGTGCCAGCCAAACCCACTACTAGCCCATAACCCACTAATTGGTTTTCGCGGGTTCCCTGCACGTCGACTAAGTCCAACAAGGCACGGCTACTCGCCTGCGCCAGCGGCGCAATCATGCCTACGGCTAATGCCATTACCATCAAGATTTTTGAAAACATAACTCAGCCTTAGAACGGATTGAGGTAGCGAGTAAACAATTTAGTTAACCAACCAGGTTCTTGAGCATCGGCCAAATCGCCACTGCCTTCGTAGCTGATTTTGGCGTCAGCAATACGTTGTGATGAGATCTGGTTTGATACATCGATATCTTCCGGACGGACAATGCCTTCCAACTCAAGATACTCATCACCTTGATTCAAGCGGATCTGCTTACGGCCTTTGACGCGCAACGAGCCGTTAGGCAACACATCAATCACGCGCACCGAGATATAGCCCGTTAGCGAGTTCTGTTGGTTCGCTGAACTTTGACCGTTAAATGCGGTAGATGAATTGGTTTGAATCGCCAAATCGTTGGTGTTAAGCGTACCCACTAACGGCACACCAACGTCCCAACTGCTGTCTTTACCAGAGCTGCTATCAGCGCTCTTACTCGACATTGTACGTTCAGCTAATAACACGGTCAGCACATCGCCAACGGTGTAGGCACGCTTATCAGCGAACAAGGTGAACATGTAGGAATCGCTGTACAGGCCGCCGTCTTGCGGCGCTGCAACTCGCTGAGATGCCGCATAGATATCATCATCGGTGCTGCTCTGTGCCGCACTATCCGGTGCTGGCGTGCTGCTACAGCCGGCCAATAGCGACAGTAGCAACCACCCTGTTAGCTTATAAGCGCTCATGTTGATCACATATTTTGGTTAACAAAGCGCAGCATCTCATCCGCTGCTGAAACCACTTTGGCGTTCATTTCGTATGCGCGCTGTACCGCGATCATGTCAACCATTTCATCAACCACACTGACGTTAGACCCTTCAACGGTAAATTGCTGTAATTCACCCAGCGCATCTTGACCAGGAATACCTTCAATCGGTGCTCCTGAGGCAGCCGTTTCACCATATAAGTTACCCCCCAAGGCTTCTAAGCCCGCTGGGTTGGTAAAGTTGACTGTTTGAATTTGGCCGATGTTTTGTGGGTTTGCGTTACCCGCAACGACCGCAGTCACAGTACCATCTTTACCGATAGTGACTTTAGTGGTGTTGTCTGGCACGGCAATATTTTGCGCCAACGGTAAACCGTCACTGTTGACTAACATCGATTCCGCATTGAGCTGGAATTGACCATTACGGCTGTAAAGAATGTCGCCATCTGGACTTTCGATTTGGAAGAAACCTTGTCCAGCAATCGCAACATCTAATGGATTGTCCGTAGTTTCAAATGAACCTTCAGTAAACTGCTTTTGCGTACCATTGACCCGTACACCAGTGCCCATTTGCAACCCTGATGGCACTTGGTTCAGCTCATCGGCTTGGGTACCGGGTTGGCGCTGTACTTGATAGAACAGATCTTGGAACATGGCGCGGTCTTTTTTAAAGCCTACCGTGCTAACGTTCGCTAAGTTGTTGGAGATGGTGGTCATACGCAAATCTTGCGCTTCCAACCCGGTCTTACTGACCCATAATGCTGAGCTACTCATCGACTACTATTCCTTACCTTATGACTGACCACGGACCAAACGGTCTCCAGATTCGGCCAGTTCATCGGCCATCTTCATCATCTTGATATTCATTTCAAACTGGCGACTGATGTTCATGGTTCTCACCATCTCCGCCACCGCGTTAACGTTGGAGCCTTCCAACTTGCCAGTGGTCACTTTTACCGCCGGATCGGCATTGAGAGGCTGACCATCAGTGGCACGTAGTAAACCATCCTGACCTTTAACGAAGTTGTTATCGGTACTGACCAATTTCAGCTGAGCATCTTGCGCAATTAAGCCACCACCCACAGGTGTTAAGTTGATAGTGCCGTCAGGGCTAATATCGATATCACCATATTGCTGTAACTGGATTGGGCCTTCGTTACCGATCACCTGCATACCGTTCACGGTGAGGCGGCCTTGGCCGTCGACCATCAGATTACCCGCGCGGGTATAAGCCTCTTCACCGTTGGCATCTTCCACCGCCAAATAGCCGTTATCGCTCATGGCGATATCGAGCTTGCGGCCAGTTTCCATCATTGGGCCAGCAGCCAAACTGGTGGTCACTGGCATCAACTGCGCTTGGTAGCGGGTACGGAAACCATCACCAGACACCAACATCGATTGGGCTTGCTCTAGGTCTGCGCGAAAACCGCTGGTGCTGACGTTGGCTAAGTTGTTCGCTACAACTTGCAACGCCTTGTTATTCAGTTCGGCGCCGGATACCGCGGTATAGATTAAACGTTCCATAACCTGCTAATCCTTATACTGCGTTGAACAGCACTTGCATCATCTCATCCGCGGTGCTGATGGTTTTGGCGTTGGCTTGATAGTTCTGTTGGAAGGAGATCAGGTCAACCAATTGCTCGCTGATGTCGACGTTCGAGTTCATGTACTGACCAGACAGCAACTGCCCGACGGTGTCCGATGCAGCTGTAGCATACAGCGGGGTACCTGAGGTTGCGGTGCTCACCCACATGGTGTCATTCACTTGCTCAAGCCCGTTGACGTTAGCAAAGGTAGCCATTACTAATTGGCCTTGCAATTTGCTTTCACCGTTGGAGAAGGTTGCGAACAGGTTGCCGTCATCATCCACAGTGACACCGGTATATTCACCAGAGGTATAACCGTCAGCATCGTTGGTGTACATAGAGAAACCTGAGCCATATTGCGTGCTGCGGGTCATATCTAAGGTCAACTGAATATCACCAGCACCACTTGGGTTACCATCGCTATCCAATGGCGCAATGGTCAATCCCACTTTGCGTTGATCATATGGGTCGGTAACGTTGTCATCGGCAACGCCGCCAGCCGGAATCGTTGGAGTGCCCAGCGGTCCCATTTGACCATCGGTATCAAAGCTCATTGTGACCACCGCCGCAGCGTAATCCACCCCTTCGACATTCACAGTTTGAGTGCCAACAGTCGCGCCTGCTGGGGCAGTGACACCCGCAGTCAGCGGCTGGCCATCAACGAAATACATGGTTTGCCATTCGTTGCTGCCAGTGTGGTTAAAGTACTGGGTCAACACATGGCTGTTACCTAACGAGTCAAATACCTCGGTAGACTGAGAAAAGTTATATGATGAACCGTCGGTGGGATCAAAGTTCTCTGGTGCTGTGGGATAGGGGATCACATCACTCGCCGAACTAAAGTTAGCCGCAAAATCGATGTCTTCAGTAGCTTTTGCTGCAATATTCTGCCCTTCGATACGCAAGTCAGTCATTACCCCAGGTACAATATTACCATTGGCATCAACGCCATAACCACGTAGGTTGGCGCCCGCCGCGTTGACAATTTCAAGGTCATTGTTGAGACCAAATTGCCCCGCTTGGGTGTAAGACTCTTGACCACCGTTGTTCATAACAAAAAAGCCGTTACCAACGATGGCTAAATCGAGGGCGTTATCGGTGCGAACTAAATCGCCTGACGTGGCAAAATCTTCTTTGATATCAGAAACTTTAACACCACCACGCTGACCGCCATTGTAAACTGCAGCAAATTCAGTACTACCGGCTTTATAACCTGAGGTAGCCGAGTTGGCGATGTTGTTACTGGTCACTTCCAGTGCCGATTGAGTGCTTTGCAACCCACTCAAGCCGATTTGAAAAATAGACATACTCTCGATTCCCTATACTGTTATGACTGAGTGACCAACTGATTGATATCAGTAAGATTAAAGTTACCTAGCCCGTTAACTTGCAACAAAATATCATCGCTACTGCTACCGACAGACACTCGCTCAACGGTGCCGTTCAACCAAGCGGTTAAGCCAGTAGACAAGCCACTAGACTGCGTCGCCTGAACTCGCACGCTGTACTGACCAGCATCCTGATCAGTAAATTTGAAGTTCAGCGTGCCAACGCCGCTATAAGGCAGTTGTTGTTCCGCCACTAAGTCGCCATCCGCATCATAAAGCTGTGCGGTCACTGACTCAGCGGGAGCTGCTAGGTTGACCGTACCGCTGATATCACCGTCATGCTCCAGCACCACATTGTTGGCCGGCACACTCACTTCACGCCCGACCAGCTGAGTGGTTTCAAGCACTTTCATTACGTCCAGCGAGTTTTGATTCGCCGCCGTGTTGTCGCGAATACCTTGCAGCGATTCTAAGCTGCTAAACTGCGCCAACTGAGTCACGTATTCAGTGCCGTCAGAGGGATCTAACGGGTTTTGGTGGCTAATCTGTGCCACCAGCAACTCCAAAAACATGTTGGAGAGATCTTCACCGTTAGTGGCAATACCATTCGCAGTCGCAAAGTTAGTTGCTGTGCTGCCTTGTGAAACGCTGTCAACCATGACAACTCCTTATGATTGGCCCAAGCGCAGAATGCTTTGTTGCATACTGTTGACCTTGCCCAAAATCTCAACTGAGGTCTGATAACTGCGTGATGCAGACATCATGTCGGCCATCTCTTCCAGCGAGTTAACGTTGGAATAAAACACATAACCATCGGCATTCGCGATGGGATTATTGGGCTCGTAACGCTGCTCAACCGCACGGTCTGATTGCACAATGCCCATCATTTTGACACTGGCGGACAAGTTATTACCGTTGTCGGTATCAGCTGATGCCTGTTGATACATGGCAGAAAACACTGGCTTTAACGCGCGGTAAGCTTCTTGTTCACTACCAGCCACGGTATCAGCGTTGGCTAGATTTGATGCGATGGTATCCAACCGCATCACCTGCGCATTCATCGCGCTGCCACTGATGTCATAGATATTGTTAAAAGACATGGTTATTTACCTTTAATCGCTGAGTAGATGCCGTTAATTTTCATGTTCATGAACGTCATGCTGGTCTGAAAATCCATGTTGTTTTGAGCAAACTTGGCTTGCTCTACGTTCAGCTCAACACTGTTGCCATCAGCAGACGGTTGAAACGGCACGCGATACATCAGCGGATGTTCCTCTGTTACCACAGCACCTTCGTTGTGGTTCATGCTCGATTGCACATCTTGCATTACGCTCCGGTAATCCAAATCACGTGCTTTAAATCCTGGAGTATCGACATTCGCTAGATTGCTAGCGATAATTTCCGCACGATCTAACCGCAATGCCATTGAATAAGGATGTACACCAAAGGCTTTATCAAATGGTCCCACGTCAGTGCCCTTTTGAATAACAGGTATGAATATTGAACAGTGGTAAACAAAATTTATGCCAACAAATAAAAGCCTTTAATATCATAGCTATGACTATTACTGAGATAAACTTTAGCGCGATAAGGGAAGCGTTACTTCCGCAGCGGAAGCGTTTTAAGCTGTTACTTCCGCTATTGCTTGT
Organism: Shewanella sp.; assembly: GCF_048265805.1. Lineage (GTDB taxonomy): Bacteria > Pseudomonadota > Gammaproteobacteria > Enterobacterales > Shewanellaceae > Shewanella. The sequence goes on along the minus strand of NZ_JBLXAT010000027.1, from coordinate 17,573 downwards.
GGTGCCACCCGCTGATGCCGACAATGGCATCAGCGCCGCACTCAAACAGCATGTTGAACAGGAACTCAGCAACTACCAACAACGCCAAAGTTTTAAGGCCAGCAAACAAAAAATTGATTTACGCATTGCTGATGCCACGCAGGAACAGCCGTGCGATAGCTGGCAGTTTTCTCGACCTAATGCGGATCACCCACCAATAGGCCGTGTCGGCTACCGCATTGAATGTTTGCAACCAAGTCCGTGGACTAGCCGTGCGATTGCGGAAGTACATGTGTGGACATCTGTGGTGGTTGCCGCTAAAACATTGGAACGTGACACGCAGATTGGTTTAGCAGATATCAAGTTAGCCACTTTTGATTTAGCCAAGCTCAATGACGCGGCCCTATTTCATCAGGCTGACGTACTCAATAAGCGAGTACGTCGACGTATCGCTGCTGGGCAATCGATACTGTCTTTTCAGCTAGAATCACCAGAACTGGTACAGCGCGGTGATATGGTCACATTAGTGGTTAAAATTGATGGTTTTAGCGCATCAACCCGCGGTACTGCGTTGGAAGATGGCAAGTTAAATGAGCGCGTAAAAGTAAGAAACAACAGCTCAAATAAAGTGCTTGAAGGTATAGTGTTAGGCGATGGTCAGGTGATGGTCGATTTTATTGGCCAATAATTAAAGTTTTCGCGGCAAGTGGTCGCCTAGCATAATTAGTCAGGGTTTAGTTCGAGAGTATTTAGCATGAAAATTCGCAACCAAGGTGTGGTTCCTATTGAGCAGCTGAAAGCTGATCCCCAGAAAACCGCCGCCGAAACACCCAAGCCAAACACGCACGCCGCAGTAGAAAACAGTGCCAAAATTAGTCATGCCAGTCTGGCTGCTGGTGCCTCGTTGCAACATTTAAGTGCCAAAGATGAAGTCGATATGGATAAAGTGAATGCAATGCGCAGCGCCATTGAAAAAGGCGAGCTGTCGCTGGATGCCGATGCACTGATTTCCGCAGTGTTGGAGCTGCACCGTCGATGAGCGAATCCATCAAAGATCTCAAAGGTTTTTTCGCGAGTATTCGTGGCGATATCAACCAATTGAACCTCCTCATTGCGCAGTTCGAGCGCCAATATGAACTGTTAAGCAATCGTGATGGTAAACAGTTACCCGACCTCAACGATAAGATGTTGACCTTGTTGGATGAGCTGCGGTTATCCAATCAAGGCCGTGAACAATACCTAAAGCAACTCGGCCTACCCGGCGATAAAGAGGGCCTAAAAATGCTGCAGGCCAAACTCCCGACGCCAACGCGCAATCAAGTAGCTAACCTACTAAAGGAAATCAGCTTAAAGGTACAAACCTGCAATATGATGAACGAGCGTGCGGGCAAATTATTGGCCTGCCAACGTAACATCATGACTCAGCTCGGCAACCTCAAAAACCAACAGGCGTACCCTGACTTTCGCGCCTAAACGCCTTAGCTATCCGCCATTACTTAGATATGGCGGATAATCACTTCCTTCAAATTTAATTTCAACAACATAGCAAAGCCGCTAACCCCCTCTATACTTAATTAGCTTTTCACGGACGAGCGCCCACCGGGGTACAGAATTGCACTATTGCAGGCTTGTTCAGGTAAAAGGCACGATGAATGCGCCGTCACTTACACCGAGCAAAACTAAGTAGGCTGATGGCATAACGATCAGCAAAGGTCAATCGCCCCCCCAATAATCCATAACTCAGGAGCCAATGATGTTTTCACGCTCAACGCTTCGCAGGCGATTACTTTGGGGAGTTGCTGCGGCGTGTATCGCTACACTTGGGGTACAGATGTTGATTCGCTACTTCTGGGTGTTGCCGCAACTCAACGAACTGGCACATTATAATGACCGCGTTGAAGTGCTGCGTATCAAAAATCAGATCTATCAACGGCTCAAACTCCACAGTAATTACGCCTATGACAATGCCGTTTGGGATGAAGCCTATCAAGCCGCTCAGCAGCATGATGTGGATTGGTTTAAGCGTAACTTTTTTCTCAAAGAACTATTTGCCAAGCAGAAATTCAACGGCGTCTATTTTTATGACCAACAAGGGCAATTGATCACAGGCTTAAGTGTTGATCCGAGCTTTACCCCATTAAGCACCCCGGAGTTTACTGATCCTAGTCGTTATACGTCGCTGCTGATCAACCCATCCGAAGTGCGCGCAAATCAGCTAAAACCGATTATACGGCTGCAATTTACCCACGTATTGGCACAACCCGCCGCCGTATTTAGTCATAGTATTGCTCCGACCAACGAAAATGGTCCCTCAGCCGGAACCATGGTGGTGTGGCAATTTATTGATAATGACTTTGTCGATAAGCTGAGCCTAGAGGATAGCGACCCCATCGACATCCATACCGGAGATGAACTCGAGGTATTGTTCCAGCATCTGTCAGCAGAATTGCTCCAAAAAGGCGTGAATGCGCAAATCTATCGAGAGCGGCTGCTGATTGGCGCCCGAGATATACAAGGCAAGCCACTGCTGGCCTTTTCCTTCGCCCCAAGTCCGAGGCTATATGACCAATCCTATCTAGCCTCCTCCACCATCGCAGGCTTGCTGATGACCGCCTCTATCTTAGTGATATTCTTCGCAGCGATTAGCATCCGCGTAGTACGGCCGATTATCCGGCTATTGCAAACCGTCAGCTATGCCTCTTTAAGCAATGACTACAGCGTCAGAACCCACCTCAGAGGTAATAGTGAGCTATTTCGCCTAGCGGGAAAAGTTGACGAACTACTGGAAGTTGTTGAACAGCAACAACAAAAGCTTAAGGCGCAAAACCTGCGGCTAGAAGAGTTAAGTAACACCGATGCACTGACAGGACTTGCCAATCGGCGTTCACTTGACACTTACCTCAACGCGCTCGCTTCCCATAAGGTCGACAGTACGTTAGCTTTGTCGTTATTAGTTGTTGATATCGACCATTTTAAATCCTACAACGATACGCAGGGTCATGCCAAAGGCGATAAAGTGTTGCAACAAGTCGCCAACGGGCTGAAGCAACTGACACATGGCGCGACCGATTTAGTGGCTCGTTTTGGTGGCGAAGAGTTTGTAGTGGTCTTAGAAAACACCGACGCAGAGAATGCCACATACGTTGCGGCCAACTTGTGCCAAGGGATTGAGGCGTTAGGGATCCCACATTCGGCAGCACCGATGAGGATTGTCACTGTATCCATCGGCGTCGCAACGAAGGCCGCTCAGCAGCCATTGAATCCGCAGGCCTTGTTTGATGCTGCCGACAACGCGCTCTATCAAGCTAAGCAACGGGGACGTAATCAGATTGTTGTCGCAAGCTAAGCAGCGCCGCTAACAACTAGCTGCGTAGATTGTCCTAAAAAATGGAATGTTTTCTCCAATATTTAGCCGTTGTATTAAACTTTATCGAACTTATTATATTTGCAGAACAATGTTGATACTCAGCAGCTTTCTCCCTGCGCAGTACTGTGTCAACACCACCAAAATCACGCAACGGCCAACGTTACAATAACGGGCCACAAGGAAAGAGAGGCTTCACATGACATCTTGGAAAAAAATGACCTTAGGTTTGGCACTGGTAGGCGTATCTAGTTTGAGCAGCGTTGCTATGGCAGCAACCTATAAACTAGATCCAACTCATACCAGCGTAGTGGTATCTTGGAACCACTTTGGTTTCTCTAACCCAACCGCTGATTTCCGCGATGTCACCGGTAAACTGATATTCGACGATAAAGCCCCTGAAAAATCTTCTGTATCAGTCACTATCCCAGTAAAAACTATTGATACTGGCGTAAAAGCATTGACCGACGAATTCATGGAAAAAGCATTCTTCAACGTTGCTGAGCACCCAGAAGCCACTTTCGTGAGTGATAAAGTGACTAAAACTGGTGACAAAACTTACGACGTCACTGGTAAGCTGACCATCAAAGGCATCACTAAAGAAGAAACCCTGAAAGTGACCTTGAACGGCCAAGGCGAACACCCAATGAAAAAAGTGCCAGCTATCGGTTTTGATGCAACTACCACCATCAAACGTTCAGACTTCGATATGGCGCAATACGTTCCATACGTAAGTGATGAAATCACTATCCGTATCACTACTGAAGCGACTGAGTAATCATTACCGCTAAGTGATATATCAATGCCCGCTGCTGCGGGCATTGTTGTTTTTGCCGCAAATAAATCTTATTGACCACTTCTGTTGCTAGGACAACAGCGCTATGCTGCCGCATCTAGCCAAAGTGCATGGAGAGTGGCTTTGCATAAATTACAGTTTCCCGCCGAACCGTTCGGCACGCTGTTAGGGCACGCACCTGGCGGTGTTGCTATCTATTCTAGCGACTACGACTCGGTCGATCGTAGTCAATATACTCATCACAGTGATTTCCGCAGTTACATCAATAACGAATACATGGGCTACAAATGGCAATGTGTCGAGTTTGCACGTCGCTGGTTGTATCTCAATCGTGGTTTGGTGTTTACCGATGTACCAATGGCCTATGACATATTTGCCATTCGCCACTATCGCCGCGTTGAAGATGATGCACTATTGCCGCTGCAAGCCTTTGCTAATGGGGGGTTAAAAGCGCCTGAAGCGGGGGCCTTATTGATTTGGGCTGAAGGGGGGGAGTTTGAAGTAACCGGCCACGTCGCCGTAGTCACCGAAGTGCTCGCTGATCGGGTACGCATTGCCGAGCAAAATGTCGAACATAATAAACTGCCACTTGGCCAGCAATGGTGTCGCGAGTTGAAGCTTGAGCGCACGCTGACACAAGGCTATCGCATTATTGAAGGCTACCCAGATACACAGATCTTAGGTTGGATGATCCAAACCGACGACACAACTCACGCTGAGCCAACCCAATGGGTTAACCCTGCGTTGTTTGATATCAATAGCCGAGAAATGCCGCAGCCTATCGCCAAAGCGCATTGGCTTAACGAGCAAGCGCCAGTACAAGCAGCATTTGTGCATGCCATGAACGGCCATTATTTAACCAACAATACCAACGAACAGCAGCGTTACTTTAGGATGTCGGCAACGGCGGAACGCGAACTTATTCGAGCAACCAATGAACTGCATTTGATGTATCTGCACGCCACTGAAGTGGTACTGCGGGACGATAGTTTGTTGGAGCATTTCAATATTCCTAAAGTGCTGTGGCCGCGTCTCAAACGCTCGTGGCAAACACGCCGACATCAGATGATCAGTGGCCGTTTTGACTTTTGCATGACGGCAAAAGGACTGAAAGTCTATGAATACAATGCTGACTCTGCGTCGTGTCATACCGAGGCAGGCCTAATTCAAGGCTTATGGGCTGACGCCATTGGTTGCCATGACGGTGAGGACGCCGGTGCCGACCTACTCCATTCGATGACTGAGACTTGGCGCCATTCAGGGGTAACTGGCCGCGTCCATATTTTACAGGACGATGATAAAGAGGAAGATTACCACGCCCAGTTTATGCAGTTAGCAATGCACAACGCTGGGATTGAAACCCGAATTATTCGCGGTTTGCATACGCTGCATTGGAATGCAGATGGCGAAGTGGTTGATGCCGAAGGCGATGTCATTAGCTGTGTGTGGAAAACGTGGGCATGGGAAACGGCACTTGACCAAATCCGTGACGAGTGTGAGAACGAACTCAATGCACCGCCAATCCGCACGGGTGCCGCCTATGAACCAGTACGCCTGATTGATGTATTGCTGCGCCCCGAAGTACAAGTGTATGAGCCATTATGGACACTTATCCCAAGCAACAAGGCGATTTTGCCTGTGCTGTGGTCGCTGTTCCCAAATCATCGCTATCTATTGAACGCCAGCTTTACACTCACCGACGAGTTGATCGCCCATGGTTATGTACGCAAGCCGATTGCTGGTCGCTGCGGTGATAACGTCAGTCTGGTAGATAAACACGACAGCGTCTTAGGTGAAACGGCCGGACGGTTCGCTGAGCAGAATGTGATTTATCAAGAGTTATGGCGCTTGCCACAGATTGGTCACTACCGTGTGCAGATGTGCACTTTTGCGCTTGGCGGCAGCTACGGTGGCAGTTGTGTGCGCATTGATGATTCACTGATTATCACCACCGACAGTGATTTGTTACCACTGCGCGTAGTAGACGATAACCAGCTCTAGCGCTGAAAGCGTAGGCAGCGTATTGGCTGCAACGCATTCAGTAACAAGATAACCTGTTCGTCAATTCCAGTAAAAAAGCCCCAGCGAGGTCACTCACAGGGGCTTTTTATCAGCACGGTTTGTGGCGATTAGTGCTTGCCAGTACGATCGGAAATCGCATCTGTTAACGCAAACAACACACCGGACACCACAAAGGTTAAGTGAATACCCACTTTCCATGCCAAGGTGGTGTTGCTTAAATTATCGGAGTCCACGAACACTTTCAGCAACTCCACTGCAGAAATAGCCACAATGGCACCGATCAGCTTAAGTTTTAAATCAGAAAATCCCACTTTGCCCATCCAACCGGGACGATCTTCATGCTCGCCAATCGACATTTTAGAGACAAAGTTCTCGTAACCACTGAACGCGATAATCAACAGTAAACTAGCTAATAGCGCACTATCCACCAGCGTTAGGATATTGGTGATAGGGTTGTCTATCGCCCCAGTGATCACGCCCGATACCAACAGATAGAGCTCTTTAAAGAACTTAAAAAGCAAGGCAATGACAGCGATCATCAAGCCGAAGAAAAATGGCGCTAGCATCCAGCGAGCGCTAAAGAATAAGCGTTCTAACGTCGTTTCCAATTTCGACATACTCACATCACCTTTAAGTAAGCAATTAATGTAAAGAGGAGGTCATCATCTCTGATCTGACCTCGTTCAGCAAGCTAGTCAGCGCAAAGAGCACTGGGTATTAACTTAGTAAACTGTATGATTTTAATACGTAAACTTGGTCACCAGCTCGTTAAGTCGTTCAGCGAGTTTTGCCAGTTCAGTGCTTGACTCACTGGTTTGTCTTGCACCAACAGCGGTTTGAACAGACAGATCGCGAATTGACACTAAGCTGCCGTCCACCGTACGCGCAACTGTCGCCTGCTCCTCTGCGGCCGCAGCAATGGTCAGGTTTTGTTCGTTGATGCCATGAATGAGGGTAGCAATCTCCGTCAATGCATGTTGGGCATCGTTAGCCACTTTTAAGGTGGCGGTGGCTTTGACATTACTCTGGTGCATATCGGCGACGGCATTGTCACTTTCGTGCTGCACGGCTGTGATCATCGCTTCAATTTCTGTGGTGGAATGTTGTGTCCGCGATGCCAGTTGCCGCACTTCATCCGCCACCACTGCAAAACCACGACCTTGTTCACCAGCCCGAGCGGCCTCAATGGCGGCATTCAGCGCTAGCAGATTGGTTTGTTCCGCCACACCACGGATCACATCCATCACCGAGCCGATGTCAGTCACATGCTGTGCTAACTGACTAACACTGTGGGACGATTGCTCAATGCCTGCCGCCAAGGTTTCAATGGTGTCAATGGTCAACTGTAGCTGTTGCATGCCCTGCACCGTTTTGTCATTGGCGGAGTTGGAATTATCTGAGGTGCTCACGGCACTATGGGCAACATCATCAATGGCGACGGTCAGTTCATTCACGGCCGATGCCGCCTGCTGCAACTGAGCACTCTGTTCATTCAAGGTTTGCGTTGACTGATTGGTGACCACACTAAGCTCTTCCGACGTAGCAGCAAGTTGATCGGAAGAGTCACCGATGGTCTGTAATGCGTTGCGCAAGTTCGTTTGCATCTGCGCCAGCGCCCGCATCATCTCGGCAGCTTCATCTTTACCATCATCGCTGAACTTAGCGGTTAAGTCGCCGTTAGAGATAGTTTGCGCCACGCGCACCGCGGTTTTGAGCGGCACAATCAAACTTTGGCTAAAAACCCACGCCAATACGAACACGATCAACACCGCCACCACCGACCCGACACCGATAGCCCATTGAGCAGTCTCAAACACTTTATTCGCTTGCTGCGTAGCGACGTCGGCTTGTTGATGCTGATAAGCGACCAGTTGCTTCAGCTCAGTATTTAACTGTTCAGACAACGGCACTAACTCGGCAGCTCGCAGTTGTAGCGCTTGCGGCATATTATCTTGCCGAATCAAGCCAATAACCTGTTTTAACGATGCTAAATAACGGTCGCGCGCATGATTTACCGTTTTTAAACGCTGCTTGCTCTGCGATGAAATAACAAAGGCCTGTAGCGCGTTGTCTGACTGCAATAATTTTTGCTGCCAATCGCTAATATTGCCTTCCACTCGGTCTAAATCATGGCTGGATTGCGCGGCGTATATCTCCATCGCGCTTAATCGTAATCCGAGAAAATCTCGCTGTAGATTCTCTGTATTAATCACTGCGGGCAGCCATTGCTCACTAATGACATCCACATCGTGTTTTAACAAATTCAATTGAAAACTCGCAAAAACACCGAGTAATAAGGTCACAATACCGAGTATTCCAAATGAAAATAATGAACGTTTTGCTATGCCGACTGTACGTATCATATCTATCCCTTGCTCTTATTGTTGTAGGGTTGCGATCTCTAATTTCAGACTGTCCGTAATTGCATGGGCAGAAAAAACGACCTCTAACCTCACAAAACCGCAGCTCGAAATAACTTGTGCTCAATTAAAGATGTTGCACATCAACCATACCGTTGCTGTGCGAGTCGAGCCACTGTTCAAGCTGATGCACACTCAGCGGTGCAGCAAAAAAATAGCCTTGCACCACCGGAAAACCAATCTGCTGCAATATGCGGCACTGCTCGGCAGACTCAACGCCCTCGGCGACCACTTGTAGCTGCATACTTTTGCCAATCAACAACGCCGCCACACTCACTGATTTGGCCACATCGTTGCTGTCGATATGCTCAATCAAGCTACGATCTAACTTAAGTTGCATGGCTGGCAAGTGCTGTAAGCGGCTTAAATTGGAATAGCCAACCCCAAAGTCGTCGACAGAGAGTTTTATGCCGCTGGTGAATAGTCGATTGATGACATTTTTCACCGTAACGTCCTTTTCAACGAAGCCACTTTCGGTGATCTCAACAACCAGATCACTGGTGGTAAGGCCGTTGTCGCGTAACACCTGCATGATCAACTCAGGCAAGTGCTCAATCGTGAGATTGACCGAGGACAAGTTAATTGCCACAGCGGGAATATCTACTCCTTTGGCGCGCCACTGCGCTAACTGTCGACAAGCGCAACCCAATACCCACAAATCCAGCTCAGTGATCATGCCGACCGATTCAGCCAAGGCAATAAACTTATCTGGGGCGATCATGCCATAATCATTGTGAAACCAACGACATAAGGCCTCAACGCCACAGATTCTTCCCGTTATCACATTAACCTGCGGTTGATAGTAGAGTTGTAACTGATGCTGCTGAATGGCAACGCGCAGATCGGTCGCTAACGGCAGTTCAGCGGCAGCGGGCGGACGAGTGCGGCTTTGCAGTACATCCAATGTGCCGCGATCCAGTAATTTACGATGGTAGGGAGAGATGGTGGAATTGGTCGGTAACTCAGAGGGATAACAATATTTGGCCACCAATAAATACTGACATTGCCCTTCCAACAGCAATTTGGAGACAGACATCACTACTTTACAACTGACACCGTTACCTTGATGAAGCAATAAGTGTACTGTACTGCCAACCAGTTGGCCGATAGCAAAACCTTGGTAAGATTCGGGATACTCGACCACCGAACATATTGACTTGCCTATTAATTGATCAAGCCGATAGCTCCACTTAGATAACGCCGCTTTGTTAACTAAAACAATGTTACTATCGGCATCGACAACCAATATACTGTCAGTAAGCTGCTCCAACACCGCATATTCCCGCGGGAGAGTACGACCATCACCAAGCACATTGACTTCCTTTTTCAAATGTTACTGACGAAATGCAATAAACAATTTGGAGCTCTAACAGTAAAAAACACTCTTTGGTGCCATCATGCCCACTATTTATTGCTAAATAATCAAACAGACAGCAATATATTGCCTTATAGGCAATTTGTGTCAAGCAATTTGCCTAACTGGTTTTGTCTATATGGCAAGTGGCACGGATAATCACGCCATGCATATAGGACACGCTATTAGAGTTTTGCGCATCCAACGCAAACTAACCCAAGAACAACTCGCGCTGGATGCAGACATTGCCACCAGTAATGTTTCGCGCATAGAAAACGGCTTAAGGCAGCCGTCGCAAAAACTCCTACGCAAACTCGCTTATGCCCTAGACACCACGCCTTCAAGCCTAATGCAGGCGTGTGAGAATGGAATTGTGAAGGATACAAGTCTCCAGGACGAACGCGTTAACCACGACGATGTGATTGCAACAGCAGAGACACAAACGCTGTTGAAGTTGTTTAATGAGTTGTCCGCCGAAAATAAAAAACTACTGCTGGAGCAGACGAGATTATTGCACCATTGGCAGCAAGGAAAGGTGTAACAGATTGTGAATTATAAATGCTGACATCCCCCATAAATAACTTAGGCGAGTAGTCAGCCCAGAATGACTCACTACTCGCCTAACTAATTAACCAATGTCACCAATTACAGCGCAGCTTGGATGCTTTCAGAAATTGGAGTGGTAGGACGACCAATCAGTTTTGATAACTGATGACCGTCATCAAACAAGCCACCTTTAGCCGCAGCAGTTTCTGAGTTGCCCAGTACCGCCGCAAATGGCCCAGGCACACCGACTTTTTCCAGCAGTGCCACATAATCAGCTTCACTCAAGTTTTGATAAACTACTTTTTTGCCCGACAGACGGCTAATAGTGTTAGCAAAGTCAGTTAAGGTGAACGCAGTGTCTCCGGCCAATTCATACACTTTGCCCGCTTGGTTGTCACTGGTGAGCACTTTCGCTGCGGCTTCTGCATAATCTTGGCGAGTCGCAGTCGCCAAACGCGCATCGTTAGCACAACCTGCTACGGCACCATGTTCAATCGCGGCGACCACACCCATAGTGTAGTTTTCACTGTACCAACCATTACGCAGTAATACCGCAGGTAAGCCACTTTGTTTGATATAAGCTTCAGTGACACGATGCTCTTCAGCCAGCAGTAGTGGTGAAGTATCAGCACGTAAGATACTGGTGTAGGTCAGTAATTTAACGCCAGCCGCTTTGGCAGCATCAATCACCGCCTGATGTTGTGGTGCACGTTGCCCGACTTCGCTAGAGGAGATGAGCAGCAGTTTATCCACCCCAGTAAAGGCTGAGGTCAGCGTGGTTGGTTTGCTATAGTCAGCTTGACGCACCAGAATACCTTTAGCCTCCAAGTCAGCCGCTTTAGCTACGTTACGTACCGCAGCCACAATCTGATTAGCAGGTACCGTTTTCAGCAACGCTTCAATCACCAAACGACCGAGTTGTCCGGTAGCACCAGTTACAGCAATCATGATGTTCTCCTTAATATTCATGAGATAAAGTGGCATTAAGGCTAGGCGGTTGGGGAGTAAAACCGACCGAATTCGCTGGTTTATACTTGCAAGACGCTGCTAGCCAAACACCGTTGAAAGCTATATTATGCCCAACACAAACTTTTAGTAAGTACCAACAAAAAGGTAAGTGTTAAATGAGCCAAGACTTAACTCCTCACGCACTCGCAGAGTTGATGCAACGCGGCAATGTGTTTTCTGACAAATGCCCTTCGCGTGATGTACTTAAACATGTCACTAGCCGCTGGGGCGTGTTGGTGCTGTTAGCGTTAATGGATGGTGAGCAACACCGTTTTAGTGCGCTAAAACGCAAGATACTTGGCGTGAGTGAGAAAATGCTAGCGCAAACACTGCAACAGTTAGAAAGCGATGGTTTTGTCCGTCGTACCGTTTTTCCGGTGGTGCCACCGCATGTGGAATATGCGCTCACGGAGTTAGGGCATCCAATTGCCAAACAAGTTGTTTGCTTAGCCGATTGGATTGAAAATAACCTGCTGCAGATTTTAGCGGCACAACAGCAGTATGAATTACAGCAAACCAACGGGTTGCAGCACTGGCAATCCTAGGGCTGCAGACCGCTCATGTTCGATATATCCCAATTGAACACGTTTGGGGGCGGGCAGCGACAGCGCCCAATCCATGCAGCGTCAGGTGCGATTAATGGAGAATGCTAACGGCGTACCACCTGCCTTGCCTAAATCATCGTCTATCAGCGACAAAAACCACCAAGGTCACAAGCCAACCTAGAATGCATATGCCCGCTAGGCAACTGATATGACGTGGTATAAGTTTGTATGCTCGACCTACTCCGGCCATAGTTTTGTAACCGCGTTGCCTAAGCATCAACCTTGGCTAAGTCGCTAACACGATTAAAAAATCAGCACTTCGTAACTAAGGGATTTGCTTTGCAGTGCGTGGGCATTTATTGTCAAATGACATAGATATCTTTTAACAAGGACGCTTACATGGCCATCACTGAGCTTGATGCCAGCCTTACCTATCGTCAGGCAGAATTACTGCAATTGCCGGACACTATCACCACCACGAAAGAACTCGAACCACTGGATGAAATTATTGGGCAGGAGCGCGCCCAAAAAGCGGTAGAGTTTGCCATGTCGATTCGTGACAAAGGCTATAACATCTATGCAGTGGGTCGTAATGGGCTGGGCAAACGCACCATGATGCTGCGCTATTTAAAACGTCACGAATTTCAAGATTCGACATTATACGACTGGTGCTACGTGGCTAACTTTGATGAACCACGTACCCCACAAGTGCTTAAACTGCCTGCTGGCACCGGCAGCCAATTCAAGAAAGATGTTGAAAAGGTCGTGCTACGCTTAGTTAAAGCCTTGCCATTAGCCTTTGATAACGAGGTCTACTATCGCCGCGCCGATAAACTCAAGGCGCAGTTGTCACAACGCCAAGAAGCCACCTTAGGCGAATTAGCGGCAGAAGCACAAGAGATGCATATTCGCTTAGTCGTCAGCCCCGATGGTGACTATCAATTGATCGCGCTAAATAGCGAAGATGAGCCGCACACCGATGAGACTTACGCGGCATTGTCGGACAGTGAACGTAATCAGTTCGATGACAATATTCGCCACTTAGAGATCCGCCTGCGTGGCATTGTGCGCCAACTGACTGAGTGGGAAGAGGAGTTTAGCACTAAGCAACAACAGCATGATGAGCAAGTCGCGCGTGAAGTGTTAACCCACTTTTTCAAACCGTTGAAAGACGACTATCGCCACATCAGTGAAGTGCGTACATTTTTAAGCAACATGCAAAAAGATATGCTCAGCAATTTGGATATCTTTTTGGAGCAAAGCGAAGATCAGCTCGGGCTAGCTTATGCCTCACTTGAAAAGAAAATGCCACGCCGTTATCAAGTCAACCTGCTGGTGAATCAAGAATGTGAGCGGTTCCCTGTGGTGGTGGAAGAGAATCCCACCTACCACGGCCTATTTGGCTACGTGGAAAGCGCCACCTATCGCGGTACGGTATTTACCGACTTCTCACTGATCCGCCCCGGCAGTCTGCACCGCGCCAACGGGGGCGTGTTGTTGATGGACGCCATAAAAGTGCTTGAGCGCCCTTACGTCTGGGATGGACTCAAACGTGCACTGCGCTCACGCACACTGGATTTAAACTCGCTAGAACGCGAAGTCAGTTTGTCTGGTACGGTATCACTGTCACCAGAGCCCGTGGCGCTTGACGTAAAAATTGTGCTTTTTGGCGACTATGAAACTTACCAACTGTTGCAACAGTATGACGCCGATTTTAGTGAATTATTCCGCGTCACCGCCGACTTTGAAGACGTGATGCCACGTAATGATGAATCCGAAGCCTTTTACGTCCGTTTTATCAGCTCGATCGTTTACGATAACCATTTATTGCAGTGTGATCGCTCAGCCCTCGCGCGTATTATCGAATACAGCAGCCGCCAAGCTGATGATCAAACCATGCTGTCGTTACACTCGGCCAACATCGCTAACCTGCTGCGGGAAACCCATTTTTGTGCCAAGTCCGCCAATGCCCGCCGCATTCGCGCAACCCATGTAGAGCAAGCATTACAGCAGCAAGAGCAACGTGTCAGCCGCTTGCGAGATCAGATGATGTTGGGCTTTGTGCAAGGCACCAACTTGATTGAAGTACAAGGCAAAGCCGTCGGCCAGATCAATGCACTGTCAGTCCTCGCCACAACCGATCACCAATTTGGCATGCCCAATCGTATCACCGCCACAACAGCACACGGCCGCGGAGAGGTATTAGATATTGAACACAAAGTCCGCCTCGGTGGCCGGATTCATAGTAAAGGGGTATGGATTTTAAGTGCTTACATTAACGGCTTATTAGGCAAAGACGCGGCGGTGCCACTAACAACGTCGCTCACGTTTGAACAATCATACTCCGGAGTGGATGGCGATAGCGCCTCCATGGCGGAATGTTGCGCCATTATGTCGGCCATTAGCGGTATCGCTATTCGCCAAGACATTGCCATTACCGGTTCAATGAACCAATTCGGTGAGGCACAACCTATCGGTGGTCTTAATGAAAAAATCGAAGGCTTTTTTGATGTGTGCACCATCAAAGGCCGTAAAAATAGCCAAGGGGTGATCATTCCTAAACGTAATGCCCATAACTTAATGTTGAAAAAAGAGGTAGTCGACGCGGTCAGTAAAGGGCGGTTCCATATTTGGACTGTTGAGCATGTCACCGAAGCTATGGCGATTTTGACCGACACCAGTGTGGCCAAAGCCAACCGTTATGGCCGCTATCAAGCCGACTCCATTATCGGCGTAGCGCAGCAGCAAGTAGAACAACTGCGTAAAAGCTTAGAGGCCAAAGCGTAAACAATGGGACTTATTACCCGCGGTCTCGCCGTCAGCATCATCTTGTTGTTTAGCTGGAGCAGCCAGGCAACCACAACGGTCACCCTATCTAACGATGAATGGCCGCCTTATGTTGATACAGGCGGTCAACAAGGTTTAGCCATTGAGATTGTGCGGGCGGCGTTGCAACAACAGCAACGCTCATTGACAGTACACGTCAAACCTTGGGCGCGTGCTTATCGCGAGGTCACCACTTGTAACAGCGACTTGCTATTGGTGTGGTACGAAGCCAGTCGTTTGCATGAGATCCGCTACTCCGAGCCGTTTTTAACCAATCGCTTACGCTTTATCAAACGGTTAGATGACGATTTTGAATATCAAGATATCGCCAGCCTCGCAGGTAAACATATCGGCGTGATCCGCGGTTATAACTACCGTAATGAGTTTATTAACAACCCTAGTTACCACCTCCGTGCCAACCACAGCTTAGCCGCCAACTTGCAGATGTTGTCACTAAAACGCATCGATTTAGTGGTAGAGGATGAACTCGTCGCCGCTACCACCATCTTTCAGCAGCGTATGGAGGGCCAATTTATCTTTACTGGCCCGCCACTCAATGAGCGCAAGCTCTATGTCGCCACCGGTATGTGTAACCTAGAAGGGACGGCGCTCATCGACAGTTTCAATGCCGGACTCGCAGCTATTAAAGCAAATGGCGAATACCAACAACTGGTAGATAAGTATCGCGCCATACTGCAAAGCCGCGAGACACCAGTCGATATTCATACCCTGTTGCCCGTTATGCGCACGCCTAAGTATCATGCTCCGCTGCTACAGCGAACGGCACAATTGCCGCACGAGAACCATGACGCTTCCCCCTACATTCGCTAGTGGCTGTTTATCTTTAGTGTTTAATTTTTTGTGCAAATTAAACGCATTATGAACGAGGCGAGACCTGCGACGCTTAGTCAACTAAGCAAGCTGGATGCAACAAAGGTCAACAGCCCTAGGCTTTGAATCCCACTCGAAATCCGCCCCAATGTCGGCCATTAACGTAAATTGGCACGGATAGATCGTGCATCACCTCACCGGTATCACGCTTATAGGTTTGCAGTAGCATAGTCTCGGTATGTTGGCCGCAACGGATGCCGGTCACATCATTAAACAAACGCTTAGTGCGGTTATTGATAATATCGCGTTGCCGATCACCAGTTAGTGGCTGGCTAAAACGGCGGTTATGGGTTGGAAAGTACCCCTTTTTATCAACCGCACCCGCGTAAACAATGCCTTGATGCCGCTGCAAAATCGGCTCCTGTATATCGGGAAAAACTTGGTCGGTAAAACCATCAAATGCCGTACTATATTTAGCAGGTTCGGTGGTGCCAATGCGTTGGTAATTGGGGCTAAACAGTTGCTGCTCAGTGAACTTGCCGCTCTGTAGTGCCTGCGCCAACTGTTGACCACACGCGACTGCGGCCGCTTGGGCCTCATGCAACACTTGCTGTTCAAACGTATCGGTGTCCCACAAGGTCAAGGCACGGAAAATCCCCTCAGTCTTGCGCGAGAACTCAAATGCTTGCTTAGAAATTTGCTGAGCACGGCCATCGGTATCTTGCAGCAATTCGCTAATTTGCCCGATACTGGCAGCGATATTACTGGTGGTATCGCGATACTCGCGTAGTGAGTTATCGATATGTGCTAGCGCATCGGCCGAATGCTCAACGCCATTGGCAATATTATCAAACCGTTGTTCCAACGCTGACATCGCCGTAACCGCCTCAGCGGTACGCTCAACCACCTGCGTCATCAAGGTCGAGGTCGCATCCGTTTGCTGGCGAATATTGCCCAGCATCGCGGCGATATCTTGGGTTGATTGCGCAGTTTTCGCCGCCAACGCTCGTACTTCATCAGCGACCACAGCAAAGCCACGGCCAGCATCCCCTGCCCGCGCCGCTTCAATCGCAGCGTTGAGTGCCAGTAAGTTAGTTTGCTCGGCCACCGCATCAATCACCTCAGTGATTTTTTTAATCGCATCCGCTTGGGATTTCAGCTGTTGTACGTGTGCCGCCGCATTGGTGACATTACCGCTAAGATGTTGAATAGCCGCAAAACCACTTACCGCAAAATCACGGCCTTCCAGCGATAGCCGTTTAGACTGCTGTGCCTGTGACAACACGGCTTGTACGTGTTCACTCAAGGCGATGGTGGAGTCAGATAGCGCCGACGATGACAGATTAATCCGTTGGGCGGTGTCACTGCTAAGCTCGATGGTCGTTTTCAGCTCATCAACAAAGTGAGAGACCTCTGCACCACCAATAGCCAAGGTGCTGGTATCTTTAGCAATCTGGCTAACAGCTTGCTGTTCTTGCGACGCGACAACTGCCATTGCCGCCAAAGGCTGTGGAGTAGGACGCTGGCACAGACGCAAAATCAACAATAGCAAAGGTAGGCACAGTAACGCCACCAACGCATAGTCCCATAGCCCTTGTGCCTCAGCTCCCTGCTGAATAGCCATCAACAATGCGCCACCGCTAAATACTCCCGCGACGCTCCACTGCCACTGCGATGTCGACGCTAACGCCATTAAATTTCCTCTTATGATTCATGGTATCGCGAACATCCGTTCGCACTATCTTAAGCGTAAACCATGAATCCGTTATTTGCTGGCGCTAATAACAAACAAGGGACCCGAAGGTCCCTTCAGATTAATGACAAACCCCGGTTTTTTAGCCGGGGTTTGTTTTATTAGGCTTGTTATGGGAAACGCTCTTCT
>NZ_JBLXAT010000026.1:0-56021 GCF_048265805.1 Shewanella sp. | reverse complement strand
GCGTGAGCCTTCAAATCAACTCACTTCATTAGATCAAAGTCCTAGATTGACGTCCAGGACTTTGTCAGCAGTCTGAGGGCAGCTTACGCTGCCCTTTTTGTTGATGTTGATTAGGCCGCGTGTTTTCTCACTTGGCTCAAGTTAGCCACAAATGCTGGGCGCGATTTCATCAGCTGCTGTAACGCATCTTGGCTCATTTCTCCGACAGGCAAACGTAGCACACGGCGGTTGAGGCACTTGCGGGCATAGACAGAAATCTTATAGTCAGCCGTTGGGCCTTGAATGGCGTAGTGTTTTTCATTACCGACGTACGCAAGAATATGGCTCTGCAATAAACCTTGCACCACCATGTCATCCTGAGGCAATGACAACACAGATGCCCCTTGGATGAAAAATTCTCGCAGTAACGCACGTTCGGCCGGATCCAGCAGTTTCACCTTCTCATCCACTTGTTCTTCAATACGTTTACCGCGTAGGTAGCGAATCGCTTCATCTAACACAAAATTCACCGCCAATACGCCGATGTAAGCCACACTGCCCAGTAGCGTTAAGGCAATGTAAGGCGTGAATTCCTGCACTAAGCCATCAAGGCGTAGAAGCTCCAATACCGATGACGGCACCAGCAAGAAAAAACAGCTCAACAAGATAATCCACAATGAAACAGGCAGCAAAATGCCGCGTACAGAAAGGTGTTTAGGTACTGACAAATTCAATCGCTTCATAACCATGTCCAGTGTCAAAAAAATGATCGCTGGTCGATCTAAAGCAATTCTAATGCCAATAAAAACGAGATGTGGCTCCCAGTGTGAGGTTGAGAGCCACGCAGTGTTTAGTTGTAGCGCTGAGTGGCTAACTTAGCAATATTGATGATCACTTCGGTGGCTTTCAACATCGACTCAACGCAGACAAACTCGTGCTTGCCGTGAAAGTTATGGCCGCCAGCGAATAAGTTAGGACAAGGCAAACCACGATAAGACAGCTGTGCGCCATCAGTACCGCCACGAATCGGTTTGATATCTGGGTGCACATCGGCCATTTCCATCGCTTTAGTCGCAATATCAATGACATGAGGTAGCAGTTCGATGGTTTGCTTCATATTAAGATAGCTGTCTTTTATCTCAATGGTGAGACTACCCGCCGTCAACTCATCATTGTACCTATGCACTAGCTCAGTTAACCACGCCTTACGTTGATTAAACTGGTCAGCGTCAAAATCACGGATGATATACACCAACTCTGCACGTTCTGTACTGCCCTGCATTGAGGCGAGATGGAAAAATCCGTCATAGCCTTCACTGTGCTCTGGCGTGTCATTAAGCGGCATTTTGGCGTGAAAACGACACGCCATCGTCATGGCGTTAACGAGCACCCCAAAAGCAGATCCGGGATGACAGGCGTTGCCTTTGGCTGAAATGACGGCCGTCGCCGCATTAAAGTTCTCATACTGCAACTCACCCACTGCACCCCCATCAATCGTGTAGGCCCAATCGGCATTGAAATAGTCCACGTCAAAGTGCTGTGCACCGCGGCCAATCTCTTCGTCTGGAGTGAAGCAAAGCACCACTTCGCCATGGGGAATATCAGGATGAGCAATCAAATGATGCAATGCGGTAATAATAGCGGCAATCCCCGCTTTATCATCGGCTCCCAGCAGCGTTGTCCCATCGGTCGTTACCAAGGTTTTACCGATGTAATACAGCAGTTCGGGGAATTGCTCAGGTGACAGAACCTCATCGCCAGCAAGCGGCAGAATCTGCCCTTGGTAGTTTTCTACCAACTGCGGCTTCACATTCGCGCCGCTGAAATCTGGGGCAGTATCTAAGTGGGCAATAAAGCCGATAGTGGGCACATCCTTTAAGGTGGCTGGCACACGCGCGTATAAGCAGCAGTTATCGGTTAAGCGAATATCACTGAACCCCAACTCAATAAGTTCCTGCTGTAGCAGTTTAGCTAACTGCCATTGACCATCCGAGCTGGGAGATTGTAAGGAGTGACTGTTCGACTGAGTATTGATCTGCACATAGCGCAGAAAGCGATTAAGAAGTGCTTGTTGCATAGTGGTGGTTCTATCGCAAGAAGGTGGCTGGATTTTAGCAGCAACCACCTAAAATGCGGGGCGACCCAGATCAATTTTTTGATGATAAAAATCTTACATCGCGGCTAATTTTTGCAACACACGGGCAACGGCATGAAAACCGAAAGTACCAGTTACAACAGACACGGCCCCAAAACCTGAGGCACAATCCATCCGCATGGTGCCAGTAAGCCCTTCTTTGGTGGCACAAACGGAACCGTCAGCTTGTGGGTATTTAAGGTGTTCAGTAGAAAACACCGCATCAATGGCAAATTTACGCTGCAGATTTTGGCTGAAACCATACTCTTTGCGTAAAATGCTGCGAACTTTGGCCAACAGCGGATCTTGGACCGTTTTAGACAGGTCTGTGACTTTGATCTGTGACGGATCAATTTGCCCGCCTGCGCCACCAATGGTAATGATCTTAATTTTGTTGCGCTTACACCATGCAATCAACGCTGCTTTAGGCTTAACGGCGTCAATGCAATCAATCACATAGTCCGGTGCATTATCTCTTGGTAGATATTCAGCCAAGTTATCTGCCGCAATAAAGTCTTCTAATTCGTCCACTTGGCATAAAGGATTGATCGCTTTTACGCGCTCAGCCATGACCGCCACTTTAGATTGACCAATAGTTGATGCTAACGCATGAATTTGCCGATTGGAGTTTGTCACACACACATCATCCAGATCCATCAATTGAAGATGACCAATCCCACTGCGAGCTAACGACTCTGCCACCCAGGTGCCCACTCCACCAATACCAATGACCATCACGTTAGCTTTAGAAAAATTTTGCAACGCGGCAACGCCGTATAAGCGAGCGATACCACCAAAACGCTGCTGGTAGATTTCGGATTCAAACATAACGATGGGACTTCTCAATTAATGACAATGGCATAAACATCGAGCGACTGCCAGATGCTCACAAATTGGCGGCAATTTTACCGAAAAGTGCCAGCCAACTCATCCAATTCGAGAAAAATGGCGATAAATAGCGAAAAATAATCTAAAAATTTCTACTTTTTTATAATTTCGTCTATCACTAATCTAGTTGATAATTATCTTCTTGGGCGCGTTTACCGGTTAGCGTACTGAAAACGTTGCAATTTCTTACATTATTCATGTGATTTGTTAACATCAAAAATAGGTGCTGATGCAATTTTGAGTACCAATTAACGTTTTTGACCGTTTTTTGAACGCTAGATAAAAAAAGCGGGCAAAAACCTTGATGTAGGTCACATTTATAAAAAATGAAAACTGTAAGATTCTGCGCAGCTTAGTCTTGGAAAGGACGATTCAAGGCTGGCTCAGGAATAATTAGAGCAAAAAAACACACATAAGTAGATGGATTAGAACTTAGGTTCTAGGGAGCACACACATGAAAAAAAGTCTTATTTCAGCCTCTGTGGCAACGTTGCTGACGGCAGCATCTTTTGGCGCTATGGCAGATGGCCCTAACTTCTATGGTCGTTTAGACCTGATGGTGACCAACACTGATGGCGGTTATACCGTTCAAAGTAGCACCAACAATGTAACTATGGGCGAAAATGGTACTTACTTGGAAAACAACTTCTCATGGTTGGGTGTGAAAGGTACCGAAAAAGTTTCTGATGGCTTGGAAATCGTTTATCAGATGGAATATGGCGTAGAAAACACCTCTAGCCGTGGCAACCAATTCACCTCTCGTAACACTTTCCTGGGCTTTAAAACCGTAGCTGGTACTGCAGTATTTGGCCGCAGAGACACTGTGTTCAAAAACTCTGAAGGTGGTATTGACCTGTTCGGTAACAGCAACGCCGATATGGACCGTATCCTCCCTGCTCAAACTCGTTCTGCTGACGTAATTAACTATTACTCTCCAAAAATTGCTGATCTGTTCACACTGAACGCAACTTACCTGTTTGATGACAACAACGACACCGTAGATAAAGGTGACGGCGGCAGCCAATACGCAGTAAGCGCAGTATTCGGTGACAAAGCACTGAAACAACAAATGTTCTATGCTGCTGCGGCATACAACAAAGGTATCGATGGTGTTGATGCATACCGTGCAGTAGGCCAAGTTAAACTGGCAGACTTCAAAGTAGGTGCTCTGTACCAAAACAACGAAAATACCGTTAACAGCGATATCGACGGTAACACTTACCTGTTGAACGTATCTTACAACCTGAACGGTGTGAACCTGAAAGCTGAATACATCTATGATGATGGTGGCTTCGGTCAATATTTCCGTAATGCATCTGGCAACAATCTGAAATCAGCTGCAGCCGACACCACTATTGATGACGTTAGCGTTACTAGCATCATCGTTGGTGCTGACTATCGCTTAGCGAAAAGCACGCTGGTTTACAGTCACTACGCTCACTACGAAGGTGATTATAAACTGTCTGGCGACAAAATTGACTTAGACGATGACAACGTATTCTCCGTAGGTGTACGTTACGACTTCTAATCTCACTTGAGATCAGTTAAAAAAGGCGACCAATGGTCGCCTTTTTAATGCCTGCTATTGAGTTCAACTCGAGCCCTGTGCGCTCAGTTGCGTGTTAGCTGGTACACATTCTCTCTGAGCCACGGTACGCCATTACTCACAAACTTCCCGTTATCGGCTAGCACATCGTATGACGCCAATTGCTTGATGGTAAACGCATCACCCAGATGTTGGTTTAGCCACGCTTCACTGATCGCAAACGGTGGGCCAGACAGCAACGCCTGCGGATAATCCAGCACTATCGCTAAGCCACTACACCCCGCAGGTAAAATCGCCTTCAAATGTGCGGCATAACGCTGACGCATCTCTTCAGGCAAGGCCACCAAGGCACCACGGTCATAAAAGTGGCTACATTGCTGTAGTTGCTCAGCCGTCAGTGCAAAAAAATCGCCCTGTAACAGCTGATAATCTCCATGTTGGTAACATGGTATCCCAGTGGACTGGTCAATGTGAGGCTGCAATTGGCTCTCAGCAAAAAACTGCTCAACCGCTAACTGATTAAACTCGTTCCCCAGCACTGGGTGACCTTGTTCAACCAAGTAGTGCAGATCTAACGTCTTACCACATAGGGGGACAAACACTTGTCCAGCATCAGCCTGCAATGCTGGCCAGTGCTTAACCAAAAAGGGATTGATCTGTGGTTGATGAAATCCGATCCGCTGACGTTGCCAGCGATCATGCCAAAAATGAGGTTCCATGCATGTTCCCAAGAGACTGTCGATGGCGTCACTCTACGCATTCCCGCCGCAGGATGCAAAACACCTCATCGCTCTACGGAAGCAATCAACAGCACTCACTAGCAAGTTACTGCTTACTGAATATCAGAGCTAACGGGTTATTTAAACTTAGCCAGAGCTTTTTCAACCTGTTTGAGCCATTGGCAGTTGTCACATTGACATTGACGGCGAGAAAGATGGTGCGGGGTTAAACTGGCATCAACATACTCAACCGCCATTAGCAGTTGCTGTCGTAATTCGGCGACAGATTTTTGCTCCATCGCGACGAGGTCATCATTACGATTCATCCATAAACACTCCATGCCTTGATGGCAGAAAGTGCAACGCTCATCCACGGCATTATAAAAACCGGAATGGGGACAATGGCGTAGTTCCATGGATTTGATAATCCTGGGTCTGGCATATTCAAACAACGCAATTAGCTCATGTTTGTCAGGCTCAGGCATGATAGGCGACCTCAATAACAGGGGGTTGGGATGCGGTAAGATTACTCATTACTGATTCAGCAATAGTTGATACATGTCAAAGTGCTCACTAAAAAGATTCGATAGGAACAACAAAATTGAAGCCAGATCTCACCTTGTGGCACTTGCCGCCCCAGACGCCAGCTGCTTAAATGGGCAACTGTTCTCTGCTTGCCTCAGCTAGGATACTGCGTTGCCACTGCCCGAACTACAGCATTTCTATATCGCTGAAGAACAATCGATCTACCTGCTCAAAGCCAACGATGCCCGTAAACATCGGGCGTGGATCCGCTTGTGTAAACAACAACTCATCAAGTTGGGCTATCAACAACCCGAATTGATCGGTAAAGGCGCGTATGGCTTTGTGTTTGCGGGGCACAATCAGGCGAATGAGGAGCATGTATTCAAGTTCTCGCGGGTGACACTGCCGCAGCAGATCCAAGACCGCTTGGAAGAGGAAGCCTATATTCTAGGGCAGCTCAACCACCCCAATGTGCCCCCATTAGTGAAATTTGAGCGCGTTGGCCGCCAAGGCATCTTAGTGATGGAGCGGGCGCACGGTGAAGACTTAGATGTTCGCTGTCGTCGTCTCGGCCCACTACCAGTGCAAGAGATTATGAGCATTGCCCGTCAACTCGCTGATCTGCTGGAGTATCTGCGTGTCGGTCGACCACTGGTGCATGGGGATATCAAACCCTCCAACCTTATCTATGATGAGCGCACCGATACGCTGTCGTTAATCGACTGGGGCTCCGCCGTATTCGCTCAGCGCGATGAATATGATCGCCCAGCGAACGACAATATCCTGAATACTTTGTCACTTGACCAACATCAGACCAATGCGCGTATGGGCGATGTATATTTTATTGGTGAGGAGCAGCTGTCGGGTGAGTTATCCAGCCCACGTTTTGATGAGCAAGGCGTGGCAGCCACTTTGTATGCGCTGGCATCGGGGCAGATCAGTCGCTTTGGTTCACAGGTCATTCCCGCCACCAGTTTAGGCTTGCCACAGGAGTTGGCACGTACACTCGATGCCATGCTGAGTGACGACCTACAACTGCGTAAACGCGGCGGCGATTATTTTCTCAGTAGCATGAAATACGCCCAAGGCATACTATTACCTAGTTTAACCAAGGCGCCGCTGCAGGCAGAGATCCCAGTCTGGTTGCAGCCACACCATCGGGATGTTGAAACCGTAAGTTACAGCTCACGTAAGTCATTTCTTAAAAGCCATCAGGGCTCCGAGCAATACGCGCAGATCAATCAGCATGATATTCAACTAGAAAAGTACTATCGCAACTTTCTAGTGGGGATGGGCGATACCGAAAAAGGCTTTATCGCCTCAGTCAGTCGCTTAGGGCAGTATCCGATAGCCGGTGGCCTTGCCATTCACTGGCGTGAAGAAGGTGTGTTTATCGACTCTAATTTGGCACTCTACGATGAACAACTGCAACCAGCGTTGCTACAAGCCGTAAACAATATGGTGACGCTTGCGCGCGGCATTCGCAAAATTGGGATTTTTAAGGCGTGTTTTTTTAATGCCAAAGATACGATTCATATCGAACGTGCTTCGGAAACTAGCCCCTTTGTGTGCCCGCCTGAGCAACAGTTGCCGTTTGAAATCGGTGATGTGCCTAACAGTGAGTCGCAATCGCGTTGGCACTCCTATTTTGAAGACGGCAAAGACCCAGATGAAAACTTAGAACTGCCAGTGGAAATCATGAACGAGCTAAGTCGCCTTAACCATATCCATCATACTGGCTGTATCATTTTTGAGGCCTTACCGACCCACTTAAAAATCCACAGTTATTTGAAATTGCTCGACCCGCATCGCCAGTCGATTTTCGCTGGTTGTCTCGCGCGGATCTTGCAACACGTAGATAAGATCCACGGCCAAGGCGTATCGGGGTTTATGAAATTGCCCTATAAAAACATCCGTGAGTTTAGTCATCTCGAACGTAAAGCCGATAACTTCTACCCTCGCAATCCTAAGGCTAAACGCAGCGCTTGGGGTTGAGTTGCGCTCGTAGCTCGTAGCTCAAAAATAATGGCACAGCGGTCGCCATGCCATCTTGTTTCCAAGCTCACCGCTGAGCGGCAAAGAATTAGCTTTTCTTGATCCACTCAGCCAAGGTATCAAACAGCTCATTGAGCATAATTGGTTTAGTGATATGGGCGTTCATGCCCGCTTCTAGGCTCTTGTCTCGGTCACCAGACATGGCGTGAGCTGTCATCGCAATAATCGGCAACTCATCAGCATTGTATTGTTTACGCAGCGCTTTAGTTGCGGTCAGACCGTCCATCACTGGCATCTGAATGTCCATCAGCACGGCGTCATAGTGTTTCTGCGGCACCATATCCAGCGCAATTTGACCATTCTCCGCCACATCCACACTAAAGCCAGCGCTGCGCAGCAATTCCATCGCCACTTGTTGGTTAATCAGGTTATCTTCCACCAACAGGATCTCACCGCGACACTGTTTATCATTCTCTGGCGTATCAACTACTTCTGCTTGTTCGTCTGGTGCTTCTGAGAACGCATTCATCACTTCATTAAACAAAGCAGAGGCCTTAAATGGCTTTTGTAGCAAGGCATACACGCGGGAGTTATCCAGTTCTTGCGCCATAGGCTCAGCCGAATAGGCGGTCATCATCAACACTACAGGCCGCTCTTTAATAACGCCGTTGCTGACCAGTTCATCCATGGCCACCAGCACATCGCTACCATCCATT
Organism: Shewanella sp.; assembly: GCF_048265805.1. Taxonomy (GTDB): domain Bacteria; phylum Pseudomonadota; class Gammaproteobacteria; order Enterobacterales; family Shewanellaceae; genus Shewanella. The sequence continues at coordinate 47,519 of NZ_JBLXAT010000026.1, read as the reverse complement.
TCTGGCATTTTCCAATCCAGTAACAACAAGTCATAGTGATGTTGTTGTAACAGCTGTAATGCCTCAGCGCCGCTTGTCGCGGTATCGACCTCGAAATGAAAATCACGCAGTTGTGAGGCGTAGATCTGCAACGCCGATGGGTTATCGTCCACCACTAAGGTACGGCGCTGATTGAAGCTTTCAGGCAACACTAACTGAGCTGGCTGGCTTTCTTCAGCGATATCAAAACTGATGGTGAAACTAAAGGTACTGCCGTCACCTGGTTGGCTGGTGACTTGAAGATCACCGCCCATCATTGAAACCAGATGTTTACTGATCGATAAGCCTAACCCCGTACCGCCGTAGCGACGGGTCGTTGAGCCGTCGGCTTGGGCAAACGCGTCAAACAGTTGTAACTGCTTCTCTGATTCAATACCAATGCCGGTATCGCGGACCCAGAACTTAAGGCTGATGCGATGATCACGCTCCCCAACATCCTCACAACCTAATTCAATTTCACCATCACTGGTAAATTTCACCGCATTCGATAGCAAGTTAACCAACACTTGTCCTAAACGCAGCGGGTCACCGCTCAAGACTAATCCGGCGGTTACTGGCGCATATAGCAACAGCTCAATGCCCTTTTCTTGGGCTTTTAGCGCGTTAAGATCGAGCGCGTGTTCCAGCACGCGATCCAGTTGGAACGGCACACGCTCCAACTCCATTTTACCGGCCTCAATTTTCGAGAAATCGAGAATATCGTTGATGATGCGTAGCAGTGATTGCGCGGAGAAGTCGGCTTTTTCAAGATAATCCTGCTGCTGTGTGGTCAGCGGCGTGCGCTGTGCCAACTGCAGCATACCAATAATGGCGTTCATTGGCGTGCGGATCTCATGGCTCATATTGGCCAAGAATTCACTCTTATACAGGTTGGCCATTTCCGCATCGCGTTTGGCCTCCAACAGCGCCACTTCGTTGCTCTTCTGGCGAGTGATCTCTTTATGCGTACCCAACATACGTTTGGGTTGATTGTCATCGGTAAACTCCACCACGCGGCCACGAGACAATATCCAATGATAGTTGCCATCCTTGCCCAACATACGGAACTCAATCTCAAACGCATCAGTATAGTTAGTAAGATAGCGTTTACGATATTCAGTAGTACGTTCGCGGTCATCCGGATGGGTGAGCTCCCCCATGGTCGGCAATAGCAACGGGAACTCGTTAGGTTGATAACCCAGCATGGTATAAAACGAGGCGTTACAGATGATCTGCTCAGAGTCGAGATACCAATCCCACAAACCATCTTCCACCGCATCCATGGCTAAGTGATAACGTTCTTCCGACAGACGCAACTGCTCGGCAGACTCGTACTCTCGAGTAATATCACGCCACACCACAATCAAACCTTGCAACTCACCGCGGCGGTTATAGAACGGCAGTTTGAGTGTATCGAGCAAAATAGGTTTACCGGCCAGTTCCACCTTTTCTTGATAACGCAGCGGCGTTTTGTCACGCAGAATGCGCTCATCTTCCTCTTGAATGCGTTTCGACAACTCTGGCGGCGTCAATTCGGCATTGGTTTTGCCGATCATGTCACTCTCGCTGTAACCCAATACCCGCTCAGCAGAACGGTTACAACCAAGGTACTTGCCATTTTTATCTTTAAACACGATCGCTTCTGGAATGGTATCCAGCAAGGAGCGTAACAGCGCAAATTCCTGCTCGCGTTTTTCAGTGGTTTCCCGCAGGCGTTCAGTACGACGCGCCACTAGCTTATCGAGCCGTTTATTCTGCTCAGCCAAATGTTTGGTGTATTGCTCGTTCTCTTCAAAAATGCGGCTGACCAACTTAAACCATGGTAACCAATCGCGATTAATGCGGCTGGGCGGGCCTTTGGGGGCACGCGAGCATTCTTCCAGATGCGACAGTAACCGCGACGCTGGACTAACGAATGAACGGCGGGTTTGCCAGTGCACAATGGTCACCAAAATTGACAACGCCAACACCACGAGGAAGAAGGTGGCTTTCAGTTTTTCCAGCGACTCAGAGAACATATCATCGACGTTTTGCAGGTACAGCAAGCGCCACGGCGCGTTATGCAACGCCACCGAGTGAATGTAATAACCGTTACGTACCATGCCCTCGTGCGCATCAAACAGCTCAGACTCTGGCAGCGAATGTAGCTCCGGCGGCAACCGCTGGCTAATGTGGTATACCCGATTAATGTTGGAGGTATCAAAATCGCTGTGGGACAGAATATTGTTGCCTTGGTCGAGCAGAATCACCGTACCCGGCATTTTGAAATAGAGACGGATCTGCTTCGCCAACGACGCCAAAGTCATGTCGAGGTTAATGGAACCGATAAAGTCATCGTCGAGATAGATGGGCACGCCAAGAGTGGTCAGCAAACCTTTGCCCGTGCTATCAACGTATGCCTCACTCCAAAACACGCTGCGCTGCGGATTCATCTCTGGCGTGGCTAGCTGAAATTGTTTGCGCGTGAGCATGTCATCGCGAAAGCGCATTTCATCGGCAGGCCACGGAAAGTACGACATCATGCGGCGTTTGGAGATGTAATAGATGGCCGAGGCCTTAGGCGCGGCCTCTTTGGCGACCGGAAATGACAGCGATAGCTCGAACAGCATCTCCAGCTCTTGGTAGAACTTCTCGCTGCGACCATCAAGCGAGCCAACACCAGTGATGCGTCCCATATTGGTAAACGGCTGGCCGCTGTTGGCGTAAGTTGGCTCAAGGGTAAAGTACTGCCCTTGCTCATTAAATTTTTGATATTGCGGCAGTTGGTTTTTACGCACATTCTCAGCCAGACGCAGATGGTCAACCGCAGTATTGCGCAAACTTTTTACAGCGCGAATGCTGGATTCCAGCAGCAAGTCAATCTGCATTACGTGGCGATCAACTTGCTCTTCTCGCTGCACCATCTGTTCCGTTTTCTGGCGCTCAAAGAACAACCAAGCCGTTAACAATGCCAGCACAATTACGCCGATATAGGTGTAAAACACCGCTCGGTTGTAATTTTTCTGAATGGGCGATTTTAACTGGAGATCGGGCTCAGTTGGCTTCATCCGCTATCCTTGGATATTACGGCTGGCATTACAGCGAAAAAAAGAGCCTTTTATGATAGCAGTTTACCTTGGAAAACAAAGGCCTCAACGAGGCCTTTGTTATCAATTTACTGTATTAAAGTTGCTCTTCGGCAAATTCAGCGAGACGAGAACGCACCACACCGTTGAGGTAGATGTTGGCACTGCCTTCGAAATTTTTAAAGCGCTCGACGATATAGGTTAGCCCCGATGTCACAGCCGTCAGGTAGTTAGAGTCAATCTGCGCTAAGTTACCGCTGCAGATCAGTTTAGTGCCCTCACCCATACGAGTAATCATGGTTTTGATTTGCGAAGCTGTGAGGTTTTGGCATTCATCCAAAATCACTACCGCATTTTGGATAGAACGGCCACGCATGAAGTTGATCGATTTAAACTGAATATTGGCCTTATCCATAATGTAGTTCAGCGACCCCGCCGGATTAACATCATGTTTGTGTAGCACCTCCAACGTATCGGTGATGGCGGCTAACCACGGTGCCATTTTTTCCTCTTCGGTACCGGGCAAAAAGCCGATAGATTCGGCAATTTCTGGAGTGTTACGGGTGACGATAACCTTATCGTACTGGTTACGCTCCACCACCATTTCCAATGCGGCAGCCATCGCCAGTAGGGTTTTACCACAACCGGCGGGACCGGTGAGGATCACCATATCGATACTTGGATCTAACAAGGCTTGCAGCGCCATCCCTTGATAGACGTTTTTCGGACGAACGCCCCACGCCTCCATATTGAGCAAGCGATCACGGCCTAAATCGAGCACGCTCAAGGTCGACTCGGTGCGCCCCACCACGCGGCCACAAAAGTCCGATTCTTGATCCAACAGATATTGATTGGCGTAAAAAATATCGTCGCCAAGATCTTTCAGCGGCACTTCGTGAATGGTGTGGCGCCCTTGGCGCTCGGTGGCCACTTTTTGCAAATGTTCCCAAAAATTGCCCTCAAACTCGTGAAAGCCTTTGGCCAGAAAGCGAATATCGTCAATCAGTTGGTCGGTACGATAATCCTCCACCAACAACATGCCAGCCCCTTTGGCTTTAAGACGCATGTTGATGTCTTTGGTCACCAGCACCACAGTACGAGGATGAAATTGCTGTTGCAGATGTAAGGCAGTGTTGATGATGCGGTTGTCGTTATTGTCGCCGGGCAGCGAGCCAATGGTGAACTCGATTTGATGGTCGGGGAAGATAGACAGCGTGCCAGACACATTGGTGTGGCCTTCACGCAGCGGCAACGGTACGCCGTTAATAATCTGTTCTGGAGTGATATCACCGCCGAGGATATCTTCCAAGGCGCGAATGGCAACGCGGGCGTCACGGCTGACATCGCGTTTGCGGTCTTTAATCTGGTCCAACTCCTCAAGGACCGTCATGGGTACAACAACATCGTGTTCTTTAAATGAGTAAATCGCCAGTGGTTCGTGCAATAACACATTGGTATCAAGTACAAACAATTTTCTGTCGTCTTGTTCCATAGCGCCTCCATTTTGTTGCACTAATGGTTGTCGAAAATGTTGTTATCGATGGTGAGCTAAATTGATCCTCCTGTGGTTGGAATCGTTCTGCACTAAACTAATTTGTAGCTGCAGTTTTATACTGGCACCATTACCGAGCGATGACAATGCCAAAATCAACATTTTTGTAACACTAAGAAACAGCAGGAATTTACCCATTTTTACGACGAAACAATGCATGCGCTAGCATTGGTATTCGTGGCCGATTGGTATAACATACGCGCCCCCCGCAACCCCGAGGATGAGAGAGAAAAATGCCCTTTGCTTTAGGCCAACGCTGGATTAGCGACACGGAATCAGAGCTTGGATTGGGAACGGTTGTGCAACTCGAAGGCCGGGTGGTCTCGTTGCTGTTTCCCGCAACTGGTGAAAACCGTACTTTTGCCCGCACCGATGCGCCACTGACGCGCGTAATTTATAACCCGGGCGATTCAGTTAAAAGCCACGAAGGCTGGTCACTGAAAATTGACACAGTGACCGAAGATAATGGGCTAGTGTTTTACTCGGGTGTTCGTGATGACACGGGTGAAGAATGCCAGTTGCGCGAAACCTTGCTAGACCACAATATTCGTTTTAACAAGCCACAAGACCGCTTGTTTGCTGGTCAAATTGACCGTCTTGATCGCTTCACTGTGCGCTACCAAGCGCAACAACTACGCTATCGTCTAGCCACCTCATCCATGTTGGGGTTACAAGGCCCACGCGTAGGCTTGATCCCGCATCAGTTGTGGATCGCTAGCGAAGTTGGCCGCCGCCATGCTCCGCGGGTACTGCTCGCTGATGAAGTGGGGTTAGGTAAAACCATCGAAGCGGGTTTAATCATCCACCAGCAACTAATGACAGGCCGCGCCGAACGCGTACTGATTTTGGTGCCAGATACGCTACGCCATCAATGGCTGGTAGAGATGCTGCGCCGTTTCAACCTGCGTTTTGCAGTGTTTGATGAAGACCGCTGCGTCGAAGCATTTGCCGATCACGACAATCCGTTCTACACCGAACAGTTGGTGATCTGCTCAGTGGATCTGCTGCGCAACAAACGCCGTCTTGACCAAGCATTGGATGCCGATTGGGATCTGCTGGTCGTTGATGAAGCGCACCACCTAGAATGGTCAGCCGATAAACCGAGCCGCCCATACCAAGTGGTGGATGCGTTGTCGCAAGTGATCCCCGGCGTACTGTTGCTGACGGCGACGCCAGATCAACTCGGCCACGAGAGCCACTTTGCTCGCTTGCGCCTGCTCGATCCCAATCGTTTTTATGACTACGATGCCTTTGTGCGCGAAGAGCAAGATTATCGCCAAGTGGCCATTGCTGCCGACGCAATTGCTAGCGGCGAGCGTATTGCTGATGAAGTGATCAGCAGCCTGACTGAGCTGTTGTCTGAAAACGACATCATGCCTGCGCTGAAGCTCATGCAAGCCAAAGATGTGGATGATGAGCAACGTGAGGCCGCCCGTGAAGAGTTGCTGCAACAACTGCTCGATCGCCACGGCACTGGCCGCGTATTGTTCCGTAACAGCCGCGCCTCTGTGAAAGGCTTTCCAAAACGTATTTTCAATGCCTATCCGCAAGAGATCCCATCACAATATGAGACGGCATTGCGGGTGAGCAATGTCATGAACCGCAATCTGCCACTCGATGCCCAAGTGCGGTTGGCGCTGAGCCCAGAGAAAATCTATCAGCAGTTTGATGAAAACGCCGATGCATGGTGGAAGTTTGATCCGCGCGTTGATTGGCTGATTGATTTCCTTAAAACGCATCGCAGTAAAAAAGTGCTGATCATCGCCTCACAAGCCAACACCGCCTTGGCGTTGGAAGAAGCATTGCGCACTCGCGAAGGGATTATGGCCACCGTGTTCCATGAGAACATGTCGATCATCGAACGCGATAAAGCGGGTGCGTTCTTTGCCCAAGAGGAAGGTGGCGCTCAAGCACTGATCTGTTCAGAGATCGGTTCTGAAGGTCGTAACTTCCAGTTCGCCAGCCACTTAGTGCTGTTCGATCTACCATTGAATCCTGATTTGCTGGAGCAACGTATCGGCCGTTTGGACCGTATCGGCCAGCAAAATGACGTCGAGATCCATCTGCCGTACTTGAACGGCTCAGCACAAACCACCTTGCTGCGTTGGTATCACGAAGGGCTGAATGCCTTTGAGCTGACCTGTCCAGGCGGCCATGAGCTGTTTAAAGCCCATAGCGAACAGCTGATGCAACTGCTAATCAACGAAGATGAAGAAGCGTTGACCACGCTGCTGAACCAGACACGTAGCCAGTACAAAGCGCTGAAACAAGCGATGGAACAAGGCCGCGATAAACTGCTGGAGTTGAACTCGCACGGCGGTCGCAAGGCGCAAGCATTGGCCGAGCAACTGGCGAAGATGGATGACTGCACTGATACCATCGGCAGCATTATTCGTCTGTGGGATATCCTCGGTATCGATGAAGAAGATCACGGTGAAAACACCATGATCCTCCGCCCAACCGAACACATGATGTTCCCAACCTACCCAAGCTTGCCAGAAGACGGCGTCACCGTAACGTTCGACCGTGAAAAAGCGTTGTCCCGTGACGATATCGCGCTGATCACCTTGGAACACCCACTGGTGCAAACGGGTATTGATATGATCACCGGTTCAGATACTGGTACCACCTCGGTAGCGATTTTGAAAAACAAAGCACTACCTGCTGGTACCATTTTTGTTGAGATGATCTACATGGCCGATGCATCAGCGCCAAAATCATCGCAATTGTTCCGTTATCTGCCAGCAACACCAATCCGCGTATTGTTGGATAAAGACGGCAACAACCTCGGTGATAAGGTCAGCTACGAGCAATGGAATCCACAACTGAGCCCGGTGAACCGCCATATAGGTAGCAAGCTGGTCAACGCCTCGCAAACCTTACTGCATCCACTGCTGGAAAAAGGCGATAACCACGCTCAAGCAGCATTGACTACCGTAATAGCTAAGGCGCGCGCGCAGATGGAAACCAGCCTCAACAGTGAGCTGAACCGTATGGAAGCGTTGCAAGCAGTAAACCCTAACATTCGTGATGAAGAGTTGGAGTACCTGCGCCAGCAACAAACGGAATTGGCCGGTTATCTCGACCAGTGCCAACTGCAGCTTGATGCAATTCGCTTAGTGTTAGTCAGCCACGTGTAAATACTTGGTCGCTATCTCCCACAACACCCGCTTTATGCGGGTTTTGTTTTGCCTAGGGGCTGTTTATCTTTGCTGGTTGCTTTTGCAGCAGGCAGCGCGTGATTTAGGCAAGGCAGGTGATGTGCCGTGTAGTTATTCTCCACCAACAGCGCCTAACGCTGAATAAATTGCGCGCTGTCGCTGCCCGAAGGGTTCATTTAAACGCCTCCTGAACTTTGTTGCGCCCAGCTTGCTTAGTTGACTAAGCGTCGCTGGTCTCGCCTCGTTCATAACGCGTTTAATTTGAACAAAAATTAAACACTAAAGATAAGCAGCCCCTAAGCAATAAAAAAGAGGCTCAACGCCTCTTCTTCGATATTTTATGAGTGTAGCCGACCATCCGGCTGCTCAAAGATCAAATCTTCCATTTGCGCGTAAGCGGACTCATTACCCGGTGCATTAAACAGCACCATCAGGATCACCCACTTCAGATCTTCCAACACCAATGCGGATTCTTCTAGCTCCATAACACGGTCAATCACCATTTCACGGGTTTCAAAGCTCAATACATTGATTTGCTCAAGGAAGAACAGAAAACCACGGCATTCTACGTCTAGCTTATCCATCTCCTCCGCAGTGTAGATACGGAAAGAATGTTTATTGCTGGCAGCGAGATACGGCGATTCACTTTCCTGCAATGCTGCAAGACGTTCAAGCCAATTTAACGCTTTAAGAATTTCAGACTGATGGAAACCAGCACGGGTAAGTTCTTTGGTCAACTCATCTTCATCGACCATGAGTTCTACTTCACTATGAACATAGTTTTCAAACAGATACATGAGGATATCGAACATGGCTAGCTCCTCTTAAGTCTAATGTAACCACCAGGCACAGCTGCTACCCAACCTTGCAGTTCCAGTTCTAACAACTGTTCCAACACCAGATCCAACGTTATCCCACTGTGTTCAACCACTACATCTAATGCAGTGGTTTCATAACCTACACTAGCTAACAGTGCACCAAATGGCAACTCGGAGCTGTCCTGATTGGCTAAATGGGGTTCAATTGCTAGCGATTCAAGGTGAGCCTGCAATAAAGGCGGTAGCTCTTCTATTATATCGGCAATATCTTCGACAAGTTTCGCCCCATTTTTGATTAAATCGTGACAACCTTGATGGTCGCCAGCTAACACATTGCCGGGTATAGCAAATACCTCTCGCCCCTGTTCACTCGCCAGCCGCGCAGTAATCAACGAGCCACTCTTACGCCGCGCCTCAATTAACAACGTACCTAACGCGATACCACTAATGATGCGATTACGTTTGGGAAAGTTACCAGCAAACGGCTTAACGTCAGGCCAGAACTCGCTGACCAAACACCCCTGCTGCTGAACCTCGCTAAAGAGTTGCTTGTGTCGTCGCGGATAAATTTGCTCAACACCTGTGCCGAGAACCCCTAACGTTTTACCTCCAGCAGCCAAACACCCCTGATGGGCAGCACCATCGATGCCCGCCGCCATACCACTGACAACCACTAATCCTGCACTGGCCAACTGAGAAGCAAAGTCATAGGCTTGCTGCAGCCCGTTACGGCTAGCATCGCGACTGCCCACGATGGCCACAGCAGGCTGTAACAACGTTTGAATATCACCTTTGCAGAATAATACTGTCGGCGCGTCATCAATCTCATGCAGCAGTGGTGGATAGAAGGGAGAATCCGGCGTGATAATCACATGATCATCAGCCATTGCTTGCCAGGTGAGTGCGGTGTCTAACTTTTGTTGGGCGGCAACAAAATGGGATGCCTGCAGCTTATGCGACAAGGTTTCAGGTTCATGCTGTAACCGCTGTCGTAACGTCTGCACATCCATGTGCGTGAGCAATTGTCTAATCCGTTGCGAGCCAAGCCCGGATATTGCGCTGACAATTAACCAGTCGACTAGAGAATCTTCCGTCACTCTCCCTGCAATAATACGTCCGGTTTAAACAATTTATCGCCTACCCGCATCGGGCGTTGGTCAACCAAGATCAACCCTAAGGCGGTTTTATCAAATACTTTGAATATCATCACTTGTCCACGATACAGATCAGGTAACTGAATTTCGTCACCAAATGAGGCTTTGATTTTCTCATAGGATGACTGATCCGCCGCGGCAACAGGAATTCCATCACGATTCATGACCACTGTCGCACCCGGCTTATACACGGTATAGACTTGCCCCGCTTGCACACCAGCCTGCGAGCCACGGTCGATATAGGCCACATCGAGCTTACCCATTTCGCGAATATTACCGTGAGCCGCTAGCAACTTAGCATCAGCGACTGCACCTGCCTTTGGCATAAAATAGGCGGGCATGAACGCATCATCTTCAATAGACAATACGCGGTAACCAACTTTGGTTTCTTGGAAGCTCTTCAGCAGTTGTACTCGTGAGACCTCACCACTTTCAATCACACGGCCAGTAGCAGACAAGATAATCTCTTGCCCAAGATTATCACCGGTATCTGGGTCTTCAAACTCGCGGCCGGTTGCATAAAACGCCAACTTGGTGCCTTCGGTCACTTGGCCTTGCACATAGATTACGTCACCCTCTACGTGATGATAAGAGGGATTTTCACCACCAAGCACTTTCGGCTGCTGTGCCAACCAGTCACCATCAACCACGCGGTTCTGTACCAGATAAGGCTCAATCAGCGCTAAATCGATTGCTGGAATCGCGTTAGATTTGGGGCTTACTTGCCCGCTTGGGCTACTTTTGACAAAGCGTTTGCTCACCAGTCGCGGCTGACCATCAATAAATACTAAAGTAAGTCGGTCACCGGGATAGATAAGATGTGGGTTGGCAATCTGTGGGTTGGCTTGCCATAAATGAGGCCAGCGCCAAGGGTCTTTAAGGAACACTCCCGAAATATCCCACAAGGTATCCCCTCTTTTTACAACATAAGCGTCGGGGTGACCGGCCTTTAATGTCAGTTCATCCGCATGTGTTCCACCGCAGAAAACGGCAAGCAACGCAAGTAAAGTAAACCTTTTCATGGGCCCATCCATGTAGTTGGCATATTAGGAAAAACGAGCTTTTTCTGTTATTGATAGCCACGAACGATTAAAATTATGGCATTAGCACCAAAGAGTATAACCAAGTCACTTGGTTTTAGCACGATTGTTAAGAGTTATATATGACCTTGTTAACCGTACTACGTTATCCAGATGAAAGACTTAGAACTATCGCCGAACCGGTCACCGATTTCGGTCCAGCACTGCAAACGCAGATCGACGATATGTTCGAAACCATGTATGAGGAAAAAGGCATTGGTTTGGCAGCCACTCAAGTCGATTTTCATCAGCAGTTGATTGTGATGGACCTTCAAGACGAAGTCGATCGTCCAAAAGTGTTCATCAACCCTGAGATCATTAGCAAAAGCGGCGACTTTTGTAATGAAGAAGGTTGTCTCTCGGTCCCCGGCGTTTACGCCAAAGTTGACCGTTGTGAATTTGTCACGGTAAAGGCGTTAGATCGCCATGGTGACGAGTTCACCGTCGAAGCGGATGAGCTGTTCGCTATCTGCATTCAACACGAAATGGATCACTTGCAAGGCAAATTGTTTGTCGATTATCTGTCGCCACTAAAACGCCAACGCATCAAGCAGAAGCTAGAGAAATCTGCTCGCCAAGATGCCAAAGGCCGTTAATTTGCACTTATTCAGGACATCATTTTGAACTCGCTGAAAATCATCTTTGCCGGTACGCCCGACTTTGCCGCTAAGCATCTGCAAGCGCTTATCGATAGCCATCACCAAGTGGTGGCTGTCTACACCCAACCAGACCGACCTGCTGGCCGCGGCCAAAAACTGACACCGAGCCCAGTAAAGGTATTGGCGGAACAGCACCAGTTGCCAGTTTACCAGCCGAAAACCTTACGTGATGAAACTGCCCAGCAAGCATTAGCTGCCTTGGATGCCGATATCATGGTGGTAGTGGCTTACGGCCTAATACTGCCGCAAGTCGTATTGGATACGCCCAAGTTAGGGTGTATCAATGTACATGGCTCCATTCTGCCTAAATGGCGTGGCGCAGCCCCAATTCAGCGCGCGTTATGGGCGGGGGATGTGGAAACTGGTGTCACCATCATGCAGATGAATGCTGGGCTAGACACAGGTGATATGTTGTTAATCAGCAAGTTGCCTATTAGTGACAGCGATACCTCTGCCACCTTATATAACAAGTTGGCGGCGTTGGGGCCACTGTCATTAGTAGACGCTCTCGCAGGCATTGCGGCTGGCACACTCGCAGCCGAACCACAAGATGATAGCTTAGCGACCTATGCCGAAAAGCTCTCCAAAGAGGAAGCGCAACTCGACTGGCATAAATCGGCATTAGCACTGTCTCGCGAAGTGCGCGCCTTTAATCCTTGGCCAGTAAGTTACTTCACCCTTAACGAGCAAAACGTCAAAGTATGGCAGGCACAACCGATTGCCACCAACGTAAACCTGCCAGCAGGCACTATTGTCAGCGCCAACAAACAAGGTTTGACGATCGCCACCGGTGATGGCCAACTGGTTATTACCGAGATGCAACTACCCGGCAAAAAGGCGATGCCAGTGGCAGATATTCTCAACGCTCGCGGCGACTGGTTTGCCGAGGGAACAGTGCTGGATGGTGCGCAATGAGGCTAAATGTTCGCGCCTTAGCGGCACAGGTTATCTTCCAGGTTCTCGAAAATGGTGCCTCGTTATCTAACGTATTGCCACATCACCAAGCACAGCTCGGCAACGGCAAAGACCGGGCGCTGCTGGCAGAACTCTGCTACGGTGTAATGCGCGTCTTACCGCAGTTAGATAACTGCATAAGCCAACGGTTGCAAAAACCGTTTAAGGGCAAGCAACGCCAAATTCATCATCTGTTATTGGTTGGCTGTTATCAGCTGTATTTCACGCGAATTCCTGCGCATGCGGCTATTTCAGAAACCGCTGAAGCCAGCCGCCAATTTGGCCAAGAGGGCTTAGTTAAAGTCGTCAACGGTGTGCTACGCAATATTCAGCGTGATGACGCACCATTAGCCACCAACAATGACACCCTGAAATACTGCTTCCCTGGTTGGATAGTGAAAAAGCTCAAAGCAGCTTATCCCAACAAGTGGGCAGACATTATCGAACAGAGCCAGCAACGTCCGCCAATGTGGCTACGTAACAACCAACGGCAACAATCCCAAGCTCAATACATTGAGCAATTGGCAACGCTGGAGATTGGCGCGAGCGCAGGTTTAACTGCTGATGCCATTTTGTTGGAAGCTCCCACAGATGTTACCGCCCTACCACGCTTTGCCGAAGGCAGTGTGTCGGTGCAAGATCAAGCCGCACAATGGGCCGCGACCCTGTTAGATGCCCAAGACGGCGACTTGATTCTGGACGCCTGCGCGGCACCCGGAGGTAAAAGCTGCCATATTATGGAATCTGCCGATGTTCGTTTAGTCGCACTGGACAATGATGCTAAAAGACTCGAACGCGTAACTGAAAACTGCCAACGCCTCGGTCTTGAAGCCACAATTCTCTGTGCTGACGCCGCCAATATTGATGCCAGTTGGCATGGCGACAAGTTCGACCGAATTTTGTTAGATGCGCCCTGCTCTGCAACTGGCGTGATTCGTCGCCATCCCGATATCAAGTGGCTACGTAAAGCCGCTGATATTGACACGCTGCAGCAGCTACAGGCGCAAATTCTCGATCACTGCTGGCAGTGGCTCAAACCCGGCGGCACGCTGCTATACGCCACCTGCTCGATCTTGCCCGATGAAAACAGCCAACAGATTGAGGCTTTCCTCGCACGTACATCCGATGCCACTTTAGAGACCATCACAGCTTCTAAAGAAAACGACGCAACGGGGTGGCAAATCCTGCCCGGACAAGACAATATGGACGGGTTTTACTACGCCAAATTGGTCAAAGCTATCGCTTAGGAGCTATTCAAGGCATGAAAATCATCATCCTTGGTGCCGGTCAGGTTGGAGGCACCCTTGCTGAAAACTTAGTAGGGGAAAACAACGACATCACTGTTGTTGACCATAACCGCAACCGATTGCGCACGCTGCAAGATAAGTTTGATTTACGGGTTGTGGTTGGCCATGGAGCCCACCCTGGGGTGCTACGAGACGCCGGCGCGGAAGATGCCGACATGTTGGTGGCGGTGACCAATAGCGACGAATGTAATATGTCGGCGTGTCAGATTGCTTATACCCTGTTTGGCACCCCAACCAAGATTGCCCGTATCCGTTCTGAGCAATATTTGGCGATTCAAGACAAGCTATTTATCGACAGCGAGACCAAAAATGCCGAGGCGAAACTACGCGGTGGTTTCGTGATAGATGAGCTGATCGCACCAGAACAGTTAGTGATTACTTACATACAGCGTCTCATTGAATATCCAGGCGCTTTACAGGTACTCGACTTCGCTAATGGCAAGGTCAGTTTAGTGGCGGTTAGGGCTTACTACGGTGGCCCATTAGTGGGTAACGCGCTGGCAGCACTACGTGAACACATGCCAAATATTGATACCCGGGTGGCGGCAATCTTTCGTCAAGGTCGCGCCATCATGCCCCGGGGTACCACCATCATTGAAGCCGATGATGAAGTGTTCTTTGTTGCCGATAGCCGCCACATTCGTGCGGTGATGAGTGAGATGCAGAAGCTGGATAACTCCTATCGCAACGTTATGATTGCTGGTGGAGGTAATATTGGTCAAGGGCTAGCCAAAAAGCTGGAACGCAACCACTCCGTAAAACTGATTGAACATCGCGCTGAACGCGCCGAGGCATTATCAGAAGCGTTAGAAAACACCACCGTATTCTGCGGTGATGCTTCTGACCAAGAGTTACTGCAAGAGGAACACATTGACCAAACTGATGTGTTTATTGCGGTAACCAACGACGACGAAGCCAACATCATGTCAGCGTTACTGGCGAAACGCCTTGGTGCCAAGAAAGTCATGGTGTTGATCCAGCGCGAAGCCTATGTCGATATCGTGCAAGAGGCCAATATCGATATTGCCATTTCGCCGCAACAAGCCACTATCTCCGCGTTGCTGACCCATATTCGTCAAGGTGATATCTGTAACGTGTATTCTCTGCGCCGCGGTGCCGCCGAAGCGATTGAGGCGATTGCCCATGGCGATGCAGGCACCAGTAAAGTGGTGGGGCGTCAGGTAGGCGATATCAAGCTGCCGCCGGGCACCACCATTGGCGCAATTGTTCGCAATGAAGAAGTATTAATGGCCCACGACCGCACAGTAATCGAACAAGGCGACCACGTGATTCTATTCTTGGTAAACAAGAAGTTCATCGGCGAAGTTGAGAAGTTATTCCAACCGAGCGCGTTCTTCTTCTAGGTTGTCTTACCATGCTGAACTATAAGCCGCTGCTATTTATTTTGGGTCTATTTTTATCGATGTTAACGGGATTTATGTTTATCCCGTTGATATTAGCGCTGGTTTATGGCGAAGAAACGGTCATGGCCTTTATGGTTTCGGCCATGCTAACCGGCGTCTTTGCCAGTATCTGTTTGCATAACGGCCAAAGCAAAAAGATCCACCTCAATATCCGCGATATGTTCCTGCTGACCAGTTTGACCTGGTTTATTGTGAGCCTGTTTGCGGCAATGCCATTTACCCTGTATCACGGCATCGGCTATACCGATGCCTTTTTTGAAACCATGTCAGGGGTGACCACCACCGGCTCCACCGTACTCTCGGGCCTAGATAAAATGGATCACTCCATCTTGGTATGGCGCTCGTTGCTGCAGTGGCTCGGTGGTATCGGCTTTATCGTGATGGCGGTAGCTATTCTGCCGTTCCTTAACGTGGGGGGGATGCGGCTGTTCCGTACGGAGTCGTCAGATTGGTCAGACAAAACCATCCCACGTACGCAAAGCTTAGCCAAGCATCTGTTTTTGGTTTATATCGGTCTGACTATCGCTTGCGCCATTGCCTATCATTTAGCGGGAATGGACTGGTTTGCCGCCATTAACCATTCAATGACGACATTGTCGACAGGCGGCTACTCCACCTCTGATAGCTCTATGGCAGCTTTTCCCGCCAGCTGCCATTGGGTTGGAGTGGTATTTATGGCCGCCGGTGGTTTGCCCTTACTGGTGTTTGCCCAAACAATCCAAGTCCGCAGCTTGAAGGTATGGAATGACGCGCAGATCCGCGGTTATGTCACCTTCCTCATGCTGGTATCGTTTTGCTTAGCCTATTGGCTGTACGCCAGCCGAGATATTCAGTTCATCGATGCGCTGCGGTTATCCAGCTTTAACGTGATATCGGTAGTCACTACCACCGGCTATGGCCTGACCGACTATGGCAGTTGGGGCGCACTAGCTAATATCGCCTTTCTGTTTTTAATGTTTGTCGGCGGTTGCTCTGGCTCCACCTCTGGCGGGATCAAAATTTTCCGCTTCCAAATTGCCATCGCGATTATGCGTGAGCAGCTGAAACAGCAGTTTCACCCCAACGGCATCTTTAGAGAACGCTACAACAACCGTCCAATCAATGAAGAGATTGTGCGTTCGCTGGTCACCTTTATGATGTTGTTCGCGATTGTCATTGTGCTATTAACTCTGATTTTGGTGCTGTGCGGACTAGACCCGCTCACCAGCTTATCGGGCGCCGTTACGGCGGTAACCAACGTGGGGCCTGGGTTAGGTAGTGTCATCGGTCCTGCGGGGAATTTCGCTAGTCTGCCAGATGTGGCTAAATGGGCATTATCGATAGGTATGTTACTGGGGCGGCTAGAAATTTTAACGGTTGCCGTACTCATGCACCCCAGCTTCTGGCGTTATTGATCAGCCTTGATTAGTTAAACTGATGATGTGCTCGCCATAGGCGGCCACATCATCCCAATCGGTGTAATCAATCACCGAGGTTGGATCGGTTGGGCCATCGGTGATTTTCATAATAAAGCGGATCATCAGTGAATCTAACCAACCCCATGATGGGTAATCCACCTTGCCAGCGATAATCTTAATATCCTGCGGTTTCCAAGCCGAAAGCTTGATAAATTTCTGCATGTATTTGTTGTTTTCTAGCAGGCGTTTTTCTGGCTTTCTGGCCACCACGTTTACCGAGAAGAAGCTCACCGCTTTTTCTGTTAGCACTTGTTGGTGCTGCTCACAAAAGGCAAATACGCTTTTATCGTAGGTGCCATAGAGCACACAAGCGCCAACGACGATCGCATCCCACTTATCCCAATCGATCCCCTCTTTGCTCGCTTCAGTGATATCCATCATTTCGCAATGATATTGCTGGGCATTAATCGTTTGCATGATATGACGGCTAATACGGGCTGTATGACCACCACGGGAATAGTACAAAATTAGAATTGATTTCATGTTGTTGGGGGCTCTCACACTAACGTAAGTAAAAATAGTGCCGTAATCCAGCCACGGAATCTACGACCGTGGACGAAGAAGCACGGCTAGGCCAAGGCAAATTGGCAAAAATGAGATCTAGGTTCAAGCGCTACGGATTGCTGACGGATGATTATCGAATTAGAATTATCTAATCAAATTGACGATGAGAGCTGCAAATGAATCAAGATATTAATGTCGACGCCATGCTGACCAACGCAGGTGTGGCCGCTAAGTGGCTTAAAGCGGTGGCCAATCCTTATCGGCTGATGATCTTGTGTTTGCTGCTCGACAAAGAGTTGAGCGTGACTGAACTCAACGAAACGGTACCGTTAAGCCAATCAGCGCTATCACAGCATTTAGCCGTGTTACGCGCTGAGGATTTAGTCGCAACGCGCAAAAGCTCGCAGATTGTTTACTACTCACTGAAAAACCAGCAAGTGACTGAAATCATTTCAATACTGCACGGTAAATTTTGTAGTGTTTAATTATCCCTCTTGGGCAAAAGCTTCCGCAAATTCACGCACCTTTTGCCAATCGGTAAATTCATGCACCTGCGTCATGTCGGTTGGCCCTTTGGTCATCCACATGATAAAGCGGATCATCGTTCTATCAACCAAGCCGATCTGTTGGTAATCAATACGACCACCAAATACCGCTAATTGTTTGGGTTGCCACAGTGATTGCTGCAAAAACTTCCGCATATATCCGTTGGTCTCTGGGGTATTTTTGTTTGGCTTTCTCGCTACCGCATTGACACAAAAAAAGCCGTTGGGTTTTGCGTCTAACAACACATTAAACCGCTGAATAAATTGAAATAAGGCGGGTCTAAATTTACCGTAACGAATACTGGCACCCAGCAATACTTTATCGGCCCAATGCAGCTGTTGTTCAGTGGCTTGCTCAATGGCAACCAACTGCACCTCAGCCGTGGTGAATGTCTTGATCATCACTTCACAAATACGACGCGTTTGACCATCTACTGTCGAATACAATACCAATATTTTTGTCATTAACTTTTCCAAAAGCTGGGAATAAACAACACCAACAACGTGAAAACTTCCAAGCGCCCAAACAGCATGGCGATCACTAACACATACTTTTCTGCATCGGAAATGGACGCATAGTTTGCCGCCACATCACCGAGCCCAGGCCCTAAGTTATTTAAACACGCAGCTGTCGCACTAAACGAGGTAATGGCGTCCATACCGGTCGCCATTAAGATCAACATACACACCACAAACACTAACGCGTACGCGGAGAAAAAGCCCCACACCGCATCAATCACGCGGTCGGGCAAGGCTTTAGTACCAATGCGAATTGAGAACATCGCCCGCGGATGGATTAACCGCTTTAACTCGCGAAAGCCCTGCAACATCAATAGCACCATGCGGATCACCTTGATACCGCCTGCCGTAGAGCCGCCGCTGCCACCAATGAAGCTAGAGAAAATCAGCAAAATAGGGAGAAATAGCGGCCATTCGTGGAAGCTCTCGGTGCCAAACCCCGCCGTGGTTGAAACAGATACCGCCTGAAACAGCGCGTAATCGAAAGTTTCTTCGGCGGAATCATAAATACCTGCGTGCAGCAGCGTTGCAAAGCACACTAGCGTCAGCGCGAGTTGAATGAAGATCAGCGCCCTAAATTCTGCATCGCGAAAATAGGTTTTAACGTTGATACCGCGTCGCGAGAAGGCGGCAAAGTGTAGACTGAAATTAACCGCCGCCACCAACAAGAAAAACACACAGATGAGATTAATCGCTGGGCTTTGGTAATAACCGATACTGGCATCGTGCGTTGAGAAGCCACCGATAGCGATAGTAGAAAACGCGTGGCAGATGGCATCAAAACTCGTCATGCCAGCAAGGTAATAGGCGCCCGCACAAGCAATGGTTAACAGCAGGTAGATATACCACAGCGTTTTAGCCGTCTCGGCAATACGCGGCGTCATCTTACTGTCTTTAACTGGGCCAGGTATCTCAGCACGATACAACTGCATACCACCGATGCCTAGTACGGGCAAAATCGCCACAGCAAGCACGATGATCCCCATGCCCCCTAGCCACTGCAATTGGTGTCGATAGAACAGAATCGCCTTGGGGAGTTCATCTAGGCCAACAATAACTGTCGCCCCAGTGGTAGTTAGTGCCGAAAATGACTCAAAAACGCTGTCTGCCAGCCCCAGTGACGGTTTATCTACCAACAGGAATGGCAAGGTACCAATCGCTCCCAGCACGGTCCAAAACAGCACCACAATGAGAAAACCTTCTCGCGTACGCAGCTCCTGCTTATGTTGTCGATTGGGGTACCAAAGCATGCCCCCCATTACCAAACTGAGCAGGAACGCTTCCACAAATGCGGTGCCGCCGCCATCTTCATACCACATGGACACTACCACTGGTGGCAACATGGTGATCGAAAATAGCCCAACCAGCAGGCCCGTAATACGTGTAATAGTTCGATAGTGCATTTCGCTCCTAAACGCCTAACTACCGACGAATATTGGCTGAATTTCTAATAATGGTGATCGCCACCGGATGAATGGCGTTCAACTGCTCACATAACTGATCAATACAGGATAACGGCAGTTGAATCTTCACCGCGACCTGTTCGGCAAACTGCTTGTCTTCAATCAGCAATTGCTGCTTTTGACAAAAATGCTCCACCGAGCCCAACTCACTATATTGGCAATGCAATGTCACCGTTTCTGTCGGCTCTCGAGTTAGTAAACTGGCTTGGCTAAGCGCAAATTTAACGCCGCCAGCGTACGCCCGCACCAAACCGCCTACACCGAGTTTAGTGCCACCAAAATAACGCACCACCACTACGCCACAGTAGCCTAGTTGCGCCCCAACAAGCACGTTCAACATCGGCCGCCCCGCACTCCCAGCTGGCTCACCGTCATCACTAAAACCAACAACGGCGTTATCACCGGGAGCGGAAATCACAAACGCTTGGCAATAATGATTCGCGCTGGGATACTGCTCCTTAACCAATTGTAATTGATTACGAAACGCTTGCTGATCGGCGGCATGAAACAGCACAGTAATAAACTTGCTGCCCTTAACTTCCTCTGCCACTTCTACCGGTGCTGCCAGCACAAAATACTGATGACTCAATGCGCCTTCCTAACCACATTTTCGTGTGGGCTATTATGCCTTGCTCACCCCCAAAGCGGCTACTTTAGCATTTCATAAGTCTGCATTAGACCAAGGTATAGCTAGCGCGCTCGCTTAGATTATAAGCAACTTTACCTTTTAGATTCATAATGTTGAATCAAATCTAATTAACCCACCCATAAAAATTAAAACAACCGTTTAAATTGGTTGTTGTAATTTGCTCAATTAGCTTTCACACTGAAACATCATCATCGTCCCAGCTGTCACTGTGGTCATTGCGCCACACTCATATGGAAGGTTGACCATGCTCTATCACAGTTCAACGCTAAAAGTGTCGCTTCAAGATAACATCGCCCATTTGCAGTTCGATCGCCAGCAAAGCGCCATAAATAAGTTTGACCGGCAAACGCTGAATGAATTTGAGCAAGCACTCGATATCATCAGTGCCACCAAAAATATCCAAGGTTTACTGCTGAGTTCAGCCAAGGATAGCTTTATTGTTGGCGCTGACATTACGGAATTTCTCGCATTATTTGCCGAAGAAGACGCGCAACTCTACCAATGGCTTGAAGGCGCTAATGTCATCTTTAATAAGCTTGAAGACTTACCTTTTCCCACGGTAGCCGCCATTCACGGCTATGCCCTTGGCGGCGGCTGTGAAGCCGTGCTGGCCACTGACTTTCGTGTCGCCAGCAATAGCGCCCGTATCGGGTTGCCAGAAACTAAGCTCGGGATTATTCCCGGCTTTGGTGGCACAGTGCGCATGCCACGTCTGATTGGTCTAGATAATGCGCTAGAGCTGATCACTACTGCCAAGGAGTGTCGCGCCGAGGAAGCATTGTCATTGGGCTTAGTTGATGCGGTTGTTAGTGCCGAGCAACTCGTCGAGAGTGCCCACTCCTTACTGCAATTGGCTATTAAGCAAGATATCGATTGGCAGCAACGGCGCCAACAAAAACAGACTAAGTTGCCATTAAGTTCACTCGAGCAAACCATGGCCTTTAATGTGGCGAAAGGTTTGGTATATGCCAAAGCCGGTAAACATTATCCAGCCCCAATGGCAGCGCTGAGTGCGATAGAGAAAAGCGCGGCAGCTGCACGAGAGCAAGCGTTAGTGAACGAGCACCAAGCCTTTATAAGCGTAGCAAAAACGCCTGCGGCACAGTCATTGATTCGATTATTCCTCAATGACCAGTACGTGAAATCCGTTGCCAAAAAGTACGCAGCTAAAGGCCAAGCAACCCACCATGCTGCGGTGATAGGTGCTGGTATTATGGGGGGCGGTATCGCTTATCAAAGCGCCTCTAAAAAAGTGCCGGTGGTGATGAAAGATATCGCTGACAGCGCTATCGAACTCGGATTATCCGAAGCCAGTAAATTGCTCGGCAAGCAGCTAGAACGCGGCAAGATCACCCCTGATAAAATGGCAACGGTGCTTAATGCGATTCATCCCTCCTTAACTTACGATGCGATTGGCAACAGTGATGTCATCGTTGAGGCAGTGGTTGAGAATCCCAACGTCAAAACCAAGGTGCTCGCTGAAGTCGAACAGCATGTAGCGGAAACCGCAGTCATCACCTCTAACACGTCCACCATATCTATCAACCAATTGGCACAAGCGCTACAAAAACCAGAACGCTTTTGCGGTATGCACTTCTTCAACCCGGTACATCGCATGCCATTAGTTGAAGTGATTAAGTCATCAAAGACATCTGACGAAACTGTCGCGACCGTGGTTGGCTATGCCACCCAGATGGGAAAAACCGCTATCGTGGTAAATGACTGCCCAGGCTTCTTTGTTAACCGAGTGCTGTTTCCCTATTTTGCCGGCTTTTGCCAGTTACTGGCTGACGGTGCCGATTTCATCCAAATTGATAAGGTGATGGAAAAGACCTTTGGCTGGCCGATGGGTCCCGCATATTTGTTGGATGTGGTCGGGATTGATACTGCTCACCACGCACAACAAGTCATGGCTGAAGGCTTCCCAGAACGGATGGCGGTGACTTACGAAGACGCGATTCATAAGCTGTTTAGCGCTGGACATTACGGCCAGAAAACCAAACAAGGCTTCTATCAATACAGCCTTGATAAACGTGGCAAACTCGCCAAAGTTCCAGCAGTAAATGCGCTGGAGCTGTTTAAGCCGAACGATACACCGTTTACTGACGATGAAATTATTGCCCGCATGATGATTCCGATGATTAATGAAACTCTGCTGTGTTTGGATGAAGGCATCGTTCAATCACCTGCCGAGGCAGACTTGGCGTTGATTTATGGTTTAGGTTTTCCACCGTTTCGTGGTGGAGTCTTTAGCTATTTAGAACAGATGGGACTCAGTAACTATCTTGATTGGGCCGCTGCCTTTGCTCACCTCGGTCCGCTTTATCAAGTGCCCTCATCAGTTCATGCTCGTATTGAGCAGCAACAATCTTTTTATCACAACGCCTAAGGAGGAGTGAAAATGGAACACGCAGTTATTGTTGATTGTTTACGTACTCCGATGGGGCGTTCAAAAGCAGGCATTTTCCGCCACACGCGGGCGGAAGATTTGTCAGCCCATCTAATGCAAGCTTTGCTAGCACGCAACCCACAGGTTGATCCCAACCAAGTTGAGGATGTCATTTGGGGCTGTGTGCAGCAAACGTTAGAGCAAGGTTTCAATATCGGACGTAATGCCGCCCTACTTGCAGGCTTACCAAGAACCGTCGCAGCCGTTACCGTCAACCGCCTTTGTGGTTCATCAATGGAAGCATTACATCAAGCGACTAAGTCCATTATGTGTGGCATGGGTGATGTCTTTATTGTCGGTGGTGTTGAACATATGGGCCATGTTCCTATGTCCCATGGCGTAGATATTCATCCTGGCTTGAGTAAGCAGATGGCTAAAGCCTCGGCTATGATGGGACTAACAGCGGAGCTCTTGGGTAAGTTGCACGGTATCAGCCGCGAGATGCAAGACCAGTTTGCGCTGCGTTCACACCAACGGGCGTATGCCGCTATGACCTCAGGTGAATTTATCAATGAAATTTTACCGACACTCGGACACGACGATAGCGGTAATGTTTGTTTGGCAAAAGATGATCAAGTGATTCGTGCCGATGCGAGTCTGGAAGCATTAAGTCAACTAAAGCCAGTGTTCGATCCAGCCAATGGTACAGTCACTGCGGGGACATCTTCGGCGCTTTCAGATGGCGCTTCGGCGATGTTAGTCATGGCGGAAAGCAAAGCGAAGCAACTAGGACTGCCGATCAAAGCGCGGGTTAAATCAATTGCTGTTGCCGGCTGTGATCCTGCGATTATGGGTTATGGTCCAGTGCCTGCTACCAAGAAAGCATTGCAGCGAGCCAACATCAGCATCGCCGATATTGATGTCGTAGAGTTAAACGAGGCCTTTGCGGCGCAGTCTTTGCCTTGCGTGAAAGACTTAGGTTTGATGGAGCAGATTGACGACAAAGTAAATTTGCATGGTGGTGCCATTGCATTAGGCCATCCATTGGGATGTTCCGGTACTCGTATCTCAACCACCCTGCTCAATTTGATGCAGCAACGTGATGCCACCTTTGGCTTAGCGACTATGTGTATCGGCTTTGGCCAAGGCATTAGTACCATCTTTGAACGCGTCGACTAATCGCTATGAGTTGCCACCAACAAAGGGACTTCATTGAAGTCCCTTTTTGTTTCACGTGAAACATTCAACTGCGCTGATTATTTAATTGAGATGATTATCGCTCGCTATCATCTATCACATGTCTGGTGTTCAATGCAGCCTTGCTAGTCGAATGACACCTTTGAAAAAGTGCGCGCCTGTCACCGTATGTTGAACGGCGTAGACTCTTTGGTTCCAGCTGGAACACAGTAAACTTCAGCCATAACTTTGAACTCGCTTTTGTTTCACGTGAAACATCCACAGCGATGCTTGTCGCTCAGAATCATACTTTCAGCCTGCTCCAATTTCTGATGAAACAGTCCGTGCCTTTGAAAAGTACACCGCGGTATTGTATGTGGATCTAACCAAAGACTTTTACCCTACAGATGAAGCTTCATTTGGCCGCCATAAACTCTAAGCTCGCTTCGGTTCCACGTGAAACATTAACAGCGATGCTGTCGCTCAGAGTCATATATTCTGCCTGCACCTTCTGATGAAACAGTCCGTGCCTTTGATTTGAAAAGTACGCTGCAGTAATTATGCGGATCTAGCCAAAGACTTTTCCAAACAGATTAAGTTTTTTGGCCGCCATTCTTGAAGTTATTTTTGTTTCACGTGAAACATTAAGCAAATGGCAGTGAATTAGTATTACTCAGCAACCTTCTTTTTTAATGCGTCATTGCAACAAGGTAACGATTCTAGCCGGCAATGTTGAGGCAAAATTGAGCCGTTATGTCGATGCCGCGGCCTTTCATTAAAGACGTGCTTAACTTTAATTGAGCCATCATCGTCCCCCATTTGTTTCACGTGAAACAATCAAAAATTCCCTGCTGCAATCTGTCAACGGGCAGGATAAAATAGCCAAACGATTTTTGTCTTTAGAGAAGAAGTAGCTAATGTCTGCAACCGAATTTGAAAATGCTAATGTCACTCTGGACGCTTTAGGACTACGTTGCCCAGAGCCAATTATGATGATTCGTAAGCAAGTTCGTCACATGCAGGATGGAGAGACTTTATTAGTCATCGCAGATGACCCAGCAACTACCCGCGACATTCCTGGCTTCTGCCAGTTTATGGACCACACGCTAGTGACCTCCCAAACTGAAACCATGCCGTTCCACTATTTGATCAAGAAAGGCCTTTAGTTCGAACTTGGCAAAACCGGTTCGGTCAGTTTATCGGCCAGCTTAATAAGATTAAACTGCGGCGCGTTTGGCAAATCAGTATTCGCTACCGGAAGTCGATTGCGGAGTTCTCAACGAGATCACCAACCCAAAAGTATTTGTGCGCTTAGCGCTGTTTGAATGACTTCGTTAGTTATGCTGGCAAAAGTCGGAGCAAGCGCTCCTATGCAAATGATCAACGAATCACTCGCCGCAAAAATCCGTTAAGCACGACAACCAACTTGTCATAAAAACGGGAACGGGATGATTCTGCTCTTTTTTATTCCCTTACATCATTCGGTCGCTTATGGAAGACTTACCCTTAAATGAGTCGAAAATTTCGTTAAAATCTGCGGGTAAAGTTACTCAAAATAGCCGCAGATTTTACGTAGCGCACGATTTCACAATGTTGTTGCTATTTTGCAGTTGTTCCACGTGAAACATCTCGGCAAGATTTATAACAAAAACAATCTGTTATATGATCATTTACCATACCAACGGCCTGCATAAAGGCATAGCAGATTGTGGGGCCACAGAAATTAAAGCCCTTTTTCTTGAGCGCCTTGGACATGGCAACCGATTCTGGCGTTTGGGTCGGCACTTCGCTCAAATCTGCAAAATGATTAATGCGTGGTTCAGCGCCGATAAAACTCCATAAGAAATTACTAAAATTCTCTCCTTGCTGCTCCATCAACAAATAGGCTTTAGCATTACCAATTATCGAGCGGATTTTGGCACGGTTACGAATAATGCCGCTATCCTGCATCAACAACTCCACCTGCACGTCATCAAACTTGGCAATCTGGGAGGGTTCAAAATTAGCGAACGCTTGATAATAATTCTGTTGGCGTTTGAGGATAGTAATCCAACTCAGTCCGGCTTGTTGACCATCCAAACACAACTTGGCAAACAGCTCCAGATTGTCATAAACCGGTCTCCCCCATACCTCATCATGGTACTGTTGATAAATAGCATCGTTGGACACCCAACCACAACGGGTAACATTATCCATAATAAACTCCAGCAAATTGGCCTTTTGCGGCAAAATTAACCTACATAACCAGTGACCTACAAGGTATAATCGAAAACATTTTCTATCAATGGCTGACACAGTAGACATGACGAGCAAGTATGACGTTAAAACCTTCCAAGGTTTTATCCTGACGTTACAGGATTACTGGGCACAGCAAGGCTGTGCAATTGTCCAACCGCTGGACATGGAAGTGGGTGCAGGTACATTCCATCCGCAAACTTTCTTACGTTCTCTCGGCCCCGAGCCAATGAGCAGTGCTTATGTCCAGCCTTGCCGCCGCCCAACCGACGGCCGCTACGGCGAAAACCCTAACCGCCTGCAACACTACTATCAATTCCAAGTAGTGCTGAAGCCTTCTCCAGATAACATCCAAGAGTTGTATCTGGGTTCGCTTAAAGCGCTGGGGGTTGATCCGACCGTACACGATATTCGCTTCGTTGAGGACAACTGGGAATCACCAACGCTCGGCGCTTGGGGTCTTGGCTGGGAAGTCTGGTTGAACGGCATGGAAGTGACTCAGTTCACTTACTTCCAGCAAGTGGGTGGCTTGGAATGTAGCCCAGTAACCGGTGAAATTACTTACGGCTTAGAACGTCTGGCGATGTATATTCAAGGCGTTGATAGCGTTTACGATCTGGTGTGGACTGACGGCCCTCTTGGCAAAATCACCTACGGTGATGTGTTCCACCAAAACGAAGTGGAACAGTCTACCTACAACTTTGAACACGCCGATGTGGACTTCCTATTTGGCTTGTTCGACCAATGTGAAAAAGCCTGCAACCAGCTGCTGACAATGGAACAACCATTACCACTGCCCGCTTATGAGCAAGTGATGAAAGCGTCTCACGCATTCAACTTGCTGGATGCTCGCCATGCGATTTCGGTGACTGAACGTCAACGCTATATCCTGCGCGTACGCACCATGGCTAAAGGTGTGGCAGAAGCCTACTATCAAGCTCGTGAAGCGCTCGGCTTCCCAATGTGTAAGTGAGGAATAGCAGTATGAAATTTGAAAACTTACTTGTTGAGATTGGCACTGAAGAGCTGCCACCGAAAGCTCTGCGTACACTGGCAGAGTCGTTTCTTGCGAGCTTCACTGAAGAGCTAAACAAAGCTGAACTGCCTTACACGTCAGCCAAATGGTTAGCGGCACCACGTCGTTTGGCGATTGTGGTTGAGCAACTGGCAACCGCACAACAAGACAAAGTGGTTGAGAAACGCGGTCCATCGGTACAAGCGGCATTTGATGCCGCAGGCACCCCAACCAAAGCTGCCCAAGGCTGGGCGCGTGGTAATGGTATTGATGTGGCTGAAGCCGAACGTCTGGTAACTGATAAAGGCGAATGGTTGGTCCATCACGCCAAAGTGACGGGCGTAGAAACCACCAACTTGATCCCTGCCATGGTACAAACCGCACTGGATAAACTGCCTATCCCTAAACGTATGCGTTGGGGCGCAAATACTGCACAATTTATCCGTCCGGTACACACTGTGACTATGGTGCTGGGTGACGCCGTAGTTGACGGCAGTATTCTGGGAATTGCTTCTGCTCGCACTATTCGTGGTCACCGCTTTATGGGTGAAGCAAGCTTTGAACTGGCACACGCGGATGACTACCAACAAAGCCTGCTAGAACGTGGCAAAGTGATGGTGGATTACCAGCAACGTAAAGCGATCATCAAAGCCGACGCCGAAGCCGCTGCCGCTAAATTGGGTGGCACTGCAGATATTAACGACGACCTGTTAGAAGAAGTCGCGTCACTGGTAGAGTGGCCAGTAGTACTGACAGCATCATTTGAAGATAAATTCTTGGAAGTACCGGCAGAAGCCTTGGTTTACACCATGAAAGGTGACCAAAAATACTTCCCAGTATTTGATGCCGCCGGCAAGCTGATGCCTAACTTCATCTTTGTTGCCAACATCGAATCAAAAGATCCACAGCAGATCATTTCGGGTAACGAGAAAGTGGTTCGCCCTCGCCTCGCCGACGCGGAGTTCTTCTTTAATACCGATAAGAAACAAACACTTGAATCACGTATTGCGAGTTTGGACTCGGTGGTATTCCAACAACAACTCGGTACATTAAAAGACCGTGTTGAGCGTATCGCCAACGTGGCTGGTTTCATTGCTGAAAGCCTAGGTGCAAGTGGCACAGATGCTAAACGTGCGGGTCTGCTGTCGAAAACTGACCTGATGACCAACATGGTGATGGAGTTTACCGACACCCAAGGCACCATGGGTATGCATTACGCCCGTCTTGATGGTGAAACCGAAGCGGTTGCCGTGGCATTAGAACAGCAATACAAACCACGTTTTTCTGGCGATAGCGTACCAACTAGCATTACGTCATGTGCGGTAGCGCTAGCGGAGAAACTCGATACGCTGACGGGCATTTTCGGCATAGGCCAAGCGCCAAAAGGTGCCGCAGATCCATTTGCGCTGCGTCGTGCAGCAATTGGTACTTTGCGTATCATCGTTGAGAACAAACTGAACTTAGATCTACGTGATATCGTGGCACAAGCAATTGCGGCACATGGTAGCAGCCTAAGCAACGTTAATGCTGCCGATGAGGTAGTAGAGTTCTTGATGGCACGCTTCCGTGCTTGGTACCAAGATAAAGGTATCGCCACCGACGTTATCTTATCCGTACTGGCGCGTTATCCAACCAGACCTGCTGACTTTGATGCGCGTATCAACGCCGTAAGTCACTTCCGCACGCTGGAACAAGCAGAGGCGTTGGCAGGGGCGAACAAACGTGTATCCAACATTCTGGCAAAAGTTGACGGCGAATTGCCAAGCGACATCAATCCAGCATTGTTGCAAGATGCTGCGGAAATCGCGCTGAATGACGCGCTGAACGCATTGGCACCGCAACTGGCTCCTATGTTTGAGCAAAGTGAATACCAAGCAGCCCTGACCTTATTAGCCGGCCTACGTGAGACGGTAGATAACTTCTTCGTACACGTCATGGTGATGGCAGACGACGCCGCGCTACGCAGTAACCGTTTGGCACTGCTGAACAAGCTGCAAGGCCTGTTCCTTAAAGTTGCAGATATCTCGTTACTGCAATAACCGCAATTAGCGGTCTGTGGCTACACACGTAAAGGCCTCAGCAATAATGACGCGCCAACCTCTGAGATAGAGTGGCGCATTTTTTTATGCCCTCGTTTATCGTAGATTGCCGCGAATTTGAGCAATAAAAAAGGAAGCCGAAGCTTCCTTTTTTTATTATTTATCAATCTATTGTACTTGTTTACACGTCCAAGTTTGCCACGTTCAGGGCATTAGATTCGATAAAGTCGCGACGAGGTTCCACCGCATCCCCCATCAGGGTATTGAACAGCTGATCGGCACCGATAGCATCTTCAATGGTTACCTGCAGCATACGACGGGCTTCAGGATCCATAGTGGTTTCCCACAGCTGCTCTGGGTTCATCTCACCCAATCCTTTATAGCGCTGGATATACACGCCACGCTTGGATTCAGCCACCAGCCAATCTAACGCGTCTGCGAAGGTATCAACGTCTTTCTTACGTTCACCACGTTGCACGTAGCCAGATTCTTCAATCAAACCATCCAACTGCTCGCCGAGGCTAGCAATCTTGTTGTAATCGTGTGAGTGGAAGAAATCAAAACTAAACAGGTAGTGAGTATCAATACCGTGTTTACGTACCGTCAGTTGTGGCAGATAAACACCACGTTCAGGCTCTAAAGTTGGTACCAGTTTGTACAGCACACCATGCACTTCACGAGCTTCAAGGTCTTCCAACAGCGCTTTGCACCAAGAGGCCATATCGGCTTCACTGGCCAGCATCTCGGCAGTAACGCGTGGGTGGTAGATCATGCGGTCTGTCACGTTAGTAGGGAAACGTTTTTCCAAACGCTCGATCACTTTTTCCACTTCACGATATTGATAAACCAGTTTTTCCATCGAGGCACCAGCAATTGCTGGTGCATCTTTAGATGGATAGATACAACCACCATCCAACGCTTGGTTAGTCAGGTATTCGGTCAACGCTGGTTCGTCTTTCAGATACTGTTCTTGCTTGCCCTTTTTAACTTTGAACAGTGGTGGCTGCGCAATATAGATATAACCACGTTCAATCAATTCAGGCATTTGACGGAAGAAGAAGGTCAATAGCAGCGTACGAATGTGCGAGCCGTCGACGTCAGCATCAGTCATGATGATGATGTTGTGGTAACGGGTTTTATCTGGATCGTATTCGTCACGGCCAATACCACAACCCAATGCAGTGATCAGCGCAGCCACTTCTTGTGAAGACAGCATCTTGTCGAAGCGGGCTTTTTCTACGTTCAGAATTTTACCTTTCAGCGGCAGAATCGCTTGATTCTTGCGGTTACGGCCTTGTTTAGCACTACCGCCCGCTGAGTCCCCTTCCACAATGTAGATTTCAGAAAGACCAGGGTCTTTCTCTTGGCAGTCAGCCAGTTTACCTGGCAAACCACCTAAGTCTAACGCGCCTTTACGGCGAGTCATTTCACGCGCTTTACGGGCCGCCTCACGGGCACGGGCTGCATCGATAATTTTCGATACGATCATGCGTGCTTCGTTTGGATTTTCTAGCAGGTAGTCATTCAGCTTCTCTGCCATGGTTTGTTCCACGGCAGCTTTCACTTCGCTTGATACCAGTTTATCTTTGGTTTGCGAGCTGAATTTAGGATCCGGTACTTTTACCGAGATCACAGCAGTCAAACCTTCGCGGGCATCATCACCGGTAGCGCTGGTTTTGTTCTTCTTGTTGTAACCTTCAGCTTCCATATAGTTGTTGAGGTTACGAGTCAACGCAGCGCGGAAACCCGCTAAGTGGGTACCACCGTCACGTTGTGGAATGTTGTTGGTGAAACACAGAATGTTTTCTTGGAAACCATCGTTCCACTGCATCGCCACTTCAACGGTGATGCCATCTTCACGCTCTTGCGAGAAGTGGAAAATATCTTTATTTACTGGGGTTTTATTAACGTTCAGATAGTTAACAAATGCCTTGATACCACCTTCATAGTGGAAGAATTCATCTTTCTGGTCACGTTCATCCACCAAGCGGATGCCCACACCTGAGTTCAGGAATGACAGTTCGCGAACGCGTTTTGCCAGAATCTCGTAATGGAATTCAACATCGGTGAAGGTTTCTTTACTTGGCCAAAAACGGATTTCAGTACCGGTTTTATCTGTGTCACCAATCGCTTTGATCGGCTCTTTCGGCTCACCGTGGTTGTAGTACTGCTCGTATTTATGGCCGTCACGACAAATGGTCAGCTTCAGCTTTTCAGACAAAGCGTTTACTACTGACACACCCACACCGTGCAAACCACCAGAAACTTTATAAGAGTTGTCGTCGAATTTACCACCGGCGTGCAGTACGGTCATAATCACCTGTGCTGCCGATACACCTTCTTCAGGGTGTAACGCCACTGGAATACCACGACCATCGTCTTTAACGGATACCGAGCCATCGAGATGAATAGTGATGGTGATATCGCGACAGTAACCCGCCAAAGCTTCGTCGATGGAGTTATCTACCACCTCGAATACCATGTGGTGCAAACCGGTACCGTCATCGGTATCCCCAATGTACATACCTGGTCTTTTCCGTACGGCGTCCAGGCCTTTGAGCACCTTAATACTCGAAGAATCATAACTGTTATTTGACATATTATTCTCTCGTTGGCTATTCAATGACCTTCACTTCCCCCCGCTCCACGCGGAACGTCCTGTCAGGTGGGAAGTTCAAAGAATCCGATATAGCAGCAGGGTCGATGGCAGTCACAAATACCTGAGCATGAGTGTCCACCAGCTCCTGCAGCAATAATTTTCGATGTTGTTTATCTAGCTCTGACGGCAAGTCATCCACCAGATAGATGCTGTGCTTGTTTAACTGCTGCTGGAGCAGTTTTCCTTGGGCGATTCGCAACGCGCAAACTAACAATTTCAGCTGACCGCGGGACAAAGCATCTTGCGCCGGCAAGGTCCCTACTCGTAAGCGCAAGTCCGCTTTATGTGGGCCGCTAACGGTAAAACCTAGCGCGATATCCCGCTCATATTGCGATTGCAACAACTCAGCCAGATCAGATTTACTGTCCCATCCCTGAGTGAAAGAAACCCGCACTTCTACCTGCGGTAAAAACCCCCCGATTATACCCTTAAGTTGCTCATTTAACGAGTCCACATAGTGTTTTCGTATTTCAGTAACGACTTGGCTATATCGAACGAATTCTTTGTCCCAAAAGGCGATTTGTTGATAACGCGCCTTATCTCTAAGTAATTGATTGCGTTGTTTAAGTGCACGTCTAACACTCATCCAATTCAAATAAAAGCTGCCATCGGCGTGAAAGGCGCCCCAATCGATAAACTGCCGCCGTGCTTTTGGCCCTTCAAACAGCAACGCAAAACTCTCTGGCGTGATTAATTGAATCGGTAACGCTTCGGCTAATAGCGACAGTTTCTTGATGCGATCACCGTCCATCCGCACTTCGGTATCACCGTTGCGAAAACGGCGCAATCCGAGCTTATGTTGATCATCCCCTGCGGCTAAGCGAGCAAAGAGTTGCAGCTTATCCTCGCCTTCTTGGATGACACGCTGCGAAAGATGACTGCGAAAAGAACGGCCAAGACCAAGGAAATGGATGGCTTCCAGCAGGCTGGTTTTACCGCTGCCGTTCTGGCCATAAATGAGATTCAGCCCATTGCCGGGTGACAATTGGGCTGAACGAATGTTGCGAAAACTCTCTACGTGCAACTGCTGAATAATCATTAACGCGCGTAGGACCTATAACCGCATCGGCATGACCACGTACATAGAATCTTCCTCTACGTGGTTCTCAATCAGCGCACTGGAGTTGCCATCAGACAAGGTAATACGCACATCGTCTGATTTAAGGCTGTTGAGCACGTCTAACAAGTAAGAGACGTTAAAGCCGATCTCCAACGCAGGCCCAACGTATTCAACATCAACAATCTCTTCCGCTTCTTCCTGCTCTGGATTGTTGGCATTGATTTTTAACAGCGAGTCAGAAAGTTGAATGCGTACACCACGGAATTTTTCATTGGAAAGAATCGAGGCGCGCGTTAATGACTGTTTCAACGAGTTACGGCTGGCAATCACCACTTTATCGCCACCTTTGGGCAAAACACGGCGATAATCAGGGAAACGACCATCAACCAGTTTACTGGTCAAGACAGCACTTTCAGTGGTAGCGCGAATGGCATTCTCACCAATAGCTAACGCGATAGTTTGATCATCGCTATCCAGCAAACGAGATAACTCCACCACACCTTTACGTGGCACGATCACCTGATTTTCAGGCAATTGCGCCTCAATAGAACGGTGACTTAACGCCAAACGATGACCATCAGTTGCCACCGCACGCAACACACTCCCCTCGGTTTCAAACAACAAACCATTGAGGTAATAGCGCACGTCTTGGTTAGCCATGGAGAATTGGGTCGACTCAATCAGCGATTTCAATAACCCTTGGCTCAGGCTGAACTCAATATTTGGCGCAAAACTCTCAACGTTGGGATATTCTTCGGCAGGTAATGTTGCCAATGAGAAACGACTGCGACCACAACGTAACAGCCATTTGTTCTCTTGCTGTTCAACGTTAACTTCGGTGTGCTCAGGCAGGGATTTAACGATGTCGAGCAGCTTCTTGGCGGGCACCGTCGTGCGCCCTTCTTGAATATCACCAGATACAGCGGCAGAACCGACTAATTCAACTTCTAAATCAGTACCGGTCAGCTTAAGTGAGTGACCGCTTACTTCCACAAGAACATTAGAGAGAATGGGTAAATTGTGTCGTCTTTCAACTGCACCTGATACGAGCTGCAACGGTTTGAGCAACTCATCCCTTTCAATAGTAAATTTCATTGTGTAGATCCCTGATTTAAGAAGATAAGGTTCTGATCAAGTTCGCATAATCTTCTTTGATGTCGTGGCTTTCTTCACGCAGCTGTGCAATTTTGCGGCAAGCATGAAGCACCGTTGTATGATCTCGACCACCGAAGGCATCGCCGATCTCTGGCAGACTTTGGTTGGTCAATTCCTTAGACAACGCCATTGCCATTTGCCGTGGCCGGGCAACACTGCGGGAGCGGCGCTTAGATAGCATGTCAGCCATCTTAATCTTGTAGTATTCAGCCACAGTTTTCTGAATGTTATCTATAGTGACTAATTTTTCTTGCAGAGCCAAGAGGTCACGTAACGCTTCGCGCACAAAATCGATAGTAATTGGTCGACCGGTGAAATTTGCATTAGCAATAACACGGTTTAATGCCCCTTCTAACTCACGCACGTTAGAACGTAAACGTTTAGCAATAAAGAACGCCACCTCATCAGGTAAGGTAATACCGTTCTCCAGCGCCTTACGCATCAAAATTGCCACGCGGGTTTCCAACTCCGGCGGCTCAATAGCCACGGTTAAACCCCAGCCGAAACGCGACTTAAGACGATCTTCAACACCGTCGATCTCTTTTGGATAACGATCAGACGTCAGGATGATCTGATGATTACCTTCCAACAACGCATTAAAGGTGTGGAAGAACTCTTCTTGAGAACGATCTTTATTGGCAAAAAATTGAATATCATCGATAAACAACGCGTCCACGCTACGGTAGTAGCGTTTGAAATCTTCAATAGCGTTGTTTTGTAGCGCTTTTACCATGTCTTGCACAAAGCGCTCTGAATGCATATACACCACTTTGGCGTTAGGCTTATTTTTTAAAATGCCATTGCCTACCGCATGTAATAAGTGGGTTTTACCTAAGCCGGTACCGCCATAGAGGAACAGTGGATTGTAAGCACCGCCAGGGTTTTCAGACACTTGCAGTGCCGCAGCCTTACCCAACTGGTTCGATTTACCTTCAACGAAGTTATCAAACTGATATGTCGGATTGATATTGCTACGGTAGCCATGTTCAACAACAGGTTCATCATCAGCGAAAGACAATGACGCAGGCATCGCAGCTTTGGCGGCGGTATTTTTGGTGCGAGTCACCGTACTGGCACTAGGTGCCGCGGGGGCAATAGGTTTAGCAACAGGACGGCTACCAATATCAAAGCGTAACTTCGGCGCATCTGTGCCCAATTGCTCAGTGAAAAACTGGTTGATCATATTGAGGTATTTGTCGCGTACCCAATCGAGTACGAAACGATTTGGCGCATACAACACCAGTGTTTCACCATCCATCTCTGCTTGGAGAGGTCGAATCCACATACTGAAATGCTGTGCAGAGAGCTCATCCTGCAATCTGCCAATGCATTGCTGCCAAAGAGAAACTGTCACCAATTTATCCCCAATATTTAGCCCTGAGGGTGCGAATTATAAGGCAAGATCTGAATAACCAGGCATGGACAAAAATGTTATCCCCAAGCTGATCGTCGATCTGCATCTATTTTGATCTGCGGCGATCATACTGGATCTTGGGGTAAAGAATCTATGAAAAATCCCACTTTATTAAGCGATCGACATTGATCTATAATGCGCGCCCAGCGATCTTGTTATTGTGGAATTCAGTACTATATCTTGTGGTAAATACACAAAGTTATCCACACTCTATAGTGTTAAAACAAAATCAATATCGTTTGCAGCGATTTAATTCGCTGCAAAGTGAAGCCGCATTGTTGACGCACAGTATTAAAGTGATTACAATTCGGCCTCTTTTTTGCACCTGTATCTCCGGATTCAGGGAAATTAACTAACTATGAAGACGGATTGCCATCATGAGTAAACGTACTTTTCAACCAAGCAACCTGAAGCGCAAGCGTTCTCACGGCTTCCGCGCACGCATGGCTACAGCTAACGGCCGCAAGGTACTAGCTCGTCGCCGTGCTAAAGGTCGCGCTCGTCTGTCTGCTTAATTAAGTAGAGTAGACATAGGTGACAAGTTACACCTTTTCGCGGGAGTTACGTTTGTTAACTCCCGCACAATTCAAATCAGTTTTTACCGACCCTAAAAAAGCCTCATCAGCGGAAATAACTCTGCTGGCGATTCCTAACGGCTTGCCCCATCCTAGAATTGGCTTGACTGTGGCGAAACGCCATGTAAAAAGAGCTAATCAACGCAACCGAGTTAAACGCATTATTCGCGAAAGTTTTCGCCAGAATCAGCATGCAATGCCAGATATTGATATCGTGGTGCTGGTACGGGGTGGAGTGCTGGAGCTGGACAATGCTCAGCTCAGAACCTTGGTGGATAAGCTATGGCGCAAGTTAAGTCGCCGTTT
Organism: Shewanella sp.; assembly: GCF_048265805.1. Lineage (GTDB taxonomy): Bacteria > Pseudomonadota > Gammaproteobacteria > Enterobacterales > Shewanellaceae > Shewanella. Next base: position 11,168 of record NZ_JBLXAT010000026.1, on the reverse strand, counting down.
CAATGGGTGATCATTAGCCTCATTCGAGGCTATCAAATGTTTATCAGTCCATTACTTGGGCAGCGTTGTCGTTTTTATCCAAGTTGCTCTCATTATGCAATTGAAGCTGTTCAACTTCACGGTGCGCTTAAAGGGAGTTGGTTATCCATCAAACGCATTATAAAATGTCACCCCTTAAATTCGGGCGGCAATGACCCCGTACCTCCTAAAAACAATAGGTGTAATAAATAGGCTATGGAATCTCAACGCAATATATTGCTTATCGCCCTGCTACTGGTGAGCTATTTAATTTGGAACCAGTGGGAGGCAGATCATGCACCCAAGCCAGCAGTAACAGAACCTGCAGTGGCGACTTCAACACAGCAACAAGCAGCTGCGAATAGTAACGTTGATACGACTGCAGCAAATGCTTCTGACAATCAAGTTGCCGCTTCTAAAGAGTTGATCCATGTAACCACTGACCAGTTGGATGTGCTGATCAACCCAGTGGGTGGCGATATTGTGCGTGCAGCGCTGGTCTCTCACAAACTGGAACTCAATAAAGATGAGCCGTTTGTGTTGCTGGAACAGAAACCTGATTTCAGTTACATCGCCCAGAGCCGCCTGATCGGTCAAAACGGTATTGATTCAGATACTAAGCGTGCCGCTTATGCAGCAGAGAAGCAGCAATACAGCTTAGTTGACGGCCAAGATAAACTCGAAGTGCCATTAACTTTTGTGGCGGCTAACGGCGTGACCTATACCAAAGTGTTTACCTTCACCAAAGGTAAATTTGATGTGCGGGTTGATTATCGCATCAACAACACCTCGGCAGAGCCACTGCAAATTCAGATGTCGGCTAACATTGCGCAGACCATTAAAGAGTCTGACAGCCACATGATGATGCCGACTTATCGTGGTGCCGCGTTCTCTACCACTGATACACGCTACGAAAAGTATGACTTTGATGATATCAGCAAGAAAAACCTCAGTGAGAACACTCAAGGTGGCTGGGTTGCCATGCTGCAACACTACTTTGTGTCTGCTTGGGTACCACCAGCTGATGAAAACAACACCTTAGTGACATCCAAAGATGGTCCATCGATTGCGACCATTGGTTTCCAAGGTACAGTAAAAACTGTTGCCCCAGGTGAAACCAAAACTGTCGGTGCCGATTTTTATGTCGGCCCAAAAGACCAAGCTGCACTGTCAGAATTATCACCAACACTGAACTTGGTGGTGGATTACGGCGTGCTGTGGTGGTTAGCAGTACCTATTTACCAACTGATGATGTTCTTCCATTCATTTGTGGGTAACTGGGGTCTGGCAATTATCCTAATCACCTTTACCGTGCGCGGTATTCTGTTCCCATTGACCAAAGCGCAATACACTTCAATGGCGAAAATGCGCAACCTGCAACCTAAGATGCAGGAGCTGAAAGACCGCTTTGGCGATGACCGCCAAAAGATGGGTCAGGCGATGATGGAACTTTACAAGAAAGAGAAAGTAAACCCTATGGGTGGCTGTCTGCCAATCGTATTGCAGATGCCGATCTTCTTCGCCTTGTACTGGGTATTGATGGAAAGTGTTGAACTGCGTCATGCACCATTCATCTTCTGGATCCATGACTTGTCAGTACAAGACCCATACTACGTGCTGCCGATTTTGAACGGTATCACCATGTACATCATGCAGAAGCTGCAACCGATGTCACCAACCATGGACCCAATGCAAGCCAAGATGATGCAATACATGCCTGTTATCTTCGGTTTCTTCTTCCTGTGGTTCCCAGCAGGTCTGGTACTGTACTGGTTGGTAGGTAACATTGTGAACATCGTGTCACAGAAGATTATTTACGCCGGTCTTGAGAAAAAAGGCCTGAAGTAAAACGGCTTTGTTAGCTAAATTATAAGGCGGCCCATCAGCCGCCTTTTTATATTGTTAAACGTAAGGAATATACCGTGGCTATCGATACTATCGTTGCGCAAGCTACCGCTCCCGGTAAAGGCGGTGTAGGCATTATTCGTGTATCTGGTGAGCTTGCAACGCAAGCGGCACAGGCATTACTGGGCAAAGTGCCTAAAATTCGTTACGCCGATTACTGTGAGTTTAAAGCCGCCGATGGTAGTGTGATAGACCAAGGTATCGCACTGTTTTTTAAAGCGCCAAACTCATTCACCGGTGAAGACGTATTGGAGCTTCAGGGGCATGGTGGTCAAGTCGTGATGGATATGTTGCTGCGCGCCGTATTAAACGTCGACGGTATCCGTATGGCACGCCCTGGGGAATTCAGCGAACAAGCTTTTTTGAACGATAAGCTCGACCTCGCTCAAGCCGAAGCCATTGCCGACTTGATTGAAGCCAGTAGTGAACAAGCAGCTAAAAGCGCGCTAATGTCCCTGCAAGGTGAGTTCTCCAACGAAGTGCATCAGTTGGTAGAACAAGTCACTAATCTGCGCCTCTACGTCGAAGCTGCCATAGACTTTCCAGACGAAGAAGTCGACTTTCTCTCTGATGGCAAAATTGCCAACGCCCTATATCGCATCATAGCTAAGCTCGGCGAAGTACAGCAAAGCGCACAACAAGGCTCATTGATCCGCGAGGGAATGAAAGTGGTCATTGCTGGCCGCCCCAATGCGGGTAAGTCGAGTCTGCTTAACGCCTTGGCAGGTAAAGAATCCGCTATTGTTACCGAAATTGCGGGCACTACCCGCGACGTGCTGCGCGAGCATATTCATATTGATGGCATGCCGCTACACATCATTGATACCGCCGGGCTACGCAATACCGACGATGCCGTAGAGAAAATAGGTATTGAACGCGCATGGGCCGAAATAGCCAATGCTGATCGGGTTCTATTTATGGTGGATGGTACCGATACAGATGCGGTTAATCCGAAAGAGATTTGGCCTGACTTTGTTGATCGTCTACCAGCAAAGCTTGGCATTACGGTCGTACGCAATAAAGCCGATCTCACTGGTGAAGTGGTAGCTAACAGCACAGAACAAGGCTATCCAGTGTACCGTATTTCTGCGAAAACTAGCGCTGGCGTGGCGGAGCTAAAACAGCATCTAAAACAGCTCATGGGCTTTAATAGCAGTACCGAAGGGAGCTTTATCGCTCGCCGTCGACACCTCGATGCGCTGCAAACTGCCAGCGAACATCTCGCGCTCGGTAAAGAGCAGTTGGAAGTGTTCCAAGCCGGCGAACTGCTAGCTGAAGAATTACGCTTAACCCAAGAGGCATTGAGCGAGATCACTGGCCAGTTTACCTCTGACGACCTGCTGGGTCGCATCTTTAGCTCATTCTGTATCGGGAAGTGAAGTAGCTCATCAATCAGAGAAATGTGGTAAAACCCTTCAAAACACATCAAAATAACTAATTGTTTTTAATGATGATTATTCATTTTTTGTTGCGAAGCGGTTTTACTGCATTTCACATGCTTTTGCTCCTCTTTGCTAAAAATTGATCCCTATTTACTCCCAGGTTAGAATTTTGGAGTAATGGGAGCAAAAAGGAGCGGAGATGAAGGTATCAGTAAACAAGCGTAATCCTAACTCGAAAGGGCTTCAGCAACTTAGACTGGTGTACTACTACGGTGTTGTTGAAGGGGAAGATGGCAAAAAAAGACCAAAGCGCGACTACGAGCCGTTAGAGCTCTATGTCTATCAGAGCCCAAAGACTCAAGCAGAACGCCAGCATAATAAAGAGATGTTGCGTCAGGCCGAGGCTGCGCGGTCAGCCAGGCTGGTTGAATCTCACGCCAACAAGTTCCAACTTGAAGACCGGGTAAAGCTTGCTTCGAGCTTTTACGAGTACTACGACAGATTGACTTCCACCAAGGAGTCAGGAAGCACCTCAAACTATTCAATTTGGGTTTCAGCGGGCAAACATCTTCGAAGCTACCATGGGAGAGCGGAACTTACTTTTGAGGAAATTGATAAAAAATTCTTGGAAGGGTTTAGGAAATATCTTCTGGAAGAACCTCTAACGAAATCTAAATCCAAACTTGCCAAAAACACTGCCTCTAGTTATTTCAACAAAGTCAGAGCCGCCCTGAATGAAGCATACCGAGAAGGCATCATCAGAGATAACCCTGTCCAGCGGGTAAAAAGTGTCAAGGCGGAAAATACGAAACGAACCTATCTCACTCTAGATGAAGTTCGGGCAATGACAAAGGCAGAGTGTCGCTATGATGTTTTGAAGCGGGCGTTTCTTTTTAGCTGCACGACAGGCTTGAGATGGAGCGACATCAATAAGCTTACTTGGAGTGAAATAGAGGAATTCGAACCCGGTCATTATCGAATTATATTTGACCAGCAAAAACTCAAGAACGGAGGCAATTCTCTTGTATATCTGGATTTGCCAGATTCAGCGGTTACGCTTCTAAATATTCAAAATAAGGAAGGGCCTGATGATCGAGTCTTTGTTGGCCTAAAGTACAATAGCTATATGAATGTGGCTCTATTGCAATGGGCTATGAGAGCAGGCATAACCAAACACGTTACTTTTCATGCTGGTAGGCATACCTTTGCTGTAGCCCAACTTAACCGTGGTGTTGATATTTATTCTCTCTCTCGGCTTCTTGGACACTCAGAGCTAAGAACAACTGAAATTTATGCAGATATTCTCGAAAGCCGCAGAGTAACAGCAATGAGGAGCTTTCCCGATATCTTTGAAGAACAAGCAAAAGAATTTGGATCTTGTTGCCCTCACTGTGGTCAGCAAGCAAACCCTTAGGATGCTCTGCGGCCACGACGAGAGCCTGTAATATAGGCTGCAACATCTTGATGAATTTCATCTTGGGACTTCACTCTGTTCGTTTCAAGCCACGCCTGAAGGTCTGATCGTTTAATTAGAACTCTATTCCCTCCCGGTTTAGTAAACGATACTCGTTTTTCATGAGTCAAACGGTAGATGTAGGAACGTTTGGCTCCAATGTAAGCCGCCGCCTCATCAACAGTCAGATACTCTTTATCAGACGGTGGTAAGCTCGACTTATTGCCGTCACTCCCAGCATTCTCAACAACCTGAGCTAGCAACATTTTTATCTCTGCCATCTCATTCCTCAAGTTTTGTAACAGTTCGCTTTCTTGTGCTGTCATCGCATACCTACTTCATTGGCAACCCTCTCAATGACTGCAATTTTATGGGTGCCCGTTGAGAAACCTCCGCTCTGAAAGTGCCCTTTTTGGACAACTCGGCTTACTTTCTGGAACTTTCACATGTGAAAGTTTTGCTTATTCTTTTAAAGGCCAATCAACGGGCCTGGTTGAGAGGTCTTCGGAATGAACATCCCTAGTTTTGGCGTCATCTGACTTCAAATCACCACCGAGGTGGGACGATTCTTGTTGGCCCCTGCGGGGGGCAGGTATCTGATGTACACCATGCTTAACAGCTTTGGGGGCCATAACAACCTCATCTAAGCTGATGACATTCGTTGAGCTTTCGGAGACTTCGTTGCAGATATGGCGATACTTGGCCACCGTTTGTCTGGATAGCTTGGCGAGCTTTGCTATGGCTGTTTGAGTAAGCTTCAAGCCCTGTTGCAATAACTGCCTGCAAGCAGCCCGTATCCGTGATTCCGTGGACTTCTGGCGAACCTCATGAGTACGCTTGGCCGACAATCTCTGACGTTCTCGCAGCGGTAGGGAGCTATCAAGTCGCATCATCCCCCGATGGCATCGACTGGAGCCGGTATAGCGGTCCCACGTCCATCTGGCGACGCTTTTGACCGTGGCTTTGACCTGTGCTGCTGTTAGATTCATGTCAAAGCCACGAAGCCTGAAATTGTTCTTATTAAAGGCGTAGGCTTCCAACAGCCGGTTAAAGGAACCAAAGTTCCCCTGCTCACGTTCACGGTTGACGATTGAATAAGCGTAGAAACGCAGCTCTTCGAACAACAGGCAATGCCGTGAGTGCGCCACGGCATCAAGGTTGGGGCCAGAGCTCCACAAGGGCTTAACAGCCAAATCAACGTAATCGGCCAGTTCGCCCAGATCATAGATTGAATGGTGGATCTCCCAGGTATTCCACCACGGATGCCCCGGTGTTTTTGCGACCGGACCGCTGTAGGACGGATCAGCGCACAATCGGGCCGCCATAGCCTCGTATACGGCTTTCATGAAGGCGATAGGCTTGGAGCGGGCGTTTTCGGTTGTGCAAACAGGGGGAATGGCGTAATAAAGGTGCGGGTGACCATTCTTGCGGTTACTGACGATGATATTGGGAGCGGGGAGTCCTTCGTCCTCCCAGATTAACGGGTTGGAGTGATCGAGGTCGAAGACCAACCAGGAAACCATGCCAGGACGATTGACCTGCATATAGGGATAGCGGATGGCATACTCGCGGGGCCTGATCCTGGCAGCCGTCTTATTGTCACTGCATCGCGGTAAGTATGGTGCTTCCGATAAAATCCGGTGGAGTGCCGTACCTTGTTGAAAATACCGACCGGAATCGGCAGTGGAAACTGCTACTTTCAATGTACCCTTCCCTTCGCTTGATTCTGAGCGGCCACGGGAAGTCGAAAGTCACCTTGAACTGGAATTCCCAGCGAGCAAGGTTGCAGATAGCTAACTTATGGCGTACATTATTTATACGCATTGGCTTCCCAAGCCATGTGCTGAATGCTTTGCGGAGCGCCAACTCATCAGCATTCAACAACCGCTTACCAGACCCGGCCCAGTGCCGGGTTTGTTGTTTTAATGCTGGTTCTTCTGTATCCAGTCCCGAACTTCTGTGGCTCTGTAACGAACTTGGCGAGACACTCTTACCGGGCGAGGAAAGTCGCCTTTTTTTGAAAGGCGATTGAGGGTGACATGAGAAATCTGGAGCAAGTCAGTTACTTCTCGGATAGTAAGGAGCCGTAACTCTGCGTTGGTATGGTCTAAACCAATATTGATATTTTGTGAGCTGTTCATTCGAAATTCCCATCTTCTTGGATATTGCTAATACGATGGGGATATTCTTAATCTGTTAGGGCTTAAAGCAGAGCGCTCAAGTTGCCCTTTTGGGGTGTAAAAGTAAGAAAACTTGCCTTATCTTTCTGCCTGGAACTTTCACATGTGAAAGTTCCAGGCCCCTCCGACACAGCAAACTACTGCTTACCATCCCAGTCTGGAAAGATCTCGGACGCCAAGTCGCGCCGTGCCTTATCGACGTCGATGCCGTTCAAGCGTTCCAGTGTTCTCTCCTTGGTATTCTTACGACTACCGTCAATGTTGAAGTCGCTACCGTTGCCGGTAAGGCTGTCGAGGTTTAGCGAACTCGGGTCCGGAAACTTGCCGTTCTGTTGCAGAATGCCAAGCCACTCATCTAGGTTCACCTTGCTCCAGTCGATCTCTGCTATTTTGTCCAACGGGATGCCACCACACTGAGGGTTCTTCGGATCACCAAAGGACTGACCCAGTTGAGGCCGAACTTGCTCTTGGATGATACGAGACAAGGGCGAGTTGAAGCAGCAGTATGCCTCTCGCTTCTCGACACAAGCACCAAGAACTTTCGACTTGCAGTACGAGCCAACATAGGAGCAGTTCTTGAGAGCCCTCTTGGCGTTCATGGTGAACTCATCCTCCTCGCATTTGTAAACCATCTGGATCATGACCATCGCCACGACATAGACCGTATAGATTGTCATCGCTGTGCTCAGCCAAGTGGCAGCGCTTTCCATCATTCCTTCCTGAGCCATCTTACCAGCGCCTCCGGCAGCCGCCTCCTGAGTGGCAGCATCCTGCCCAAGTCCTTTCATGATGTCCGCCATGACCTCTTTAACCTGCTCGGTCAGTTGGTCCATCAATTCATCAATAACCTGCTCTACCGGTTGATAGAAGGAATCAACTGCGCCGGAGATATTCTCGATATAGCTGGTGAAAGGTTTGGTTATTTCGGTCCAGCCTTGTAAGACGGGCTCACGCAGGATCTGGTAAGCGCCTTTGATTGAATTACCGTTCTGTAGGCCCATCACTGCACCGTCCAGCTTTGGTACTGCCATGATCAGGTTAAGGTAGTCGGCTAGCGAAATGTTAGATGGCTTCTCGCAGCAATCAGATACACCTCCTACAGCTATTTTGCATTCACCTGCCTCCCCTGCGAATGCTGAACATACGACGTTCTCATCACCAGTTGGATTCTTGTCCCCATCTTGTCCAGTACAGCTCATATCCTGGGTCATAAACTGAGCCGCATTGAGAAGAGCTGTGGCACGGGCAAAGTCAGTGCTTTGGGTCTTTGACACATCGAGACAATCATCCCCCATGCAGCGGATAGGCCCTCCACACTGGTACTCGGTCTCCTTTTCGAGCGTTGGCACAGCCACATCGGAGCCGCAATCGTAGGTATCTTCATGCACATAGCAGGTGCCGGATGCGCCCTCGGCCCCATCCACGCACTTAGAGCTGATAAAACCGCACTGCAGGTTATTCTCGAATTCAGTACAGCTATTGAGATTACCGCCCGAGTTGACCGGGCAATGAGTTTCCCCCTGGGGATCGGTCCAGCAGTCCATTTGCCCTTTGTAGAAGTCGTAGTCAGCTTTGACCCGCACCTTTTTGCAGAGCTTTGGAATGCCTGGCAGGGGTGACGGCTTGAGTTGTGATTCACAAACCTTGATGCCATTGATAACAGTGCAGCCGGTAGTATCGGTCGGGTTATCAATGCAGGTAATTTCCCCTTGAGCAAATCCGTCGGCTACGCCCTTGGCAGAATCCATACAGCTCTGCGGAGACCATTCATCCTTGGTAATGGCTTTGGATGGGTCATAACGGAGCTTAATGCGGCCATAGCCTTCACCTTCCCCGGTTACTGAAACCCGGATCTTGAATGTAACGACATCACCATCTTTCACATTCTTGAAATAGGGTGTGACATCAACATTTGGGTTCCGCTCCCAGCTCGTGGAAAGCTCACATTTACCAACAGTTTCAGGAGGGAAGTTTCCATTCGGGCCGGACCACACCTTAGCCTCTTGGCCGGATTTACCGACCCAAACCTGCATATAGTCGTCCCACTTCACATATTCAAGCGTCGCGGAAACGATGGCGTCCGGGTTGCTTACCTGGACACGGGTGTATTCCTCATAGATTTTGCAGTTACCTGCCCAATAGTCATCCCCGACTTTACCAATCCAGAGCTCTGTACATCCTTCGCCACAAGACTTGAGGTTGTATGGACCGTCATAGTGCTTCACTACAGAGGCATCGTAATCATGAACCACTTCGCAATCAGCGCTTTGGTCAACAACGCGCTGGCATCGCTCATACTCAGGAACATGAGTATTGATATCGTTCTGGCTGATGGTTGTTTCGGCAGAGCAATCTCCAAACCCATCAGCAATGAGGTCCATGTCCTCGTAGGTCTTTTTGCTCAAGTTCAGTATCGGGTCCTTACTGAAATCTGGACGTGAGCGGTTAGCTGCATCGAGGAGTACTTTGTAGGCAGCGCCTGAGATGGATGGATCGGCGCTATTCGCGTCGGACCAAAGAGCCCCCTTGGCGCTGTTGCCCACGTCGTCCATATCGTCGCCGGAATCATAAATACCCTGGAGCATGTCAACATCGGGTTTGTTGGCATCCGGGAAATAGTAGCTATCGGGTTGACCGTCACCACCGCTGGTGCCAGGAAACAGGTCATTCACATTGATCTGGCTTCCACCATTCATCTGGAATTGACCGTCTTTCAGCGTCGGCATCGAGATCGTGCCGTTTTGGACCGAACCCGAGTTGGCTCTGAACGAATTGGCTAGGTCCTGCCCAAAGGTCTGAGCTTCTTTCCCAACAGAGGAAATATCCGGATTCTGACCGTCGGTGGCGTATGTATGGATCGGCAGCATCGAGATTGTGACCGTCAGCAGCAAGGCCACTATTCTCATGAAGAGTGTTTGGTTTCTCATAGCATAGCTCTCAATAAAATCTTGAGAGCTATGCTATTCGGCTGAAGTAATAAACCTCCTACGCCAAACTGCCCAATTGCGGAAAATCACGCGGCTTTACTCTTATCGGCGACGCAAAAAGGACACTCGACGCAGGTCCTTTGGTTGACCGAGGTAAAGTACGTGCATTCACAATTATCGCACTGCTCAAGCATTGCATCACCACATCTGAGCTCAGATGCCAAACACCAGGCATCAGTGATATCGAAAGGAGCCCATCGAGCTCCTTTCATACCAGGAACTTCCTTGCGAATAGCGTGATACATACGAAATGCCTTGTTCAAGGCTTTGATATCAATCGATCTGATTACGTCCTCACCACCAATATTGCGGTAAAGCTGCATCAGCAGTGACGCCTGAATCTTGGAGGTGTGACTGTGAATAAGCGTGGCCCCGCCACGGAAGGTACGTGATCTGCGCTCCAGCTCGTATCCGTCGTTTTCGATGTCCTGATATAACCTGCGTACCTGTTTGTACGTCAGTCCCGTCTCGATCATGATGATTTTGGTGATGTAGCCAGCCAAGGCCATGTGGCGTGCAGCTATCCATCGGCCTAGCCACCCTGATTTATAATCCGTGCTTTTCTCCATTGTCAGGCTTCCTTGCTATTGGCGAACAAATTTCGGTATTGCATCCACAACGCTGCAATCACTACTGGAAGAGCTGCCGCGTAAAGCCAATCGCTTCGCTCCACCCCGTCAAGCGTAATCAGCGACGCGATAGACAAGGAAAAGAGGGCGGCAACGAACCAGACCAGTTTGTTTTTCTTGGTGTTCTTCATCACATATCTCCTACGATAAAACTAGGGTTTCAATTCCTTTCTATCACGAAAGTTCAGATATGCAATGCCAAATACTGTGTTTTTTTACAGTATCATTTTTTGATACTTTGAAGACTTGCAGTTTCAGGTAATAATGAAATATTGGTCATAGAATGACCGGAGGTATTCAATATGAAACGTATATTTGGATGGAGCATAGTGCTGGCTACTTTGTTCGCTGCATACAAAATTGCTGGAAGCGGAGGGCTTATTTTGTCCTTAATTCCATTAACTATTCTTATCGCCATTTTTGCGAATAGACATCCCAGAGGCGCGGGTTCACAAGGTGTCAATTTTCAGGAATCGGTTAACTTTGATGACCAGGAAGACGTTAGTCTTCCCATTCCTGATGCTTCGGATACAGGGTCCTGAAGGATCCCCTCATAAATCCGCCAGTGCATAGCCATTTTTTAAGAGCTGCTCAGCTAGAACTACCGCCGCTGC
>NZ_JBLXAT010000025.1:0-57243 GCF_048265805.1 Shewanella sp. | reverse complement strand
TGCAGAATCATCAAAAGGCATTATTCCAGCAAAGCAAAAACGCGCTTGGATGAAAACCGATTATCTGGAGGACGTATTAACAGCGGGATTTAGCAGTGTGTTCAATTAATAAGCATTCATGCGGTTGCCCTTAATTACAGATGAGCAAAATTCGCAAATGCAATTCGTTTTAGATCCAGCTCAGATGTCGCCAGATGGTATTCCATTAGATCGTGATAAACCATTAGACCAAATTGAGATTTGGAGTACTCAACTAGAATTAAAGAAAAAATTCAACCAGCCGGAAGATTCAATAAAAATGACAGAGAGTATCTTGTCATTATTAAAGGACCAAATGACATGGGTGTGACAGATATAAAACACACTAAAGGGGATGTTCATCATGTGGTGGTACTTTGTTGCTGGTTTTATGAGTGAAGCAGACACTGCTGTTGTGCACCGATAAGAGAGTATTTTTTAATTACTTTTCACTATCCCTAGTCATCAAGGCGGAAGGTTATATCGCTGACTTAGTGCCGTCGATACATTCGAGCAACTATTCACTCATTGACCGAGCTTCGTCGCTGTCCAAATTGCCGCAGTTAACAACGTTGCAGCCATTTTCTTAATGCTCCGTGTGAGTTGCTACACAGAGGTGACCACAATTAAGGCGAACGTGTTAAACGCTCGCCTTCGTCTTAAAGCATTGTCGTTATATACAGCGCCTAAATGCTACTTGCTATCGTAATATTTAGACTTAATCATTTTAGGTAACAACGCCTTGTTGTTTTTTTGCATGGCGTTCTGTGGAGTGACTATTGATTGCGGCATATCATAATACTCTGCATGACAGTAAGCTTCGTCAGTCCATCTAGCAACTGGCTCAACAGTCACCGTCCCCGCTTCAGATACAACAAAGTCAAATACAGCCCAACATTCTGTAGCTGCGCCAGCCGGTGGTGAGAATACCTGCGTTTGACCTGCGTATTCTAATTTTACACGTGCAGGCGAGGAGGCAATATCTCCCTCCCCGAAAAAGTGATACACAGCATAACTATAGCGACCAGCATATGGTAACGAGCTTATGGTGGTGACCTCTGGGCCATAACTATAAACATCGTCGACATCTAACCAAATGGTGCTGTCGCCGAGCAAAACTTCAGGAGTGAAAAAGTCTAGTGTAAATGGTTGATCCCCCAATTCACTATTTGGTCCGAAGAAGTGTGTGTCCAAATCACGTGGATTTTCGCCCCAGGTGAGAGTGATAACTGCTGCTGCTGGAGCTAATTGCATGCACTCATTCACAGTATAATCGCTTTCATCTGTGTCTATGGTTAGGGTACGACTTGCACCTGTATTCGATTTAACTGATAACAACACTGACGCATTTTTTTTGGCAGCGATAGAAAAGCCACCGTTGATGTCTGTTCGTGCCCAAGATTGCCCTAAATAATCGTTCCCTTGAGTGCTGACGTCGGCATTTAATATCGCCGTACCTTCGGTATCTATAACGCAGCCTTGGATTTGAATTGAATCGTAGGTGATGTCAGCATTCCACGTAGTAAAGTGGCTAACATTTCCCTCGAAGTACTCATTACCACTATCATCAGCCGTAAGCGTTGCCGTTCCTTCTTCTATCCAATAGCCACTTTCACGATCAAAATAGTAAAGTGGAATAGAACTAGGAGGTGTGGTTCCAGTTGCCGGAATTCTTATCGTGGCTGTCTGTCCTGTGGCTAAGTTGTACTGATTATTCGCATCATCAACAAACTGAACGCTAACAGCACCAAAACTCTCGATGGTGTTAATTTCGCCAGTTTCATTATTAACCGTTTCATAATTGCCAGGCATTAAGCTCGGATCAACGCTAGGGTCAATAATCGTTATTTCGGCGCTTATATTACCGGATGGAACATTACCGTTTTCATCTACGATAGCGTTTGCTGGTAGCGTTACAATATTTTGCCCTTCAACATCTAAGCTCGCTGCTGCAGATGCTGAAAATTCAACAGTGGCATTAACAGGCTGTAAAAATACAGTAACAATATTATCTCCGTTATATGCAATCGTACTGTATTCGCCGTATCCTCGCGCATCGGCGTTAACAACCAATTTAGTTGCATCATGGCTCGTTAAAATGGAGATGCTTCCACTTGTATCAGTGCTACCTTCTCGAGTAATCGTGTGTTCAGAACGAATAGAATTTACACTTATATCTACGCTAGGGATGGGCTCCCCTGTAAAATAATTTTTAGCTTGAATATTGAGATTGTCACTGGCTAAAACTTGAATTGTTCTAGTTTCAGACGCCGTATTACCTGAAGTGTCTGTTGCCGTGTAAGTGACGGTGTAAGTTCCCTCTGAATTTGTATCTAAGTCGCCAGAGGTTTCTACGGCTATTTCACCGTCGTAGCCATCAGTAGCTGTAGTAGGGTCTTCATAGGTTTCGGAAGCTAATAACTCTATTGTATTGCCACCAATTAAGTTTATGACTGGCGGTGTAGTATCTACAACATTAACTTCACGAGTGGCAGTAGCGGTATTTCCCGAACTATCTGAGGCGGTGTAATTAATAACATATGTACCTAATACAGATAAATCTAGCGTATTTGAAATATCTACACTGACAGCTCCATCAACGGCATCTACGGCGGTTGCTCCAAGTTCTTCATAACTTGAACCATACTCTAGCGTAATTGATGCAGCGCCATTGAGCGTTATTGTCGGTGCAACACTATCACCTTGTTTATTGTCATCACTACTGTCTCCTCCACAACCAGCAAGCATTACTGATGTAGACAATAGCAGCACGCATAATTTCTTCATGCTTGATTTCCTTATCTTTGAAAAATATCCATATCCGACCATGAGCATCTGTGAGCATCTGGTCGAGCGCCGGAAATTTAGCATGTTTTTGTGGAATTAATAAACAACTTTTACACCTAAAATGTCTTACTGCTTTAATCTAATGTATGAAATTTGAAGTAGGATGAGGTGATCTGCTCCCGTAATAGTGGACGCTTTGCTAAGCACTATTTTTGATTTATTGGGCTGTATATACAATTCAGACAGGCAGCTTTTTTATAGGTATGTCTGTCTTCGTTTTAATTTGCTCCATACACAAGCGGCGTATTTTATTCATCCAACATGCCGCGTGCTTTTAAAATGGCGGTCTTAAAATCTTCGACATAATCCTTTTGAATGCCGGGAATTGGGGCGCTGCTGTCGATGTCGCGCATTTTGAGTTGGTAGATCAGTACATCATCTGACAGGTCGCTCAGTGAGCCTTTAAAACCCGCTTCGTCGGCCAATTTTTGTAGAAATTGCACGAGATTGAGGTTGGGGTCTTTTTGCCAAGCGGGATTTAGCATGTCGAGTAATTCATTGATGCGATGGCAGCTCATAGTTCATTCCTTGTCTGTCGAGAGTTTCAATCGAGAGTAGCAGTGCCGTAGTGGGCTGCAAAGCCCTTTGGTGGATTTATCGTCGCTGCTGCCACGTGGCGCACATTTTATCTGTAATGATTCGGTGAGAGTAATGTTTGCTTGGTGAATGGCTATTAAGTGTGGCGAGTGAGCATGGCAAAGTAGGGGCGCGCCGTTCGGAGACACAAAATACCGATACAACAACGCCGCTGAAGTGTCGCGCCAACCTTGAGGATAGCGCTAGCTTGAGCGGCGTTTGCAGTCAATCTGCTGTCGGTGACTATTCGCCTAGCGCCGCGTGGTAGCGGGCAAAGGCGGCGTCTAAGTCGGCAATCAGATCTTCAGTATCTTCAAGACCAATATGGACGCGGAACATAGGTTTACTGCTGTCCCATTGAGTAGCCGTTCTAATCCTCTCAATGCCGAATTCGGCCAGAATGAGGCTTTCATAACCGCCCCATGAGAAGCCCATTTTGAAGTGTTCCATACCTTCAACAAAGGCTTGCATCGCTTTCTTATTGCCGCCTTGTTTTAGCACAAATGAGAACAAACCGTTGCTGCCAAGATAGTCGCGTTTGAAAAACTCGTGGCCGGGGCAAGATGGAAAGGCTGGGTGGCGAATATGATCGACATCATCGCGGGCATCCAACCAGTGGGCGATTTCCAGCGCGTTCTTTTCTTGCTGTGCCAAACGAATGCCTAGGGTACGCAAGCCACGCAGGGCGAGGTAGGCATCATCGGCGGAGACACACTGACCAAGCAAGTAGCTGTTTTCACGTAGTTGTGGCCAGTACTGTTCGGTCGCGGTGGCGGTACCCATCATCACATCGGAGTGGCCCACAATGTATTTGGTGGCGGCCTGAATTGAGATATCAATGCCGAGTTCAAATGGGCGGCAGTTGATGGGGGATGACCACGTGTTATCCAACATGGTGATTAAGCCATGTTGATGGGCGATGCGGCACAAGGTGGGCACATCTTGCACTTCCATGGTGATAGAGCCGGGCGATTCTAAAAACAGCACTTTGGTGTTTGGGCGAATCAAGGCGTCAATACCAGCACCAATCAGTGGATCGTAATAAGTGGTTTCAACGCCGTAGCCTTTGAGGATTTTGTCACATAAGTCGCGGGTGGGTTCATAGACGCTGTCTACCATCAGCAGATGGTCGCCACTTTTCAGAAACGATAATAACGCGCCGCTAATCGCTGCGGCACCCGATGGATAAAGAGCAGTACCCGCACCACCTTCAAGCTCGGCAATGGCGGCTTGCAAGGCAAAGTGCGTATCGGTGCCGCGACGGCCATAAAACATCTCGCCTTCACCACGTTTGGCTGCGGCGTGGCTCATCTGTTCCAACGTGTCAAAAATAACGGTAGAAGCGCGTACAACCGGTGGGTTTACCACCCCTTTACTCCATTTTTTATCGCGTCCGAGTGAGACGATCTGC
This sequence comes from Shewanella sp., assembly GCF_048265805.1. Classification (GTDB taxonomy): domain Bacteria; phylum Pseudomonadota; class Gammaproteobacteria; order Enterobacterales; family Shewanellaceae; genus Shewanella. The sequence goes on along the minus strand of NZ_JBLXAT010000025.1, from coordinate 52,391 downwards.
GTGGCTTTTTTCATGTGCGACTCTTTAACTGCATCCAACTACTGAGGGTTTGATAGCGAGATGGGCAATACACCTTTGATTCACTTGTGGATTGGCATCTTAACACCTTATTTGGCGATTTGTCGGCGCTAAAACAGCAAATTCCATAATGAAAAATCTTCAAGCACTGCGGCGCGATATGCCAGAGTTTAGGCGCTAGCTCGCCATATTATTAATCGGTTGCGTTAATCGAACGATTCCATATGACAGCTCGGCGCGCTAACGCTACAGTGTTGGAGGATAATGTCGCGCCTTCAATAACAACGCAATTCCCCCGTTGGTCAACCAGCGGTTAACTCTTTTTTCTAGCTACAGCGTATTGCTGTGATGAGCTACCTGACACAGGTTTGTGCGAGGAATTTTATGGATTTTAGTGTTCAATCAAATGCTTCTTGGTGGGGAATTCTGCGCGACCACGCCAAGGCCCATCCGTTGATGACGGCAGGGCTGTTAAGCTCTTTGCTGCTGGTGATTGCGCTGTTTGCGCAGAGCCTGTTCCTGCTGGAATCGCCTGAACAACAGCAGTTTATGCAGTATGCCGCTTTGGGGGGATTAGCGTGTTTTATTGGTACCAGCGCGGGGGCAATCCCTGCATTACTGCTCAAATCAATTCCGCAAAAGTTAGAGGATGCCATGCTGGGGTTTGCGGCGGGCATGATGTTAGCGGCGTCGGCATTTTCACTGTTATTACCGGGTGTTGAAGCGGGCACCGAGATCACGGGCAGCAAGATTGCGGGCGGCGGTTTGGTGATTTTAGGGATGGCGGTGGGCGTGGCGCTGATGATGGGGTTGGATTATTTTACCCCGCATGAACACGCGCAAACGGGCCCGTGCGGCCCAGGTAACGAACGCTGTGGCCGTGCCTGGTTATTTGTATTTGCCATTGCGCTGCATAACTTGCCAGAAGGCATGGCGGTGGGCGTGGGCTTTGCGCAAGGTGATGTGTCTATCGGCTTACCGCTGACGACCGCCATTGCGCTGCAAGATATTCCTGAAGGCTTAGCGGTGGCGCTAACCTTGCGTGCGGTAGGCTTTACGCCGCTGTTTTCGGTGCTGGTGGCCAGTGCTACCGGTATTTTAGAGTTGCTCGGCGCGCTGCTTGGCGTCGGACTTGCTGGCGGCTTTATGCTGGCTTATCCGATTGGCTTGGGGTTAGCCGGTGGTGCCATGTTGTTTGTAGTGTCGCACGAGGTGATCCCCGAAACACACCGCAACGGCCACCAAATGCTGGCGACGCAAGGCTTAATGGTGGGCTTTGCATTGATGATGATCCTCGACACCACGTTGGGATAAGGTTGGCGATAAAACAAAAAGGCGCGCTCGATATTGCTTCGAACGCGCCTGTTGCATGTTAGCCTAAACTAACTTGCTTGTAGTGGCAGGGTCACGGTAAATACTACGCCAGTACCATCGGCTAAGTTCGCGGCGCGGATGCTGCCACCGTGGAAAGCCGCAATCAATCTAGCAATATATAGCCCTAACCCCAGATGGGGTTTTTGCTGGGTATTTTGGTTGCGCACCGACACCATGGATTCAAAAATCTCCTCTGCCATATTTTCCGGCAGTTGTGGCCCTAAGTTCTCTACCGTGAGAATGGCATGTTTGGCTTGTTGGATCAGCTTCACCTGCACAATACTGCCGGGCGTATGGAACTCGATGGCGTTGCCAATGAGTTTATCCATCAGTTGCGCAATATATTCTGGTACGCCCAGCATCATCATCGGCTCACTGGGGGCGGTGAAGGCAAATTGCTCGTTCGGGTAGGTCATCTGATAACCGGCGATACAGCCACTGATCACCTTGCTGAGCGGAAACTGATCGGCTTCGGCATTGGATAATGACTCTTCCAAACGGGTTGCTTCACTCATGTTAGACAAGATCAGTGATAGCCGTTTAACACCTTCCTGTGCCCGATCAACATATTTCATGGCATCACTATCAATCGACTGCAAACTCAGGTGCTCCAGCGAACTGCGCACTACCGCTACGGGGGTGCGTAATTCATGCGATAAGCGCGACGACATGTTTTCTAAATAATGGGTGTATTGGCTGAGGCGGCCAACCACGTTGGCAAAGCTGCGTGATAGATCGCCAATCTCATCCCGTACTGGTGATGGCACAATGGCGTTACGGATGCGGCCTTGGCTGTCGATCGATTGCTCCGCTTGGTCGCGCAATTTACGCACGCGGCTGGAGATGCTGGAAGCAAAGAAAAATAGGCTTAAGGTGCCAATGCTCATCACTAACAGAATGATGTTAAATAGCTTTTCCAACGCGCGGTTACGCAGTGTACGAATACCGTGGGTGGTTTCCTCGGCAATCACTGCGCCCATCACTTTATCGTCAATCCAAATCGGGCTGGCGGCGGCCAGTACGACCGCTTTTTTATCGGGCGTGAGTCGCCAAGTTGACGCTAACTTGCCAGACAGCGCCTGTTGAATATGGCTGCCCTGTAGCTCGGTGGAGTCTTTCAGCGCATCAACAAAGTCATCCGGTGGTCGAGTCAATATCTTGTAATACAGAGGGTTAAGGTATTTTTGTTGTACCTTGCTCCAAAAGGTCTGCGGCTCGTTTTCCGCTTCGGCCCACACGCCGCCACCGTCGTGCAAATTACCGGATTTTGCCAGTACGCGGCCGTGAATATCCACCACCCAAATACGTGAGTTGTTATGTCCCATGCCTTTGATAATGCTTTCAATCTCAGGGGAGGGCAGCAACACAGTGCCGAGCTTATCGGCGCTGTCGGTGGCGGAGGTGCCCACAATGGCTTCCACATTGCGGCTGTTTTTGTCGTTAACATCGTGAATGGCAAAGCCGAGTTTCGACCCCACCATCTCTAACGGCATGCGCAGTTCGATGTTGTAGCCAACGTCGGTTTTCTTCCATTGGCCTTGAATGCGGATCTCCGGTTTTACTGGCGTATCTAGCGTGGGATCTTCCGGCAGTTCAAAGGCGCTGAGCCAGCCATCTTGCATATTGGCGATAACATAACGGCGGAATTTACCGTCCGGCGCCAAGGTGGCAATCGCCAGCATGTCGTTGCGATCGACTGCTAAGCTGTTGCGGCCACGATAAACCACGCTGGCATCGCTCACTTCAAAAAAGGCGTACAGGTAGCCGGAATATTTACCCACCATGTGGCGGAAGTGCAGTTTCGAGTCGCTATTTTGTGCCAGAAACAGCCGGTTATCGCTGCCGTATTCCATCGCTTTGTGGCTGTATTCGTCCCAGTCAGACAATTTGCCATCAAGCTGGATCGGGCCGTTGAGTGGATAGGCATATAAGTCGCGGCCTTTTTCTACCTGCTTGAGAAAGCTGGCTTGTTTATCAAACAGTTTAGGGCGTTCGTGCAGTGCCGTCGCGACCGCTTGGGTGGTGCCTTCCAGGGTTTTTTCTTGGCCGTAGCGCAGGTATTTTTCCATCTCCCACACATATTTATAACCGAGCCAAGGTAAACCTAGTAGGAACAGGGACAACACTAATGTTTTGGTACGCAGGCCAATAGGCGGATGATACATAGTTAACTTCACCCGTGAGCGTCCCAGCGATAACCCATGCCGTATACGGTGTCGATGCAATCAAAGTTAGCATCGATGGCGATGAATTTTTTGCGGATCCGTTTAATGTGCGAGGTGATGGTGGAATCATCAACGTAGATTTTGGCTTCTTGCATCAAATCGCCTCGGCTACGCACATGGCCGGGGTGCTTAGCCATGGCGTGCACCATCCAAAATTCGGTAACGGTGAGTTCGATCGGGTGTTCATTCCAACTCACTTGCATGCGGTTAACATCAATCGACAACGGGCCTCGCTCTAGCAGTTGGGTCGTGCTTGGCGCTTCATTGGCTGCCAGTTCGCTGCGGCGAAACAGTGCTGCCAAGCGCGCCAGCAGATGCGGAAAGCTGACATCTTTACTGAGATAGTCATCGGCACCAAGGCGCAGGCCACATACCGTATCAAAGTCACTATCACGCGCGGTCAGAAAGATAATCGGCAGGGTGCTCGATAATCCACGCAATGCTTGGCACAAGGTAAAGCCACCGTCGATTTCATCTTCTAGGCCAATATCAATAATGGCTAAATCGGGCAGGCGGGTATTAAACGCTTGCATCGCTTGTTGGCGATTAGCATAGGCCTGCACGCTGTATCCCTGATTTTGTAATACGTCCTTATAGTTCTCGCGAATGGCGGCTTCATCTTCAACGATGGCAATGCGTTTCATGGTATCGGTAACTTCCTATTCATCAGTTAGCGCAGACTATACAACAATTTGCGTCTGAAAAAAGCGGCTAAGGTGCTTTGCCATTTTGTTGCCACAATTCATCGGTGAAGTGCCACTTTTGCTCCTCTTCGTTGCCATTTGGCTACGGTTTAATGTCTCCATCGAAACGACGCAGCTACTGCGGAACACATTAAACAACAAGGAATATCATTATGAAAAAGCACATCGTCGCCACCTTAATCGCTTCAACTTTAGTTATGTCAGCAGCGCCAGCAATGGCAGCAGAAAACGCCGCGACTCACGGTGATAAAGAAACCGCTATCGGTCTGGGCAGCGGTATCGCAGCCGGTGCTATCGTCGGCGGCCCAATCGGTGCCATCGTCGGTGGTTTTGCTGGCGCATTGATGGGCAAATCTGTCGCAGATGATGACTACATCAAAGAGCAAGACAAAACCGTGCAAAACCAACAAGCACAAATTGTGGCGTTGAATGAACGCCAACAATCACTGGAAACACTGCAAGCCCAATATGCCGATGCGCAACGCCAGTTGAAAGCTGTGCAAACCGCGCGTGCCGCTAAGCTGGAAGAGTTGACTATCGGCATGGATGTGCAATTCCGAACCGGCACCTACGACATTGAGCCGCACTTTGCTAAACAGTTGGACGATATCGCTTTTGCCATGAGTATGGCACCAGAGTTGACGCTAGATCTGTCAGGTTATGCTGACCGCCAAGGTAACTCGGATACTAACTTGGCATTGTCTGAACAACGTGTAGCCGCCGTGAAAGACTATTTAGTTAACCATGGGGTCGATGCCGGCCGCTTGCATACCAAAGCTTATGGCGATACCGCTCCGTTGATGGCCGAGCAAACCGCAGAAGGTAACTTCTTTGACCGTCGCGTGTCGTTACGCCTGCAAAACCCAGAAGCAGCGATGACCGCTAATCGTAACTAATGGCGGAGAGCTTAGCTGATGGTCAAGTTAATGGATATGAACTACCCATCCCGCCAGCGCCGATGTGCGCTGGCAGCGCTAGTCCAGCCACCTTTGTGGCTGGCCAATAGCCTGTCTACGGGCGGATTATTACTGCTGGGATTGCTGCTACTTAATTTACTCAATTCAGTCAGCGCCACCGCGTCGGTTAACCGCGAGTCAAAGCTGAATCCAGACTGGCCCGGCAGCGGCACTATGCAGTTGTATAACAGTAGCGGCGAAGTCGCACCGCCTAAGTTAACAACGCAAGTGGATATGCAGATCAACGGTTGGACCAATCGGGTCACCGTGACCCAAAGCTACACCAACGACAGCGAGCAATGGTTGCACGGACGCTATCTGTTCCCGTTGCCGGAGAATGCCGCAGTAGACTCCCTCAATATGCAGATTGGTGAGCGCGTGATAGAAGGGCAGATCCAACCGAAACAGAAAGCAAAAGAGATGTTTGAGGAAGCCAAAGCCCAAGGTAAGCAAGCATCACTTTTGAGTCAGCAACGCCCTAATTTATTTACCGCCGAGGTGGCTAACTTAGGCCCAGGTCAGACGATTAAGGTGCAATTTAGTTATCAGCAGCAGGTGGATTATCGCGAAGGCGCGTTATCGGTACGTTTTCCGATGACTTACACCCCACGTTATCTGCCACAAGATTATGCCGATGTTGACGATGCGGCGGCCATTCATGGCGTCAGTTCGTTTGAACCAGCAACCGCCGATGAAGCTGCCAATGCTGGCAATGTCAGTATCAAACTTGAGTTGCAGGCGGGTTTGCCGCTGGCTACGGCAACGTCGCCGAGTCATACATTGACCAAGTTAGCCGATGATGGCGACCAGCAGCAATTTAGCTTTGCCAATATGAGGGCGGATCGTGATTTTATTTTTCGGTGGCAACCCGCTAATGGCAGTACGCCACAAGCTGCATTGTTCAGCCAACAAGGGCAGACCCATCAGCCCGCAGCGGTTGCCAATCAATCCGTTGCGGCGGCGCAAGATTACAGTTTACTGATGTTGATGCCGCCACAAAGCAAGCCGGAACAGCCCATGCCGCGTGATTTGGTGTTAGTGGTGGATACTTCAGGTTCCATGAGCGGAGCCTCAATGCAACAAGCCAAAGACGCCGTACGTTTTGCGCTGACCAGCTTGAGGCCGCAAGACAGTTTTAATGTGCTGGCATTCAATAACGATGTTACCGCGCTGTCACCGCAAAGCTTACCCGCAACAGCGAGCAATATTGGTCGCGCTCAGCAGTTTGTTGCCGCGCTAGAGGCCAATGGTGGTACAGAAATGGGTAAAGCGTTGGATAGTGCGCTACCCAGTCGGTACCAAGTGCCACAAGGCGTGCTGCGGCAAGTGATTTTCATGACTGACGGCGCCGTGGGTAACGAAAAACAGTTGTTTAACTTTATCCATCAGCGCTTGGGCGACAGCCGATTATTCACTGTCGGTATCGGTAGTGCACCGAATGGTTACTTTATGAAACGGGCAGCACAGGCGGGCCGAGGAACCTTTACCTATATAGGTTATGGCGAAGATGTCGCCACTAAAACGGTGGCGCTGCTGGAGAAAATCGCCGCGCCAGTAGTGACTGATGTGCAGTTGCGCTTTGACGACGGCACAGTGCCTGACTACTGGCCATCACAAATACCCGACCTGTATCTGGATGAACCAGTGATAGTCAGCATTAAGCAAGCGCATGGCCGTCATAGTGCCCTCACGATATCTGGCAATGTGGCGGGGCAATTCTGGCAACAACAACTGGATTTAACGGCAGAGCAACGCGATAGCGGACTCGATCTGTTATGGGCGCGCGGCCAGATAGGTGCGCTGGAGCTGGCGCAGGACGATAGCAACCGTGACCGTACGGAACAGCAAATCACTGCCTTAGCGATGAAATATCACTTAGTGAGTCGTTACACCAGTTTAGTGGCTGTCGATGTCACCCCGGTAAATCCGACACCGCAAGATGCGCGGCAGAGTGAGCTGGCCAGTAAGATGCCCGCAGGCTGGCAGCCACCCATGGGCAACCTGCCACAGACTGCCAGTAACAGCCGTTTGTTACTGCTGTTAGGTGCCTTGCTGTTGTTACTCGGCGGCGCGGTATGTTGGCTGAGCCGTCACCCTAAACAACCTCGTTTGGCATCATGATTCGGCGTCAATGGGTTCATCTAGCCGCGCTGCTCATCGTATTAGTGGGCGCGGCCTTAATGGCTAAAGGAGGCTATATGCAAGCCAAGGCGATGTTTGCTCAATACTTAATTGAGGAAGCCTGGGACAAAACCATTAACGATGGTGAAGCGCACAAACCTTGGTTTTGGGCGGATACCCATCCGATAGGAAAACTGTGGATTGGCGATAATCCGCCGCTATATGTGCTCGCGGGGGCCAGCGGCCGTAACTTAGCGTTTGGCCCAGCGCAGGTGCTTTCCAGTGCTGCTGCTGGTAAAGGCGGTAATACGGTGATTGCCGGACACCGTGATACGCACTTTGCCGTATTGGCGCATGCCAAGAAGGGACAAGAGCTTCGCTTACAGTCGATGACGGGGGATATCCACTATTACCGCATTCGTTCGACCATGATTGTGCATCAATCGCAAACACAATGGTTGCAAGATCAAGGCGCGCCCATGCTGACCTTGCTTACCTGTTATCCATTCAATGCTTTGAATGGCGGCGCCGAGCTACGTTTTGTGGTGCAGGCAGACGAAATTGCCATGCCATTATTGAAACATTCGGCCTAGTGGCGGTTGGGCGTTGGCATTTGATGGTTGTTTACATTGATCGCGTTATCAACGAGGCGAGCATCCTGATGCCTAGCCAACTCAGCAAGCAATATAGCACAAAGGTCAGCAAGCTTTCGGGCGGCTGACCTGTTAGCTTGGACGTTCTGCTGACCAATGATTGGATACGGGACAGCGTTTTTGGGAACGCTGGTTAAAACACGCGCCAGCAGGGACAAAATGCCATAAGCATGGTCAGTCGGCGCTAGCGTTGTCGCAGGGTTTACTTATCGACGTTGTGCGATAAACACAGGCAGTGTTAGCATTACCTGTCTTTTTTGTATTGCGAAGTAGGTCAGTTGTGCGCAGTAAGGCGGCAACTGAACGGATTGAATGAACAATAATAACTTTGACGATATTCGTCCCTATGATGACTCCGAAGTCAACGAGGTGTTAGCGCGTGTTGTGGCTAGCCCTGATTTTATTCGCGCGATGGCGCATTTACGTTTTCCTAAGTTGGCTCAATATCTGCCTTGGATTATTCGGCCGCTTATCCGTCGTGGGTTGCACAGTAAAGCGACCAAGCTCAACTGCGTGTATGACGTACAACTGTTGGTGCTGAAATATTTGCAACAGATGATTGACCGCAGTGTGACCAATTTGACCGTGTCGGGCCTTGAGCATCTACCGAAAGATCGTGCCTGTTTGTTTATCAGTAATCACCGCGACATTGTGTTAGATCCCGCATTGGTCAACTATGCGCTGCATCAAAATGGTCAACGCACGTTACGCATCGCGGTGGGCGACAACTTGATGACTGAAAAATACGTGGAAGATTTAATCCGCGTGAACAAGAGTTTTGTGGTCAAGCGTTCCGCTAAAAGTCCGCGTGACAAACTGAAAGCCTCGAAACAGCTCTCGGCCTTTATTCACCAATCGCTTACCAGCGATAACGAACATATCTGGATTGCTCAACGTGAAGGGCGCGCCAAAGATGGTGACGATAGAACCAATCCGGCGGTGATCTCTATGCTGGGGCTTAATCGTCCGAAAACCATGGAATTTAGCGACTATATTGCCTCGCTCAACATTGTGCCTGTGGCCATCTCTTACGAGTGGGACCCTTGTGATATTGCCAAAGCAAAAGAGTTGCAGTGTATCGCCGAATCCGGCTGTTATGAAAAACAGGACAGTGAAGATCTCGACAGCATTGTGGCGGGCTTTGTGGGGCAGAAAGGACATATCCATCTGTCATTTGGCAAACCGCTACAGCAGCCGTTAGCATCGGCTGAGGCCGTGGCTGCCGCCATTAACGAACAGATTTGGCAGCATTACTATCTGCACCCAAGTAACACCGTGGCGTATCAGCAACTGCAAGGGCAAACCTTGACCGATAGCAAACTGTTAGCTGCACAACAGCAGTTGGCGCAGCGCTGCGAAGGTTTATCTGCTGCAACCGCCGAGCGGTTACAGCAGATGTATGCCAAACCGGTGTTTAATCAACGCCATGAACCTGTCGCAACAGCGACAACCATGGATGATACCGCCGACGTGGATGAATTGAGTCAAGCTGCGGTTAATCATTGCTGATCGGCATGACTCGATTGCGCCCTAAACGCTTAGCCTCGTAAAGTTGTGCATCAGCACGTTCTAACAACTTTGCGGGGCTATCTTTATTTTGCCATTCCGACACGCCAAACGAGGCACTGATATTATTGATGGTGGCATTCTTGCGTCGGTCTTTAACACTGACCTTCTCAATGCTGCGGCGGAATGATTCCGCAACGTGACGTGCCATACGCAGCTGACTGTTAGGTACTAAAATGGCAAACTCCTCTCCGCCGAAACGGTACACTTTCATGCCTTCACGGCAGTTCTCCCTTAGCCGTGCAGAAACCGCTTTTAATACTTGGTCGCCCAACATATGGCCATAGGTGTCATTGATACGCTTGAAATGGTCAATATCCGCCATAATCACGCATAGCTTGTTGGGGACTTCTTTCACCAACAGTTTGACATCAACATCAAACGCACGGCGGTTATAGCAGCCAGTTAACGCATCAAACAAACCGTCTTTTTCAGCGGCTTGCAGTTTTTGCTGCAGTTGTAGAATCTCTTTTTGCGACTTCTCTAACTGCTGGTTGAAATAGTCGGTGCTGTCGAGGATCTCGCCAGAGTCCTGTACTAAATTGCGCACCATATCCATGATCTGCTCAAGGCTAGTGGCTTGTTGTTCTAGTTGGTTTAACTTGCCAAAATTTTTGTCCAAGCGTTCACGAAACGTGGTGGTGTCAAGGCTGGTATCACGCAAAGATTGACTGAGCTCAACTGTCATAGCCTCAACGCTCTGACGTATTTCTCGCGTATTAAGATCTTGTTCACTACTGATATGTTCGCGGTACAGTTGCTCTGCGGCGGACGGCGGGCAAGTTTGGTATTGACTAACAATTTCATCCAGTTGGCTGTTGAGCGGGGCATTTTGCTCACTTACATACGCATACCACAACGCATAATTGGTAGGAGTAATAGGGATTTGGTACTTCAGCATTAGCGGCAATGCCTTTTTTAAATATTGTGCTGCTTGTTGCAGCAGAGATAACGTCATAAAAAAGTCCTAAACGTGGATTTTTGTCCATAAATGCGACTGGAACATCAAATTACAATTTTTAGTGTAGCCGTCTTAGGCGTCGCTGCCCGATTTCATCTCGCTTAATTCGCTCAAACTCACTGGCATTGTGGTACTTATCATCGCGATTTTTTGAATAAAAATTCAAATGTTCGCGGCTAACAATGCGTAACTGGCGATTGCCGTGAGGTTATTCGCTGCTAGAATGAATGCCTATTTATAACAATATGAAGGAACATGCAGTGAAATTCCGTTCTTTGTTAGGTATTGCGGGGTTGATGTTGACACCAGTGCTTCAGGCCGCGCCGTATCAGTTTCATGAACAAGCTTATCGCAACGACGTTAAAACGCTTGCCAGTGACCAGTTTGAAGGCCGCGCGCCACTGTCTAAAGGCGAAATGCTAACGTTAACCTACCTAGAAAAATCGTTTAAAGATATCGGCCTACAACCTGCTTTTGGTAAAAACTTTCTGCAGAAAGTGCCGATGGCGAAAATTACACCGCTTAACAAAGACATGCAACTTAGTATTGGCGACATGAGCTTTAAGTTAGTTGATGATTTCATCGCACGTACTGAGCAGTTAGCCGAAGAAGTGGACGTTAAAGATAGCGACGTTGTCTTTGTGGGTTACGGTATCAATGCGCCTGAATATGGCTGGAACGATTATGCCGGGGTTGATGTAAAAGGCAAAACCGTGATTGTGCTGGTCAATGACCCAGGCTTTGCTACACAAGACCCTAATGTGTTTAAAGGCAACGCCATGACTTACTATGGCCGTTGGACTTACAAGTATGAAGAAGCGGCACGCCAAGGCGCTAAAGCGGTATTCATCGTGCACGAAACTGCCCCTGCGGCTTATGGGTGGAATGTTGTCGCTGCAGGCGGCACCAGCACCCGTTTTACCTTAGTGGATGACCACGACAATATGTCAAAAGTCGGCATCATGGGCTGGATTCAACATGATGTGGCACAAAAGCTTTTTGCCAAAGCTGGCATCGATTTTGACCAAATCAAACACACCGCTGAGAAACCTGGCTTTAAAGCGATTCCGTTGGATATGAAAGCTAACCTGACGCTGAAAAACCGTATTGAACGTGCTGAATCGCACAACGTTGCGGGTGTGTTGCGTGGCACTAAGTATCCTGATGAATATGTGATAATGCATGCTCACTGGGATCACCTCGGTAAAGAGCTGGTTGATGGCAAACCTGTGATTTATAACGGTGCTGTTGATAACGCGTCTGGCGTGGCTGGTGTGCTTGATTTAGCGCGTCACTTCAAGAGTTTGACGGGGGATGACGCTCCGGATCGTTCAGTTATCTTTGCGAACTTTACCGCAGAAGAAACAGGCCTTATTGGTGCGCAATATTTTGCAGAAAACCCGCCAATGCCAACCAAACAGATTGCGGCGTTTTTGAATATCGACGGTATGAACATGGGCCAAGGCGTGGATTACATTTTGCGTTATGGTGATGGCGTGTCAGAGTTGGAAAAATATATGGCGGATGCTGCAGCGAAGCAGGGGCGTCATGTGAAACCCGATCCACGTCCACAAAACGGTTTGATGTTCCGTTCTGACCATTTTGCGTTTGCCAAAGAGGGCGTGCCTGGATTGCTGTTTATGAGTTTGGGCGATACCGACCCAGATTATATAGCTCACAAATATCACCAAGCGGCGGACGACTACAACCCAAGTTGGAAGCTGGATGGTGTGAAACAAGATCTGACGCTGATCAGCGACGTGATTGATCGTTTGACCCACAACCGCGATTGGCCAAAATGGCTCGAAGATTCGGACTTTAAAAAGCGCCGTGCCCAAGACGGCCGTTAAGTTGCGCTTTACGCTAATAATGAAAAAGGAGACCTGAGGTCTCCTTTTTGCTAAGTCGCGTCTTAGTCCACTTCACTCACTTCAGCTTCATCGCTGTCTTCAGCCAGTTCAATATCCGCTTCCAACGTTTCGACGGAGTCAGCCACATGGCTGCTGCTTTTGATCAACGTAGTACCAACCACCGCATAGAACGGCTTGCCCATGGCTAATTTAGTGTATTTCAGCCACAGTTTCTCTAAGGTGGTTTCCGCGTTGGCTTGGCCGTTCACAACATCAACAAAGTGCTGTTCTTCGGCATTGATTGCCGTACGGCTGCGTTTGGCTAAATCCCGTAATGCGACACCGTAAGTTTCCAATAACTCAGCTTCTTTGTTGGTAAAGTCGCCTGAGCGTTTGAAACCTCTTGGAAAATTAGCGTCATCGTAAAATGGACGATCAGATGAAAAACTAGTCGCAGTTTCTGCATTCACCAAAACTGCTGTGTTCATGGATGTAGAAGTAGTGCTTAACATAGTCTCATTCCTCGTAAAATTTACCTGAGCAGGAGATTTTCAAGCAGAGTATTGGCTAGTATTATGCGTAAATAAATCAAAAAAATTTTACCCCCTTGTTGAAAGAATTTTATGGATACCGATCTGCTTAAAACTTTTTTGGAAGTTTCTCATACCCGTCATTTTGGTAAGGCGGCGGATAATCTTTTTCTAACGCGCAGCGCGGTTTCTTTTCGTGTCAAACAGTTAGAGACAATCCTCGGGGTAGAATTATTTGAGCGGCAGCGCAATAACATTCAACCCACTCCGGCGGGTGAACGTATGTTAGTGCATGCTGAAGCTGTGCTAATGGCGTGGGAACGTGCTAAGCAAGATGTGTCACTGAGCCAACATCAATCCGTACAACTTGCCATTGGCGCTGCCCCGAATCTGTGGGATGCCTTCTTACAAGAGTTTTTGCAAAACCTCCACAAAGGCATGATGGGTATCTCCCTGCGAACTGAGGTGCTAACACAATCGGTGCTAACGCGACAGTTAATGGAACGCACGCTCGATATTGCTATTTCGTTTGATCCGCCTAAATTGGAAGAGTTTGAGTTGTTGCAGATAGGTGAGGTGGTGTTGTCGTTAGTGGCGAGCGAACCGGCGGATAACCTCCAACAGCTCAGTGCTCGGCAATATATTAAAGTGGATTGGGGCACGGCGTTTAACATTCAACATGCCAGAGATTTTGCACAACTGCCGTTACCTGTGTTGCACACGGGTTCGGCGCGCATCGCACTCGACTTTTTGATTAATAACGGCGGGTCTGCGTTTCTACCGCAAAACATGGTGCAAACAGAAATTGATAAAGGGGTATTACATTGGGTGAAAAATGCGCCGAGCATTAGCCGTAATGTCTATATCAGCTACTTAGCCAATAACGAGCGCTTATCGGAAATTCGCCGTGCGGTTGACTTCTTAAGGCGTGGAACGCCTCCGCTCTAATAACACAGCCATGCTATCCTGTTAGCGTGGCTGTGTTTATGGTGTGCTGATGCTAAAACAGTAGCGGCCATAAGATGCTGACCCAAGTTAAACCACACAACACTAGGCTGAAAAATACCGCCGCGGAGGCGATATCTTTGGCGCGACCACTGAGCGGGTGGATTTCATCGCCAACCCGGTCGACTACCGCTTCTATGGCGGAATTAAGTAGCTCTACAATCAGCACAATAAGGACGGTAATCATCAGCAATAATCGCTCTACTGTCGGTAGCGGCAGCAACAGAGCTATCGGTAACATGATGAATGCTAGTACACTTTCTTGTCGAAAGGCCGCTTCGTGTAGCCACGCCGCTTTGAGGCCTTTTATTGAAAATCCCGTCGCACGAACAACGCGTTTAATACCGTGATTATTAACTGGTTTCATAATGAATAGCTGACATCCTGTGGCAATTGGATTAACGGTAAAGCGCAACGCCGCGCCAGTATAGCACCATAATTTATTGAAAATAGCGGGCATAAAGCCGAAGCATTACCGCAGATTTTGCTTGATAACCTCCATTGGTTAGTCGTCATCGCTTCCTCAACGCCGTTGATTGGTGCAGTATTAGTAAGTGAGCTGCTGGGGCAAATGAATTGAACAGCAGCCCCAGTTTAGTGAGGTGTTATTGCAACTTGACTGGCTTAACAAATAATTAAGGCATGGAGGCCAACTATGCGTTATTTAGTAAAATGCTATTGCTTGTTGATTTTTTCCACACTATTCGCTGCAGCACAAGGGACAGAACCCGATCGCTATCGACCCACGTTAACCGAACCCGAATTAGCCAAAGTTTGGCAAACCGACGAGCCGCAAGATCCGTCACTGTATCTCGTGAGTGAAAAACTGGATGGTGTGCGCGCTCGCTGGGACGGCGAGCAGTTATATAGCCGTTCGGGCATGCGTATCAATGCGCCAACCTGGTTTACCCAAGGTTTTCCTGATGAACCACTCGAAGGTGAGTTATGGGGTGGCTACAACAGTTTTGATAAAGTGTCATTGCTGGCACGGGATTTAGGCGATGAAGCTGATTGGCACACGGTGAAATACTGGTTGTTTGATGCGCCTACAGCAGCAGGTAATTTTGAGCGTCGTTATCGTCACTTTCTCCTGTTTGATGGCTCTACGCCCTACCTTAAAGTGATCCCGCAACAAGTTGGGCAAACCGTTGAACTGTTGCAGCAACAGTTAGCACAGGTGGTACAGCGCGGTGGTGAAGGGTTGGTGTTGCATCGGCGCGACGCGCCGCTAGTTAGTGGCCGTAGTCCCTACCTATTTAAATTGAAACCAATTGATGATGCTGAGGCCAAGGTGTTGGCCATTCTGCCTGGCCAAGGCAAATATCAAGACATGATGGGCTCTTTGCTGGTGGAAACGAGTGACGGAGTACGTTTCAAGATCGGCACTGGCTTTTCTGATGCCGAGCGTCGTCATCCGCCAGTGATTGGCAGTTGGATCACCTTTGCCCACAACGGCTACACTTCAGGCGGTAAACCTAGGTTTGCCCGTTTTATTCGCGTAAGATCTGACTATGAATTATCTCGAGATGCCACCACCTCGGCGTCACCCTCTAACAACGGAGAGCACTAACTTGTTGCCACTACTTACCGCCAACATTCGCAAAATTCTATTTGTTTGCATGGGCAATATCTGCCGTTCGCCTACCGCTGAGGCGATTGCCAGAGCCAAAGCGCAAGATACAGGGTTGGCGTTGGAGTTTGATTCGGCGGGCACCATTGATTATCACCAAGGTGAGCAACCCGATATTCGCGCTCAAGCCGCATTGGAACGTCGAGGCATCGATTTTAGTGGCATTCGCGCGCGCAAATTAACGCAAAGTGACTTTGCCGAATTTGACCTGATTTTGGCGGCTGATGAACAGAATTTGGCTGATTTACTGGGGCGTTGTCCGGAAGCGTATCAGCATAAGCTGGCGTTAATTATGGCATTTGGTAAAGGCAGTACCGTGGAGGTGCCCGATCCCTATTACGGCGGCAGCGATGGTTTTGAGCGGGTTCTCGATTTATTGGAAGAGGCGATTGATGGCCTGTTCAATGAACTGCAGGCCACATATTGATCGTTTAACCGTTAGTGATGTTGCTGGAGTCGAGATTCAGCATGATGTTGTTTGGCTCTTTTGTCTGAGATATACCCCGCTAGTGCCAAAAACCAATAGAGGCTCCAAAAAACCAGTACCATCAGCACTTCGGCGACTTTAAAAATATTTGGCGGCAGTGGTACTTCACTTTTATAGCGGTCAAATATTCGAGGGATGACTTGCTGGTAAACATAGTAGCCAAAAGGGAAACATAAGGCGTTAAACAGATAGTAGATGCCCCACAGGATTGGATACTCATAGACATAATTTTTGTACATAGATGCAGAAGCAGCGGGGCCAGCACTATAGCTGAGCCAATAGCTTACAACACCAATGGCTAATCCAATTCATTGGAAGCGTAGCCAATAGTTAAAAGTGATGCCTTGCAGTGTAATACGTGAAGTGGTGCCAGAAGACATGGCGGTTCCTTATTCATCCTTGAACAGTGTACCGCCGATATTAACACAGGTTTTAACGTGGGATAGCTGAAGTTATCAGCTATTTTTTAGCGCGTTTTAGCGACAAAAATACTGTCGCTCAATCAGATTACCCCTGATGACGCTTGCCTGAGTGTTTCAGTTTCATCTCTTCTTTACGGCGAGCTTTTTCAGCTTCCTTTTCCGCCAGCATTTGGGCAACTTCAATCTTTTCTGCTGCAGCCATCTCAGGAGTTTCTAGCGACAACTGCCCAATCTTGCCCGAGCGATAGTCGTGCAATACCGCTTCGGATGCTTTGTGCAGGTCGACTCGACCGCCAGCACGTAAAGCACCACGGCGACGGCCGATTTCCTCTAGCAACTCGATATCGCTTTGCGGCAGTTCAGGCAGATTAAAGCGTTCCTGCATGGCTTGCGGATAAGCGTTAAGGAAATACTCACAAGCGAAGAGGGCAACGTCGTCGTATTCCATCGCGGTATCTTTAATGGCACCGGTGACAGCCAAGCGGTAGCTGCTGGCTTCGTTGTCCACTTTGGGCCACAAAATCCCCGGCGTATCTGACAATACAATGCCGTTATTGAGGTTAATGCGTTGCTGCGTTTTAGTGACTGCCGGTTCGTTACCCGTTTTAGCAATCACGCGGCCAGCCAACAGGTTGATGATGGTGGACTTGCCCACGTTAGGGATGCCCATGATCATGGTGCGAATGTTCTTCACACTGCCTTCCTCAATGGGGACCAGTTTACGGCACAAATCGGGCAGCTTTTTTACCATGCCGGGTTGCAACGTGGTAATAGCTTGCGCTTTAACACCTTGCTCTTGCTCCAGATATTCAATCCAACGGGCGGTGATTTCTGGGTCGGCCAAGTCGGATTTATTCAATAGTTTGATGCAGGGGCGATCACCACGCAGTTGCGCCACCATCGGGTTTTCGCTGCTGTACGGAATGCGGGCATCTAACACCTCAATAACGAGATCGATCTGCGGCATGACCTTTTCGATCTCTTTACGGGCTTTATGCATGTGACCCGGATACCATTGAATCGCCATCTGATTAATTTTCCTACTAAATCTGTTAACTGCAATATTTTAGCAAAGCTAATAAAAAAAAGCGCCCGTAGGCGCTGTTTGGCGTTAAATCACCCCAAGCTCACGCAACCGTTCCATTAGGTAACTGTCGGCGGTATAACGCGCTGAAAGCTCCACCTCTGGCCGTGGATGTAAAAACAGTGGCAGGGAGATACGCGATTTACGCATATCCGCGCCTTGCGGATTGATCACGCGGTGCGTGGTTGACGGAAAGTATCCATTAGATGCCTCTTGCAACATGTCACCGATATTGATGATCAGGTTGCCAAAATCGCTGGGGACGTCAATCCATTCGCCGTTGCGGCCTTTCACTTGTAGGCCTGGTTCGTTGGCGGCCGGCAGTACCGTCAGCAGATTGATATCTTCGTGAGCGGCGGCGCGAATAGCCCCCGGCGTTTCACTACCGGTTAGTGGTGGATAATGCAAAATCCGCAGCAAGGTTTTTTGGCTGTCAGCAATCATCTTCGACAGCGGCTCACGATAATGTTGCGCTACCTCAGCGGGGGAATATTGCTCCACCCAATCTAACAACTCGGCGGCAAGTTGGTTGGCCAACTGGTAGTAGTTAATAATGTTGTCGCGCAGCGCGGCGGGTATTTGTCCCCAAGGATAGACATGAAAATACTCTTTGATGTCTTTCAGGCTATTACCCTTGGCGGTTTCCGACACGCTAGCAGGGAAAAATCCATCTTGTGTACTCGGATTAAACAGGTATTGCTGTTTATCGTCCGACAGGAAAAACGCTTGCCAGTCGCGATAAATTTGCTCCACCAGCGGTTGAGCTATCGGATGGTTGCTTAATACACCAAAGCCAGTATTACGCAGTGACTCAACAAAGCGCTGTGGGGCATCGGCTGCTTGGTAATCTATGGTTTCTAATTTCATGGTCATACTCTTCTAAAAAGTGCCATTCACTGCTGCGGTGGTAAGCCACCATCTTGTGTGACGACTGAACAAGGTTTAGTCGGGGCGTGAGTGCGGGGCAAGTCTACCTTGATGTCCGTTGCGCGGCAACGTAAAGTGATCTGAATCACATCGAGCACCGTTGATATTGTGAGTCAGTTAATTGGTGTGCGGTAGTTAATGTTTTATAGCAGGAGTCCTCATGAAATCCATGCCACCTCTTAATGAGTTTGAGCAGTATGTCATTGAGCAGAAAGGTACTGAACGACCATTTAGCGGCGAGTATTATCATCACCATGCCAAAGGCCGTTATCTGTGCCGTAAGTGCGGTGCACCGCTATTTTTGTCTGAGCACAAGTTTATGGCGCATTGTGGCTGGCCGGCGTTTGATGATGAAATTGCTGGCGCAGTCACGCGGGTGCCAGACGCTGACGGTATGCGGGTGGAGATTACTTGTAGTGCTTGTGGCGGCCATTTGGGCCATGTGTTTGAAGGTGAGCAGTTTACCGAGAAAAATATTCGTCATTGTGTCAACTCAGTTTCGATGACTTTTGAAGCGCTTGCAGATGAAGTAAGCACGAACAACGACAACGTAGCAACCTTGGGCGGTGGCTGCTTTTGGTGCACTGAAGCGGTGTTCAAAGAGATAGAAGGGGTGTTGGAAGTATTGCCTGGTTATGCTGGTGGCACGGCAGAAACTGCGGATTACCGTCAAGTGTGCGGGGGCGATACGGGACATGCTGAAGTGGTGCAGATCAAATTTATCGACACCGTGATCAGTTATGAGGAGATCCTGCGGATTTTCTTTACCAGCCACGATCCAACCACATTGAATCGCCAAGGAAACGACGTTGGAAGCCAATATCGTTCGGTGATTTTCGTTCACAATGCTGAGCAAGCGGATATTGCCAATAAAGTGATTGCCGACCTGACCGCTGAACAAGTGTTTGATGCGCCGATAGTCACCGAGATTAGCGCCTATCAGACGTTTTATCGTGCGGAGCAGGAACACCTCGATTATTTCGCGCGTCATCCGCAGCAGCCATACTGCGCGGTGGTGATTAATCCGAAAGTGGCAAAGATTCGGCAGCAATACCGCAGTTATCTTAAAGCCTAAGCGCTTGGATGCCTCAATAATCACAAGGGAAGCCGATGTGGCTTCCCTTGTAGTATCTGCAGCGTGAACTATAGGTTAGCCCAGCTTATCATCGGCTACGCGATAGGTGGGGTCGCTACCTAGATCGATTTCCACCAAATCACCCGCTTTTGTGAGTAGCTTTTTACAGTCTTCAGACAGGTGTTGTAGGTGTAGTTTCTTACCGAGTTTGACATAGCGCTCGGCCAAGGTATCAATGGCCTCTAGTGCAGAATGGTCGCACACTCGTGAGCGACCAAAATCGATCACCACATCATCGCTGTCTTGCTCGGCATCAAATAACTCAAGGAACGAGGAGGTTGAGCCAAAGAACAGCGGGCCCTTCAGTTGATATAACGTATGGCCGTCAGCGTCGGTGCGCTTGGCTTCAATATGCTTAGCATGTTGCCAAGCAAACACCAGCGCCGACACGATCACCCCAGTGAATACTGCAATGGCTAAGTCGGTAAAAACGGTCACAATAGTCACTAGTATGATCACAAAGGCATCGTGTTTAGGCACTTTGCGCATCATCTTGAAGCTGGCCCACTCAAAGGTGCCTAATACTACCATCATCATCACGCCAACTAAGGCCGCTAATGGGATCATCTCAATAAAGCTGGCTGCAAACAGGATAAATACCAACAGCATTAAACCGGCAGTAATCCCCGATAGCCGTCCGCGACCGCCGGAGTTTACGTTAATCATCGACTGGCCAATCATGGCACAACCGCCCATAGCGCCGAAGAAACCACTGACAACGTTACCAGCACCTTGTGCTAAACATTCACGGTTGCCTTGGCCACGGGTTTGGGTCATCTCGTCGACGACGGTGAGCGTCAATAGTGACTCAATCAAGCCAACTGACGCTAAGATCACCGAGTAGGGCAGCACAACGTATAAGGTTTCCCAATTCGTTGGAATTGCAGGAAGATTAAAGCTTGGTAGCGAACCGGCAATGGTGGAGGCCTCATCACCGCTCATATTGCGGAGAAAGTCCACGACGGTACGCGTATCAAGGTCGAATCCATGCACTATGCCTGTCACAGCGAGAATAGCGACCAGTGAGGCAGGAACTGCCGTGGTGAGTTTTGGTAAGAAGTGCACAATCGCCATCGTGACCAACACCAATACTAACATCAGTTGTATGTCACTCGTTGCTAGCCAATGCATTTCACCATCAAGGCCTTTGGTTTTAAATTGGCCGATCTGCGCAAGGAAGATCACAATCGCTAAGCCATTAACGAAGCCCACCATGACTGACGTAGGTACGATACGAATAAACTTACCTAGCTTAAATACGCCTGCGAGTAGTTGGAATACGCCAGCAAGGGCCACCGCCGCCAGTAAATAACTCAAGCCGTGGCTGTCCACCAGATCTACCATTACTACGGCCATTGCACCGGTGGCACCAGAGATCATGCCTGGGCGACCACCAAACACGGCGGTCACTAAGCACATAATGAATGCGCCATACAGACCAACCATAGGAGCGACGTGGGCGACAAAAGCAAACGCGACGGCTTCTGGAATTAAGGCCATAGCGACAGTTAGGCCAGAGAGTACGTCGGCGCGTACGCTCGCAGATTTGTGGCGATTTAACTCAAACATGTGGTTAAAGGATTCCAATCTGAAAGGGTGACTTAGAGGGCGCGCATACTAGCAGATTGACGAATGTTTAAAAAGTGCGAAACACATCAAATAAAAAAGCCATGCCGAGAGGCATGGCTTTGCAACGCTAGTGGGTCAGCTATTCAGGCTTAGCCATATCTGACGAGGCACTATTAGCGCGTGGGCTTTTTGGCGCAACTTGTTGGCCGTTAGACGCATATTCATGACCTTGCGGTACCGCAACATTTTCACGTTGTTCGACTTCAGGCTTAGTCATTTGCGCCCCAATCATCGATTGATAACGGCTAGCACGCGGCGCTTTAGCTGCCACTGGTGCGGCGGCTGTAGGCTCAGCAGCTACCGCCGCAGTGGTAGCAACAGCAGGTTTGCTCGCTGCTGCTACAGATGCAGGCTTAGCCATTGGCGCTGAAGCATTACTTGCTAATTTCTCTGCTGGCTCTGCCGCAGGTTTAGCTGGTGCTGCTTCTGCTTTAGCTTCGTTAGCTACAGACTCTACCGCAGGTTTGGCTGGTGCTGCTTCTGCTTTAGTTTCGTTAGCTACAGGCTCTACCGCAGGCTTAGCTGGTGCTGCTTCTGCTTTAGTTTCGTTAGCTACAGGCTCTACCGCAGGCTTGGCTGGTGCTACTTCTGCTTTAGTTTCGTTAGCTACAGGATCTACCGCTGGTTTGGCTGTTGCCGCTTCTGCTTTAGCTTCGTTAGCTACAGGCTCTGCCGCAGGTTTGGCTGGTGCCGCTTCTGCTTTAGCTTCAACCGCTACGCTGTTGTCAGCTTTTACTGCGACTTCAACTTCTGCTTTTGCGGCTACGGGTGCAGACGCGTTGGCAGTATTTTCATCAGCTGTTGTTTGCGCAACAGATTCCGCGTTGTCTTCACCTTGTTGTTCTTCGTTTTCACGACGGCGACGTTGACCGGCAGCACGCAGATGACGTGGGCTACGTCGATTACGGCGGCCTTCGCGTTTTTCACGGCCGTTTTCATCGATGTTGTCGGCGCTATCTTCGGCATTTGCATCTGCGCTTTCAACCTCTACGTTGTCAACGGTAGCGGCTTTAACTGCTGTCACTGTGTCGCTTTCCGCACCGTTAAGCTCAGTGGCTGCTACCTCAGTAACCACTGCGGCAATTTCGGTAGTGCTATCGTCAGTGGTTACGGCTTTTTCTTGACGCTTATCATCGTTGTTACGACGATTACGACGTGGTTTCTCTTGTGCTTTTTCTGCTGGTTTGTCAGTAGTTTTCGCAACGGTTTCATTGTTGCTAGCTGGTGCAGTTTCAACGGCCGCTGCTTCAGTATTGGTTGCTGGAGCATCTTGGTCGAAGCGTACTTTGCGACGCATGTTGCGGCGCTGACGACGTTCGCGTACCACTTCTTTTTGCGGCTGTGCGTTGTCGGCAGTGTCTTTTACCTCATCACTCGCAGTAACTTCAGCAGCTTTTGCTGTGCGCTCATTACGATTAGCTTTGACGTTATCAGTTTTCTGATTACGTCTTCTGCTGTTGTTGTTTGGCTTATCCGTTTTGCTTTCTTCTGTTGATTTATCTTTGTTATCAACATCGCTAGCTTGCTTGCCATTGCGGTTGTTCTTACGACGACGATCGTTACGCTCATTATTGCGGTTACGATTGTTGTTGCTACGGCTGTTCTGCTGTGGTTTGCGTTCTAGCTCTACTTCTTCTTTTTTGCTTTCGCTAGAGAAGATAGATGACAGTGCGCTAAAGAAGCGGGCTAACAAGCCTGGTTGTGCATCAGCGGCTTTGGCTTGGGTCGCTGCAGGTTTAGCTGCTTTTGCGGCAGACGCTTTATTCGCACTGGCTTCTACGTCAGCCTTGGCTGGTGTAGCAAAACCACTGAGTGCTGGAGTAGGGGCCGCAGCTCGTTCCAGTTTACGTGGTTCGTACAGTTTGGCTTCTGGCTTCTCAGCTCGCGCGTAGCTTGCTTCGTCAATTTCATCATCAGTACGATGACGCACCACTCGGTAGTCGGGGGTGGTCATGTTCGCATCTGGAATGATATACACTTCAACGTCGTGACGTTCTTCAGTGATGCGAATCGCTTTGCGTTTTTCGTTCAGCAGGAAGGCGGCAACGTCAACTGGCACAATCGCTTCGATTTGGGCAGTGTTCTCTTTGATCGCTTCCTCTTCCATCAAACGCAGAATTGACAGCGCTAATGATTCAGTACCACGAATGGTGCCTTGACCATGACAGCGAGGGCAGATGTGTGCAGCTGATTCTTCCAAAGATGGACGCAGACGTTGGCGTGACATTTCCATCAAACCAAAGCGTGAGATACGGCCGATTTGAACGCGGGCACGGTCGTGACGTACGGCATCACGCAGACGGTTTTCAACTTCGCGTTGGTGGCGTACTGGGGTCATGTCAATGAAGTCGATCACCACCAAGCCGCCGAGGTCACGCAAACGCAGTTGGCGTGCGATTTCATCGGCTGCTTCTAAGTTGGTGTTCAGCGCGGTTTCTTCAATATCACCGCCTTTAGTGGCGCGAGCAGAGTTGATATCGATAGAGGTTAGCGCTTCAGTTGGGTCAATCACGATTGAGCCACCAGATGGCAGGCGCACTTCACGTTGGAAGGCTGACTCAATTTGCGACTCAATCTGATAGTGAGTGAACAATGGCACTTCTGATTTGTACTGTTTTACACGCTCTACAAAGTCAGGACGTACCAGTGATACGTGCTGTTTGGCGTCTTCATAAATACGTGGATGGTCAATCAGAATCTCGCCCACATCGCGACGTAAATAGTCACGGATAGCACGTACAATGACGTTACTTTCTTGGTGGATCAAGAATGGGCCGCTTTTGCTGTTTGCTGCTTCTTGAATAGCGTTCCAATGGTGCAGCAGGACTTTTAAATCCCATTGCAGTTCGCCAGAGGCTTTGCCTACGCCAGCGGTACGAACAATCAGCCCCATACCGTTTGGCACTTCAAGCTCAGACAAGGCTTCTTTCAGCTCAGTACGCTCGTCACCTTCGATACGACGAGAGATGCCGCCTGCACGTGGATTGTTTGGCATTAATACCAAATAAGAACCCGCTAAGCTGATAAAGGTGGTGAGTGCTGCACCTTTATTACCGCGTTCTTCTTTATCAATCTGCACGATAACTTCTTGGCCTTCTTTGACCACATCTTTGATGTTAGGACGACCTTGGAAGGTATAGCCTTGTGGGAAGTATTCGCGGGCGATTTCTTTGAGAGGCAGAAAGCCATGACGGTCAACGCCATAGTCAACAAAAGCAGCTTCGAGAGAAGGTTCTACGCGGGTGATTTTACCTTTGTAGATGTTCGCTTTTTTCTGTTCGTGACCTGGACTTTCGATATCCAGATCATAAAGTTGCTGCCCATCGACTAGGGCAACGCGCAACTCTTCAGATTGAGTTGCGTTAATAAGCATCCGTTTCATGATGACAATAATCTTCTATTTGGTCATCTAAACGGCACATTAGCGCTACATTACGGGCCTTGGGACTCTGCTCGCAACCTCACGGTTGGAACCCAGGCAAAGGAGCTCATTGCTGTTAGACGCAGTCGCTGCGTGTAGCTTCCTATTTATGGCTTATTTTCAATAGTGACAAAAACAAGGAATTCGTTGTTAAACGTCAACCAACCCCATAAATTCGTTAAATTGTTCCAGTAATGCCAAAGGCGATATGTGTCGTTCGATAACTGGTTAACATTAATATATTCGTTTCATTGTAGAGCAAGCCAAGATAAAAGTATGAAATGCTAATTGTTTTTCAGGTTTGACTGTCAACACTATATAAATGTCATTTGTGTTCAGCGACAGCCTGCATATCAATGACATGCGACCATAGTTTTTAAACTTTACTTCTCTTGCCCACAGTGCAAAACAGATTAGAATGCTAAAAAATCAAGCAGTCACGTTTCTGTTAGCTGCTGAAATATAGCTGAATTAAAAAATTAGAGCAATGAAATCCCGCGACTTCATGTACAATAAGGCGCTTTACTTTCCTCAGTGAAAAAGATGACCAACAACGAATCTCAGTTTCAGCAAGTACAGATGCTGACCATCGACGAAGACAATACCGGCCAACGTATCGATAACTTCCTGTTAGCGAAGTTAAAAGGCGTGCCTAAAAGCATGATCTATCGCATCGTGCGTAAAGGGGAAGTGCGGGTCAATAAAAAACGCATCAAGCCTGAGTACAAACTGCAGGACGGTGATGTAGTGCGTATTCCGCCAGTGCGCGTTAGCGAAAGTGATCCGCGTACTGCGCCATCGCCGCATCTGCATCGCGTTGCTCAGCTTGAAGAACGTATTCTGTTTGAAGACAAACACCTCATCGTAATGAACAAGCCAGCAGGCATTGCAGTGCACGGTGGTAGTGGGGTGGATTATGGTCTGATTGAGGGCTTGCGATCGTTACGGCCGGAACAGAAGTTTCTTGAGCTAGTGCACCGTCTCGATAAAGAAACCTCTGGCGTGTTATTGGTAGCTAAAAAGCGTAGCGCGCTGCGGCATCTACATGATCAACTGCGCAACAAACAGATGCAGAAAGATTACCTAGCTTTGGTGCGCGGCGCTTGGCAAGCCCACGATCGTGTGGTGAAGGCCCCCTTGTTAAAAATTACCTTGCCGCACGGTGAGCGCATCGTGCGCGTTAACGCGGAAGGTAAACCGTCGGAAACTCATTTCCGTATTATGCAGCGCTATGAGCAAGGTACCTTAGTAAAGGCAAGCCCTGTGACTGGTCGTACGCACCAAATTAGAGTGCATTGCCAATATGTGGGTCATCCGATTGCGTGTGACGAGAAATACAGTGAACAAGCGTTTGATGATAGCATGCGAGCCCTCGGTTTAAACCGCTTGTTCCTACATGCGGCACAATTGCGCTTTACTCATCCAGGCACCGAAGAGGTGATGGAAGTGCAAGCGCGATTAGATGATGAGTTGCAACAGTTACTCGATAAATTGAAGAAGTGTTAGGAGCGGATTGTGTCGTACGCCTCAAATAGTCAAAGTGCATACCAATTAGTTGTGTTTGATTGGGATGGAACGCTGATGGATTCCATCGGCCGTATCATCGACTGTCTACAAGATATGTCACATGACTTAGACTTGGAAGCTCCTAGCGAGCAAGCGTGTCGTGATGTGATTGGTCTTTCGCTATCAAAGGCGGTTAAACAGTTATTTCCTCGAGTGGGTTCAACCACGTTAGAGGCGTTGCAACTGCGTTATCGGTACCATTTTTTACGCCGAGCTGATGAACCCTTGCCGTTATTTAATGGTATCGAACAGCTGCTGACCGAATTGCAACAGCGTGATATCCAATTAGCGGTGGCTACTGGTAAGTCACGTGTTGGCCTGGACCGCATGTTAGTACAAACGGGGTTAGACCGTTTCTTCAGCCTCAGCCGTACCGCCGATGAAGCGCAATCTAAGCCTCATCCCGACATGTTGCAGCAACTGTTGAACGTGACAGGTGTGGCGGCCAATAAAAGTATGATGGTGGGTGATTCGCAGCTTGATCTGTCAATGGCGAACCGCGCTGGGTTGGCAGCGGTGGGCGTCTCTTACGGCGCGCACGGTGAGCAAAAGCTGCTGAGCTGTCAGCCTAAAGCGGTGATTCATCAACCGTTAGAGCTGTTAGCATATATCTAACTGTTGTGACCTTTGTTGAATCCTGCTTGCTTAGTTTACTAAGTAAGCGGACCGCGCCTCGTTCATCACGCGTTTTATTTGAGCATAAAATCAAACGTGACAGATCAGCAGCGCCTAGTTGTACCTGTTATTATGAATAAAGCTTGCCTTGGCACGCTTTATTGTTTTCTGGCTCGCAGAGTTTAGCCTAGGCGGTAAGACTCGCCGGATTGAGTACGTCCACCCCTTGCTGGTTAAGCATCTTTACCAAGGTGATGAGCGGTAAGCCGATCAGACTGTTAGGGTCTTTGCCTTCCATGCGTTCAAATAAGGCAATGCCTAATCCTTCACACATAAAGCTGCCTGCACAATATAGTGGCTGTTCGATGGCAACGTAGTAACGGATTTGTGCGTCGGTTAATTGGCGAAACTGCACCGTGAAAGTATCCACCTCAGTTTCTGTGTGTTTGGTGGCACTATTATAAAGTGCTAATCCGGTATAAAAGGTGATGGCTTTACCTGATGCGGCTTGCAGTTGCGCAATAGCTTTTGCTTCAGTAAGCGACTTACCAACAATCTGTCCATCAATGACCGCTACCTGATCTGAACCAATCACTAACACCTCATCTTGATATTGATCTGCCCCCGCTAGTGCTTTGGCTGCGGCTAAGCGGGCTACTAATGCCATGGCGGTTTCATTGGGTAGCGGTGTTTCATCCACATTTGGCGCGCAGCATTCAAACGGCAGCAATAGTTTTTGCAACAATGCTTGGCGGAACGTGGATGTAGAAGCTAATACGAGCTTGGGTGATTGTGTGGCGGACATATGAAGATTAAGGCTAAGAGCAAAGGCATATATTGTTGCGTGAGTCGTGGATGAATGCAATCACAGCATAAATGGCACCCGATCAGCATTAATTGGCGTGATTTTGCTCGCTTGGTGCTTGTGTGGGCTAACTCGCTTGAGTAAAATTAGCGTCCGTCAATTTCGGCCCTTGAAGTCGCGGAACAGCGTATTCACTGATAATTGTGAGTGGACTCGCGAGATTTTCTTTGACTCAAAGGGCGTCAAACTATAAGATGCGCGCCTGCTTATGCAAACAGTAAAGATACCGGTTTCAATTGATCCTCTCCGCGCTGCTACGAGCCGCCTCGTTTACGAAGGTGTTGTTCCAGGGCAAACGTTGAAAAGATTAGCTGATTTATGTGCCGGCAACTGTTCCGACGTGGCAGTGTCACTTGAGTGTGGTGTAGATTTACAGGGGATAGTCTACCTGAAAGGGAAGGCTGTGACGGAGCTCACTCTGTTATGTCAACGCTGCATGACACTATTTACCACTGAGGCGGCAGTTGAATTTTGCTTTAGTCCTTGTAGGACACAGGCAGAAATCGATGAGCTCCCGGATGCGTACGATCCTATTGAGTGCGATGAGATTGGTGAGGTTCGTCTTCACAGTTTAATTGAAGATGAATTGATGCTGGCCGTTCCTTTAGTACCTTCGCATGACGTTGCAGAATGTCATCTAGGTTCGAAAGATATGGCCGTAGGCGAGATCGAAGAAGCTCAGCAAGAGCGTCCGAATCCGTTTGCAGTGTTAGAAAAACTGAAGAGCAAGTAATCCAGGAGACAGATCAATGGCTGTTCAACAGAATAAAAAATCACGTTCAAAGCGCGGAATGCGTCGTTCTCATGATGCTCTGAGCACTGCTCAGCTGTCAGTAGACGCGACCAGCGGTGAGATTCATCGTCGTCACTGTGTGACTGCTGACGGTTACTACCGTGGCAAAAAGGTAATCAACAAGTAATTTGTTGATTGTCTTATGACAGATCTGACGCTTGCGTTGGATGTGATGGGTGGCGATCATGGCCCCCACGTTACAGTGCCTGCTGCAATGCAGGCACTTCGATTATATCCACACCTCAAACTCGTTCTGGTTGGCGATGAACACCAGATAACACCTCTTCTTCAAGAATGCGGTGCCTCTTACCGTAGCCGAATCACAATCAAACATACCGATGAATGCGTTGCCATGGATGAACGTCCTGTGGTGGCTTTGCGCTGCAAAAAGCAAAGCTCGATGCGCTTAGCTTTGGAATGTGTCAAAGATGGTGAGGCGGACGCTTGCGTGAGCGCAGGTAATACCGGTGCATTAATGGCCATGTCAAAGGTGGTGCTGCGTACTTTACCCGGTGTTGAACGTCCAGCGTTGGTGACCCGTTTACCGACAGTCAACAATAAGCCGCTTTATCTATTGGATTTAGGCGCGAATGTCAGCTGCGATGCCGATATCTTATTTCAGTTCGCGGTGATGGGCTCGGTACTATGTGAAGTGATTAACAAGCAACAGCGACCATCGGTAGCGCTGCTGAATGTTGGTAGTGAAGAGTGCAAAGGTAACGGACAAGTGCAGCAAGCTGCTCAGCTGCTGCAGCATACGCCAGAAATCAACTATCATGGTTTTATTGAAGGCGATGAGTTGTATACCGGCAAAGTGGACGTCATTGTTTGTGATGGCTTTGTCGGCAATATCACCTTAAAAACCTCAGAGGGCATCGCCCGTCTGTTGGTACATCAACTAAAGCAAGGGTTAAAGCAGGGTTTCTTTGTCAGATTGTTGGCGAAATTATTAGCACCTAGCATTTCGCGAGTACTGCGACAAATGAACCCCGACCACTATAATGGTGCAAGTCTGATAGGATTGCGCGGAATAGTTGTCAAGAGCCATGGGAATGCGGATCAATCCGCATACTTGCAGGCAATCAGCCTGGCTGTGACCGAAGCTACACGTCGTCTTCCTGACCAGATTAGTTCTCGTCTCGAGTCGATTCTCTTAGACATAAACAGCTGATTTCTCTTTATGCACACAAAAATTCTTGGTACTGGCAGTTATTTGCCGGCGCAGGTGCGTAGCAATCAGGATCTGGAACAGATGGTGGAAACCAGTGACCAGTGGATTGTTGAACGTACAGGTATCTCTGAGCGCCGCATCGCCGGTGGTGACGAGTCTGTCGCCACTATGGGGCATCAAGCCGCTCTCAAGGCAATTGAGATGGCGGGTATCGATCCCTCTGAACTTGATTTAATCGTTTGTGGCACCACCAGTGCGGCAAATGCTTTCCCTGCCGCTGCTTGTGAAATTCAAGCCATGCTCGGGGTTAACAATATTCCTGCGTTTGACGTTGCGGCAGCATGCTCTGGTTTCGTATATGCGTTATCAGTGGCTGATCAATTCGTTAAAGCGGGCACCGCTAAGAAAGTCTTGGTCATTGGCGCCGATGTGTTGTCACGTCTGTGCGATCCGGCTGACCGCAGTACTATCATCCTGTTCGGTGATGGTGCCGGAGCGGTTGTTGTGGGTGCCAGTGATACACCGGGTATTCTATCAACCCATTTGCACGCTGACGGCCGTCAAGGTGATCTGCTGAAATGTGCGTTCCCAGCACGTAATGGTGATAGCGAATCTGTTAATCACTACATGACCATGAAAGGCAACGATGTATTTAAGGTCGCGGTAACGCAACTTTCACACTTAGTGACCGAAACTTTAGAACACAACCAAGTCGATAGATCTGAACTTGATTGGTTAGTGCCACACCAAGCTAACTTACGCATCATCGCCGCCACCGCCAGAAAGCTCGACATGAGCATGGATAAAGTTGTGGTGACTGTGGGTAAGCACGGTAACACTTCAGCGGCGTCAGTACCGATTGCTCTCGATGAGGCGGTACGTGACGGAAGAATTCAACGCGGCCAGCTATTATTGCTTGAAGCCTTCGGGGCAGGTTTTGCCTGGGGCAGCGCATTGGTTCGCTTCTAAGATTCCATTTTCAAAGAATAAGGTTAAAAAGATGACCGCTATTGCATTCGTATTTCCGGGGCAGGGCTCACAAGCCGTAGGCATGTTAGCTGATTTGCCGGAACACTTTCCGATAGTTACTGACACCTTTGCTGAAGCCAGTGAAGTGTTGGGATACGACTTATGGCAATTGGTGCAAAACGGCCCAGCCGAAACATTGAATGAAACCGATAAGACACAACCAGCGTTGTTGACTGCAAGTGTCGCATTGTGGCGCGCCTATCAAGCCAGTGGCAAAGCTGCACCAGCAGTAATGGCGGGACACAGTTTGGGTGAATATTCAGCACTGGTTTGTGCCGGTGTCATCGCCTTTAAAGATGCGGTAAAACTGGTAGAACTGCGTGGTCAGCTGATGCAAGCAGCGGTCCCCGCGGGTACTGGCGCGATGTTTGCTATTATCGGTTTAGATAACGACACCATTGCTAAAATTTGTGAACAACAAGCACAAGGCGCAGTTGTTAGCCCAGTTAACTACAATAGCCTTGGGCAAGTGGTTATCGCTGGTGAAAAAGATGCTGTTGAGCGTGCAGCCGCAGCTTGTAAAGAAGCCGGTGCCAAAATGGCCGTTGCCCTGCCAGTTAGCGTACCGTCTCACTGTGCATTGATGAAGCCTGCCGCAGATAAATTGGCTGAAGCATTAGCTAACGTTAGCTTCAATGCGCCGAGCATTCGCGTGATTAATAACGTGGACGTGGCTTCACCAGATGCGGCTGAAGCCATCAAAGACGCCTTAGTTCGTCAGCTGTATAGCCCTGTACGTTGGACTGAAACAGTTGAACTGATGGCGGCCGATGATGTCACAGAAATACTTGAAGTTGGTCCAGGCAAGGTATTGGCTGGTTTGACAAAACGTATCAGCAAGGCGCTGAGCGCTAAGCCAGTTAATGATTACGCATCGTTAACTGCGATCACTGAATAACAGGAGTTTACATGAGTATTGCTATCGATTTATCTGGCAAGGTGGCACTGGTGACCGGTGCTAGCCGTGGCATCGGAAAATC
Organism: Shewanella sp.; assembly: GCF_048265805.1. Classification (GTDB taxonomy): domain Bacteria; phylum Pseudomonadota; class Gammaproteobacteria; order Enterobacterales; family Shewanellaceae; genus Shewanella. Next base: position 20,674 of record NZ_JBLXAT010000025.1, on the reverse strand, counting down.
AATTGCAACCACCTTGGCTGCTGCGGGCGCGACCGTATTTGGTACCGCTACTAGTGAAAAAGGTGCCGCCGCAATTGCGGACTATTTGGGTGACAAAGGCCACGGTTTAGTGCTCAATGTCACAGATCCTGCATCTATCGAAGAATTGTTTAAATCGATCAAGGAAAAAGTCGGCGATATTGATATTCTGGTCAACAATGCTGGCATTACCCGTGACAATTTGTTGATGCGGATGAAATATGATGAATGGCAAGATATCATCGATACTAACCTGACATCATTGTTCCGCCTCTCTAAACCTGTGTTGCGTGCCATGATGAAAAAACGTCATGGTCGTATTATCAGCATTGGTTCTGTAGTGGGCACTATGGGCAATCCAGGTCAGGCTAACTATGCAGCAGCTAAAGCAGGTTTGATTGGTTTTACTAAGTCGCTTGCTCGTGAAGTTGCATCGCGTCAGATCACTGTAAACGCGGTTGCACCAGGCTTTATCCAGACAGATATGACGGACGAGCTGACAGAAGAACAGCAAAAAGCCATCATGTCGCAGGTTCCAATGGAACGTCTGGGACAGGCACAAGAAATTGCTAACACCGTATTGTTCTTGGCCTCAGATGCCGCTGCATACATTACAGGGGAAACCTTGCATGTAAACGGTGGGATGTATATGGTTTAAGGGCTTATTGGCGAATTAATATAGTCAGGATTGTGCCTAAATCCTAAGCCATTGGAGTCTAATTCGTGGTTAGACCACGAAAACTGGACTTGCAATGTTGGTTGAATCGAATAAACTACTCGCAATCTTACGCAAGTGCGTAATTTGAATAGGAAAGAAAACTAATGAGCAACATCGAAGAACGTGTAAAGAAAATCATCGTTGAGCAGCTGGGCGTTAAAGAAGAAGACGTTAAAGCATCTGCTTCTTTTGTAGACGATCTGGGTGCAGATTCTCTGGACACCGTTGAGTTGGTTATGGCTCTGGAAGAAGAGTTTGACACCGAAATTCCTGATGAAGAAGCTGAAAAGATCACTACTGTTCAAGCAGCGATCGATTACGTTTCAAAAAATCAGTAATACTGAATTCTAGAAAACAGGCGGCAACTTTGCCGCCTGTTTTTGTTCCGCCACTATTTTATAGTGTTCCCCGCCGGCAGCCTCTCTTAAAGTTATTTCTGAGCTAATCTACGCTGCTGACGCAGGTTTATTCTACGAAAAGGTGACTAAAGTGACTAAACGTCGAGTTGTGATCACCGGGCTTGGCCTGGTTACGCCAGTCGGTAATGATGTCGATAGCACTTGGAAAGCATTGTTATCTGGCAAGAGCGGTATTGCTCCCATCACCAAATTTGATGCCAGTGAATTTACTACCCGTTTTAGCGGTTCTGTAAAAGATTTTGATGTTGAACAGTATCTGAGCAAAAAAGATGCTCGCAAAATGGATCTGTTCATCCAGTATGGCATGGCCGCCGGTATTCAAGCTATCAGTGATTCAGGCTTGGATATGGTGCAAGAAGACCCAACCCGTGTGGGTACCGCTATTGGTGCGGGGATGGGCGGCATGTGGTTAATTGAACAAAACCACACCGCGTTGATGAATGGCGGTCCGCGTAAAGTGAGCCCGTTCTTTGTGCCAAGCACTATCATCAACATGATTGCTGGCCATCTGTCGATCATGTACGGCATGACCGGCCCGAACTTTGCTGTGACTACTGCCTGTACCACAGGCGTGCATAACATCGGTTTTGCGGCGCGTACTATTGCCTACGGTGATGCCGATGTTATGGTTGCTGGCGGCGCTGAAGATGTGACTAGCCCGTTAGGTGTTGGTGGTTTTGGTGCAGCTAAAGCACTGTCTACCCGTAACGATGACCCAACCAAAGCTAGCCGTCCTTGGGATAAAGACCGTGATGGTTTCGTTATCGGCGACGGTGCTGGTGTCATGGTGGTCGAAGAATACGAACACGCTAAAGCTCGCGGCGCCAAAATCTACGCTGAACTGGTTGGCTTTGGTATGAGTGGTGATGCATTCCACATGACATCGCCTCCAGCAGACGGTAAAGGCGCGGCAGCAGCTATGGTTAATGCATTGCGTGATGGTGGCTTGAATCCAGAGCAAGTGGGTTACATCAACGCTCACGGCACATCAACGCCAGCCGGCGACAAAGCTGAAGCGGCAGCTGTTAAAGCGGTATTTGGCGCAGCGGCCAATAAAGTGATGGTAAGCTCAACTAAGTCGATGACGGGCCACTTACTGGGGGCTGCCGGTGCGGTAGAAACAATTTTCACTGCATTAGCATTACAAGAGCAGGCGGTTCCGCCAACCATTAACTTGGATAATCCTGATGAAGGGTGTGATCTGGACTTCGTACCGCACACCGCTCGTCAAGTGAATATGGAATACGCTTTATGTAACTCGTTCGGCTTCGGTGGCACTAACGGTTCACTGTTGTTGAAAAAAGTCTAAGCCATAAATGGTAATGAAAAGGTGAGCTAACGGCTCGCCTTTTGTGTTTTTACCGTACAATAATCAGTCATATATCAACTTATAATAAAGGATATAGAGCACATAAGATTAATGATGGCATAGCCAACTCATATCAGTGCTAAGTGCGGCGAGAGCATCTCACTATCAGCAGTCAATAAGTGTCGATGATTCATGCGAGGGAGCTTACTAAAGATTTCCTTAACCGATAAATTCGAATACACTCAAACGGTAAGCGCGATTGCGTCAAGCCTACGGGACAATGAGAGGACATTAATGGCCGGTATGGAAAGAGAAATTACCCTCCGCTTTTTGGCTGAACCGGGTGATGTGAACTTTGGTGGCAAAGTTCATGGTGGAGCGGTAATGAAATGGATCGACTTAGCGGCTTATGCCTGCGCAGCAGGCTGGAGCGGCAAGTATTGCATCACGGCATATGCTGGTGGCATTCGATTTGTAAAACCGATCCTCGTTGGTAATATTGTTGAGGTTGGCGCTAAGGTAATCTACACCGGTCGTACTTCAATGCATATTGGTATTGATGTGCGAGCCTGCGATCCTAAATTCTGCGACCGCCAACTGACCACACATTGTATTGTGATCATGGTAGCGGTGGACGAACATGGATCGCCAACTGAGGTGCCAGAGTGGGTGCCGCAAACAGCGCGAGATATTGAGCTGCGTGACTCGGCGATTCGTTTGATGGAGATGCGCAAAAAAATCGGGGTAGAAATGGAAGCCCATGTGCATCCTTAAATAACCCTTCATCTTAAAAGGCGTTTGTTTCGGCAAATGCCTTTTGTTTTTACCGATAAAAGATTAAGGACTTCCAATGGCTAAAGTGGCGTTTTTGGGATTGGGTGTCATGGGCTATCCTATGGCGGGACATTTGCTGAAGCATGGGCACGAGGTCACGGTATATAACCGTACCGCCGCGAAAGCCGAAGCTTGGGTCGCACAACACGGTGGTCGCTGCTGCGCCACTCCGGCGGAAGCAGCGCAAGGACAAGAGATGGTATTTTGCTGCGTCGGTAATGATGACGATTTGCGCGAGTTGATACTCGGTGCCGAAGGTGCCGTACACGGCATGGCTGCCAATACAGTATTTGTTGACCACACCACCGCTTCGGCAGATGTGGCACGCGAGTTAGCGCAAGCGTTGGCTGATAAACAGATCAGCTTTATCGACGCGCCAGTTTCTGGCGGACAAGCTGGTGCGGAAAATGGCGTGCTGACGGTAATGGCTGGGGGCGACGAGCAAGTGTTTGCATCAGTCAAATCGGTTATTGATTGCTACGCTAAAAGTGCGGTGTTAATGGGTGACAGCGGCGCGGGTCAACTGACTAAAATGGTCAACCAGATCTGTATTGCGGGGATTGTGCAAGGCTTGGCTGAAGCATTGAGCTTTGCGCAAAACGCCGGGCTGGATGGTGAGAAAGTGGTGCAGGTGATCAGCAAAGGCGCTGCACAAAGTTGGCAGATGGAAAATCGTTATAAAACGATGTTAAAAGATGAATATGACTTTGGTTTTGCGGTCGATTGGATGCGTAAAGATCTAGGCATTGCGCTGAACGAAGCGCGCCGCAACGGCTCTACTTTGCCACTGACAGCGTTAGTTGATCAGTTCTATGCGGAAGTTCAAGCCATGGGCGGTAGCCGTTGGGATACCTCAAGCTTGATGGCGCGGCAGAAGAAGTGTCAGCAAAAGTAACTCCCATTCATTCAATAAAAAACGCAGGCCAATGACCTGCGTTTTTTATTGGTGCGACGCGTTACACGGGTTCGGCCACGATATGTTCGAGCGGCACCATCGATACTGACAGCAGCGCATCGCTGCTGACATCAATCAACGACAGCTTGCCCACGGACGATTCCACCAACAAGGCGCGCTTAATATCGGCAAAGCTTTGATTGTGGCGAACCAGACTGGCTATTGCCATCTGCATCGGCATCATGCTTGGGTTAAAGGCGGCGTTTTCAGCGTAGCGGCCAGAGTAAGTACGACCGTCAGCGAGCTCAAGCACCACCGCGCTGTGGTTATGGCTATAAGGCGAGTAACTCAAACTGGCATGATCAAGGGCTTCAATAATCAGCGGATCATTATGGTCTTCGCAATATAACTCATGCTGCTGTTTTTGCATTAATGGCAGGTTGATCCCGAGGTCTTTCGGGCCAAAGCCATTGGGCAAGTAATATTGCAGAGTTTGCGCTTGGGTATCCGGAAGATGGATGTTGATATTGCCACCATCAACTAACTCGTTCATAAATTGGCGGCAATGTCCACAAGGCGTAGCGTTGATCCAAATATCGCGAATGCCGCTTTCACCACTTAGCCACGCATGGCTGATGGCGTGTTGCTCAGCATGGACTGAGTGGCACAGGGCGCAACCGGGCAATTCGATATTCGCGCCCATGTAGATATCGCCGCTGTTACCTTCGGCGATGGCGCCAACATAGAAATGGCTGATTGGCGCAAGCGCTAACGCTTTGGCAATATTGAGCAGTTGGAACATCAACTCGGCTTTGGTTAAGCCAGTGTTGTCCAGCAGGGTGGCCACCTGTTGCGCATCAAGATGGCCAGAAAACTGCTGGTTTAATAACGGCACTAGCTCACTGGCTAAATTGGCAGGGAGCAGGCTTATCTGCTTGATAAATCTGTCTTGCATGTTCGATTATCCGAGCGGAATTGGGTAAGCATGATGCAGCTAAAGCGACTGAAGGTAAAGCACCAAGGCCTTGAGCAACTTTTGCTTGCTGTCATTATCAGCAGTTTCTTCCAACAGGTTCTCAATACGCAGTACGTAATCTGGATCGCTCAAACGTTGTTGGCAGAACTGCGCCCACTTGCGGTTTTCATCATCGCTAAGAGTGTTGGGATAATTACGTGCACGGTAGCGGAACAGCATCTCGTGCAAGCGAGCATCATCAAAGTTTAGCTCAAGTGCCGCTAAGTTTTGTGGTGCCGTATTACGGATCATCTCCATTTTGGCTTTATCTGCCGGAGAGAAGAAACCACCTGAGTACAGCATCACATCTGGGTCGGTCGTTGCTTTAAACGATTCCGTTTCGAATAGCTCAGTGAGTTTTTGCCGCAGATACTGGGCACTCTTCAAGCGTTTAAACTGCTCACGGGCAAAGTCTTTATCAAAGCCTAATGCCGCTGCGCGCTCATCGGTAAACGTCTTAGCGGGTGCAACAAACGGACACTTGTTAAGGTGCACTAACTTAATGCCAACCGGCAGTTCATCCTCAGCAAGTTCGGCGCGGGCGGTATACATCCGTTCACGCAATTGTGCTACGTCTAAATCGAGCAGTGGTTGCACGTCCATTGCTAAGTTGATGCAGATGATGGCGTTTTTATTGGTTGGATGATATGCCAATGGTGCAATCAAAGTCGCACAGCCATTAGCGGCAGGGATTTTAGAACTCACGTGTACCAGCGGCGTCATATTAAGGACGTCAATCAAATCGGCGACCCGCTGCTTTTTACGCAGATTAAAGTAGTAATCAAACAGACGTGGTTGCCGTGCTTTAATCAGCTTAGCCAGTGAAATAGTGGCGTAGACGTCTGACATCGCATCGTGCGCCTTTTCATGGCCTAAACCGTTGGCTGCCGTCAGATGTTCTAGCTTAAAGCTTGGGCTACCATCCTCGCGGGTTGGCCAATTGATCCCTTCTGGCCGCAAAGCATAACAGGCACGCACTACATCGATGATGTCCCAACGGGAGTTACCGTGTTGCCATTCGCGTGCGTAAGGATCGATAAAGTTGCGGTAAAAACCATAGCGAGTGACTTCGTCGTCAAACCGCAGCGAGTTGTAACCCGCAACGCACGTGTTGGGCACACTGAACAGGTCATGAATCTTGCCCATAAACTCAGTCTCAGGCATGCCTTTATTGTTGGCCAATTGTGGCGTGATTCCGGTAATTAAAATCGCTTCTGGCGCAGGCAGATAATCGGGAGCAATTTGGCAATAAAACGTTTCTGGATCGCCAATGATATTCAGATCCATATCGGTACGGATCCCGGCAAATTGCGCAGGTCTATCAGTGGCTGGGCTGGCACCGAATGTTTCATAATCGTGCCAAAATATGCTCGCTCCGTGCGGCGCTTGCGTCATAGTTGCAACTCATACAGAAAATTTGTGACAGTCTACCACTTTTGCCAAAGTGGGTGAAAAATTCCGATGCTTCATTTTGCTAACTGATTCATATAGTAAGTCACTCGCTAACGCAAAGCGGCGCAATTCAGTGTATGGTGATATGTATTGAGTAGTATGAGTTCTGATGGATTAGAATGTTGCCACACCGATTGTCGACACCGCAGCTGATTGATGTGCTGCAGCCGTGTCGTATTAAGATATTACCGATTATCGGTATCAATGACCTGCTGTTACTCGAAGCCACTAATACGGCGATTTGCGAAATCATCGTAAGACATAGCGAGCAACCCCCTGCATTGGCGGTGAACTTGCGGTTACACCCCTGCTTTTATGCGGAGTCTCCTTGTGCCGCAGCGCCCGTGTCCGTGTCCGTGTCGAGCATCGCGCGTAGCATCGGGCAGGGATGTCGAGTATATCAAGCGCTAAAAGTGAGCAAAAATGCCTGCATTTCCCAGTTAAAGCAGGGCATCGATGTAACGTTCATCCCACAAGACGAGCGGTTGCTGATACACATGGATGAGCCTTTTCTTAGCTTAGTGTCATTGGAGCAAGACCAGTATCTGACCAGTGAACCCAGTGCTATCAGTCACGCGAAGGCTGTACTTAACCAACCATTTGATTATACTGCCGCCCCCAATCAACTGGTGTTAGAGCTTAGCGAGCTATTGCAGGCCAATAGCGAACTGACAGCCTTTGCAACGCAAACCGCATTGGTGCAAGTGCCCAGCTTGATGCAGACAATAGACAAGTTGCTGCAACAATTAGAAGCCAAGCGGCAGTGGGTATATCGCCATTACTGCGTGGCAATGGAGCGCGGCAACTTAGGCCAAAGTGCCAACTGCAGTCTTGGACGCCAAGATGCCCAGCGCTTAGCATTGTATGAAATGTTAGCTTCTGATGAGTTAACAGAGTTAGTAAACATGATGGTGGGAGAGGAGGGGAAAAGCTCTCTCATTGAATAGCAAGGTGAAATATGTATTTTCGGTGTCCGGTATGTCAGCAGCCTTTAAATCACAGCAGCCATGTTTGGCACTGCGAGCGAGGGCATAACTTTGATGTTGCCAAAGAGGGCTATATCAATCTGTTACCGGTGAACAAGAAAAACAGTAAAGATCCAGGCGATAACAAAGAGATGATGGCGGCGCGTCGGCAGTTTTTGGACAGCGGTCATTACCAACCATTGATTGACCGTATCCTCGCGTTGATTGAACAGTTTGAGCTGCACCCAAAATGCACTGTGGATCTGGGCTGTGGTGAAGGTTACTACACCTCTCGTTTACAGCAGCAAGTGCAACATGATGTTATTGGGGTTGATATCTCACGTGCGGCGGTTCGCTATGCCGCCAAACGTTATAACGATATTCAGTTTGCGGTGGCAAGTGCGTTTGATTTGCCGCTCGCCGCAGGCGTTGCTGATTTGGTGTTGCGGATATTTGCCCCCGGCAGTGATGATGAGCTTGCACGTATCTGCGCCGATAAAGGCATTGTGATCAATGTATCTGCTGGCCCAAAGCATCATTTTGCGGTGAAAGAGTTGATTTATGAGCAGCCGCGACCACATCCGGAGCGACAAGCTCAATTGTCAGGCTTTAAGTTGCTGCATGAGGAGCGCTTGCAATGGTCGATGGACTTACCCGCTGGTGACATTTGTGGTGCTTTTTTGCAAATGACGCCATACGCTTGGAAATTTTCTGAACAGCAAAAAAACACATTGAAGTTAAACGGGTTAATTTGCGAAATAGATTTTAAAATAGATATTTTTCAGCGTTCTAAATAGAAAGTCTGATTGCAATAAATATTTAATAAAAAATATGTACGAAAACTTCCCGTAGACATTGAAGTTAGTTGACTTATTTTGGGAATGATTTATAGTCAGGATAGCTTGAAAGTTGGGCTTATTTTTATGTATTCAATTCGACCGTGTCGTCCTGTAAACATAAGTAATACCGGCATTTTCAGCTCCACCGCCGCAAAGGCTTAAGTATTGTTTTATTTACAGGAATTTAGACTATGTCTCAAGTAACTGGTGTTGTTAAGTGGTTTAACTCTGACAAAGGTTTCGGCTTTATCGCTCAAGAAGCGGGCCCAGACGTTTTCGTTCACTTCCGCGCTATCGTAGCTGACGGTTTCAAAACGTTGGACGAAGGTCAAAAAGTTAGCTTCACTGTGACCCAAGGTCAGAAAGGTCCTCAAGCTGAAAACGTTCAAATTATCGGCTAAGACTGACTAACAGTTTGCTAAAAACGCGGTGCTATAAAGCTCCGCGTTTTTTTATTCCAGAAACAACGTTGTGCAAAGTATTAAGTTAAATTTAACAATGTTATTTTTTATTCGGGAATTTTAATTTATCTTCGGCATTTGCCCCTTCGTGGCACTCTCCACGCAATTCTGCATGTTCTCTCATCACCATGCGTGATAATTCATAATAATTATCAGCACAATAACCAGTTTGTTGTAGACGCAGTTTAACGTTTTCTACCATATGCAACTCCAGTAAACTTGGTTCACTGGCGCGGCGACTGTTGCTATGGCTGTTGTTCATCTGCGCCCATTGACGGTTATCAGCCGCGATGGCGTTGGGGTGACCTCGTTTCATGTCGATACGATAGGTAAACATCTTGGTGCCATCGGTAAGAATTTGCGTGGTAAATTCGTCGGTAACTGGTCCAAGCGGTGCCAACTCGGTATTGCTGGCACAACCCGTTATAGCAGCAAGGGTACATAGCGACAGTGACAAGTTGATTAATGTTTTCACAGGTGTACTTCAATCCCTTAGGCTTGTAGATACAGCATCATAGCGGCTAAGTTGCTAAGGTGCACAGGATTTATCGGCAAAGCTGTATTGCTAGTGGACATTTACCCACTAACAAGGCTTTGCAATAGTCTGTTCGCAGGCGATTGATTTTTAAATCGTCATGGCGAAGTTGACTCGTAGCATGTCATGGTTAACATAGCGATGTTTGTTATCAAGGTAGGAGTATGGTGTTGTCTCAGTCTCAAGCATCTGGCCCAGTGCAGGTGAATGTTAGTCTGATTACCAACCTCGTTGCGGCGTTGTTTTTGGTGATTGGCCTCGTATGTCAGCAGAATATTTTGATCAGTATCGGTTTATTTGCCTTATCTGGCGCACTGACAAACTGGCTGGCAATTTACATGTTGTTTGAAAGGGTGCCCGGCCTTTATGGTTCTGGTGTGATCCCAGCGCGGTTTGATGCCTTCAAACGTGCCATTAGCACCATGATGATGGAGCAGTTTTTTAATCAGCAGAATATCGACAACTTTCTTGAGCAGTCGGCGGCACCCAAGCTGGATATCAGTGGCATGTTGCATAAAATCGACTTAGCGCCAGCGTTTGATGCCTTAGTGGACACGGTGGCGCAATCATCGCTCGGTAACATGTTGGCGATGTTTGGTGGTGCGGAAGCGTTAGCACCATTGAAGCAGCCTTTTATTGAGAAGATGCAGCAGTCACTGAGCGACATTGCTGAAGGTGAGCAATTCAATGAGCTGCTGAAGCAACAGTTACAGCAAGGTGACACCATGCTGCATCTGCGCGGAAAAATAGAACAGATTGTAGCGCTGCGGCTGGATGAGCTGACGCCTCAAATGGTGAAAGAGATTGTCCAGCAACTGATCCGTCGTCACTTAGGTTGGTTGGTGGTATGGGGCGGTATTTTTGGTGGCTTAATTGGCCTGATCAGCGGCATCATTCAAACACTATAGAAATAGGAGCAGCGTATGCCTCACGTGATTATTGAATACAGCCAAGCGGTAGCGCAGCAGGTTGCCGAGGCGGAGTTAGTTAAATGCGCCCACCAAGCCACTGAAGCCAGTGGCTTGTTCAATCCGATGGCGATTAAAACGCGTGCGCGGGCGTATGAGTTCTTTCGGCTTGGAGCGCCTGAAGCTGACGACTTTGTACATATTACTATCAGGCTGTTACCCGGACGAACTGAGGAACAAAAGCGGGCATTGAGCCAAGGTGTTTACGATGCGATTGCGGCTATGGTTGAGGCGAGTTTGTCGGTTGAAGTGTTGGATTTGCCGTTAAGTTACGTTAAAGGCTAAGCCATGAGTGACCGCCCTGTGCCTAGTGATGATGAGTTGCAATCACCTTGCGTGCGCAACTGTTGCTTAAACGAGGACGACGTTTGTCTAGGCTGTGGGCGTACGTTGGCAGAAATTACTGCTTGGCATACGGCTAGCGCGATGGAAAAACGGCAGATTTTAACGTTATGCCGCACTCGTCAGGCGAAATTAGTTCCTTATTTTCGTCGATGAGTTGGGCCGAAAGTGATAAAAAAGGCGCTTATAGCGCCTTTTTTAATGCACAACGAATAGGTGTTAATAAGCATCCGAGTGCACTGAGCGTACCGCACGACCTGACGGATCGGCCATGGTCTGGAAGCTCGCATCCCACGCCAACGCTTCAGGGGTTGAGCAGGCTACCGATTTGCCTCCGGGCACGGTTTGTGCGGCAGATTCCAATGGGAACAGCTCCTCAAAGAAACCGCGATAGAAATACGCTTCTTTGGTTTCTGGCGTGTTGTATGGGAAACGGAAACGCGCGTTCGCTAAATCCTTATCGTCAACAATCTCAGCGGCGTGGGCTTTTAAACCATCAATCCATGAATAACCGACACCATCACTAAACTGTTCTTTCTGGCGCCAAGCGACTTCAGCTGGCAGCGCATGTTCAAACGCTTCGCGCAGAATATGTTTCTCAATTTTACCGTTGCTGCCGGACATTTTCGCTTGTGGGTTGAGGCGCATCGCCACATCCATAAACTCTTTATCTAAGAAGGGCACACGTGCTTCTAAGCCCCAAGCGGCCATGGCTTTGTTAGCACGCAAGCAGTCGTATAAGTTGAGTTTATCCAGCTTGCGGATCAACTCTTCATGGAAAGCTTGTGCGTTGGGCGCTTTATGGAAATAGAGGTAGCCGCCAAATAACTCATCAGAACCTTCACCTGACAACACCATTTTGATGCCCATGGCTTTAATCTTACGTGCCATCAAATACATGGGGGTGGCGGCTCGGATGGTGGTAACGTCATAAGTCTCTAAGTGATAAATCACGTCTTTTAGCGCATCTAAACCTTCTTGGAAGGTAAAGTTAATTTCATGGTGAATAGTGCCAATCGCATCGGCGACTTTTTGCGCTGCGATGAGGTCCGGTGCGCCTTTTAAACCGACGGCGAAGGAATGTAACTGTGGCCACCAAGCGTTGGTTTCGTCGTTATCTTCAATACGTTTCTTAGCATACGTTTGGGTAATGGCTGAGATCACCGAGGAGTCTAAGCCGCCGGACAGCAGCACGCCATAGGGGACATCTGACATCAGTTGACGTTTCACTGCGGCTTCAAGCGCGCTACGCAGTTCATCCACACTGGCGGCATTATCTTTAACCGCTTCGTAGTCACGCCATTCACGTTGATAGTAAGGTACTGGTGCTGCGGCACCACTCAACAGGTATTGCCCTGGCTTGAACACTTCGACTGTTTTACATACGGGCATAAGCGATTTCATCTCTGATGCCACATAGAAGTTCCCCGCAGCATCATGGCCAGTATAGAGCGGGATAATGCCGATATGATCACGACCAATCAGGAATTGTTGCTTTTTCTCATCGTAAAGCACAAAGGCGAAAATGCCATTGAGCATATCGAGAAACTCGCAACCGTACTCTTGGTACAGCGCCAGAATCACTTCACAGTCAGAGTTGGTTTGATAACGATATTTATCACCCAGCTGAGCCTTGAGTTCTTTGTGGTTGTAGATCTCGCCATTCACCGCTAACACTATGCTGCCGTCTTCGCTGTAGAGCGGTTGAGCACCGTGCTCAATATCGACAATTGCTAAGCGTTCGTGCACCAGAATCGCTTTGTCAGAGGTATAAATACCGGACCAGTCTGGACCGCGGTGGCGCATGAGTTTGGACATTTCCAAGGCAACTGGCCGCAGTGACGCCGCATCAGACTGGATATCAAGAATGGCAAAAATCGAACACATAAGAAAAACTCCGGGCAATCACAAACAATATGCCGCTTACTTTGCCAGCAATCGGTGAAAATGCAAGTGGTAAATTTGTCTTATATTGATCAAAATTAGGTTTTTTATGAGATCAAGTTTAGTATGTTGCGATTTAAAATGAATATTCGTCAAAAATAACAGTTAATTTGTGAGTAATATATTTTTTTACCTTGTGGGGGCGTTTAATTTTGGCGAAAGTGTAATGGCTGTGCAGTACAACCAATTGTCGCTATAGAAATGACTTTATTTTTAAGCGGTTATTAAATAAGCGGTAGCGGCGAAAAGCTGATGGAACAGCGAGGTTCCATCAGCTTGGCGACAGTTACTTTTTGAGCTCAATGCCACTGGCTGGGCGCAACGAGTAAAACTCCGTACCTTGGTAATAGCCCGGTTTAGCATCGCTGTTGCCTAAAGCGCGAATTGCTTGATAGTGCAGTTGCAAATCATCGAGCGTGCCAGACAGATCCCAGTCTTCATGGTACTCATCGCAGGTGTTGTGATAGCAACCTTGCATAGTTTGCAGCATGCGCTCTTTATATGCGGCGGTTGCTGTATCAATCGGCTCGCTACCGCCAGCAACATAAACGGCAGGCACTCCCAGTTTAGCAAAACTGAAGTGATCTGAACGGAAGTAGCCGCCTGCTTCAGGGTGTGACTCGGCTTTTACTTCACGGCCAAGGTTTTTGGCGGCTTGTTCGATATAAAGCTCAAGTTCTGACTTACCTTTGCCGACGATGGTGACATCTTTAGTGCGGCCATAAATGTTAGTGCTATCGAGATTGAACACTCCTACGGTGTGCGCCAAGGGATAGATAGGATTAGCGGTGTAGTAGCGGGAACCCAGCAGTCCTTGTTCTTCGCCGGTGGTGACCACAAATGTCACTGAGCGTTTTAATGGTTTGCCCGCTTTGGCCGCTTGATTAAGCTGACGGGCGAGGGCCAGTATGCCGGCAACGCCAGTAGCATTATCCATCGCACCATTAAAGATTTGGTCGCCTTCTAACGAGGTATCTTGACCTAAGTGATCCCAGTGACCTGTGACTAATATGTGCTCATTGTTTGCATCGGTGCCTGGTAAGGTAGCCACCACATTGTAGCTCTGAGTGTAGGACGCAGTTTGCTTAAATAATATAGAGCCAGTTTGTTCCAGTGGGAGTTGGATGGCATTGTGGGCAGCACGTTTCATGGCCGAATTTAGCGCCAAGCCTGAGGCTTCAAATACTTTTTTCGCCGCATCTAGTGTCATCCAGCCTTCTACGGCTACGCGGTAATCCTGTGCTTTACTAACGAGATCTTGTTGCGGGCCGGTCCAGCTATGTTCAACCACTGACCAAGGATACGAAGCGGGTGCCGTATCATGGATAATGATGGCTCCGAGTGCGCCTTGGCGGCTAGCTTCTTCATATTTGTAGGTCCAACGACCATAGTAGGTCATGGCCTTACCGTTGAATTTGCCTGAATCGGGTTGGGCAAAACCAGGATCATTAATCAAGATGACCGCAATTTTACCGTGCATATCTAAGCCCTGATAATCGTTCCACTCATATTCTGGCGCGTTAATGCCATAGCCAACGAATACCAGTGGCGCGTTATCTATCGCAACGTGCTCGACATTATGGTGCGTGTTTAACACGATATCTTGACGATATTGCAGTGGCACGCCTGCTAGTGTCACCTGTTGGTGCTCGTCAGCCTCGTAACTCACCATCTGCACTGCTTGTAAGTAGCTACCATCAGCTGCCGCAGTCAGTCCCATCTCGGTAAAGGCTTTGGTGAGGTAATCGAGCGTCATTTGCTCGCCATGAGTGGTTGGTGCTCGGCCTTCAAACGCATCGGATGATAATGTTTTGAGATCTTGCCGATACAGCTGTTCATTAAAATGTGCTGCGACCGCAGTCGCTTTTGTATCCTTTGTGGTTGATGCCTTTGTTGAGCTGGCGTCATTGCACCCCAACAATAGGGTTAACGCACAAAGAGGGAGCAGAGCTCGCATAGATTTTCCTACCATTAGCGCAATTTATTGCGGGCATAGTAGCAAGGAATTTAATAACGAATGTAACTAGAATGTTACTGTATATGTCGGTTGGATAAAAAAGCCCACCCTCTGTTGCGGGTGGGCTGAGTCTGGTGCGTACGATTAATCGTTACAAAATATCGATTTCACCCGCGCAGCGGAATACATGGTTCGGACGGAACGGCTCACGTTCAATATCTTCCGGCTTGGTCACCCCACTGAGCACCAAAATGGTTTCCAGCCCAGATTGGAAGCCCGCTAAGATATCGGTCCGCATGTTGTCACCGATGATCACGGTATCTTCTGAATGAGCGCCCATATGATTCAACGCGGAGCGGATGATCAATGAGCTTGGTTTACCTACAAAGAACGGCTTACGGCCAGAAATCACTTCAATCGGTGCGCACAATGCGCCACAACCTGGAGAGTAGTTAGGGCCGTGAGTGTCTGGGTTGGTTGCGATAAAACGCGCCCCATTCGCCACGAAGCGTGCTGCTTTATGGAGCATGTCCCAGTTAAAGGTTTTAGTTTCACCGACGATAACAAAATCTGGGTTGATGTCAGTAATGGTGAAGCCTGCATTATATAACTCGTGGGTTAATGCACCTTCGCCAATCACATAGGCTTTAGCGCCAGTGCTGCCAGATTGTTGTTTCAAAAATGCTGCCGTTGCCATGGCAGAGCTGTAGAAGCATTCTTCAGGGATTAACGGGTAGCCAGCGGAAGCCAAGCGGTTTTGTAAATCTTTACCGGTTTGGGCTGGATTATTAGTCAGTACAACTAATGGGTTGCCTTGTTCTAGTACCCGGGCGATGAACTTCTCACTGCCAGGGATCAGCTTGTTGTCGTGCATTAGCACGCCATCAATGTCACAGATAATATTTTTCATGCCCATCTCATCGTTTCTTATAAACTGTCACTATTCAAAGATAATTATCATACAATTGCAATGATGTTTCCGACTATTTTATTAAACTATGAAAGACCGCATAAAAAAAGGAGCACAAGGCTCCTTTTTATGAATATTTCTTTAATTTAATCAGCCGCGTAGCCATGTGCCGCCAGTGGGTTGCCATCCAGCAGTGCCACACCGTCCACCATTTGCAACCGACCTTCAGCAAACCATTTGACCACTAGTGGATAGATGGCATGCTCTTGCTCATGCACGCGGTCAGCAAGGAACTGGGCAGTATCATCTTCAAATACAGGGACTTTGGCCTGCAAAATGACAGGACCTGCGTCTAACTCTGGCACCACAAAATGAACACTAGCACCGTGCTCGGTATCACCCGCATCAATGGCTCGCTGGTGGGTGTTTAACCCAGTAAAACGTGGTAGCAGTGATGGGTGTACATTGAGCATCTTGCCTTGATAACGCTCAACTAGGGCATCACTCAGAATTCGCATAAAACCAGCGAGCACAATCAGATCAGGCTGATAGCTATCAATGGCTTGTTGCAAACGTTGGTCATATTGGTCGCGGCGTTCATCCGCTTGGGCAATCACTGTGCTGGTGGCTACATCTGCCGCTGCTGCACGCTGAATACCATAAGCGTCTGTCTTATTGGTGATCACACCCACCACTTGATAAGGCGCTTTACTGCTCTGATCGATAATGGCTTGCAGGTTGCTGCCGTTACCAGAGATCAGTACCACTACGCGACACACTTTCGACATTAGATGATCTCCACCGCTGCTTCGTTGTCAGCGCGAGTGGCGATTTTACCAATGTGCCAAGCTTTTTCGCCGTGGCTGGTTAGCAATGCAATGGCCGCATCAACTTGGTCTGCAGGCAGCGCAATGACCATCCCAACACCACAGTTGAAGGTGCGGTACATTTCATACTTTTCGATATTGCCTGCTTTGGTCAACCAATCAAACACGACTGGCCATTGCCAAGAATCGCCTTTGATAACTGCTTTGGCATTATCAGGCAGTACTCGTGGGATGTTTTCCCAGAAACCGCCGCCAGTAATGTGCGCTAATGCGTGTACTTGATGTTTTTCGATCAAGTCGAGCACAGATTTGACATAGATTTTGGTGGGTTCAAGCAGGTGTTCAATCAGCGGCTTGCCAGCTAAATCTTGTTGTGGGTCAGCTTGGCTTACTTCCAATACTTTACGGATCAGTGAGTAGCCGTTTGAGTGAGGACCTGATGAGCCTAATGCAATCAGCGCATCGCCAGCAGCAACTTTGCTGCCGTCAATGATGGCTTCTTTCTCTACCACACCGACGCAGAAACCTGCCAAATCATAATCGGCGCCTTCGTACATACCAGGCATTTCAGCTGTTTCACCGCCAATCAAGGCACAACCTGATTGATGACAACCTTCACCGATACCTGTCACTACAGCAGTAGCGGCTTCTACGTCCAACTTACCAGTAGCGTAATAATCGAGGAAAAACAGCGGTTCAGCACCCTGAACAATCAAATCGTTGACACACATGGCTACTAAGTCGATACCTACGCTGTCGTGTTTTTTATAGTCGATGGCTAAACGCAACTTAGTACCTACACCATCGGTGCCTGATACCAATACTGGATGTTTATATTTGGTCGGCAGTTCGCACAGGGCTCCGAAGCCCCCTAGATTCCCCATGACTTCAGGGCGGTGGGTGCGCTTAACAACAGATTTGATGTTATCAACCAAGGCGTTGCCCGCATCGATATCGACACCGGCGTCTTTGTAGCTCAGTGGGGTAGGAGTACTCACTTGATCCTCTCGGGTACAGGGTATATGAATATTATGCGGCGCTATTCTAACAGCTTGAGGATGGGGTCGAAAGCGAAACGTGGCGCATCCCTGACCGGATAGGGCTCACGAATTGACTGATAAACAAAACTTTATGTTTTCGACTTCAGGCAAATCTACTAAACTTGCACAAATTTGCCTGCTGCAGACGAGTCTCAACGCTGGTCTGTGGCAAACCCGCGAGATAGTTCAGGAGAGTTACCATGAAAGTTGTTGAGGTTAAACACCCATTAGTCCGTCACAAAATTGGTTTGATGCGCGAAGGCGATATCAGTACCAAACGTTTTCGTGAACTGGCGTCCGAGGTGGGCAGTCTTTTAACCTATGAAGCAACAGCGGATTTAAAGACAGAAAAAGTGACCATCGAAGGTTGGAATGGTCCTGTGGAAGTTGAGCAGATCAAAGGGAAGAAGGTCACCGTTGTACCGATTCTGCGTGCTGGTATCGGCATGATGGACGGTGTGTTAGAAAATATTCCAAGTGCTCGCATCTCTGTTGTTGGCATGTACCGTGATGAAGAAACCCTTGAACCTGTGCCATATTTTGAAAAGTTCGCCAGCGATCTGGAAGAACGTTTGGCTTTAGTGGTCGACCCAATGCTGGCGACAGGTGGTTCAATGATTGCCACTATCGACCTGCTGAAACAACGCGGTTGTAGCAATATTAAAGCCTTGGTGCTGGTTGCTGCGCCAGAAGGTATCAAAGCGTTGGAAGCTGCGCACCCAGATGTTGAACTGTATTGCGCGTCTGTTGACCGTTGTTTGAATGAACATGGTTACATTTTGCCAGGTCTCGGCGATGCTGGTGACAAGATCTTCGGCACTAAATAAATTGAACTTGCTCGTAAGTTAATAAAAACGCCCGCAATCGATGCGGGCGTTTTTATTATGGGGCATTGCTGGCTGCGTTACAGCACCATCGCCGCTATCCAGCCAAACACCAGCAACGGAATGTTGTAGTGAATAAAGGTCGGGATCACGCTGTCGCGAATATGATCATGTTGTCCGTCTACGTTCAAACCTGCGGTGGGGCCAAGGGTGGAGTCGGATGCTGGCGACCCCGCATCACCCAGTGCTGCTGCGGTGCCAACGAGTGCTACGGTCGCGGTCGGTGAAAAGCCAAAGTGCAAGGCAAGCGGTACATAAATGGTGGCAATAATCGGGATGGTGGAAAACGATGAGCCGATGCCCATAGTGATCAGTAAGCCTACCACTAACATTAAAAATGCCGCTAGTCCTTTATTATCACCAATCACCTCACCGAAGGTTTGTACCAACACTGCGACTTGCCCCGTTGATTCGACGACCGATGCGAAGCCGCTAGCGGCAATCATAATAAAGCCGATGCTGGCCATCATTTTGGTGCCTCGGGTAAACACGTCGTCTTTATCGACTTGTTTGAGAGCGCCAGAAAAACTAAAGATGATAAACCCGACCAAGGCACCAAAGATCATAGAGTCAGTACGGAGTTGTACGGCCAAGGTAGCCACAATGGCAAATATTGCGATGGCTAAATCTTTCTTGCTCACGCGTGCAGCTTCTGTGGCCGTGAATTCGGTGACTTCACGGTACTGCCGTGGTTTACGGTAAGTGATGAATACAGCGGTTAGCAGCCCAAGCAGCATGCCCACCGCAGGGATTAGCATGGCGGTTGGCACATCAGCTGAAGTCAACGATAAGCCGTTTTTATTGAGGTTGGTCAACAAAATATCATTCAAAAAGATGCCGCCAAAACCCAATGGCAACACCATATAAGTTGTCACTAAGCCAAAGGTTAGCGAGCAGGCCACCAAGCGTCTATCCAACTGCAAGCGCGTCATTAACTGCAACAGTGGCGGGATCAGGATTGGAATAAAGGCAATATGGATAGGCAGAATGTTCTGCGAGCTGATAGACATAGCTACCAGCGCGGCAATCAGCACATAACGTACTACGCCACGGCTCTGGTGTTGTTGCTCTTTGCCTAAAAATTTCAGTACCGAGGATGACACTAAGTTGGTCAGCCCTGAATGCGATAACGCTACCGCAAACGCACCCAGCAAGGCATAACTCAACGCGATCTGTGCGCCACCGCCTAGGCCATTGTTAAATGCCGCCACGGTTTTATCTATGTCCAAACCGCCGACTAAACCGGCAGCCACGGCACTTACGGTTAACGCGATAACCACATTTATTCGTGCGATACTCATTGCCAACATCAGGCAGACCGCAATCACCACAGCATTCATATTGTGTTTTATCGTTCTTTTTATGGGGGAGGCTATTGTCGGCAAGTGTACTGCTGCTGTCCAGTCGCAAGTGATGAATATGTTACAACTCGAACCGTTAGTTGCTTAAGACACCATCGATTGCTTTGGACAAATGTTATCAATTGTCTTAATAACACTCTAAAAACAGTGATATGGATCATAAATAGGTTGTCAGTTAGCTGCCACCGCCTATAATGCTTGGGTAGTTAAAACGGAATGTTTTATTCACTGCTCAATCCATAGATGGAGGAAAGAAAATGGGCGTATTAGTAGGCCGTCCGGCTCCCGACTTTACTGCGGCAGCTGTGCTGGGGTCAGGTGAAATTGTAGATAGCTTCAATCTGACTGCGGCAATCAAAGGCAAACCAGCGGTGGTTTTTTTCTACCCACTCGACTTCACTTTCGTATGTCCTTCTGAGTTGATCGCTTTCGATCATCGTCTGGAAGAGTTCAAAAAACGCGGTGTAGAAGTGATTGGTGTTTCTATCGATTCTCAATTCACTCACAACGCATGGCGCAATACTCCAGTAGAGAAAGGCGGTATTGGTCAAGTTAAATACACTTTGGTTGCTGACACTCGTCACGATATCTGTAAAGCATACGATGTTGAACACCCAGAAGCGGGTGTTGCTTTCCGTGGTTCATTCCTGATCGACAAAGAAGGCGTAGTTCGTCATCAAGTAGTGAACGATCTGCCACTGGGTCGTAACATCGACGAAATGCTGCGTATGATTGATGCACTGCAATTCCACGAAGAACACGGTGAAGTTTGCCCAGCTGGCTGGAGCAAAGGCGACAAAGGCATGCAAGGTAGCCCAGACGGCGTAGCTGCTTACCTGTCTGAAAATGCTGGCAACCTGTAATCGATTGCTAATAGCATACAAAAAACCGCTCATTTGAGCGGTTTCAGATTAATGACAAACCCCGGTTTTTTAGCCGGGGTTTGTTTTATTAGGCTTGTTATGGGAAACGCTCTTCTTG
>NZ_JBLXAT010000024.1:0-63199 GCF_048265805.1 Shewanella sp. | reverse complement strand
TACTGGCTGCGCCAATATTTTCCTGCATATGTGCCATTTGCGTCGTGCCAGGAATGGGAACAATCCAAGGTTTTTGGGCTAACAACCAAGCCAGTGCGATTTGTCCCGGCGCGGCTTGCTTACGCTCCGCCCAGTTTTTCAGAAGTTTCACCAAGGCCATGTTTTGCGCCAGATTCTCTTTGGCGAAACGGCTTTCAGTTTTACGAAAATCCCCATCGGCAAAACTGGTAAACTCATCAATGGCCCCCGTTAAAAAGCCAACACCTAATGGGCTCCAAGGCACGAAACCGATACCTAACTCCTCACAGATGGACAGCACTTGTTTTTCTGGGCCGCGCCATAACATAGAGTACTCACTTTGCACCGCTGTCACTGGCAACGCAGCATGAGCACGACGTAAGGTATTAGGGCCCATTTCCGAAAGTCCCCAGTGCAGAACTTTACCTTCATCCATAAGATCTTTAACGGCACCCGCAACATCTTCGATTGGTACGTTTGGGTCAACACGATGTTGATATAACAAATCAATACGGTCGGTGCGCAACCGTTTTAACATGCCTTCTACTACAAGTTTTATGTGTTCTGGACGGCTGTTTAATCCGGGCAGACGTCTGCCAGTTTCTTGATCAATGTTCCAGCCAAATTTAGTGGCAACCACGACGTTATCGCGGATAGGCTGTAAGCCTTCACCCAAGATTCGTTCAACTTCAAGCGGGCCATAGGCTTCCGCCGCATCATAGAAAGTTAAGCCATGATCAAATGCGCTGCGTATAATATTGTGCATTTCGGTGCGGGTCGGAATCGTCGTCTGATAGGTGCGACTCATATTTTGCACACCCAGCCCGATGCTAGATACTTCTAAGGAGCCTAAGAAGCGTTTACCAAAACCATTGTGCGAAGCACTTTTGTTTGTATTTGTTGTGACAGCAATCGCTGTATTGCTTAGCATTGACGCAGCGGCTAATCCCGCCCCTGAAATTAAGAACTGTCTACGATTCTGCATCCTAAATACCTTTTAATTTAACTATTAGTGCATGCGCTAGCGACCAGTTTTGCGGTATAAGCAAATCACTGATGCTGTTGAATTGACCACAATATGAGCATAGACGTCATAGCAGAAAGCGAATAGATAAATTCTGTCCAATGATTGCCTATTTCTCTGGCAAGCTATAGTTTTGCTATAACAACCTCATATGGGGATTTATACTTAAGCTAATTAATTGTTGAGTATATGATGGTTAAGCGATGGAAAATTTCTGTGACTTCACACGTAATATTGCGTTATTGGCGACGAGTATAGCCAAGCTAACAGAACATGATGACTACGTAGTAACAGATGTACCAGGACTGTCGGTTTTCAAAAAAGTTGATGCCACGGGTCCGCTTGTAGGTTTCTATGAACAGAGTGTGTGCTTAATTGCACAGGGCTTTAAGCGCGTGCAGTTGGCCGATAAACATTACGACTACGATACCGAGCATTATCTATTTTCCGGTATTCATCTACCTGTGGTTGCACAAGTAACGGATGCCTCACCGGAACATCCCTATCTTGGACTAAAACTCACATTTGACTACCAAGAAATAACTCAACTCATGAGTGATAGCCAACTACCACCGCCGAAAGGACAACAGACAAATTGTGGTATGGCAACAGGCGAGTTGTCGTTAGCATTGATTAGCGCATTCCAGCGCTTAGTGGATTTGGTGGACGATGCAGCGAGTATTCCAATGTTAGCACCAATGCTCCGCCGCGAGATATTCTTTCGATTACTAGTGGGTGAACAAGGAGAGCGTTTGCGCCAACTAGCTTCAATGGGAACGCAAACCCATCAAGTAGCTAAAGCACTTTCTTGGTTAAAACTGAATTTTACCCAACCTGTAACTATCGACATGTTAGCCCAAATTGCTAGCATGGGTGTGTCAACCTTTCATCACCATTTTCGAAACATGACGGCCATGAGTCCGCTGCAATATATTAAGCAGTTACGGCTGCAAGAGGCGAGACGCTTAATGCTTGCTCAGCATTTTGATGCGGCGTCGGCGGCTTTTCAGGTAGGGTATGATAGTCCTTCACAATTTAGTCGTGAATATGGTCGCTTATATGGTAAATCTCCCATGAAGGATGTTACAGACATAAGAAATAACTTAGCTGTTAACGTCGTTGGAAAGGATTAACCCTTTTTCAGTTTGGATAACACGTTTATGGCGTTAGCGGTTAATTGCGCCCCCATTGCCTGCTCAAATTTAGAAAAAAATCTTTCCATTTGTGTCGCATCGATACCTAATGTTGTTGCAATTCTCAAATGTGAACGAAGCTGTGCATTGACATTACCAAGGGCAGATAGCGAACTCACCACCACGAGTTCACGATCAAGAGGGGGCAAGTTGTCCCGGCTAAACAAGTAGCCAAACAGATGCGCCTTTAATGCGTGATCGACGGTAGGCGAGAAATTATTGAACAATGGGCCAGAGACCTGCTCCACTGGCACCTCACGATATTACGAGCATACAAATCCATTACGACCGCCAAAAACAAAAAGCCTTCTTGGGTGTGAATATACGTGATATCGCTGACCCACCATTGATTAGGTGCGGTCACTTCAAATGCGCGATTCAGCGTATTCGGCGCGATAATGTCAGGTTTACCACCATAGCAACCTCGAGGCGATTGATAGCCACGTTGGGCCTTTAATCCCGCTTGACGCATTAGTCGTAACACTCTATCTCGGCCGCACTGTACTTTTTCTTCCAACAAATCTTGATAAATGTTGCGGTAGCCATAGATACCACCGCTTTCTAGCCACAGTTGCTTAATTCGCCCCAACAAATGTTCATCGCGCTGTTCTCGCCGACTGCGCGGCTGTTTCAGCCACGCGTAATAGCCACTGGGATGAACACCAAGTACTTGGCATAACAATCGAAGTGGATATTTGTTGCTGCGAGATTTTATGAACGGGTAGCGTTCTTTGACTCGCTGGCAAAGAACACGGCGGCTTCCTTTAATATGTCACGCTCTTGTTGGGCACGTTTTAACTCTCGCTTTAGGCGGGCTATCTCAGCTTGGAGGTCTTGCTCTTGAACGCGCTGTTTGGTGGGTTTGCTATATGTCTGAACCCAGTTGTAGAGGGCTTTAGTGCTTATGCCTAATCGCTGTGCAACATCGGCAACAGCATATCCGTGGACAGTGATTTGATTAACAGCTTCTTGCTTAAATTCGGTGGAATAGCGAATTCCTTTACCCATGATTCACCTCTTATGGTTGTGATACATTTTTACCATAAAAAGTGTCGAGTGATCTCAGGCCTTACCAAACAACTGGCGCAAGGATGCTACGCATCTCTTTTGTTGACCACTACATAAATTATGTCTGTCACTATGCCATCTAATTCGCTATTTATGCATTTGTTAGATACCTTTCATCAAGCAATGGTGAGAGCTGATATTGGCAAGCTGGAGCAGTTAGTCGATGAACGCTATACGCTGACTCACATCACTGGTTATTTGCAACCCAAGCAGGAATGGTTTGATGTCATTACTGAGCATTCGTTTAACTATCATGAGATTGATGTGTTGGCTGAGTCGCTACAGATAACTGTTGATGGGACTCAAGCAAACTGCAGTGGACGCGGTATTTTTAGTGCCACTATCAATAGCTATCATCGTCCTTGGCGATTGGCGTTTTCGCACCAGTGGTGTCGAGTTGGTGATGAATGGCGGCTTAAGTACAGTCGCTATACAACCTTTTGAGTTTAATTCTGACATCGATAAGCGCTGGGAGTAGTACCAGTTTCCTTACGAAAAAGCCGTGCGAAATGACTGGAATTGGCATAGCCGACACTCATCGCTACTTCAAGTACATTTAGGTTGGTTTCTCGTAGCAACTGTTTGGCTTTATCAATACGAAGCTTAATGTGATAACGCGAGGGCGGCATACCGGTAGCTTGCTTAAACAGACGATTAAAATGAAACTCGCTGAGCTGAGCCTGTTGCGCTAACACGGCTAAGCTAAATTCTTCTGTCATATGCTGCCGCATCCAATGGGTGATTTGTTTGAGCCGGTAGGCCGGCAGCGCTGAACGCTTGGCTCGAGATGTCTCAGCCAGTTTGGTATATTGCCGAGCTAAATGCACTGCAATTCCTTTGGCGATGCTATCAACGAACAGCTTGCTCGGTTCGCTACGCTTGTGTTCGATTCTCAGTAACTCCAGCAGTGCCACTAGCTGAGGATCATCAATCCCTGAACGATCTTCCAAATAAGCTCGATTACTGTCGTTACCAAAGCGCTCTTTTAGCGCTTCATCAAATAATGATTGATTGAGCACGAGCAATAACACCCGAAATGGTTCTGGGCTTAATCGGCGCCAACGAAACTCATAAGGGACTCCGCCGGCCGTGAGGTAGAGTGAGCATTGTTTGACTTCATAGCGATGCCAATTACTTTCGTTTATCTCACGTTCCTGCGTTTCGGCATGGCCAGATAATACCCATACAATCATGGGTTCGGGGATCACTGGCATGCTAAATTGCTCTGCTTCTGTTTCCAGTGAAAAAACTGACAACTGTAGATCATTCCATGCTTTACCCTGACTTTGGGTAATTTTAAGCCCCGGCGGATACTGGTTAATGGCCTCGGCAGAAGTGAACGGTGGCAATTTCACGGGATTTTCCATGTCAGTGACAATAAGTGATTTAATCTGAGTTTTCATTTAATCACTCGTGGAGTAGGGGCGCAATGTCGGGGAGGTCAACCGGTTACTTGGAATAACGCAATTCTTCCAGAAACAGTGAAAACGCTAGCGATCTGTGGTGGCGACTCGGGTAATAGAGATAAAAGCCGGGAAAGGGCGGACACCACTCTTCGAGCACGCGCACCAAGCGACCATTTTTGACATAGGGTGCGACTTTATCTTCCATGGTGTAGAAAATTCCGACGCCATCTAATATGGCTTGAAGGCCGGCATTAGATGTATTGAGAATTAAACTATTGTTGGGGCGAATATTGATCTTTTCGCCGTCACGTTCAAATTCCCATGGCAATAGCCCGCCAGCGGTTGGTAATCGCCAGTTAATACAGCGGTGCTGCATCAGGTCTTTTGGATGCGTAGGCGTCCCATGCTTGGCAAAGTATTCAGGTGAAGCTGTGACAGCGATCCGCAATTCGGGGGTGATAGGCATCGCTACCATATCTTTGGCAAGCATCTCACCAAGCCGTACACCTGCATCAAAGCGATCGCCCACAATATCCACCAACCTATTGTCAGCATTGAGTTCAACGGTGACATCAGGGTATTTTTCTATGTAGCGTTTTACCACTGGCCACAAAACATGATCGATTGCGTGTTCAGGAGTGGTGATACGAATGATACCTGTCGGACTGTCCCGTAGTTCAGTGATGTCTTGTAATTCTTGAGTGACATCTTCAAAGAGTGGCGCCAGCTTAACAAACAAACGCTCGCCAGCATGGGTGGTAGCAACGCTGCGTGTTGTGCGTGATAACAGCCGAATGCCCATGCGTTGTTCCAAATTGCGTACTGTCTGACTCAGTGCGGATTGCGATACATTCAAACGGGCTGCGGCTTTGGTAAAGCTGCCTTCTTGGGCAACGCAGACAAAAGCATACAAATCGTTGAAGTTTTCTTGGCTCATTATTAATTAGCTTAGCTTATAGGTGATAGAAGATTATCCCATCTAATCAAAAAATGAGATGTGAGTAAACTATTGCACATCCAATTCACCGCCTTGAGCTGTACCCATAGCAACAATTGGGCGATAACTGCGAGACAATAATGTATGAAGAATATTCTAGTTCTTGGTGCCGCAGGGCAAATAGCTCAGCAATCCATTCATCTATTTTTGGAAGAGCTTGGCGTTAATCTGACCTTGGCACTACGCAATGCCAAACGCTTTAGCCACTTTGTCAATAATCCACGTATCAAATTGGTTGAAGCTGATGTGCGCGATAAGGACGTGTTGTCAGACTTGATGCATAACCAAGATGTGGTTTATGCCAATCTGTCAGGCGATATGGCTAGCCATGCACGTAATGTGGTGCGTGCAATGCAAGAGTGCGAACTAAAGCGCTTGGTTTTTGTGACTTCAATGGGCGTGTATGACGAAGTGCCAGGTGAGCATTTTGGTAGTATTTTACAGCCTTATCGTGATGCAACCCGTATTGTTGAAGCGTCTGGGCTGGATTACACCATTATTCGTCCTGCGTGGCTCAATAACCGGAATGAAATTAATTACGGCACGACTGAAAAAGGTGAGGTATTTATTAATCCGGATGCCACAGTTTCTCGTAAAAGCGTCGCTGATTTGATCGTCAATGTTGCATTGAACAATAGCCATATTGGCGCCAGCCTCGGTGTTCACCAGCGTTAAACAAGCTTGCTAACCACACAGATTAATTGCTGATAGCCTAATTCGACTGTCAGTCTATCTCTTTTATCCATGCTAAATGTCACTGCTGTTCATACACAGCAGCGGGGGCTTTTTGTCTTCATCTCAGGAGAATCAAACAGATGAATACGACAACTTTTGTCAAACGCCATCGTTTTCTAGCTGTTGCGACGGCTGCATTGGTGGGCTTTGGCATGATTGCCACTTTGCCATTATCAAGCGAGCCTGCGCAGGCAGAGCCACAAACCGCCTCAGCGGTACCTGTGACGGCTGTCGAAGTGCATCAACAAACCTTTATGCCGTGGCATCAATATTCGGGCAGTGTTGAAGCCGTTGAACGCGTGAATGTGCGTGCTCGCGTGGCGGGTATGCTGCAAAGCATACATTTTGAAGAAGGCGCTTATGTAGAAAAGGGCCAACTGTTGTTGACCATCGACCCAGCCCCGTTCAAAGCAGAAGTGCAAAAGGCTGAAGCAACCGTAGCCGCAGCTGCCGCGCAAAGTGCCCAAGCGCACCTTGAATATCAACGTGCTAAACGCTTGTGGGAAAAGAAGTTGATTGCAGAAAACGATATGGAGCAACTGCAAAACACAGCCGATGCGTCCAAAGCGAATCTGCAAGCAGCTAAGGCTGACTTGGAGTTGGCACGTTTGAACCTGTCTTACACCCAAGTGATGGCTCCCATTGCTGGCCGTATTGGCAAATTGGCGTTTACGCCAGGCAACCTGATTGCTGCCGGTAATAGCGCTGATCCGATCACCAGCATCGTGTCGATGTCGCCAATCTACGTCAACTTTGATGTGGAAAGTGCTATCGCTACTGGCGTGTTAGCGCAGCTCGGTAATGGCCGTGAGCAGTTAGCGCGTCTTGACCAAGTGCCTGTGAAAGCACAAAGCAACGGCGGCGCGATGACTGAGCAGGGCACGTTGAAGTTGGTCAACAACATGGTGGACGCTGGTAGCGGCACGCTCAATATGCGCGCGGTGTTTGATAACCGCGACGGCCAACTGCTACCGGGGCAATTTGTGCGCGTCAGCTTGGGGCAAGCGCAACCAAGCCAAGGGGTATTGCTGACTGAAAGTGCCATTAGCACTGACCAAGATAAGAAGTTTGTTTGGGTGGTTAATCCGCAAAACCAAGTGGAATATCGCCCTGTCACTTTAGGTAGCATAGTGGCGGGCAAGCGCGTTATCAGCGCGGGCTTGAATGATGGTGACCGCGTGATTGTGAGCGGTATACAGCGGGTGCGTCCCGGCAGCAGCGTCAGCGTGACTATTGCCGATGACAAGGTTACCGCCATGGCAAATAAGGGCGCGTAATTCATGAATATTTCTCGTTTTTTTATCGACCGCCCGATTTTTGCTGGGGTGCTGTCGGTACTGATTTTTCTCGCAGGGGTGGTTTCACTCCCGCTGTTGCCGATCTCTGAATATCCAGAAGTGGTGCCACCAACGGTGGTGGTGAAAGCCAGTTACCCCGGTGCTAACCCTGAAGTGATTGCCGAAACTGTAGCCGCACCGCTGGAGGAGCAGATCAACGGCGTTGAAGGCATGTTGTACATGAACAGCCAAGCCACCACCGATGGTGCGATGACGCTGAACGTGATTTTTGCCTTGGGTACTGACCCAGACAAAGCACAGCAATTAGTCCAAAACCGTGTGGCGCAAGCCGAAGCGCGTTTGCCAGAGCAAGTGCAACGTTTAGGGGTTTCAACCACCAAAGCATCGCCAGATTTGACGATGGTGGTGCATCTGCAATCACCTAACGAACGCTACGGCATGGATTACCTGCGTAACTATGCGCTGTTGCACCTGCGCGACAATCTAGCGCGCATTAAAGGCGTGGGGGATGTGGCGATTTTTGGTGGTGGCGAGTACGCCATGCGCGTATGGCTCGACCCGGACAAGTTGGCACAGCAACATATCTCTGCCAGTGATGTGGTGGCGGCGATTAATGCGCAAAACATACAAGCTGCCGCGGGTACAGTGGGTGCCAGCCCAAGCTTGCAAGGCGTGGAGTTACAGTTATCGGTCAATGCCAAAGGGCGCTTGTCTACGCCGGAAGAGTTTGGCGACATCATAGTGCAAACCTCTAGCTCGGGGGCTGTAACACGCTTAAAAGACTTGGCGCGTATTGAAATGGGTGCAGCGGATTACTCACTACGTTCATTACTGAACAACAAACCGGCAGTGGGCATTGGTATTCACCAAGCGCCGGGTTCCAATGCATTGGAGATCTCTGAGCAGGTGCGCGCCGTAATGGCGCAGGCTGAGAAGCAGATGCCGGAAGGCGTAGGCTATCGCATTGCTTATGACCCAACCCAATTTGTGCGGGCGTCAATTGAGTCTGTGATCCACACCCTGCTGGAAGCGATTCTGTTGGTGGTGTTAGTGGTGGTGCTGTTCCTGCAAACATGGCGTGCGTCGATCATTCCGTTACTGGCGGTGCCTATCTCTATTGTGGGCACCTTTGCCGTGCTGAATTTGATGGGCTTATCGATCAACGCCCTGAGTTTATTCGGCTTGGTACTTGCCATCGGTATTGTGGTGGACGATGCCATTGTGGTGGTGGAAAACGTCGAACGTAATATTGAAGCGGGCTTGTCGGCGCGTGAAGCCACCTACAAGGCGATGCGTGAAGTGTCTGGCCCGATTATCGCCATTGCGTTGGTGCTGGTGGCGGTGTTTGTGCCGTTGGCATTCTTCAGCGGTTTGACGGGGCAGTTCTATCGCCAGTTTGCGGTGACGATTGCTATTTCCACGGTGATTTCAGCGTTTAACTCGTTGACCTTATCGCCAGCGTTATCCGCCATTTTATTGCGTGGTCACGATGCGCCTAAAGATGGGTTAACCCGTCTGATGGACAAGTTGTTTGGTCGCTTCTTCAAACTGTTTAACCGAGTGTTCCATCGTGGCAGCGAGCGCTATCAAGGTGGTGTAAACCGTGTGTTATCCCACAAAGGCCTAATGTTAGTGCTATTTG
Source organism: Shewanella sp. (assembly GCF_048265805.1). Lineage (GTDB taxonomy): Bacteria > Pseudomonadota > Gammaproteobacteria > Enterobacterales > Shewanellaceae > Shewanella. Next base: position 53,818 of record NZ_JBLXAT010000024.1, on the reverse strand, counting down.
TTGGCTTAGGCGCGGTAACTGGCGGTTTGTTGAAAAGTGTGCCAACGGGCTACGTGCCAGCGCAGGACAAGCAATATCTGGTGGGCTTTGCCCAACTGCCCGATGGCGCGACGTTAGACCGTACCGAAGAGGTGATCCGCCGTATGGGTGAGTTGGCGGCGAAAAACCCCAATGTGCAAGATACGTTGGCGTTTCCTGGCTTGTCGATCAGTGGTTTCACCAATAGCCCGAACTCCGGCATTATTTTTGTGGTGTTAAAACCGTTTGATGAGCGCCAACGTGCCGATCAATCGGGGGCCGCTGTGGCTGCACAGTTAAACCAAGCGTTTGGTGGTATTCAGGATGCGTTTATCGCCATGTTCCCGCCTCCACCAGTGCAGGGCTTAGGTACCACGGGCGGCTTTAAACTGCAGTTGGAAGATCGCGCCTCGCTTGGCTTTGATGCCATGGATAAAGCGGTCAATGACTTTATTGCTAAAGCGGCACAAGCGCCAGAGCTACAGGGCGTATACAGCAACTGGAAACTCAACGTACCGCAGCTGTTTGCTGATGTGGACCGTACCAAGGCGCAGCAGTTGGGCGTGCCGTTGCCGGATATTTTTGACACCTTGTCGATCTATCTTGGCTCAGTATATGTCAACGATTTCAACGCCTTTGGTCGTACTTACACGGTGCGGGTGCAAGCCGATGCGCAGTATCGTGCTCATCCTGAAGATATTGGCAAACTGAAAGTTCGCTCGATCAATGGCGATATGGTGCCGTTGGCGTCGGTGATGAAGGTCGATTATAGCTATGGCCCAGAACGGGTAATGCGCTACAACGGCTTTTTAACGGCCGATATTAACGGCACTCCGGCGCCGGGCTACTCCTCGGGGCAAGCACAAGCGGCGATTGAACGTGTAGCGGCAGAAACGCTACCGCCGGGTATGGAGTTTGAGTGGACGGAATTGACCTATCAGCAGATTTTGGCGGGTAACTCGGCAGTATGGCTGTTCCCGTTGACGATTCTGTTGGTGTTCTTGGTGTTGGCGGCGCAGTACGAAAGCTTAACGCTGCCGTTGGCGATTGTACTGATTGTGCCGATGAGTGTGTTGGCCGCAATGGTCGGTATCTGGCTCACCGATGGTGACAACAACATCTTCACCCAAATTGGCTTGATGGTGCTGGTGGGGCTGTCGGCGAAGAACGCCATATTGATTGTCGAGTTTGCTCGCGAGTTAGAATTTAGCGGCAGAACGCCAGTACAAGCTGCCATTGAGGCCTGTAAGTTGCGTTTACGCCCAATTTTGATGACCTCAATTGCTTTCATCATGGGCGTGGTGCCACTGGTGTTGTCATCTGGGGCAGGAGCTGAAATGCGCCAAGCTATGGGAATCGCTGTATTCAGCGGTATGCTCGGCGTGACCTTCTTTGGTTTGTTTTTGACGCCGGTGTTCTATGTGGTACTGCGTAAGTTAACCGGCAATAAACCACTGCATTTTCACAGTGAAAAGCCACCACTTGCATAATTCTTTTTGAGCTTGTGTGTTGCCTGAAAATTGGCAGGCAACACGCAGCTTTCCCTACTTTTATACTCATTAGAGTTGCATATAACTGCTTGCTATTTATGAGTATGACTCATTGGTTCATTGCATCTGAAGGAGGTACTGCCACGCCCAAAAACACGTAAAGTAGTTGAACAAATTATTTCCAACAATGCTTCCCGACATTCCGAAAATAATTTATCGACGTTTGATTTAGATGAGTGCGCCGCCAACAAAGCAGATGGCGTTCCTTTAGCTTACTAAAGGGATTTAGGCGCACGAGTCTCACCCATGACTTAAGGGGTCTAACATGCATGAGTTTATCTTTCACAATCCAACTAAAATCGACTTTGGTAAAGGCCGCGAACAACACATTGGCCAACATCTCGCCGATCATCACATCACAAAAGTATTGCTGACTTTTGGCAGCGACCGTATTAAAAAAGATGGTCTATTCGACACGGTAGTTGCCAGCTTGACCGAGCATAATATCGCTTATGTAGAACTGGGGGGCATTGTCAGTAACCCAGTGATGAGCAAGGTCTACGAAGGTATCGAACTGGCAAAAGCTGAAACAGTCGATGCTGTGTTGAGTGTTGGTGGTGGTTCTGTCCTTGACAGCGCCAAAGCGATTGCCGCCGGGGTGAAATACGCAGGCGATGCGTGGGATCTGTTTATTGGCAAAGGTGCCGTAACCGCCGCGTTGCCTATCTTTGATATTTTAACCTTGGCCGCAACTGGTAGTGAAATGAATAGTGGCGCAGTGGTGACTAATGAAACCACCAAACAGAAGTTCGCCATCAATTCACCATTTACCTTTCCAAAAGTCTCTGTGGTTAACCCTGAGTTGATGAAAACCATTTCACGAGACTACTTAGTGTATTCCGCTGCAGATATTATCGCGCACTCGATTGAGGGGTACTTCACGGCTACTGAGCAGCCAAAGCTGCAATCCCGGCTAGTAGAAACCAACATTAAAACGGTGATTGAAACCACTGAGATTCTGCTAGAAAACCCGAATGACTATGATGCGCGTGCTGAGTTTGCGTGGGCAGCAACACTGGCATTAAATGGCCTGACCTACGCTGGAACGGCAGGCTTTAGTTATCCCAATCATATGATTGAACACTCGTTGTCAGCATTGTACAACGTGCCCCACGGCGCGGGTTTATCTGTAATTATGCCAGCTTGGATGAAGTGGTATCGCCATAAAAATCCTGAACAATTCAAACGCTTTGGTAAAGAGATTTTTGGAGGGACAGCGGACGAAGGCATTGCTCACCTCGAAGCGTGGTTTGACAAAATTGGCACGCCAACTCGATTGAGTCAGTTCGAAATTGATGCCAGTGAAATCAACCGCATTAAAGAAAACGTTGCCGGTAACGCGCAGTACTTTGGCATTGCTGATATCTATACTGATGAAGTGATTACAAAAATTCTCCTCGACGCACTATAAGCAATTTTAAGGAACGTGCGCAGCAGTGACTTTTGCGCGGCTTAGTAGAACGTTCCGCGCACCTTCCTTTTTATCAGCTGCGAGCCATGAGCTCGCAGCTAATAGCAAATATTGCCTATGCTGTAATGAATCTCTTGATATTCATCTTTGAATGCATGGCAAACCATTCTTGATAAAACAGGTAACTTATTATGAGTAAGCAAGATGTCGTGATTTTGACTGGCGCAGGTCAAATTGGTATGGCGATCGCACGCCGCATTAGCTATGGTAACAAGCTGATTGTGGCTGATAAAAACATGGCGAACGCTAATGCAATAGCTCAAATTATGACCGAGGCGGGCTTTGATGCCTCAGCGGTTGAAGTGGATTTGGCGTCTCGGGAATCCATTATCAATTTAGTTAAGGAAGCACTGCAGTACGGTGAAATTAGTGCATTGATTAACTCTGCTGGTGTTTCGCCAAGCCAAGCACCGATTGACGTCATTCTGCAGGTGGATTTGTATGGCACTGCTGTTTTGTTAGAAGAGGTCGGGAAAGTTATTAAGTCAGGCGGGGTAGGCGTGACGATATCTAGCCAATCCGGTCACCGTATGCCAGCCCTTACTGCAGAAGTGGATGCGCAATTAGCGCTGACACCGACTGAAGAGTTGCTTAAATTGGATGTACTTCAACCCAATAACATCAATGACACCTTGCACGCTTATCAAATGGCCAAACGTTGTAACGTGAAAAGAGTTATGGCTGAGGCAGTGAAATGGGGCGAACGTGGTGCGCGCATTAACTCTATCTCTCCTGGGATTGTAGTCACACCGCTTGCAATTGATGAGTTCAATGGCCCTCGCGGTGATTTCTACAAAAACATGTTTGCCAAATGTCCGGCAGGGCGGCCTGGTACAGCCGATGAAATTGCCAATTTGGCAGAACTATTGATGAGTCACCAAGGCGCGTTTATTACAGGGGCGGATTTTTTGATTGATGGCGGCGCAACTGCGTCATTCTTCTATGGGCCGCTGAGCAGCAATTAGTAGAGTTGTATCTCATTAACATGGCCACAGCCGTGGCCATGTCATTCATGATAAAAATTTTCAACGATGGCTAGAACCTCAATTAACCTATTCTATGTTGATTAGCCATTTTCATCATTCGTACAGCGGCGCAGGCTGCGCCAAAACCATTATCTATGTTCACGACAGTAATCCCTGCCGCGCAACTTCCCAATAATGCATGTAGTGCTAATTTCCCACCAGCTGCGACACCATATCCGACGGATGTTGGTACGGCAATGATAGGATTGGAGATGAGTCCACAGAGTATTGTGGGTAATGCGGCTTCCATTCCGGCAACAGCGATGACGATATCCGCCTTTTTGATATCGTCTAAGCGATTATTCAAGCGCCATAATGCTGCAACCCCAACGTCTTCATATCGACTACAGCCAAAACCGTGGTAGTTAAGGGTAGTGACAATTTCATTGCAGACTCGGTTATCAGATGCGCCACCAGAAACAACGGCAACGGTGGCCTGTGTATCCAGCATAGACGATGCACCCAGCGTGGCTGTCCATCCGAACTCATCGTAACAAAGTTGCTGACGAACATTTGACGGCAATGCATCCCACTTCTCAGGAATTAGGCGGGTCAATAACGCTCGCTTTTCTGCTTGAATGACCATCTCAATAATTTGCGTAATCTGCTCCGGCGTCTTACTTTCACAGAAGATAGCTTCATCAACGCCACAACGGGTCTCTCGTTCGAAGTCGAGTATAATATCGCCCATTATGAATTCCTTAAAAAGGCACTGCCGCGGCGGTATGGTGCGATAGTTATGGGAAATTGCAGACCGGCCACTGAAGCCATTAGACGAGCTGCTGTACGCAAAATCTCTTTCTGCTCCTCGGACAAACGGGACAGCGTTGACTGATCAAGTTGAATTTCCAAACAGTGCGATGATAAACGACAGCGAATGTTATCTGTGTCTATTTTTTGTCGAACCATTAGCTCGATATGATTGATTAGCGTTAGTTGCGCAGGATTTATCACCGTGCCTGTTTCTACTCTGCTAGCAAGGCAAGGGGATGCAGGAAGCATCGCTAAAGAGTCTAACCCTAAATTCTTGGCAATAGCGCGGACGGTAGCCTTATTAATGTCGGCTTCAACGTAAGGATGCCGTACATGGTGCTCTTTGGCGGCGATAAGTCCTGGCCGATAATCACCTAGGTCATCCATGTTAGTGCCTGAAATAAGCTGTCCTGACCCCAACGAAGCTAACGTACTATAGAGGCAACTTTTACAAAAATAGCAGCGATTAACGGGATTATTCAGATATTCCTCACGGGCTATCTCCCCAGCTTCTACGGTACGGTAGTGCCACCCCTGTTCGTGAGCGTATTCGGAAACCCGTTGGCTGTCTGTCGGCGGTACTGCTGGAGAAATAGCATGTACCATCATGGCGTTTGTTCCTAATACTTGATGTGCGAAATATGCCAAAGTCATACTGTCTACTCCGCCACTGACAGCAACAGTAACTTGTTTCATTGACGATAAAATATCAGCTAGCTGATTGATTTTACTATCGGTGTTCATCGTCAGCCTCCGCTTGTTGTTCAATGGTTCGTTTTAGCTGTTGTCGTTGGGAAAAACTGTCATAACCTAGCAGCGCATCTGCCTCAATTTTCGCCGTCAGTGTTCCGTCTGGACGCCGTACAACTTTTACTGGGTAACCATCCACTTCAAATAATTCCCTTTTAAGACTAAGGCGTTCGCAAAACCAATAACAAACCCCCAAGGTCGACGTTTGATTAAATATTGCTGTGACTACATCTACAACGGCAGATGGTTGGCAAAGTAAGGTGAGGGTACTGATGAAACGGTGTTTTTTCCCATGAGACACACTTTCAGAGACTTCTAGCACGCCATTTGTTGATCGCAACGACTCCCTCGCAAGGGCTAGTAGTTCTCCGCTCATATCATCAATATCACATTGGATAGCCACGATTTGTTCATGTTTAAGGCGCTGGGAATTTGTAAGTGCTGTTACTCTTAAAATATTGGGGCGATTGCGGAGTAATCGTGTGCCAAGACCATAGCCACAAGCATGAATTTTGCCACTTGCCATGATTTGCGTAGGAGATAGCCAGGCAAGAATCGCCGCGCCAGTCGGAGTTACCCGTTCCCCCCCGTCACCATCGTTAATCACTTCAAAGCCTTTCAGTAACTCAAGTGTCGCAGGAGCCGGGATCGGGATAATGCCATGAGCACACTGAACTGAGCCGCCGCCTATGGGAATTGGTGACATTGACCAGCTATCGGCATTGACTGTATTGATTAACCACGCAGCTGAGACAATGTCGGCAATACAATCCCAAGCACCAACTTCGTGAAAAGCCACATCTTCAACGTTTACGCCATGAATGTGTGCCTCTGCCTTGGCTAATTTATTGAATATTCCAATCGCAATTACTTTTACTTCGTCACTTAACGGACTCTGTTGCAACATTTCGCGAATGTCGTGCCAGTGATAATGAGGATGTGGTTCAACAACATGCACCGAGGATTTGAATTTTTCGGATGTCTCACTGAGATGCACTTTAAATTTGGTACCCGCAATACCTTTATTCGTGCCTCGACCGATATCTACGGTAAAGTTGTTTTCGAGTGCCAATGGTTGCAGCATCGATTGCAGTGGTTGTTGCAATTCAGGAAAGGTATCTAGCATCGCAGCCACAAACATGTCGCCGGCAAGCCCCCCTGTTAAATCGAGATGAAGGTGCATAGGGTTTGCTCAAATTAAATTAAGAGGAAACGACCGATTGGATGCTTCCCCTTTGTTTAACAAAACGTGACGTGAATTAGTTCAAACGTTGACTAATTCATAATTGAGGCTACCAAGGTTTAGTTTGGCTGCATGAATTAACGTATGAGTACCGTGGCGGGATTCAATGCGTTCACGTAGTGCTGCGCTATGTTGCTTGTCTGCTTGGTAAATAAGGTCAACACAGGCACGGTCTAACGCTACGGGGTCGAGCGACGCAAGCACACCGATATCAGCCATTTCCGGCGCCGCGGGACTGCTATCACAGTCACAATCAACCGATAGATTGTTCATCAGGTTTACGTAGGCAAGTTTCTTAGGTCCGAGAGTGTGCATAACTGAACCTGCAGCTTCAGCCATAGATTCTAAAAACTTGTCCTGCTCAGTTTTAAATGCCATGCCAAAATCGGCTAGGCTGTGCGTGGTTCCTGCAGTATGGATCCACATTTTACCTTCAGCTGATGCGATCCCAATTGACATATTTTTCAGTGCCCCCCCAAAGCCGCCCATGGCGTGCCCCTTAAAGTGGGAGAACAGCAAAAAAGAATCATAGTTTTTGAAATTTTGGCCTACATAATTGTCGCTGATATTGATACTGCCTTTGGGGCATTTTAGGGCAACAGACCCATTTGCATCCATTATGTCAACTGGAGCGATTGCGGCAAAACCATGGTCGTGCATCACTTGTAGATGACTAGCAGCATCCTGCCGTTTACCTGGGTAGGCCGTATTGCATTCGACAATAGTGCCATTTACAGATTTCACTAACTTTTGGATGAGCTTAGGTGAAGGATAATGATGACCACCTGGTTCCCCGGAATGTAGTTTTACTGCGACGTTACCTGGTAACTTATCATTGTTCATCATCGCCTGATAAACACGCAAAATTCCATCTTCACTGATATCTTTGGTGAAAAAAACTTTTGGAGTCGCGCCTTGTCCGGCAACGGTGTCCCCATTTTCAAGGACATCTGCCAACACATTTTGGGTGAGCGCTACTGTGCCAATCGCTGCCGCACTACTTTGAATAAAGTTGCGTCTTGAAATGTTATTCCCCATCAGATTCTCCCTTTTAACTTTTGTTGATTTCCCTGACAGAGACAAAAATTCTCAATCATTAGCCCTCAATTTCATTGATTGAACAGTAAATTTTATAGGCCGCTCGGGATAGTTTGGTAGCATTCCTCATTATTAAGCACATAAAATATAATGCTTTAAAAGAGGGAATATATGAATAACGTCATGAATCAGATTCATGAATCTGAAAAAAAATATTGGTGGTTATTTTTTATTACAGAGAAAGGCAAGATTTTTGGAACTGACTATACCCCCTGTAATGTTGAACAATCCCACTAGGGAACATGCGATCAAGTCCGCATGACAGTCTGGTGGTTAATAAAAAATAATGTATTTCATGATGTTACTACCATCTTGTTTTACATGTTATGACCTAATCGCACCATCCCTAGTGTAATGGTGGCGATTCATTCAGACATTTATTTCTGCCTTAGCAAAATTTAAAGGAGGTCATCATGAATTTCATTTTAACCTTTACTGTTTTTCGTAAGTATGGCGGTAAATATTGCTAGTCCAGATGCCAATAGAAGCAAAATAGCACTTGTCCCGAATGTTACTTGATACCCATTACTATCAAACAATACGCCCCCAACTGTAGCGCCAAGAGTAATAGAAAGCTGGATGAGTGCAACCATTAGACCTCCGCCAGCCTCCGCATTATTCGGTAATGATTTTGCCATCCAAGTCCACCAACCAACTGGTGCCGCTGTCGCAAATAAGCCCCATAGCCCTAATAACAGAGTAGTACTCACTAATGACTCACCGGATAGAATCAACACTATTGCGATAATTGCCATCAATGCGGGAATAGTGGCTAATGTTTGATAGATACCTTTATTAATGAATCTGCCAATAAAAATCGTACCGATAAAACCTGCTGCTCCAATGATAAATAACATCAAGGATAATGTTGAAACATTGACTTTGGTGACGGTTTCCAAGAAAGGGCGTAAATAGGTGAACAAGGTGAATTGTCCCATAAAAAATACGCTAACCGCCAACATACCAACCGCGATGGCTGGAGATTTAATTAATTTTAAAACACTAACCTTACTAGATTTATCGTTTTGGGGCATTTGGGGAAGACTTGTTAGCATCCAAACTAACGCGATAGCTGCTACGGGAACAACACAAAAGAAGGCGCCTCGCCAGCCAATAATGCCTCCAAGGAAACTGCCTATCGGCGCTGCGAGCACGGAGGCCAATGCGTTTCCACCATTTAATATTGCCAATGCTCGGGGTACATGCACCGAGGCCACTAATTGCATTGCTGTCGCAGCAGATAATGACCAGAAGCCACCGATTGCGATACCAATAAATGCGCGACCAATCATTAGCACTAGATAGTTAGGCGCAAGTGTGACGATTGTACCTGATGCAATCATTAACAGTGTTAATGACAGCAGCAGAACTTTACGTTCAATCTTTTCGGATATCGTTGCGATAAAGAGACTGGTGAGTAAGGCAAACGCACCAGAAATGGATATTGCCTGCCCAGCTTGTCCTTCACTAATGCCGAGGTCTGTCGCAATTGGCGTAAGTAAACTTACGGGCATAAATTCAGAGGCTACTAGTGCGAAAGCTGCCAGAGACATAGCAAAAACGGCAGACCAAAATTGGTGACTATCTGCGGGACTTCGCAGTGAAATACTCATGTCATACTCCAGGAAACTCAAAAACTCACAATAAAGCGCTTTCTAAAATCCACATCGTTTAAGTCTTGTTGTATTGGCACTAACACATATTGAGTACGCAAACTTGCTGAGATTAAGGAAGGCTGAGATTAAAGAAGAGGGATGTAAGGTTTATTCGTCCCTACGCCTCAAAATGAAAAGCGTAACTACGCCTGAAAGGATATCACCATGTTATTCATCCGATTTTTCTGAGAGGGTTATGGTTGCGCGAACTGTCCCCGATTGATTAAGTATTTCAATACCGGAAATAATCTTGGCAATTTTGATGACACCGGCGGCATCAGGTCCTTGTCCTCGGTAAAAAGCAAGGTTGCCCCATGGGGAATAATATGCGATGTCACCCGTCATCCCCATCCCAGACGCTGGCGCACCATATTTCGACAGACGTTTGGACAGTCCATCACTGACCTTTTCGGCTGGGCTGAAATCCCTCAGGGTGACGGTTAATGGCAACATTGACACAAAATCGCGAGCAGTTGGATTGTCATCCATCATTGCAACAAGATGATTTGAGCCGGTGGTGATTAAAATTTTCGTACCTTGTGAGGCAGTACTGGGAGATGTTTCACTCCCAGTACTCGGCTCTGTTCCTTGCCCAGATGCAGTCTGTAGCGAACCCCAGACCAGCATCGAGACAAACAGTGTATATTTAAGAAATATTCTCATTGTGGATAAACGACGCTGTGTTAATCGTTATGCCAGATGAGTACTGAAAAACTCAGTCAACTTGTCAAACGGAATGATATCTACGCGATCATATAAATCCGTGTGCACAGCCCCTGGGATGATCATCAGTTCTTTGGGTTCTGCGGCGGCAGCATATGCCGTTTCACTAAAGTAGCGAGAATGCGCTTTTTCACCATGAATAAGCAAAGCTGGACGTGGTGAAATCTCTGCAATATAGGTCAAAATCGGCATATTCATAAATGACAACGGTGTCGTCATTGTCCATGAACCATTAGAATTGACCGACCGTGGGTGGAAGCCGCGAGGCGTACGATAATAATCGTGATAATCAACAAGGAACTGAGGTTCACCACCTTTGAGTTGATTCATCACTGGGCCGTAGTTTGGTTGCCCTTTATCAGCATCTTTCCAACGTTGCTGTCCTAGTTGTTCTAGCATTTCTGTGCGTTGCGCTAAGGTAACACTATCGTTGTACCCTTTAGACATCACTCGGGTCATGTCATACATGGTGCTAGCAACCACAGCTTTAATACGTTTGTCGATTGCCGCAGCGTTTAAGGCCATCCCCCCCCAGCCACATATACCGATGATACCAATACGTTCACGGTCAACATTAGGTTGCAGGCCCAGAGCATCGACAGCGGCACTGAAATCTTCGGTGTTGATATCAGGAGATGCAACATTGCGTGGCTCGCCACCACTTTCACCTGTGTAAGAAGGATCAAACGCCAAAGTGACAAAACCACGCTCAGCCATCGTTTGTGCATAAAGACCTGAAGACTGCTCTTTTACGGCACCGAAAGGACCACTTACCGCAATGGCTGCAAGTTTGCCTTTTGCATTTTTAGGTTGATAGAGATCGCCAACCAAGGTAATGCCGTAACGATTTCTGAAAGTGATTTTAGAATGTTCGACTTTGTTACTTTGGGGAAATGTTTTATCCCACAACTTACCGTCATCAATAAGTTGTAACGGCTCTGCTGACTGCGCATTAGCAGGTGAAGAACCAACCGCTGCCACCGCTAATGCCGCAATTGTCGCACCGGTCATTTTGAGGGCGTTACGGCGGCTTTCATTGTGTTCGTTTTGATAACTGCTCAACTGGTGAGCGTGGTTATGTGTTTTCATGATATTACTCTTAATGTCCAATAATATTTCACTGTGCCCTTTAGGGATGATGCACTGATTTCTTAAGCCGAGAGCGTCGCGTTGTCGATCACAAAGCGATACTTCACGTCACCTTTAAGTAAGCGCTCATACGCATGGTTGATTTCATCTGCGCGTATGAGTTCTATGTCCGAAACAATGCCGTGTTCCGCACAAAAATCGAGCATTTCCTGTGTTTCTGTGATGCCGCCAATCATGGAGCCCGCCAGAGAACGGCGTTTAAAAATAAGGTTGAACACTTCTGGTGATGGATGTGGTGTAGCAGGCGCGCCCACCAAGGTTAATGTTCCGTCGCGTTTGAGTAATGCAAGGTAGTCATTTAGCTCATGAGGGGCTGCTACCGTATTAACAATTAAATCAAAGCTTTTGGCATGGGCGGCCATTTCATCTGCATTACGGGAAACAACAACTACATCTGCACCCAACGCTTTGGCTGCGTCGCGTTTGGCATCTGAGGTAGTAAAGGCAACTACATGAGCTCCCATCGCATGCGCGAGTTTGACACCCATGTGACCCAAACCACCTATACCGACAATCCCGACCTTTTTACCTGGTCCAGCATTCCAATGGCGAAGCGGTGAATAGGTCGTAATACCCGCACACAGCAATGGGGCGACTGCCGCAAGTTGTTCTTCTGGATGTTTAATGCGTAGCACATACCGTTCATGTACGACGATTTTTTGTGAGTAGCCACCTTGAGTCCAGCCCGGTGCATCTGGAGTTGGAAAATTGTAGGTGCCAATCATGCCGTCACAATAGTTTTCTAAGTCAGACTCACACTCTTCACAATGTTTACAACTGTCAACAATGCAACCGATACCGACTAAATCACCTTCCTTAAAACCTTTTACATGAGCCCCAACCGCAGCGACTCGACCAACGATTTCATGACCGGGAACACAAGGGAATTGAGTGCCTGCCCATTCAGCACGCACTTGGTGGAGATCAGAATGACAAATCCCACAGTAGGCAATATCGATTTGGACATCGTGTTCGCCAGTTTCACGACGAATGATTTGCATTGGTTCCAGAGGTTTATCCCCTGCATAAGCACCATAGGCATTTATTTTCATCATCACACCTTTGTTAATCTGAATGAGGTAGATGTATTTTCATCACTTGCATGATGTTTATGGTATGCAAATCCTGCCGTTTTATTGCCTAATTCTACGGATTTTGGAATAATGTTTTACCATTCTAGTCAATTTCATTATTAGGAAAGTGTCCATGAAGCAACAGATACCTCAATACCGAGCCCTTAAGACGCTTGAGGAGATGTACTCAGATTTAGTACATAGCATTGGCCGATGGACAATTGGAACAGAAAACTGCACCACCGCCGTAGAAGGTTTGTTCTTTTTTAGACGAGAAGAAATTACTGAAGCTTGTGACTGTACTGTTGAACCCAGCGTTTTATTTGTTGTTCAGGGAACTAAACAGCTGTTAGTTGGAGAACAATCATATGTTTACGATACTGAGCACTTTCTGCTTAATTCGCTTGATTTGCCGGCGAGTTCACAGGTACTTGAAGCATCCCATGACGAACCCTCTCTTGGTTTTATGCTAAGGCTGGACTTACGGGTGATGGCGGAAATTATTACGCAAACTGGCATTCCGGCTCCACGACATCGAGCTTCCGAAAGTACTGCATTAGGCAAGGTGACTCCCTCATTAATTGAACCATTCTATCGTCTGATTACGCTACTGGATGAGCCTGAAGCTATTTCTACACTTGCACCACTTATCATCAGAGAGATCCATTATCGCTTGTTGACGAGTGACTTGGCCGATCGGCTTTGGCAAATTGCTTCTGTCGGCAGTCAAAGTAACCGGATTGTAAAAGCCGTTGAGTGGCTAAGAAGCCACTATTCTCATCCATTGAAGATAGAAGACCTGGCTTCGTACGCGCAAATGAGTACGACAACGCTACATCATCATTTTCGATTACTCACCAACATGAGCCCTTTGCAGTATCAAAAATGGTTGCGATTGAATGAGGCGAAACGGCTGATGCTCAATGAACATTTAGACGCTGCTAATGCTGCTTTTAGAGTTGGTTATGAAAGTCCATCGCAATTTAGCCGGGAATTTAGCAGGCAATTTGGGGCATCTCCCAAGCGTCATATTGAGATGCTTAAACAAAGAATCTAAATGTCCAATTTTCGAGATGTCCAAACAATTTTACAACCAAAGTGATAATTGTGTACTGGATGGATTGGGATTGCCCCAAAGTAAGTTACGTCACGGCAGAATCGCTTACTACACATGTGCCAGTCTATTGCTAAGGAGTTGCAGGTACTACTGTACAAAACTGTAATAGGAAGACATGCACATGGATAGTGTACAATTCTGATGGAAATCTACTGTCAGCAGCAAGCTTATGCCCTCTACCAGGGCCAAGCTTATGCCCTCTACCAGGGCCGGACTTGCCAATGCATCTACGTTCCTTATTCCGTAAATGTTGAGTGCCTAGATGTAAGCGGTTATTTTGCAGGAAAGCACTTTAGTGATATCGCTGATGCAATTTATGCAATAGAGCACCAGTTAGGTCGGATTTGATGCAACTACAAGAACACTTCTGAACTCGACGACTACTGAGCAACTAAGAAACGAATTCTTGACTACATATGCACTATTAAGTGCATAAGTATTGAATGCTCGCTGACTGATGTAGATTATATGAAAACAGTTCAAAACTGCGGGTAAAAACGCGATTTATGCATGTTAATAGTTACTAATAAGCGGAAGTTGTGTTTTTTGCGCTGTTTAAAAATTATGAATATCAGTTGTGTTATGACGTTAAACGCCATCTTGCAAAAGTAGTGATGATTTATTTGATGGTCACAACATGGTCACATTTGTGGCTGTTTGTGACCATTGTGATATGAGTCGCCATATTTTGATTAAAAAATAAACAATTTTTAAAAATTTATGATAATGGTCAGAATAGGGCGTTTGGGTGAGATTGAAAAAACGTTAACGCGTTAATTTTATGATGTTTGGTACACCCGAGTGGACTCGAACCACCGACCCCTACCATGTCAAGGTAGTGCTCTAACCAGCTGAGCTACGGGTGTACTGCTTAATTTGCTTCCTGTTGACGCTGCCAGCAGGAACGAGCGCTATATTAAAGTTGTCTCGTACATGCTGGCAAGTGAAAATCTCAAAAAATGCGTCGAATGGTGAATTGCTAGTCAACTCAATGGTTTTTACCGCAATTTAATAGACTTAAACCGCATGATGCTGTGCCAATGCTCGGCGTTTTATCACTTGTAATCTCACTGCAAACATAATTGCAGCAGAGGTAAGACCGGCAATCAGCCCCGTCCAGAAACCATAAGCACCGATGGCTGGCACAATATAGTCAGTGCGCGCTAGTACATAACCGATCGGCATGCCAATAAACCAGTAGGCCACTAGCGTAATATAGAAGGCGCTTTTGGTGTCTTTAAACCCGCGCAATGCGCCAGCAGAGATCACTTGAATAGAATCAGACAGCTGATATACCGCAGCCAAGAGCATCAAGCCTGAGGCTAACTCAATCACTACCGGTGACTTGTTGTACAGCGCCGCAATATCTTCACGGAACAATACCGTCAGCACCGCGGTGAAAAATGACAGTGCCAAACCAATTTTTAACCCGACGTTTGCAACTAGCGCACTGTGGTTTGCTTGGTTGCGCCCCAAGTAGTAGCCCACTCGAATCGATACCGCGACACCAATAGACAAGGGCACCATAAATACAATGGAGGAAAAATTGAGCGCTATTTGGTGGCTGGCGACAACGTCTGCGCCCAGTGGCGCGAGTAATAATGCGATAATGGCAAACAGGCTGACCTCGAAAAATAGCGCGAGTGCAACAGGGAAACCGAGCTTAATAACGCCCCAAATAATCGCAAAGTCTGGCTTGTGAAAGCGATGAAAAAATTCGATAACTGCAAAGCGTTTATGCCATCGGATGTACAATAGCATTGAGAAAAGCATCGCCCATAACACAATGGCAGTCGCGACCCCGCAGCCTGCGCCGCCCATCGCTGGCATGCCGTAGTAGCCATGAATAAAAATCAAGTTAGCTGGAATATTCACCGCAAGCCCAATAAAACCTATCACCATCGCAGGCAGGGTATAAGAGATACCTTCACCGCAGCTACGCAACACTTGATAGAGTAAAAAGCCTGGCGCGCCCCACAGCACAGCGCTGATATATTGCGTCGAGATAAGCTCCAGCTTAGGTTCCAGTGACATATGGGCTATCAATAGATTGGAGAAATGCAGTAGCGCCATAACGATCACGCCGCCAAATATGGCAATATATATAGCTTGATTCGCCAAAGGGCCAATTTTACATGATTCATTGGCACCATGGTGGTGGGACATTAACGGCGTAATTGCCATTAATAATCCTTGGAAGAATAAGATAGCTGGTAACCAAATACTGGTACCGACAGCAACCGCTGCCATATCGGTGGCGCTAACGCGGCCAGCCATAACGGTATCGATAAAACCCATCATGGTTTGGGTGACTTGAGCAACCAACACTGGCATGGCCAGTTGTAGGATCCGTTTCGCGTGAAAACCAGCGTGTTCCATGTTGTATCCAAGAGCGAGTGAAATATGTTTACAGGTATTGTGCAGGCAGATTGCGAAGTCTTAAGCATTGAGAAGAAGCCGGGACTTTATACACTTGGCATCGCTATGCCGCCAACTATGTCAGCTGGACTAGAGATAGGTGCCAGTGTGGCAAATAACGGCGTTTGCCTCACGGTAACTGCCGCTGCGGATGATAGGGTGTTTTTCGATGTGATGGAAGAAACATTAAACCTTACCAATCTCGCCACGTTAAATATTGGCGATAAAGTTAACGTAGAGCGTTCACTGACCTTTGGTAAGGAGATTGGCGGTCACATTTTGTCGGGACACGTTCATACCCAAGCTAAAGTGGTTGCCGTTGATAACACTCAAAACCACTACAATCTGCAGCTGGAATTTGCGCCGCAGTGGCAGAAGTATATTTTCTACAAAGGATTTATTGGCGTGAACGGCTGCAGTCTGACCATCGGCAATGTCGAAGGTCATCGTTTCTGGTTGCATCTAATCCCCGAAACTTTACGGCTGACCAATTTAGCGTCATACCGCATCGGTGATTGGTTAAATCTTGAAATAGACAGCCAAACGCAAACCATCGTCGATACGGTGGAGCGGGTATTGTCACAACGTCTTACTAATGGGCTGACCTTAGCTTAGTAGTACTGCTCATCATCAGTATCAACGTGCAGTTTGATCCGTTGATGCTGATGGTCTATCTGCATGCGCACATGAATGGGATTGCAACAGATACGACAATCGTCATAAAACTCTTGATCGCCCATGCTAGTATCAATCTCAACAGTTTGGTGGTGGCCGCAGTAAGGGCAACAGATGGTTTGGCGTTTCATGGTTCGCCTCCTAAATCACCGATTACTTATTCAGTATAGTTGCTATAGACGACAGGCTAGAGCGTACATGCAGCTTATTTATAGCTAACTACGTGGGCGAAAGGCTTACCTACCGATTTTAAAGTGAATTTAACCATCACCAAGGTTGCTATCTTTACACTGACTACCGTAAAATTCACCGCTCACTGATTGCGGTTAACATCGCCCCTGTATGGTGATGGCGCAACAGCTGAAAAACTCATTTTTTCTAACATGATGACCAAGTGGCCCTACGTGTGGGTCACCACTGGATTAAGGATTTCTCATGCCTGTTATTACTCTCCCTGACGGGAGCAAACGTGAATTTGCTCAAGCAGTTTCCACTCTTGATGTCGCTGCCGATATTGGCCCAGGTTTAGCCAAAGCCTGTATCGCAGGTCGCGTAAATGGTGAATTGAAAGATGCTTGCGATCTGATCACCGAAGACGCTGAATTAGCGATTATTACCATTAAAGATCAAGAAGGTCTGGAAATTGCGCGCCACTCATGCGCTCACTTGCTAGGTCATGCCATCAAACAATTGTGGCCAGAAACCAAAATGGCTATCGGTCCGGTGATCGATAACGGTTTCTATTACGATGTGGATTTAGACCACAAGCTGACCGAAGACGATATCGAAAAGCTTGAAACGCGCATGATGGAATTGGCGAAGACCCAATACGACGTAGTGAAAAAAGTCGTTAGTTGGCAAGAAGCGCGTGACACGTTTGAACAGCGTGGTGAACCATACAAAATGGCGATTCTCGATGAAAACATCAGCAAAGACGCTACGCCTGCGCTGTATCATCACCAAGAATATATCGACATGTGTCGTGGTCCTCATGTGCCTAACATGCGGTTTTGTCAGTTCTTTAAACTGATGAACGTTGCTGGCGCCTACTGGCGTGGTAACTCAGACAACAAGATGCTGCAACGTATCTATGGTACTGCATGGGGTGATAAAAAAGCCCTTAAAGCGCACCTGACTCGTCTGGAAGAAGCAGCTAAGCGTGACCACCGTAAAATTGGTAAGCAGCTTGACTTGTATCATATGCAAGAAGAAGCACCAGGTATGGTGTTCTGGCATAACGATGGTTGGAGTATTTTCCTTGAACTGGAACATTTCATCCGTCGCAAGCTGAAAGAGTACAGCTACCAAGAAGTTAAGGGCCCATTCATGATGGACCGTGTACTGTGGGAGCGCTCTGGCCACTGGGATAAATATGCTGAAGCCATGTTTACCACCCAAAGTGAAAACCGCGAATACGCAATTAAACCAATGAACTGCCCGGGCCATGTGCAGATCTTCAACCAAGGGTTGAAATCTTATCGTGACTTACCACTGCGTATGGCTGAATTTGGTAGCTGCCACCGTAATGAGCCATCTGGTGCATTACACGGCCTGATGCGTGTACGTGGCTTTACTCAAGACGATGCGCACATCTTCTGTACTGAAGAGCAAGTGCAAGCTGAAGTGAGTAGCTGCATCAAAATGGTGTACGATACTTATTCAACATTCGGCTTTGAAAACATAGTCGTGAAGCTTTCTACTCGCCCAGAAAAACGTATCGGCGACGATGCAATGTGGGATCGTGCAGAAGGTGCATTGAAAGAAGCTCTGACCAATAACGGCATCGAATATGAAATTCTGCCGGGGGAAGGCGCATTTTATGGCCCGAAAATCGAATTTACTTTGCACGACTGTTTAGATCGTGCATGGCAATGTGGTACTGTGCAGCTCGATTACGCTTTACCAGGTCGTTTAGGTGCTACCTACGTCGCTGAAGACAACACTCGCCAAGTGCCAGTGATGATTCACCGCGCGATTCTTGGGTCACTGGAACGGTTTATCGGTATTCTGATTGAAGAGTATGCCGGTAAGTTCCCAGCTTGGTTGGCGCCAACTCAAGTTGTAGTGATGAATATCACTGATAAACAGCATGATTACGCTGAAGAGATCGTCAATTCGTTCCAACTTCAGGGAATTAGAGCTGTTACGGACTTGAGGAATGAAAAAATAGGCTTTAAAATACGCGAGCACACGCTGAAGCGGGTTCCATTCCTTCTGGTCGTTGGTGACCAAGAAGTCGAAAACCGTGAAGTAGCGGTGCGTACCAGGGACGGAGTGGATTTAGGCAAAATGCCAGTTGATGATTTTACATCATTAGTTAAACAAAGAATTGCGCTCCGTAGTCTTGAATTGATGGAGGAATAGGTCATAAAGATCAAGAAGACATCAGGCCGTCAGGCGGCCGCTAATAGAATTAACGATGAAATAACCGGTCTGTCACAAGTACGTCTAGTCGGTGCCGACGGTGAACCAGTAGGTGTTGTGGGTATTCGTCAAGCCCAAGAAGCTGCTGATGAAGCAGGGTTGGATTTGGTTGAAATCAGCCCAAACGCTGAGCCGCCTGTATGCCGTATCATGGACTACGGTAAATTCCTGTTCGACAAGGCTAAGGCCCAAAAAGAACAGAAGAAAAAGCAAAAACAAGTTCAGGTGAAGGAAGTTAAATTCCGTCCCGGAACCGATGAAAACGACTATCAGGTAAAACTACGCAACCTGATTCGTTTCCTTGAAGACGGCGACAAAGCGAAAGTAACGCTGCGTTTCCGTGGCCGTGAGCTGGCTCATCAAGGGCTTGGTATGGAACTTTTGAACCGTATCAAAGCTGACTTGGAAGAACTGGCTGTTGTTGAGTCATTCCCAAAAATGGAAGGACGTCAGGCAGTTATGGTTCTTGCTCCTAAGAAGAAATAGTAAGGCTCCAAAAGTAATTCGCGGGTCATATTTATATGTTCCGCGATTCGCCTTGCGTTTTATTAATTATCCCAATGCGGAGTTTTTGTAATGCCAAAAATGAAAACTGACCGCGGTGTGGCTAAACGTTTTAAGAAAACCGCTAATGGTTTCAAACGTAAACAAGCTCACCTGCGTCACATCCTGACCAAGAAAAGCACTAAGCGTAAGCGTCATCTGCGTGCTAAGTGTCTAGTTGCCAAGTCTGACGTGCCAGCAATTGCACGCCAACTACCATACGCTTAATAGGAGATTGAAAAATGCCAAGAGTTAAGCGTGGTGTAACTGCACGTGCTCGTCACAAGAAAGTTCTTAAGCTTGCTAAAGGTTATTACGGTGCTCGTTCACGTACTTATCGTGTAGCGGTACAAGCAGTAATCAAAGCTGGTCAGTATGCTTACCGTGACCGTCGCCAGAAAAAACGTCAATTCCGTCAACTGTGGATTGCACGTATCAACGCGGCATCTCGTCAAAATGGTCTGTCTTACAGCCGTTTCATCAACGGTCTGAAGAAAGCCTCTATCGAGATCGACCGTAAGATCCTGGCTGATATCGCAGTATTCGACAAAGTTGTATTTGCAACTTTAGTTGAAAAAGCAAAAGAAGCTCTGGCTAACTAATTTATTAGTGCCAAGAGTTGTAAGAAGGGGACCCTAGGGTCCCTTTTTTATTGCCTGCTCATTATGTTTAGCTGCTGCTAATATTTGCGTAAAGCACATTATATATGTTATATCCATATATAATGATGGTTATCTAAAATCTGTTGGGTATTCAACGGAATAGGCTAGGGAAGGCGCAACAGTTTGTTCGCAAAGCTTCGGAATATGTAATGTCAACGGCTGCACGATTATTCCAAGGGTCTACTCTTCCTGAGAGGCTATGCATGCCTCGCCAACTATTTATAGTGTTTCAGTCCTTGCCTTGCTGTGCTTTTTGCCGGCGTTACGTGATATGGAAACATTTACTTTTTCTCATGAGTCGTTTGCTTTAAATACAACATGTTAAATTTTTGGGTTAAAAATTTGAAACTTGATAAAGATCACCAATAATTAAACCGCTGGATAGAGTTGTTACCCAATAATTATTGGCTTGCATGGACCAACATTATGCGAAAAAACTTACCGGTCACGGATCGAGAACGGACCTTTAAGGCTGAAGAGAAGCTTATCTCAGTTACAAATGCTGAAGGGATAATCCTTGATTGTAATGACGCCTTTGTGAATATCAGCGGCTACACCAGAGAAGAACTGATAGGTCAGCCTCATAACCTCGTTCGTCACCCTGATATGCCCCCAGAAGCTTTCCGCAATATGTGGAGTTATTTGAAAGCGGGTAAACCATGGATGGGGGTTGTAAAAAATCGCTGTAAAAATGGCGATTTTTATTGGGTCAATGCCTACGTTACCCCGATGACAGAAAACGGCAAGGTGGTGGGATATCAGTCGGTGCGTGTAGTACCAGAACGCGCTGACGTCGAGCGCTGTAGCAAACTGTATGCCTCGCTGAACAATGGTGGTTCGTTGAAAAAGTCTCGAATTGTCAGCCCAGAAAACATCTTCATTAGCCTCGCTATTCTAATTTGCGCTGGGCTATTTTTTATTGGTTACAAAACGTTATCGGAAGAATTTTTGATTGCAGTATTTGTCATTTACGCTGTGTGGAGTTCACAAGTTAAACGGAAAGTGTATCGAGAACTATTGGATTTACTACAAGGGAGTTTCCAAGACCCGCTTGCGGTACAGAGCTTTACGGATGATCGTAATATGCTTGGTACCATTAAGGTGGCAATTCTGAGTGAGCGTTCTCATCTGAATACTGTGCTTACCCGCATCGAACATGCTGCGTCAACGATGGTGAAGGAAACCAAATCGTCTGTTGAGTTAACTAAAGCGTCGCAACAACAGCTTGAGTCTCAGCATCATGAAACCGAGCAAGTCGCGACAGCGATGAATCAGATGACTACTACGATCAACGAAGTATCGCAGCACGTCACGGAAACTTCCGCGCGGGTGACCAAATCTACCCAACTTGCTGATGAAGTGAAAAGCGTCGCAGGGGCTACCAGTGATGCAATTACTCAGTTGCGCGGCACAGTTGATGATATCAGTCGCTCAGTGGCGAGTGTGTCTGAGCAGACAGATAAAATCGCAACTGTTGCCCAGATGATTCAGCAAATTGCGGAGCAGACGAACCTGTTGGCGCTTAATGCGGCCATCGAGGCCGCACGTGCCGGTGAGCAAGGTCGCGGTTTCGCCGTAGTGGCTGACGAAGTACGTTCGTTGGCTAGCCGTACGCAAGAATCAACTAAAGAGATCCATGAGATCATCAAAGAGTTGGGCGACAGAGCATCGAAAGCGGTTATTGTTGCGGAGCAGGGGCAAGGCGGCGCAGAGCTTGGCCTAGATCGCGTGAAACAGAGTGAGCAGTTGTTGATTGGTATCTCTACTGAGCTGGCTAATATCTCTGAAATGTCGACTCAAATGGCCTCAGCCGTAGAAGAGCAAGCACATGTGTCTGAAGATATTAATCGCCAGATCAGCAACATTTCATCGCTAGCTTTCAGCAGCCAACAAAATGCTGGTGATGCGTCACAACGTATTGATGGGCTACAACAGATCGCTAATAATTTGCTAGAGGTCGTACGGCGCTTTAGTCGATAACTTATTGCAATTCAAAAAGGCTCCTACGGGAGCTTTTTTATTAGTAGTCATTTATGTCATCATGCCTGCAAACTTGTTTATTACTTATCTCTTTTGCTAGCTAATTCTCAATATTTTCGTAGCGGACCGGACTATCGGTTTGATGACGCTGCATCCTTTAGTCAGATACGCGACACCTTTGGTTTTGCGTCAGTACGCGTTGGTAAATGGGTGACTGACGAAGAAGCTGAAAAAGCGGCTAACTTGCTATTTGATGCCTTGGCTGACCTCGCGTTTATCCTTAATGTGCCTCCAGCGACGCTGGGATTACGACAAAAACTCAATTTGGATTTTGGTATTGGTGGCCGCCCCGGTGTGCAGGCTCATTACGCGCCCCAGACGCGTACGCTCGCGCTGGCAAAAAATGCGGGAACGGGGGCATTGGCACATGAGTTTTGGCATGCGCTGGATCATCATCTGGCAGATACTGCGTTTGTTAATGACGTCTCGATGTCTGCGTCAGCCATTAACTTTGCCACAGACCTGTGGCTAAAGGACCGCCGCTTGAAGAGCCATCCCGTCAACCAAGCACTTGAGTTATTACTGCGGGAGATTTTTCTGCAGGGGAGAGGACAAGATGCAAATAGCTTTGTCACACAAGCGATTTCCCTCGATAAGCAGATGAATCGCGATTATTTTGCCATGCCTACTGAGCTTGGTGCCCGCGCCTTTGAGGCCTGTATTGAGAGTTCAGCGGAGATTACTAATCGCTTTCTGGTACAAGGGACGTTAAAACAAGATGAGCAGACGCGTTTAGCGTATCCGACGTTGCCTCATCGAGCGCGGATTCTGCAGTGCTTACGTCAGTATTTTCAGTGTTTGGCTGATTTTCTGCCCGTTTAGGCAATGGGCTCAACGGAATGGTATTAGATGACAAGATGTAGAAGGGTGACACAGTTAATCATAAGCCTACTGTGTTGCAGTGGGTTATTGAGTGCGTCATATGTTGCCGCAGCGCCATTACAGCGAGAGACGCTAAATCATAGCAGCATGGCTTCGACGCTTGAACAAGTCGAAATAACCAGTACACCTGAATGGGTGTTACCGCAGCAACCTAAACTTGACGCTGTGGTCCCAAGCCATAATATCCAAGACGGCAGTTACTTTTTGCTGTCTGACTTTCAGTTCTACGCTGGCGATAACATGCCAGAGCAGCAATATCGGCATTTTGCTGTGCAACTTACTAACACTAATGCTGCGGATAACTACTCTCAGTTGAGTTTTATTTTTGCCCCTAGCTATGAGCAACTCAAGTTACATGCGGTAACCGTTTACCGTGGCGGGCAAGCATTAGATAAATTGACAGGTGCAGAGCATACCATTGAACGAGTATCAGCCTCCGACCAAGTGTTTGATGGCACAATGCAGTTGCGGTTATTACTGAGCGACATTCGTGTTGGGGATGTGATTGATTACAGTTATAGCGTTATAGGTAACAATCCTGTATTTTCAGGGCATTTCTTCCATCGACGTCCGATGCAGTGGAATGTGCCAATTGCACAGCAAATGTTACGGATTGTATGGCAAAGCAATCGGCCATTGCAGCTGCAAATTACTCCCAATAGTGATGATTACCACATCGAACAGCTGCAACGCGGTCAACAACATATTTATCAACTGGCGCTGACTGATACCGCAGGGGTGGCATTACCCGATGGCGTGCCTGATTGGTATGATCCGCGCGCGCAACTGAGTTTTAGTGATCTTGCAACGTGGCATGACGTTTCTCGCTGGGGACAAACACTCTTTACCGATGCTATCAAACCGTCTCAAACCGTAACAGACAAAGCCAATGATCTCAGTGCAGGCACGACGTCAGTGCCACAACGCATGGTTAATGCACTCGATTTTGTGCAAACACAGATCCGCTATTTAGCATTAGAGATGGGCGTTAATAGCCATCTACCAGCTGCAGCGGATATGACATTGCGGCATCGTTTTGGCGACTGTAAAGACAAGAGTGCATTGTTAGTCGCCCTGTTGCAGGCGATGAATATCAAAGCCTATCCCGTCTTGGTCAACACCGATATTGGTGAGCGGCTCAATCGTCACCTCCCCACTGGCCGGGCATTTAATCATGCGATTGTCGTCGTTGAACTTGACGGCCAGCAAATATTTGTTGATCCCACGATTGGAGTGCAGAAAGGGGCATTGGCCCAGCGACATTCACCTAACTATGGCTACGGCTTAGTGTTGGCGGATGATACCGAGAGCTTGGTTAAAATGCCTGCATCGACAACTGCGCAGATTGACTATAAAGAGATGTTTGATCTGCGTCGCGGTGCTGGCCACGCAGCAAGTTACGCGGTGGAAACCCGTTATCTTGGTGGAGAAGCGGAGAAGTTACGTCAACGCTTAGCTACAGATGGTATCGCTGGGCTGCAGCAAAGCTATCAGGATTTCTTTACTGAACAATACGGTGACTTATCCGCACAGCCTTTGGACGTCGACGATTCTGACCAAGGCTTAGCTATTCGTGAAAACTATCAGTTTGAAAATCCGTGGCAAGTGAACGATAAAGATAAACATCGTTTTTTCATTTCCGAAAATCAAATTCCACTACAGTTACCTAAAAATCGCGCGCCTCGGCCGTATGCACTGGTATATCCGCAGGAAGTCAGTGGTGAGATCACGCTGAAGTTAAATGATGATATCGACTGGAGTTTTGCCAACGAATCGCAGCATGAGCAGAATCGCTTTTTCGACTATCGCTTTGACGTGAGCTTTGATAAAGACAATAGTGAGCTGTTGCTCAACTACCGATATCAGGCACTAGCACCATATGTTCCCCAACAGGAGTTTAATGATTATCTTGCCGCGATAGAACGCGTTGCTGACTGGAGCGAGTATGGCATTGTCAGTTATCCGCCCGCTAAAGCAGTTACTGACACCAAACCAGTGAAAGCACTTGGTAAGAAAGTGATAACAGGACTCTATGTGTTGCTGGCCATTGTGCTGTTAAGTGTGGCGTTTGTATGTGGCATGGTTGCCAAAAAACGCACGCGTGCTACGGTTTTTTACCCCACTAAGCTTTCTCACACTGTGCTGTTTATGTGGTTAACTGGCGGTATTTATGGCGTGTATTGGTGCTATCGCAACTGGTGTTATTGGCGCAAGCAACAAGACCAGCGGCAGTTACGCTGGCTTGGTTTGTTGTTGCCAATCATCTATTTTCCGCTCACGTTACAGGTAGCGCAGCAGGCTAAAGGTTATCAGTGGCTATTACGTATTAGCGCGGTGCTAACTCCGTTAGCGGTGTGCGCTTTGCTTTGGTGGGACGGACAAACATCACTGTTTATTGGCTGGTTAGTATTGTCATTGCTTATGACGCCGCTGGTGCTGGCGGTAAATCAGCTCAATTGGCAGCAGGGGATCGCAGTCCCTGGTCGCTGGCGCTTTTATCACAGCTTAACTGCGTTAGCGTTGCTGCCAGGGTACTTATGGTGGTTGGCATCATAGCACTGCGGGGATAGTAGTAGATTAAAAATACCAGAATGTGACTGCTGTTCACTTCAGAAGGTAAATGTACATGTTAAATCACGATTGGTTCTCTATCATTGACCCTCATTAATGATAAATTTTTTATCGCCTTATCCATAGGCCAGCCGTAGCGGCTGCAATACATTTCGTGTCGACAAACTAGGAGCAAGTAAACCATGTCGCAAGTTTTTATCACAGGAGCCAATCGTGGCATTGGGCTGGCGCTGACGAAGCTATATCTGCGAGATGGCTGGGATGTCGTAGCATGTTGCCGTAGCCCCGCACAGGCTGATGATCTACTGTACTTAATTAGTGACAATCCTGGTCTTGAAGTGTATCAACTCGATGTAACCGATGCGGATGCGGTAAATGAACTCGCAGCAGAATTAAGTGACCGTGCTTTCAATGTGTTAATCAATAATGCGGGGTATTACGGCCCTCACAATATCGGGCTTGGTCATCTCGATTTAGATGAATGGCGTCAAGTCATAGAAATTAATACCATCGCACCACTGAATATTGTGCAAGCGTTCTTACCCCACCTTAAACAAGCGCATGGCACTGTGGTCAATATGACCTCGAAGATGGGCAGCATGGATGATAACCACTCCGGTGGCGCCTATTTTTATCGTTCATCCAAAGCGGCGTTAAATGCGGTAACTAAAAGTTTGGCTATCGATCTTGCTAGCTATGGCATGAAAGCCATTGTGGTGCACCCTGGGTGGGTGCGTACCGAAATGGGGGGGCCACATGGATTAATTGATACACAGCAGTCTGCTGCCGGCATCAAACAGTTAATTGATAACTTAGATGATAAGCAAAACGGTGGCTTCTTTGATTACCAAGGCAATACCATTGCTTGGTAGTGATAAATAAGCCATGCAGCTCGCAAAAATGCTGTGAGAATAAAGTTCGGCGATATGATATCACTACATATGAGCATTATTTTTTGAAAGTAATTCATTATGTTAGTGGTGTTCTTTAAAGAATTTCAAATATCGCCGCCAATTTGTTGGTTATTTTTGCTACAATATCCGTTCGCGTTATTACAGAGAAAGTTGGCAAACTCTCTGCGCGCACATAGATGGTCTCCCCTTAGATTGGCATAGGATCGCTGTTTTACACAGCGCTGGATTTTTTTACGGAAATTTTAGGTAGGGGGTAGGCCTTATAAAAAGGCCCATCAGGACCGATTTTTTCGTCGGAATCAACGCTGCGGGAGGTACATACAATGAGTATTTCTGACATCACTATTGAGCAACAACCAAACCTTTTTCACAAAGAGCACTGTACCGTGCTGTCACATACCCAACGTGATGAAGGTGAATGGGTTCAACACACCTTGATGTTGGAAAACCATGAAACCCCATTCCGTTTCCGCCGTAGCAAACGTTATCGTAGCCTCAAAGGCTCCAATGTGAACGTCGACTATTATCCGCAAACCACGTTAGTAGCGGGCATGGAGTTGGAAACCATGAAAGTCGTGCGAATCACTCGCTGCTAATCTAAAGCCTGCATCATGCGGTATTCATCTTGGGCAAATTGGTCTGTCATACCGCTAATATAATCTTGAACTAAACGACAACGATGATAAAACTCAGGTAGTACATCATCATTGTCGTTTTTTATTGCCTTTTTATAGGTGGCTAAATGCTTTTGCGGTAAGCGATGCAATAAGCGTGTGGCGATAAGTGGCTTATGGCTACTGCCATCGACCAGCGCCATAAACTCAGCACTGGTGAGCTTCAGCAAAGGCGCATAGTGCTGCAGCAATGAACCGATGATGTGATAGCCCTGTAACTCCAGCTTTTCAATTTCGCGATGACAGAACACTTCCCGCCTCGCGACTTGTTTTAGCGTTTCTGTAATGGCGTGACAATGGCTGTTATCTTCAAGCAAGGCACGGTTGAGTTCGCCTTTGAAGATAGCGTCAATGTTATCGACAAAACTATTCGCGGCGTGCTCTACCAGCGGATGGATCAATTTTACGCGTAAAAAGGTAAAAAACTGGCTGGTGTGATTAATATCTATTCTGGCCGATTTGTCGGCGGCATATTGAATCGCTTGGCTCATCAACTCACGGTAATGTGCTTGCGCAAAATGCTGCGACTGCTGTGCATATTCCGCCATTAATGCTTGCTGCAATGCGGACAACGAAATAATGCCTTTTTCAACAGCATCCTCGATATCAGCCAAACAGTAGGAGATATCATCCGCCGCCTCCATCACATAACTGGCGGGATGACGATTACCGACGGGGATTTTGAGCTGCTGCCACAGTTGCTGCACAAACGCGCGTTCACTTGCGTAGTAGCCGACTTTTTTCATCAAATAACTTTTGTTGTTGCTAGCATCAGGCTTAGGTTCATCGCCAGCGCGAGTATATTTGAGAATGCCTGCAATTTGGCTGTAGGTGAGGTTGAGGTTCAGTAGCGAATACATCAAGCGGATGCCTTGCGCGTTGCCCTCAAAATGGCTGATATCCTGATACAACTTAGGATTTTGGTTAACAAAGTCATTAGCAAACAGAGGTAACTGCTGGCTAAACCAATCACTGATTGCCGCTTCACCAAAATGCCCAAACGGTGGGTTGCCAACATCGTGCATCAGACAAGCCATTTCGACCAAGCTTTCAAAAGCACGCTCAAACTGCGCGAGTTGATAATCTGCTGCGCGGTCACCTAAGCGTTCAAATATCTTTTGCACGATAAAACGACCAGTCTGCTGCACCTCTAACGAGTGAGTTAGCCGACTACGTACGGCGGCATTACGTTCTAACGCAAACACTTGGGTTTTCTGTTGCAGACGCCGAATGGCCGCAGAGTTGATGATTCGCCCGCGATCACTCTCATACGCGCGTTGTACTGCACCAATATTGGGTTGAGTCTCCGTTTCTGAGTAAGCGTACGGGCGGCGTAGGGTAAAGCGAAGGCTAAAATCAATCTCTGACATAGAACGACCTTGTTTATCTGTTTGATATTTAGGCGGAAGCAAGCATATTCTCAACGCCAGTCTAACCAAATTTGTGCTATTGTCATCAGCGTTATTTATTTCACATGGGCGGGGAAATTATGTCAAAGGCAGTATATGCCGGACTATTGGTGATCGCGGTCGTGGTCATTGGATATTTTGGTTATCGTCATTCAGATACACCACAACTGCCGATCAGTGGCGATTGGAGTACGGGTTGTGTGGTAGAGGGTAGTAACAGTAAAGACTTCACCATGAGCTTTAACAAAAACACTTACCATAGTGTGGCAAAGTTGTACGACAACACCTCATGCTCAGGCGACACTATCAGTGAATACCGTGGCAGTGCCTATGCACAACTGGCCGATAATCATCTTAAAACCATCGACGGTCAAACAGCCGTAATGCTGACGTTGTATTGGGACGATAAGACACAACCTAAGCCGCTGGTGTACCAAATCAGAGAGGACGGCACCTTAGTCACCGGTATCCCACAAGCCAAAACTGAAGAACAACAAGGCGGCTGGAAACTGGACGCCGATACTGTGTTTACCCAAGTAGCGGCGCAGTAAAACTGTAACAAGCTATGTGACAAAGGGAATTATTGCAGACTTTTAGTGGTGGCAATGGTTAACTCAAGCGAAGATTACTGCTTGATTATCATTGGAATACACCCATGAATAAACTCCCTTTGTCATTGCTGGTTATGGCCGCGCTTACGGGCCTAACCGCATGTGAAACCGCTTCAACGCCTGCCGCTAGCACCGCCGTAGTACAGCCAACGGCCGATCAACAATTTAATCAATTCAGCGATACTTTTATTGATGCCTTTTGGCAGGTAATGCCTACCTACGCCTTGTATAGTGGCTATCACAAGTATGACGCCAACCTTGTTGTTCCCGACGCGAAAGAGCGTGCTAATACATTGGCCTTTGTCGCCCAATACCAAGCAAAGCTACAACAGATTGATGCCAAGGCGCTGAGTGATAGCCACTTAATCGATTACCGTATCATCGAAAATCTCCTAGCTAGCATCGCTTGGGATTTAAAGACTTTTAAGTCATGGCAGTGGGATCCGTCTTCCTACAATGTGGCTGGCAGCTTTGCACAAATCATTAATGGGAATTACGCCAGTGAAGACGAACGGCTAAAAGCGGCGCTCGGTCGACTGGAAAATGTGCCTGCATATTATCAAGCAGCACAACAAAATATCGCTCAACCTACCATGGAGCACACTGAGTTAGCCATTGCGCAGAGCCAAGGGGCATTTAGTGTGTTAAACGATGCCTTGCTGGAACAAGTATCTGCCTCTGGGCTGACGACTGCAGATAAGCAACTGTTTGCAACGCGGTTAACCGCCGCCAAACAGGCTATCAACGGTTATATCGCTTATTTGAACAACCTCAAAAGTGAGCTAGAACAACATGGTGCACGGAGTTTCCGTATCGGCGAGGCGCTCTACGAGCAAAAATTTGCTTTCGATATTCAAGCGGGGATGACAGGCAAGGAACTGTATCAAAAAGCATTGCTGGATAAAGCGAATGTGCAAAGTGAGATGGCAAAACTGACAGCTAAGCTGTGGAGCAAGTATTTCACTGCAGCAAAACCGAGCGATGACAAAGTAGCGATCCGTATGATGATCGATAAATTGTCGCTCAATCACGTTAGCCGAGACCAGTTTGTACCGCAGGTGAAAAAACTGATGCCGAAGCTGATCCAGTTTGTCAAAGAGCACGACTTATTGGTTATCGAACCGAATAAACCGCTCGTTGTACGTGAAACGCCTGAGTATATGCGCGGTATAGCCGGTGCATCAGTGAGTGCGCCGGGGCCATACGATAAGGGTGCTAACACCTATTACAATGTGACACCGCTTGATGGTATGAGCGATGAGTCAGCCGAAAGCTATCTGCGTGAATATAATCACTGGATGCTGCAAATTCTGAATATTCACGAAGCTATTCCGGGACACTATGCGCAATTAGTTTATGCCAACCAATCGCCAAGCTTGATTAAAAGCCTGTTTGGTAATGGCGCCATGGTCGAAGGCTGGGCGGTATATGCGGAACGGATGATGTTAGAGCAGGGCTATGGTGATTTTGAACCTGAGCTGTGGCTGATGTACTACAAGTGGAATCTACGCAGTATCTGCAACACCATTTTGGATTACAGCATTCAAGTGAAAGGCATGACGCATGACGAAGCGATTGCGTTAATGACGACAGAAGCGTTCCAACAAACGGCGGAAGCGGAGGGTAAGTGGCGTCGTGCGACGTTAAGCCAAGTGCAGTTAACGAGCTATTATGCCGGTTATCGCGCGATCTACGATTTACGTGAAGAGCTGAAAGCTAAGCTGGGCAGTCAGTTCAACCTGAAACAATTTCATGAGCAGTTCCTAAGTTATGGCAGCGCGCCAGTAAAAGATATCCGCCAACTGATGCTGAAATAACACGGTTTGCACCGCGCTAATTGTGTCAATTAACGTAAGAAAAGGTGAGCAATGCTCGCCTTTTCTTTGCTAATCATCACTGTGATTTACATATCTGTTTGACAGCAACGTTAGATTTAGATTTAAATATGCTAATGAAAACTATTCTCAATTGTATTCGTGGTATATGAATTTTCTCGTTGTAACGGATGATGAACAATGGCTGAACGCCGTTAAACCTTGGATTGCAGCAAAGTCAGATGCTGTTGAGCACGATTTTGCGTTGCGTTCACTCAATGACGATGCCTTGAGCTATCCACATACGCCCGATGTTGTGGTACTGATGTCGCGTCATTTTGCCAAAGCCGCTGAGCATCATCAGTTACAACCGTTAGAACATGTGCCATTTATCTACTCGTCGCCAGCGTCATTGGATGCAGATATTGCTCCGGTGCTGGTGGACGAATCCAATCCCCCATTTGTCAGTATTAACCTTAAGCGCGGCTCGCTCGCTATAGGGCGTAAACGGCTGACATTAACAGATACCGAACTCAAAATATTCCGCTATTTGCACTTACAGCAAGGCCAGCCTGTCAGCAAACAAGAGCTACAGCATCAGATTTTGAAACGCGATTTCGGTAAGTTCGATCGTAACTTAGATATGCACGTCGCCAATATCCGTAAAAAGCTGCACCAACAAGGCTTACCTCGCTCCGTTATCCTTACGGTGCGCGGCCGCGGCTATAGTTACAACCCGCAATTAATTGCTGCATTGCAGACTGCAACCTAATCACCAACAACGTTTAATGCTGAGTCAATTTGGTTTATCCTAGTACGCAAAATAACGGTAGCCATTAGCGTTACCTAAAGTAAAAAGGATAAGGAATGAGAGTTACAGCCAATATTGACGCTGGAAATATTGAAGTTATTGATATCACGAATAAAGATGATATTCGCCTTGCCATTCGCCCCGATGCTGGTGACGAATTTTTCCAATGGTTTAACTTCCGTTTTGAAGGTGTTGTTGGTTATCAATACACACTAAAAATCGTTAATGCTGGTCAGTCTTCCTACACCAAAGGTTGGCAAGAGTATTATGCGGTTGCCAGCTATGATCGCCAGCATTGGTTCCGTCTGCCAACTCGTTACGAACAAGGTGAGTTGGTTATCGATCTCGCCTTAGATGCTGACGCGATCCAAATCGCTTACTTCGCGCCTTATAGCTATGAACGCCACTTAGATCTGCTTAGCGCCGTGCAGGTGCATCCAGAAGTGACCTTAGAACACTTAGGTTTGACCTTAGATGGCCGCGATATGACACTGGTCAAAGTGGGGGACGGCGCGGCGCATAAAAAGAATATCTGGATTACCGCTCGTCAACACCCCGGTGAAACCATGGCTGAGTGGCTGGTGGAAGGTTTGCTCTATCGCTTACTTGATTCCGATGAACCAGTGTCTAAGCAACTGCTAGATAAAGCCAACTTCTACATTGTGCCTAATATGAATCCAGACGGTAGTGTCCGTGGTCACTTGCGTACCAACGCGGTCGGCACCAACTTAAACCGCGAATGGCAGACGCCATCACTGGCAAAAAGCCCAGAAGTTTATTACGTCGTTAACAAGATGAAAGCCACTGGCGTAGATCTGTTTTACGATGTGCACGGTGATGAAGGTTTGCCGTATGTTTTTCTCGCGGGTTGTGAAGGTGTTCCGAGTTGGGATGCGCGGATGCAGCAGCTGCAAGATGCGTTTGAAAGTGCATTGTTGTTGGTGAGCCCAGATTTTCAAACGAAATTTGGTTATGGCAAAGATGAAGCAGGCAAAGCGAATTTGAACATTGCATCTAATTGGGTAGCGGAAACCTTTAACTGCCTCTCTAACACCTTAGAAATGCCGTTTAAAGATAACCAAAACCTAGCCGATCCGATGGAAGGTTGGTCACCTGCGCGTTGTATTCATCTCGGTGAAGCATCATTAACTGCAATGCTCGCCGTTGTTGATAAATTGAGGTAGTCATTATGGCGTTAGTTGAATGTCCGGTTTGCCATAAACGTATGTCGAGCAAGTCACCGCGCTGTCCCAACTGTGATTTGGCGGTGAATGGCGATAATGAATCGGCAATTCGTATTAAGCAAATTAAAAAAGCGGCTCAGCTGCAAACCCACAGCTTTATTGCATTGACGTTGTTTATTGTGGGTGTCGTGATCTGGTTCTGGGGCGGAGAAGTCGCCGAGGGCAAACAAGCGCTGGCGGGCTCAGTATGTTTCGTGTTTGGTTTTGTGGGTTACTTAATCACACGTCTACGGATAGTGCTGAATAAAAGGAAAAACTAATGAGCGATGAGTTACTGAAAGTTATCGATGAAATGCCGCTAGAGGTGTATCAGCGATTACGCGCCGCTGCAGAAACTGGCAAGTGGGAAGATGGTACTTTACTGACCGAAGCGCAAAAGGAATCGACTTTACAGGCGGTAATGTTGTTCCAAGCGCGTCGCTTAGATCAAAACGAACATTTCACCATAGGTAAAGATGGGCAGGTAATTGAGTTATCAAAAGCCGAGCTTAAAAAGCGCTTCAAAGGCGAAAGCATCGCCTCTTTTGATGAAAAATCGCTGTAGCTGTAACAGTGCCCGCGACATGTAATGAAAAGCCCCGCTGTCATGACGGGGCTTTTTGCTGTATAGCACCACTGAAATTAGTTTGAGGTTAATTCACCCAACAGATTTTGCTGCATTTTTTCACGGACTTGTGCCACGCTCAAATCGGTCGACAGTAAGTAATGCAGTTTAGTCAATGCCGCTTCGACCGTCATATCATAACCACTGATAACACCTGCGTGCGCCAACGCATTGCCCGTCGCGTAGCCACCCATATTCACTCTGCCTTGCAGGCATTGGGTTAAGTTCACCAAAATAATGCCGTTATCGTGTGCTTCTTTCAAGGTATTGAGCAGATCTGCTTGCTGCGGCGCATTACCAACGCCGTAGGTCAACAAAATTAATGCCTTAACTGGTTGCTGCAGAATGTTTTTAAATATCTCGGTGGAGATGCCAGGATAAAGCGTAACTACCCCAATTGGCTGTGGCTTGATGTGTTGCACCCGCAGTGGCAGTAGTTGGCTTGGGGCTAAACTGCCTGCGCGCATACGGATCTGAATGCCCGCTTCCAGTAACAGCGGATAGTTGGGCGAGGCAAAGGCATCAAAGCCTTCAGCATGAACTTTTGAGGTGCGATTACCGCGAAACAGTTTGTTGTTGAAGAACAAGCACACTTCGGCCACGGGATAATTGGCGGCGATGTACAGTGCATTAAGTAGATTGGTTTGCCCGTCGGAACGTAGCTCGGACAGCGGGATCTGCGAGCCAGTGACAATCACAGGTTTAGATAGGTCTTGCAGCATAAACGATAGTGCCGACGCGGTGAATGCCATAGTGTCGGTACCGTGGAGAATGACGAATGCATCATATTTGTCGTAGTTGGCAGCAATATCGTCGGCGATCATCTGCCAATGGGCAGGGGACATATCAGAGGAGTCGATCAGCGGCGAATATTCGTGTAAATCGAAGTGGGGCATCTCCTCGCGGAAAAACTCTGGCATGCCGTTGAGACACTCGGTGAGAAACCCTGCCACAGGCACAAAGCCGTTTTCCGTTTTTTGCATCCCAATGGTACCGCCTGTGTAGGCGATATAAATCGACTTTTTATTCATGCTTGTTGTGGTCGTCTATTAGGTGGCGCGATTATAACAAAAAGCCCGACGCTTTGTGTCGGGCTTTATCTTATCGGGCGGTTAGCCGATCAATAACTGCACTCTTCACAGTACAGATAACGGTTTTGTGGGTCATCGAACGCCGCAAAATCTTCAGCGACTTTGGTGAACTGGCTCAGTAGTTTATCGGTAGCGCTCATCTTAGTGACGCTATCAGGCAGATAAGCTTGCGCGCTGCTCACCAAGGCTTTGAGCATCATTTGCTCTGGCGTCAGCTCTTTCTCAATAACACGCACGTCGTACTTATCGAGTGATGCCAATTGCGCTGCTTTAGTGATGGCTTGGTCAATGTCACCTAAGTCATCCACTAACCCAAGCTTTTTGGCTTCTACGCCTGACCACACACGGCCTTGGGCGATGCTATCAACTTGCTCAACCGTCATATGGCGCGACTTAGCAACCATAGTGATGAAGTTGTGATAACCACGCTCAATGGCCATTTGCATGCTTGTTTTAAAACCTTCAGGCAGTGGGCGAACTAACGACACTCCAGCGACATCGGTTGTTGCTACGCCATCGGAGTGAACGCCTAACGCGGCGAGCGAATCTTCAAACGTAGTGATCATACCGAAGATACCGATAGAACCAGTGATGGTACCTGGATTAGCGTAGATGTAGTCAGCACTAGCCGAAATCCAATAGCCACCAGAGGCCGCAAGGCTACTCATGCTAACAACAACGGGTTTGCCAGCAGCTTTTAGTGCCAACACTTCTTGGCGGATCTGCTCGGAGGCAAACGCGCTGCCGCCAGGGCTATCTACGCGTAAGACCACAGCTTTGATTTTGTCATCAAAGCGCGCTTTTCTGAGCAGCGCAGAGGTGCTTTGTCCACCGATGGTGCCGGCTGGTTGCTCGCCATTGAGGATATTCCCTTTGGCGACGACGATACCAACGCCCTCAGTCGGAACGATCGCAGGCGGAGGTGCAATCAGCGTAGCGTAATCGTAGTAATCGATCTGTTTGAAGCTATGACCTGTTTTTGCTTTGCCAATCAGTTCCAGCATCTTTTGGCGGAATTGTTCAGCGTTTACCAGCTTATCAACCCATTTAAGATTGACGGCCATTTGTGCTGCATCACCGTCAGCTTGCTGCAAAGCGGTAACGTAGTCATCGGCATTCATGTGGAAGCTTTCAGGTTCTAAGCCACGGTTTTGCGCGGCAGCTTCAGCATAAACCTGCCAAATATCACCCATCCACTTGCGGTTGGCTTCTTTAGCGGCGTCTGACATGTCATTGCGCAGATAGGGTTCTACCGCTGATTTGTAGGTGCCCACTCTAAAGACATGAGCTTTGATCTTCAGCTTATCCAGCGCTTCTTTGTAATACATGGGATAACTGCCAATGCCTTGGATTAATACTTGCCCTTGATCATTGAGATAAACAGTATCGGCGTAGCTGGCCAGCAAGTAACGGTATTGATCGTAGAAGTTCGCCATAGCGACAACTGGCTTACCGCTTTTTTTGAACTCGTTAATATGACGACCGATAGCTAGCAGCTTAGTTAAGCCGCCAGAGGCCAAATCATCCAGATCGATTACCAAGGCGCTAATGCGACTATCTTGTGCCGCGCTATCAATTGTATCTAGCACTTCACTGAGCAATACTTCGCTGGCGGCGCTGCGCTGGTTGCCTTGGTTCATCAGGGTTTCGAACGGGTCGATCTCGGTTTTTTGGTCGACCACAGTACCAGCGAGATTGAGGACTAAGGCTGAGCCATCATCTACAGTGACTTCCTTCTCTGACGCCAACCCGACAATGACGGCGATCAAAGCGATAAACAGAATAGGGAAGAAAATGATGTTCAGGATAAGTTTGCGAACAAAATTGATGACATTCCATATCAGAATCAAAGTGTTCTTTGTGGTAAGCGGTTTTGCAGACATAGCGGTTCCTAGCTTTATACAATCGTCTAATGCTAACTGAAAAGCGCTAAAACTGGGAGTTTGATTTGTAAATCTATTTATCTATTTTCTGCCACTTAGGTGTTATTGAGACGCTTTTTATTTGCAGCTATGCTTGATTCAAACACCTGTTTAAACATCGGCACTATATGACATCATCACTTGCTATGCTTGCACCGCTAGATCTTGGTTTTTGCCAACTCAAAAATCGCGTCATTATGGGCTCGATGCATACAGGCCTTGAAGAGGAAAAGGGCGGCTTTGCCAAATTGGCGGCTTTCTATCAGGAACGGGTTGCAGGTGGCGTTGGTTTGATTGTGACAGGTGGCATTTCACCTAACTTTCGCGGTCGTCTCACGCCATACGCCACGCAGTTGAGTTTTCCATGGCAGCTCAAAAATCACCGCCTGGTGACCGATGCCGTGCATTCCGCTGGAGGTAAAATCTGTATGCAACTGTTGCACGCGGGCCGCTACGCCTATCATCCTTTTTCACTGGCGCCATCAGCGCTTAAATCACCGATTACTCCATTCAAACCGAGCGCAATGTCATTGAGGCAGGTACGCGGCACCATTAAAGACTTTGCGAGTTCTGCCAAATTGGCACAGCGTGCTGGCTATGATGGGGTTGAAGTGATGGGATCTGAAGGGTATCTCATCAATCAATTTATCTGTCGTCGCACCAATCAACGGCAAGATGATTATGGCGGTGATTTTACTAAGCGTATGCGCTTTCCCTTAGAGATTGTAA
This sequence comes from Shewanella sp., assembly GCF_048265805.1. Classification (GTDB taxonomy): domain Bacteria; phylum Pseudomonadota; class Gammaproteobacteria; order Enterobacterales; family Shewanellaceae; genus Shewanella. The sequence continues at coordinate 16,155 of NZ_JBLXAT010000024.1, read as the reverse complement.
GCGCCATTCGGGCGGCGGTTGGGCGTGAGTTTATCATTATCTTTCGGCTATCGATGTTGGACTTAGTCGATAATGGCTCCAGTTGGGCAGAGGTGGTGCAACTGGCTAAGGCGCTGGAAGCTGAAGGCGTGAATCTGATCAACACCGGTATTGGCTGGCATGAAGCGCGTATTCCTACCATTGTTACCAGCGTACCGCGAGCGGCATTTAGTTGGGTCACAGCCAAGTTACGTCAAGAAGTCACCATCCCGCTGATCGCAACTAATCGCATTAATAGCCCAGAGGTGATTGAGCAGATTTTAACGTCCGGCCAAGCCGATATGGTGTCGATGGCGCGGCCGTTGTTGGCTGACCCACTGTTTGTGCAGAAAGCTGCCGCAGGGCACAACGAACTGATCAACACCTGTATTGGCTGTAACCAAGCGTGCCTAGACCACACCTTTAAACTAAAGCGAGCGACCTGTTTAGTTAATCCGCGGGCCGCCTATGAAACGGAACTTAACTTTACTACTGCGCCACAGCCGAAAAAACTGGCGGTTATCGGCGCTGGTCCGGCTGGGCTGGCATTTGCGGTTTATGCGGCGGAACGTGGTCATCAAGTCAGTCTGTTTGAGGCGCGCGCTACTATCGGTGGTCAGTTTAACTTTGCTAAGCAGATCCCAGGCAAAGAGGAGTTTTATGAAACGCTGCGATATTTCGAGGCGCAGCTACAGCGGTTGGCGGTAGACGTCAGACTAAATCGTCCATTTACTATGGCAGATGCGACGGACTTCGATGAAGTTATTCTCGCCAGCGGCGTGATACCAAGGCCATTGCAGTTAGATGGCATCGACCATGCCAAGGTAATCAACTATCAGCAACTCCTCAGTGGTGAACATACCGCTGGTGAACGGGTTGCTATTATCGGCGCTGGCGGTATTGGGGTCGATGTTGCGCACTATTTGGCCGAGCAACAATCTGCCACCTTAACACCTGAAAAATGGTATGCACGTTGGGGGGTAGATACCGAATATCGGCATGTAGGCGGATTGAAGCCGCCAGCGTCAGAACCCTGCGAACGCACCATCTACTTGTTGCAGCGTAAAGCGGAAGCGATTGGTAAAGGACTTGGCAAAACCACCGGCTGGGTGCATCGCGCCACATTAAAATTGCATGGGGTAAAACTGCTCTCAGGGGTGGAGTATCGGCAAATTAATGATGATGGTTTAGTCATCTGCCAAAACCAGCATGAACAACTGTTAGCGGTGGACACCATTGTGGTATGTGCTGGTCAAGAGTCACAACGTGCATTACTCGAGCCTTTACAAGCAACAGGTAAGCCTGTCCATCTCATTGGTGGGGTAAAAGTGGCGGCGGAGCTGGATGCTAAGCGGGCGATCCGCGATGCGGCAATACTGGCGCAATCTATCTAGTTTTGTATGCTAATTACCAGAAAAACTTAGGCTGCAGCAGCGGCATCGCCGCTGGCGGTAACATGCCGCGAATCCCGCGCTGCAACCGCAGTTGTTGTAAATCGAAGCGCCGCGGCAGCGCGATAAATTTCGCACCGGGATGCTGCTGATATTCACTCATCAAGTTAAAGCCTGCGCCACAACGTACCGCTTGATATTGCCACCCCAGAGCATCGCACGGAAACTGTTGCATGCATTGAACTTGCGGCCAGTGCTGCTCAATTTGGGCATGTTGCGCTTGACTTAATGGCGGAGTCACTAAAGTAATGGGCAGTGAGCATTGCTTAGGCAGCAGCTGTGGTAATTCATCAATATTTGAATGGATAACCAATAACGCTTGATGCGGATCTATTTCATGTTCTGGTGGTGTGGCTAGCAAGGGTAACCAGTAACGGGTACCGGTGAGATGGGCTAAGGCTTGTTCTTGCTCGGCGGCAGGCCACTCGCAATACCAAGTCTGACGGAAGCTTGGTATTGCACTGATCCCTTTCCCTTGCTGATAAACTGGCCAATTGAGCAAGCGTGATACCAATATCCGTTGCTCCGGCAACGTAATCACACCCAGCTCACCAAATATCCCCGCGGGGAAACTATCGACAATAAGTCGCGTGACGTTGAAATGCCTTAACTGCTTTTGCAACCATCCGGCCAGCGAGCCAATATCTTGGCATTGGGCATTAATGGCCAAGTGCGTGATACCTTGTGGCAGTTCCGGTGTCATTGGCAGTGGGCTAGTGACAATAATGCCCTTACCATTAATGTACTGCATCACTTTTACGGCACGGCTAAGATGGCCCAGACCGCCACCTGGCGCATAGTAAAGCAATGTCATAAGTTACCGTCCTGGCAAATGCTCAATCGTTTCCGCTATCAACTTAATATAGCGCTTAGCTTCATGTTCTGCCTGATATTGTTCGAAGATAAGTTGCTGTAAGCGTGACGCTTTTAGTGAAACATCTTGCGGTGAACTTGCTAGCCACTGTATTAATGCTTGGCTAAGACTATCACTATCGCCGGGCGTAAATAGCCAACCGTTAGCGGATGTCAGTAAATCGGCCATACCGCCGCAGCGCGCACCAAGCACAGCAATACCTAGCGCAGCAGCTTCGAGTAATACGTTGGGAGTTCCATCATAAAATGACGGTATGGCAACCAAATCACAGGCAAGATAACGGGCTGGGAGCTGATAACGGTCGAGCACTGGCTCATGGCTCCAACTATGCACAGGTAAGGTCGCTAGCAATTCTGCCGTGGCGCTATCGATGTCGCCAACCAAGAGCAGATGCACTTGGGATTCAAGTAGCCGCTGTTGCAGCAGTGCATTAATAAAAAACGCACAGCCTTTTTTTTCTTTGAGATGGCCAATCAACCCAATCACTCGAGTCGTGGGTTGGAGCTGCCGTTGCTCACGCCACAATGTTGCTTGTTGCTGGTCAAATGGCAGCGGTTGCCATTGGCTTAAGTCAATGCCATTGCCCATATTGGCAACATTGACTTGAGGGAATAGTGCCTTGATACGGCTGGCTTTATCTTGGCTAACGGTTAACACCAAGCGACTGGCGGTGAGTATTTCCATCAAAGCTGCGCTGCGGCGCGGATCGAGAATATTGACGTCAAAGTCATTGCCTCGGATGCAGCTAAGCAGTGGCAGTTGCTTCCAGGCGGCAAAGATGCGCGCCCCATGCATCGCCCACGGAAAGCCATAACCTACCACGGCATCAAATGATTGTTCGGCCACTTCGTGCCAAAGTAGATTTAATCCATGGGCAGCGTTGTCTGCAAGACCGACGCGATGATCACATCCGTGTTCATCACTGTAATAAGTGGTCTTGCGTGGACTGGCATGTTTAAGATGATACAGCGTGATATGCACGCCCAGTGCCCGCAGGTGGCGCACAATGCGGTCGCACGATAATGCCATACCGCCCGCTGCGGGTGGATAATGTTGCGTTAACCACAGCAAGCGCAACTTAGCTGTCATAAATATCTCGGTATTGATAGTCGTCTGCGTCGACATCGGCGTCTTCAACCAATGGCTGTTCAAAGGCGGCGTAGTCTGCGTCGCTAAATGCGCCTGAATAGCTGCCATGTTTACGGTGGTTTTGGTACCAGTCGTGGCTGAAATAGAGCTGCTTCATGCCAAAACCGTTGTAGTTGTCAGCACCTTGTGACAGTGCTGAAGCGTTTTCAGGTGTTAACTCTTTAGCGGCGCAAACCATGCAGCGACCTTGAGCTTCGCTCCAATGCAGCGCACAGATCTCTTTTTGACATTCAGGGCAGGTGGCAACAGCGGGCTCTTGGCACGCTGACATAGTGAAAAATCCATAAGTAACTTCACACTGGCTCATGCGGCTTTTCCTCGATTAACCACTTTGGTTTGTTGGTAGGCTTTCGCGACAGTTTTTAGGATGTTTTCTGCGTCGAGATATTTGAACTTACCTTCAAATTTCAGCTTAAATTGCACCACTACTTTTTGTTGTCCATCCGGCTGACTGACGATTTTGCAGCCCGGCGCGAGTTTACCATCGCGGTGAGCATAACGTTGTGGATTCAAACCAAGATCGACGCGGATTAACCGGCGTCCTTTAAATTTGATTTTGGTTTTACGTTTACCGCTGCGACTGATCTGTTTGCGTTGACGCTTACAGATCACATCCTGCACTCGTACGTTAAGGGTATTACCATCCTTTAACTTAGCTGATAGCTGCACTAAAGGGACGTGATAAAACTCCAGCTTAGTATTACGACCATCTTGCTCTTTAGCGGTAATTTCACGCTTGTCGAGCGCGCGTACATCTAACTTTAATTTGATATAGCGCGTTTCTAGTGCCAACACTTGAAACACTTTAACCAACCCTGTGCGAATATTGTTGTCTACGTCTTTGTTGTCACAGGTTTTAACGCGATAAGAACTAAACAGCGACAGTGCTAACAACACCCAAATCACAGGGGTATAGGACGAGCCTTGAAGAAATAGAAATGCAACGATAAATGCTACCACGCTCCAAAAGCGTGCCCGTCGATATATGCGACGCAGATCGGAGCCAAGTACGTCCACTACGATTAAGCGCTGAAATAGCTTTTGCCAATAAGCGGTGGAATGACCAGCACTTAGTTGCTGGGTTTTAACAAACTCTTGCTCCTCAGGCGTTAGCGTTTTGTACAGCTTATTCAGCCGACGATAATGCGTTTCGGCATTAAGCAAGTTCACTGGCGAGGGATTCATTGTGGGTCCTTTTCAATGAGGTAGGTGACAATAACAGTTGCTGGTAGTGTTGCCGCAATTGCTGATTGATCGTTGCCCATTGGAAATGCTGGGCGATATGTGCCAAACCGTTTAATCCCATCTGTTGGGCTATTTGCGGCTGTGTTACTAATCGGATACAGGCGCGGGCCAACTCAGACGGGCGGGAAGGTGGCACGAATAAACCATGGTCAGGTGTCTGCAATAGCTCATGCACAACCGGTAAATCTGAAGCGATAACAGCGGTGCCGCATGCCATGGATTCAATAATTTTCAATGGACAACAACCTTGCTGCATATTGCGTTGGCAAGCAACAAGCGGAGCAATAGAAGCGGTGGCTTGCATAATTTTGGGTCTAAGTTCTGCCTGTGTTAGACCGTAGAACACCTTAACCACCTGTTCTAGTCCTAGCTTGCGTATCTGTTGTTTGAGTTGCCGCGCCTGGCGATTATCAAGCGATAAGCATAAGTCCAGTTCAACGGATAGTTGGCGGTTGATTATCACCATCGCCTGCAGCAAGGTATGCAGCCCTTGCCACCGCTGTGCACCACCAAAATAGATGAGTCGCGGTTGGGCGCTTTGCTGATTGGCAAGTTGGCGTTGCTGTTGTTCATTGCTGATAATGTCAGCGCCGTTTGGCAGATAGTGCACTGGCGTGTCGGTTCGCTGCTGCAGTTTAGCTTGCGTAAGCTTTGACGGGGTGATGATGATATCGGCTCCATCAAGACAACGCTGTTCCCAGTGTTTGATAGTCGCAATCGTACTTTGTGGCAAAGGCAGATGGATTGGCAACTCAATACTCGGCAGTGCATTCACTTCATAAACGAGTTTGAGCGCAGGTTGTTGCCGTTGGTAATCGACTAAGGGAACGCCTGCCCAGGGATCGCGGAAATGGGCTATCTGCAGTTGTTGACCGCGTTGCTGCAGCAGTTGCGCCAGTTGCTCGGCATAGGCCATGGCTTTAGCGAGTACATTGTTGCTGTCGTTAACTATCGGGCTACGCAGCATGGTCACCTTAGCGTGACTAAGCTGTTCGTGCTCTATCGTCGGCATGCCGTTATCACCTGCAACGTATAACAGCCCGTCACCACAATGATTAAACAAGGTGGATGCCATTTGGCGAATATGTGTGGTGGCACCTTTGGGAAGGGGAAAACGGTCAAAGGCCGCATACAAGCTGGTAAATTGCGGAATACTCGAACTTATCATTACAGCAACTACTTCCACGTTCCTTGTTGGGCAATAGTGTTAAGGCACTATCGACGTTATGCGTATTTATCCAGATACACCAGCGGCATATCGGCGTCTTCCGTCGTTATGTCCAGATCTAAGTCTTCGTTTGGGATACAACAACAGGGCAGACATTCGTCCGCCGCTAGCTCAGCAAGCGGTTCAATCAGGTATTTTACTGAACCTTGACGCACTTTGGTGCGGCATGCGCCGCAGAAACCACTGCGACACTCGGAAAAAATACGCACCCGTTTACTTTCAAGAATTTCAAGTAGCGTCTGCTGCTCCTGCTGCCAATTCCATAGCAGCAGGGGTTCACCTTGTAAGTAGATAATTGGGCGTTTTTTAAAGATCAAAGTCGGAGAACTCATTTTCATCAACGGCAGAATCAATTTGGCCGACCAAGTATGAAGACACTTCCACTTCCTGCGGAGCGACCTGCACTGAATCGCTTTCCAACCAGTTTTTCATCCATGGCAGTGGATTACTGCGTTGTTGGTACGGTTGTGCCAAGTTAACTGACTTCATGCGTTCGTTAGTGATGTACTCAACGTAGTGACACAGAATTGCTTCGTTGAGGCCGATCATCGAACCGTCTCTAAACAGGTATTGCGCCCACGCTTTCTCTTGTTCGGCAGCGCGGAAAAAGATGTCATACGCTTCTTGTTGGCACTCTTTAGCAATGTCACCCATCTCAGGATCATCGCGACCCGCTTGCATCAGGTTGATGATGTGTTGGGTTGAGTTCAAATGCAGTGCTTCATCACGAGCAATCAATCGGATGATTTTAGCGTTGCCTTCCATCAAGCGACGTTCAGCGAAGGCGAATGAACAAGCAAAGCTCACGTAGAAACGAATCGCTTCCAACGCGTTTACTGACATCATGCACAGGTACAGCGCTTTTTTCATTTCACGCAGTGTTACGGTAACCTCTTCACCGTTGAATTGCAGCGTACCCTCACCATGCAGGTGATAGTACTGCGTCATGTTGATCAAGCGGTCGTAGTAGTTGGCGATGTCACCGGCACGCTTGAGGATCTCCTTGTTTACCACGATATCGTCAAACACTTCAGACGGATTATTCACAATGTTGCGAATAATATGGGTGTACGAGCGACTGTGGATGGTTTCTGAAAACGACCAAGTTTCAATCCAAGTTTCCAACTCTGGCAGAGATACCAGCGGCAAAAACGCTACGTTAGGTGAGCGGCCTTGGATAGAGTCCAATAAGGTTTGATATTTCAGGTTAGACAAAAAGATATGTTTTTCATGCTCAGGCAGTGAAGCAAAGTCAATTTTGTCACGTGATACGTCAACTTCTTCTGGACGCCAGAAGAAAGACAGCTGTTTTTCAATCAGCTTTTCAAACACTTCATATTTTTGTTGGTCGTAACGCGCAACGTTAACCGCTTGACCGAAGAACATCGGTTCGCGAGTCGCGTCGTTCGGCGTTTGACAGAAAATCGAATAAGCCATAATCCATTCTTCCAAACAGTCGGGGCCAACTTGGCCCCGTTAGTATTTTATCTATTAAATCTTACATGCGCCGCCGGCACAGCTATCGTCTTCTTTCTCGACGGCAGCAAAATCGTCGTGCTTATCAGAAGCACCATCTCGGGTGTTATGATAATACAGCGTCTTCACACCAAGCTTGTAGGCAGTTAACAAATCTTTCAGCAGCAACTGCATTGGTACTTTGCCGCTTTCGTGCTTCGATGGGTCATAATTGGTGTTGGCAGAAATCGATTGGTCGATAAACTTCTGCATGATGCCCACTAGTTGTAAATAACCGTCGTTGGTTGGCATCTGCCACAACAACTCATAGTTTTCACGCAACTGTTCGAAATCGGGGACCACTTGTTTCAGTTGGCCATCTTTCGAAGCTTTTACGCTGATCAAGCCACGTGGCGGTTCAATACCATTAGTCGCGTTAGAGATCTGCGATGATGTTTCTGATGGCATCAGCGCTGACAGGGTAGAGTTACGTAAACCGTACTCTTTGATGTCGCTACGCAGTTGTTCCCAATCTAAGTGCAGTGGCTCAGCAACAATCTTGTCTAAGTCACGCTTGTAGGTATCAATTGGCAAAATGCCTTTAGCGTAGGTGGTTTCGTTGAACAGTGGGCAAGCGCCTTGCTCTTTTGCCAGCTTCATTGACGCTTTCAGTAGGTAGTACTGAATCGCTTCAAAGGTGCGGTGAGTCAGGTTGTTACCGCTGCCATCAGAATATTTCACACCATGCTTAGCTAAATAGTTAGCAAAGTTAATTACGCCAATACCGAGTGTACGTCGGTTCATCGATGCTGTTTGTGCCGCTGGGATCGGATAATCTTGATAATCCAGCAAGCTATCGAGCGCACGTACGGCCAAATCAGCTAAGCCTTCAAGTTCATTCAAGTCAGAAATTGCGCCCAAATTTAGTGCTGATAGGGTACATAGTGCTATCTCACCATTTGGATCATTCACATCGTTCAATGGTTTTGTTGGCAGTGCGATTTCCAAACACAAGTTGGATTGACGGACTGGCGCGACTTGAGGATCAAATGGGCTGTGCGTGTTGCAGTGGTCAACGTTCTGAATGTAGATACGGCCAGTAGAAGCACGTTCTTGCATCATCAATGAGAACAACTCTACGGCGCGCAGTGTACGTTTGCGAATTGCCGGATCTTGTTCGTACTGTACGTATAAACGTTCAAATTCCGCTTGGTCAGCAAAGAAGGCATCATACAAACCAGGCACATCTGAAGGGCTGAACAACGTAATGTTCTCGCCTTTAATCAAACGTTGGTACATCAACTTGTTGATCTGTACGCCGTAGTCCAAGTGACGAATACGGTTATCGTCTACACCACGGTTGTTTTTCAGTACCAGCAGTGATTCCACTTCCAAGTGCCACATTGGGTAGAACAGGGTCGCTGCGCCGCCGCGTACACCGCCTTGCGAACAAGACTTAACAGCTGTTTGGAAATGCTTATAAAACGGAATACAACCGGTGTGGAAAGCTTCACCACCACGGATTGGGCTACCCAGCGCGCGAATACGACCAGCGTTGATACCGATACCGGCACGTTGGCTAACATACTTCACAATGGCAGAAGAGGTGGCGTTGATAGAATCTAAGCTATCGCCAGTTTCAATCAATACGCATGAGCTGAACTGACGAGTTGGCGTACGCACACCAGCCATGATTGGCGTAGGCAGTGAAATCTTAAAGGTTGATACCGCATCGTAGAAATTACGGATGTATTGCAGACGCGTTTCTTTGGGATAACGGGCAAACAAACAGGCGGCCACCAGAATATAGAGGAACTGTGCACTTTCGTAGACTTCATGGGTCACGCGGTTTTGCACCAGATATTTACCTTCTAGCTGCTTAACAGCAGCGTAAGAGAAGGTCATATCACGCCAGTGATCGATATAACTATCAAGGATATCGAGTTCTTCAGCGGTGTAGTCTTCCAGAATGTGCTGGTCATATTTGCCAAGCTTAACCAGTTTGACGACGTGATCACGCAGTTTTGGTGGCTCAAATTGACCGAAGGCTTTTTTACGTAGGTGAAAGATAGCCAAGCGCGCTGCCAAGAATTGGTAATCTGGTGACTCTGGCGAGATCAAATCAGCCGCAGCTTTGATGATGGTTTCATGGATGGCTTCGGTAGGGATGCCATCGAAAAACTGCAGATGAGAACGCAGTTCTACCTCAGATACTGATACGTTAGAAAGATCTTCAGCTGCCCAAGTGATCACACGATGGATCTTCTCAAGATCTATCACTTCACGTGCGCCACTGCGCTTAGTCACTGTCATATTGCTATTCATGGAGTCTAGCCCTAGTCAATTTTCTTATAATGATGGCTCTCGCCACCTAACTTCCGATGTAAACAAAAATCACTAAAATGGCCGCAAAAAGGCCATCTCGGTTTAATTCGTTTTGATAGTACAATTCTAGTGTTTGTACTGAGGATTGCACACTACATATAGTGTTTCTAAATTTGATATACATCAAGATAATGAGGTTAGGGGGGATTTGCAAGTACCAAGACGGAGCATATCTTGTGGATAAATTGGCTATCTTCCCTCTCACATTTCAGTTAGCCCCGTCAATACGCGGTCTAGCGCGTGATGGTCAAAATATGTGCGGTCAAACAAAAAGATTTCGATCGCCAAAATTTGCAGCAGATGTGACAAGATCGTGTCTCGATCACTGCCATTATTGACGGTTAAAAGCCACTGAGAATACCGAGCAATTCTGTTGGCTGTTGCAGTGCAATATCTGCCCCCCAAGCCTCAGGCCGATCAGTTTCTGCAAGATAACCCCATAAGGCGACAGCACTGGGCATTGCGCTATTTTTAGCGGCAACAATATCGCGTTCGGCATCACCTAAATACAGGATGTTATTTGTAGGCAGTTGTAGTTGCTGTGCGGCCAGCAACATAGGCTGGACATCTGGCTTACGAAAACGGGTACTGTCAGCACTGATAATGCTGTGCAGTTGTGGCGTTAACCCAAGTTTTTGTAGCAGCGGACGGGTAAATCTGGCGGGCTTGTTGGTCACCACGCCGACTTTCAGATGCTGTTTATTCGCAAAAGCGAGTAATTCTGCAATACCATCGAATAACTTGGCCGCGTCTCCGTTGACAGTATGGTAGTGGTCTAACAATGCTAAGCGTAGTGTTTCGGTCATTTCGGCTGTTTGCTGTGGTTGCGCGGTTTTAACAAGGCCGAGTGAGCCATGGGAGGCGACCGACGTCAGTGTGGCTTCATCGGCAAGGCAGGGGAGTTGGAACTGAGCTAAAGCTAAATACAGCGCCTGAATTAAATCTGGCGCTGTATCAACCAGCGTGCCATCCAGATCAAATAATAGGCCTTGGATACTTGGCAACGCGGGCATAGGATTATCCTTGTTTTTGACAGGCGAGCATGTAATTCACTTCAAGGCTAGGTGTGTAGGAAAACACTGAAGTGATTGGGTTGTATTTGATACCGATAGCATCGCGGCAATGCAGTTCGGTTTGTTCAACCATATCGATAAGTTCCGATGGACGAATAAACTTATCATGCTGATGTGTACCCACTGGCAGCATTTTCATGACGTACTCTGCGGCAACAATGGTTTGCAACCATGACATCACATTGCGGTTAATAGTAGAGAAGAACACCCAACCATCATCTGCCACCATATCGCAGCAAGCGCGAATCACTGACAGCGGATCGGGGACGTGTTCGAGCATCTCCATACACGTCACCACATCATAGGCACCTTGGTGGTTTTGGGCGTGCTCTTCGGCGGTCATTTCCAGATAGTTGATGTTGACGCCTTTTTCTAACGCGTGTAAACGAGCCACTTCCAGTGGTTCATGTCCCATGTCGAGCCCAGTAACTTTTGCACCGATGCGTGCCATGCTTTCAGCTAAAATACCACCGCCACAGCCTACATCCAGTACTTGTTTGTCAAATATGCCATTTGACTTCAAATCGATGTAGTTGAGGCGCAATGGGTTTAGCTCATGGAGGGGTTTAAATTCTCCTTGCGGATCCCACCATCCGGCCGCCATATTTTCAAACTTTGCAATCTCTTGCGGATCAACATTGGCATTCTGGGACATGTAACTTACTCGATTCCTCTCGAAAAATAGGCGTTCATTATAACCTTATCTTCCGGTGGCTTTACTAGCGTAATTCGGCAATTTGTCCGCCTGTTTTGCAGAAATTAGTGCAAATTATTAGCGCGGTGGATACGCGGCAACTGTCTGATTGCGCAATAATTCGGCGAACCTAACATATTTCGATGTTGGTAATAGGATCAAAGCTTACCAGTGGGCAGAACTGTGGTAGAATCCGAAATCACGTTTTTCAGGCTCGGCAATGACAAGGAATTAATCAGTTGTCAGCTATTACAAGGGGATCGAGCAGTTTATGACTGACCAGGCTTCATCAATTTCACCAATAAATATTGAAGACGAACTCAAAAATTCCTACCTCGATTATGCAATGAGCGTAATTGTGGGCAGGGCACTCCCTGATGTTAGGGATGGTCTGAAACCAGTTCACCGTCGCGTACTATTTGCGATGAACGAGCTGAAAAACGACTGGAACAAGCCTTATAAAAAGTCCGCCCGTGTTGTTGGTGACGTAATCGGTAAATATCACCCACATGGTGACAGTGCGGTGTACGACACTATTGTGCGTATGGCGCAACCATTCTCATTGCGTTATACCTTGGTTGATGGTCAAGGTAACTTCGGTTCTATCGACGGTGACGCGGCAGCGGCAATGCGTTACACCGAAATCCGTATGCAAAAGCTGGCGCATCAGTTGCTGGCTGACCTCGAAAAAGAAACCGTCGATTATGTGCCTAACTATGACGGCACAGAAATGATTCCTGAAGTGCTGCCAACTCGCGTACCTAACTTGTTAGTTAACGGGTCATCAGGTATTGCGGTAGGTATGGCAACCAATATTCCGCCACACAACTTGACTGAGGTGATCAAAGGTTGTTTGGCGTTGATTGATGAGCCGGAACTGTCGATTGAACAGTTGATTGACTATATTCCTGGCCCAGATTTCCCGACCGCAGCAATCATCAATGGCCGTAAAGGCATTGAAGACGCGTATCGTACTGGTCGCGGTAAAGTTATCATGCGTGCTCGTGCGTCGTTTGAAACTGACGAGCACAGCCACCGTGAACGCATAATTGTCACTGAAATTCCGTATCAAGTGAACAAGGCGCGCTTGATTGAAAAGATTGCTGAGCTAGTAAAAGATAAACGTATAGAAGGCATTAGTGGCCTGCGCGATGAGTCTGATAAAGACGGTATGCGTATTGTTATTGAGATCAAACGTGGCGAAGTTGCCGAAGTTGTTCTTAATAACTTGTACGCGCAAACTCAAATGCAAACCTCTTTCGGTATCAACATGGTGGCACTGGCAAACGGCCAACCTAAATTGTTCAACCTTAAAGAGATGCTGGAAGCCTTCATTCTACACCGCCGCGAAGTGGTCACTCGTCGTACCGTTTACGAACTGCGTAAAGCGCGCGACCGTGCCCACATTCTGGAAGCATTGGCCGTTGCATTGTCAAACATTGACCCAATCATTGAGCTGATCAAAGCATCACCAAGCCCAGCGGAAGCAAAAGTTGGCTTGATGGCGCAAGGTTGGGAACTGGGCAATGTGCGCGAAATGCTAGAAAAAGCCGGTGATGATGCAGCCCGTCCTGAGTGGTTGGAACCAGAATATGGTATCCGTGACGGCCTGTACTTCCTGACAGAACAACAAGCACAAGCGATTCTGGATCTGCGTCTGCACAAACTGACTGGTCTGGAACACGAAAAAATTCTTAACGAATACGTTGAACTGCTAGACATCATCGCTGGTTTGTTGTTGATCCTGCGTAGTCCTGCACGTTTGATGGAAGTGATCAAAGAAGAGCTCGAAGAAGTCTTGGCAAACTTCGGTGATGAGCGTCGTACCGAAATTACCGCTTCAACAGCTGATATCAATCTAGAAGATTTGATCACCGAAGAAGATGTAGTGGTGACACTGTCGCACTTAGGTTATGCCAAGTATCAACCACTGACCGATTACCAAGCGCAACGCCGTGGTGGTAAAGGTAAAGCCGCTACCAAAGTGAAAGATGAAGATTTCGTGGAACGTCTGTTGGTGGCTAACACCCACGACACCATTTTGTGCTTCTCTGACTTCGGTAAACTTTACTGGATGCGGGTATTTGAACTGCCGTTGGCAAGTCGTCAATCTCGCGGTAAACCCATTGTGAACCTGCTGCCGTTGGCCGAAGGTGAGCACATCACTGCGATTCTGCCTGTACGTGAATATGAAGAGGGTAAATACATCATCATGGCAACTTCACATGGTACTGTGAAGAAGACCGCCCTGACTGAATACAGCCGTCCACGTAGCAACGGTATTATTGCGGTTAACCTGAAAGATGGTGACGCGCTAATCGGTGTTGATATCACTGATGGCAGCAACGAAATCATGTTGTTCTCTGATGCAGGTAAAGTTGTACGCTTTAAAGAAGCTGAAGAGTCGGCCATTGTAGATGAAGATGGCAACCCAGTACTGGATGAAAACGGTGAAGTGCAAATCGCCTTCAAAGGCGTGCGTCCAATGGGCCGTAACGCCACCGGTGTTCGTGGCATCAAACTGGAAGACGATCAACGCGTGGTATCGTTGATTGTGCCTAAGTCTGATGACCCAATCCTGACCGTGACAGAGAACGGTTATGGTAAACGTACAGCAATCGATGAATATCCATCGAAGAGCCGTGGCACCAAAGGTGTGGTTTCAATTAAAGTCTCTGACCGTAACGGCGCAGTAATTGGCGCAGTTCAAGCGGCTGAGAACGATGAAATCATGCTGATCAGTGACAAAGGCACGTTGGTACGTACGCCAGTAGCGGGTGTGTCACTGATTGGTCGTAACACACAAGGTGTGACCATTATCCGTACTGCTGATGATGAACGAGTGGTCGGACTGCAGCGCATTGACGAAATTCAATCTAGCGGCGATGATATCGACTCGGAATTAGCTGATGACGAAGCATCATCAGTTGCTACGCCAGATGAACCGCAGGATGATGCAGAAGAGTAACCATTCTTAGCAGTGTAACGAGCGTCCGATGTGACGCTCGTTTTATTTACGCCTTTTAAATTTCCAAGGAGAAGATCAGTGAGTACGGTGTACAACTTTTGTGCCGGGCCAGCGATGTTGCCCGCTCCCGTTTTGGCAAAAGCGCAGCAGGAATTACTGGATTGGCAGGGGCTAGGCGTGTCGGTGATGGAAGTCAGTCACCGTGGTGCACCTTTTATTGCATTGGCAACGCAATCTGAAAAAGATCTGCGCTCACTGATGAATATCCCTGACAACTACAAAGTGCTATTTATGCACGGTGGCGGTCGCGGTCAATTTGCTGCAGTAGTCAATAACTTCCTTGGAGATAACGGTCGCGCTTTATACCTGTTGACCGGACAATGGTCTAACTCGGCGGCAGAAGAAGCTGTACGTTTGGTCGGGGAACCGGCTATCGATACACTAAATATTGTTGAGCAGCAAGATGGGCTAAACAAAGTAGTATTGCCTCAGCTCGCTGGGGCAGCCGACAAATATCGCTATGTGCATTATTGTCCGAATGAGACCGTAGACGGTATTGAGATTTTCGATACCCTCGAAAGCCCATGGCCAATCGTTGCCGATATGTCGTCCACCATCATGTCGCACGAAGTTGATGTTAGCAAATTCGGGTTAATCTATGCTGGTGCACAGAAGAACATTGGTCCATCAGGTTTGACGTTAGTCATCGTGCGTGAAGATTTACTCGAACTGCCAGTAGTGCATCCATCATCAATCATGGATTACCGTATCGCGGCGGCGAAAGACTCAATGTTCAACACTCCGCCTACATTTGCTTGGTACTTGGCGGCCGAAGTGTTTAAGTGGCTGAAGAATAAAGGCGGCGTGGCAGCGATGGAGAAAACCAACGTAGCCAAAGCGGAACTGCTATATCGCTGCATCGATAGCTTACCTTTCTACAAAAATGGGGTTGCGGTTGCCAACCGTTCGCGTATGAACGTCACTTTCCAACTGGCGGATGAATTGCTGGATAAAGCCTTCCTTAAAGAAGCGGAAGAGCAAGGGTTAGTCGCATTAAAAGGCCATCGTGTTGTGGGTGGTATGCGTGCCAGCATCTACAATGCTATGCCGCTCGAAGGTGTGCAAAAGTTGGTTGAGTTCATGACGGCATTTGCCGCCAAGCACAGCTAATTACTTGATTGCGACAACCTAGGGGCTGTTTATCTTTGCTGGTTGTTTTTGCAGCTGGTAGCGCGTGATTTAGGCAAGGCAGGTGATGTGCCGTTATTCTCCACAAACAGCGCCTAACGCTGAATAAATTGCGCGCTATCGCTGCCCGAAGGGTTCATTTAAACGCCGCCTGAACTTTGTTGCGCCCAGCTTGCTTAGTTGACTAAGCGTCGCAGGTCTCGCCTCATTCATAACGCGTTTAATTTGAACAAAAATTAAACACTAAAGATAAACAGCCCCTAGTCAGCAACGAAAAAAGCGGATGATTTTAGTGATCCGCTTTTTGTGTGTACGTCATAAGCATCAAGCTAAATAACGCCTGCGAAGTTCTGAGGAATCCCCTGATGATTTAGATAAAAATCATCAAATTAAGGTAGATGCGCATCTTGTCATGTGATCAAATGAT
>NZ_JBLXAT010000023.1:0-70745 GCF_048265805.1 Shewanella sp. | reverse complement strand
GTCACTGGCTGCGCCTTGCTCATAATGTGTTTAATTTGAACAAAAATTAAACACTAAAGATAAACAGCCCCTAGGGTGCGATCAGTAATAACTGAGGCGCACAAGCCTCAAAAAATATCGATGATGAATAGCGAGCAAACAGCGATACTTTTCATTGTTGATCAGTTTCACGGATGAAGTTTGATGAATACTCCCCCAACGCCAGTAAGCACGCTGGCTGAGCTCCAACAAGCCATCGCCGCTGGTGAAATGCTGAATGCCGCACTGTTTGAGCAACACAACCTTGATGCGCTGCTTGACCAACGCGATAGCGCCCCATTTGATACGGCGTGGATGGCCAGCTTTAATACCATCAGCCGCCAATGGCAGTCAGCAGATCTTGCCTCTGACGCTATCGACGCTTTACGCCAAGAGAGTTTTTTAGCAAGCAGTCGCCATACACAACAGCACGAAATTGCCAGCTATGTCAGTGATGATTTTGAATTGATCGGTAAAATGTTGCTGTTGGGCGCAACAGAACCTTTCGTCCAACACCTGCTGTCGCAATATCAGCAAAATTGTATTCCATATCGTATCGCCACGGATGCGGACTAGGAGATAACCACTATGTTAAATACACTATTTGTGGTGCCTAAAGCGAAAATTGATAACAACCAATTGATGTCGATAAGAAAATTAACTGGCGCAGCGCTATCGCAAATCAAACAAGCTGCCGAACATCAACAACCTATTTGGCAACTTGATGAAGTGTTTGCTGGCACTTGGGAGCAAGACAAACAGTTTCTGGTCACGCTATACCAACAACTTCCCACTGGCGCCTATCGGCTGTATGACGGTGAAGAACTCGCAGAAGCGACCTTGCTGGATGCCGCCAGTTTCTACCAACGGTTGAAGTTATTACGTGAAATTGAGTTGGAGCAAGCGCTGCAAACCGCACTCGAAACTGGCGAGATTGACAGTGAAGACGAGTTTGTTGCCGACGAAGATGACAACTGGCTGCCAGCCCCTCCGGCTAACGCTGGCGCGGCAGCACCAGACGCCACCAACCCATAAGACCGCATTGGAAAGTGCGCTTTAGCGCTAACAGTTAACTGCCACCATCGGACGGATACACACCTTCCTTGTTCTTAGGGGCTCGTAATGAAAAAATATCTGTTTACGTCTCAGCTGTTTGCCGCAGTCGGCTATTTAGCTGCTTTCTTGCCAAAATTGGCGGCGAGCTACCGCTCGATATGACGGCGGCGAACTATCGCTTGGTTTTTCTCAATCCGCTCGCCCTGCCCTACATCTTGATGGAGTTGGGCTTTGGCATCTTGATGACGTTGTTGCTCAATACGTTATTGCGAAAATTCGTCTTTGTTGCCGAGTAACATCGCAAGGCAGACGTCTAACACTGCGGAATCACACAAGGCTGCCACTCGGCAGCCTTGCTTGTATTAGCCATTAGATGCCAGAGGTTGGCCGTTCTCACCAATAATCCACTGGTAATGACTCTCTTCAACCTGCGGCCATTGGAGCCGTGTTAGCTGTTGCTGCAACACCTCATCACTTACGGCATGAGGCCGCTGGCGGTTTTGCCGTTTAAGCGTAGCGCTATCCAGATGGAAAATGACCATAGTGATCAAGGCGCCGTAATTCACGGCGAGCGTTGTCAACGGCTCGCGAAAATCCTGCCGAATATTGGTGGCATCCCACACCACATCCTGACCTGCGGCCAGTGCCTGCTTCAGCCGCTGCTTCGCCAGTTGCAACATCTGCCCACGGTTCTTCTGATTGCCGCGCTGACCATTGATTTCGGCGCGGATCTCATCCAGCGAGATCACGAGCCAATCATCGCGGCGCTGCTGCGCAATCCAGCTGGATTTGCCACTACCACTGGCCCCAAACAACAGATAAAAATGGCTGTATTGCTGGCAACGTTGATAAGTCCGCGCCAGTGCCTCGACGGGCTGCGCAATGTCGCGTGTCGCCAACTCGCGTAAGGCGTAACCATCAACATAACGTTGTTCAGCATCAGTACTTTTTTGCTGCACATCGGCCAATAATCGCTGCCGAAAATCCGCGTTCCAAAAGCCATATTCCTGCGCAAACAGACGAAACTCGGCCAACAGCGACAACTGTGTCGCTAAGTCCTCACAAATACGTCCCTGCATATCGGCGCGCTCTAACCAGTAAAGCAACTGCAGATCAGCATTGAGAGCAAGTTTTAGATATTCGGCATAATCGGCATTGCGTACCACCAGCAACTTAGGTAACTGGTGGTAACCCACCAGTCCCATAATGGTTTGCACCACTGAATAGGCCAGTGGTAACGACATCAACGCCACCGAGATCATGTTGCGCCCCAGCGCTTCATGCCCAGGCGCGACGATACGGATTTCGCCGTCCCGCTCACGCGGCTGCGTGGTGGCTGGTTTGCCTATATCGTGCAGCATAGCCGCAAGGATTAATGCCTGACGCTGCTCGCCAGTCAGATGTTGCGCTTCTGTGGCGAATAGCTGGTACAACTCGGTGAGTACCATCTGTGTATGAATGGCAACGTCGCCTTCACTGTGCCAACGCGCATCTTGTGGCGTCGCAGCCAACTGATGCAGCGCTGGAAATGTATCCCCCAAATAGCACAACGCTTCGGCAAAGTCAGGCGTGCCGCTGCTTTTCAGGGTTTCCAACCACTGATTAATCTTCATCTTGCGCCCCTAGACCATTGACGATCATCTCTGCCTGCATCCAATGCTTTTCGGTATTCACATGGCCTTTACGCACCCATTTACCGACACTATTAGCAAAATCAGTGAAAGCAAATCCAGCCGCGCGGCGCACCACATAACCTTCTTGCGTGTGCGTATCCAACGGCAGTTGCCGGATCAGCGCTTCGTTCCACCTGCCGCGATACAACTCAGGCACGACCGTTAAGCCGAGACTCGCAGCAAAGCGTTGCGTCTCGTCCCAGCTCAAACAGCAGTTGTGCTCATTCCACACCGAAAATACTAGAAAATAGTCCGGCAAATTGTCGTAGCCAATCGAATGCCGCGCATAGAGATTTTCACCGCAAATGCGCCATCCTGCGGGAATTTGCCAGCCGATCTTGCCTTGCAATGCTTTAATGACCGCGCGAGATGGATGATAACGGCTGTCGATAGAACGGGCATGGCTGCCATCGCAATACAGCGTGGTATTTTCGCCATCCATTTTTTCAGTCACCACCACTTCTACATCAGTAAAATTAGCGGTATCCAGCAAACGAATATCATCGCTGCTGACGCCTTCTGACCAAGGCAGGTGTGGGGTACGGGGATATTTGGTTCTCATAGTAATTCCCTCTGTTAACTTAACAAAAAATCCAAGTAAACAGGCACCAGCAGACCTCCTGCAAAAACGGCAGGATTAACACTGATGCAAAGATAGGGATTACATAATCATTCCTTTGATAACGAGTGATAAAGCCGATAACAGCGGCTCATCCGATGATTAAAACGCGCACAGAGTGCCCACCTCATGCGCAAAAGTCAACCATGTTACAGCGATTACCCTTAGGTTTTCAGCGGTTAGCCACGCTTATAACATGGCCGTTCTAGCGTTAGCTCAACGGGCAACACCCGCAGATAACCTCGGCAGAATACGCTACTCTGGAGGCAAGTGAGTGCTAACCCCACCAATGGCTGAAGCAGCTAAACGGCAACAGCCCCGTGTGATAGTCATTGAGCTATTGGTGTTGTTTTTGCCAATCGTCCTCTTGAAAAACAGCGATTAAGCCACCAGATAAGGATTTAACTCCATCAATATCAATGGATTTTGAGGCCGTTAATTAAAGCAAGGGCAAAGCAGTTTTCGCACCACGCAGAACTTATTCCGCCTTGCCGCAACAACGGTGAAACCACTTTTTACGACGCCGAGCGCCAGTAAAAAGTAGCGCAACATAAGGGACATGGATGCAAGCCCAACGAATAAGCGATCCCGTCAGCATCGATGCTGATGCGATCAGCACACTAATTAACGCTAACATCACGCCGATCATTCAATTTAGCGAAGCGCCAAACAGCAATGAACTATTAGCAGAGGTAAATCAACTCTGCCAACGCTTTGAGGCGCAAATTGAAGTACGCTTTTACGGCTTCTATCAGCAACCACAAGGCTTTGATGGCCGCCGGTTACAACACTTGCCTGATGTCGCCAATCTGTCACTCGATTGCCTACAGCAAGCCACCCAGCTGGAGCAACTGCTACAGTTACCGCAGCTAACTAAGTTACGGCTGGGGATCTATCATTTTGACCAGCATGAGCTGCTGCACCGTCTCGATCTGAGCCAACTCACATCGCTGTCATTAGTTGAAAATCGCCAACGTAATATCGATCTCAGCTTCATCAGCGACTGCCCCAACCTCAACACGTTATTCATTCAAGGCCACAGCAAAAATATTGAGGTGATTAGCCAACTGACGCAGCTTAACTCGTTGGCGCTCAGCGGCATCGGTAATAAACAGTCGTTGGCGTTTATCAATCATCTCGATCAATTGCAATCGCTGTGGCTGATGCTTGGCAGTCGTGATTCCTTAGCCGAAATCACCCTGCCTGCGCTACAGCAACTGGAGTTGTGCCGCATAAAACAGTTAACCGATTTAGGTGATTTGAGCCGCTTTAGCCAACTGCAACAGCTCAAAATTGAAGACCAAGCTAAGCTTGGCCAACTCAGCTTCAGTCAACCTAACGACACCTTAACCGCACTAAAACTGTGGAATGTTAAACAGTTGCAAGCCATCAACGGTCTGTCCCAGTTATCCGCGTTAACCGCAGTTGATATCCATATCAGCCAACTGGCGTTAGACACACTGTTGGCTGAGCTGCCTGCACCAGTGGAAAAGTTTGATTTCAGCACCAGCAGTGCCAAGCAGAACCGTCTGCTGCAAGCACGGCTGCGCGAACTTGGCTATCGTTCCAATCGCCCTCAACATCAAGAGTCGTCATGCAACAGCTAACCCTTATCGAACACTATTTTGAACAAACGTTACCTTTGAGCTATCGCATGTTTCTAGAGAGTAACCCACCAATCCCGAATGAAGACATTCAGCTCTACAGTGCCAGCAACGTGATTGAACGCAATCACTGCTATGAGACCAAAACCTACGCGCCCGGCTTTATCAATATTGGCGATGATGGTGGCGGCATGGCATTTATCCTATCGTTAAATGCAGCTGACCCGATGGTTTACCGTGTGGGGCACGGTTCCATGGACCCACAGCATGCCGAATTAGTGGCACACAGCTTTAGCCAGTGGCTGGCGGATGGTTGTCCGGTCGTAGATGAGTAGCGAGTAAAATGATGAGCAAAACGGAATTGTTTGTCGATGCCTCAGGCATCTGGTGTATGGGCAGCCAACCCTATGGCATAAAGTGGGTCGACCTTTATCAGGTATGGGGTTACACACTGGACTATCCAGAGATTGGCTCCCAACTGGAACTAGCGCTAACCCACCACGGTGCCAACTTAGTTATCAACGCCACTTGGCCTGGCTTTGACAAAGCCGCTGCCGCTATCACCGAATACCTGTTTTTAGAGAATAACGACTGGCGACAACACGCGGCCGCGGTTAAAGCTGGCGCTGCACCCTATCTGGTTTGGAGCAAAGATGGTAAGTGAGCATGGACAGCAACATAGCAGCAGCGATACTGAGTTAGCAGTACGCCATTTAGTCGTAGGCAACGCCTACTGCATTGCCAAATCATTTGATGATGCCACAGGTAACTGCTGGCACAACGCCGGATTGTTATATTTTTGCGGCAGTGAATTTGATGCAGCGAAGCAATGGCTGACACTGTCTTTTTGCGAAGAGGATATGCCGGTAACGCTAAGCTTTGTGGTTGATCATCTCAAGCAACAACAAGTGCTGCAACAACTGCCAGACTATCTCGTCCCCGCGATGTTCCCGAGCGATACGCTAACACAGCAACTTGCGCCCCTGTGGCAGTTGCTGGCCGACGGCTCGGGCAAAACACTGCCAGTAGCCGAGTTTAGCCAATTAGGCAGTATGATTCCTGATACACAACTGCTGTTTACCGAGGCGTTTCAACAGGATGAACTGGCAAGCATTGCCGCTCGATTTGCGCCGTTTCTCTATCATGCGCAATATCTGCCGCTCCTGACGACTTATTATGACCAACTGTTAGTCATCGGCTACGGCGCCAGTAACGCGAACCAGATAGCCTACTTTGACCTTGATTTTGGCTTATGTCCGCTTAATTGTGACTTACCGCAATTGCTACAACAGCTGCAAGATTGACCCGAGGGCTTATGTATATCAAGTGCGATAATTGCCGACAAATCGACGCGACTGGCTATCGCGCGGGTTTTACTACCGCAAATGATTTCCATGATGCGCTCACCATGTTAGCGCAGTTAGAGACAACGGAACGGCTTAGCTATCTCGGTGACTATCTCTATCGCTGTAATCAGTGTCAGGCGCACTGGGATTTATCTGTGCCCGATCAAGCTTATCGTGGCTATCTGCGCCGAACGTCACTGACGACACAAAAAATTGAACAACGGCTCACCGCAATGCGGCCGACCAAGTGAGCCACTACATTGCTCCCAACAAAGCCAAGGAATGATAACTAATGGAAATCAAACAACTCTATTTTAATAGCAATGAGCTAGTAATCGCGTTTAGCAATGGCGACATCAGACAGTTTGATACCCGTGAGTATTTCAAAGACAGCGTTAATCTGCTGGTGCTACCGCAACGTCGTCGACGAGTCGATATCAGTGCTACCCAGCTACATTGGCCCAAAGTGCCAGGACAAACCCTGCTATGGCGTGAAACGAATTTGTGGGACTGTGAACTGACCTTATCCGCCGAGCAGTTGTATCAACACTCGCAGCCGATATCAGCTAACGACCTTGAGCGTGTGAACTGTTACTTGGTGCACAAAAATATCGCTCCCACGAAAGAGGATGCCAAGCACCATGTGCTGTACGCCATGCTCTACCCTTTTAACGATCCCTGTTTTTTGTTTGGTGAAAGCATCCATGGCGGCATGGGTGACCGCGGCGGCGCAACGTGGTTATCCGTCGAGGAGATAATGGCCAAGGACTACTGGCGGCAACACTTATTACAAGCGGACGGTGAATGGCTGTATCGCCTCATTGTTGACTACGGTACGCAGACGGATAAGTTGATCGGCCATATCATGACGCATATCAGCCAGCACACTATCTGAATTAGCGGTTTGATTAGCGCTGCTGCGCCCGTCATATCACCGTCAGCTCGCTCAGTTAGGGGATTAATAACGTGATAACAGACTAGCTATGGCATTGGGGCTGCACCATGCGCTTGCCTGCGGCCAAATAACACACAACTGTAAATATTTGCTACTATAGCGCCCGCTCAAACAAGAGACGAGTAGGTCTCCATGGATGATAACAACAACTAAACTTAGCTTAACTATGCCGATATCGGCATTTTTCACAAGGAAGTGTTACTGTGCTCCATAGCCACAACCCCCACCAGTTTCCGTTAAAGAAACTTAAGCAACTGGCCCATAGCCTGTGCGATAGCTTTGACTCCCGCTACAACGATGCCGATGGCTATTGGGCATTGGGAGTGCTGTACCAATTAGCGCAGCAACATCACGTTCCCAGTGTCTGCCTAGATTTATATCAATGCCAATTAATCCCCGATGACACGGCGTTGCATCCACTATTACTGTGTTGGTTTCGCAAATTAGAGCAAACGCTGCAACAGTTCGACATACCATCACAACTGATCAAAGGCGCGACCATAGAGGTCGAATTTGCCGTGCCATTACCACAAAGTTCGCGCTCAAAAATGCACCAGTTACTTACGCGTTTTATGCAGCTACACGCCGCACGCGCGTGCCTTATCCGCTGCACGCTCGAAAATGTGTTTGGCGATGTGCGCGTGGCCAAGCGTTATAGCAGTTGCTGGCCGCACGATGCCAATAGAGAAACACGCAGCATCCGCCGCTTTAGCGAAGGCTGGCGGCATGAATAGCCGGTTATGTGCTAACTAACGGGCGCAAACTCCCCTCATAGGCAAAGGTTCAGATTATATGAAGTCCCTCGAACAACTCATAGATACACAAGACGATGCCATAGTGCAGATCCGCACATGGCAACAAGAAGCAGAACTCAGTGTCACACTGCTACCCGCTGCCGCCAATAGCGGCGAGCAACTACAGCAACTGCAACTCAGCACCCACTCGGTACTTGGCGCCTTGGTTTACCACACTGGCGGCGTATTGATTGCCGATGGCTGGTTGCGATTTTTAGGCTCAGGCTGCCCACAGCTGACGCGCGCTCTCGTCAGTTGGAATCACAGCAATAGCGGTTACTTGCTGGTGGCCGACGATGTGGTAGGTGGATTTTTTGCCATCAACGACGGCGCGTTAGGCAGCGATGTGGGTGATCTCTATTATCTGCCACCCGATGCACTTGACTGGGAGCCACTAGAAGTCGGCTTTAGCGATTTCTTTGCTTGGTCGATGAGCGAAAACTTACTGCAATTTTATGCCGACGTAGACATAACGCGGCTGCTGAGTGAATACCGCCATTGCAGCACAGAACACGCACTGCATTTCTACCCACCGCTGTGGAGCCAAGAAGGCAATGTAAGCCAGAGTGCTCGCCGACTGGTACCGCTGACCGAACTGCGGGCACTCAAACTAGCCAACTAACCACTCAGCAATGAATTAGCGTTCACAACAATCACAAGGAGTTTCTGTGAATTTAGCGCAATACCAACAGCAATTTGACGAAGATGATGCACCGGGCTGGGATGCCATAGATAACGCGCTCAATGCACTCTACCCAACGCAAGAGCCACAACATTACGGCACACTGATTAAATACCAACTTGGTGGGCCCGAT
Source organism: Shewanella sp. (assembly GCF_048265805.1). Lineage (GTDB taxonomy): Bacteria > Pseudomonadota > Gammaproteobacteria > Enterobacterales > Shewanellaceae > Shewanella. Next base: position 61,865 of record NZ_JBLXAT010000023.1, on the reverse strand, counting down.
CCGTTGGATGGCATCAGCGTCTATCGCAATGATGACCATCTGCACCTGGTCAGTTATGGTTTTTCCAACCTGTATTACGACGAAGAAGCCGTCGGTAAAGAGCACAGTGGTTTCGGCTTTGAGCTCACCATGCGTCTGCCACTGAGCGAAAACGAGCCCTACTGGGCAATGAATGTGATGCAAAATCTCGCTCGCTATATTTTTGAGAGTGGTAAATGGTTTGAAGCTGGCCAATACATTAGTGGCCAAGGCCCCATCAAACAGGAAACCGATTCCGCCATTACCTCATTAGCGCTGCAGCATGATCCGCAATTAGCGGCGATAGATACACCTCATGGCCGGGTGGAATTTCTGCAACTGTATGGTATTACTGCCGCAGAGTTGGCACGCGTGATTAGCGAAAAAAGTGCCCTGCCACTGCTGACAGAACAACAGCAACACAATCCGCTGTTAATCACTCAGTTGGACCGCAGTTAAGCGTGTCACATCGGCACTGTGCTGTGCATCTATATCTCAGCACAGTGCCGAACACGCTCCAGCAACATTAACGCCTCCCCAATTCCTCATTGGTTAAAAATCACCCAGTTAAACTCAGATTTAACAATGAAAGCCCTCGTTGGGTGTTTTTTGCGTCATATTGTCATATTATGTCAAACCTTGGCCACATTAGGCCGAATAGGTTGTTGGCAATCTGCCACCTATCCGCTTTACCGTACAAGGAATTGGTACATGTCAGAATCATTTATTCATGCCTGCGCCGAAGGCAACCGCCGCATTGCACAACTGCTGCTTGCGCAAGACAGCGACATCAACCCCAGCTACAGTGATGAACAGGGACGCACAGCCCTGCACTATGCCGCCGCCAAAGGGTTCTTAGATATCGTCACCGCGCTCATCGAAAAAGGCGCCAGCATTGATTACGAAGATCATCAAGGCCAAACCCCACTATTACTGGCCGTAGCCGCCAAGCAAAAGCAAACAGCACAATATCTGCTTGAAGCAGGCGCCCGCCCAGATATCAACGACAACCAAGGCAACAGCCTGTTGCATCTAGTGGCTAGCACCGGGCAACACTATCTGCTGCCTGCGCTGATCGATGCAGGGCTCGATATCAACTTAGCCAACCAAGCGGAAAATACCCCGCTATTGTTAGCCGTCAGCAATCGCAAACGCGACATCGCCGACACCCTGCTCAATCACGGTGCCGACATGGAGCAAACCGACGATGACGGCAACAGCGCCTTACTACTCGCGACCGCGCAAGTGAACAGACCGCTGATAACGCTGCTGCTGGAACATGGCGCCGATATCAACGCCGCCAATGACGATGGTTACACACCGCTGTTTACCGCCTGCATCAAACGCAACAACATGTTGGTGAAATATCTGCTGGAACAAGGCGCCGATCCGCTGCTTGAATCTAACGATGGTTTATCGCCAGTGTGGCTCGCTTGTGCCAACAACCAAAAAGATGTGGTGACAGCGTTTATTGATAACGGTGTTGATGTCAACTACAGCAAGAGCACCGGCAGCCAATTTGCCCTGCAAACTTATCTGGAACGTTTGGTCGATTTAGCCAGCTTACGCCGTGACCATGGTGACACGAGCTACGCCAACCTGAGCTGCGATGGCGAAACCCTGCTGCATGTCGCCACCAAGCAAGGCCATTTAAGCATGGTCAAACTGCTACTGGATCTCGGTGCCGAGATTAACGCCGTAGACGCCGCCGGCAACAGTGCGCTGCACTATGCCGCCGTGGTCGGTAAAAATGATATTGTACAAGAGCTACTACGCCGTAACGCCGATAGCGGCCTGTACAACAAAGCCGAACAGCAAGCGATTGACTACAGCAACCGCAAAGGCTTCAACGAAATCACCGAGATGCTACTGGCGCAAAAGCAGGAGCACGCACATGGATAGGAAAGAACGCCCGCTGCTAGAGGTTATCGCCCGCGATATGAAAAAGGGCTACTGGAAAGCCGCTGATGCCGCCCGTTATGCGCCAATGTTGTTTCCACAAGTGCCGCCCAGCGATACCGTGCGCCGTGCAGTGGCCGCAATTCATCAACAACAATCCCGCGCTGAACAGCTCAAAGCGCTGCAAGCCTTGGTGATTAAAGAACGCGATGGCCGCGATTTTCTCAAAGAGTTTGAAACTCTGCTCAGTGGTAAACGCGACCCGCTGCTCACCAGCAGTGACAAGCAGCAAGACAACAGCCAGTACCGCGACATCATTATGATGTTACTGGCGACCAACTTTGCCTCACAAAAAACCAGCGTGACCGTCACCGCCGATATCAGCGAACTGTATCAGCGGATCTATGGCGAACAGAGCAGCGAGTTTAGTAGCGAGCAAAGTGCCGAAGCGGTATTGACCGAATATATAGCTGGCGCCCTGCTGCAACTGAATGCGGAATTGGTCTAACTCAAGGAGGAGTGATGAGTTTACTCACGGCCTTAAAGGCCGAAGATTATGCGCTTGCCACCACAGTGGCGGCGACGAGCTGCGATGCAGACATTCGCCAAGCACTAACTGCCTGTTATTTTATGCAAAATTTGCATCGCTACTGGCAAGCCACCGAGTTCATTTTACTGTTGCAGCAACGTGGCATAGTGTCGTTAGCACTGGATGACGATGGAGCCAACAGCCAGCAAACTGACGTTACTGAGAGTTTTTCGCCAGCATTACTGGCCGCGCTTGAGCTGGAACAACCCGCTCCTGCCAGCGCCGATTACGTCATTGGCACAGAGCTGATTATCAAGCAACTGCTTGAGGGCTGGGGCCGCTGGCAAGACGAGGCGAAATTGGCCGCGTTGGCGCAGTATTTACCGGCTGTCAGTGGGCTTAATGCCAACTTTGGTCAACTGCTCAGGTTGGCGATTCAACAGCGCTGTCCGCTAACCACCATTCAACAACTGGTCGACGCGGGTTGCGATGCGCAACTGTTGTCAAAGGCGCAAGAAAACTACTTGTTCGAGGTGGTCAAGTCGATTGCCGCCGACCATGACCAACTGGCGGCCTATGTGGATTACTTTGTCGCGCAAGGCTTGAACATCAACCACACCAATGTCGTCGGCAACACGCCATTGGTGACACTGGTAAAACAAGGCAATATTGCCGCCATTGATGTGCTATTAAGCGCTGGCGCCGATGCCGACATGACCTTTGCCAACGAGCAAGATCTGTTGGAAATTGCGTTAGCCAGCGGGCAACTTGAAACCATCAAACATCTGCAAGCGCATGGGCTGCAGTTTGATTTTGATAAGCGCGATAAAGAGCAAAAGAGCCTGCTGTATTGGTTTTTGGATGACCGCACTCGCTTTCATAAAGGCGCAGGCTATAAGAACGACTTGAAACTGCTGGTGTTGCTACTTAACGACCAGCCCGATCTCTATCAAAGCAACCCTGACAGTTATCGCAACCAACCAAATGCCACGCCAATGCACCGTTTACTCGACCATGAGCCGGACGTGCTGCAGTTAGCCCTACATCTGCTGCATCCGGATCTCAACTACACCGATGAGCATGGCAATACGCCGCTGCATCTGGCGGCGGCTAACTATGTCAATTATGAACCTGCGCGCGCCGAGGCCATATTGCAGCGTGTCAAACTGTTAGTCAGCTATGGCGCGGATGTCACCCTGCGCAATCACCAAGAGCAAACCGCCGCCGATGTCGCCAGCGACGATGATTTAAAAATCCACATCGTTGAATGGCTCAAACAACAGGAAGCCAACGCATGAGTCAATTTCCCTATTTTGCCGATCCTTATCATTTCAGCTATCTGCTCGATGAAACGCAGCCCTGTGACTGCTGTGGGGCAGAGGCAGTATTTGATGCTAGCTTATTTAGCGGCATTGCTGAGATTGACGCCATCTGCGCCGATTGTCTGGCCGCCGGCAAGCTAAAAGCACTTGATATTGAAACCAATGAGCCGCAGTTTAGCGATAACATCACCGCCCGTGACACCATTCGCTACTGCACCCCTAAGCTGCCGAGCTGGCAAGGCATCTTTTGGCCGTGCATTGATGGCGAATATCCGCGTTTTGAACGTATCGCCAGCCAAGCCGACTTTGATGATATCGACGACTTCAAATGCAGTTTCAGCGCCGCGACCTTGGCGGTAACCGATATCAATCACCTTTGGCAATGGATGAGTGACACGCCAATTGACTCGATTGCCGAAGGCGGCGATATCAGCGTCTACCTGTTTAGCCTCAATGGCCGTAAGCATTGCCTGTGGGATGCCAATTAATGACCTTTGATGACACCACGCTGCAGGCCATTATCGACTGCAAACCTCAGGGTGACTTTGGCCCGTTTGCCGCTAGCGATGAAGAAGCAGCAGAAAACTATGCCTGCCAACTACGTGCCGCCATTGCAGCGTCCAATCAGTTTGCGGTGTATCAGCAAGCCGATGAATACGGCTCGGGCTACGCATCGTTTTTTGATCTGTTTATTAGCAAACAACCGCTGCAAACAGCGCTCGCAGACGGCGAAAACCGCGACGTTGACGGCATTAGTTTGTATATCAATAGACTAGCGCCAATCGCAGTATTTGGCCCGCAGCAGGTTGCCGTCAAACAAAGCTGGCCTGGCACCATTCAAGGTTGGCGCGGCCATGTACCCGTTTCCCAACTTAACCAACTGCCGAGCGGTGACTGGCGCGAGGAGTTAGCGACCATCAACTATTGGCTGCAGCAGTACGGCTATACCCTGCTCGACCCAACCACAGCCCAACAACCACTGTCTTTTAGCGCCGCTGATGTTGGCTATGAGTGGAACCTGTTTGGCACTGCCACCGTGTACGACGCATTATTCTATTGGGTCGATTAAGCTCGGCTCATCAGCATATTTTAGGAGATCTCATGGTTAATGGATTCACCTTTTTTACCGCCCAGCCCGGTTTTATCCCGTTCCCAGCAGCAACCGAGGTATTTACCGAGCAGGCTGAACAATATGCGGAGCAATTTATTCCGCTCGCCAGCGTTCAGCTAGATAAGTTCTTCGACAACCTTGATGGCACGGTGCATTTTCTGCTGCCCACCAGCATTTGTGTTGATGAACAAACACAGCAAATTCATCAAGTAGCGACGGACAGTTACAGTAAGCATGAATACTGGCTGGCTTGCCAAGTCGTAAATGGCCGCTACCACATGACATTGCCGCTACAACAGCAATATGCGCTCAGTCAGCCAAGATTTCAGCCGTTAGCTAGCGCATTACAACAGCGCCGCGCCCGCTTGCTGGCTACTGGTGCGCTGCATCATCCCTGGGCCAAGCCGAATGAGGCAGACCACTACCAAGATGATGATCGCGTTGAGTTAATCTGCAACTTGGCGGGCCACAGTTTTTTCGGTAACTGGAGCAGTGGCAGTAGTCTGCCCATCAAAGAATGTGGCTGCACGATAGACGAAGATGGCGATGAGATGCCCATCGAGCTTCCGCTCACTGAAGATGGCCGCCCGTTTGTGTTTATCGGCCGGATTGCGGCATATCACTATGTGCACCACACGCCAGATGATATCTGTCTTGTCGAAGCTGATATTTTGTTATTTTTCGACCCCATCAGCCAAGTGGCGCTGAGCACTTTTGAGTTTTCATAACCGATTAACGTTCGCTGGCGGTAATAAAGTGCCGCGTTATGCAGCGCCCGGCACCAAGAGACTTCATCGTTATCGCCCACAGTCGTTGCTGGTTAAGTTTGCTCCCCAACGTTCATGCTGTGCAGTCATCACTTAAAGGTAGCTTGGGGCTGTCAGCCAAAAGCAAAATGAAACCCAGCAGCTCGATACAAGTCGATAGTGGCAACTGGCAGTCACTGTATCTGCCCTCCACCGATAACCAATATATTTGGCATGAGCAGCAAGGTACATTAACCTTGCCCGCAGGTAACCACCGATTGATCATCAGAGTAGATTACGGCGAACCCAATCTTGACTGGTTTCGCTTACAATAATGGATAGTAAATAACTCAGCAGGAGGCTGACCAATGCAACAAGGTCGCATAAAACACTCATGGCTTATTACGCTCGCACTGGTAGCGACCCCGTCGATGGCCTGCCAATGGAGCGCCGAGCAACTGGTCGGTGACTATGATGCCACCGAGCAAGCGGGATTTTTTGAAACCTTTGCCCTTGATGCTGATGGCGGCTTTCAATCATGGTTACATGAACGGCCGGACGCCAATGGCGAATGGCAGTTAGACGACCAATGTGTACTGCAGATCAGCGTCACTGGTCTAGATAATCCTATCGTTCTAACCGTGCAATCCTTGTCCGATACCAGTATTGAACTCAGCGAAGATGGCCAAGTCACTAGCTATCAACGGCTGAGCAATTAACCGATGACTAACACCAGCGAACCAGTGCCACTGCCCAACCAACTCGGCTTGGCACTCGATGCGGCGTTTACGCAGGCCATTAGCTTTGCGGAGCTACAACAATGGGCGGAAATGCACGTAGCGGAGTTAGCCACACCGCCAGACTATCTGCTGGAGTTGCTCAGCTTTGATGGCACCTTAGCAGCGCTTGCATCCATGCTAGGTGACATCGCAGAATCTGATCTCAGTGCCACCGAACAGCAGGCACTGGCAGGCATTGCAGATCTGCGTGGTATTGCTCGCTTTGAGCCATCGCCCTCACCGGCTAAAGCAGCCAAAGCGTTGCAACAATCACCGCAATTATTACAGCGCTTTTGCCAACAATTTCCGTTTATTGCACTGGCCCCGCAACAATGACGGCGTGCAACACATTGAAAGCGATGGCGTTCAGGCAACCGTTCAACCACGCGGTGCAGACCTTTGCCGCCATTGCACCACATCTGGCACAAGCGCCAAGCCTCGCCACGGTGGAACTTGCACACACATTTTGGCAATATGCGCCTGCACGTGTGCAGCCACAGCCAAGTATTACCATTGGTGCCGCGCAGATTGAAGCCAACCTTTATTTGCCCCGCAACAGGAGTTAAGCCGCATTGATATTTGCCGTAGATTGTCAGTATGCTGAGAACAGCGCCGTAGCGGCGGGCATTACGTTTACCCGCTGGGACGCAGCACAAGCCACGCGGGCGTGGACCAAACAAGTAACGCCCATTGCGCCGTATGTTCCCGGACAATTTTACCAACGTGAACTACCGTGTATTTTGGCGTTGCTACCAACGTTAGCCTCATTGCCAGAGCTTATCATTGTCGATGGCTACGTTACGTTGGGCGAGCAACAGCGTCCCGGTTTAGGTTGGCACCTGTATCACGCGCTTAATGAACAAGTGCCAGTGATCGGTGTGGCTAAAAAGCCATTTATTGGCACGCCTAAAACGACTGAGATCCTGCGTGGCAACAGCCACAATCCGCTCTATATCAGCAGTATTGGCGTTGAGCTTGAGCAAGCCAAACAGTGGATATTGTCGATGCATGGTAAACATCGACTGCCCAGTTTACTTAAATATGTCGACCAGTTAGCCCGCGGCATAGCGAGGGAAATATGAGTCAATCAGCTAAACACAGTGACCATTGTTTTAAACCGCAACAGGCCACCGCACCAAACCTCAGTAGGAAGGAATATGGGCAATTAATTGATGCCTTGCTCTACGCTAAGCTCAACAGCGAAACGCCCGCTATCGGATATCAAGCGTTGACTGATGACCTTAAACAGCACCCGGTTGGGCAATTGATTGCCAGTGCCTTATTTGACAACAATTTGCAGGCGCTCGACCAAGCGGCGCAACTGCTGGCGCCAAATACGCCTAACTATTGGGTAGCCTTGATGCGCGCGTAGCAGCACCAATTATCAATGACAAAGCAGCAATATTTTGTCTATCCATTAACCTAGGGGCTGCTTATCTTTAGTGTTTAATTTTTGTTCAAATTAAACGCGTTGTGAACGAGGCGAGACCTGCGACGCTTAGTCAACTAAGCAAGCTGGGCGCAACAAAGTTCAGAGTGCGTTTAAATGAACCCTTCGGGCAGCGACAGCGCGCAATTTATTCAGCGTTAGGCGCTGTTGGTGGAGAATAACTACACGGCACATCACCTGCCTTGCCTAAATCACGCGCTGCCTACTGCAAAAACAATCAGCAAAGATAAACAGCCCCTAGCTTGCTGTTAGTAATTGCAGTTTTATCCTATGACCGACATAATGGCGCCATTGACATAAAATGACATACTAAACTGATGCATTACTTGCTATACGGAAATGGCATAACGCATAACCACTCGGTTAATTGCGCCAATATTAAATCACTACTGCCACTGAAGATGAGCTTGCCGCAGCCGATCGTTGGTGCGTTCCCTACCTTGGAGTTTAATAGCCAAGGCAAGTTTATCCTGCCGGACTATCTGCGCTACGGCGTACTCAATATTGTCAGTGAACCGTTAGCGGCCCTACTCGATCAGTTCCAGATCCCGCACCAACGTTTTGCCGTAAATTGGCGACATAATGGCGAGCAGCAGTCACGTTTTGTAGCGCATTTTATTGGAGAACATGCGGCGCTGGATGAGCAAAAATCGCAGTTCGTTCGCGATGAATACGGTGACATTGATACCCTAGATAAACTGGTGTTAGATGAGCAGCAACTGACCGATGTACATTTCACCCAGTTAGCGCAATGCAGCTATGTTGTTTATATCGTCAGTGACCGCTTTAAAGATGCAGTAAACCAAGCACAATTAACTGGCATGCGATTTAGCCACGCCAAGGATGCGCAATAATATGGACATTAAACAGCTCATCGTTCACCATGGTGCTGACATTGACGTGAGCCATCATCGCTGCTTGCGGTTAAGCGAGGCGCTGCCGCTCACGCTGATTGCCGCAGGCGATAACGACATCGTCAGTAAAATCTTCATTGATGGTACGCTACTGGCACAACTCCACTGGGCCAACCATTACAGCTTTGAATTGCTGTATATGCCCACCAGCCAAGTGTTATTTATCGGTGCTGGCGCTCTGAGCGCGCGCATTCACGTTCCTACTCGCACACTGATTGGCCAATGCCACCCGCTGCTGTTTTGGGGCTTCAACGAAGTCCAAGAGCAGCGCTATGTCCTTGAACAAGGTGAAGTGGAATGTATGTTGTATCGTGCCGATGGCGAGATGGTAGCGCGAGCACCGTGCGATCCGCCTTATGCGCTAGAAGTCACCGAACAAGGCATTAAGTTAAGCTCAGATCTGTTTGGTGAGGCTTGGCTTGAATATCCCGACGCTGCCATGGCGCGCCACGGTGACGCAGGGTAACGCTGATGCATCAATATCAACATTCCGCATCGCCGTTTATCACCAAAGTGACGCTTGATAATACCCTCGCCTATAGCGCTGCCGACCTTGAGCAGTTGCTGCAACAGCTTGAGCAAGGCATTGCGGTCTATGGTTTTACGCCAAACATTCACCTAGTAGTTAACGCCAGTTATTCCTATTGGCCTAGCTTAGACAAATTAATCAGCGCCATGCTGACAGGCAAGTTGGCGTTAGTTTGCGCTGAACATGCTCAGCTAAGCGCCACCATCGCTCACTGGCAGCAACTGAACCCGAGTATTTACATTCAACACTATTTGCCGAGCCATGCGAGCAACGCAAGACCATGGCTTAACGAGTAAACCGATGACCTATCGCCCAGAAAACAGCAATGCCGCACGCAAAGCCCTTAATCAATATCAGCAACTGCTCAACCATCCATCGGTCATCCCCGAGCAGTGCTATCGCATGAGTGATAACTATTACGCAATGGTGTGTTTTACCAATCAGGTGATTGCACTGTTTATTGGCAAAAATTACTCGATGATCCCGCGCTTTATCGAGCGGGCTATGCAGCAGATGCAACGCTTTGAGGCGCAGCCAAACACCTTGGCCTACCAAACGCTGGTCAAAGATTATTTCGCACTGATGCTGTATTTTTTAGAACAGCTGCAGCAGCGCGAATGCGAGTGGCTGGTGCCCGCAACGGCCGAAGCTTTACGGCAACGTTCATTGCATCCTGCACCAGAACTGTCTGCGGCACTCGCGCTGCAACTACTGCAAAGGAGTGACGCCTAATGAGCCCACAACCGCAACATCCATTTGACCAGTTAGTGTTTAAAGATTTTGGCTGGAATATCGACCTGCATCATCCGCTAATGGCGGCAGAGATCACCCTGAGTGTCGATGGCGAAGCAGACCAGCCCCCAGCGGCGTGGCAACGTGCGGTGTACGATGAATTTATGCAGCACAGCGAACGCTTGACCACCCAAGTCTATCAGGCGATTTTTGATTACTACCAAAGCGTCGCCCCAGCATATCGCGACCAATATCAACAGCATGATTGGCAACAAGCGCTGCCTGAAATCACTCAAGTCGCGCAGATTAAACCGCTGCTGACACCCGCTGGCATTGTGGTGCCAGACCTGTTCCCTGAGCACGGCGAAATCGGCTTATTGTTTGAATGCTCATGGGAGCCAGAACATGGCCTCGCAGTAAAAATCCAACATAACCAAGTGGTTGAAGTTGGTTTTCAAGATATCTGTATTTAGCCAAACGTCATGCCATTAATGAGATTCACAGGACAAGGTCACTCATGAATACTTCCCATGACAACGACATCAGCATCGGCCCCGACCAATGGATTGAAGTGCCGCCCCTCAGCGCGCCCATTAGCCAAGCGGTTGCGCTCGACCCACTGATGAGCGAGTTACTGCCCATGTGGCAAGCACTAGAAACTGAGTGCGTTGCGGCGTGTTGTGGTATTGATGCCTTTGGCTTGTGGCCGGAAGATGTGCTGGCGCATACCGCCCAGCTATCTCACGCTAGCTTGTCGCAACAACTGGCGGCACTGATTGAGCAAATCCAACGTACCCCCGCCGCAATCTATGACAGTGATCAGCTCAACAATTACTTTAGCCGTGAGACCTTACTTGCACTGCTGCAACATTTGCAGCGCGTATTTCATGGCAACTGCTAAGGACATTTTATGTCAATCCGTTTCCCGGCAAATTGGCCGATATTTAAATATCACCCCGACCCTATCGCCTCTGGGGTGATAATCCGTTTTGACGGCCATTGTCCCTGCTGCCAACAACAACGCGGTTGGGGTTATGTTGGGCCGTTTTTCTGTGTAGATGAGGTAGAAAACCTCTGCCCATGGTGCATTGCTGATGGCCGCGCGGCGCAGCAATTTGATCTCACGTTTATTGATGAATTTAGCATGGAGCAATTGGGCGATAGCGCCAAAGACGCCGAGCTGATGCAACGCACGCCCAACTATTTTTATCTGGCGATGAATGACAGTTGGCCACACCACTGCGGCGATTATTGCCGCGTAGTGCCAACGACAGAAATCACCGCCACAGCAGCCGTCGCGGCGCATCAACAGCAACTGCAAGCGGATATTACACGTGTGTGTCAGGAGAACGACCTGACTGAAGACGAGTTCAACGCCTTAATTGCTCAAGATGATGCGCCGTTTGCCGTGCAACTGTTTCAATGTTGCCATTGCCACCAATTTCGGCTGACCGGTGGTTTTGAGTAACCCATGAGCGTTCAAAAGGAAGTCCCATGTTATTAGCTCTAGCCATTGGTGATGCTTACGGCGCTGGCTTTGAATTTGCCGAGCGCAGCAAAATCGAGCAACACAACCATCTCACCCACTATGAACAGCACGGTTTAGGTATTCAGCCAGGCTGCTATACCGACGATACCCAAATGTCGCTAGCGATTAGCGAACTGCTCATCGAGCAACAGCCATGGACGCCGCTAAACATCGCCAATAAATTTGTGAGCTGCTACCAGCGCGACCGCCGCTTAGGTTATTCCAGCGGTTTTCAACACTTTTTAGATAGCATTGAGGATGGCGCCGAATTACTGGAAAAGATTAATCCCCACAGTGATCGTAACGGCGCCGCTATGCGGGCGGCACCTATCGGTATTCTTGCTGACATTGCGCAGCTGTTGCAGTTTGCCAAAATGCAGGCGCAAATCACCCACGATACGCCGGAAGGGATTGCATCAGCACAAGCCATCGCCCTCGCCGCCCACTTCTTTATTTATGACCTTGGTGATAAATCCGTGCTAACCGCCTTTGTCAGCCAGCATACCGCGACAATGTGGGATGACAACTGGCACGCCGAAGTGCCATGCAGCGCGTGGGAAACCGTTAACGCCGTGCTGACGTTACTCACTCACTGCGACAGTGCCGAGCAAATATTGTTGCAGGGGGTGAATTTCGGTGGCGATGTGGATACCGTCACCGCCGTCGCGCTCGCCATTGCCTCACAGAGCGCACAATACCAGCAAACACTGCCGGCATTTTTAACTCGTGATTTAGAGCGCGGCACTTATGGGCACGATTATCTAGTAAAACTCAGTGAGCAGTTAATGGCGCTGAAGCAGCCGCAATGCCAAGTATCAGGGGCAACGACCCGCCAGGACGTAGTAGGTATGCAACATATTCAATTTTATGCCACTCAAGTTGCTGGGATTACCAATGTCTTTAGCGAAGATTTTTGCGTTTTTAGCCTCTGCTTTAGTGAGTCCGATAACGAAACAGACCAGAACTGGCAGTTTCAACGCGCGCTTGGAGAGGATGGAGCACTCGCAAGCTTGGGCGAAGAAGATGAAGGTATTTGCGTGGTGCAAGAACCACAACTGCAGACCTTTTATGAAGGTATCACCTCACTGGCAATTAGCCGTAGCCAATTACGTTGTCAATTTGATAGCGCAACTGCTGAGAAAATTGGGATTCAATCACTGCATATTCGTTACCAATTAGAAGACGCACAGTGGCAAGAACTAGTGCAAATTGCAAAGCATGTGATAGTGCAATGTAACTATGCCAACATCATCGAATAAAAAGCTAAAAAGAGATGATAAACATGAGATTTAAATATATTCATCAAATGGCGCTAGCTGATTTAGCCATTACAGAGCATTGCCAATGCTGCGGGGAATATAAGCCAATCTATCGTTTGGGCCGTGAAGTGCTCATCAACGAGCAATGGCAACAGGTAGACGAGCTTTGTGCTGATTGCCTGCAACATGTCACTATCAAAACCGATAGCTGGCTCAATATTGAGGTGGCGCAGCGCATGCTCAATCGCTATTTTCCCAAGGGCAGTATTGATAAACAGCAAAAAAAGGCGCGCGCGACCGCGATATTAGATGAGCTATTACATACGCCAGCTATCGTACTTGAACTGAGTGACTGGCCGCATTGTTGCGCTGATTACGCCCCATTTTCGGGGAAGGTCGGCCACAGCTATCAGGGCGACATCCAGCAACTGATGCCATGGCCAGCGCAAGAAGCAGAGACCAATCACCAGCAACTCTTGACCCGCCTGATCGCTGGTGAAGACCCCGTACTGACCTTTAGCTGCCCACACTGTGGCAAACGCTATTGGCTGTGCCAACCAAGTTAACAGGCCACCGAATGAATTACCCATTAACTAAAGCGGAACAACAACTGGTACAGCAAGGCGATATCAAAAATGCCACGTTACAGCTGCGTGATCGCCTTGGTATATCGCTAAAACAGGCCAGCGATGCCATCAAACACTACCGCGTTGAAGCGCAGCTACTTATTCCACCAACGATCGTCGGTATGGATAATGCGCCGTTGAACTTTCGTGCCTTGGTCTGCTTTTACAGCACGCTAGCACCTGCCGAACTCGCTCAGCAGCTCAGCGGCCAGCTTGGCTGCCAGTTGCTACACAATAGCAGTGGCCGCTTTGAGGAGTTCATCACCTATGAAGGGCAAGTATTGGGGATTCCGCTGACATTGCAGCTCAATGACGCCGCCACCCAGCAGTATTTACTGGAGATCACGCCGCACGCCAAAGCGGATACGGCAAGGCAAACATGGGTGGATTTAAGTCAACATTTAGCCGCGCAGCTCACACAGATTGAGGCGATTAGCGCGATCAGCTGCCCAGAAAACGAGGCGTATTAAATGACAAAAGCTCATCTCTTGTATCACGCCGACCGAATCGCCTTACCACTGCGTTTACTGCAACAACGCTTTGGTAACGAACAGTGGGACGAAGCCGCTGATGCCATCATCGAACAACTCAATATTATTCGGCCGAATAAATCCATTGCGGTAGCGTTTGATGTTGATACCAGCCACAGCAATCCGTGGTTTCATAGCATGGCGGTGACCATCACAGGCGCAACACCCGCTGAATTGACGCAGTTAACCACTTGGCTGCACCAACAAGCATTATTGGAGCAGTAACCATGGCCTACGATCTTCATAGTGGTATTAGCCGCCGTCAGCAGCAATATCGCTTGTCATTAACCGAAGAGTTGCACGATGAACTGTTCAGCGTGATTCGCTCACGCGGGCTGTCGCTGCCCGTGACGCTCAAGCTGGCTGATTACTACCAAGACCAACACCTGCCGTGTGAGCTTCATCTACGCTGGCGTGAGGAACTCAATTTGCTGCTATCCCAGCAACTATCAACGGCGTTAGCCCAAACGCTGCGGCAGATGCTTGCGGTATTACAGCAAGCGATGAATGAGAACTTATCGATTTATTGGTTTGCCGATTAAGGATAATGATGACCACGCTTAAGCAACAACTGCCGCACTATTTGGCACAACTCCATCATCAAGATGCCACAACTCGTGAACTGGCAAGCGCCTATCTAGGTGACATGTTGGAATATGAAACCGTTGATCTTACCACCCAGCAGCAGATCATCGACCAGCTCAGCAAACAGTTAGCCAGTGAAGAAAATCTCTCGGTGATGGAAGCGCTACTGAACGCACTGAGCTTTTGCTGTTATCGCGGTCTAACATTGCCTTTAGCATTAGTGCGTAGCCGTTATCAGCAGTTTGATGCCAACTGCCGCGCGCAAGCCGACATCATTTTAGCAGAAGGCGCGAACGGCAATCACCAACACTAAGCGAGCGCCAACCTCGCAAGGAATGATATGGAGATAATTCACTGTGAGTTTTACCGCCAAGGTCTGGGAATGGGACAGTTATAACGAGCAGGAGAAACTCGAAAAGCTCTACCAGTTGGGCTTCGCCTTAGTATTTCTAAGCACAGATTCTGCTAAGCAAAAACAACACGTTAATGACTGCCCATTTTGCGATGTGTGGTATGAGCACTGCGTTCACGTGATTGAATTTATCAACGTGATGGGCGAATTTACTGCGCCACCGCTGCTGGAAAAACTACGCGCACTTGAGCAAAGCTTTAAGGCATTAACCACTGATGAGATGCAGTGCCATAAGCTTGCCATCTTTGATAGCGCCGGCTGGCAGCAACTACGCCAGCAAAGTGCCGAGTTGCTCTCGCTGTTGGAGTGGGATTTGTTAGTGCGGTTCTACAACGAACTCGACACCTTTAAGCGCTTAGCAAGCCATAACGACTAGGATGCCATACAGTGCAGTACAGCAAAGAAGATATTGAAGACCTTATCGACGGATTTAAATATACCGAAGGCGTCGAGCTCGACAGTAAAACCTATGTTGGCAAACATCCCTATGAGTCACCTATGTTGCGCTGGTGGCGTCCGTGCATTCTGGTGCAAGACCATAGCTTTGCCAAATTAGATCTGCATCCGAATGATGATGAGGTTTATGCACGCGCCTCCGCGATGTTTTGGCAACGTATCCAACAACATGTCGATATTTCCCAAGGGCTATCTTTCAAAGCCAGCGTCAACAGCTGTGAGTTCTGGATGAACATGCGGGTAGCCCCTCATGCCAATTTTGTTGAAGCGTTTAGCCTATATGAACAACATAGCGAATTGGTGGCGGTCGATGAACAGCACCAGCTATTGATAGGGGTGATGACCGAAGATCCAACCGAATACCAAGAACAACTGTGGCTGTTCCTGCTGCGTTATGAACTGGATGAACAAGGGCAACCGCATTTTGAGCAGCTAGCACCAATGGATAACACACAGCAATATCACGGATATGAGTAATGAACATGAGCCGATTTTCCCACTTAGCCGCACAACTCGCGCCATTTGGGCAACCGCAACCACAAGCCAGCAATGATTGGCGTGGCGATTTTCCCCTGCCGCAAACCTTAATCGATTTTTATCAACAGGTCGGCCCCAATAACTTACAACTGTGCTGTGATGAGTTAGTCGAAATACCAAGCTTGGCAAAACTGTGGGACTATCAAGCAGGCTATCGTTGGCATGGTCGCAATGGCGCAACTATCGACGGCTGGCCCCCAACTGGCTCGTCATCGCGAACAATAATGCTGACCCCATCGTATTTGACCTAGCCTCTGAGCAGATCCTGTTTGATATCCACGGCGGCGAATGGCATTTTCAGCCGCTCGCACCAGACTTAGCCACCGCATTCGGTGCTTTTGCCACCATGGCACAAGCGATAGCAGAGTGTGACGCTGATGAATATTGGGACGATGACGACTGCACCTATACCCAACAAGCACTGGATTATCGTTTCCAAAAGCTCAGCGAGTTTTTAGGTAGTCCACAAGCCGCCAGCAATTTTCTAAACGTGCTGGCGTGGTAACTTAGCCGCTCATCACCACCGTAGATAGCGACTCAGCATTTATCGACCAATTGCTTTATAATGCCGCCGCGGTAATTATCGCACAGCAGTACAGATAAGCCGCCGTTTACATTATCTAGGTTTTGCTCATCAGCCATAGCTGATGCCACAAGGACGTTATCCATGCCAAATTACCCAACTGTTCGTCAGTTGTTATCGCTATTTTCCGTTGATGTCGGGCTGGAAGAAGCCGCCGCCCATGGCGCCCTCATCAACTGGCTCAGCGAGCAACAGCGGCGGCAACAACTGAGTGATGAACTACAAGCACTGCTGCAAGACAGCAGTATCTCTTTGGTTGAACTCCTCGATAACCCCGATTTTGTGGTGTACCCCGCCGATGATGAACAAGATGCACGACAATATATTCTGGCAACGCTGTGGCAGCCATTGACACAGATGACGCCCTAAGTTTCCCTCGGCATTGCTCGAAAAATTCCTCTATAATGCCGCCGCAGATAGCCAGCAGCGGCTGAGCCGGTTCATAGCCTTGCCGCAACTGACCGTCTCATTCTGGTCACTTGGCAACACAACGCGGTGTTACATGGTTACAGCAGTACAGCATTTTCTCCTTTCGGCACAGCGCCAAGGCTCATATGAGCAGTAAATTACCTCTGCGCAAATTCATGCGTCGAGTCCATTTATGGCTCGGCTTATCGGTGGGAGTGCTGCTAACGCTGATCTGCCTTTCTGGTGCCGCGGTGATGTTTTATGTCGAAATCGACCAAGGGTTACATGCCGAGCAACTCAGCGCCACCAGCAGCAAACAATCCCCGAATTGGGATCAGGCGCTCGCCACAGTACGGCTGCAATATCCAGATAAAACAGGGCCATGGCGTTTTGAAGTGACCCCAAGCGGTAGCACCATTCCCGCCCGCTATTACAATCCACCAGAAACCCAAGGCGAAGGATTTGCGCCGCTACTCGTGTGGCTATCCAGCGATGGCAAGCAGCTGCTGCGACAAGATTATTGGGGCCACACCCTGATGACCTGGCTGTACAATCTGCACTTTCAGCTATTGCTAGGTGATACAGGCACCCTGCTGGTCGGATATATCGGTTTAGTGTCGCTGCTATTAATTATTTCAGGATTGATGGCATGGTGGCCCAAACGTGGTCAATGGCGTAAAGGGCTGACCTTTAAACCGCGAAATAACACGGTGGGTTTGTTATACGACTGGCATAAGCTCATCGGCTTAGCGGTGAGCGTGCCGTTACTCACACTCACGGTCACAGGCGCAATGCTCGCGCTGCCCAACCCTACAAATACCGTGTTATCAATATTGCCGAGTCAACACCCCCAACCGCCGCTGTTCAGCCACAATCCCGCCACCACACAGCCAACGCGAATGTCATTGGCAAACGCCATTAACACCTTGCAGCAACAGTACCCGCTCAGCCACTTAGCGTGGATTGAAGTACCGCCCACCAGCGGCGGGTATTACCAATTTAGACTGCAACTGCCCAGCGATCCGTCCCGCCGCTTTCCCCACAGCTATGTGCAAGTCAATCCCAACACTGGTGTAATTGTTGCCGCACAGACCATTCAAAACGCAGGCAGTAAAGAGGTCATCCTAAGTTGGCTGCACCCACTACACGATGGCTCAGTGGGCGGGCTAACATTGCGCATAATTTGACTCATCAGCGGAGTGCTAGTAGCGGGGTTACTGGTAACAGCCGTCAGCCGTTTTTTACTGAGAACGCAGCGCCGCAAGCCAAAAAATGGAGCAAGGTAATCCCTGTACGCTCTGGTTTTCCAGCATGCCATTCTGTCGTCTATGGCGGTTATTACAGCCTTATTGGCACAAGCGTAGCTCTCACTCCAAACATCTGTGTTCGACGACCAGCGCAGCCCCCCGTTTTAAAGTAACTACTCTATTTATTTTTTGTTAAACAAAAATATTTTATTGTGACATTTTGATACATTTAGCTAGAATTCGTGCAACTCGAATTTCTAGGCTGTTGCTATGCCGTCTAAGTTTCATTTTATCTCTGGTCTTCCCCGTTCTGGCTCTACTCTGCTTGCGGGAATTTTGAAACAAAATCCACGCTTTCATGCGGCCATGAGTAGCCCTATTTCGTCACTTATGCAGTCCAACCTTGAGTTGATGGGCGCTGGCCACGAATTTGCCAACTTTTTCGATGACGAACGCCGTATTGCCATCTGCCACGCCTTGTTCTCCGCCTATTACCAGCAGCAACTGTGCTCCACCAATGTGATTTTTGATACCAGCCGCCAGTGGACCGCGCGTTTACACCAATTGGCACCACTGTTTGGTGACTTCAAAGTGATTTGCTGTGTGCGTAATCCTGCATGGATTGCCGACAGTTTTGAGGGGATCTATCGTCGTAATCCGTTTGAATACAGTCGCATGTATTCACCTGCTAGTCGCCAAACAGTGTACTCACGGTGTGAATCGATGATGAACGCCGCTGGCACGGTTGGCAGTGCTTGGACATCATTAAAAGAAGCCTATTACGGCGAATACTCCGACCGCTTATTGCTAGTCGATTACGAAATACTGACGCAATATCCTGCAAAAACACTGGAACTCATCTATAAGTTCCTAGGCGAGCCACACTACGTCCACGATTTTGACAACGTGGAATATGAAGAAAACGAATTTGATCAAAACCTTGGTGCCACTGGGCTACACCGCGTAAAACGCCAAGTAGCCTTTAGCCCACGCAGGACCATATTACCGCCCGATCTGTTCGATAAATATCAAGAAATGGATTTTTGGCAAGATAGCAGTGGCACCGCTGCCAATATTATTGCCCCCAGTAAAATGTAAAACACAGCGCAGGCAATGGATGTCTGCGCGCTAGTTGTTTTGAGCATGAGACGGATTTCGACACTTAAACCTATGGTTAACTGGCCCATGTGCCTACTTATTGAGTTTGCGAGAAATCCGCATGAAGAAGAATGTGTTATCGGGCATCTTAGGTACCCTAATGCCAATGTCTGGCTATGCCAGTGGTTATATTCGTCCCACCAATAGCTATCTGGTCAGTCAGGCAACGCCATTACGGAGCAACACCTTGGTGAAGCAATCGCTTGCCAGCAGCCCACAACCTCGCCCAGCCGCAACCGCCGAAAAACTTGATATTCAAGCAGGTCAAGTGGTCAATGAGCTGGTCATTATTGATGCGGCGGTGCCGGATAAACACCTGCTGTATAAAAATATTCGCCCCGGTGTTGATGTGGTAGAAATCGACGGGAACCGTGATGGTCTCGGCCAACTGAAACAGATCCTTAACCGCTACCATGACCTTGCGGCGGTGCACTTGGTGTCCCACGCCAGCGATGGCGTTATTTTGCTCGGTAATCAACGCATTGATGAGGCAGTGCTGGAGCAAGATTTGAGCTTGTTCAATAAGCTGAATGGCGCGATTCGCCAAGGCGGCGACCTGCTGTTTTACGGCTGTGACTTAGCGGCAACAAGCAAAGGCGAAGCGTTCTTAGAAGTGATTAGCGGTCATACTCATGTGGATGTTACCGCATCAAATAACCCGACCGGTAGTAGAGTTAAACACGGTGACTGGCACTTAGAAATTCAGACCGGCGATATTGAAACCACGCCGATGTTTGACTCAGCCGCGATGCGCGACTTTTCTCATCTGCTGAATTTTACTGGCACCTTAACACTAAACCAGATGCCAACTGGATATGCTAACCACAAATCTTACGTAGTATCCGGAACCAGCTACACCTTTAATGTAAAATCAGCAGGTTCAGGTAACCAAGATCTTTATAACTATAGCCCTGGCTACGTTTACATATCTACTGGCTCCTCCTCCCAAACACAGAGTTATGTATATTTTTCAGGTAATGAAACCTTCGATCTTTCCTCTATCTACGTATATCAAGGATATGGTGCACCGACAAAAACTATCCGTATAACTTCAGATAAAGGCGGTATACAAGACTATGCTGGTGGAGCATCAGGGACAATTATAAATTTTTCAGGTTCTCAATGGACCGGTATTAAAAAATTCACGATTCAGTACGCTGATAGCACCACAATGCATTGGGTAAAGATTGACGACATTGCGATCGCCAACCTGACATCGGCGCAAGTTAACGCTACCCCAACCAATATCAGTTTAAGTGCGACCAGCATCAATCAAGCCAGCACAGGAACGAATGTTACCGTTGGTAGTTTGAGTACGACCGATGCAGATAGTGGTGATACGCATACTTACTCACTGGTGAGCAACGGCGCTTCTGCCAATGGTAGTTGTGGTGACAGTGGCGATGACAACAATGCCAGTTTTAATATTAACGGTAGCAACTTACGCACGGCTAGCAGCTTATCAGTAGGCAGTTATAACGTGTGCGTGCAAACCAATGATGGCACCACCACGTTTCAAAAAACGTTTGCGGTAACCGTTAATCAAGCTACCAGCGCAACCACTACCGCGGCAGCGTTTAACACCACCACTGGCACCAACTTATCGCCCTCATTTAACTTCGGTAGTAACGATGAGACATTAACGCTAGCAGCTGCCGCCCACACAGCAGGTTCAACCGCTAATGGCGGCACCGGTAATGATACTTTAGTTGCTATCGATGGCGCGGATCTGAGTCAACTCGCAGCGCTGACAGGTTTTGAAACCCTGACGATTCCAGCAAATGCTACCGTGGCAATGTCATCCTCTCAGCACCAGAGCTTTACCACCTTTACCGACAATATCAACCAAACCATCCAGTTAGTATCGGGTAGCGACAATGTCACTGGTAACGTCAATATTGATAGTTATGAGCTAGGAGCCAGTTACAGCGGTACATTCACCCTAGGCAGTGGTGCACAATCGGTAGGGGGTGGCTCAGGTAATGATACGGTAAACATTAGTGGGTTAACCGTTACTGGTACACTTGCAGGCAATGCGGGTTCCAATACGCTGATTCTGGGGGCAAGTGCTGATATCAGCGGCGCTACCATTTCAGGCTTTGAAAACTTTACCCAAGCGGGCGGCGCCACCACCATGGTCGCTGCCAGTCAGTTGGCACAGTTTACCGGCACTGTGACGGCGACTGGCTCACAAACCATCAACGTTAATGGCGATGGCGACTTTACAACGCCAATTGGCATTGAAACAATTTCCGTCAATGATTCATCAACGAACACGCGTACGATCACGGTTGCAGCAGCAGACACATCGGTTTCGGCCATATCAGCTACTGACGCGATTACCTTTGATATTGGCAGCTTAACTTACACGGGCACACTAACTGGTGACAATACTGTTAGCGATACACTGCATCTCGCAAACGGCGCGAATATCAGCGCCGCAACGATTAGTAATATTACGAACCTAACACTTGAGAGTAACGCCAGTGTTACCATGACCGGTGACCAACATACTGCATTCACGGGTACGGTAATCGCGGCAGGCATTGAAACAATTACAGTCAACGGGGATGGCAATCTCACCACTTTCGCGGATGTAGAGAACTATGTCATTGGCGACAGCAGCACCAACACACGACAAATTACGCTAAATCCGGCCCGCACAGATACCAATGTGACGGTTAACTCAGCTCTGGATGGTAATAACGTCCCCAATGAAAACATTACTTTTGTTGTTCAAGGCAATGTGTTTAACGGTCACTTGAGCGCAATCAATAGCCAATCAGCCACGGTTAACCTCACGCTGGCCGATACTAATCTTGTCGGTACGCAATTTACTAATATTAGTGGGCTTAATCTAGCCGACAACATTTCCGTGACGCTAGATAGCAACATCGCTAATGCTGTGCCGTCGTTCAGTGGCAGCAATAACACCCTGCAATTAAGTGGCGGTGGTACGTTTGATTTTACGTCTAGCAGTTTCAACGGCATTAACCGTATCGAGTTGAAAGACAATAATGGTTTTAACCTTAACCTACCAAGCACTCTCGGTACGCCCAGCATCGATATTGGTAAATTTAACGGGGTGACAATTACCCAAGATGTGACAATCGATGCAAGTCTAGTCAACGGTTCACTCAACATGACGGCGCAGAATTTTAGCGGCGCCAACACCTTTATTGGTGGCAGTAATAACGACACGCTGCACGCCGGTACTGGCATAGATACCATGACAGGTAACTTGGGCAGCGACAGTTTTGTGGGCAGTGCCGCACAACTGAACGGCGATACCATTACCGATGTTAGCGCTGGTGACCGTATCGTCATCTCCGGCGTTACAGGGCTGAGCCAAGCCAATGTGCGCTTTAATGGCAGTTCCATATTGGAAATTGATACTAACGCTACCACTTTCGCAGCGCCAGAAGTGAGCCTTACTCTGAGTAATGCTGCTGGCGGGTCTTTAGGTTTTAGCGTAAGTAGCTCCGGTGCTGATACCGTATTAACTGCAGTGCAGTTACCAACGGTGAGTAGCAGCAACATATCGATTTCTGGCGCATCAGGGACTAATGGTGCTTATCGAGTGGGCGATACCGTAACTGTCACGTGGAACAATTCTGGTAGCGGTGATAATAATGCTGGTGTCAGCGGCGTAACGGTTGATTTCAGTGCCTTCGGTGGCCCAAGTGACGTTATCGCCACGGATATGGGAGGTGGTCAGTGGACTGCAACCTATCAGCTCACCAACAGTGTTACCAATGGCTCTAATCTCAATGTTGCTATCACTGCCAGCAACTCTGGCGGTTCCAGTTCAACCACAGATAACAGCAATGCCACCGTCGATAGCACCCCGCCATCAGGTCATAGTGTGAGTTTTGATGACAACACAATCAATGCAGTAGAAAGTAGCACCCAAAGCTTTACCTTCGCAGGGGCGGAAGTGGGTAGTAATTACAACTACACCATCAGCTCATCAGGTGGCGGCACCGCTGTGACAGGCGGCGGTACTTTAGCCTCGGCCACTGACCAAATCACTGGGCTGAATCTGAGTGGTTTAGCGGATGGCACGCTGACACTCTCAGTTGTTGTCACGGATGGCGCAGGTAACAGTGCAGTAGCGGTGACGTCTACTGCGGTGCTTGATGTTACGCCTCCAAGCGGCCATTCAGTCACCTTTGACAGTAACAGCTACAGCGCTTCACCTATTAGCTTCACCTTTGCCGGTGCAGAAGTAGGCGCTGGTTACAGGTACAGCATCAGCTCGTCTGGTGGCGGTACAGCAGTTATCGGCAATGGCACTATCTTCACTGCGAATATGCAAGTGTTTGGATTGGATGTTAGCGGTCTGGGTAATGGCACATTGACATTGTCAGCAGTGCTCACGGATACCGCTGGCAACGCTGCAATCGCCACAACGGCCACAACGGCATTAGCACTTACACCGACCAACACGGCGCCAACGCTAACTGCTACCGCAACAAACCCAAGCTATACCGCAGGTAACGCTACACCGGCAACACTCTTTGTGGGCGCAGCGGTAAGTACCCAAGATACCAATCAAACCATCAACAGCCTGACGCTGACGGTTAGCAATGTGGATAGCAGTGCTGAAGAGTTCATTGTCGCAGATGGTACAGCTATTCAATTGATTGCTGGCAATGGTTCCACGGTGAACAATAGCTTGAGCTATCTGGTCACGGTCAATAACGCCATTGCCACGGTAACCTTAACTGGGGCCATCAGTGCTGATAGCGCACAAATCTTGGTCAACGGTCTAGCCTATCGTTACAACAGCGCTTTGGCAGCGGATGCACAACGTGTTGTTACCCTAACTACCATCGTCGATAGTGGTGCGGATAACAATAGCAGCAGCTTAGCTATTGCCAGTGCAGCCAATGTAATGTTAGGTAACCGAGCGCCTGAGATTAGCGGTTCACCTAGCAATGCTGCGCAAGAAGGTGTGAGTTACAGCTTTACGCCTACCGCCAGTGATGCGGATGGAGATCAGTTAACATTTAGCATCACCAATCTACCTAGCTGGGCCAGCTTTGATAGCAATACTGGGACGCTAAGCGGTACGCCATCGCTGTCCGCGGCTGGCGATTACAACAATATTGTCATTAGTGTCAGTGATGGTGAGCTATCGGCGAGCCTGTCAGCATTTTCAATTACGGTGGTGAATACCAATCAGCCACCAGTAATTAGTGGTACGCCGACAACCAGTATCACGGTCGGACAACCGTATCGCTTTGTCGCAACGGCGAGTGATCCCGATGCAGATACCCGCTTAACCTTTAGTATCTCTTCGCTACCAAGTTGGTTGAGTTTCAACGCGACGACTGGTGAATTATCAGGGATTGCTGCGGATGCGCATGTTGGTCAGTACAACAATATCAGCATTAGTGTGAGTGACGGCATCGCCAGAGCCTCACTGCCGCCATTCAACATAAGCGTACAAGCTGGTCTTGATACTGACGGTGATACGGTGAGCGACTACCAAGAGGGACTGGATGGTACCAATCCAAACGACCCCGAAGACTATCTCGATACAGAATCACCTCAATTGCGGGCGCCAGACACTGTATTGTTAGATGCTACCGCGCTGTTTACGCCAATTACCTTACGACAACTACTGGGCGTTAATGCAAATACCACAGACGATGTGATGCAAGCTGCGCTCAATAGCCTCGCCAGCGATAACATTGATGGTGACAACTGTTGTTCACCTGCTGTTGTCGGTATGAACAATGGATTACTGCATCTCAAACCAGGGCGAAACGAGGTCGTGTGGCAAGCGGCTGACAGAAAAGGTAATCAAGCGAATGCCATGCAAATTGTCAATATTCGTCCGCTAGTGAGCTTCAGCAAGTCACAAACCGTGGCGGAAGGTTCAGACGTTGAATTCAACATATTGCTCAACGGTAAATCGCCATTCTATCCGCTGGAAGTACCATTCATCATCGATGAAGGCGCTAGCAGCGCTAGTGTAGAGGACCATACCTTAGTCAATGGCAGTGTGATCTTTGAACAAGATCAGACTAACGCAACGATTCGCTTCTCAACTATCCAAGATAACAATTTGGAAGGTGACGAAACGTTAGTGGTGCTATTGGATGACCATACCAGTGACGCCGAAGATCTGCCGCAAGGCAACAATGCTGATATCAACGATATCAACGCTGGTGTTCCCGCACGCTTTACCGCCACTATCGTTGAGGGCAACCTGCCACCACGGGTAACACTCACGCTGGCACAAGGCGGCGTAAACACTATCAAAATCACGCCGACAAACGGTGATGTTACCGTCACGGCAACAGCCAGCGATGCCAACGTGGGAGACAATGTCACGCTTGATTGGAGCAACAACAGTAGCTTAATCAATCTAAGCGATGACCCTACTCGCTTTGTGTTCTCGCCTGCTGCATTAACTAGCGGCAGCTATAACGTGAATGTTGTCGCCAGCGACGAGCAGAACGCGAGCACTACGGCCACTTTCCGCTTTGTTGTGGTTAGCTCACTACCGACACTATCTTCCGGTGTCGACAGCGATGCAGATGGTATTGATGATGCCACTGAGGGGATGGCCGATAGCGACAATGATGGTATTCCTGATTACCTAGACAATATTGAAGCGGCGAACGTGTTGCCAGAGGTTGCTCGTCGCACCAATAGCTTCCTGTTGGAGTGTGAGCCAGGCATCAGCTGTCGCCTTGGGGAGTTGGCAATTCAAACAGACAGTGGCGGTGCATTATTATCGCCAGAAGAGATGAACCGCTTCTCGACACTTTCCGACGACGTAGGCTACACCTCTTCTGGACTGTTCGACTTTGAAATGGCTGAACTACCAAATACAGGTCAAAGCGTGGCTATCGTGGTGCCGCAACTTGTGAGCCTTCCATCACAAGCGGTGTACCGTAAATTTAGTAATGGTAGTTGGCGTAATTTTGTCGAAGACAGTAATAACACGCTATCTTCAGCAGCAGGCAGCGAGGGCTTCTGTCCGCCGCCAGGCGATGAAAGCTGGCAATCAGGCTTAACCGCTGGCCATTGGTGTGTGCAGTTAACCATTGAAGATGGTGGTCCTAATGATGCGGACGGCGAAGCTAACGGTAGCATCGCTGATCCAGGTGGCGTAGCTGTTGCTAATAGCAACGGTGACAATGGTGGTGATGGCGGTAGCGAGCCTATCATTCCAAGAAAACCTCACGGTGGAGCATTGAGCTTTGCATGGTTGATATGGTTGACGCTATTTGGGATTATCCGCCTGAGAGGGAAAAAGCCACAACGATAGTGCCAAGCGTGGTCACTATTAGCAACCCACAGGGCAAGAGCATCTCTTGCCCTGTTTTTATCCTTTAAAAGACGTCATTGTGGCAGTATTCACTCAAGTTTATCCTGCTGATTGGCTAGCTTGTACTCTTTCGCTATAGTGTCGCGCTTGATGCATTTGCCACACACAACAGGAGTCTTATGGACAAACTCAGCTACCAACTTGGGCAAATTGACGGACAACTCATCGCCTTCGCTCTGCTCAATAGTAAACTGAACCATGAATTTACTTATGAACTGACCCCACTTCCCGCGGGCACCAGTGCCGAACAAGCGGTGCAGCAATGCCTCAGCGCCTACTACGAACATGCCAGCTTTGAATACCTACCATTACCAAACTGGCACGCTGAGCTAAGCCAGCAACTGCATGAATGGTTATTTAGCTTTCAACCTCGGCTTAACGCAGCAGAGCAACAACAATGGGGCGGCTGTGGCTCGGCGTTTGCCTATTTGAAAGATGTCGACCATAGCTTTACCCTCTACGACGCCGATGCCCGTGCCACGCTGGTCAACCAGCTTTGCCAAGACATTGATAACGCGATCCAGATAAAACAACTCATCAGCGTGACAATGCACAGCCCAGCTTGGTACGAAGCCAGTTGGTGTGACTTCATTCTAGAAGGCGAACATGCCACTTTATTTTTGCACTTTGGCGTGTCCGACTAAGACATGGGTTGCGGTGATTGGCATTGTGACAGCAATGCCCTGCAATGCTGCCTGAGCGCGTGCTGGAACATCACGCCAACTCAGTCAACGGCTCATGGAAGTTGCTTAGCAATAAAGGGCAAACGCTGCTTTCCACTCACCGACAGCCACGTGATAAACTAGGCCACTTGCACAGCGTTAATACCACCACATTAGACAAGGACAGCTAATGACTCACCGCCAAACACCGCAGCAAAAAAAGGTGCTGGATTATCTGAACCACAGCAAGAACTGTTATGGCGAAAACGATAAAAGCTCACGCAAGGCGATTAAATACCGTAAAGCCCAGGTGAATCGTCAATTCCGCCGCGGGCAACAGCAGTTAATCAATCAACACGATGACGCAGAGGCGTTAGATGCGGCCTTACAGGCACAGCCTCGACTTAACTGGCAAAAAGCGGCCGATGCGCCATTGATTGAACACTTAAGCAAGCGCGCCAAACCCAGCGCTAAACCATTGAGTGAAGCGCAACATCAGGCGCTACTCAGATTAAAAAAACAAACCCGCCGCTAACCTGAGTGCCACAGCGATCAAATAACGGTGTCACCATAGCAGATTCGCGCTCCGGACCACCGGCCGATTCAGCTATCAGTCAGCGCGATTTTGTTATCACTTTACCCTCAACATTTGTTGCCGCATTTGCTGCAAATTCAACTGAGTTGGTCAGCGCTGCATAGGCATCGCTACTGTTGAGCGCATTACGCCGTTAAGCCGCGCGTTGCAGCGATAGGAAGTCAAAGAGTTAAGGAAACATCATGCAGTTTGAATTATCCGCCAATGGTCACTGGTTGTGTGACTATCTACTTCCGTTCTGGCAAGGCTTTGCCAGTGCCCACAACAATTATGCAGCGCTAGGTGACGATGTGTCTGACGGCACTGTATCTGTAATCTTTGGCCCCGATGGCCGCCGCGAACATGCCCCGCTGACAGCAACCGAACAAATACTGATCGACTGGTTTGCGCAGCATCATGAGCTGTTGAGTCAGCACGTGCTGCACGCGATTTTTGAATATTATCAACAACAACGCTCAGAGCTTATCAGTTGGCCATTTTTTAGCGGCCATATGCCCGAGATCACTGAACCGCAACAACTCAAGCCATTGCTTGGGCTTAGCCAAGTGTTTATTCATCACCGCCACAACGGCAGTAAGCTGCCATATATCGGTATGTTGTTTGGTTGTAGCTGGGATGATGAACATGGTCTTGGAGTACAAACTGAAGGTTTGACCGTACAAGCGATGGGTGGCGGCGATGGTGCGTTCTTATTCCCATCCGCGACGGCACCGGTGGTTATCTCCCTCGCCGATATAGATAGCGAAGCGCAACTGCAACGCAAGCTCGCTGAGGCGTTGCAGTTTGGTGAGTTTTATGGCCATAACTGGGACGCATTTTGGGACATGATATCGGCCAGTGTATCTCTGCCCGATGAGATCATTTTTACTGATACGGCAGCATTAACGCGTAAGTTGCCAGAGGCCACAACGCAACTCAAACTCTTGTTCCAACGTTTAGCGCAGGAGTATCCGAGTTTGCCGCATAACATCAGTTGGCGCTAACGGAGGCGATGGATGCTCAAAGAACGGCTACACCACATGACACAGCATCGGCCGCCCAATTTTACTAACCCGCAGCCCTTGAATGCGCCGACAAGCGCCCATAACTGTGACATTAAACGCTATGCTGGACGCCGAAATGACGGTTTTAGCGATGCGGGCGAACAAGCTTTAAGCGAGTACATGGCCCAATGCCCGATCCGACCAAGATCGCCCTTGGATGTGCCTGTCTGCCTATGGCAGAATGCCGCCCCTAAAAAAACATGCGTGAGGAATGATCGCGAGCAGCAGGTAAACCACTCGAGGTGGTGCTGGTCGCAAAGCGCTGAGCCAACCACCGCGCGTAAAACGTTACGCCGACAACTGCGGTCAAGCTCAGCGAATACGGGTAGTCAATTATCGATTCGCTACCCAAGAACATACGGTGTGACGCACGCGCCACAGTAATTATGGCGACCTTTTTAATAACCAATAATCAGCTTGCAGGAGCCACATACAGGTGATGACTGACACTTTCCTAACCGTATCGCAACAAGCGGCGCTGCAACAGGCGTTGCTTGACGCCAAAGTTGTTAAAGGTGCAACCAATGTTGCCACCGAAGCTGAAATATTACCGCTGCATCAAGCCTTTGGTCAGATTGCCGTCGCACTTTATCAGCAAGGTATTAAAAAAACCAAATGGGCGTCTTTTTTAAAGAAAGCAATTAGCGCCATGGCCGATGTGTGCCACTGGTTACATGAAGAGCTACTGCGTTGTCAGCAGGAGTTTAAAGCGCAGCCCACCAGTTTGATAGAGAGTGAGCAAGCCGCCTTTGCCAGCGGCCTGTTTGCTGAAGAACTGGCCTATATTCAGCAACAGGTCACGCCGCAAGCGGTCACCGAACGGGTGGATGAATAAGCACACGGGCAACAGCGTAAACTCACCGATGATGCCAGCCACCAGCCGCTGGCCTAACGCTTAGTAGCGATGAGGATTTTTAAGGACGGTATACAGTAATGGATTATGCAAAGCACCTCACCACACAAACACTATTGGGCAATGCCAATATCGCACCGCTGGACGCAATTCCGCTCGACATGCGTGGTAGCCCCAACGCTCATGAGCAAACGTGGCAACAAGATGACTGGATAGAATGGCATACCGTTGCCAGCCCGCTAACGGAGGCCGATATTGCAGCGTTTGAGCAGCGGTTCGCCATCGCTCTACCACAGCAATTTAAACAGTATCTGCTGGCGTGCTGCCATCTTTTTGATGAGATGCCAACACAAGGTTTTGCTGAAATGTCTACCTTGCCCACACCCCATCAAATGCGCCATTAGCGCCGTTAACGCACCTCATTAACAGCGCGCTACCGCTATTGGAAGCTGGCTACTTACCGATTGGCTTGGCTATGGGCCAGTGTGTTTTGATGTCGGTCAGCGAGCGACACCATTGGAAGACGCCGCCATTGTTTGGTTTGATCATGAACAGTTGCTGGCGTTCAACGATGAACAACTGCAGCAACGTCAACTCATTGCGCCCTGTGCCCAACCATTATATAGCTCATTTATAGAGTGTTTTGATGACGTCTATGTGGCGCCTGAAGGTGAAGAATTGCGACAATTATTAGCGGAGTTAGCCCAATGAACATGACAGATATGGAACATTTTTTACAGCAGGCGGCAGCATCTGGCGACGACATTTGGTATAGCCAGCCAGCCTCGGCTGACGCTATCGCACAGCTACAATCAGCCATCGGTTATCCATTGCCAGAGCCGTTATGCCAATGGCTAAGTCGTTATGGAGCGATCGGTGTCGGGGATCGCTTCATCAGTGGCATCATCGACAATCAACCGCTCGAAATGGAAGGTGGCAATATCTTTGCCGATACCGCGTTTTTACGTGATGAACAACCTTCACTGCCACCACATTTTGTGGTGATACAGTGCCATGATGACGGTGCATATTGCTTGGATTTATCTGATAAATCCTGCCCACCCGTCGTGAATTTTGAATGGGGCAACAGCAATAAATTCGCCGACAGTTTTGAACAATTTCTGGAGCACTTTTGTTATGCCGAAGATGATTTCGAAGACGAATAAACTACGCGCCACCCTGCTATGTGCCACACTGTTTGCCAGTGCTAGCCATGCGGCCGAAGACGTGGCTTTTTCTGACTATGACAGCCCGCTATCACTGCAGCAAAAAGACGTTGCCAATGACCATTACCATTTCAGCGGTATTGTGTCACTCACGGGAGAACTGCACATTACGCTCGATATGGCGACGCCAACCCAAGCTAACGGTGATATCATTGCCATGCAATTTATCCCTGACAGCGACCAACGGCAGAAACTGCCAGAAGTGGTTAAAGGCCCGTACAGCGCGCCGGCCAAAGCCATTGCCATTCAGCTCACCGATAAGCAACTTTATGATGTCTTCGGTAGCGAGCGCCAATGGCAACAGCTGAGCCATGGCCGCGATAATGTCGTCCGGCAACGGGTATCAGTCATGCTGCAGGATTTTGATGTATCAGTAGAGTGTGACAGCCGCAGCTATGCCGCCACACTGGAAAGCATCAGTACCATTTACGATAAAGGTTTGGCTGATAATCGCGATTTTGATATCGGTACCTGTTAACACGCTGAACTCGCACTGAAGAAAAGGAGTTTCTAAGTGCCCAATCACCAAGAAGTATCTAAGCTACTCAGCTTTGTACTCAGACACCAACCGCAGCAGCTGGGGATCGACCTCGATGCTGGCGGTTGGGCGGATATCCAACAACTGCTGCGACAGGTTAATGCCACTGGCACCCCGCTAGATCATCAGCAGCTACTCGCCGTGGTTGCCAGCAGCGATAAGCAACGATTTGCTATCTCCGCCGATGGTCAAAAAATCCGCGCCAATCAAGGCCACTCTTTTACGGTTGATCTACAACTCAGTCCAACGGTGCCGCCGGATATCTTGCTACACGGTACCGCTAGCCGTTTTTTAGCATCGATTCAGACACAAGGCCTGCAAAAAATGGCACGCCAGCATGTGCATTTAACTGAGCATCATCAAGCGGCACTTGCTGTAGGGCAACGCTATGGCAAACCGGTGCTGTTGCGTATTGATGCCGCCGCCATGGTGGCGGCCGGACACACCTTTTACCATACCGCGAACGATGTTTGGTTAACCGAATCTGTGCCGCCACAGTTTATTCAAGTGCCGCTAGACTCGCCCGCCATCGCTGAGGAGATCCCCGTATGATCCGTTATGTTGGTGCAGTTAATGACACCTACGATTGGTTTTTATTAGCCGATGTTGCCAATATCAACCGCTTAAAAGAACAACGTAATCTGGGCACCAATCTGCTCGAAGTGTTAACCACCACCGAAATCGGTGACATGGTCGCTGCCGAAGGGATACTCATTCCGCTGATGGGCATTGATAACCTGCCCTACACTATCGTATTCAATGTGAATGAACCATCAACCTTTACGCAGGCAGGATTGACCCCAACACATCAGCAAGATGGCTATGTGATTGAAATCATTAGCGGCCAAATCACCCTGTTTACTGTGCCCTACCTTATTGATTGGTCTGCGCATTCACCGCGCCTACTCGCAGCAACTAGCACGACACATCCTTGTGCGCCGCTAGCAAATGGCTGGTATCGCCTGCAAATCAACGTTGGCGATATGCCCGATGAAGACTGCACCAGCGTGATTGAGTTTTGCTTGCAGCCAGTAGCACAAGCGCCGGAGTTCAGCGCGGATGTTAACTATCAATTTGCACTTGAATGATAACCGCAGCGTAGCATGCACCTATTACCCAAAGTTTTGCAGCTGCCATCAAGGATATTGAATTATGGATATAGAAAAGCTCTTTTCACCAACGCAGATCACGGTAGCGACGTTTGTCGGTGGGCCGCTAGCGACCACCTACATGGTCAAAGAGAACTACCGAGCTATGGGAATGCCGCAAGCACAGAAGAACAGCAGTATTTATGGCGCGCTGATGACCCTGCTCATTTTCACTATCGCTTGGCTGTTACCTGAAAACTTTCCCAGTATGGTTCTGCCGATGGCCTACACCGCATTAGCTTTCTATTGGGTAGAGAAAAACCAGCTAACCCGCGAACAGATTGAACAGCAAGCGCAGTTTGAGTTTCAGTCTAATGGCCAAGTGTTTGGCATTAGTATAGTGAGCTTGTTGATTACATTAGTATTTATCTTCGGTGTGGTAGTTGCGTTTATGCCTATGGATGACCTGTCCCCAATGACGGAAGCGTATTAATGACACTCCCTTTGTTAACCCCTACATCCGCCCGCGTAGCTAAATTAGTCTCGGTCGGCGTTGACCCACGCTTTTTGAACGCCGTGGCAGAGGAAACACCGCTCGGTAAATTACAGTATCTGATCCGCAGCAGTGACGCCGCTTATGACTACCTGCCGTCGATTCTCGATGATTACAGCTTCCTTGCAGGATATGAAGTCACGCCGCTGTGTAACGGGGCCGGCGACGACGAGTTATACGTGCTACTAAGTAACCCCCGAGAACGCCGCTTTGTCCGTTTTGAACTCGAAGCCGATGTGATTTACAACGACTTTGGCGCCGATTTCCAACGAGTACTGGCGTACATACTGTTGGATTACGTAGGCTTTGATGAACAGATGACCTTAGCCGACCATATCGCCTTGGCGCAAAGTGTCGGGTTACACCATGCAGCGGCAGTCTACCACGCCTACCAAGCCCTGCCCGCCGACGCCGACATCGCCGCCTGGCAGCAACACCAGTTACCACAACTATTGGAGCAAGCAGATGCATGAAGCCAGTCTTAATATCCATTTAGCAATGGATGACACCACCGGTGAAACCTTAGAAAAAGTATATCGACAGCTGCCCGGTTGGCAGGGATACGATGCCTATGACAACTGCCCCCGTTGGCGGCTGCCGCAATGCGAAGTCATTGCCTCAGTTGAACCCGCGGGCTTACATCTTAGCAGTTTCCCTGAAGCCGATATTAGCGCGTGGATTACGCATTTTTGCCAAGTTGCTAGTAGCGAACTGGGTTTTGATGTGCACGATGCAGCCGAGTAACACTTGATGAATCAACAACAACTCGACAAGTTACGCCAAAGCGCCACCGCCTCACTGATGAGTAACGCCAAATGGCGCAAGCTGTTTGAGGCGGCGGCGCGCATGCAGCCTCAGCTCGGCGGGGTGCAATGGCAACTGTTAAAGAATAAGCAACCAACAGTTGCTGAGCTGGCTGTGGCAGATTGTTTGCTGGACGATAACCAGCGTTTTGATGATTGCGGGCCGTTCCCCTGTGTAGAATTGCGCGACATTGACTGGATTTTTATTCCGCACCAATTTACCGACCCGCACAGTGATCCCAAAAGACCACTGCCGCCGAAGCACAACGATGTTGCAGGGTTTATTGCGCTGTTGGCGCACTCAGGGCAGTTTCCGGTACAGCGGAATGAGCACGGCGCAACCATTACCGGTTACGTGTGGTAAATCGAAAGAGTCCCTAAATGTGATAACAGCAGATATTTATGATTAATTTGTAAATATGTATTATTTGAAAAACATCATTTATATATTTTTCAATCAATTAAATACATTTTAAATTTTATAATTAAACATCAGTATTACTAAATCAATAATAGTGTGATCTAATCGCTAGCCATTTATCTTAGTAAAAGAAAAAATAGCCGCACATTTTTTGGCTCTTTCTCATTGTGACGCATGATGTTTTCTGCACTTAAAACGCCACTATTATTAGCGCTTAGTTTAGTGAGCCTGCTTGGGTTGTCGGCCTGTACTGAACCGCCCGCACAAGATCTACTCACCATTAGCGGCCCATTTGAGCCCATTAGTCTCGATCTCGCCAAAGCGGGCTATATCTACAGCCGCATGCAGATTGTAGAAACCTTAGTGGATGTGGCCGATGACGGCCAACTCATTCCCGGCTTAGCCCAGAGTTGGCAAGCAAATGACGATGCTACCGTGTGGCAGTTTACACTGAAACCTAATGTTAAATTTCATAATGGCACCACGGTGACGCCAGCGGCAGTGATCAACAGCTTACGCATCGCTATGGGCAAGCCTGCGCCGTTTGATACCTCATTAATCCGCAGTGCCAGCAAACTCAACGACCATCAAGTGCAGTTCACCCTCACCCGCCCTTATCGTGCATTCGCGGCAGTGCTAACCAACTACACTACCGCAATTTTGGCACCAGAGTCCTATGATAAACGCCGTCGTATCAAACAATTAATTGGTACAGGCCCTTATCAACTTACGGCGTTTGAGCCGCCGCACTCGATCAGTGTCAGCCGCTTTGATGACTATCATGGCCAAGTCGCCAACATTGCCAAAGCCAACTACATTACTGGCCACCGCGCGGAAAGCCGCGCGCTGATGGTGCAAGGTGGCAGCGCCGACATTGTCTATAACCTTGACCCGGCCGCAGTACAGCTGCTGCAACACAGCCAAAATGTCACCGTAAACAGCACGCCAATTCCGCGCTCGATTCTGATTAAACTCAACGCTGGTCTGCCAGCACTGGCAGATTTAAACGTACGCCAAGCATTGAGTTTAGCCATTGACCGACGCGGCATTGCCGAGGGCATCATGCATCAACCCGGCGCTGAGGCCAACCAGCTATTCGGCCCCGCGATGGGCATCTGGCATCGTGATGATCTGCCCACCATTCAACAAAATCTTGTGCAAGCTGTGCAATTGCTGGCACAAGCTGGCTGGCAGAAAGAGGCTAACGGCCAACTGATGAAACAAGGTCAACCGTTGCAATTAAGCATGATCACTTACGCTAACCGCCCAGAGTTAATTGTGATTGCTACCGCGATTCAAGCGCAATGGGCCAAGCTTGGGGTTCAGCTCGACGTGCAGATGGAAAACGCCAGCGCCATTCCGCTTGGCCATGTTGAAGGCACGCTACAAACTGCGTTAATGGCGCGCAACTTTGCCAATATTCCTGATCCGCTGTCAGTGATACTGGC
The DNA here is from genome assembly GCF_048265805.1 of Shewanella sp. Taxonomy (GTDB): domain Bacteria; phylum Pseudomonadota; class Gammaproteobacteria; order Enterobacterales; family Shewanellaceae; genus Shewanella. Next base: position 25,929 of record NZ_JBLXAT010000023.1, on the reverse strand, counting down.
AGACTTTAGCAGCCAACAAGGTGGTGATTGGGGGCCGATGAACTGGCAAGATTCGCACTTTTTTGCCGCGGTGCAGGCCACCGCCAACAGTTCTGCCGCGGATTATCCGCAGCAGGTGTACCAGCTCAGCGGCGAGTTAGCCGAGCAATTGCCGATGATCCCCGTGTTGTATTACGTACAACAGTCAGCGGTGGCTAAGCGGGTACAAGGCTTTAGCTTCGATCCCTATGAGCGCTCGTTCCGCATCTCACAAATGGCGCTGCAATAATGAAGCAGATCTTACTTAAACGCTTAGTGCAGTTCGTCATGATGATGTGGAGCGTAGGCACCATCACCTTTATTTTGAGCCGTATGTTACCGGGCGATATGGCCTATCGTATTGCAGCTGGTCGCTATGGTGATGATGCCGTCAGTGCTGCGGCAGCAAGCGCTGTCCGGCAAGAGTTAGGGCTCGATAACCCGCTGTGGCAACAATATGGTCACTGGTTGTGGCAACTGCTGCAATTGGATTTAGGCGATAGCCTTGTCAGCAGCAATTCCATCATCTCTGAGCTGCAACACCAACTGAGCTACACCTTGATATTAGCGGTGGCGGCGCTGGTTATCTCCGCGCTAATCGCTCTACCTTGGGGGTTGGCTTGCGGTTTTCGTGCTAACAGCTGGTTTGACCGACTCAGTTTACTGCTGTCGACCCTGCTGCGCTCACAACCGGTCTTTTGCTTAGGGTTAGTGCTGATTTTACTATTTGCGCTGATGCTCAACTGGTTTCCCGTGGCCGGTTTTCAACGCCCTGCCCACCTATTTTTACCCGCGCTCACCTTAGCGCTGAGCTTAGCCGCGCTGTCGAGTCGCGTGATTCGCAACAGCACCGCCAAGGTGATCAACAGTGAATACTACCTGTTTGCCAAGCTAAAAGGCTTAAGCCCATGGCATACATTTCATCGCCACGGTATCCGCAACATCTCGTTGCCAGTGGTGGCGTTTATGGCGATGCAATTGGTCGGGTTGATCGAGGGCGTCATCATGGTCGAAAGTCTATTTGCATGGCCGGGCATTGGTCATGGCCTATCACATGCGGTGTTCTCCCGCGATATTCCGATGCTGCAAGGCACAGCGCTCACCTGCGGCGCACTGTTTGTCATTATCAACACCTTAGTAGACAGCGCCTGCTATCTGCTCGATCCACGGAGCCGCATCGCATGAGTCGCTTAATACAAGGTTTGTCCGTGGGGCAGCGCTGCGGCGCGCTGTTATTGCTGGCACTGCTGGCGTTTGCTTGGGTCGTGCCATTGCTGGGACATAATCAACCCAATCTACAACACCTTAATGCCGCCTTTGCACCGATGAACCATGCACAGCCGTTCGGCGCCGATCAGTTTGGCCGTGACATGCTAGCCCGCTTAGCGGCGGCCATTCGTTTATCTTTTGGTTTGAGCCTGTTGTGTGTCGGCTCTGCGGCGATATTGGGCGTATCACTCGGCGTGATTGCAGCATGGAGCCGTCCATGGTGTGACAAGCTGATTAACTTTATTGCTAATACTGTAATGTCACTGCCCGGCTTAGTGCTGGTGCTATTGATTACCGGCATTGCCCCCGGCTCATTCATTATGTTGTATCTCGGCATTGCCTTGACGCTGTGGGTGGAGTACTTCCGCGTGGTACGCGCTACGGTGCAACCGCTGATCCACAGTCCCGAGATTGAAGCATCACGACTGCTTGGCTTTGGCCGTTGGTATCTATTCAAACGCCATATCTGGCCTGCCATTGCCAATAATGTGCTGACGCTCGCCGCCTTTGGTGCCGCCACGTCGGTACTGATGATGGCCTCAACTGGCTTTGTTTATGCCGGACTCAAGCCACCGACAGCCGAGCTAGGGCTAATGATTGTTGAACTGTTCCCATACTTTGCCGAAGCCACTTGGGTACTGCTGCAACCGCTATTTGTGTTGGTATTGATGGTGTTGGGCTTTAACTTACTGGCGGGGCAAAAGGCATGAGCGCATTGATTACCATAGAAAATCTCAGCGTTACTGCCGCCGATAAAGTCTTGGTAGCACCGCTATCGCTAAGCTTAAACCGCGGCGAACCACTGACCATTCTTGGTGAAACCGGTTCAGGTAAAAGCTTATTAGCTCAAGCGATTATGGGCACCTTACCTGCCGCATTAACCCAACGCGGCAGCGTCAGCATTCAACAGCAATCGCAGAATAGCGCCACACGCCAGCAACTGTGGGGCAAGCAGTTGAGCATGTTACCGCAGGAGCCGTGGCAAGCGCTTGATCCAGTGATGCCGAGCGAACAACAAGTCAGCGAAGTGTATCGTTATGTGGGCCAAGCCAACGCCAATGCGGCACAAATTGCCGCTCGTGCCCAATTGAACCAACTGGGGCTGAGCCAAGTCAGCCAACAACTGCCGCAGCAATTGTCTGGAGGCATGGCGCAACGGCTAGCGTTTGCCGCTGCCACGGCAGGCGGCGCGCAGATTATCATTGCTGATGAACCCACCAAAGGTTTAGATACCAGCCAGCGCGATGGCATTGTTGAGCTACTGAAAAGCCAAACGGCTGACGGCGGCCTCCTGACGATTACTCACGATGTCGCCGTAGCGCGGCAACTGGGCGGCCGTATTATGGTGATGCGCCAAGGACAACTGCTAGAAAGCGGCACGGCGGAGCAAGTGCTCAATCAACCGCAAGCAGATTACACCCGTGCATTAATTAACGCGCAAGCGCAATTTTGGCCAGCCGCAGAGCCAGCACCATCCCAACCCAAATTACTCGAAGTCCGCAATTTAGCGCAGTGCCGAGGCGAGCAGCGGCTATTCCAAGGATTATCATTTAGCCTACACGCGGGCGAAATCCTTGGGGTATATGGCGACAGTGGCTGTGGTAAAAGCACATTAGGCGATACCTTGCTGGGTCTACTGCCGCCCGCCAGCGGTCGAATTGAATGGCAACAACCGTTGACACGCTCGCAGATGCTCAAGCTGTATCAAGATCCCCCCGCCAGTTTCAGCAGTGCGGTTAGCCTTGGCACCTTAGTTAACGATCTGCTCAAACGCCATAAACTACCGAGTGACGCGGTTGCGCCCTTGCTAGCACAGCTGAATCTTGATGCCGATTTATTAACGCGCAGCTGTAATGACGTGAGTGGCGGCGAACTGCAACGCATAGCGCTGCTGCGCGCCATGCTGCTATCGCCCAAGTTTTTGGTGGCGGATGAACCTAGCTCTCGGCTCGACCCGATCACCGCGCAGCAACTCACACAGCTATTGGTCAAGTTGGCGCGCGAGCAACAATGTGCGCTGCTACTAATCAGCCACGACCTCACCCAACTGCAAAAAGTGTGTGATCAGATCATCCCTCTCAAGGATTACCCAGCGTGAAGATTTTTCCTGTTGCTCACAGTCAAACACCGTGGCGCTTAGGTTGTCTCACCTTAGCGTTAATGGCGGCCAGTGCGGTCGCCGATGAGGCTCCGCGCCATGACATAGAACATATTGCGATTTCAGCGCAACGCTTACCGTTTCGAGGCGATGCACCACTCAACTCGCTGCCACAAGCCGTCAACGTTGTGGAAGCCAGCCAACTGGCTAGCCAAGGCATTAGCAGCTTTCAAAACAGTATCGATTTAAGCAGCGGTATTTCGCGGCAAAACTCGCTCGGCGGCATGTGGGACAGCTTTGCCATTCGCGGTTTTGCCGGAGATGAAAACCTGCCCGGCGGCTATCTTATCAATGGTTATAGTGCAGGCCGTGGCTACAGCGGTCGCCGCGATACCGTCAATATTCAAAGCATTGAAGTATTAAAAGGCCCCGGCTCAGCGCTCTATGGCCGCAGTGAACCGGGTGGCACCATTAACATCATCACCAAAAAACCCCAGTTTACGCCCGACGGTTACCTGCAACTCACCGCCGGCAGCTATGACCACTATCGCGCAGAGGCCGATTATACCAACGCCATAAATGAGCAACTGGCCTTTCGAGTCAGCGGGGCTTATGAAGATAACGGCAGTTTTCGCGACACGGTAAGCGCCAAAAAGTGGTTTGTTGCACCGTCACTGACCTACCTTATTAACGAGCGCACAACTCTGAGCTACGAGTTGGAATTATTGCGACAAGAGATGCCATTTGACCGCGGCATCGCTGTACAAAACAACGACTTTAGTGCTGTTGATATTCACCGTTTTTATGGTGAACCAAGTGATGGCCCGATGCAGATTGACGCTCAAGGCCACCAACTCAGCGTGAACCATGAGTTGAACAATCACTGGATGCTGATCGCCGGTGTAAACTATCGTGATTCACAACTAGAGGGATACTCCACCGAAGCGGATCTTTCTAGCGCGCGGCAACTGCTCAACCAAGATGGTCACACCTTATCTCGGCAACGCCGCTATCGTGACTACCAAGCTGAAGACCTATCCGCCCGCGTGGAGTTAAGCGGCGCCGCCGAGTGGTTGGTAACGCACCACTTATTGATGGGGTTGGACGGCTATCGTTATCAACTCGATTCAGAGCAACGCCATTGGCGCGTCACAGCGGGTGATGATACCTACAGCGTTGACATCAACCAGCCCGAATATGGCCAAGTGGCACCGCCGCTGACGCTCACCCAAGATGACCGAGAGCAACAACGTGCTTATGGTGTCTATGTGCAAGATCAAATCGACCTAACTGAACGCTGGAAAGCGCTGCTGGGTGTGCGCTTTGATCATTTCACGCAAGCCATTGATAACCATATGCAACTCAGCCACAGTCGCCAGCAACAAGATCAGTTAAATCCGCGGGCGGGATTGGTCTATCAAGCCAGTGACGATATCAGCTGGTATGTCAGCTATGCCGAGGGCTTTCGCCCTAACACTGGCCGAGATATCAACAATCAAGCATTTGACCCAGAAAGCAGCAAATCACTGGAAGCGGGCGTAAAATTCGCGCTATTTGATGGCGCTTTGTCTGGCACCTTAGCACTGTTTAGCGCAGAGAAATCCAATATTCTGGCCGCCGATCCGGTGAATGCGGGTTATACCGCCGCACTGGGAGAAGCCAAGAGCGAAGGGATTGAACTAGACGCCAACGCATGGCTAACCGACACCACGCAGCTCGCCATCGCCTACGCCTATACCGATGCGCGCACCAAGAATGCGGTAACGAATATCGATTGGGGGGTGGATATTCCCGCGGGCAGCCGCCTCGTCAATATTCCCCAACATAAACTGAATCTGACATTGACCCAAGAGGTGAGCTTGTTTGCCCAAAATGCCAATATTGGAGTGAATGCCACTTACGTGGACGAGCGCCTTGGTGATACGGTAACGCCGAGCTATCTGTTGCCATCCTATACGCTGGTACGACTATTTGCCCAGCAGCCATTCGGGCAACATTGGCAGTTACAGCTGTCCATCGACAACCTGCTCAATAAAACCTACTTCAGCAGTTCATACTCACCACTGTGGACACAACCGGGCGAACCTCGCAGCGCCAAAATCAGCATTAAATATCAGTTCTGATCGTCCGCCAGCGCTGAGCGAAGGCGCGAATAAGTCCGCGTAGCGCGCAAACTTATTCGCGCCTTACTTCGCTTTACTATCCGAGTTAATGGGTTAGCACATCGCTAGCCGCCACTCAACAATTGCCACATTGGCACAAATCGCGCTGCCGCTCTTGGTTGCACTTGCTCGGAACAGGATATTATTACTGAGCAGCCCCTGTGCTTGACCTTAACGCATCAGATACGCGGGCTCATGACGAACATGCGAGTTGCTTGCTACAAAAGTGCCTCAAAGTCATCCTCATCCAACTGGATATGGAAGCCGCGTTTGTATCACGCAGTAAAAAACTGCCCAATAGTCATTTCACTGAAGCGGATATTTTTGGACGTGCAGGCAACCAATCTGGTTCTATAAACAAGTTGAAACCGCTAGGTTGTCGTATCTGGCAACCACTCACCAGTTACAACAGTGCCAATTGGTGTGGCTGTGGGAATTGCAGCAAGCTAACTGGCTCACTTAACCCCACACTGACCCCGAGCAAACGAATCGCCTTTCCCTGACCGCGCGCCACTGCTTGTGCTAACAGCTCGTTGGCAAGCTCGGCGTTAATCTGCTCACTGCGGCTTTCCACCGTGGTCTGTTGAAAATCGGCAAACTTCACTTTAACCACCAACTTGTGGACAGGACGCTCCTGCTGATATTTACCGTAGCGCCGTTGGAGCTCGTCAAGCAATTCAGGCAAAGCCGCTTGAGCAGCGTTGAGATCGGGTAAGTCCTGCTCATAGGTCGTTTCCACGCCGACAGATTTACGTATACGGGTCGGATTAATTGCCCGCTCATCAATACCGCGCACTCGTTGGTACAGCACCATGCCAAATTTACCCAGTAATTGCGACAGCTGATCTTGGTTGACCGCCTGCAATTCACCGCAGGTCATCCAGCCGTATTGCGCTAAACGCTCGGCTGTCACTTTGCCGACACCGGGAATACGTTTGAGTGGCAGTTGCAAGACAAATTCCGCCACCTCATTGGGCGTGATAACAAAGATGCCATTCGGCTTGTTAATATCCGATGCAACCTTGGCGAGAAACTTTACCGGCGCTACGCCAGCAGAGGCCGTTAGGCCAGTTTCACGTAGAATATCCGCCCGAATCGCCTCGGCAATGCGCGTGGCGGAACCTTGATAGAGTAAGCAGTCACTGACGTCCAGATAAGCTTCATCCAAGGATAACGGCTCGATGATCTCGGTGTAGCGCTGGAAGATTTGATGGATCTGCTGCGAGATATCACGATAGAGCGACATACGACCAGTACGCATAATAAGATCGGGACACAGCTTGAAAGCATAGCCAGTCGCCATTGCTGAACGGACACCGAATTTACGTGCCTCATAATTGCAGGTGGCAATAACACCACGACGTTCACGAGCGCCGCCAACAGCGATAGGCTTGCCACGTAGCTCGGGAAAGTCCCGCATCTCTACTGCAGCGTAATAGCAATCCATATCGATGTGGATGATCTTTCTCATGCAAATGTATCAGCTCAGCAACTATCACCGCATCAGAATACTGTATATAAAAACAGTGTCAAATAAATATCGCTGCTGGCCGTGATAACAGCGCGCCGCGAGCACAACAACATTGATTCACTTGGCACTGATGGAACACACTCAAAGGCGGCACCACAGCGATATGAGTGGCAAATTTTAGGCAGAGAAAAGGGAAGCACTATCGGCTTCCCTCATACAGCAACGAAGGTTGTTAACTGACTTTAAAGCGTTGTACGTTAGTCGCCAGCGCATCACTCAACTGATTGAACCGATGCATTTTTTGCGACAACTCCTCACTGGCCTGCGATGACTCATCAGACCGCGCTCGAACGTTTTCCACATTCGTCGCCACTTCATCAGCGACTACCGCTTGCTGACCAATCGCCGTAGTAATGGCAATGGTTTGCTGTTGGATCTCATCAATCGCTTCCGTAATCGCCATCAGCGCGGCATCAACATTTTCAGTATGCTGAATGCCTTGCTGAGCTTCTTTAACCCCCTCCTCCATCACTTGCTGTGCTTGAATGGTTTGCGCCTGCAATGTTTGAATAATGCCTTGGATATTACTGGTTGAATCTTGAGTGCGAGACGCTAAGGTACGTACTTCGTCTGCTACCACGGCAAATCCTCTGCCCTGCTCGCCAGCACGCGCGGCTTCAATGGCGGCATTCAGCGCCAGCAAGTTAGTTTGCTCAGCAATGGCGCGGATCACACCAAGCACTTCGCCAATCTGTTCCGAACTGGTGCGTAGCTCGCCAATAACACTCGCTGCAGCATGCACCTGCTCAGACAACGCACGTATGCCATGTGCAGCCTGCTCAACAGTGGCAGTGCCTTCGGCTGAACGCAATTTGGCAGCATCAGCAAAATCTGCGGTACGTTGTGCATTGGCGGCCATCACTTGACTAGTTTGTGCCAGTTCGGCTGCGGCAGTTGCCACCGAGTCAATTTCCGCTTTCTGCGCTTTTACTGAGGAATAGGCTTGGTCACACACCACCACCGCAGAATCTACACCTTGCTCGACACCGCTGGCTAATTCCCGCGTTTCTAGCAACATGCTTTGCACTTTCTCGGCAAACTGATTAAAGGCTCGGCTCATACGCCCAAGTTCATCTTCGCGCTTAAGCTCAATGCGGCGGGTTAAATCGCCATCGCCGTTGGCGATATCTTCCATGGCAAATGCTAATGCATCGATATACTTTTTAAACGGCACCATCAGCGCCCAAACAATCAGCGCAACCAACAGAATTATGCCGATAGCAATGGCGGTGGTGGTCAAAAAGTTCGCGCGAACGGGAGCAACTGAAATACTTTCCGGCAACATAAAACCAAGATACCAATGCAACTTCGGATAGTCGCTATTGATTGCCACAAAGCGCACTTGTTGGGTTTCGCCCTGATAGGTCACAGTGGCTATGCCGTTGGATTGCTTGAGCATAGTGGCTTTCAACTGCTTAAAGCCTTGGTTATCACCAGCGAGCTGCTCCACTGCGCTGATATCAGTTCCCGGGGTAAACTGCTGATTGAAGCCCGGGAAATAAACTAATTTTCCCTGCTCTGTCATCAAAAATGCTTGGCCAGCACCTTGATACTTGATCGGCGCCAACAAGTTTTTGCCGATAGTATCAATAAGGATGTCCATCCCGCCGATGCCGATAAAACGCCCCTGCTGGTTGTTGACTACTGTTTTTACGGTGGCAGAGATTGAACCGTCGTTCGCATCCACCGCTGGGTCGGCCACGTATAAGCCGCCCTTGTCTATACCTTCCTGCCACCATGGTCGCTTATTGGTGTAGTAAGTAGGGTCACCGTCGTAGCGCCCGCCAAGGTCGAAGTATTCGAAGGTGTTGGCAGAACCCAAAAATACCGATTTGATATCTTTGTCTTTTTCAGAGAAGAAGTGGAAGTATTTAACAATCTGCTGATATTGCTGGTCACCAGTCAAATCTGCGCCGCGTTGCTGGTAATCAGAAAACCATTGCAACACGTTGGGGTTGGCAAAAATAGCGTGGACGATTTGGCCTTTAGCGTAAAAGTAGCCGCGGATCTCCTCGGCTTTCAGCTGGATCATGGAGGAGATATCGTTATCGATCCGAGATTTGGTTTCATCACTATCGTTTTTGACCAGTACCACAGCCACTATCGATAGTAATACTGCTAAGGCGCCGACAATCGACACCATCAACTGCATACTGAGTGAACGTCTGACAGAAAACATCAATGCTCCTTTTTTAGAGTTTTTATTCCAAGCACTTGACACTTTATCAGAAGGGAAGACTAAGGTAGTAGATGCATTTGCGTAAATAGTGAATAAAAAATAGATAAAAGGTGATATTTTTGGGGGTTAGTTGTAAAGATCTAAAATAAAACGTAACTCTTCGTCAGTTAAAATAGCTTGCGGTACTGATGAGCGTTGTGGTTCAGGCTCTGAAGTAGGAGTAGGTTGTGGTGCAGGAGTTTTCGATTCCGCCAGAAAGCACCGTTGTATTCGCTGTAGCAGGCTCATAGCACACTCCGTTAATCTGTCAAATAAATTACAGACTAACGGTTATTTTCTGAACAACTACTGAATATCTGCACTAGTTATAAAGAAATAGGGGCCGATAGCGGCCCCTTGAGAGCTAAGACATCTTTGTTTGAATATAGTTTTGCAAGCCAATCATTTTAATTAAGGTAACTTGTTGCTCCAACCAATGCATGTGGTCGTCTTCGGTTTCTTCTAGCAACACTTCTAAAATTTCGCGAGTCTGGTAATCGTTATGTTGCTCACACAGGTCGATAGCGGTACGCAAGCTCGCGGCGACTTTATATTCATATTGCAGATCAAGTTCCAACATCTCTTGCACGTCCTTACCTATGGTCAGTGCATTACGCTTCTCGATATCTGGCTTACCTTCAAGGAATAGAATACGTGCAATCAACTTAGCGGCGTGACCACGTTCATCTTGTGATTCATGGTTAATGCGTTCATACAGCTCGTTTAAGCCCCAGTCTTCATACATATGCGCATGTACAAAGTACTGATCCATGGCTGTGAGTTCTCCATTGAGCAGTTGATTCAATACTTCAATAATCTTTGGATTGCCTTTCATGGGGATACTCCTATTCCTTGTCCATTTGTGATTGCAGGTAGTTTTCTAACGTGGTGAGTTTGATCAGCTCGAACTGAGATTCCAGCCAATCTAGATGCTCTTCTTCGTCTTCCAACAAATCTTCCAGCAAATCACGACTTACAAAATCTTTTTCCGTCTCACATACCGCGATGGCATTCTTCAACAAAGCGATTTCATCTTCTTGCATCGCTTGATCACAGCTCAACATCTCTTGAGGATGTTCGCCAATACGCAGCTTATCGAGCTGTTGTAAATTAGGCAGGCCTTCAAGAAACAATACACGCTCGATCACCTTATCTGCGTGTTTCATATCCTGAATCGACTTTTTATATTCGTGATGATTTAGCCCAGCGAGGCCCCAGTTTTTAAACATACGGGCGTGGAGAAAGTACTGGTTAATCGCCGTGAGCTCAGTCATCAGCACTTTATTGAGTTGGGCAATAACACTAGGTTGGCCTTTCATAATGATTTCCTTATGGATAAAGCTTGATCTGCATCAATGATTTAAGCCTATATATAAATGAACCAAGTTTCAATAAAACTTACAATTTCAATTACTTACAAATACAAATCATTATCATTAGTATAAAAAATAGACTATTTTTAACCCAGATATCAATAGCTTGTCATCAGGCATAAAAATGTATGGTCCGCCTCGTTGTTGCAAGAATAAAATTCAATAACGAGGTGGGTTTGCGCTAATGTATTCGGAGTCTCTATTGGAGGCTCTCGCCTACCGCTCCACGATGAGTTCCGCGCCGGAATATCCTCAAAAAGCCCAAAGCATTTTACTGCTGTTTGTTATGTCAGGTTTTACTCCGGTGGTACTACCGTTTTCGTCATCTTCACTCTATTCATGCAAACTCAGGTTGCAGCTTCGCTGCGTTAAATTGCTCTTTCGTTCTCAACACTGACCACACAATTCTCGCCAGTTTATTCGCCAACGCCACACACGCTACGTTGAATGGTTTGGTGGCTCTTAGCTTTATCAGCCATTCGCCAAACACCGCGCCCGTCTTCTCGGGTTTTGCTAAAATCGCCCTCGCTCCATGAATAAGCGCTTCGTGGCACTGTGGCCTCTTGGCAGACTGACACCAAATTCCAATAACAAAGCGCCAATACGTGACATACAGGCAGTGCGCTCTTTGATATAGCCTTGTCTTACCCGATGAACGGCTGACATCATCTGTGCCGCTTCTGTCTTTACCGCGATAAAGCGCATCGATGGCCGTCCGGCTGCTTCTGCTATCGCATCGGCATCAATAAAGTCGTTCTTGTTACCTTTGACGTAGGGCTTTACATACTGTGGGGGAATGAGTTTGACCTGATGCGCTAACTGCTGACAAAGCCGTCCAAGCCAATGCGCACCTCCACAAGCTTCAAAGGCGATAGTGGTGGGTGGTGGTAGTTGAAGAAAAACAATGAGTTGATTACGGGAAAGTTTCTTACGCACAACCGTTTTACCTGCACGGTCATGGCCAATAATATGAAAGTTTGACTTGCCTAAATCGATACCGAGTACTTGAATAAACATGATGGTCTACCTCTTGTCTAAGCCTAATCTCAGCATAGTCGCTGAGAAGGGAGGCGGACCATCACATTAAGGCGACTCAGTGGAGTCGCCTTTGCTAGAAGCTGTTTATCTTTAGTGTTTAATTTTTGTTCAAATTAACCGCATTATGAACGAGTCTCGTCCTGCGACGTTTAGTCAACTAATCAAGCGGGGCGAAACAAGTTAAGGAGGCGTTTAAATGAACCCTTCGGGCAGAGACTGAGCGCAATTTATTCAGCGTTAGGTGTTGTTGGTGGAGAATAAATAACTACACGGCACACCATCTGCCTTGCCTAAATCACGCTCTTCCTGCTGCAAAAACAACCAGCAAAGCTAAACAGCCCCAAGTGCTTACAACGCCGTTAAATAATACGATGCTTAGCTAGCTTTTCTTGTCGAGCACGTTCTTTTGCATCACGTGCTTTACGGCGATCACAAGGTTCATCGCAATCGCACGCCTTTTCAATGCCTAACGCCCCTAGCCCGCCGCAGCTGCCTTGCACCGCTTTACGCTTAATGAGATAACCAACTGACATCAAAAGGAAAAAAACTAACAAGAATAAAAATGCTGCAATAAAGGTTGCCATAAATTTACCTCACTGCTTCAAGAAGGGTTTAAAGGCTGAGCTGTAGTATACCTTAAATCCATCATCTTGTTTCTCTATTAACATAATGGCTAAGTGCTCTTTTTCGGCTAATGCCAGCGATTTTTCAGTTCCAAGAACCATCATCGCCGTGGCATAACCATCAGCAGTCATACAACTCTTATTGAGTACGGTTACCGAGGCTAACCTATGTTTGATCGGATAACCAGAGCGAGGGTCAATTATATGAGTAAAGCGCTCGCCATCTTCTTCGTAGTAGATACGGTAGTCACCTGACGTCGCCACCGCAATATTGCCGGGCTCAATCACTTGCTGTACTTCACGGTCTTCTTGAGTAGGCTTTTCAACCGCTACTCGCCAAGGTAGATCCCCCGGTTTAGTTCCCTTAGCACGCAACTCTCCACCGATTTCAACCAAATAGCCTTCCGCCTGATAGCCATCTAATAATTCGGCCACCTTGTCGACCCCAAACCCTTTCGCAATGGATGACAGATCGACATAGAGCGAAGGTTTAGTTTTAGTGAGTTGATTGCCATCAATGTCAATACCATCGATGCCAGTACGTGCTTTAGCGGCAGCAATGGTTTCGGGGGATGGGATCTTGATTGGACGCTTATCTGGGCCAAAGCCCCATAAATTCACCAATGGGCCTAGCGTGATATCTAATGCCCCCTCAGTCGCCTGATTGAGTCGAATCCCCTCTTCAATCACTTTAACCGTGTCATCTGCGACCTGAATCGGCTGACCCGGTTCCAGTTGATTAAAACGTGACAGTTCAGAGTTAGGGCGATAGGTCGACATCTGATTGTTAACATTATCAAGTAGCAGATCAATCCTCGCCTGTAGCAACTGCGCTTCAGGCATGCGCTCATTACTGACCACTTTAATGTGATACGTGGTGCCCATGGTGCTACCTGACAGTGAAATCACTTCCGGCGCTTGCGAGCACCCTGCCAGCACCACCAAAGCGGTGACTAACAGCAACAGCTGCCTAATAGGCTGGGTAAGTGTCGCCTTAAACGGCAAAACAAACTGCATCATAGATTTCCCTAAAAAAAACGGCACAGCGAATGCTGTGCCGAGATTTCTTGTGTATCGACTAACCGCCGAAGTCATCCAACAGGATGTTTTCGTCCTCGACACCTAAGTCTTTCAGCATGGCAATAACAGCTGCGTTCATCACCGGAGGTCCACACATGTAGAACTCACAATCTTCTGGCGCTTCATGATGTTTGAGATAGTTCTCATACAGCACGTTATGAATGAAACCGGTGTAACCGCCCCAATCATCCTCAGGTTGAGGATCAGACAGGGCCACGTGCCACTCGAAGTTTTCATTCTCTGCCGCCAAACCGTCGAAATCTTCTACATAGAACATTTCACGTTTTGAACGAGCACCGTACCAGAAGCTTATCTTACGGTTGGTTTTGATACGTTTAAGTTGATCAAAAATATGCGAGCGCATTGGTGCCATACCTGCGCCACCACCGATGAATACCATTTCTGCATCAGTATCTTTGGCAAAGAACTCACCAAATGGACCAGAAATAGTCACTTTATCACCTGCTTTTAAGCTCCAGATGTAAGATGACATCTTGCCGCAAGGCAGACTCAAATTACGTGGAGGTGGCGTAGCAATACGCACGTTAAGCATGATGATGCCGTGTTCTTCTGGGTAGTTAGCCATAGAGTATGCACGGATCACTGGCTCATCCACTTTTGATTCCAGCTTGAAGAAACCAAAGTGATTCCAGTCGCCACGGTATTTCTCTGGCACGTCAAAATCAGCGTACTTAACGTGGTGAGCAGGCGCTTCAATCTGAATATAACCACCCGCGCGGAATGGTACAGACTCACCTTTGGGAATACCGAGCTTCAGCTCTTTAATAAAGGTCGCTTTGTTATCGTTAGAGATAACATCACATTCCCACTTCTTAATACCGAAGATGTGTTCATCTAATTCGATATCCATGTCAGATTTCACGTTGACCTGACATGACAAGCGGCAGCCAGTACGAGCTTCACCCTTGTTAATGTGGTTCAGTTCGGTTGGCAGAATATCACCACCTCCCGATTTCACAATCACACGACATTGGCCACATGAGCCACCGCCACCACAAGCAGATGACACGAAGATACCGTTGTTAGCTAGCGCGCCCAACAATTTACCACCGGCTTGTGTGGTGATCGCTTTGTCAGGATCACCGTTGATTGAAATTGTTACATCGCCTTCAGATACCAGCTTAGATTTAGCGAATAAGATCACTAACACCAAAACCAATACGATGACGGTAAACATACTCACACCGAGGTATACCTCAAGTGGAGTGGACTTAAAAATACCAAGAATATCCATTAACTTATCCTTAGAAGGTCCTGTTCGGCCGTTGACCGCTGCGTCTTATAAAGACACGCCAGAAAACGACATGAAGCCCAACGCCATCAGACCAGCAGTGAGGAAGGTTACCCCTAAGCCTCGTAGTCCCGCAGGCACATCTGCATATTTGAGTTTTTCACGGATACCCGCCATCAACATGATTGCCAACGCCCAACCAGCGCCAGAACCAAAGCCGAATACCACGCTTTCGCCCAAGTTATAATCACGTTCGACCATGAAAGATACCGCACCGAAGATGGCACAGTTCACCGTAATCAACGGCAGGAAGATACCTAGCGCGTTGTAAAGCGGTGGAAAATACTTATCCAATGCCATTTCAAGGATCTGAACGAGTGCAGCGATAACCCCAATAAAGGTAATGAACTTCAAAAAGCTTAAGTCAGCATCAGGGAAACCAGCCCAAGACAATGCGCCTGGTGCTAGCAAACCTTGATAAATGATCTGGTTCGCAGGTACTGAGATACTCATTACCACAATAACGGCGATACCTAAGCCAATCGCTGTTTCCACTTTCTTAGATACCGCCAAGAAAGTACACATACCCAAGAAGAAGGACAGCGCCATGTTTTCAATGAAAACAGAACGGATGAACAGACTAATATAATGTTCCATTGTGCTTATCCTTTCGCTTCAACTTGTTCTGGCTTATAAGTACGCAACGACCAAATCACGAAAGCAATCAGGAAGAAGGCACTTGGTGGCAACAGCAATAGGCCGTTCGGTTGATACCAACCACCGTCAGAAATTTTCTGCAGGATTTGGAAACCAAACAGCGAGCCACTACCAAGCAGTTCACGGAAGAAACCAACGGTCAGCAAAATTGCACCGTAACCCAAACCGTTACCGATACCGTCCATGAAACTCATCATCGGTGGTGATTTCATCGCGTAGGCTTCAGCACGGCCCATTACGATACAGTTGGTAATAATCAACCCAACGAACACCGACAACTGCTTAGACACGTTGTAAGCGTAGGCTTGCAGGAACTGGTCCACCACAATTACCAGTGACGCGATAATGGTCATCTGCACGATGATACGCACACTATTAGGAATGTGGTTACGGATCAAAGAGATAAATAGGTTTGAAAATGCAGTTACCGCGGTAAGCGCTAGCGCCATTACCAAGGCAGTCTCCATTTTGCTGGTCACTGCCAGCGCACTACAAATCCCCAGAACCTGCAACGCAATTGGGTTATTGCTGAGAATCGGTCCGGTGAGAACCTGCTTGAGTTCTTTAGCGTCGGCCATTAGCTCAATCCTCCATTGCGTGCTTTCTTAATGAAATTAGCAAACCCTTCTTCACCTAACCAGAAGGTCAGTGAGTGTTGTACACCGTTACTGGTCAGCGTTGCACCAGACAATGCATCGACACCGTATGGAGTTTCGGCTACTGCAGGGTTTTTGGTTACTGAAATGGCAATATTACCCTGTTCATCAAACAGTTTTTTGCCGTGCCACTTAGCTTTCCATTTTGGATTTTCCACTTCGCCACCCAACCCTGGAGTTTCACCTTGGCTGTAATAAACGAGGTTTTGTACTGTATTCAAATCTGGCTCTACCGCCAAAAATGCATACATGGTTGACCAAAGGCCGTAACCGTGTATCGGTAAGATAACGCTAGTCACTTTACCCGCTTCGTCGTGAACCAGATAGATAACAGCATTATCGGCCACACGTTTGATCGAAGCGATGTCGTGTTCAGGCACTGAAGAGGTTTCTGGATCACGAGAGGCTTTATGTTGATCAAAAGTATCGGCATTAACACCCGTCACTTCGTCACCGGTCTTAAGGTTGATCACTTTTGCTTCAACAAACTTCTCGTATTTATTCAAAATCTCTTGTTTAGTAACCTGCGACTTGCTGTCGAGCAAGTTAGCCGCTTCAAGGATGTATTTTTGTTTGTCTAATAACTTGTTTTCTTGCTGCGTAGGCTTCAATAACACCGCGGCGGTCGATACGAAGATTGAGCAAATTAAGCACAAGCCGACAACGATAAATAGCGTCCGTGCGAATGATTCTTTCTTAGCCACGAGCAATCCTCCGTTTGATATTCGCCTGGACCACGAAATGGTCGAACAATGGCGCAAACAGGTTGGCAAACAGAATCGCCAACATCATGCCTTCAGGGAACGCTGGGTTAACGACGCGAATGAACACCACCATGGCGCCAATCAACATACCGTAAGCCCATTTAGCTTTATTGGTAAACGACGCCGATACTGGGTCAGTCGCCATAAACATCATACCGAAAGCAAAACCACCCAATACTAAGTGCCAGTACCAAGGCATAGCGAACATTGGGTTAGTGTCAGAACCGAGAACGTTCAGCAGCAGTGAAACGGCAATCATACCCACCATCACACCACCAACAATGCGCCATGACGCAATACGCGCATAGATGATAATCAAACCACCAATCAAAATGGCTAAGGTTGATACTTCACCTACTGAACCAGGGATAAAGCCTAAGAAAGCATTCCACCAGCTTTGATCTAGGGCGTAGCTCATCTTGCCTGCAGCAGCTTGGCTCAGCGCTGTCGCACCGGAGAAACCATCTGCCACCACCCAAGTGGTGTCGCCTGACATATTCAGTGGGTAAGCGAAGAACAGGAACGCACGACCGGCCAGCGCTGGGTTCAAGAAGTTACGGCCTGTACCACCGAATACCTCTTTGGCCATCACCACACCAAAGCTGATACCCAATGCCACCATCCACAACGGGATAGTTGCAGGCAAGGTCAAGGCAAACAGCACCGAGGTAACGAAGAAGCCT
The DNA here is from genome assembly GCF_048265805.1 of Shewanella sp. GTDB lineage: Bacteria > Pseudomonadota > Gammaproteobacteria > Enterobacterales > Shewanellaceae > Shewanella. Next base: position 8,447 of record NZ_JBLXAT010000023.1, on the reverse strand, counting down.
TCGTTGATTTCATGGCCACGCACTGAGGCGAAAATAACTTCCCAGAAACCACCGACCACAAAGGTCACTGCATAAATCGGCAGGAAGAAACAAGCACCATAAAACATCAAGCCAGCCCAGCCAGAGTTTGCGGTCAGCTCACCACCCAACAACTGGAATAAACCCACTTGCCATACGTCTGGTGTGCCGAATCCAGCGGCTAAAGCGATCTGCGCTTGTAAACCTACGTTGTACATCCCGACAAACATGGCAGGGAAAGTACATGCCCACACGGTAATCATCATGCGTTTCAGATCGAGGTTATCACGAACGTGAGTCGCACCTTTATTGACCTTACCTGGGGTGTAGAAGATAGTGGCTGCGGCTTCATAAAGCGCATAAAACTTCTCGTATTTACCGCCTTTTTCAAACTGCGGTTCAATACGCTCAAGAAAATCTTTTAAACTCATAGACCTTCCCTCTCGATAGTATCGAGGCAATCACGCAGATAGGTACCGTAGTCATATTTGCCTGGGCAAACGAATGTACACAGTGCCAAATCTTCTTCATCTAGCTCCAATGCGCCAAGGGCAGTAGCACCGTCGGTATCACCAGCAAGAAGATCGCGTAACAGCATAGTCGGCAGAATATCCATTGGCACTACGCGCTCGTAGTTACCAATCGGCACCATGGCACGTTCTGAACCACCGGTGCTGGTTGTCATATTGAACAGCTTTTTCGGAGTCAGATGGCTGAGGAATGCGCGCGTGATTGAGAACTTATCGGCACCTGGTAATACCCAGCCGAAGAATTCTTTCTCAGTACCTTCTTCCAACAAAGTCACTTGATTAGCAAAGCGGCCAAGGTAAGCATGAGGCCCCTGAGCAGTTGCACCGTAAAGTACCGAACCTGAGATAACACGCACATCGCCAGCCGATTTTTCATTGGCTAACAACGCGTCAGTACTCGCACCAGCAACAGTACGCACCAAACGAGGGTTAGTTGCTTTAGGTCCACCAATTGCCACAACGCGCTCTACGTGCAGTTCACCGGTAGTAAACAGCTGACCGATAGCAATGACATCTTGGTAACCGATATGCCAAACCGTGCGTTTGGAAGAAGCTGGCAACAGGAAGTGAATGTGAGTTCCGGCTAAACCTGCTGGATGCGGACCAGCAAACTCTTCTACCTGTGCATTTGCTGACGGAATATCCGCACTTGGCGCTTTACACAAAAAAACTTTGTCAGTTAGACGAGAGATCACCTTCAAACCGTTGCTAAACGCCTCTTTTTGAGCGGCAATCACAACTTGAGGGTCTGCAGCGAGCGGTTGAGTATCGATGGCAGTAACGAAAATTGCTGCCGGAGTAGAATCTATTGCGGGTGTTTTACTAAAAGGTCGAGTACGAAATGCAGTCCACATCCCGGACTCAACAAGGTTTTCTCGTACTTTTTCCGCTGCCAGAGTGTCTAACTGTTGCGCATCAAATTGAGCAAATGAAACAGACTCATTTCCCTCAACTTCGATAACGACAGACTGTAAAACACGTTTGGCGCCGCGGTTGATTTCGGTAACTGTGCCACTGGCAAAAGCGGTATATTTGACGCCAGGGTTCTTTTTGTCTTCAAAAATTACCTGTCCCTTGCTCACCTTATCACCGACACGAACTTTCATGGTCGGGCGAAGGCCAATATACTCTTCACCTAATGTAGCTACGTGTTTGATGGCTGGCCCATCATGGATAACTTGCTTTGGAGTACCTGCAACAGGTAGATCCAATCCTTTCTTGATTGTAATCATATCCACATGCACTACGTTTTGGAGGAAAGACAATGCGCCGCGTTCCTGTCAACACAGAGGAATCACACTTATAAATTCCAGCCCGTTGAGCTAGCGCAGATTTATCTCAGAAATGCGATCGCAATCACGTTGAACGGCGGCATTCTAACCCAATTAACATCTTATCGCCACGAAAATTGTGGTGTTATCCCTCTGCATAAATATTCGGCATTTCAGTTACTTCGCCGACATTTTTGCGAATTCCGAACAATCAAGCAGACAACGCAACAGTTTGATAACTAAGAGATTCAGCGGCTATTCAGCAAACCAATTCATTTTCGTGATAAGGCGTATATTTGAATAAATTCACGCCACCATTTTCATATTCCGCAACCTCTTTACAACTAAAGTTGTATACGCAAAACGAAAATTTATTTCAGCAATCTCATTTCCTTGGTCACTAAAGCAGCAATAGTGAATCTTGCTAGTGACTTTGTTACCACTAGTGATTAATCAATCACCAACAGCCTGAGACTGCTGATTGATAAGCACCTTCGTATCACATTTTAGTAACTTATACGGAATTCTGCGTAAAAAAAAAGCGGTTCGAAAATTCGAACCGCTAGTTCATTTGTTGCTAAATTACAGTTTTCGTAAAATCTCGTCGCTGAGCTTAAGCTCATCGTTACGGTTTACTTGCACGCCAGCGCTGATCACTTCGCGGGCAATCGCTTGCGCTTGTTCCAATGAGTGCATGCTGTAAGTACCACATTGGTATTCGTTCAGCTCAGGAATGGCCGACTGATCTTGCACTTGCAATACGTCATCCATTGCCGCTAACCAAGCATCAGCAACCCGTTGTTCAGACGGTGAACCAATCAAGCTCATATAGAAACCGGTACGACATCCCATTGGCGAAATATCGATAATTTCCACACCGTTGCCGTTCAGATGGTCACGCATAAAACCAGCAAACAGATGTTCCAAGGTATGAATACCGCGTTCACTCAAAATCGCTTTATTTGGCACACAAAAACGTAGGTCAAACACTGTGATAGTGTCGCCACCGGGTGTGGTCATGGTCTTGGCAACGCGAACAGCTGGCGCGTGCATGCGGGTATGATCAACGGTAAAACTATCTAACAATGGCATAATTTCTGACCTCTAATTCAAATTATTTCAGGCATTCAAAGGTTAATTAGCCTTTGCACTTTGGCGATGCTGGCACTTGTTGCTCAGACGTCCACTCCGCGGCGGTATAGGTATGCATCGACAAAGCATGAACGCCATTGGCCAACTCATGGGCTAAGGTTTCATTCACTTTGCGATGACGCGCCAACAAGCGCAAGCCATCAAATTCATCACTAACAATAACCACTTTAAAATGGGTTTCGGAGTTCGGCGGCACATGGTGATTATGGCTTTCATTGATCACCTGTAGATAACTTGGTTGCAGTGCGGCGTGTAACTTTTGCTCAATAACAGCGGCAACAGACATATATTCACCCATTCCAGTAGTAACTGCGCGGCAGATTACTGCGTCAGCCGTTAAAGATCAATCAAGCATGCGCGCAATCAGCGTTGATGATAAAACGGAATCAACTGGCGAAATGTTAGGTTGAGCCGATCTGCACGCAATTTTTTACGCTGCGGTAAGCTATGCTGCCATTGCTGCTGCATCGCTGCATGCATCACCAGCATGTCGCCGCTAGCTAAGGAGATACGATGCTGCTCAGCCCGCTGTTTATGGCGAATATCGAAGTCGCGCTCCGCCCCGATAGAGACAGAAATCACCTTGCTACCCGCCACCATCTCCGGTTCATCATCGCTGTGCCACCCCATTCTATCTAGGCCATCACGGTAATGATTAACCAACACACCATTAAACGGCTGGTTAAATTCCTGCTCAAGCTGCAAGCGTAGCCGCAGTAGATAGTGCGGCCAAGGCTGCGCACAAATCATCAAGCCGGAATAAAGATAATCGCATCCATCATCGGCAAACCATACTTGTTGGCGCGGAATCGCATGCTGTTTGCCATAAGCTGTTAATGTTGGCCGTTCAAACGGATATTGCGCCGCCTCCGCTTGCAGTAACTGTTGCTGCTTAAGCGATAGATATTGCCTCACATGTTGCCACGGCAACGCGCTGCAATCTCTGTTCGGTGGTGTCTCAAGTAACGAAAGCTGCGACATATCCCAAGCCTAACTCCATCATTCACTCTTGCTGCAAGCTTAATTGATCTCGCCGCGATACGCTAAACCCGTGGCATTTAGTCCAATTACTGCGATAATTGCCGCAGCCAAGAGTTAACCAATAACGTTATGACGACCCAGTTTCAATTAGATGATTTACAGCTTACGCTAACGCGCTACCCCGCCAACGCTAATGCCAACCTCCAAGCTTGGGATGCCGCCGATGAACACCTGCTTAAGGTTATCGCCGCCGAACCCGCCGCCGGTAGCGCGTTGATAATTAACGACAGCTTTGGTGCATTGGTCTGTGGCCTACGTCAACGCCAACCGATGATACAGATCCATTGGGTCGCCGATGCGAAAACTAGCCATTTAGGCGCGCAAGAGAACCTACAGGTCAATCGTCTGAGTGGTGACGCTATCAACTGGTTAACTGATGAAGCGTTAACCGATGTTGCTGCTGAACTGACCTTGCTAAAACTGCCTAAAAATCTCAACTATTTTGCCGAGCAGCTCAAGGCGTTGAGTCAGAGCCTCCCTGCGGGTAGCCGTATTCTCATTGGGGCGAAAGCCAAGCATATAAACCAAGCATTGTTGGCATTAATTGCCGAACATTTTGGCCCAGCCAGTGCAAGCCTGACGTGGAAAAAAACACGGGTAATCACCGCCATTGCTGATGGTAAGGCGCGCCCACTCGCCCCGCCTGTCCGCTGGCAAACTGATGAACAACTGACCTTAATCGGCATGGCCAATGTGTTTGCAGCGACTAAGCTGGATATTGGCGCGCGCTTTATGTTGCAACATCTGCCACAAGGCGAATTTAAACAAGTGGTCGATTTGGGTTGTGGCAACGGCGTACTTGGACTTACTGCGGCGCAGCGTTATCCCAATGCGTCCGTACATTTTGTTGATGACGCTTATCAAGCGGTCAGCAGCGCAAGTTTAGCATCGCTAGCCAATAGCCTCGCAACGGAGCGGTTGCATTTTCATTGGGATGATTGCCTCACCAACTTACCAGCTGATGTCGCCGCTGATTTAGTGCTGTGTAATCCACCGTTCCATCAGGGCGAAGCCATCACCGACCATATTGCGTGGCAGATGTTTGTTGATGCCAAAAAGCGGTTGCAGCAAGGTGGTATGTTACAAGTCGTTGGCAATCGTCACTTGGGCTATCACATCAAACTCAAACGGTTATTTGGCAACTGCGAGACCGTCGCAGGTAACAGCAAATTTGTGATTCTAAGAGCAACTAAATAACACTTTATTAAACTTATTTATTTTTTAAGTTATAAAAATGTAAGATGATGCTCCATCAGGAATCGTTTTAGTATTCAAAGGAGTGTTAATGAAACGGGCCATCATCTTACTCGCCTATTGCCTCGTAGTATCTTGTTTTAATTTTGCTGAAGCAGCAGATATTTATGAGAAATTTGCATCGCTACCGATAATGCAATCGCCAGCTATCTCTCCTGATGGCAATAATATTGCCGCCGTTTACAACAGCAAAGATGGCCCACAGGTAGTGTTGATGGATTTTCCTACAACAGAATTCACCCCTCTAGCCCAGCTCAGTAGAGATAAAGATCGTATCGAAACCCTCGCTTGGTCAGGTAACCGCTATCTTATTATTGGTGCGTCATATCCTGAGTATTACCGAGGTGATACATTTCGAGTTGAGCGCCTATATCGCCTTGATATTAAAACAAAAGACATTCGAGAACTTTCGAACAGTAAAAACCGAAAAGAGACATTTTTTAAATACGTTGACTATTCGCTTGCCTCTACTCTGAGAGATGATCCTGAGCATATTTTGGTAAAGACCTATGATCAACGTGATGACTACTACACCCTGAGGAATCCCCTGATGATTTAGATAAAAATCATCAAATTAAGGTAGATGCGCATCTTGTCATGTGATCAAATGATTTCGCCAAAAAACAACAACCAGACAACAAGATGCGCGAACTCAATATCTTACATGATTCTCTCTACCAATTCTGCCCTGAACTGCACTTAAAGCGACTGAATAGTTTGATGCTAGCTTGTCGAGCATTGCTTGATAGCAAAACGCTTACGCTCACCGAGCTTGGTCGTAACTTACCCTGCCAAGCGAGAACGAAGCACAACATCAAGCGGATGGATCGTCTTTTAGGTAACCATCACCTGCACCAAGAAAGACTCGCCGTCTATCGTTGGCACGCAAGCTTTATCTGTGCGGGCAACCCCATGCCGGTGGTGCTCGTTGATTGGTCTGATATCCGTGAACACAAGAGACTTATGGTGCTCCGTGCATCAGTGGCGCTACAAGGGCGTTCGGTCACTTTATATGAAAAGGCCTTTCCACTTTCAAAGCAGTGTTCTAAGTCTGCTCATGACCAGTTTTTATCTGACTTAGCAAGCATTTTACCTTCCTCTGTGACCCCACTCATTATCAGTGATGCTGGATTTAAAGTGCCATGGTACAAGTCTGTTGAGGCGCACGGATGGTACTGGTTGAGTCGAGTCAGAGGGAAAGTCCAGTTTGCTGAACTCGGTGCCGAAAACTGGCAACCCGTCAGCAGCTTACATAACAAAGCCTCTAGCAGAGCCAAAAGTCTTGGGTATCAAAAACTGACCAAAAGCAATGCCATTCACTGCCAAATAGCGCTGTATAGAGCCTTGCCTAAAGGCCGTAAGAATCAGCGTTCTACCCGAACTAATTGTCACCATCCATCGCCCAAGGTGTACGCTGACTCAGCCAAGGAGCCATGGGTATTGGCAACTAACTTACCGACAGCGGCTCATACTCCCAAGCAGTTAGTGAGGCTTTACGCAAAGCGTATGCAAATCGAGGAAACCTTCCGAGACTTAAAGAGTCCCGCTTACGGATTAGGCCTGCGTCAAAGCCGCACGAGTTGTCCCAAAAGGTTCGATGTTATTTTGCTGATAGCTTTAATGCTGCAACTCATGTTTTGGCTGGCAGGAATACATGCTCAGCAACAAGGATGGGACAGACATTTTCAAGCGAATACCGTCAGAGAGCGAAATGTTCTGTCTACCGTTCGATTAGGTATGGAAGTCCTCAGGCGGCCAGACTACGAGATGACTACTCAACACCTCTTAGCAGCGGCGGTAGTTCTAGCTGAGCAGCTCTTAAAAAATGGCTATGCACTGGCGGATTTATGAGGGGATCCTTCAGTCCCAAGCCTTCTTTCCCTGTTTGGTGAGGAGAACTTTAAAAAATTTTGTTACGACTTAACTGTAATTAATCAAGTAGATTACTATGGTTAAAAACATAACAAAACGCTCAACATGGACAACTTTATGCAGGCACGCTTGAAGCGTTAGCGTCGCAGGTGAAGCGAGCTTGCACGCAGCCACCGCCAGCCAGCTTCAAGTAAGGAACAAACATTCTCAAGGTTGGCGGAATACGGAGAGTTCAGATACAAGGAAGTCAAATAGCCCATCATCATGCGCACCTCCTACGTCATCTGTCACTCACAAAACAAGCCACGGCAACGGACACGAAAAATCGCGCCGTTGCGTTATGATCGTTATAAGCCATAGGGAATCACATTTGGCGACTCTATTCTTTATCGTCTTTATTGTTACCTTTTGCTGGGCTGAGTTACTTTATTTAGCTTTGAATCGCTTTGGCAAGGTAACAACAGCTGGAATTTCTGTGCTGGGTGTAATCGCAGGTTTTTTCTATTCGTATTTAAGTGTGGCCGAGTACGTGAGAGACAATCAAACCGTCTCACTAGTAGCTTTTAGTATTTTCGCCTACCTAACCCCGGCAGTTGCGTTGTATTTTATCGCTTTGTTTACAAAGCATTTTAGTGCAAGTAGCAGGCATGTATGGGCAGCAGGATTTGGATTGATAAATTGTTTCGCTTGGCCCTTCTTCGCCCTTGTACTTGGCTGCTATACACAATTGGATTGCATTTAATGGTTTATAACAAGTTACTTAATTTCGTTCCGGCCACAAACAACGTGGCCTCCACGGGACTGCCTGCGCTGCGGCAGCCCATTAGTAATGCGTTAGATTTTTAAAGGAGTATGGCTCTTGAAGTCAATTAGGAAGATTATAATTTTAAGCTTATTTTTATCATTTGGTGCTTTCGCAGAAGGTAAAATTGGTATTACCGCAGGTGTGTCTGTTGATGGATTCTTTAGTCCTGAAATAACTGAGTTTAAGATCGATAAAGTTCACACTGGATCCCCCGCAGAAAAAGCGGGAGCTAAAGTTGGTCAGCTAGTTATTGAACTTGATGGTTGTAAAATCCCTGGCTGCCCAGCGAATAAAGCCAAAAAGTTAATGGATAAAGAAGCAGGAGAAATATTACCATTGCTAGTTAAAAATTTAGATGGTAGTGAAGTTTTGCTAAAAATTCATGTAGGTGAATAAGAACCTAATCGGGTAGCCGGAGGTATCTAGCCCTGAGGAATCCCCTGATGATTTAGATAAAAATCATCAAATTAAGGTAGATGCGCATCTTGTCATGTGATCAAATGA